>NZ_JABEQM010000008.1 GCF_014174155.1 Gluconacetobacter tumulisoli | reverse complement strand
CACCTCTGGAAATCGGCTCGATTCAGCCCACCCCGGAACTGGTGGACCAATATTTCAATGATTCGACCGACGAAGATGGCGACGGCTCGACGGACATGGCTGGATCCTGGTCGGGCAAAGGGGGCTTCAAGCGTGTCGACAGCCCCGCGTTCCATCCCGAGCTGATGGCGGTCGACGGCTCAAGGGGGTGATAGGACACCGTCTGCGACGACGTCGCGGGAGCCCACCAGGTATAGGGCTCCCGCGCACGACAGTTTTGGCCGCGCGGGCTATCGAACCGGGCATCCTGCTGGGGTCGGTTGCGGGTTTTGTCTGCCTTTTTCGGTAACTTGTCTTCCAGCTGGACGACCGAACGCCTTTTCGCCGGTTTCACGGCGGAACCCTGGGGAATGCCGCCAAGAACTCATGCAGACCCGGGCGAGGACTACTTCCCCGTTCCGCCCACCGTCAGCCCGGTCATCTTCAGCGTCGGCTGGCCCACGCCTACCGGCACGCCCTGGCCGGCCTTGCCGCAGGTGCCGATGCCCGGGTCCAGGGCCATGTCGCCGCCGACCATCGTCACCCGGGTCATCGCGTCCGCCCCGTTGCCGATCAGCGTGGCGCCGCGCACCGGGGCGGTGACCTTGCCGTCCTCGATCAGATAGGCCTCCGACGCCGCGAAGACGAACTTGCCCGACGTGATGTCCACCTGCCCGCCGCCGAAATTGACGGCATACAGGCCGCGCTTCGTCGACCGGATCATGTCCTCGGTCGTGGCGTCGCCGCCCAGCATGATCGTATTGGTCATGCGCGGCATCGGCGCATGGGCATAGGACTGGCGCCGGCCGTTGCCGGTGGGGCGCACGCCCATCAGGCGCGCGTTCATCCGGTCCTGGATATAGCCGGTCAGGATTCCGTCCTCGATCATCATCGTCCGGCCCGACGGCGTGCCCTCGTCATCGATGGTCAGGCTGCCGCGCCGGTCCGGCAGGGTGCCGTCATCGACGACCGTGACGCCCGGGGCGGCGACGCGCTTGCCCATCAGGCCGGCGAAGGCCGACGTGCCCTTGCGGTTGAAATCGCCTTCCAGCCCGTGGCCCACGGCCTCGTGCAGCAGGATGCCGGGCCAGCCCGCCCCCAGTACGATCTCCATCTCGCCGGCCGGGGCGGGAATGGCGTCCAGATTGACCAGCGCCATGCGCAGGGCCTCGTCCACCGCGCCCTTCCACACCGCCTCGTCCAGCAGGCGGGTGTAGGAATAGCGGCCGCCCAGCCCATGGCCGCCGCTCTCGCGCCGGCCGTCCTTCTCCACCACCACGGACACGTTCAGCCGCACCAGCGGCCGCAGGTCGGCGACGCGCTGGCCGTCGGCGCGAATGATCTGCACCGCCTGCCACTCCGCGGCCAGCGAGGCCGAGACCTGCACCACCCGGGAATCGCGCCCCCGGGCATAGCCGTCCAGCGCCGACAGCAGCGCGGCGCGCGATGCGAAATCGGTCTCGCCCAGCGGGTTGGCGTCGCCATACAGCCGCCGGTTGGTCGCCTGCGGGGCGGGGGCCATGACGCCGGACCGCCCGGCGCGGACCTGCGTCACCGTTTCCGCCGCCCGCGCCAGGGCCGATTCGCTCAATTCGTCGGCATGGGCGAAGCCGGTCTCCTCGCCCAGGATGGCGCGCAGGCCGAACCCCGAGGACGTATCGAAGGTGGCCGACCGGATCACTCCGTCATCCAGCGAGATCATCTCGCTCTCGCGATATTCCAGGAACAACTCGCCGTCATCCATGCCCTCCAGCGTGCGGCGGACCAGGCTTTCGGCCTCCGCGCGCCCCAGGGTGGCGCCCGCCCGGTCGAAGAACAGACGGTCGGTGGCGGTCAGCGGGTTCAGGATCGGGGAGGTCAGGCTCGGGGAGGGCGAGGGCATCGGGCAGTCTCCGGACGGCGGATCGGTCATCGCGAGTCATAGTCGTATTCCGACATGGGGCGAAACCGTCCGATTGGCCAGCACCCGCAGATGTTGGGCGGGTGAACTTCCCTCCATCCGGCCCGTTTTTCTTTCCGATCCCGCCGCCGCAGGGCATCCTGACCCTGCCAAGTCCCTGACCGACCGAGGAATCCGCGCCCAGTGACAGTGCCCCATCCGACCCATCTCCCTGTCTCCGCACGGTTCCGCGCCCGTGCTCTCTCCGGCCTGGCGGGCATGCTGGCCGTCCTGTCGGTTCCAATCGCGCCGGCGGCGGCGCAGGCCCTGGCCCAGGGGACCATCCAGGATACCGCCGCGCAGGCCGCGATCCTTCCCGCCCCCTTTCCGCCCCCGGTCGCCACCGTCGTCCCCTTTGGCGCGGCCCTTCCCCCACCGGCGATCTACCTGTCCCCGCTGGCGCCGCGTCCCGCCGGCCCCGGGGTGGCGGTGCCCTCGGCCGACCAGCAGGATCTCCGCCCGCCCTCCATCGCGCTGGACGGGCTGTTCGCGGCCATCGGCGCGGCCCATGTCTTCGACGACGCGAAGACCATCGCCGACGCCATCCCCGACGAGGCCCCGGATCCGCTGCTGGCCGACTACGACCGGCAGAAGGACCGCCCCGGGTTCGTGCTGAAGGATTTCGTGGCCCAGCATTTCTCGGTCGCGCCGCGCCGGACCGTGTCCTATCGCCGCCGCCCGAACGAGGGCGTGCGCGACTACATCACCGGCATGTGGGAGGTCCTGAGCCGCCCGCCCGACACGCTGGTGGCCCATTCCTCGCTGCTGCCTCTGCCCTACACCTATGTCGTCCCCGGCGGCCGGTTCAGCGAGATGTACTACTGGGACAGCTATTTCACCATGATCGGCCTGTACGAGGACGGCAGGATCGACCTGATGCGCAGCATGGTGCGCGACATCGCCTCGCTGATCGACCGGTACGGGCACATGCCCAACGGCAACCGCACCTATTACCTCAGCCGCTCGGAACCGCCTTTCTTCGCGCTGATGGTCGATCTGCTGGCGATGCATGACGGGCAGGTCGCCTACACGAATTTCCTGCCCGAACTGCAGCGCGAATATGATTACTGGATGGATGGCGCGGCGCAGACCGCGCCCGGCGCAGCCTACCGCCGTGTCGTGCGCCTGCCCGACGGAACGGTGATGAACCGCCACTGGGACGATCTCTCGACCCCGCGCGACGAAAGCTACCCCGAGGACATCGCCACCGCCACCGCGACAAACCGCCCGGCGGCGGAGGTCTATCGCGACCTTCGCGCGGGGGCCGAGACGGGATGGGATTATTCGTCCCGATGGCTCGCGGACGGGCACACGCTGTCCTCCATCCATACGACCGACCTGCTGACGGTCGAACTGAACTGCCTGATCGCGCATCTGGAGCAGACCCTGTCCCACGCCTACGCCCTGAACGGCAACACGTCCCTGTCCGATCGATATGCGCATGAGGCCACGGCGCGGATCGACGCCATCCGCCGCGTCCTGTGGGACGACAGGCAGGGGGCCTTCTTCGATTACGACTGGAAGAAGGGCGCGTTGTCGCCGGTCCTGTCAGGGGCGACGGTCATGCCGCTGTTCCTGCAGATGGCGACGCCGGACCAGGCGCAGGCCGTCGCCGCGACCCTGCGTGCCCGGCTGCTGAAAATCGGCGGGCTGACGACCACCGACCGGGTCAGCGGCCAGCAATGGGATTCTCCCAACGGCTGGGCGCCGACGCAATGGATGGCGATCAAGGGCCTGAACCAGTACGGGATCGACGACCTGGCGCAGGAGATCGCCACGCGCTGGATGGGGCGCGTGATCGGCACCTATGAAAAATCCGGCGTGCTGCTGGAAAAATATGACGTGGTGAACCCGGTGATCAGCCCGACCGGCGGCAAGGGCGGCGGCGAATATCCGATGCAGGTCGGCTTCGGCTGGACCAACGGCACCCTGCTGGGCCTGATGAACCGTTATCCGCAGGACACCCGCGTGGTGCTGGACCGCAATCCGCGCGCCGACCAGCCGCCGGCCCAGCCCCTGCCGCCGTTCAACGCTTACGACGTGAAGGGCCCGGCCAACGATAAGGGCCCGGTCACAGCGGCCCGCGTGTCCCCGGCTCCGGTCCCAGCGGCCCCGGTTCCTGCATCCCCGGTTCCGCCGGTCGTGGCGTCCACCCCGCCGGCTGCCGTGCCGCCGCCCGAACAGCCCCCGCTGCGCCCGTCCACGCCCGAAATCCCTTCGCCTGCGGCAGCCGCCTCCGCGTCGTCTCCCGCTGGATCCTCCTCCGCGCCCTCGGGCCCGGTATCAGGGCCGGCCGACGCCGCGCAGGCGGTGCAGGGTCACGATGGCGACGGTCAGCAGGACCGCGGCCCACGTCTGGTGCACGGTGCCGGCCCAGGCGGGCACGACCAGCAGCAGGGTAGTGACCCCCAGCGCGTACTGGATCAGCACGGCCCAGCCCAGTAGCATCAGCGCGTCCTGCGCGGGCTTGCCGATCTGCGGCGTGCGCAGGCCCGTGAACACGCAGGCCCCGATCGTCAGTGCGGTCGCGGTCGCCAGCAGCCGGTGGTCGAACTGGACGGCGGGAATGTTCTGGAACCAGTTCAGCCAGAACGGCGTCAGCCGCGCATAGCCGGCCGGGACCAGGCGGCCGTCCATCAGCGGGAACGTGTTGTAGGTAAATCCGGCATGCGTCCCGGCGGTGAAGCCGCCGGCGATGATGGTGATGCCGATCAGCACGGTGGCGGTCCACACCAGCCGCCGGGTCCGCACCACCGGCGGCGTGGCCGGGATGAAGGGGGCGGTGGGCGTGCGGACGGACAGGGCGGTCCACAGGATCGCGATATACAGCGCGAAGGCGCAGCACAGATGCAGCACCAGCCGCACCGGCGCCACCGCCGTGCTGTCGGGGTTGAAGCCCGAGGCGACCATGAACCAGCCGATCGCCCCCTGCAGCCCGCCCAGCACGAAGAACAGGACCAGCCGTGCGATCAGCCCGCGCGTCAGCGCGCCGGTCGCCGCGAACCAGACCAGCGGCACCAGCAGCACCAGGCCGATCATCCGTCCCCAGAACCGGTGCGTCCATTCGGCCCAGAAGATCTTCTGGAACCCCGACAGGCCGAAGCCGTCATGCAGGATCTTGTATTGCGGAATGGTCTGGTACAGCGCGAACTGCCGTTCCCATTCGGCATGCGTCAGCGGCGGCACGATGCCGGTGACCGGCCGCCAGTCCATGATCGACAGGCCGGATCCGGTCAGGCGGGTATAGCCGCCCAGCGCGATCATGCCGATCAGCATGAAGCATACGGCGAACAGCCAGGCCGATACCCGGCGGCGGTTCCGCAGGGCCATGGGCGTTGCGTCGTCGCGGCCGCCGGCCGGACGGAAGGGGATGCTTGTGGACATGCGGCCGATTTAGACTGCCCTTGCGGCCGGCCGCAAGGCGGTGCTAGGGCGCAAGCCATGCCGTATTCCGATCCCCCGGCCGGCGCGGCCGGGCGGTCATGCCCCCCGGCCCCCCCGAGTGCTGCCCCCGGCCGGATGCGTACGCTGGCGCGGCCGGCCCTGATGGTGGCCGCGTTCATGGCGGTGGGTGTCGTGTTGCGCCTGGCCCCCGGCCTGCATGGGCTGATGACCGATACCGCGCTGCTGCGCGACGGGGCCTGGGGGCGGACGGTCTTCCTGCTGGTGGCCGCCGTGTTCTGCGCCGTGGGCCTGCCGCGTCAGGCGGTCTGCTTCGCCGCCGGGGTGGCGTATGGTCCGCTGGCCGGGGTCGGGTTCGCGACGGCGGCGACGGTGGCAGGTGCGATGGCGGGCTTTTCCTGGGCGCGGGGCGTCGGGCGGGCGGCGGTGCGCAGGCGTCTGACCGGCCGGCTGGCGCGCCTGGACGGGCTGGTCGCGGCCAATCCGTTCGCCACCATCCTGACCCTGCGCCTGCTGCCCGTGGGCTCGGCCCTGATGGTGAACCTGCTGGCCGGGGTGTCGGGCGCCCCGGCGGGGTCCTTTTTTCTGGCGACCCTTGCAGGAAGCCTGCCGCAGACCATTGTCTTCGTCCTGCTGGGCAGCGGCGCGCGGATCGGCCACGGGTGGCAGGTGGCGCTGGCGGCGCTGCTGTTCGCGGCATCCGGGGCGCTCGGCCTCCGGCTGATGCGGCGGGGCGGCGGCGTGATGGACGGCGCTGCCCGGGACATGTCCTGAAACCGCCACGTTCCCGCCGGGTTTGGCGGGTTCCGTGGACAGGCGGCAAGGCAGGCGGGCTGTTGCGTGGATGCACCGCGTACAGCGAATTGCAGCCTTACTGTATTTAGGTGATGAAATGCGAAGGGCCGCTGGGATAGTAGGGCCCGACGATCTCTTACGGAGTGCCGCCATGGCGTCTTCCGCGATAGCCGCGAGATCCGACGATGCCCCTGCCGCCGTTCAGACTGCCACGCCCATGAGCTGGATCGCGATCCTGCTCGGCTTTCTGACCGCTGTCGGTCCCGTGTCGACGGACATCTATCTTCCCGCCTTCCCGGCGCTGGAGGCGTCCCTGCACGCCCAGGCCGGATCGGCGCAGATGACGCTCGCCATCTGGTTCGTCGGCCTGGCGGTGGGACAGATCACGATGGGCCCGCTGTCCGACCGGTTCGGCCGGCGGATGCCCATGCTGGTGGGCACGCTGGTCTATACCCTCGCCTCGGTCGGCTGCGCCCTGGCGCCGGACATCTGGACGTTCTCCAGCTTCCGGCTGCTGGCGTCGCTGGGCGCGTCGGCCAGCCTGGTCATCCCCAGCGCCTGCGTGCGCGACATGTCGCATGGGAACGAGGCCGCGCGCCTGATGTCGCGGCTGGTGCTGGTCATGGGCGTGGTGCCGATCCTGGCGCCGACCATCGGCGGCTTCGTGCTGTCCTTCACCACCTGGCGGTCCATCTTCTGGGCGTCGGCGGTCTATGGGCTGGCCTGCACTTTCCTGGTCGCGCGCGTGCTGCCCGAAACCCTGCCGCCGGGCGAACGCAGCGTGATGTCGCCGGTGGCGCTGGCCAGCCGCTACCTGCTGCTGGTGCGCGACAGGGGGTTCATCACCAATGCCCTGGTGGCGGGCTTCGCCTGCTTCATGTCGTTCACCTATCTGTCGGCGGCGCCGTCGGTGTTCATCCACCTGTTCGGCTTCTCGCCGGCGCAGTTCGGCATGCTGTTCGGGGTGTTCGCCGTCTGCATGATCGGCGCGTCGCAGCTGAACGGCATGCTGGTGGGGCGCATCGACGCGACCCGCATCCTGGGCCTGTCTGTGGGCGCGGCCGTGCTGGGGACCGTGGCGATGACCGTGGTATCGATCGTCATGGCCTTCGTCATGAAGGGGGGCGCCGTCCTGCACGGCCTGGCGCTGGTTCCGCTGGTGCTGGCGATGATGCTGGCGCTGGGCACCACCGGCATCATCGGCCCCAACGCGACGGTGGGGGCCATGGCCGACCATCCCCGCCTGGCGGGCAGCGCCGCGGCCTTCATCGGCACCTTGCAATATGTGCTGGGCGCCGTGGCCGGGGCCGTCGTCGGCATGCTGCCGGGCAGCACCCCGGTGCCGATGGCGGGCGTCATGCTGCTGGGGGCCGTCATCATGATGCTGATGGTCCTGCTGCGGCCCACGCGCCCGCGCGATGCCGGCGCGACGGCGCCGGACGTGCCCATCCTTCATTAAGGCCCGCCCGTGGATGCCGGCGGCGCTGGCGGCACTGCGGGCTTGCGGGGGGCGACGGCGGCGGGCTACAGCAGGTCGGGATTTTCTCCGGTCCGGACGTCAGGTCAGGGCCGGTTTTCGCATGGGATGGATTTGGACACCGACATGACGACCGCCACGATGGACCTGAAGCAGCACATTCGCGGCATTCCGGATTTTCCGAAGCCCGGCATCCTGTTCTATGACATCTCCACCCTGATGCGGGATGCGGACGCCTGGCAGGTGGCCATGGGCCGGATGACGCGCGCGGTCGCGCCCTGGGCGCCGGACATGCTGGCCGCCATCGAATCGCGCGGCTTCCTGACCGCCGCCCCGCTGGCCAGCCGCCTGGGCTGCGGGCTGGTGATGCTGCGCAAGCCGGGCAAGCTGCCGGGCGCCACGGTGTCGCACCAGTACGACCTGGAATACGGCAACGACACCCTGCACATCCAGGCCGACGCGATCCGCCCCGGGCAGCGGGTGGTGGTGATGGACGACCTGCTGGCGACCGGCGGCACGCTGGCCGCGTCGGTCGCGCTGCTGCGCAAGGTGGGCGCGAACGTCGTCGGCGCCGCTACCCTGATCGAAATCCGCGCGCTGGGCGGCCGCGACCGCCTGGATATCCCTGTCGAATCCCTGGTGTCCTACGACGATTGATCCGGGCAGTTTTCCGCCGGCCGGAAAAATACGCTTTGGGGAAGTCTGTTATGCGGATCGTTGCCTGCCGGGCAAAGGTCGTGTGATCTAGACAGGCAGAGGGGAACCGTCGCAGGGGCGGCGTCGCAGGCGGGAGCACGGATGCCGGGATGAGGAGTCTTGCGCTGACCCTGGCCCGGGCCCGGATGGGCGACCTGTGGGCCCGCCTGTGGTCGGGCGCCCCCCGGCGGCAGGACCATCTCCGCTGGCTGTTCGCCCCCGACCTGCTGACCTTCGGCTACGCGCTGCGGACGACGATCACGTCGCTGGTGGCGCTGGGCATCGCCCTGTGGTGGGAACTGGGCAGCCCGCAATGGGCGGCCCTGACGGTCTGGATGGTTGCCCAGGGCACCCGGGGCAAGAGCGTCGCCAAGGCGCGCTGGCACCTGTTCGGGATGGTCGTCGGCACGATCTGCGCGGTGGCGCTGGTCGCCGCCTTCCCGCAGGCGCCGCTGCTGTTCATCGTGGCGCTGGCGGTGGGCATCGGCCTGTTCTGCTTTGTCGGCACGCTGCTGCCGGGCCCGGCGACGATGACCAATTACCGTATCCACGGCATGCGGGCCAGCGGCTTCACCTACGCCATCATCGCGCTGGACGGCATCGCCGACCCCGAACACATCTTCCAGATCGCCATGGCCCGCGCGACCTATATCGTGCTGGGCATCGTGCTGGAATCCTCGGTGTCCGCGCTGTTCCAGTTCCGGCTGGGCGAACGGGCGCGGGACCGGCTGGCGCGGAACTTCCTGACCGCCATCGACGGCGCGGCCCGGTCGCTGGCGGCGCTGCTGGCCGGCGACGGCCAGGCCCTGTCGCGGGCGCGGGGCGTCTTCGCCACCGTCACCACCCTCAGCGACCAGATCGAATTCGCCGAGGTCGAGATGGGCCGCCATCACGGCCACGAAGGCGATCACGCCCGCGCGGCCCTGGCACGGGTCGCGGTGCTGCTGTCGCGCGGACTGGATCTCGCGGCGCTGATGCACATGCCCGGCGGCGCGCCGGGCGATGGGTTCGACGCGAATGCCGGGCACGTGCGGACTTTCCTGCTGGAACTTCCCGGCCGGCTGGAAGGCCGGGACATCCCGTCGGTCCTGAACCGGCTGGCGGCGCTGCGGGCCGATTGCCGGCAAAGCATCGCGGATTCGCTGGGCGACGAAATGGGCAGCGATGTCCGCCCCCCGGCCGCCGCGGACGCGGCGGCGGCCCTGCAACGGCAAAGGATGCTGCAGCACGCGCTGGACGCGATGCTGGACGATCTGGAACAGGCGATCATCCAGTTCGAGGCCAGCCTCCACCCCCTGCCGCACGATCATTTCCATTACCGGATCCGCACCTACCGCGACTGGCAGCAGGCGCTGGCCAACAGCCTGCGGGCCTCGGTGACGATCTTCGGCGCCGGCGTGATCTGGATCGCCACCGGCTGGCGCGACGGGCTGCTGTTCCTGATGTTCGTTTCGATCGTGTGCAGCCTGTTTGCGACCCTGGAAAAGCCGGCGCTGGCCACCCAGGCATTCCTGACCGGGGCCTTCTGGGCAGTGGGCGCCGCGGCGGTGCTGGTGCTGTGGGCGCTGGCCACGCCGTCGACCTACGAAATCCTGGCCCTTTGCCTCAGCCTGCCCATGCTGGCGGGGGGGCTGGCCTTCGCCTACCCGACCATCGTGCTGGCGGCGGTGTCGTACAACCTGTTCCTGCCGATCCTGGTCGGGCCGGCCAACCAGGCCCGGCTGGATGAAATCTCGTTCTTCAACACCGCCATGCCGCTGATCCTGGCGCTGTGGTACGCGATGTGGACGTTCCGGCTGGTGTTGCCGTTCGACACCAACGGCATGCGCTGGCAGATGCGCACCGGCATCCTGAAGGGACTGCGGCTGCTGGCGCGCTCGCACACCCTGCCGTCGCCGCTTTATGTCGTCGAACGCAATGTCGATCGCTTCGTGCGGCTGCTGACCAATGCGGAACGGACCCCCGAACCGGTGATCGACGCTTACCTGAAGGGCATCCTGTCGGCGATGACCATCGGGCTGAACGTCATCCGCCTGCGCGCGATCCTGGCGCGCAACGTCCTGCCGCCCCAGGCCCGCAAGGTGATCGAGGAAATGATGGGCCGCATGGCGCAGTTCAGCGGCCGCTATGGCGGCCATTACGGACGCACGGCACGGGCGGCGAAGCTGGCGATCCAGCGGATCACCGCCGAGTCGGGGCAGGAGGCGAACCTCGCCACCCGGATAGAAATGGACCGCGCGCTGTCGAGCCTGAACGTGATCTCGTACGAACTCGACACCAACCAGATGTTCTTCGACGCCACCAGCCCTTATCTGGATTCCGCCCTGGGTTGACAGGGGGGCGTTTCGGCGCCGCGGGGATGATGCCGGCGTTTCTCGGCACACCGATCAGTTCCCTATGGCCGGAGCCACGCGCGGCGTCCATCCGGAAACCCGGGACTTCATGAAACGAACGGGATGCAAGGGCCGGGGCCCTTGCCGGGACCGCTACGTGCGGGAGGCGACGAAGCGTTCCAGCCAGTGGATGGTGTAATCGCCCTTCTGGAATTCGGGATCGTCCAGGATCTGCCGATGCAGCGGGATCACCGTCTTGACGCCTTCGATCACGAATTCGTCCAGCGCGCGGCGCATGCGCGCGATGGCCTCGGCGCGGGTCGGCGCGTGCACGATCAGCTTGCCGATCATGCTGTCGTAATAAGGCGGCACGCGATAGCCGGCATACAGCGCGCTGTCGATGCGCACGCCCAGGCCGCCCGGCGGGTGGAACACGGTGACGGTGCCGGGGGTCGGCAGGAAGGTCGCCGGGTCCTCGGCATTGATCCGGCACTCGATCGCATGGCCGGAAAAACGGACGTCCGACTGGTCGTAGCCCAGGGGCTGGCCGGCGGCGATGCGGATCTGCTCGCGCACCAGGTCGACGTTGCAGACCATTTCGGTCACCGGATGTTCCACCTGCAGGCGGGTGTTCATCTCGATGAAGCAGAACTGCCCGTCCTGATACAGGAATTCCAGCGTGCCGGCGTTGCGGTAGCCCAGCTTGCGCAGTGCCGCCGTGGCGGTGGCGCCGATGGCGTCGCGCTGTTCCGCCGTCAGGGCCGGCGACCCGGCCTCTTCCAGCAGCTTCTGGTGCCGCCGCTGCAGCGAGCAGTCGCGCTCGCCGAAATGCACCACGTTGCCGTGGGCATCGGCCAGAACCTGCAGCTCGATATGGCGGGGCCGGTCCATGTATTTTTCGAGATAGACCTCGTCATTGCCGAAGGCCGTGCGGGCCTCGGTCCGCGCGACGCTCCAGGCCTCCTCCAGCTCGTCGGCGGTGTGGGCGACCTTCATGCCGCGCCCGCCGCCGCCCGCCGTCGCCTTGATCAGCACCGGATAACCGACCTGCTCGGCCACCGCGCGGGCGTCGTCCAGGCTGGCCAGCGCGCCGTCCGACCCGGGGACCAGCGGCACGCCCAGCGCCCGCATGGTGGTCTTGGCTGTGATCTTGTCGCCCATCATCCGGATATGGGCGCCGGTCGGCCCGATGAAGGCCAGGCCGTGGGCCTCGACCGTCTCGGCGAAATCGGCATTTTCCGACAGGAAGCCATAGCCCGGATGGATCGCCTCGGCACCGGTGATGGTGGCGGCCGACAGGATGGCGGCGACGTTCAGGTACGAATCCCGCGTCGGCGGCGGCCCGATGCACACGGCCTCGTCGGCCAGGCGGACATGCATGGCGTCCGCGTCGGCGGTGGAATGGACCGCCACGGTGCGAATGCCCAGCTCGCGGCACGCGCGCAGGACCCGCAGGGCTATTTCGCCGCGATTGGCGATGAGGATCTTGGCGAACATTACTCGATGATGGCCAGGGCTTCGCCGAACTCGACCGGATCGCCCGATGCGACCAGCAGCGCCTTCAGCGTGCCGGCGCGGGGGGCCTTGATCTGGTTGAAGGTCTTCATCGCCTCGATCAGCATCAGGGTCTGGCCGGCCGCGACCGCCTGGCCTTCGGTGACGAAGGGCGGGGCGCTGGGGTCCGGCGCCAGGTAGGCGATGCCGACCATCGGGCTGGTGACCGCGCCCGGATGCTTGGCCGGGTCGACGGGGGCGACCGGGGCAGCGGCGGCGGCGGGGATCGCGGCCGGGGCGGCGGCCGGCAGGGCATGGACCTGGCCGGCGGCGGCGCGGACCACGCGGATGCGGTTGTCCTTCTCCGCGATCTCGATCTCGGTCAGGCCGGTTTCGGTCAGGATTTCAGCCAATGCCCGAATGGCATCCGCGTCCACGAGCAGTCGGCTCATCGATCGTCCTCGTCCAGAATCATGTCGGTCATCGCCTGAAGCGCCAGCGCATACCCGCGCACCCCCAGCCCGCAGATGACGCCTGCGGCCGCGCGGGAGCAGTAGGTATGGTGACGGAATTCCTCACGCCGATGAATGTTGGAGATATGCACCTCGATCACCGGCAGGTCGACGGCCAGCAGCGCGTCGAGCAGCGCGATCGAGGTATGGCCATAGGCGGCCGGGTTGATGACGATGCCCCGCGCGCGGTTCCGGCATTCCTGGACCCAGGACACCAGCTCGCCTTCGCCGTTGGTCTGGCGGAAGTCGATGGCCACGTCCAGCCGTTCGGCGGCCTGGATGCAGATCTGCTCCACGTCGTCCAGGGTCGCCCGACCGTAGACCTCCGGTTGGCGCAGTCCGAGCATGTTGAGGTTGGGTCCGTTGAGGACCGCGATGAGAGGGCGCACCATTGTGACAGGCGCCGTAGCACGACCGTCATTCCGTTCCAAGAGAATGATCGCCGCTCGCCGCCTGGCGGCCCCTGCGCCGGCGGCTGCGACGAACGCCCGACGGGGATGAATCGCCGGGTGCGGTGCACAATAATGATGACCGAAAATCGCCACATTTCACCCCGAGAACACTGAATCGGCAACACTATTTAAGGAAATGCCAGGATGCCGTCCGGTCGTGCCCGGGCGCGCGTGGCGGAAAAACCTTGAATTTGCTGTTCCGATTTTATTGTATGGCCTTTGTTATTGGCGAATGACCGAACAGGATTGGGGAACGTTCTGGAACAGGACCGGAAGACAGGACGGATACGATCGGGCGGCCGGCTGCTGGCGACGGTGGCGTGCCTGTTCGCGTTCGCTTCCACCGCCTGTGGCCGGGAAGCGACAGCCCTGGCGGAAAATAAGGCGCCCCTCGTCGCCGGCGCGGCTGGCGCCGATACCGATGGCTCGCCTTCCGACGCGCCGCCTTCCGATACGCCGGCCGGCGACGCACCGATCGCCGGCGCGACGGCCGGCCATCCGGTGACCGCCTGGGCGGCATCCGTCCGCGCGGCCCTGGCCCGGCGGTCCCATCGGCTGATGCTCGCCAGCCGTTCGGCCCTGTCCTGGTCCGAACATGGGGTGGCAAGCTGGTATGGCCATCTGCGTCCGGCGCGCCGGACCTCCTCGGGCCATCCGTTCGACCCGCATGCCCTGACCGCGGCCCACCCGACGCTGCCGATGGGCACGCGGGTGCTGGTCCGCTCGCAGGATACCGGCCGTTCGGTCGTGGTGACGGTCAACGACCGGGGACCGTTCCTGCACAGCCGCATCATCGACCTGTCGCCCGCCGCCGCCGCGCGGATCGGGATGCTGGATTCCGGCACCGCCCATGTGGTCATCGAACCGGTGACCGAGGTCGCGCAGGCCGAACCCGGCGACACCAGCGCGGACGCGATCGCCGCCGCCGCACCGGGCGAACCGCGCCGTCGCTGATACGCGCACCCGCTGTCCAGGCACCCGCCGGACGGCCGGATTTTCCGAGGCCGGGCCGTCCCCGAAGCCGACTGAGCCTTACCCGGCCGGGCTTTTCGGCCGGTGGCCCGCGTCGTGCTCCCCCTTCCGGGGGCGCAGGTTCATCTCCGCCTCCAGCCCGGCATTCAGCTCCGCTCCCAGTAGGATCACGTAGGCGGTAACGAAGAACCACATCATCGTCGCCACCACCGCGCCCAGCGGCCCGTAGGTGGCGTTGTAGCTGGCGATCGCGCTGACATAGTACGAAAACCCGACCGACGATGCGATCCAGATCAGCGTGGCGGCGACCGATCCGGGCAGGATACAGACCCAGCGCGTGATGGCGCGGTCCGGGCTGAACCGGTACAGCAGCGTGCACGCCGCCAGCACGAACAGCAGCATCAGCAGCGGGCCGCCCATCTGGACCAGCAGTTCGACCGACCAGGGCGGCGGCGCCATGCCCAGCCGCGCCGGGACGAAATCGATCAGGACCGGCAGCGCCACCAGCACCGCCAGTGCCATGACCGCGCCGCAGATGGCGCACAGCGTCATGCCCAGCGCCATCAGCTGGAAGCGCACGAAGCTGCGCGTTTCCCGTGTGTCATAGGCGATATTGACGGCCGAAATGATCGACCGCGTGGCTGCGGACGCCGACCACAGCGTGATGGTGGTCGACACGATCAGGTTCAGCGTCAGCGACGAATGGGACTGCGCGACCAGCGTATGGATCCGGTCGCCGATCAGCGCGAAGGCCGAGGGCGGCAGCATCAGCCGCAGCATTTCCAGTTGCGGTTCCACGGTCTGCGGATCGAAGGCCAGGCCGTAGATCGAAATCAGGGTGCTGATGGCGGGGAACAGCGACAGCGTCGCGTAGAACGCGCATCCCGCCGCGGCCAGCGTGATCTGGTCGGACGACAGGTTGCGCACGATCCGGCGCAGCACCGGCTTCCAGATCCGGTGCAACTCGCGGGCCGGGGGGATGCAGTCCTCGCCGCCGGTGCCCATATCGGCAGCCGGGTTCGATGCGGGACGGGGGGCATCCGGCCGGGAAGTAATCAAGCGCGCTCCATGAATCGGGGTGTGGGGTTGGGGGCGGGCGGGGCCGCGGAATCGCGCCGGGGAACTGCCGCCCGCGCTATCATGATGACCTGCCTACCAAAAAACCCGCGGCAGGGTCGATTTTTCTGTTGCGTCCGGGGTGGATTGCCCCCATATGCGCTCTCCACGCAACAACGCACGTGCCACTGGCCCTCTGAGGTTACGCAACGACGTCAAGCGTTCTGGCAATCGGGACCCCCGCGTGGGGCCCAGTCTTGGTCGCTGGTCCGTTAGACCGTTTCGCAACTCCCCGCCCGGCTTCGACCCGGATGGATCATACAGAAGGGATTTGGGTGCGATGACTCCCAAAATCGCCCGTTTTCTGGCCGAACAGGCCCCCGCGACGCCATGCCTGGTCGTCGACGTCGATCGTGTCGAGGCCCGGTACCGTGCATTGCGCACGGCCCTGCCCCTGGCGCGCGTCTATTACGCCGTGAAGGCCAACCCGGCGATGGAGATCCTGCGCCGGCTGGTATCGCTCGGCTCGTCGTTCGACGCCGCGTCGGCCGAGGAAATCCGCCTGTGCCTCGCCGCCGGGGCGGAGGCCGGGACCATTTCCTTCGGCAATACCGTCAAGAAGGCCTCGGCCATCGCCGAAGCCCATCGGGCCGGCGTCAACATGTTCGCCTTCGACAGCATCGAGGAGCTGGAGAAGCTGGCTCGCCATGCCCCGGGCGCGCGCGTCTATTGCCGCCTGATCGTCGAGAACGAAGGCGCGGAATGGCCGCTGTCGCGCAAGTTCGGCACGACGCTGGACAGCGCGCGCGACCTGATGCTGCGTGCGCGCGACATGGGCCTGGATCCCTATGGCCTGTCGTTCCATGTCGGCAGCCAGCAGACCACGACCGATGCCTACGAGGCCGCGATCGCGCGCGTCGGCATGCTGTTCACCGATCTGGCCAGCGCCGGGCTGAACCTGCGCATGGTCAATCTGGGCGGCGGCTTCCCGATCCGCTACCGCGAGGACGTGCCGGAGATCGACCGCTTCGCGCTGGCCATCAGCCACGCGATGACCGCGCATTTCGGTAACGACCTGCCGGAAATGATCGTCGAGCCCGGCCGTTTCATCGTCGGCGACGCCGGCGTGGTGTCGGCCGAGGTCGTGCTGGTCACCCGGCGCGGCCTGCCGGGCGACACGCGCTGGGTCTATCTGGATATCGGCCGCTTCGGCGGCCTGGCCGAGACCGAAGGCGAGTCGATCCGCTACGGCATCCGTACGCCCCGCGATGGGGCGCCGACCGGACGCGTGGCGATTGCCGGCCCGACCTGCGACGGTGCCGACATCATGTATGAAAAGGCGCCCTACGCCCTGCCGCTGGACCTCGCCAGCGGCGACCGGATCGAACTGCTGTCCACCGGGGCGTATGTCTCGACCTACTGTTCCACCCGCTTCAACGGCTTCGCGCCGCTGAGCGAGCATTATATCTGACATGGCGGGGGGCGCCGTCGGCATC
Organism: Gluconacetobacter tumulisoli; assembly: GCF_014174155.1. Lineage (GTDB taxonomy): Bacteria > Pseudomonadota > Alphaproteobacteria > Acetobacterales > Acetobacteraceae > Gluconacetobacter > Gluconacetobacter tumulisoli. The sequence continues at coordinate 170,838 of NZ_JABEQM010000008.1, read as the reverse complement.
CGGTCCGTGCGGCGTCTTGCCCTGCTGTCGGTCCTGCCGGTCCTGCTGGCGCCCGTGTCCGCCTCGGCACGGGTGCATCTGCTCTCGGCGACGCCGGCCGCGGGGTCCATCGTCACCGCCGGGACCGTGCCCGTGTCGCTGCATTTCGACGCGGCGCTCGATCCCGTGCGGTCGCGCGTGATGCTGACCGGGCCGTCCGGCGCGCCGATGCTGATGATGGTGCCGCCGTCCCCCGACGACCATGCCATCTCGACCACCGCCCCGGTTACCCCCGGATCCTATCAGCTGCACTGGCAGGTCTGGGACCGGGGTGGCCGGATGGCGCAGGGCGACCTGCCCTTCTCGGTGGCACCGTAGGACTGTGGTCGCACAGAAGGCGTAACGGCGGATATCACGCCAGGGTCTTCCGCATGAAATATCGGGGATAATAGGGGGACGGGCCGTCGATCTGGCCGAACACCTCGAAGCCATGTCGTTCGTAGAATCGGCGGCCCTGAAAGGCATGCGTATCGAGCCACATGTGATGACACGCACGTCGCCGGGCTTCCTGTTCCGCCGCGGTAAACAGACGGGCGCCCAGTCCTCTCCCGCGCAGCGCCTCCGGGAGCGCCAGCATCTCGATATGAAACCCACCCCAGCGTGAGGACGCGATCAGACCGCCAAGTATCTTGCCGGTGTCTGCGGTCACCAGCGCCGCAAAATCACGATTATCGAGAACCGGAACGGCATCACGCGTAAATTGCCTCAACGTGTCCAAAACGGCGGCGCACTCGTCAGGGGAGGGCTGATCCGTGATCCGTATTGTCGTTTCTGTCATCCCCTTGCTCATGCCTCGCTCCTAAGGGCAGCGTTCCGGGTGTTATTCCACCGCCGCGCGTAGACCCGCCCCGGCCGCCAGCGGACACAGCGGCAGGGCCGCCGCCAGGAACGCGCCCAGCAATTCCAGGTCCGGCTGCCAGGACAGGCCGGTCTGGGCCGCGTCCAGCGCCGCCGCGCCGAAGATCAGGGCCGGGGTGGCCAGCGGCAGGACCAGCAGCGGCAGCAGCACCCCGCCGCGCCGCGCCCCCAGCACGACCGACGCCGCCATCCCGCCGATCAGCGACAGCACCAGCGTGCCCAGCAGCAGCCCGGTCAGCAGGACCGGCAGTACGGGCGCGGGCAGGCCCAGCATGATCGCCAGCGGCCCCGCCGCGAACAGCAGCGGCAGGCCCGTCGTCAGCCAGTGCGCCGTCATCTTGGCCAGCGCCACCAGCGACGGCGGCAGGCCGGTCAGCATCAGCTGGTCCAGCGACCCGTCCTCCAGCTCGGATCCGAACAGGCGGTCCAGCGGCAGCAGGGCGGCCAGCAGGGCGCAGACCCAGACGATGCCCGGCGCCATCCGGCGCAGCAAATCGGGCGACGGCCCCAGCGCCAGCGGAAACAGCGCGCCCGCCAGGACGAAGAACAGGACGGCGCCCAGCGTGTCGGCCCCATGCCGGACGGCCAGGCGCAGGTCGCGGCCCACGACCGCCAGGACCAGGGCAGGGATCGGCAGGTTCATGTCGCATCGTCCACGGTTGCGCGGACGTCGTCGCGGGCCGCATCGTTCAAATCGGGCAGAATCAGGGATTTCGGGTGGGCCAGCGGCAGGGGGACGTGGGTGGTTGCGATCACGATTCCGCCAGTGTCCCGATGGGCGCGAAACAGCCCGTCCAGCAGCCCGATCGCGCGGCTGTCCAGCCCAAGGCTGGGTTCGTCCAGCAGCCACAGCGGTGCCCGCGCCAGCTTCACCCGTGCCAGCGCGGCACGGCGTTTCTGCCCTGCCGACAGCATGCGGGCCGGCAGGTCGGCCAGTCCCGAAAGGTCCAGCGCCGCCATGGCCTCATCCGGATCCGACCCGGCCGCGCGCGCCGCCAGCGACAGGTTTTCCCGCAGGGTCAGCCCGGCCTTCAGCGCGTCCTGGTGGCCCAGATAGGCGACGCGGGCGGCATGGGCCGTCCGGTCGGCCAGGGCGTCGATCCCTGCCCACAGCACATGGCCGCCTTCCGGTTTGCGCAGTCCTGCCAGAACGCGCAGCAGGGTCGATTTTCCGGCACCGTTCGGCCCGGTCAGCAGCAGTGCGTCACCCGCGTCCAGTGCCAGCCCGACCCCGTCCAGGACCAGCCGTTCCCCGCGGAAAACGGAGATATTTTCAACATCCAGCAGCGGGCGGGCCGGGGTGGGGGAGGCAGGAATGACGATGCTCCTCGGGTCGTGCGCGGCGGAACCGGTCGGGTAGCGGAACAAGGTCTTCCCGCGTTCTTGTTACCGGGGCCAGCTTGTGTCGGAACCGGGTCCGGGTATGTTCTACCACCGTTGGGAGATCAAGCCGGTTGTCCAGATGGATCACACCGCCATCGAACGCGGATGTCGTGCTTCAATTGGATAATCCGTTGCTGACGCCTCGGAGGAAAAACCAATGAAGTCGGTTGGGCACGATTCACTTAAGACGGGCCGTTCGCTCGAAGTAGACGGCAAGACGTACCATTATTTCTCGATCCCTGAAGCGGAGAAGACGATCGGCGATGTCAGCCGACTTCCGGTCAGCCTGAAGGTGCTGCTGGAAAACGTGCTTCGTTTCGAGGACGGGCGCTCCTACAGCGTCGACGATGCCAAGGCGATCGCCGCCTGGCTGCCGAAGGGCTGCAGCACGCAGGAAGTGCCGTTCAAGCCCGCGCGCATCCTGATGCAGGATTTCACCGGCGTTCCCGCCGTCGTCGATCTGGCGGCGATGCGCGACGGCATCCTGAAGCTGAAGGGCGACCCGCAGAAGGTGAACCCGCTGGTCCCCGTCAACCTCGTCATCGACCATTCGGTGATGGTGGACGTCGCCGGCACGCCCGAGGCGCTGCAGAAGAACGTCACCATCGAATTCGAACGCAATGGCGAGCGCTACGCCTTCCTGCGCTGGGGCCAGGAAGCGTTCGAGAATTTCTCGGTCGTGCCGCCGGGAACGGGCATCTGCCACCAGGTGAACCTGGAATACATCGCCCAGGCGGTGTGGACCGCGCAGGTTGACGGCAAGGACTACGCCTACCCCGACACCCTGTACGGCACCGACAGCCACACCACGATGGTGAACGGCATGGGCGTCCTGGGCTGGGGCGTGGGCGGCATCGAGGCCGAGGCCGCGATGCTGGGCCAGCCGATCGCGATGCTGATCCCCGACGTCATCGGCTTCAAGCTGATCGGCAAGCTGCCCGAGGGCGCGACGGCGACCGATCTGGTGCTGACCGTCACCCAGATGCTGCGCAAGAAGGGCGTGGTCGGCAAGTTCGTCGAATTCTTCGGCCCGGCGCTCGATCACCTGCCGGTCGCCGACCGCGCGACGATCGCCAACATGGCCCCGGAATACGGCGCGACCTGCGGCTTCTTCCCCGTCGACGACCTGACGCTGGATTATCTGCGCCAGACCGGCCGTGACGAACACCGCATCAGCCTGACGGCCGAATATCTGAAGGCCCAGGGCATGTTCCGCACGGCCGACTCCGCCGAGCCGGTGTTCACCGACACGCTGGAACTGGACCTGTCGACCGTCGTCCCGTCGCTCGCCGGCCCGAAGCGTCCGCAGGACCGCGTGCCGTTGAACAACGCCACAAGCGCCTTCGAGACCGAACTGACCGGCGGCCTGGGCGTTCCGGCCGCCGACGCGCACAAGAAGGCCAAGGTGGCCGGCACGAATTACGAGATCGGCCACGGCGACGTGGTGATCGCGGCCATCACCTCCTGCACCAACACGTCCAACCCGGCGGTGCTGATCGCGGCCGGCCTGGTCGCGAAGAAGGCCCGTGCGCTGGGCCTGAAGCCGAAGCCGTGGGTGAAGACGTCGCTGGCCCCGGGCTCGCAGGTCGTGACCGACTATCTGGACCGCGCCGGCCTGACGGAAGAGCTCGACGCGATGGGCTTCAACACCGTCGGCTATGGCTGCACGACCTGCATCGGCAATTCCGGCCCGCTGGAAGACCACATCGTCGACGCGATCGAGGGCAACAAGCTGGTGGCGGTGTCGGTCCTGTCCGGCAACCGCAATTTCGAGGGCCGCATTTCCCCGAACGTGCGCGCCAACTACCTGGCCAGCCCGCCGCTGGTGGTCGCGTACTCGCTGCTGGGCACGATGCGCGAGGACATCACCACCGTGCCGCTCGGCACTTCCACGGACGGCAAGCCGGTGTACCTCAAGGACATCTGGCCCACGAACAAGGAGATCGCGGACCTGATCGGTTCCTCCATCACGCGTGAGGAATTCATCCACCGCTACAGCCAGATCAGCAAGGGCACCAAGGAGTGGCAGGCCCTGAAGGTCGCGACCGGGTCCGAGACCTACAAGTGGGATCCGACCTCGACCTACGTGCAGGATCCGCCGTACTTCCAGGACATCACGCCGGAGCCCAAGCCGAAGGGCGACATCGTCGGCGCGCGCGTCCTGGCGCTGCTGGGTGACAACATCACCACCGACCACATCTCGCCGGCCGGCGCGATCAAGGAAAGCGCGCCCGCGGGCGTCTACCTGAAGGAACATCAGGTTTCCAAGGCGGACTTCAACTCCTACGGGTCGCGTCGCGGCAACGACCGCATCATGGTGCGCGGCACGTTCGCCAACATCCGCATCAAGAACGAGATGCTGCCGGGCACCGAAGGGGGCCTGTCCAAGCACTTCCCCGACGGGAAGGAAGGCTCGATCTATGATGTGGCGATGGAGTACAAGCAGGAAGGCGTGCCGCTGGTCGTCTTCGGCGGCAAGGAATACGGCATGGGTTCGTCGCGCGACTGGGCGGCGAAGGGGACCCTGCTGCTGGGCGTTCGCGCGGTGATCGCCGAAAGCTTCGAGCGCATCCATCGCTCCAACCTGGTCGGCATGGGCGTCCTGCCCCTGCTGTTCAAGGACGGCATGACGCGCAAGACGCTGAACCTGAAGGGTGACGAGGTCATCGACATCAAGGGCCTGGACACCATCACGCCTCGCATGACGCTGACGATGTCGATCACCCGCGCCGACGGCACGACCGAGGAAGTGCCGCTGCTCTGCCGCGTCGATACGCTGGACGAGGTCGAGTATTACCGGCATGGTGGCATCCTCCAGTACGTCTTGCGTGGGATGACCAAAGCTGCCTGAGCCGCTTTTTTCTCTGTCTGACGAGTACCGCGCCGGCCCGGATCATTCCGGGCCGGCGTTTTTTGCCGAACCCGTCGTGCGCGCCGAACAGGTGCGCAAGATCTTCGACGGGCACGAGGTCCTGCGGGGCATTTCGCTGTCGGTGACGCGCGGCGAACTGGTGTCGATCATCGGGCCTTCGGGCTGCGGGAAATCGACCTTCCTGCGCTGCCTCAATTTCCTGGAAATTCCCGATGGCGGCGCGGTCACGATCGCCGACGTCGCCATCACCCGCACCGGCGGCCGCTGGACCCGCGCGGACGAGGATGCGGCCCATCGCCTGCGCGCGCATGTCGGCATGGTGTTCCAGTCCTTCAACCTGTTTCCCCACCGCACCGTGCTGGACAACGTGATGCTGGCGCCCATGCGGGTGAAGGGCCTGCCCGCCGAGACGGCCCGGGCCGAGGCCCTGGCCCTGCTGGACAAGGTCGGCCTGTCCGCCATCGCCGCGCGTTATCCCGACACCCTGTCGGGCGGCCAGCAGCAGCGCGCCGCCATCGCCCGCGCACTGGCGATGCGTCCGGACGTGATGCTGTACGACGAACCGACCTCGGCCCTCGATCCCGAACTGGCCGAGGAGGTCCTGTCCGTGATGCGCACCCTGGACGAAGACGGCATGACCCAGATCGTGGTGACGCACGACATGCGCTTCGCCCGCGCGGCGTCGGACCGCGTCGTGTTCATGGAAGGCGGCGAGATCGTGGAAATCGACGACCCCGACATTCTCTATGTGTCGCCACAGGACGTGCGGACCCGGCGCTTCCTGAGATCCGTCCTGTGAATTTCGGCCAGCAGACGCGGTTTGCCGGCGATCCGACGTGCGTTTGCTGCGCTCCGGTGCTCACGGCCGATAAGGCCGCTCCGCTCCGGTGCTCGGAAACACACGCCGGGCGTGCCGCTTCGCGGCACTCTCACTCGGCAAACCGCGTCTGCTGGCCGAAATTGCTGCCGGATGCGGGCCCGGCGACGATGTCTGCCGGCGATCCGACGTGCGTTTGCTGCGCTCCGGTGCTCACGGCCGATAAGGCCGCTTCGCTCCGATGCTCGGAAACACATGCCGGGCGCGCCGCTTCGCGGCACTCTCACTCGGCAAACCGCGTCCGCTGGCCGAAATTTATACTTTCTGCGTGTCTGATGGCCGTGCTGCTGATGATGGTGACAGGGCTTGCGGGTATCGCCCGTGCGGCGCCGCTGCGCTGGGCGTCGGATGCCGAGGCGAATGTGCCGTTCGTCTTTCACGATCCGGCGAATCAGTCGCGCCTGATCGGATATGAATATGAAATCGCCCAGGCCATCGCCCGCCGCCTGGGCCGGCCGACGCAGTTCGTGCAGAACGATTGGGACGGACTGATCCCCGGCCTGCAGCGCGGCCTGTACGACATGGTGATCGACGGGATCGAGATCACGCCGGAACACGAACAGGGCGTCGCGTTCAGCCGTCCCTATTACGTGACGTCTGAACGCATCACCGTCCGCCGCGATCAGCAGGGACTCGACACCCTGGCGGCGCTGCGCGGCCATGTGGTCGGCACGCTGAAGGACACGACGGCGGAACGGCTGCTCCAGGCCGATCCCGGCGTCCGCGTCCGGTCTTACGAGGAAGAAACCAACGCCTATACCGACCTGAAGAACGGACGGCTGGACGCGGTGCTGCTGGACGGCACCATCTCGCTCTATTACGGCGCGCCGGATCCGGACCTGAAGCTGGTGGGCGGCCCGATCGGGCGCATTTCCTACGGCGTCGCCTTCGCCACCGGCAATACCGCCCTGCGCGACCAGGTGAACGGCGCGCTGGACGCGATGATGCGCGACGGCGAACTGCACCGGATCCTGGCGCGGTGGAAATTGTGGACGCCCGAAATGGCGGACCTGACCGGCGATCACGGCACTTCCGACGTCGCTCCCGACGCCTGGCAGCACTACATGCAGGCCACCGCGCCCACTACGGGCTGGCACGCGCGGCTGGCGCGCTATGTCGGCTTCCTGCCGCTGCTGCTGCACGGGGCGGTCCTGACCCTGGCGGTGTCGGCCTGCGCGATGGTGGTGGCCGTGGGGCTGGGGCTGGCGTTGGCGCTGGCCCGGCGCTACGGGCCGCGCTGGCTGGCGATGCTTGCGACCCTGTATGTCGAAATCGTGCGCGGCACGCCGTTGCTGATCCAGATCCTGTTCATCTTCTATGCCCTGCCGGGCATCGGGCTGCGCCTGTCGCCCTTCGTCGCCGGCGTGCTGGCGCTGGGCATGAATTATGCGGCGTACGAGGCCGAAAATTATCGCGCCGGCCTGCAATCGGTCGCACGCGGGCAGATCGAGGCCGCGCTGGCCCTGAACATGACGCATATGCAGGCCCTGCGCTTCGTCGTCGTGCCGCAGGCGGTGCGGATGGTCATCCCGATCATGACCAACGATTTCATCTCGTTGCTCAAGGACTCGTCGCTGGTCAGCGTCATCACCCTGACCGAACTCAGCCAGACCTATGTCCGGCTGTCCTCGACCTATTACGATTATTTCGGCACCGGCCTTCTGATCGGCGCGGCATACCTGCTGCTGGGCCTGCCCTTCGTGCGCCTGGCGCGCATGGCAGAGGCCCGGTTCCTGACGGGACAGCGTCGGCAGGGGCGCAGCGGGCATCCCTGATCGCCTGATCTGACGACATTTGGCCAATGCGTCTGGCACATGTCGGCGCTGTTTTATGCTACATTGTGCATAAATGAACCGAAGTTTAGAACGGCGTTCATTGAAATACTGAAAAATCGGTGGCCATGGACCTGCTATCTGCCCTCCACAGTTTCGTCCGCGTCGCCGCGACGGGCTCGTTTTCGGCGGTTTCCCGTGAAACCGGGGCCAGCCAGCCGACGATTTCCAGGCATATCGCATTGCTCGAGGCCCATTACGGCGCGACCCTGTTCGCCCGGACCACGCGCAGCCTGATGATGACCGAGGACGGGCGCAGCCTGCTGCCCCATGCCTACGAGGTCCTGGAAATCCTGGAAACCGCCGAAACCGCGCTGGGCCGCCGGCGGGCCTCGGTCTCCGGCCTGGTGCGGCTGGGCGTGACCACGGCGTTCGGCCTGTACATGACCGGCCGGCTGGGCGAACTGCTGGACAAGCATCCGGACCTGTCGGTCGAACTCATCATGCGCGACGGCTTCGGCGACCTGGTCGAGGAAGGGCTGGACCTGGCGGTGCGCGTCGGCGAAATCGCCGAAGGCTCGCTGATCGCCCGCCGTCTGGGCACGGTCCGGCGCATCGCGGTGGCGTCGGGCGACTATCTGGCCCGGCGCGGCATGCCGGAACATCCGCGCGACCTGCTGTCCCATCCCTGCATCGCCTACACCTATGGCGGCACCCGTCACGACTGGCATTTCGAAGGCAATGGCGAGGAAAGCGTCGTCGCCGCCAGCGGCCCCTTCCGCGCCAACAGCAGCGAGGCCGTGCTCAATGCCGTCGTCGCCGGCCTGGGCATCGGCCTGCTGCCGTCCTTCCAGGTGCGCGAGGAAATCGCGGCCGGTCATCTGGTGCATCTGTTCCCCGAATGGTCGGTCCCCGATCTGCCCTTCTATGCCGTGCATACCGGCCCGCGCACCCTGCCGCTGCGGACCCGGACCGTGCTGGATTTCCTGATCGATATCTCGGACGTTCTGCGCCAGGGGTGAAGGAAGGTCGGGCGCTGCCCGAACCCGGCAAGGGCCTCGGCCCTTGCATCCCATTCGTTTTATGAAATCCCGGGTTTGGGTTTCCTAGGGGGATACGCCCCTTGGCGGGTCAAGGGCACAAAGCCCTTGCCGCATGTCAGTCCGCATTCATGACCGACGCCGGATCGCGCGCGGCGACCGCCAGGTCCGGGGCGCCCGCGGACAGGGTACCGTGGAAGCCGCGGCGCAGCATCGCGGTCCAGCCCTCCATCCAGTCATTGGCCTGGTGCACGAAGCGTTCGGCCCCCGGGTTTTTCGGCAGAAGCTGCTTCATCCACTGGTCGGGCGGGGCGGGCAGGGTCATCGTGCCCTTGCGCGCGGGACTCAGCAGGATGGTCACGTTCTCGATATTCGCACCGTGGTCGGCGGAGATTTCGGCGTAATCCCAGGTCGCGACCAGCATGATGTAGGGAATCGGGAAGCCCAGCACATGCAGGCGGTTGAAGGCGGTCTGGATATCGACGCTGTCGCTCAGCGGCTGTCCCTCGATCTGGACGTGGCCGGTGAACCAGCATTCCATTACCTTGGGATCGGTCGTCACCAGGCGCGAGAGGTAATTCCGGTCGTCGTGGCAGCCGTTGTTCATGGCATCGACGGTCGAGAGCGGCAGGGATTGCGTGCTGCCGCGCGCGATCACCACGCCAGTGACGACGCCGCCTTCGGCCCGGACCAGGACATTGCTCAGCAATTCGCCGTGCGGGCCGCTCTGCGTCGTCAGCACCGGATGCCAGATCCCCGCCGGCAGCGGCAGGATGCGCCCGGCGAACGGAATCGCCCCCGACAGGTCCGATGTGATGGGCGGGGCCGCGACCTGCGTTCCCCCCGGGCCGGCCGGCGGCGCGCCGGCTCCGTCGGCCTGCTGGCCGGCCGGCGCATCCGGCGGCGCATCGGGCAGGGGGGGGGTATCGGGCACGGGCGCGGGCGTGGTGCGGCCCAGCGTCCGGTTGATCCGGTCGATGACGGGTTGCAGCGCCGGAATCGCCCGCGTCAGGTACGCCGGCGGATACAGCAGCGTCAGCGCCGTGAAGATCAGGATGGAAAACACGCACGTGCGCCACAACGGCGCACGGTGCCAGAGACGGGAGGCAGCGGACATTCAGACGAACCGGGACAAGGGAAGGGAGGGACGGATCAGCGGGCGATCCGTGCCCGCTGTGCCTCGGCATCGTTCGCGATTTCGGCAGTGACGCCGTTTTCGCCCGACACGACGCGCACCAGCTTGGCGCCCTGCTGCCGGGCGGAAATCAGCGAATCGCTCATCATGTCCTCGATCGAGCGGACCAGGTCGCGGGCGCTGGCGGCCGCGCCCATCCGGTTCTGCCGGCGCATGACCTCGAACAGCAGCGTCGGGTCGATGCCGCCGGTCTCGACCTTCAGGCCGTAGCTGTCGATCATCGCCTCGATCTCCAGCGCCGCGACGCGGGCGACGTCCAGGCCCGTCAGCGACCGGAAGACGAAGATCCGGTCCAGGCGGTTCAGCACTTCCGGGGCGAACCCGGCCTGGCGCAGGGCCTCGACCGACTCGGCGCGCATGCGGTCGGGCTCGTCCGCCAGGCGATCGGCGATTTCCGACAGCGCCTCGGTCGCGATGTTGGACGTCAGGACGAAGATGGACCGCACGGTCGAAACCTGCTGCCCGGTCGAGGCCTCGGTCACATGCCCGTCATTCCACGCGGTCAGGAATTTCTTGAAGACGTCGGGATGCGCCTTCTCGATCTCGTCCAGCAGCACGACGGCGTCGGGCTTTTCCTTCAGGCCGCCGGTCAGCTTGCCGAACGTGTCGGACCCGACATACCCCTTGGGCGAGCCGAACAGCTGCGTCGCTGCGTGCGGCGAGCTCATCTGCGTCATGTCGAAATGCAGCAGCGGCCGGTCCAGCAGCCGGGCCATCTGCTTGGCCAGGTAGGTCTTGCCGGTGCCCGGCGGGCCGGCCAGCAGGAAGATCCCCACCGGCTTGCCGCGCACCTGCAACGCCATGCGGCGGCGCAGCTGGGCGGCGATGTCCTCGCACACCTGGTCCTGCCCGATGACGCGGGCGCGCATCCCCGCCGCCAGCTCCTCGGCGTCGATGACCGTTTCCCTGCGTTCCTGCGCCATCATCTCTTCCAGCGCGGTGCGGTTTGTCAGCCTGGCTAATACGTCCATCATCCATCCCCGTCGGCGTCGGAGCCCCTTGCGTGCCAGCCGTTCGGCGCGGGTCTCGAACATCAGTCCCGCCAGGGCCAGAAGGCTGCTCCCGGCCGTCAGCACGGGAAAGGCCGGTGCACACCATTCCATGAAATGCGCAAGGCTGGCGAGTGAAAGATGCAGCGACGCCGCGGCCTGCAGGCTCGCCAGGATCAGGAAGATCACCATCATCACCGGCATCAGCCGGTTCAGGGCGGGCAGAAGCGCCTTCATTGAACGATCACATTCAGCACAAGCATTTCGTCCCGATGGATGACGGGCAACGGGGTCGGACCCAGCACCGTGATGGCCCCTGGCGCCACCCCTGCCGGTCCGGGATCGGCGACCGGCGTGATGTCGACCTCGCCGGATATGCGGATCGGCAGCAGCACGACACGCGGCTGCGCGCCCAGCGGCACGGTCTGGGCGATGCCACCCGACCGTACGGTGACGACCCCGCCCGTGCCGGCCTCGTCATAGATCGGCATGCGCACCAGACGGTATTCGCGGCGCCGGATACCCGCCAGGATCGTCGCCTGCTGGTTCGGCGTCAGGCCGGATTGCGCCAATGCCTGCGGGGCGTTGTCGGGTGATATCATGGCGAACTGCTCGGCGGCGGTCAGGGTGTGGGCGGCCGCGGGGATGGCCCCGGCGGTCGTGCCGTCGCTGATGGCAGGGGCCGGCGCGCGCTGCGGGCTGTCGTTCGCCATCCGCGCGCTGAAGCCTGCGGCGACGATCACGCCCGCCGCAAGCCCGTACCACAGCGCCCGGCGGCTGCCGGGGCCGGATTCGTCCGGTGCGGGTCGTGTCGCGGGATCTGGCACCTGCGTCATGTCCGGCATCATGCGGGTGACGATGGCCGGCGTGCAAGTATCGAAAGAACGATCTTATTGTAATGTAATGTGCCGCACACGAGCTTGTGTGACGCCCCCGCGCCGGGACCTTGCAGAGCGGAGCGTTGTGCCCTATATCCGCACCATTCCTTCATCTTCCGCTTTTTGGGGGGTGGCCTGACCGGCCGCCTTTTTTGTCTTGGACGCAGATCTGCCTTTCCTGACCGGCCTGGATGCCAAGGTGGCCGCCATCGTGGCGCCCGTCGTGGCGGACATGGGATTCGAACTGGTGCGGGTCGCGATCCTTGGCCGCGAAAGCCCGACGGTCCAGATCATGGCCGACCGCGCCGATGGCACCCTGATCAGCATCGAGGATTGCGAGCAGATCAGCCACGCGGTGGGTGCGGTCCTGGATGTCGAGGATCCGCTGCCTGGCATGTGGACGCTGGAAGTGTCCTCGGCGGGAATCGACCGTCCCCTGACGCGGACGAAGGACTGGAACCGCTTCGCCGGCCATCTGGCCAAGGCCGAGGTGAATATCCCGATCAACGGCCGCAAGCGCTTTTCCGGCATTCTGCTGGGCGCCGAGGACGGTATCGGGCGGTTGCGCCTGGATGACGGGACCGAGGCGGCGCTGCCGCTGTCGGACCTGCGCAAGGCGAGGCTGGTCCTGACGGATGAACTGATCGCGGCCAGCGCCCAGATGATGCGTGCGCCCGACGCGGAGGCAGAGCCCTCTGCCGGGGCCGAGGCCCCGGAATCGACCCCGCAGCCCGGCGCCGCGCCGGTGCGCAAGACCCACTGAGACGCCTTGGAGGCTCTGATGGATACGTCCGTTTCCCGTCCTGAACTGCTGCTGGTGGCCGACGCCGTCGCGCGAGAGAAGGCGATCGACCGGGAAGAGGTGCTGGAGGCGATGGAGCAGGCCATCCAGAAGGCCGGCCGCGCCAAGTACGGGCATGAAAAGGACATCCGCGCGACCATCGACCGGCGGACTGGCGACGTGCGCCTGTCCCGCTGGACCGAGGCCGTCGAGGTCGTGGAGAACGAGGAAACGCAGATCCCGCTCCATATCGCGCGCAAGTTCAAGCCGGAGATCCAGCTCGGCGAGCATCTGATCGACCCGCTGCCGCCGATCGATTTCGGCCGCATCGCCGCCCAGACCGCCAAGCAGGTGATCGTCCAGCGCGTCCGCGAATATGAGCGCAAGCGCCAGTACGACGAATTCAAGGATCGCGTGGGCGAGATCGTGAACGGCACCGTCAAGCGGACCGAGTACGGCAACCTGATGGTCGAGATCGGCAGTTCCGAGGCCCTGCTGCGCCGGGACGAGTTGATCGCGCGCGAAAGCTTCCGCAATTCCGACCGCGTGCGGGCCTATATCTATGACGTGCGCGACGAACCGCGCGGCCCGCAGATCTTCTTGTCGCGCACCCATCCGGCTTTCCTGGCCAAGCTGTTCGCGCAGGAAGTGCCCGAAATCTATGACGGCATCATCGAGATCAAGGCCGTGGCCCGCGATCCCGGATCGCGCGCCAAGATGGCCGTGATTTCCCGCGATGCCTCGATCGACCCGGTCGGTGCCTGCGTCGGCATGCGCGGATCGCGCGTCCAGGCGGTGGTGCAGGAACTGCAGGGCGAGAAGATCGACATCATTCCCTGGAGCCCGCAGGCCGCGACCTTCGTGGTCAACGCGCTGGCGCCGGCCGAAGTCACCAAGGTGGTGATGGACGAGGAAGCTGGCCGGGTCGAGGTCGTGGTCCCTGACGAACAGCTCAGCCTCGCGATCGGCCGGCGCGGCCAGAACGTCCGCCTGGCCAGCCAGCTGACCCGCTGGGACATCGACATCCTGACCGAGGCCGAGGAATCCGAGCGCCGGCAGGAAGAATTCCGCCGTCGCAGCAATTTGTTCGTCGAGGCGCTGGACGTCGATGACGTCATCGCCGGCCTGCTGGTGACCGAAGGCTTCCATTCGATCGAGGAACTGGCCTACGCCGACGCCGACGAACTGGCCGAGATCGAAGGCTTCGACGAGGACGTGGCCGGCGAACTGGTCCGCCGCGCCGAGGGCTTCCTGGCCCGGCGCGAGGACGAGCTGGATGAGAAGCGCCGTGGACTGGGCGTGTCGGACGACGTCGCCGTGCTGGGCGTCTTCTCGAACCAGATGCTGGTCACCCTGGGCGAGAAGGGCGTGAAGACGCTCGACGACCTGGCCGACCTGGCGGGCGACGAACTGGTCGAGATTCTCGGCAGCGACGTGATCGACGAGGAAGCGGCGAACGAGATCATCATGGCCGCCCGCGCCCACTGGTTCGAGGGCGAGGAGGCCGCGCCGACCGCCGCGACGGATGCCGCGGCAGATGGGGAGGCATCCGACGCCTGATCGGCGCGCGATCGCACGGGACGGCATGGATCGGGATATGGACATGGGCGGGGACCTGGACGAAAACCAGGAGATCGACCGGGAGGACGAGGCGGAACGCGGGCCCCTGCGGCGCTGCATCGTCACCCGCGACCGCGCCGCGCCCGAGACCATGGTGCGTTTCGTGCTCTCCCCGGACCGGGTTCTGACGCCTGATCTTTCCGCGCGTCTGCCCGGACGGGGAATCTGGTTGAGCGCGCGGCGGGATGTGCTAGAAACGGCCCGGACACGGGGGGCGTTTGCACGTGCCGCCCGTGGGCAGGTTGTTGTTCCGCCCGATTTGGCCGACATTCTGGAGAGCGGGCTTCTGCGCCGGATGATGGAGACAGTGGGACTTGCGCGGCGCGCCGGGCAGGTCGTCTGCGGTTTCGCGAAGGTGCGGGAATGGATTGCGGGCGGTCGCGCCGGTCTGGTCATCCAGGCCGAGGACGGCAGCCCGGACGAGAGGACGAGGCTGTTGTCCGGCGCACGGGACCTTCCGGTTGCGGAAGTTCCTACGGCGGCGGGTCTGGGGGCGGCATTCGGCCGTGACCATGTCGTGCATGCGGCAATGTCGCATGGCGAGCTGGCGCGGCGTTTCCGCGTCGATAATGAACGTTTTACGGGGTTGTCCGGCAGGACGGTCCCCGGTTCGGCGGACCGATCCGCCGGACGGGTGTGAACAGGCGGGTACATGAGCGAAGGCAACGATCAGGATCAGGGTAAGGGACGCTTGTCCCTGCGGCCGGCGGGCCGGAGGGAGGTCGGACGGACGGTCGATGGTGGCTCCGTGCGACAGAGTTTCAGCCATGGTCGTTCGAAGGTGGTTCAGGTCGAGGTGCGCAAGAAGCGCGGCCCCGGTCCGGCCCCCGCGGGCAGCGGCTCCGGTCCGTCCGGCGGCGGCAGGGCCGGCGGCCGGGGCGGGAGCGGTGGCCGTGCGCTGACCGCGGCCGAGCTCGCCACCCGCCAGCGCGTCCTCGACGAGCAGCGGGCCGAGGCCGTCCGCCGCGAACAGGAACGGCGCGAGCAGGAAAAGATCATGATCCTGTCGGCCGCCGAAGAGGCACGCCGGCGGGAGGAAGACGCCCGCCGCGCCGCCGAGGACGAGGCCCGCGCCCAGGAAGAAGCCCAGGCCGAGGCCCGCGCGCAGGAAGCCGAGCGCCGTGCGGCGCAGACCGCCGCCCGGCCCGAGCCCGAGCCCGAACCCGCCGTGGGCGGCCCGGTCGTGTCGGCCGTGCCGATCCCCGGCGCGGTCACCCTTGCCCCGCCGATGGAGCGTCTGCGCCCGCTGGCCGAGCGCGCCATCATGCCGACCCGTCCGGTCACGCCCAGCAGCCGTCCGGCCGCGGCCCCGGCACCGGCGGCAGCGCCGGGCGAGACGCTGCGCCTGCGCACCGGCCGCGCCGCGGAAGGCGAGGACGACCGTCGTCCCGCGCGCCGTCCCGGCGGCAGCGTGGTCCCTCCCCGCAAGCCGTCCGCCTCGCCCAAGAAGGGTGGCGACAGCCGCCGTTCGGGCCGCATCGACGTCCAGGCGGCGATCGAGGGCGACGACGACAAGACCCGTTCGCTGGCCTCGGTTCGCCGTCAGCGCGAGCGTGAGCGTCGCCAGGCGGAGCTGGAGCGCCTGCGCGCCGACCAGGTGCGCGTGGTGCGTGATGTCGTGCTGCCGGAAACCATCACGGTCCAGGAACTGGCCAACCGCATGGCGGCCCGCCAGGGCGAGGTCATCAAGGCCCTGATGAAGATGGGCGTGATGGCGACCGTCACCCAGTCGCTGGACGCCGACACCGCCGAACTGGTGGTGCAGGAATTCGGCCATCGCGTCCGCCGCGTCGCCGACAGCGATGTCGAGATCGGCATCGAAGGCATCGAGGACCTGCCCGAGGATCTGCGGCCGCGTCCGCCGGTCGTCACCGTCATGGGCCATGTCGATCACGGCAAGACGTCGCTGCTGGATGCGCTGCGCACCACCGACATCGCCGCGGCCGAGGCCGGCGGCATCACGCAGCATATCGGTGCCTATCAGGTCACGCTGGAATCCGGGGCGAAGATCACTTTCATCGACACCCCGGGCCACGAGGCGTTCACCGCCATGCGCGCCCGCGGCGCGTCGGTGACGGACGTGGTCGTCCTGGTCGTCGCGGCGGATGACGGCGTGATGCCGCAGACGATCGAGGCGATCAAGCACGCCAAGGCGGCCAACGCCCCGATCATCGTCGCGATCAACAAGTGCGACAAGCCGGGCGCCAACCCCGCCCGCGTGCGCCAGGAACTGCTGTCGCACGAGATCGTGGTCGAGGAGATGGGTGGCGAAACCCAGGATGTCGAAGTCTCGGCGCTGAAGCGCACCGGGCTGGACAAGCTGGAAGAAGCCATCCTGCTGCAGTCGGAAATCCTCGATCTGCGGGTCAATCCCGACCGCGTGGCCGAAGGTTCGGTGATCGAAAGCCGGCTGGACCGCGGACGCGGTCCGGTGGCGACGATCCTGGTCCAGAAGGGCACGCTGCGGCGTGGCGACATCGTGGTGGCCGGGGCCGAATGGGGCCGCGTCCGCGCGATGCTGGACGACCGCAACCGCCAGATCCAGGAAGCCGGTCCCTCGACCCCGGTCGAGGTGCTGGGCATCACCGGCGTCCCCGGCGCCGGCGAGCCCTTCGTGGTGGTGGAAAACGAGAATCGCGCCCGCGAAATCTCGGAATTCCGCCAGCGCGTGATCAAGGACCGCATGGCCGCCGGCCAGACGGCCGCCCGCGGCACGCTGGACCAGATGCTCGCCCGCATCCAGGCCGGCGCGCAGAAGGAAGTCGCCGTCCTGATCAAGGCCGACGTCCAGGGTTCGGCCGAGGCGCTGCAGACCACGGTGCTGAAGCTGGAGCATGAAGAGGTCAAGATCCGCGTCCTGACGGCTGGCGTCGGCCAGATCACCGAAAGCGACGTGCAGCTGGCCAAGGCGTCTGATGCGATCATCATCGCCTTCAACGTTCGCGCCACGACCCAGGCCCGCGAACTCGCCCAGCGCGAGGGCGTGGACATCCGCTACTACTCGATCATCTATCAGGTGGCGGACGACGTCGAACAGCTGGTCAAGGGCAAGGTGGCGCCGAAGCACCGCGAGAAATTCCTCGGCTATGCCGAGATCCGCAAGGTGTTCGACATCACCAAGGTCGGCAAGGTCGCCGGTTGCTACGTCACCGAAGGCGTGGTCAAGCGCGGCTGCGGCGTGCGCCTGCTGCGCGACAACGTGGTGGTCCACCAGGGCGAACTCAGCCAGCTCAAGCGCTTCAAGGACGACGTCAAGGAAGTGGCGCGCGGCTACGAATGCGGCCTCTCCTTTGCTGGCTACAACGACCTGCGCGAAGGCGACATGGTCGAGTGCTACGAAATGGAGCTCGTCCCTGCATGAGCCGCAATCCCACACGCGGGAAGGTGACTACGGCGGGGCCGGCGGGGAAACTCGCCGGCCACGCTGCTTCCGGGCCCTCGCAGCGCCAGCTCCGCGTGGCGGAAGAGGTCCGGCGCGTACTGGCGGATCTGTTCGCCCGCACCGAATTCCGCGATCCCGATCTGTCCGACGCCCGCATCACGGTGACCGAGGTCCGGATTTCCCCCGACCTCAAGCACGCCACCGCGTTCGTCGCCCGGCTGGGACGCAGCGATGTTGAATCGCTGCTGCCGGCGCTGAAGCGCGCGGCGCCGTTCCTGCGCTCGCGCCTGTCCTCCGGCGTGCGCCTGCGCCAGGTGCCGGAAATCCATTTCCAGCCGGACACGGCGCTGGATTACGCCATGGAAGTCGACGCGCTGCTGAAGCAGCCGGACGTCGCTCGCGACCTGGATTGAAAATCCGTCCGTAGACGCGATTTGCCGGCGATCCGACGCGCGTTTTCTGCGCTTCGGTGCTCACGGCCATCAAGGCCGCTTCGCTCCGATGCTCGGAAACACACGACGGGCGTGCCGCTTTGCGGCACTCTCGCTCGGCAAATCGCGTCTACGGACGGATTTTTCGTGGCTGACGGACCCCGGGCACGCTGACGGTTGAGACCGTTGCTCGCTCCGGCCCCACCGGCTATCGTTGAAGTGGTCAGGGAGTTTTCGAAATGATCCAGCGTCACCGCTGAAGCGGCAAGACATTCGCATGCGGGGCAACCCGCCGACTGGTCTCTATTTCGAGAATATCATGCAAAGACTGAATGGAAAGACGTGCGTCGTGACCGGCGCCGCGCGCGGCATCGGCCGTGCGATTGCCGCCCGCTTCCACCATGAAGGCGGCATCGTCTTCGTCACCGATCTGGATGAAACCGCCGGCGCCGCGACAGCAGCGGAAATCGGGTGCCGGTTCGAAAAGCTCGATGTGCGGGAAGAGGCCGATTGGCTTCAACTCGCTGACCGTGTTCCTGTGGCCGACGTGGTGGTCAACAACGCCGGCGTGACGGGATTCGAGCAGGGCATGGTGGCCCACGACCCCGAATACGCCAGCCTTGCGGACTGGCGGGACGTTCATCGGGTCAATCTCGACGGGACGTTCCTTGGCTGCCGCTACGCGATCGGCGCGATGAAGGGGCAGGGCAGCGGCTCGATCATCAACATTTCGTCGCGCTCCGGCCTCGTCGGCATTCCGCTTGCCGCGGCCTATGCGTCGTCCAAGGCGGCCATTCGCAATCACAGCAAGACGGTTGCCCTCTATTGCGCGCAACAGGGGTGGAAGATTCGATGCAATTCGATCCACCCCGCCGCGATATTGACGCCGATCTGGGAACCGATGCTCGGCACGGGACCGGACCGGGAAGCGAGGATGCGGGCGCTGGTTGCCGACACGCCCCTCAAGCGGTTCGGCATGCCCGATGAAGTGGCCGCGATCGCGGTCACTCTCGCGTCGGACGAAGCAACCTACGTGACGGGGACAGAGGTGAATATTGACGGCGGCCTGTTGGCCGGATCCGTCGCGTCACCCGGCTGACAGGGCGGAGCCTTATGCGGAACGGCCGGATTTCAAAGACAAGCCTTTGATGGGTTCAAGGGGCAAAGCCTCTCGGCGCACCCACGATCGTGGCCGGATTCCGCTCCACCTTCCGGGTGGCGCGGTGCAGGGCGGGGCCGGCGGCGGCGATGTCGCGTTGGGCGGCCGCCAGGTCGGCCCGGGCCGGCGATCCCGCGTCCAGTATCGTGTGCATATCGTCGTGGATCTGTCGCGCCTCGGCCCGGGCCGCGCGGGACGACGTGGCCAGGGTGCGGATGTCCGCGCCGCGCGCGGCGGCCTGCTGGCGGGCGGTGGTGGCCATACGGGCCAGGTCCGTCCGGGTTGTCGCCAGTTCGCGGCCTGCCCTGCGCTCCGTGCGCTGCATTGCATCCCCCAGCGCGGCCGCGTCGGCGCGTAGCGCGCCCAGGCTGTCGCGTACGGGCGGCAGGGCGCTGGACATGTCCGCCGCGATGTGTCGGCCATGGGCCGCAGCCTGCCGGGCCTCGGTCGCCACGGCGTGGATCGGCAGGGTCGTCAGGGTGTGGCGCAGTGCCTGCCAGGCGGACAGATGGGCCGGGATTTCCACCAGGGGGGACAGGCCGGGATGGCGGGGCGGGGATGTTTCCTGCGATGGGTCGGGCGCGGTGAAATCCAGATCGATCCCCACCCGTCCGGTCACCACGCCCTGGCGATGCAGCTCGGCCTCCAGCCCTTGTCCGACCAGATAGGCCACGGTCACGCGCTGCACGGTGCGTGACGCCAGGCGGATGCGGTCGGGCTGGATGCGGATGGTCACCGGCACGGCAAGGGTGCTTCGTGCCGGGTCGGCCACGACCGCGACCTGTTCGACGCGGCCCAGCGCCACGCCCCGGAACGTGACGGGCGCGCCGGGACGCAGGCCCCCCACCGGCGTGTCGAAGACGACGACGGCCCGTTCGGTCCGGGCGGAGATGCCGAACTGTCCGATCGATGCCAGGACGCCCAGCCCGACCCCGAGCCCGCCCGCGATGAACAGGGCGGTCGTCACCCGTCCCACCCATTCGTGCCGGCCTGGCCCGCGCGGGCATGTCGTCATGGGGCGGGCGCTCTCCGGCCGGGGGTGAAAGGATGGGTTCGTTTTCGCCGCCGGACGGGCCGGGGGGAACGGGGCGCCGCACAATCCGGCATTGCTCCCCGCTCAGGGCTCGTCTACACGCACGCCTCTTCCAGAGATTTTGAAAAAAGGTTCTGCCCCATGCGACGCAAGCGCGGACGCCCGATAGACGGCTGGCTGGTCGTCGACAAGCCATCGGGCATGACATCGACCGACGTCGTCAACCGGGTGAAGCGCCTGTTCGACGCGCGCAAGGCGGGGCATGGCGGCACGCTGGACCCGCTGGCGACCGGCTTGCTGCCCATCGCCTTCGGCGCGGCGACCAAGACCGTGCCGTATATCATGGACGGCACCAAGCGGTACCAGTTCACCCTGCGCCTCGGCGAGGCCCGCGACACTGACGACGCCGACGGCGCGGTGACGGAAACGTCCGACGTGCGCCCGACCGACGACGCGTTCCGCGCGGCGCTGCCGGCCTTTCGCGGCGACATCATGCAGGTCCCGCCGGTCTATTCCGCGATCAAGGTGGCGGGCGAGCGCGCATACGACATGGCGCGCGACGGCCGCCCCCCGGACCTGCCGCCGCGCCCGGCTCGGATCGACCGGTTCGACCTTGTGGGCCGCCCCGACATCGACACCGCGATTTTCGAGGTGGAGTCCGGCAAGGGCGTCTACATGCGCTCGCTGGCGCGCGACATCGCCCGGGCCTGCGGCACGGTCGGGCATGTCGTCGCCCTGCGCCGGCTGCGCGTGGGCCCGTTTTCCGAGGATAATGCAATTCTGCTGGACAAAATTGTCCCAACCGACGACAACGCGCCTGCCTCACCGGATCTGCTGCTTCCGGTCGCGACCGCGCTGGCCGACATCCCGGCGCTGGCCTTGACCGAGGAAGAAGCGGGGGCCCTGTCACACGGGCAGGCGATCAGCCTGCTCGACCTGATGGGGCGGATTCCGGACGCCGTCGACCCCGCGCAAGGGGTCGTGCGGGGAATGGACGGGGGGCGCGTGATCGGGCTGTGCCGGCTGGAAGATGGCTGGCTGCGCCCGGACCGCATGCTTTAACCCTATTGTATCATGGAGAACACGATGTCGATTACCGCAGAGCGTCGCACGACGCTGATCGGCGAATACCAGACCGCCGCCACCGATACCGGCTCGCCCGAGGTCCAGGTCGC
The DNA here is from genome assembly GCF_014174155.1 of Gluconacetobacter tumulisoli. Lineage (GTDB taxonomy): Bacteria > Pseudomonadota > Alphaproteobacteria > Acetobacterales > Acetobacteraceae > Gluconacetobacter > Gluconacetobacter tumulisoli. The sequence continues at coordinate 149,354 of NZ_JABEQM010000008.1, read as the reverse complement.
CCTGCTGACCGAGCGGATCACCAACCTGACCGAGCATCTGAAGACCCACGCGAAGGATTTCCACTCGCGTCGCGGCCTGCTGGTGATGGTCGGCAAGCGCCGCGGCCTGCTGGACTATCTGAAGCGCAAGGACAGTGCCCGCTACCAGACCCTGATCGGCCGTCTGGGCCTGCGTCGCTGACCCGTTGCGCGATCGGGCGCGCGTGACCATGTGTTCCATGGTCATGGCCCGTGCCTGATCGCGCCGGTCCGCCCGGCGGGCGGGGGGCACGGGCCACCCTGCCTGGCCAGGCAGGCCACCCCCGTCGCCCAATCGTGGGCCGGGCAACATGCTGCCGCCACGACGGTGGAGACATCCGGACCGGGTCGCAGCGTTTCAGGCCACATGGTGTTTTGATGGGTGACCGTCATCGCTCCATGCCGTCCGAGGCGCTGTCTCTCATCCCTTTGTCCGGGATGCTTCGTTCCGTCCGGGCCGGCCGCCCGACAGGACATGTCTGAATGTTCAATTACTACCGCAAGGAAATCGAGTGGGGCGGCCGCCCCCTGGTGCTGGAGACCGGCAAGATCGCCCGCCAGGCCGACGGCGCCGTCGTCGTGACCTATGGCGACACGGTCGTGCTGTGCACCGCCGTCGGCGCCCGCAGCGTCAAGCCGGGCCAGGATTTCTTCCCGCTGACGGTCAACTACCAGGAAAAGGCCTTCGCGGCCGGCAAGATCCCCGGCGGCTTCTTCAAGCGCGAAGGCCGTCCGTCCGAGATCGAGGTCCTGAATTCCCGCCTGATCGACCGCCCGATCCGCCCCCTGTTCCCCGACAATTTCCGCAACGAGGTCCAGGTCGTCGCGACGGTCCTGAGCCACGACCTGGAGAACGATCCGGCGATCGCCGCCCTGATCGGCTGCTCGGCGGCGCTGACGCTGTCGGGCATTCCCTTCTTCGGTCCGGTGGCCGCCTGCCGCGTCGGCTACAAGGATGGTGCCTACATCCTGAACCCGACCATCGCCGAAATGAAGGAAAGCGCGCTCGACCTCGTCCTCGCCGGGACGTCGGAAGGCGTGCTGATGGTCGAGTCCGAGGCCAGCGAACTGTCCGAAGACGTGATGCTGGGCGCCGTGACGTTCGGCCATGACGCCTTCCAGGTCGTGATTGACGCCATCATCGCGCTGGCCGAGCACGCGGCCAAGGCGCCGTGGGACCTGGCCGAGCCGTCGGCCGAGGCCATCGCCCTGCAGAAGCGCATCGACGAGCTGGGCCGCGCGTCCATCGCCGAGGCGTATCAGGAGCGCGTGAAGCAGGAGCGCTACAAGAAGGTCGGCGCGGCGAAGGACGCGGTCCTGACCGCCCTGGCCGCCGAGGGCCTGGACACCGCCGCCGCCAAGCCGCTGCTGAAGGAACTGGAGGCCGACGTGGTGCGCAGCGCCGTGCTCGACACCGGCTATCGCATCGACGGCCGCGACCTGAAGACGGTCCGTCCGATCGTCTCCGAGGTCGGGATCCTGCCGCGTGCCCATGGCTCCGCCCTGTTCACCCGTGGCGAGACGCAGGCCCTGGTCGTGGCGACGCTCGGCACCGCGCAGGACGAGCAGGTGATCGACGCGCTGGAAGGCGAATACCGCACCAACTTTATGCTGCACTACAACTTCCCCCCCTATTCGGTGGGCGAGTGCGGCCGCATGGGCTCGCCCGGCCGGCGCGAGATCGGGCATGGCAAGCTGGCCTGGCGCGCCATCCATCCGCTGCTGCCGGGCAAGGACACTTTCCCGTACACGATGCGCGTGGTGTCCGAGATCACCGAGAGCAACGGGTCGTCCTCGATGGCCACGGTCTGCGGCACCTCGCTGGCGCTGATGGATGCCGGCGTGCCGCTGAAACGTCCGGTGGCGGGCATCGCCATGGGCCTGATCAAGGAAGATCGCGGCTTCGCCGTGCTGTCCGACATCCTGGGTGACGAAGACCATCTGGGCGACATGGACTTCAAGGTTGCGGGTACCGAGGAAGGTGTCACCTCGCTGCAAATGGACATCAAGATCACGTCCATCACGCCCGAGATCATGAAGATCGCCCTGGCCCAGGCGCGCGACGGCCGCCTGCACATCCTGGGCGAGATGGCCAAGGCGCTGACCGAAGGCCGCGCCGACGTGTCCTCCTCCGCGCCGAAGATCACCACGATCTCCGTGCCGAAGGAGAAGATCCGCGACGTGATCGGCCAGGGCGGCAAGGTCATCCGCGAGATCGTGGAATATTCGGGCGCCAAGATCGACATCAACGACGACGGCACGATCATGATCGCCGCCACGTCCGAAGATCAGTCGGAAAAGGCGATCGAACGGATCCGCGGCATCGTGGCCGAGCCCGAGATCGGCAAGATCTATAACGGCAAGGTGGTCAAGACCGCCGATTTCGGTGCGTTCGTGAACTTCATGGGTGCGCGCGACGGACTGGTCCATATCTCGGAACTGTCGACGGCACGCGTCGCCAAGACCACCGATGTCGTCAACCAGGGCGATATCGTGAAGGTCAAGGTCCTGGGCTTCGACGATCGCGGCAAGGTCAAGCTGTCGATGCGCGTTGTGGACCAGGAGACGGGTGCCGACATCACCGAAACCGTCGGCGCCAAGCCGGGCCGTCCGCCCGCGCGCTAAGGCGGCCGGCGGACGGGGGCGGACCGGGGGCGACGGTCCCCCGACCATCCCGTCGCGGCGTCCCGTCCACCGGGCGGGGCAGAACCAGTGAATGCCGGCCCCCGGTGCGGGCGCCGAGGACGATAGGGTAGTGATGAAGGCGATCAATGCGATCCGCATGGGCGGGGTGGATGTCCTGCCGCTGGTCGAAGGCGGAAAGGGCGTGTCGGTCTCGACCGGCGTATCGTCCGGGCATTGGGCGGCGGCCGGCGGTGCCGGCACGGTCTCGATCGTCAATGCCGATTCGTACGACGCGGACGGCCGGCCTGTTCCGCAGGTCTATCATGGCCGCACCCGGCGCGAACGGCATGACGAACTGGTGGAGTACGCCATTCGCGGCGGCATCGCCCAGGCCCGCATCGCCCACGATCTGTCGGGCGGCCAGGGCCGGGTCCATGCCAACATCCTGTGGGAAATGGGCGGCGCCGAACAGGTCATCACCGGCGTGCTGGAAGGCGCGCCGGGCCTGGTCCATGGCGTGACCTGCGGCGCGGGCATGCCCTATCGCCTGTCGGACATCGCGGCGCGCTTCGGCGTCCATTACTACCCGATCGTGTCCTCCGCCCGGGCGTTCAATGCCCTGTGGAAGCGGTCGTTCAGCAAGACCGCCGACCTGCTGGGCGGCGTGGTGTACGAAGATCCATGGCGGGCCGGCGGCCATAACGGCCTGTCCAATACCGAGGACCCGCAGACCCCCGAGGATCCGCTGCCGCGCGTGCTGGCGCTGCGCCGCCTGATGCGGACGTTCGGCCTGCACGACACGCCGATCATCATGGCCGGCGGCGTCTGGTGGCTGGAGGAATGGGAGGACTGGATCGACAATCCCGAACTCGGCCCCATCGCCTTCCAGTTCGGCACCCGCCCGCTGCTGACGCAGGAAAGCCCGATCCCCGATGCGTGGAAGCGCCGCCTGCGGACCTTGCACAAGGGGGATGTGTTCCTCAACCGCTTCTCGCCGACCGGGTTCTATTCCTCGGCCGTGAACAACTCGTTCCTGCTGGAGCTGCAGGGCCGGTCGGAACGCCAGGTTGCCTATTCGACCGAACCGGTGGGCGAGCACACGGCCCCCTATGGCGTCGGCGCGCGTGCCCGCCAGGTCTTCATGACCGAGGCCGACCGCGAGCACGTGCGCCTGTGGGAGGCCGAAGGCTACACCGAGGCGATGCGCACCCCGGACTCGACGCTGATCTTCGTGACGAAGGACAAGGCCCAGGAAATCCTGGCCGACCAGGTCGCCTGCATGGGCTGCCTGTCGGAATGCCGCTTTTCGAACTGGAGCCAGCGTGGACCCGGCTACACCAACGGGCACAAGGCCGACCCGCGCTCGTTCTGCATCCAGAAGACGTTGCAGGAGGTCGCCCACGCCCATGGCGAGGGCGGCGATGCGGTGATGGACAACAACCTGATGTTCGGCGGCACCAACGCATGGCGCTTCGCGACCGACCCGTTTTATGCCGACGGCTTCGTGCCGACTGTCGGGCAGCTGGTCGATCGGATTTTGACCGGGCGCTGAAGGGAAGGTCGGGTTCTGCCCGAACCCGGTAAGGGCCTCAGGCCCTTGCATCCCATTCGATTTACAAAGCTCCGGTTTTTCAGAGGGCTAGGCCCTTTGGCGGGGCGAGAGCAAAGTCCTTGCCTTCGCCCTTGCCCCGCCCTCGATTCAGCCGAACCGGATATCCAGCGACCGCAGATAGGTCTGCAATCCCGCATCCTGGATGGGCATCAGGAACGCTTCCTCGTCGCTTTCATTGTAATGGGCATGCCACAGGCCCGGCGGCGTGATGAAGGCCATGCCGGATTGCCAGTCCTGGCGGACCGGGTTGGCGATCTGGCCCTGCGCGTCGAGTGATTCCCCGATCAGCGTGTAGCACCCGTCGGGGCAGGACACAATGTAATCCAGCGCCACCGACTGGTGCCGGTGCGGCTTCTGCACCGATTGCGCCGGCAGCAGGCCGAACATCGTCCAGATGACATGGGTGATGGTGCGCGAACTGGGAAAATTCGTGTTGCCCAGCAGGACGGACACGCGGCTGCGCGACCGGGCCTCGGGGCTGGCGGCGACGGCGCGCAGTTCGTCCATCGTCCGTTCGGCGGGATACAGCGTGGGTTCGAAACGGGCCTGCTCCACCCGAACCCCCAGATAGGTCAGTAGCGGCGCGTCATGCACCAGGTACAACGTCGCGTCGTCGCTGGCGGTATGGGCATATCCGGTGCCGCCGGGCAGGGCGACGATGTCGCCGCGCTGCCAGTCGACCGACGGCAGGTGGGCGGCCGTGGGTTCGGTGCGGCCGGCGCCCCGGATCACGTAGAAGACCTGCGACGTCGCCGCGATGTCGGGGCGCAGCGTATCGCCCGCGTCGATCCGCACGAAGGCGGCGCACAGGGCCGGCGACGTCGCCGGACCGGGGCAGCGCAATTGTTCCGAGATATCCAGCGGGATGATCCGGCTCGGCCCCTCGGCCCAGGTTTCCGGCCCCCACGACATGAAGGGCAGCCGGGGCGTCAATCCGGGCCGGATCGGGTTCGCGGCACGGCTGTATTCGAACCATTCGGCGTCGCGGGTGACGGGGATGCTGGTGCGATCGAGCATGGTCTGGTCCTCCTGGTTTTCCCGTCCGGTTCTGTGTCTTGCCGGACTGCCGAAGCACAGTAGGGTGGCTCCTGGTCCCGGCGGAACGCCTGGATATGGAAAAGAGTTTTGCGTCGCGCGGCATGCGCACCGGCGGCGGGTGCTCCGGGCGTACAAAACCGGGCGCGCAAATCCTGGGGGGACGGGCGTGGATTACGTGACCTGCCTGCGCGTGCTGCTGGCCACCGCCGACGCGGGCAGCCTGTCGCGTGCGGCGGGCCTGCTGGACCTGAACGTGTCCTCGGCCTCCCGCGCGATCGCCGAGCTGGAGCATGACCTGGGCGCCGCCCTGTTCAACCGGTCGACGCGCGGGTTGCACCTGACGGAAATCGGCGAACGGTTCCTGGGCCGGGCGCGGCGGATCCTGGCCGACCTGGACGACGCCCGGGCCGAGGCCGCGTTGTTGAACGCCGCCCCCCGGGGCTGCCTGCGCGTGCTGGCGTCGCCCTCGGTGGCGCGCGCGGTGGTCGCCCCGCTGCTGCCGGCCTTCCTGCTTGCCTATCCCGATATCGACGTGGAAGTGCGCAGCGGCCCGGCCTTCGGCGACCTGTCGCACATCCTGATCGAAAGCGGCGCGGACGTCGCGGTGCTGTCCGGCCGCCCGCCCGATTCCGGCTTGCTGTTCCGCCCGGTGCTGACCGGCACCTGGTGGGCGGTCGCGGCCCCCAACCTGATGGCCGGCATGGGCCTGGCGGACAGTAATCCCGCGGCTGATACGGTGCTGGGGGACGGGCCGCTGTCCGGCGTGACATGCCTGTCGCGCATCGGCACTGCGCCGGCCTGGCGCTGCGACCGTGCCGGTCGGGCGCAGTTCCTGTCCTTTCCCACCCGCCTCTCGGCGGATTCGCTGGACATGCTGCGGACCTTGGCCGGCGCGGGCGCGGGCCTCGCTCTGCTGCCGGACTGGATGTTCATGGACCGCCCGCCTGCCGCGTTCGGGCTGGAACGCATCCTGCCCGGCTGGCGGGTGGCGCCCGATCCCGACGAATCCTGCGACCTGTCCGCGGTCTATCCCCGCAAGAAGGTGGTGCCGCCCAAGACCCGGGCCTTCGTGACCGCACTGGGCGCCGCCGGCCGCGCCTTCGACGCCCAGACGACTCCGACGTCCTGATCGGCCGTCCCTGTTCGGTCCCGGAGGCCGGTTTGAAATTCGGTCTGTGGAGCGGGAGCGCCGCGCAGCGGCACGCCGCGCGTCGCCGACAGGGCGAATTTTGAATCAGTCTTTCAGCCGTGCGGGTTCGCTTCCCGTTGTGTCAGGAATCCCGGCGTCAGGAACACGATGTGGCCCGGGCCGTGGAAGGCCGGGTCGTAGCCCGCCGCATGCAGGGGATCGACGATCGGATCGTGGCCGCTGGCGGCCACGGCATTGCGGTGGCGCGTTGCGTCGGGGTCGTATTCGATGACGCCGAAGACCCGTCGCCGGGCCATGTCGTCCAGGGGAAACGCCTGCCGGCTCGCCAGCATGGCCTGCGTCAGGTTGAAGAAATCGACCGTCTCGGTCTTCCCCGCCCAGTAGCAGACGGCCAGCATCTCGCATGCCGCGGGGCCGGGAATGCGGCCGACGCGCGCGATGGCCGCCTGCCAGCGCCCGGCCGTATCGGGCAGGTGGCGCAGGTCGGACCACGCATGGATCAGTCGCGTGGGCACCGCCAGGACCAGCGGCAGCGCCGCCACGCACAGCAGGCGCGCGGGCGTCAGGCGCAGGCGGCCCACCCTCAGCGGCGGGCGCGACAGGGCCAGCCCCACCGCAATGCAGGCGGCGATGAGGGTTTCGAAATGCGCGTTGTAATTCACGCCGTCGCCCATCCGCTGCGTCAGGCCGGTCGCCAGAGCCAGGCCCAGGAACAGCAGGGCGAACAGCCCCGCCCGCCGGTCGCGTACATCGGCGGGACGCGGCGCAGCGCACAGCATGGCCCCGACCACCAGCAGGCCCAGGATCTCGGGCAGTTTGCGGATCCCGATCAGCAGCCGCGCCGGGGCCATGACGCGGTGATGGCCCGCGACGTCGGCGAAGACCGCCGGACCATAGGCCCATTCCGCCAGCCCCAGCCCCAGCAGCCCGGCCAGCAGGCCGGTGCCGCACCAGACCAGCAGGGCCCGCCGGTCGCACCAGGCCAGCCAGACCGTCACCGCCAGCGGCAGGGCGACCAGATTATGTTTCACGAACCCGCCGGCGACCATCAGCACCGCCGCCGTTGCCACGCGTGCCACGCCCCGCTGGGGGCGGCGTGCCCCGCCCAGCAGGACCGCCAGACCGCCCAGCATGACGGCATGGGCCAGCCATTGCGGGTCGTCCATCGCGACATAGGCGGAAAAGACCGTGGCGGCATTCAGCAGCAGCAGCAGCCCGGCGGCGACGGCCGCCCGGCCCGTGCCGCCCAGGCGCCGGACGCAGCACGCGACCAGCGCGCCGCAGGCCAGCAGCGCCAGCAGCGCGACGATCCGCCCCGCCACGATCATGTCGCCGGTGACGTAGGTGCCGACCAGGCCGACGAGGGGAAAGGCCAGCGGTGGATAATTGTTGAAGACCATGCTGCCGGCTGGCGGATAAAGCGGCAGCGCCTGGTTCGCCCCCATCGCGCGCAGCGCCAGATAGGCATTCCACCCCTCGTTGTAGTTCAGGGGAATCCGGTACGGAATCATCAGCACCGGCACCAGCAGAACCAGGATCAACACTCCCGCCCCGGTCCGGATCAGGCGGTCGAAGGTCATGCGGTACGGGTGGGGTGGGCGATGCGGCACATGCCGGTATCTCTCCAGGACGTTCTTGGCGACAAGATGGCCGCCGTGCGCGCCGGCGGGAATATCCCGCCGGGTTAGGATATGTCGCGGCGGGGCACGTCCATTCAGTCCAGGGGCAGGCAGGCGGCACGGAACAGGTCGAAGGCCCGGCCGCGATGGCTGATGGCGTTCTTTTCGGCGTCGGTCATGTCGGCGAAGGTCCGGCCGCCGCCTTCGGGGGCGAAGACCGGGTCGTAGCCATGGCCGTTGGTGCCGTGCGGCGGCCAGCTGAACCGGCCGTCGATCCGTCCCTCGAATGTCTGCACGGTCCCGTCCGGCCATGCCAGACACAGGACCGAGATGAACCAGGCCGAGCGGTCCGCGGCGTCGCCCATCTGCGTATGGATGCGGGCCATCGCGGCGGGAAAATCCTTGGACGGGCCGGCCCAGCGCGCGGAATAGATCCCCGGCGCCCCGTCCAGTGCGGCCACGCAGAATCCGGAATCGTCGGCCAGCGCCGGCAGGCCGGCCGCCGTCGCCGCGGCGACCGCCTTCAGCACCGCATTGCCGGTGAAGCTGTCGGCGGTCTCCTCGGGTTCCGGCAGCGCCAGGTCTCCGGCCGACAGCACGGTGATGCCATACCCCGCCAGCAGGGCGGAAAATTCCGCCAGCTTGCCCGCGTTATGGCTGGCCAGCACCAGCCGCGTGCCACGCGCCAGGCGGTGGTCCACCCCTTGGCCCTCGTCCATTGGCGCGCTCATCGGGTCCCTCCAGTCGTGCCCAGGGCCGCCTCGACGGCCTCCCGCTGGGCGGCGAACAGCTGGCCGGTGCCGATCCGCGCCAGCCGCATCAGGTCGTGGAACTGCGTTTCGCTGAAGGGCGCCTGCTCGGCGGTGCCCTGGATCTCGACGATGCCGCCGGCCTCGGTCAGCACGAAATTGGCGTCGGCGGCGGCGTTGCTGTCCTCGTCATAATCCAGGTCCAGCACCGCCCCGGCCCCGGTCAGGCCGCAGGACACGGCGGCGACCTGCGCCGTCAGCGGCACGCCGGCCAGCACGCGGTTGCGGACCAGCGTCTCCAGCGCCAGGCGCAATGCGACCCATGCCCCGGTGATCGACGCGCAGCGCGTGCCGCCATCGGCGTTCAGCACGTCGCAATCGACCGTGATCGACATCTCGCCCAGTGCCTTCAAATCCACGACGGCGCGCAGCGACCGGCCGATCAGGCGCTGGATTTCCTGCGTACGGCCCGACTGCTTGCCCTTCGCGGCCTCGCGGCTGCCGCGGCTGTGGGTGGCGCGGGGCAGCATGCCGTATTCGGCGGTCACCCAGCCCTTGCCCTGCCCGCGCAGGAACGTGGGCACCCGGCTCTCGACGCTGGCGGCGCACAGAACCTCGGTCCCGCCCATGCGGATCAGCACGGACCCTTCGGCGTGGCGGGCGAATCCGGGTTCGATGGAAACCGGGCGCAGCGCGTCGGACGCGCGGCCGGACGGACGTGTGACCATGGGCGGGAACTCCAGATCGGGGGCAGGGTCAGGCCGGGGCATAGCCCGAGCCGGGGGGCGATTGCCACCCCCTGCTTGTCATGGCGGCGGCCACGTTCCAGATTTAGCATGGCGGTGTTTTTTCGTCGGCCGGGGGCCGAAGCAGGGAGGGGGGCAGATGGTCATGGATCTCAGCGCGTTGGCATCGCGTTCCGCCCTTCCGCCGGGGCTGGACGCACGATCCGCCGCGATCCTGCGCGAAATCGTCGAACAATATGTGGAAACCGGGGAACCGGTGGGGTCGCGCACCCTGTCGCGACGCCTGCCGCTGCCGCTGTCGCCGGCGACGATCCGCAACGTGATGGCGGACCTGACCGAGGCCGGGCTGCTGTTCTCGCCCCATGCCTCGGCGGGGCGGCTGCCGACCGAACGCGGCGTGCGGCTGTTCGTCGACGGGCTGCTGCAGTTCGGCAGCCTGACGGATGACGAGCGCGAGACGATCACCCGTTCGCTGGAGGTCCGGGGCCGCTCCCTGCAGGACACGCTGTCCGAGGCCTCGTCCATGCTGTCTGGCCTGTCCTCGGCCGCCGGCCTGGTGCTGGCGCCCAAGGGCGACGGCGCGGTGAAGCATATCGAATTCGTGGCCCTGGGTCCGCGCCGCGCGCTGGTGATCCTGGTGGGCGCGGACGGGCAGGTGGAAAACCGGGTGATCGAAACCCCCGCCGGCCTGCCGCCCTCGGCGCTGGTCGAGGCCGGGAACTACCTGAACGCCCATCTGACCGGCCGGACGCTGGAAAACCTGCGCGAGCATGTGAATGCCGAAATGACGGCCAACCGCAGCGAACTGGACCATCTGACCGCCGAAGTGGTGGCTAGCGGCCTGGCGACGTGGAGCGACGTCGATCGCGGCGGCACACTGTTCGTGCGCGGCCAGGCCCGCCTGCTGGCCGACGTGACCGAGATCGAACGCCTGTCGACCATCCAGATGCTGTTCGAACGGCTGGAAACCCAGGAAACGATGCTGCGTCTGCTGGACCTGGCGCAGGAATCCGAAGGGGTGCGGATCTTCATCGGGGCGGAAAGCGGGCTGTTCGGCCTGTCGGGCATGTCCGTGGTCGTCGCCCCGGCGCGGACCGACAGCAACCGCATCGTCGGTGCGATCGGCGTCATCGGCCCGACACGCATCAATTACGGCCGGATCATCCCCGTGGTGGACTACACGGCGCGGGTCATCGGCCGGATGCTGGGCTGACCCTCGCCTCCGCCGCCTTGCTCCTGCCATCTTCTGTTCCTAGCCCGATCCTGACGCCCGAAACCTGAAACCAGGAGGCCGCTCATGCCCTATCCCGACGCGCACCAGGCCGGACTCTTCCGTATCGGCGGCGACCTGCCGGTGGCCCGGCTGGGGTTCGGCGCGATGCGGATCACCGGGCCTGGAATCTGGGGCGACCCGCCCGACCGCGACCGTGCGCTGGCGACCCTGCGCCGCGCGGTCGAATGCGGCGTGACCCTGATCGACACCGCCGACAGCTACGGCCCCTATGTCAGCGAGGATCTGATCCGCGCGGCGCTGCATCCCTACCCGGCCGGCCTGGTCATCGCTACCAAGGGCGGGCACACGCGCCACGGCCCGGATATCTGGCGGCCGGTCGGCAACCCGAACTACCTGCGCCAATGCGTGCTCATGAGCCTGCGCCGCCTGGGCGTCTCGCGCATCGACCTGTGGCAGCTGCACCGTGTCGGTCCCGACTGCCCGCCCGAGGCGCAGTTCGAGGTGATCGCCGCGATGCGCGACGAAGGACTGATCCGCCATGTCGGCCTGTCCGAGGTCTCGGTCGACATGATCGAACGCGCCGCGCGCTTCTTCCCCGTCGCCACGGTGCAGAACCGATTCAACCTGGTGAACCGCGCGTCCGAGGACGTGCTGGACTATTGCGCCGCCCGGGGCATCGGCTTCATCCCGTGGGCGCCGCTGGCGGCCGGCGGTCTGGCGGCGGGGGACAATGTGCTGGCCCGGGTGGCGCGGGACATGGGCGCCACGCCGGGACAGGTGGCGCTGGCCTGGCTGCTGCGCCGGTCGCCGGTCATGCTGCCGATCCCCGGCACCGGCAGCCCGGCGCATGTGGACGACAACGTGTCCGCCGCCGGCCTGACGCTGGACCCCGGCGTCTTCGACCTGCTGGACCGGCACGGCCGCGCGGAATGGGAACGCGCCGCCGCGTCATGAGGTCCTCCCGCCCGCCGCCGCGGTGCCCGCAAGGGGCGACTCGCACCGCGGACAGTGCTAGGAGATCCCCCCGATCACCCCGCCCGGACCGTGTCCCGGCGGATTCATGCCCCTTGGACCTCGCCCCGTTGGACCCCGGATGACGCTTCGTAATGGATCAGGCCAGGACGGCCGGATGCTCGTGACCTCCCGCATCGGCGGCAGCGGCGTGGCCGATGGACGGCATCCGTCCGGGGGCGCCGGGGCGTCGGGGTTCGGCGGCCCGGGCGGCCCGCGCCGGCCGCGCTATCGCCTGATCCGCCGCATCGCCGGGGGCGGGATGGCGCTGCTGCTGCTGGCGTCGGCGACGAGCGGGCTGGTCCTGTGGACGAAGTACGAGCAACTGGTGGCCGACCTGCCGACGGTCGACGGCCTGCGGACCTACCAGCCCCCGGTCATGAGCCGCCTTTATTCCGGCGACGACCGGGTCATGGCCGAGCTGGCGGCGGAACGGCGTATCTTCGTGCCCTACAGCGCCATTCCCGACCGGGTGAAGAACGCCTTCATCGCGACCGAGGACCAGAAATTCTACACCCATGGCGGCGTCGATCCGTTCGCGATCATCCGCGCCGGGCTGACCGACCTGACGATGCACAAGGGGCACCGGCCGCTGGGGGCCTCGACCATCACGCAGCAGGTGGCCCGCGTCATGCTGCTGGGCTCCAACGCCGTGTCGCTGCAGCGCAAGGCCAAGGAAGCCCTGCTGGCGATCCGCATCGAGCAGACGCTGTCCAAGGAAAAGATCCTCGAGATCTACCTGAACGAGATCTATCTGGGGGCCGGCGCGTACGGCATCGGGGCGGCGGCGCAGACCTATTTCAACAAGCCGCTGGACCAGCTGGACGATGCCGAGGCCGCGTTCCTCGGCGGGCTGCCGCGGTCGCCGACCAACTACAATCCCTACCGCTATCCCGACGCGGCACGGGCGCGCCGCAACTGGGTGCTGCAGCGCATGGCCGAGGTCCACGACATCACGCCCGAGGCCGCGCGCGCCGCCCAGCAGGAACCCCTGATGCCGCAGGCCTTCACCCGGCCCGGCCCGGTTCCCGGATCGGAATGGTTCGCCGAAGAGGTCCGGCGCCAGTTGATCGACCGCTACGGCGTCGACACCACGATGCAGGGCGGCCTGTCCGTCCACACCAGTTTCGATCCCCATCTGCAGCAGATCGCCACCGCGGCGGTGCGCGACGGGCTTGCGGCCTATGATCGTGACCATGGCGGCTGGCGCGGGCCGGTGGGCCAGCTGGACGGCATCGGCGCCGGGCGGACCACTCCGCCGTCCGACCAGTGGATGCCCGGGCTGACGGCGGCGCCCCGCCCCGCCGGCATGCTGGACAGCTGGCGCCTGGGGGTGATCCTGTCCCCCGCGACCGGCGAGGTCGGCTGGGCCGAGGGGACGCCGGCCGCCGCCAGTCCGCGCACAGGCCGGCTGCTGGCGCGCGACATGGCGTGGATGCGGCGCTGGCGCCTGCCGCGCGCCGGCGACCTGGTCCTGATCGAACCGCAGGCCGAGGGCGGCACCGTCGCCCTGCGCCAGATCCCCAAGGTCGAAGGCGCGCTGGTCACCATGGACGTTCGCACCGGCCGCGTGCTGGCGATGGTCGGCGGCTGGTCGTTCAACGCGTCCCAGTTCAATCGCGCGACGCAGGCGCTGCGCCAGCCCGGTTCGTCCTTCAAGCCGTTCGTCTATCTGACGGCGATGGAACAGGGGATCTCGCCGTCGCAGAAATTCGACGATTCCCCGGTCTCCTACGGGACATGGCACCCCAACAATTTCGAAAAGGATTTCTGGGGCCCGACGACCCTGCATGACGCGCTGCGGGAATCCCGCAACCTGGTGACCATCCGGCTGGCCGCCCATATCGGCATGAAATCGGTGGCCGCGATGGCCGCGAACCTGCACCTGGTCGACAGCATGCCCCATGTCCTGCCGGCGGCGCTGGGGGCGGTGGAAACCACCGTCCTGCGCGAAGCCGGGGCCTACGCCACCATCGCCGCCGGTGGACGGCTGGTGACGCCGACCCTGATCGACGACGTGCAGGACCGCGACGGCCGCGTCCTGTGGCGGCCGGACGGGATCGGCCTGCAGCCCGCCGCCCCGACCCAGGCCCCCGCCACCACCCCACCGGCGTCGCCCGCAGGCTCGTCCCCCGCCACGCCGCTGCCCGCGCCGCCCGCCCCGGCCGACGGGCCGGAGATGACGGACACCCGGCCGCAGGTGGCCTCGCCGGCCAGCGCGTTCCAGATCACCACGATGATGCGCGACGTGATCCGGCGCGGCACCGGCGTGCAGGCCGGCGCGGGGATCGACTACCCGATCGCCGGCAAGACCGGCACCAGCCAGGATTTCAACGATGCGTGGTTCGCCGGCTTCTCGCCCGACATCGTGACGATCGTCTGGGTCGGGTTCGACACGCCGCAGACCCTGGGCAAGAACGAAACCGGCGCCGCGATCGCCGGACCGATCTGGAACCGGGTGATGAAGGCGGTACTGGCCGACCGCCCCCGGCTGGACTTCCCGGTGCCCGAGGGCATCACGCTGGCGCGCTACGACACCGGGATAGGGGTGACGGTCGATGCGTTCAAGCCCGACCAGGTGCCGGGCATCAGCTCCGATCTGTACGCCAACGTGACCGGCGCGCTGACCTCCGCCGACACCGGGGCCGAAAACATGCCCGATTCCGAGGACGACATGGCCGCGTCGCCGGCAACGCGGCAGGTCGGGTCGACCGCCGCGCCCCCGCCCGGTGCGCCGGGTCAGCCCGGGGTCCCCGCCGCGGAGAAGCCCCCCGCCGGGGGTGACATCGGCATGGGCGGCCTGTATTGACGCGACGCAGGATACGCGTGCGCGTTTTGCCCATTCCTTCCTGACGGGAGATCGATTTCCATGTCCGCCGAGACCGAGGCCCTCAACGAACAGATCAAGCAGTCGGTGGCGCTGCTGAGGAGGCATCTTTGACTGGGATGTCGCTCTTGGCCGCCTCGCGGAACTGAACAACCGGGCCGAAGACCCGGATCTGTGGAATGACCCCGACCTCGCGCAGAAGCTGATGCGCGAACGTACCCTGCTGGCCGGCCAGGTCGAGGGCGTGCAGCGGCTGGAGGCCGACGTGCGCGATGCGCTCGACCTCAGTGAACTGGCCGAGATGGAAGGCGACGAGGGCGTCCAGAAGGACGCGCTGCTGATGCTGCGCGCCCTGGCCGAGGAGGCCAAGCGGCGCGAGACCGAGAGCCTGCTGTCCGGCGAGGCCGACGCCAACGACTGCTATCTGGAAGTCAACGCCGGTGCCGGCGGGACCGAGGCCCAGGACTGGGCCGAGATGCTGCTGCGAATGTACACCCGCTGGGCCGAGCAGCACGGCTACAAGGTCACGCTGATGGAAAGCTCGGAAGGCGAGCAGGCGGGGCTGAAATCCGCG
Source organism: Gluconacetobacter tumulisoli (assembly GCF_014174155.1). Lineage (GTDB taxonomy): Bacteria > Pseudomonadota > Alphaproteobacteria > Acetobacterales > Acetobacteraceae > Gluconacetobacter > Gluconacetobacter tumulisoli. The sequence goes on along the minus strand of NZ_JABEQM010000008.1, from coordinate 134,151 downwards.
ACCATCCAGGTGTCCGGCCCCAATGCCTATGGCTGGCTGAAGACCGAGGCCGGGGTGCATCGCCTGGTCCGCATCTCGCCCTTCGACGCGGCGGCGCGGCGGCAGACCTCGTTCGCGTCGGTCTGGGTCTATCCCGTGGTCGATGATTCGATCGAGATCGAGGTGAATGAATCCGACCTGCGGGTCGATACGTTCCGCGCGTCCGGCGCGGGCGGCCAGCACGTCAACAAGACGGAATCGGCCATCCGCATCACCCACGTGCCCTCGGGCATCGTCGTCGCCTGCCAGACAGACCGCTCGCAGCACCGCAACCGCGCGACGGCGATGACGATGCTGAAGGCCCGGCTGTACGAGCAGGAGCTGCAACGGCGCGAGGCCGCCGCCGCCCAGACCGAGGCCGCCAAGACGGACATCGGCTGGGGCCACCAGATCCGCTCCTACGTGCTGGCGCCCTACCAGCTGGTCAAGGATCTGCGGACGAGCGTGGAGCGCGGCAATCCGTCCGCCGTACTGGATGGCGACCTGGACGATTTCATGGCCGCCGCCCTCGCCGCCCGCGTCGGCGCCACCCGGTCGGAGGCCAGTGCCTCGGCGCAGTGACGCGCCCGGAGGCTGGCCCGAAAGGGGCGGGAACGGCAGGACCGTTCCCGCCCCTTTTTCGTTGCGCGACCGTACGGCCCGGAAGGATCGCGGACGGTCGGCAAAAGACGGAATCGAACCGGACGGTGCCTCGCGCGTTACCCAAGATTGCGTGATTTTCGTGTACCGGACATGTCCGGCAGGATCGGATACCGTGTACGCAACGAAAAGCGGCACGGCGCGAAAAACGGCAGAATCTGGGCACCTCCCTCAAAAATCGCCGGTTTTTAGCCATTTATGACATGTTGTTAATATGAGCATTTTTTGGGCCTCTGATGACAAAATGCTCGTTTCAAATTCGATAAATATCTTGCTTGACATGAGGGGGGGGCGATAGCCCAATTCAAGGGCTTGGCGGCATTTCGGTGCCCGTCGAGCCAGGTCGGAACGCAGGGGATCGCCGATCTCCGATGCGGTTTTCACGTGCTTTTGTCGTGCCGACGGTCCGCGCCGCGGTACGGGTTCCGGGTCATCCGGGACGGAGCCGGAACCCGTTTCAGTGGTCCTGATTTGTTGTGGTTTTGAGTGCCGAAACCGGCGCGGACGATGAGGTTTAAGGAGGTTTCGACATGAACTACGCGGAACAACAACGCAGTCCGATGAAACATATCATCGGGATCACTGTCGTTGTTCTCCTGCACGTGGTTCTGATCTGGGCGTTGATGAACGGGCTCGGGGCAAAGATTGTCCAGGAACTGCATCCGCCCATCCAGACCAAGATTATCACGGAACCCAAGCCGCCGCCGCCACCACCGCCGCCGCCCCCGCCGCCGGTGATGACGCAGCCGCCGCCGCCGTACATCCCGCCGCCGAAGATCCAGATCCAGCCGCCGCCGCAGCAGGTGATCCGGCAGGTGACGCACACGCCGCCGCCGAAGCCGATGCCGCCGGCCGCGCCGACCCCGCCTGCGCCGAACGCGCCAGTGGGCCCGCCGGTTCCCGACCACCTGGCAGGTGCGCGTCCGGTCAACAACATCAAGCTGGATTACCCCGAGGACATGCTCGAGGAAAACCGTGAGGGTCGTGTGACCGTGGTGTGCGACGTCGAGGCGACGGGTGCGACCGACAACTGCTCGGTGACCAGCGTGCAGGGTGGCCAGGCATTTGCTCAGGCGGCTTTGGATTACGTCCGCCGCGCCAGGTATCAGCCTGCGGTCAAGAATGGCGTTCCCATCAAGGAATTCCATCATCCGTATACGATCACCTTCAGGCTCAGCAACGACGACTGAAGTTAACCGAGGTTATCGGAACCGTTCGGATATCCCCGACGGTTCCGGGGTTCCGGTAAACGGGCCATCTACACAGAGGATTTGGAGTACATGACCAGACTGCACCGTGTTCCTGTTGTCGCCGCTTCGGCTCTGGCGGCCGTGCTGAGCCTCTCGTCGCCCGTGATTGCGGTCGCCCAGGATGCACAGTCCGCCGCTCCGGCCGCCGCTCCCGCTCCCGACGCGTCGGCGCCTGCCGCCGCCCCGGCCGCACCCGCGCCCGACGCCGCCGCCCCGGCCGCGCCTGACGCGTCGGCCCCTGCCGCGCCCGCTCCGGATGCGTCCGCTCCGGCCGCGCCCGATGCCGCCGCTCCTGCCCCGGCTACCCCGCCGGTCGAAGACGCCGCCCCCGCCAAGCCCGCCGGCAACCCGTACGGCCTCGATGCCCTGTGGCGCAACGGCGACATCATCGCGCGTGGCGTCCTGCTGATCATGGTCGTGATGTCGCTGGGCACCTGGTACATCATGATCACCAAGTTCTTCGAGCAGGCGCGCATGTTCTCCGCCGCCAAGGAAGCGGCCAAGACGTTCTGGACGAAGTCGTCCATCCAGGAAGGCGCCGCCGCCCTGAAGCCGACCTCGCCGTTCCGCTATATCGCCGACACCGGCATCGTCGCGGCCGAACATCATGAAGGCACGATGCAGGAATCGATCGACCTGCACACCTGGACGTCCATGTCGATCCAGCGCGCGGTCGACACCATCCAGAACCGCATGCAGGGCGGCCTGGCGTTCCTGGGCACCGTCGGTTCCACCTCGCCGTTCGTCGGTCTGTTCGGCACCGTCTGGGGCATCTATCACGCCCTGACCGCCATCGGCATCGCCGGCCAGGCTTCGATCGACAAGGTTGCCGGCCCGGTCGGTGAATCGCTGATCATGACCGCCATCGGTCTGGGCACCGCCGTTCCGGCCGTGCTGGGCTACAATCTGCTGGTCCGCCGCAACAAGGGCGCGATGGACAAGGTCCGCAACTTCGCCGCCGACCTGCAGTCGATCCTGCTGGGTGGCTTCCGTCACGGCGTGACGCCGGACATCGTGGTGCGTCCCGACAGCTCGCCGACCACGACGACGACCTCCAACCGGGTTGCCTGAACATGGCGATGCAAGTCGGAGGCGGCGGCGATGAAGACGAGGTGGTGTCCGCCATCAACACCACTCCGCTTGTCGACGTCATGCTGGTGCTGCTGATCATCTTCCTGATCACCATCCCAGTCGCGACGCATACCGTGAAGGTGAACCTGCCGCGGGACGCGAACCAGCCAACCCAGACCAAGCCCGGGAACGTGGTCCTGGCAGTGACGGAGAACGGACAGGTCTACTGGAACGAAGTGCCGATCAAGGGCCACGCCGATCTTCTGGATCGGCTGGAGAAGGTTGCCGTCCTCAAGCCGCAGCCCCAGATCCAGGTCCGTGGTGACGCCAAGTCGCGTTACGAATCGGTCGGCCGGGTGGTCGCGACCTGCCAGGAGGCCGGGATCTACCACGTCGACTTCATTACAGAGCAGCCCCACTCCGACTGAACGACAGGGTGCCCGGTTCCGGCTTCCGGAACCGGGGATCCCGGGGATCACATCAGGGCGCCAGCACCGGTAAGGCGGTCCGACCATGCGGTCGGGGGACGCCACCAGTCCGCTGACCCGCGTTTTTTAGAGAGTACACCGCCATGGGCATGAATGTCGGCTCCGAAGGCACCACTGAAGACGAAGGCATGGTCGACATCAACACGACGCCGTTGATCGACGTCATGCTGGTGCTGCTGATCATGCTGATCATCACGATTCCGCTGCAGACCCATTCGGTTGCGCTGGATCTGCCGCAGGGCAACCCGCCGCCGTCGACCGAGGTGCCGAAGGTCGTGACGGTCGCCATCGATTTCGATAACAGCATCAGCTGGAATGGCGAGCCGGTGACGGACGAAGGCTCGCTGCAGGCGCATTTCACCGCCGCGGCCGCCGAGCCCGACCAGCCCGAAATGCATATCCATCCGAACCGCCTGGCCGACTACAAGACCGTGGCGCATGTCCTGGCGGACGCCCAGAGGCTTGGCATCACCAAGCTGGGTATCGTAGGTCAGGATCAGTTCATGGAAGGACAATGAGCTGATGTCGTCCCGTTTGTTCCGCGCCGGCCTGTTTGCCGGTGCGATGGTTGCGCTCCCTCTCTCGGTTTCCGCCGTTCGGCCCGCCCTTGCCGCGGACACGCTGTCCGTCAAGGTCGGCAAGCCGCTGCAGCAGGCCCAGTCCGCCCTCGCGGCGCATAATTATGCCAAGGCCATGAGCGCGGTGAACGCCGCCGACGCCGTCGCCGGCAAGAGCGATTACGAAGAATACACCATCAACCAGATGCGTGCCGCCATCGCGGCGCAGTCCGGCGATGTGGCGGCCGCGACCTCGGCTTACGACAAGCTGATCGCATCCAGCCGGACGCCCCGCGACGCCAAGCTGCAGATGATGATGGCCGAGGCCACCATGGCCTACACGGCGAAGGATTATCCGCGCGCCGTGACGGGGATCGAACGCTATCTCAAGGTCGCCGGCAGCAATCCGGCCATGGAAACGCTGCTGATCCAGTCCTACTACCTGCAGCAGGACTTCAAGAACGCCGCCCGGGTCCAGCAGGACCAGATCGACGCCGAGATCAAGGCGGGCAAGGTGCCGGCGGAATCGCAGCTGCAGCTTCTGGCCGCCTGCCAGACGCAGCTGAAGGACCAGTCCGGCCTGAACCATACCTACGTGCAGATGGTCAGCTATTATCCCAAGCCGGAATATTGGGCGCTGATCATCCACGGCCTGATCGTCAATCCGCGAATCCCGCCGGGCCTGCAGCTCGACGTCTATCGCATCCGCCTGTCGGCGGGCGTGCTGACGGCGCCGGCCGATTTCATGGACATGACGGAACTGGCGATGCAGGCCGGCCTGCCGCAGCTGGCCCTGGACCTGATGAATGCCGGATATGCCAGCGGCGCGCTGGGCAAGGATGCCGGCGCGGCGCGCGAGGCACGTCTGAAGGCGCTGGTGGTGAAGACGGTGGCCGACAAGAAGGCCTCCATCGCCGCCGACGAGGCCGCGGCCGCGAAGGCGCCCAGCGGCGGCGACCTGCTGACCGTCGGCTACAATTACGTGACTTTCGGCCAGGCCGACAAGGGACTGGCGCTGATGCAGCAGGGTATCGCCAAGGGCCCGCTGGACGTGAACATCGCGAAGCTGCATCTGGGCCTGGCCCAGATGGCGGCGGGCCGGAACGCCGATGCGATCGCGACCCTGAAGACGGTCGCGGGCGACAACGGCGCGCGGGATATCGCGCAGCTCTGGATCCTCAAGCTTACCCCCGCCGCCAAGCACTGACACGGGGGCTAATTCCCGCCCCGGCGGGGACAGACACGGCGCAAGGGCCGGGTGGGGCGATCCACCCGGCCCTTGTCGCGTCCGGCCGGTCCTTTTCGCGGGCAGCGCTTTTGCGCTATCATCGACACTCCCGCCGGTTTTGCAGAGTATCGACGCCACCGTGACGACGACCCAGATTTCCTCCGATACCGATCTTCCCGCCCGCATCCTGGTCGTCGAGGACGATCCTGGCATGCGCACGCTGCTGGTCCGCGTGCTGCAGGGCGACGGCTACCGCGTGCGCGGGGTCCAGGATGGACGCGAAATGTGGTCGGCGCTGGAGGCCTCGCCGGCCGACCTGATCGTCCTCGACGTCATGCTGCCCGGCACGAACGGCCTGGACCTCTGCCGCATGCTGCGCCGGGGTGGGGCCGGCGCGAACGGCACGCCGGGACCGGAAAGCCAGACGCCGGTCATCATCGTCTCGGCCCGGGGCGAGGAACTGGACCGCGTCCTGGGACTGGAACTGGGGGCCGACGATTACGTCGCCAAGCCGTTCGGCCAGAAGGAATTGCTGGCGCGGGTGCGGGCCGTCCTGCGGCGCGGCGCGGGGGGCACGACGGCCGGCAACCCCGCGGTACCCCGGCGTGAAACCCTGAAATTTGCCGGATGGACCCTGGATCTGCGACGCCGGGAACTGACCGATCCCTCGGGCGCCGCGGTCGAGATCTCGGGGGCCGAGCACGATCTGCTGGCCAGTTTCCTCGACAACCCGCAACGGGTGATCGGGCGCGACCGGCTGCTGGAACTGTCGCGGACCCGACTGGGCGATGTGTCCGATCGCAGCGTGGATGTGCTGGTCAGCCGCCTGCGCCGCAAGCTGGGGGCGGAATCGGATACGCTGATCCGCACCGTCCGGGGCCTGGGCTACATCTTCACGGCGCCGGTGGAACGCCTCTGACCGGCATGGCCGTGCCGGGACGCGGGGGCGGGGTGCAGCCCAGTCCCCCTCGGCGCATTACGCTGTGGCCGCGCGGGCTGGTCGGGCGGGTGATGTTCGTGCTGCTGGCCGCCGTCGCCCTGGTCTTCATCGGCAGTTCGGTCTTCTACGAGGAGGCCGAGACCTACACCGTCGACGACACCCAGTTGGAACAGATCGGCGAACGCCTGGCCATCGACGCGCGCGTGCTGGCGGCGACGCCGGTGTCGCAACGGCCGATCCTGGCCGTGATGCTGTCGACGGGCGATCTGTCGATCGACTGGCGCGCGCCGGAAATCGTCCGGCCGGGCCGCCCCGAACCCTCCGGCCTGCGCGACCTGCACCTGCGCCTGGCGGGCACGCATGAAATCCTGCAGGGCAACGTGATGGACCTGTCGCCGACCGATATCGGCACGGCCGATATTCGTGGCATCCTGCGCCTGCCGGATGGCAGCCGGGTCGGCTTCGTCGCGCCCGACATCCTGCAGCCCCACCACATGACCCGAGGCGTCGCCTCGGCCGCGGTACTGGCGGGGGCGGTGCTGCTGGCCGCGGGCATGCTGGTCCGTACCCTCAGCATGCCGCTGCGGGCGCTGGCGGACGTGGCGGATGGAGTGGGCTCCGGCCAATGGATCCCGGTCGAGGAAAAGGGCCCGCGTGAGGTCCGCTACCTGGCACGGGCGATCAACGCCATGCAGGACCGTATCCGCCGGCTGATCGCCGACCGGACCGAGGCCCTGGCGGCGGTGTCGCACGACCTGCGGACCCCGCTGGCGCGTCTGCGCCTGCGCGCGGGCTTCCTGGAGGATTCGGAACTGCAGAGCGCGATCGAGGGCGACGTGGCGGAGATGGAGGCCATGGTGGGCGGCGTCCTGGCCTATCTGTCCGGCGAAAACGATCCCGAGCAGCCGCGTCCGGTCGATGTGGCGTCGATCCTGGCGACCCTGGCGGACGATGCGGCAGACCAGGGTCGGGACGTGCGCTATGACGGGCCGGACCATGCCTCGGTCCGCGTCCGGCCGCTGGCGATGAAGCGGGTCTTCGGCAATCTGATCGACAATGCGGTCAATTACGGCGGGGCGGCACGGATCGGACTTGCGATGGACGCCGACTGGCTGCGCGTCCGGGTCGAGGACGACGGCCCCGGCCTGCCCGAGGCCGAATTGTCGCGGGTGACGACCCCGTTCTACCGGGTCGAGGGCTCACGTTCGCGCACGACGGGGGGCCTGGGACTGGGGCTGGCCATCGTCAGCCGAGAGGTCGCACGCGAAGGCGGGCAATTCGTCCTGCAGAACCGTCCCGAAGGCGGGCTGCGGGCCGAAATCGCCCTGCCGCGCACGCCGGTTCAGGGCGTCGGCAAGACCGGGCGGTCGGCCATCGACAAATGAAGGGCCGGCTCGTTGGTGTTCAGCCAGATGCCATGCGGTGACCGGCCGGTGCGGATGCTGTCGACAACCTCGCCGCTGGCCGGATCGATGATCGCGACATGCTGCCGCCAGCGCAGCGTGGCCCACATCCTGCCGTCCGGGGCGAAGACGATGTCGTCCGGTCCGCCCGCCACGTGATAGGACTGCACGACGTTCAGGCTGTCCCAATCCAGCCGTTCGATGACGCCCGACGCGCGGCAGGTGACGAACAGGCGCTTGCCGTCCGGTGACACGAACAGATTGTGCGGCCCTGGCGCCATCTCGATCTTGCGCTCGACATGCCCGTCCGCCGGATCGACGACGGCGACGTAATTGGTGCCCATCACGCCCACCAGGATCCGGTCATTATGCCACAGCACGCCGGCGGGGGTGGATCCGACGTCCGAGGTCCACAGGACCTTGCCGGTCGCGGTCTCGATCGCCGTCAGCTTCCCGCTGTCCTGCAGGCTGACATAGACGACCGAGGAATCGGGCGCATAATTCATGTGGCTCGGCATCGCGTCGACATGCAGCCGATGCAGCAGGTGATAGTCCGACGCGTCGTAGATATCGACCTGGTTGCGGGCCAGGCCGGCGATGGTGAAATATTTGCCGTCCGGGCTGAATTGCAGCTGGTACGGATCGGCCATCGGGATCTGTCGTACCCGCTCGCCCGTCACGGCGTCGAGGAAGAACAGCATGTTGCCCGACGTGTCGCCGACCAGCAGGTACTTGCCATCCAGCGTGGGGGCGGTGTGATGCGGTTCGCGCAGTACCGACACCCGGCGCACCTGCTGGTGGCTGTCGATGTCGTACTCGTCGACGGTGGCGTCTGCGGAATTCAGCACGAAGGCCAGGCGTTCGGCGCGGGCGGGGCCCGCGGCCAGCACGGCCACGCCGGCACAGGCCGCCATCAGCCAGCCTGTGCGGCGGGCAGGGCGGGATGGGCGTTGGTGGGGAAGGAAACTCATCGGGGGACGATGCCTCGGAAACGCGGAAACGATGGGCGCTCCGGTCTGGCGCGCATGCACCGGTCGGACGACCGTCCATGCAAGGCCAGAGCGGGGCCGGATATGTCAATGCATTTCAATCCCGTCCGCACCATTTCGCCATGACATTTCTCAAGGCGTTGCCGCGGCGCCCGCGCGGCCCGGCCCCTTCTGCCGGCAGGCCGTCCGCCGACTTGTCCCTCCCATGCAAGGAAGGGGCTTGTTTCGGCTGGCGTCTTGGCACATCTGGACAGTAACCGGACTGCCGTAGTCCGCTTTCCCATGACCAGGTTGGACGAGGCCCCCCGATGTTCATCGAAACCGAAGATACCCCCAATCCCGCCACCCTGAAGTTCCTGCCCGGGCGCGAGATCATGCCCGGTCGCGCCACTGCGGACTTCATCAGCCCCGACTCGGTGGCCGGCCGGTCGAAGCTGGCTGACGCGGTGTTCGATCAGCCGGGCGTGGCCCGCGTCTTCCTGGGCGGCGATTTCGTGGCGGTGACCAAGGACGACGCGGCCGACTGGGCGGCGCTGAAGCCGCAGATCCTGTCCGTCCTGGTCGATTTCTTTGTCTCCGGCCTGCCTGCGGTCGAAGCCGACGCCGCGGTGGATGAGGAAGCGATCGCCCCGGAGGACGAGGAAATCGTTCGCCAGATCAAGGAACTGCTGGACACGCGGGTGCGGCCGGCGGTGGCGGGCGACGGCGGCGACATCGTGTTCCGCGGCTATCGCGACGGGATCGTCCGCCTGACGATGCAGGGCGCATGTTCGGGCTGTCCGTCGTCGCGCGCGACGCTGAAGCATGGCGTGGAAAACATGCTGCGTCATTATGTGCCCGAAGTGGTCTCGGTCGAGCAGGTGGATGCCTGACCGCAGGAGGGCCTGAGGGACAGCAGGGGAAGACAAGATGAGTCTGGACGAGGCGGGGCTGGACCTGCTGTTCCGCACGGCGCGCACGCCCCAGGGCTGGCGCGATGCCCCGGTGTCGGACGACACGCTGCGGCAATTGTACGATCTGGTGCGGCTGGGCCCGACCTCGGGCAATTGCTCGCCCGCCCGGTTCGTGTTCCTGCGGACGCAGGACAATCGCGAACGGCTGCGCGCCACCCTGTCGGACGGCAATGTGGATAAGGTGCTGTCCGCGCCGGTGACGGTGATCGTCGCCCATGACCCGCTGTTCTTCGACCGGTTCGGCGTGCTGAATCCCGAACCCGGCCTGCGCTCATGGTTCGCCGCCGACGTGGGCCTGGCCGAGGAAACCGCCTTTCGCAACGGCACGCTGCAAGGCGGCTACCTGATCCTGGCGGCGCGGGCGCTGGGGCTGGACGTGCTGCCCATCTCCGGCTTCGACGCCTATGCCGTCGAGGATGCGTTCCTGGCCGGGCAGGGCTGGCGGGCCAATTTCCTCGTCAGTCTCGGCTATGCGGACGGACCGCCGGCGTTGCCGCGCGCGCCGCGCCTGAGCTTCGACGAAGCCTGCCTGCTGCTCTAGCCGGGATGCGGATCCTCGTCCTCAACGGTGCTCCGGCAGGTGCCGCCGGGTCGGCGCTGCTGGCCTGCGTTGCCGTGACCGATGGCGATGCGCGGCCGTTGCGGGTGCTCGACCTGCCCGGCCGGGGCGGGGCCGAGGCGATGCCTGCCCGGTGCGCCGCCCTGCTGGCGGACTGCGCATGGCGGCCCGATGCGCTGGATCTGATCGCGGCGGTGGTCGGGCCGGGCTCCTTCACCGGCCTGCGGGCGACGCTGGCGCTGGCGCATGGGCTGGCGCTGGGGACGGGATGCCCGGTCGTGGGCGTAACGACGGGCGATGCCCTCGGGCCCGTCCTGCGGGCCGAGGCCGGGGACGGCCGTGCGGTGCTGTGCGTGTCGGCGGCCCGTCGCGGGCGCGTCTTCATCGAACAGGACGGCCAGGTCCGGGCGGCGGCCGTGGATGATTTGGTCCTGCCGGAGGGGCCCCTGCTGCTGGCCGGGGATGTCGCATCCGACATCCGTGCGGCGCGGGGCGCCGGCCGGGATGATATCGCGCTGTCGTCCTGGACGGCGCCGGATGCCCCGATGATCGCCCAGGCCGCGCTGGCCGCGCGCGCGGGGATCGCGCCCGCGCGCGCGGCATTGCCGCTGTACGTCGATCCGCCCGAGGCCAAACTGCCCGCCGCCGGCCTGCGCCCGGCCCCGCGCGGATGACCCTGCCGCCGGTCGCCCACGCGGGGCCGCAGGCCGGCGCCCTGCTGGCGGTGCTGCACGCGGACGCCTTCCCGGCCGCGGAGCGCTGGGACGCCGAGGCGATGGACGTCCTGCTGGCCATGCCCGGCACCTTCGCGGGCGTGGCACGGACGGGGGCCGGAATCCCCGGGGGCTTCGTCATGGGTCGCGTCGCGGCCGACGAGGCCGAAATCCTGACCCTCGCGGTGCGGGGGACGGCGCGCCGGCAGGGGCTGGGCCGTGCCCTCCTGGCGTGGTTACGGGCCGAGGCCGCGTCCCATGGCGCTCGTCGCCTGTTCCTGGAGGTCTCGGCGCATAATGCGGCCGCCCGCGCCCTGTATCGCGCCGCCGGATTCGCCGAGGCCGGACGCCGCCGGGCCTATTATCCCGACGGGTCGGACGCCTTCGTGCTGGCGGCGCGGCTGGACGACCCGGAAGGCTAGCGCGGGGGCAGCCCGTCGCCCCCTGCCGCCTTGACGACCAGGATCTCATGCATGTCGCCGCCGTCGTCCGGCTGCCGGGTCACGGCATGGCCCAGCTGGCGGGCGCTGCGCGTGACATTGTCCAGCGGGGTCGCCCCGCGCAGCCGCACGCGCAGCACGCCCCCCGGCGGCAGCCGGTCCAGGGCCAGGCGGGTCCGCACGAAGGTCATGGGGCAGACGTCGCCGGTGACATCTATCGCGACGATATCCGCGGTCTCCGGTTCAGTATCGATCATGTCCTGGTGTCTCCAGCCCGGATGCGGTTGCGGGCACGCCGGGTTCAATTATATAGGAACGCGGTTTGTTTTACTGGCGGGATTGTGGTGATGGCCAACGAAACGGGTAATGGCGGTCTGCGGGAACTGACGGCGCAGATTGTCGCGGCCTATGTCTCGGGAAATGTACTGGAGGCATCGGCGGTACCGGGCCTGATCGAGAAAACCTACGCGACGCTGGACGGCATGGGCCGCGTGGCGCCCGAGCCGGAACGGCCCGTGCCGGCGGTGCCGGCGAAAAAGTCGGTGTTTCCCGATTACATCGTTTGCCTGGAAGATGGCAAGAAGCTGAAAATGTTGAAGCGCCACCTGAAAACGGCCTATAACCTGACCCCGGACGAGTATCGGGAACGGTGGGGCCTGCCGCACGACTATCCGATGGTTGCGCCGAATTACGCCAGCCATCGGTCATCCCTGGCGCGGAAAATCGGACTGGGAACGAAGCGCGAGGAATGAGCAAAGGTGGCCCGATGACGGCAAGGCCCTATCGAGGGAAGGCAATAGCTTCGTTGGACCAGACGTCTGATGTTCGACCGGGGCCGCTGACATGGTAGCGGCCGGCGACGCCATGGAATCGCGCATCGGGCGCATGTGCATCGAGCGGGGTCTCAAGATGACGGGCCAGCGGCGCGTGATCGCCCGCGTCCTGTCCGAGGCCGAGGACCACCCCGACGTGGAGGAACTGTACCGCCGCGCGGCCACCCTGGACGCCCGGATCTCGGTCGCGACCGTCTATCGTACCGTGCGCCTGCTGGAGGAAAAGGGAATCCTGGAACGCCGGGATTTCGGCGGCGGACGTGCGCGCTACGAAGCGACCGAGGAAGGCGACCATTACCATCTGATCGACGTCGATACCGGCAAGGTCGTCGAATTCGAGGACGCCGAGCATACCGCCCTGATGCAGCGGATCGCGGAGCGCCTGGGGTTCGACCTTGTGTCCCACCGGCTGGAACTGTTCGCGCGCAGGAAACCGGCCCCGGCCGCCGCCGACGGCAAGGCCGGGCAGAAGACGGCCGCCGAAAGCAGGAATGGACCCCGGCGGTGAGCATCGAGAAACCGATCAAGTCCCTGTCGACCCTGGAACTCGAACGAAACGGCTTTCCCGAACTGCGCGGGGGCAATCTGGGCGTGCGCATCGCCGCCAACGAGGCCGAGCGCGACGCCGCCCAGGCCCTGCGCTATCGCGTATTCTACGAGGAAATGGGCGCCCGCCCCGACGAACGCACCCTGCGGCTGCGCCGCGATGTCGATGCGTTCGACGAGGTCGCCGACCATCTGCTGGTGATCGACCATGCGATTTCGTCGGGGGCGAAGGGCGTGGTGGGCACCTACCGCCTGCTGCAGGGCGACATGGCCCGGAAGGTCGGCCGGTTCTACACGTCGGGCGAGTACGACATCTCGCCCCTGACCGACTTTCCCGGACGCCTGCTGGAGGTCGGACGGTCCTGCGTCGATCCGCGCTATCGCGGGCGCGCGGCGATGCAACTGCTGTGGCGGGGCATTGCCTCCTACATCTTCCTGCACCGGATCGACGTGCTGTTCGGCTGCGCCAGCCTGCAGGGGACCGACCCCGGACCGCTGGGCGACGAACTGACCTATCTGTATCACAATCACCTGGCGCCGCCGGCGCTGCGGCTGCGTGCGCTGCCCGACCGGCGGGTGGAAATGCTGCGGACCGATCCGCTGGGGCTCGACCACCGGCGGTGCCTGGCGCGCCTGCCGCCCCTGATCAAGGGCTATCTGCGGCTGGGTGGCTATGTCGGAGACGGTGCGGTGGTGGACGAACAGTTCAACACCACGGACGTCGCGGTGATCGTCAAGAGCGAACTGCTGGCCGACAAATACTACCGTCACTACGAACGCCGGCTGCGTGACGCTCTCGACTAGAACCGCCGGCGACGGGCTCGTCCGTCCGGCCCTGTCCTGGCGGTCGGCGGCGCGCGTGGCCGATTGCCATGGCTGGCGGGCCGACCTGCTGATGCTGCTGGCGGGCGCCGCGGCGGCGCTGGCCTTTCCGCCGGTCGACCTGCTGCCCGTCCTGGCCCTGTGCTTCCCGCTGCTGATGCGGGCGATCGACCGCGCCGGGTCGTGGCGGGGGGCCGCGCGGCGCGGCTTCATGTTCGGGCTGGGGTTGCACACGGCGGGGCTGTACTGGCTGACCGACGCGATCCTGGTCCGGGTGGATACGTTCTGGTGGCTGGTGCCGCTGGCGGCGCCGGGCTGCGCGCTGATCCTGGCGCCGATGGCCGCCGTCCCGGCCGGCCTGTGCCGCCTGGTGCCCGCCGGTTGGCGGCGCTGGCTGGCGTTCGCGGGGCTGTGGACCCTGTTCGACATGGGGCGGGTCTTCATCTTCAGCGGCTTTCCATGGAATCCGCTGGGCAGCGCGTGGGAAATATCCGGACTGCCTGGCGACGTGATGATCCAGCCCGCCGCCTGGGTGGGGGTGGACGGCCTGACCCTGGGCACGGTCCTGCTGGCGCTGCTGCCGCTGGCGGGACGGCGTGGCGTGGCGATGTCCCTCGGTGGGGTCCTGGCCTGGGCGGCGCTGGGCGGGGCATTGCTGGTGCTGCGTCCCGTTCCGGCGGGCCATAATCCCGTGGTGGTCCTGGTGCAAGGCAACGTGCCGGAAACCCAGAAGATCTCGGGCGACGACGATATCGCGATCTTCCGGCGCTATCTGGCCCTGACGCAGCAGGGCGTGGCCCAGGCGCTGGCCGGGCCGGCGGCGGCGGGGCGGCCGGTCGTGTTCGCCTGGCCCGAAAGCGCCTTTCCCGGCCTGCTGCAGGAAGACGATGTGGCGCGGGGGATGATCGCGCGCGCCGGCGCTGGCGCCGCCGCCGGGGTAATCGGCAGCATCCGCCGCGACGAAAACGACCGCTGGCGCAACAGCGTGATGGCGGTGGCCGAACCCGACGGCCGGCTGGCCGACATCTATGACAAGGCGCATCTGGTGCCGTTCGGCGAGTACCAGCCCGCCTTCCTGCCTTTCCACGTGGTGCCGGGCGATGGCATGGCGGCCGGGTCCGGGCTGCGCACCTGGCACCTGCCCGGCGTGGCGCCTGTCGGGCCTCTGATCTGCTACGAGGTCATTTTTTCCGGCCAGGTCGTCGACCGGCGGGATCGGCCGGACTGGCTGGTGAACGTCACCAATGACGGCTGGTACGGCAATACCGCCGGCCCCCGGCAGCATCTGGCCGCCGTCCGCATCCGCGCGGTCGAGGAAGGCATGCCGATCGCGCGTGCCGCCAATACCGGCATTTCGGCCGCCTTCGATGCGCATGGTCACGAAATCGTGCGTTTGGGATGGAACCGGCAGGGGGTTCTCGTCGTTTCTCTGACAGGCACGCTGCCCGTGACGATCTTCGGCCTGTTCGGCCGATGGGTTCCGCTCGCGCTGGCAGTGTGCACGATCCTGCTGGCGGCGCCGTGGCGCGCGGGCGGGTCGCGTCGGCATGCGTAGCGCATCATCCGGGTCGCACGGGAACAGACCCTCGTCCTGATACCGTTCCAGGCCTGCCGATCAGGCGGATCTCCTGCGGCCCTTCGCCATCAGGGCAGGAAACGCGCGACAGCCGGTGATCCCGGCAGATTCCCCCCTTCCGAACCGGGATCATTTTTCCGCCATGTCGCATGGCCTCTGCCCGGTCCCACGGACAGGGCAGTCCCCCGTGCAGGATTCCGCCTTATTTTCATGATACAGTGCTGTAGATAGGAGCGGCTCGCAATCGCAACGTGCAGCCGCCTATGCCGCAGCTTATTGTTTCATCATGTTTTTTTGTCCGATTAGTCAGCTTCGATTCAAGGAAAGGATTTCCAAAATGTTAATTAAAGGGGTCACCATGCAATGGTAAATCAATCGTTAACTCTCCATTATAGCGGCCACGACACGTTTGAAGGGCGGGCGGAACTTTTGACCGAGAAGAGTAGTGCGGGTCCGAGTCCCGTGGACGTCCATGTGGGCAGTCGTATTCGTCTCCGCCGGACCCTGATGGGCCTGTCGCAGGAGCGGTTGGGCGACGCCCTGGGGCTGACGTTCCAGCAGGTCCAGAAATACGAACGGGGAACCAACCGGGTCAGCGCGTCCCGCCTGTTCGAGCTGTCGGGCGTGCTGGACGTGCCGGTCAGCTTCTTTTTCGACGGACTGGACAGCCCGGCCGGCGCGCGGACGATCGGCATGCCGATGCCCGGCTTCGCCCAGGCGCAAGAAGCTTTCGGGGGGGCCGCCACCTCGGGCCTGCCGGCCAGCGAAATGGCGCTGTTTTCTCGGCGCGAGACGATCGAACTGGTTCGGACCTATTACCGGATCGATGATCAGGCCGTACGCCGCCGCGTGCTCGACCTGATCCGTACCATGGCCCCGCAGGCCTGATACCAGCCTCTCTCCAAAGGCCAGCGCCTTTGGGCGCCAATGCCCTACGGACCGGAATCGGGGGGCCGAGGTCCCCCTGCGGTTTCGGGCAGGGCCCGATCCTTCATTCCCGGCGCAGCACCCGATCGGTGATGAACGAGGCGAGGCGGCCGGCCACGAAATCCCGGCGCAGGCGGGCTTCGTCATATTCGGTCCGGACCCATTCCATGAAGGGCAGGCGCCCCTCGGCCTCCGCACGATAGCGCAGGAAGAAAGCGTCCAGGATGCCGGTGCGCGACCGGTTGAAATGGCCGAACCGCCAGGACAACTGCCGCAACGCCTGGTCCGCCGTCCCGCCTTCGAACAGGATGACCAGGCCCGAGGCCAGGCCCGCGCGGTCGGCGCCGGACTTGCAATGCATCAGCATCGGAAAATCCAGCGTGCGGTACATCGCCTCGAACCGCAGGATGCGGTCGCGATGGGGCGCGCCCCGGCTTTCGAACGCCATGTCCAGATGGGTCAGGCCGATTCGTGCCGCCGCCTCGCGCGACAGCGCGTCCGACCCGCATTTCCGGTGCCCGCGCAGGTTGACCAGGGTCCGCAGGCCATAGCGCCGCGTCGCCGCCGCCAGCCGGGCGGGCGTGGGGTGATTGCAGCGATAGACCCGGCCCGGGACCACGGCGGTGAAATTGGTCCAGGGCAGGCGGAAGATCGCGTGATCGACGAACAGGCTGTCGATCCAGGCGCGCCGCCGGTCGGCGGCAGAGGCTGCGGTTCCGTCGAACACCGGCGACTGGTTCCTCGGGCACGGGGTGGAAACACGAAAAAGGGCGCCGGATGTGTCCCATCCGGCGCCCCGTTCGTCAATCCGTCCCGCAGGCCGGGCGATGCCCGTCAGATCTTGCGTTCCAGCTGCAGTTCCTTGATCCGGGCGATCGCCTTCGCCGGGTTCAGCCCCTTGGGGCAGGTCTGCGTGCAGTTCATGATCGTGCGGCAGGCATACAGCTTCAGCGGATCCTCCAACGCGTCCAGGCGCTCGCCCGCATGCTCGTCACGGCTGTCGGCGATCCAGCGATACGCGGCCAGCAGGGTGGCCGGGCCCAGATAGCGGTCGCCGTTCCACCAGTAGGACGGGCAGGACGTCGTGCAGCAGAAGCACAGGATGCATTCCCACATGCCGTCCAGCTTCGACCGTTCCTCGATGCTCTGCCGGCGTTCGGAATCCGGCGGCGGGGCCGTGTCGGATTTCAGCCACGGCTCGATCGAGCGCAGCTGGGCATAGGCGCCGTTCAGGTCGGGCACCAGATCCTTCACCACCGGCATGTGCGGCAGCGGATAGATCGACACCGCCGCCTTCACGTCCTTGATGGGCTTCAGGCAGGCCAGCGTATTCTCGCCGTCGATGTTCATCGCGCACGACCCGCAGATGCCCTCGCGGCACGACCGCCGGAAGGTCAGGGTCGGATCGACATCGTTCTTGATGTGGATCAGCGCGTCCAGCACCATCGGGCCGATCTTGTCCAGATCGATCTCGTAGGTGTCGACGACCGGGTTGGCGCCGTCGTCCGGGTTCCAGCGATAGATTCCGAACGGTTTGACGTTCTTGGCATCCGGGGCGGCCGGAAAGATCCGGCCCTTCCCGATCTTGCTGTTCTTTGGCAGGCTGAATTCGACCATCGTCTCGTCCCTTTTCCGCCGTTTCGTTTCAGTAGACGCGCTTCTTGGGGGGGAAGACCTGGACCTCGTCCGTCAGCGTCTTCATGTGCACGGGGCGATAGGTCAGTTCCACGCCGCCCTTGTCGTCCAGATGGGCGACCGTGTGCTTCATCCATTCCTTGTCGTCGCGATCGGGATAATCGTCGTGCGCCTGCGCGCCACGGCTTTCATGCCGGGCGTCGGCGCCCGCCATGGTGACGGTGGCGTTGGCCAGCAGGTTCTCGAACTCCAGCGCCTCCATCAGGTCGCTGTTCCAGATCAGCGACCGGTCGGCGATCGACAGGTCGGGCACGCCGGTCCAGATGTCCTTGATCTTCTCGACACCTTCCGCAAGGCTCTTGGTATTGCGGAAGACGGCCGCATGCTTCTGCATCGTGCGCTGCAGGGTCTCGCGCATCGCGGCGACATGGGTGCCGCCCTTGGCGTGGCGCAGCTTGTCCAGGCGGTCCAGCGCGGCCTCGCCGGCCTTGGGCGGCAACGGGGCGATCGTCTCGGCCGGCTTGATGATCTCGGCGGCGCGCTTGGCGGCGGCGCGGCCGAACACCACGAGGTCGAGCAGCGAATTGGTGCCCAGGCGGTTGGCGCCGTGGACCGACACGCACGCGGCCTCGCCGACCGCCATCAGGCCGGGCACCACCGCGTCGACATCGTCCTTCGTCGGGCGGATGACCTCGCCATGGTAGTTCGTGGGAATGCCGCCCATGTTGTAATGCACGGTCGGCAGCACGGGCACCGGCTCCTTGGTCACGTCCACGCCGGCGAAGATGCGCGCGGTCTCGGAAATGCCCGGCAGGCGCTCATGCAGCAGCTCGGCGCCCAGATGCTCCAGATGCATCATGATGTAGTCCTTGTGCGGACCACAGCCCCGGCCTTCGTTGATCTCGATGGTCATGGACCGCGACACCACGTCGCGCGACGCCAGGTCCTTGGCGGTCGGCGCGTAGCGTTCCATGAACCGCTCGCCCTCGGAATTGGTCAGGTACCCGCCCTCGCCACGGCAGCCCTCGGTCAGCAGGCAGCCGGCCGGATAGATGCCCGTGGGGTGGAACTGCACGAATTCCATATCCTGGGTGGGCACGCCCGCGCGCATCGCCATGCCGCCGCCGTCGCCGGTGCAGGTATGGGCCGAGGTGCAGGACTGGTAGGCGCGGCCATATCCGCCGGTCGCCAGCACCACCGTCTGGGCGCGGAACCGGTGCATGGTGCCGTCTTCCAGGCACCACGCCATCACGCCGCGGCAGGCACCCTCGTCGTCCATGATAAGGTCGATGGCGAAATATTCGACGAAGAATTCGACGTTATGCTTCAGGCACTGCTGGTACAGCGTATGCAGGATGGCATGGCCGGTGCGGTCGGCGGCGGCGCAGGCACGGGGCACCGGGGCCTCGCCGAAATTGCGCATGTGGCCGCCGAAGGGGCGCTGGTAGATCTTGCCGTCCTCGGTGCGGGAAAAGGGAACGCCGAGATGTTCCAGTTCCTGCACGGCGGGGACCGCCTCGCGGCACATGTACTCGATGGCATCCTGGTCGCCCAGCCAGTCCGACCCCTTGACGGTGTCGTACATGTGCCAGCGCCAATTGTCCTCGGCCATGTTGCCCAGCGATGCGCCGATGCCGCCCTGCGCGGCGACGGTGTGGCTGCGCGTTGGAAAAACCTTGGTGACGCATGCGGTTTTCAGGCCGGCGGCGCCCATGCCCAGCGTGGCGCGCAGGCCTGACCCGCCGGCGCCGACGACGACCACGTCATAGGCGTGGTCGACGATCTTGTAGGCATTCGAAGAAGGGAGGGTGATCGCGTTCATGTCTTGGACGTGTCCCGATGCTCGTCCGGTCCGATGGGCGGCCTGTATTGCCGCCGGGCCGGAACTGTCTCTGTCACTCGCCTGGCGGCCGGGTGGCCCGGATCAGGCCCCGGCCTTGCGTGAAGGGGCAAGCGCCAGCTTCAGGACGGCGATCACGGCAAACAGCCCGATCAGGAACGTCACGCCCTTCATCAGCAGGCTGGCCGGCAGATGCGGCTTGCCATGCACATAGTCGTCGATGATGACCTGCAGGCCCAGCTGCATGTGGTAGAAGGTCAGCACCATCAGGGCCAGCAGCATCGAGGAATTGGCAGGCTTCCCGCCCCATTCCACGACGTCGTCGTGGTTGCTTCCGGCCAGGCGCATGACCTGCAGCACGAACCAGCCGGACAGCGGCACCAGGGCGACGGCGGACATCCGCTCCATCCACCAATGGTTCACCCCGGTCTTGGCCGAGCCCAGCCCCCGCGCGCGGGACAGTTGCGAGCGCATGACATCGATGCGCGGCGTAAGGGTCGCGTTCATGTCAGGATGCCTTCTTTCTGGAACGGCACACGGCCAGGCCGAGGACCGTCGCGACCAGCACGACCGTGGTGCCCACCGCCACGCCCACGGCGACGGGGCCGTCTTCGTTGATGTCCTTCTTCTCGAACCGGTAGCCCGCATCCCACGCCAGATGGCGCAGGCCGGCGACGAAATGATAGACCAGCGCCAGCGCCCAGCCCGCCAGGGCCAGAATGCCCAGCGGATGCCGGGTTACTTTCTGAACCTTCCTGAAGGAATCTGGACCTTTCGCCGCCGCGTTCAGCCAGCAGACAGCGAGCGCCGAGCCCGCCGCCGCGGCGACGCCGGCCGCCCGGTTCGCGATCGAAAGAAACATGGAGAGTCGGAAGCGATAGACCTGGAGATGCGGGGACATGGGTCGCCGGGTCAGTGTTCCGTCGCTTCGGTGCCCTATATAGAGCGCATCACGGACATCCTGCATGGTCGTCTCGTCGATTTCCCTGATTATGGCTCCGGTTTGTTCCGTCGCCTTGTGTCTGTTCGGTCCTACGCCCGGGAAAGGGCGCGGTCAACGCAGGGGGGAACACGAGGTCGCGAGACATGCAAAAGCGGCGCGGGTGGCCGCAACCGGAACGGTTTTGCACCGTTCCGGTTTCCTGGTCCGGGGATCAGGCCGCCTTGCGCCCGATCAGGTCGAGCGCGATCATCGCCTCGGCGATCTGCACCGCGTTCAGGGCCGCGCCCTTGCGCAGGTTGTCGGCCACGCACCAGAACGCCAGGCCGTTCGGAACGGTGGGGTCAACCCGCAGGCGCGACACGTAAGTGGCGTCCTCACCAACACAATCTATCTGCGTGACGTATCCGCCGTCCTCGCGCTGGTCGTGCAGGACGACGCCTGGCGCCTCGCGCAGCACGTCGCGCGCGCGCTCCAGGTCCACCGGCTCCTCGAACTCCACGGTCACCGCCTCGGCATGGCCGATGAAGACGGGAACGCGCACGCAGGTAGCGAAAACCGAGATGTCAGGGTCGAGGATTTTGCGGGTCTCGACCGCCATCTTCCATTCCTCCTTGGTCGCGCCGTCATCCATGAAACGGTCGATATGGGGAATGCAGTTGAAGGCGATCTGCTTGGTGAACTGCTCCGCCTTCAGCGGGTCGCCGACGAAGCTGGCGCGCGACTGGGCGAACAGTTCGTCCATGCCTTCCTTGCCCGCGCCGGCGACGGCCTGGTATGTGGACACGACGACGCGGCGGATGGAAAACAGGTCGTGCAGCGGCTTCAGCGCCACCACCATCTGGATGGTGGAGCAGTTGGGGTTGGCGATGATGCCGCGCCGGGCCTTCTTCAGCGCGTCCGGATTGACCTCGGGCACCACCAGCGGCACGTCGGGCTCCATGCGGAAATGCGACGTGTTGTCGATGACGATGCACCCCGCCTTGGCCGCGCGCGGCGCATGCACCGCCGACACCGATGCCCCGGGCGAAAACAGGGCGATGTCCCAGCCGGTGAAGTCGAAATGTTCCAGGTTCTGCACCTTCAGAACCTTTTTGTCGCCGAACGAGACTTCCTGCCCCACCGACCGGGCGGAGGCCAGGGCCGCGATCTCGTCCACCGGAAACGCGCGTTCGGCCAGCGTCTTCAGCATTTCGCGCCCGACGGCCCCCGTGGCGCCTACGACCGCAACGCGGTACCCCATCGATCCATTCCCCGATCTGCGCGCCCGGCCAGCCCGGACGCCTCATATCCCATGAAAGAGAGACGCAGAGAGGTAGTGCCTGCCCGGGTCCTATGCAAGCTGGACCGGCGGGACGGCGCGGTTTTTGCCGCTCTGCCGCCCCGCCCGCGATGCCGGGAATATGCCTTGCCGCGCCGGGGCGGCGGGTGTCACATGCCCGGACGTGATCTGGCGCAATGTCCCCGCCCGCCCGATGTCGCAGGGTCGGCCAGGGTGTTCAGGAGAATCTCCGCCATGTCCTTTTCTCGCGACATATCCTCGCCGGCGCGCAGCCGGCATGCCATCCCGCCTTCGGGCAGCCATCCGGCCCCGGCCTGCACGCTGGTGATCTTCGGGGCGCACGGCGACCTGACCAAGCGGCTGCTGATCCCGGCCCTGTACAACCTGGCGGGCAGCGGCCTGCTGGACGCGCAGTTCCGCATCCTGGGCGTCGATCGCACGCCGGGCGACACGACCGGCTGGCGTGACGGGCTGGCCGCGACGATGCAGGAATTCACGCGCGACCGGAACGCCGAATTCTATACGCCGCAGATCGACCCCGGGGCCTGGTCATGGCTTGCCGAGCGGCTGGAGTATGTCCAGGCCGATTTCAGCGACCTGGAGCAGGTCCGCGCCCTGGGCGCGCGCCTGCCGGGCAGCGCGGTCTTCTACCTGGCGGTGCCCTCGCGCTTCTTCGGCCCGGTGGTTTCCATGCTGGGCCAGGCCGGCCTGACGGCCGAACAGGGCGAGACATTTCGCCGCGTGGTGATCGAGAAGCCCTTCGGTTCCGACCTGGAGACCGCGCGGGCGCTGAACCGGCAGGTCCTGTCGGTGCTGGACGAACGCCAGATCTACCGGATCGACCATTTCCTGGGCAAGGAAACGGTCCAGAACATCCTGGCCATGCGCTTCGGCAATCTGATCTTCGAACCGCTGTGGCGCAACGAGTACGTCGATCACGTCCAGATCACCGCCGCCGAGACCATCGGGGTGGAGCAGCGCGGCGCGTTCTACGAACCCACCGGCGCGTTGCGCGACATGGTGCCGAACCATCTGTTCCAGCTGTTCGCCATGGTGGCGATGGAACCGCCGGCCTCGTTTTCCGCCGACACCGTCCGTACCGCCAAGGAACAATTGTTCGAATCCGTCCGGCCCGTCGATCCGGGCGACGCCGTGCGCGGCCAGTATGGCGCCGGCACCGTCGAAGACCGGCCGGTCACGGCCTATCGCGACAGTCCCGGCGTGGCGAAGGACAGCGTGACGGAAACCTATGTCGCGCTGAAACTGCATGTCGACAACTGGCGCTGGTCGGGCGTGCCCTTCTATCTGCGCACCGGCAAGTCGCTGGGCGGCCGCCGGACCGAGGTCGTGGTGCAGTTCAGGAAACCGCCGGTCGCGATCTTCCGGGGCACCGAAACCGCCGCCCTGCCGCCGAACCGGATGATCGTGAACATCCAGCCCGCCCAGGGCCTGACGATCGAGATGGCGGCCAAGCGCCCGGGCCCGGCGATGGACCTGGCGGACGTGCAGGTCCGCTTCCGGTACGAGGACGCGTTCGATCTGCAACCCAACGTCGGGTACGAAACGCTGCTGTACGACTGCCTGACGGGGGATGCGACGCTGTTCCAGCGCGCGGACAATATCGACGCCGCCTGGGCGGCGGTGGATCCGGTCCTGCAGGCCTGGGCCCGGTCGACGCAGGATCTGGAATTCTATCCCGCCGGTGCGACCGGGCCCGCCGGGGCCGACGCGCTGCTGGCGCGGGACGGGCGGGCCTGGTACCCGCTGGACGGGATCTGAGCGGGGGCGGCCGACCGGGGGAGGGACCGGTGCTCCGGTCCCTCCCTTGTCATTATTTCGCGGGGGCCGTGGTGGCCGTGCCGGCCGCGGCGTGCTGGTCCGACTGGCGGAACAGCGTGTCGGCCTGCTTCTTCTGTACGTCGGTGAAGCTGTTGTACAGCGTGCGGAACGCCATGTTCAGCGCCTGCAGGTCCTGCGCGCGCTGGGTCACCAGGTCGGCATAGGATTGCATGTTGTCCGCGGCGCTCATGCTCGGCAGCCTGTCGCGGCGCTGGGCGATGGCGTCGTGGAAACGTTCGGCATTGTCGCGCATCAGCTGCGCGAAGGCCCCCCAGGGCTGCTCCTGCGCCGGCGTGACGGCCAGCTGCTGATGCAGGCTGGCGATATGCGCCTCCACCTGGTCGGGCGTCTGGTCGCGGGGCGTATGCGCCGGCACCGATGACGCGGGCGCCGCGGCGGGCGTGGTTGCGGCCGGCGCGGTGCCGGCGGGCGTCGGGGCGGGGGCATCGGCCGCCATCGCCAGCGCGGGCGACGACAGCAGGGCAAGGGCGGCGAGGGTCGAGAACCGGCGAACGGTCATGAACAGGGTGACTCCCGTGATTCGGGTCAGAAGAGAGGCGTGGACGGCCGGGCCGGATTCAGTACGGCGGCGGACCGTAGGACGCCTGCGGGTAATAAGCCGGCGGCGGCGGCGGGGGTTCCTGCTGCGGCGGATAATAGGCGCCGGGCGGCGGCGCGGCCTGCGAGGACAGCGCCCCGCCCAGCAGCGCGCCCACCGCCAGGCCGGCGACGCCGGCGCCGACCGCCATGCCGACGCCCGATCCGTGACGGCGATAGCCGCCGCCACCGCCCCATCCGGGGCCACGCCGGTCGTAATGTCCGCCACCGCCATGGCCCCAGTTGCCGTGTCCGCCGCGGTCATAATGGCCGTCGGGTCGGGCCATGGCGGCACCGGGCACGTTCGTCGTCGCGATCGTGCCTGTCAGGCACAGCGTGGCCAGAAAGAAAGACAGGGGTCGAACCCGCATGGAGGGGCTCCTTTTCCAGAAACGTCTTGAACCTGCCCTATCGGCCGCGATCATGTCCGAATCACGGCCGCTTCGGGGCAGCGGTCAGGCAGGAAGATCAGGCCGCGTGCGACAGCCGCTTGGCCAGCGCCGACAGGCGATGGCGCCGCATCTCGCTGCGCGCCTTGGCGTCGTTTTCCATGTAGTTCAACTGGATGGTATAGCGCCGGCCGACATATTGCCGGTGGCCGTGCCAGGTCGTCGGGCCATTGGGAAACACCAGCAGGGTGCCGTCGACGGGCGGGATTTCCGCGGCATAATCCTCGACATCGTCCGGCCCGCGCAGCAGGCGCAGGCAGCCCTCCTGCCGCGCCCAGGATTCGCTGGCCGGGTTCAGGTACAGGAGTACCGTCACCCGCTTGGCCACGGAATCGCAATGGATGCGGCCGTCCTTCTCGCGCGTGCGGCCGCGCAGGGTCAGCATGGTCGGCGCGCCGTCCAGGTCCAGGCCGAATTTGCGCGCGATGGCGTCGCGCAGGCGCGGCCCCTCCATTTCCGCCACCAGGCCGCGCACCAGCGGCGCCAGCGTCAGGGATCCGGGCGGGAAGGACCCGCCGGAAGACAGGTCCGGCATCGACGCGACCAGCGCCGCCAGATCGTCCCGCCCGATGAAATGCGGGACCACGACATGCGCGAACGGGTCCGTGCTGACGGCGGCGGACTCCAGCGCGGCATAGTCGGGACGGATCGGGGTCGGGACGGTCATGGAACCTGCACGGGCAGTTGGGCCAGGCCGACAATGCTAGTCCCCGTTCGGCCGCGCGCCAAGGGGCGTCGCCCAGGCGCGCTCGGCAGCCCGGTCAGGTGAGCTTCGACACCGCGTCCAGCACACGGGTGGAATAGACCACGGCGGCCCCGGCATTCAGCGCCACGGCGACGCCCAGGGCCTCGGCGATCTGCTCCTTCGTCGCGCCGGCGTCGATTGCGGCCTTGGAATGGACGGCGATGCATCCGTCGCACCGCGTGGTCACGGCCACCGCCAGCGCGATCAGTTCGCGGGTCCGGGCGTCCAGATGCCCGGTGGCGGGGCCCGCATTGTCCAGTGTCGTCAGGCCCTCGACCGTGCCGGGGCTGAGGCTGGCCAGGACCGGCACGCTCTGGCCGAGATACTGGCGGTAGGCGGACCAGTCGATCATTGCGAAAAGCTCCCATTTCCGGTCGTTCGGACAGGGCCCGAGTTCACCAGATGGAGAGCAGCCCTGTCACGACACGGTTTGGCGAGTGCATGCCCTTGCTGCCATCCGTTGCCGGCGCTATCGGCGTTGTTATGGAAACCATCCTTTCGTCCTTCGCCTCCGACCTGCACCTGCCGCCCGGAACGGGGCCGCTCGGCGCATATCGGGCACGGGTGGATGCGGGCCTGCTGGCCCCGGATCCCGAACAGGCCAAGGCCGCCGCGCGGCTGGACCGGCTGTGGCGGGAACTTCCGGGCTATCATCCCGTGGTGCGGCAGGCCGCGGCGCAGGGGAAGCTGGGCGGATTGCTGGGCGGGCTGAAAGCACGGCTGGGGCTGCAGGCCCGGGCCGCCGCGGCGCCCCGGCCGCGCGGCGTCTACATGGTCGGGCAGGTCGGGCGCGGCAAGACGATGCTGATGGACCTGTTCTTCGAACTGGCGCCCGTCGAACACAAGAAACGCGTGCATTTCCATCGCTTCATGCAGGACGTGCACCAGCGCCTGCACGCCATGAAGCGCGCGCATCCCGAACTGACCGACCCGATCCCGCCGCTGGCCCACGCCATCGCGGACGAGGCCTGGCTGCTGTGCTTCGACGAATTCCAGGTGAACGACATCGCCGATGCGATGATCCTGGGCCGATTGTTCGAATATCTGTTCGCCGAGGGCGTGGTCGTGGTCGCCACCTCGAACACCCAGCCGCAGGACCTGTTCCAGAACCGGCCGGGCGCCGACGCCTTCCGTCCCTTCATCGCCGTGATCCAGCGCGAGGTGGACACGGTGGTGCTCGATTCCCCGCGCGACTACCGGCGCGGCGGCATGCGCGGCATGACGACATGGATCGTCCCCCCCGGTCCCGACGCGGCGCAGGAACTGGATTCGATCTTCATGCGCCTGGCGGACGGCGCGCCGGTGCGCCCGGTGACGCTGGACATCATGGGCCGGAAACTGGCGGTCCCCGTCGCCGCCGGCCCCATCGCGCGTTTTTCGTTCTCCGCGCTGTGCGGCCGGCCGCTGGGGGCCGGCGACTACCTGGCGCTGGCCACGCGGTTCCCGGCGCTGATCCTGGACGACATTCCCCGCCTGGGTCCCGACAATTTCGACGTCGCCCGCCGCTTCATCGTCCTGGTGGACACCTTGTACGAGCAGAAGGTGAAGCTGTTCGCCTCGGCCGAGGACCAGCCCGACGCGATCTACCAGCACGGCGAGGGCGCGCAGGCCTTCGAACGCACGGCCTCCCGCCTCGAGGAAATGCAGAGCGCCGCCTATCTCGACCTCCCCCACCTCTCCTGAGAGCCTGTTTGCAAATGCGCGCTGGCGGCGATCCGACGCGCGTTTCCTGCGCGCTGCGGCGGACGGCCGACAGGGCCGTTCCGCTTCGGTGTTCGGCGATATGTGATGGGCGCGGCATGCCGGCTGCCTGACCCCGGCGGAACATCCCGTGGCAAAAAACATGCAGAATATGCCGTCATATTCATCATCTGCCTTCGATCAGCACCGCGCGGGCGCGATCGCCGGCGGGGGTGGTGTTCGGGGCGCGGCCGCGCGTTCCCGCCGGTCACGGCATCGTGACGCTTATGAAGTGGCTGTGACTGGCCGGGCGGTAGGCAAGTGGTGCGCTCTTTGCTTGGGTATGACCGGTCCCGTTTTGCGGTCCGCCGGGCGCACCGTGGGCATGCCATGGTGAAAACGTAAAGGTGAGCATGCGCGTGGAGCAATCCTGACCGTGGCGAAAGACGGCGGCGGACCGCAAAAGGTGACGCTAGGGTTGAGAGCACAATCGGTTTCGTTCCCCAATTCCGTCACGATCGGCGGCTACGGGGCGCAACCGGACAATGACGCGGCCGGCAAGGCCGTCAATGAGGAGATGTCTTCAAGATGGCGGGCGTAGATATCCTGTCGACCGCGTTCAGCGGCGCCAACACGGCCTATCTGGCCGAACTGTACGCCCGCTGGGTGTCCGATCCCGGCAGCGTCGATCCTTCCTTCGCTTCCCTGTTCTCGGCAATGGACGAGGAAGGCGCCGCGGTCCTGCATGACGCGGAGGGGGCCTCGTGGTCGCCGCGCCTGTCGATGATCGACGGCGCCGAGGCCGCCCCGGCTGCCCCGAAGGGGGCCCCGGCTTCGGTCGAAAGCCTGCATGCGGCGGCGGATGACAGCCTGCGCGCGACGCAGTTGATCCGCGCCTATCGCGTGCGCGGCCATCTGGAGGCCCGGCTGGATCCGCTGGGTCTGCAGATCCCCAAGCCCCATGCCGACCTGGACCCGGCGACCTACGGATTCGGGCCGGAGGATCTCGACCGGCCGATCTATCTGGGGCATATCGTCGCCAACCTGATCGGGACGCAGACCGCGACCATCGCGCAGGTGCTCGACGCGCTGCGCCGCGTCTATTGCGGTCCGATCGGTGCCGAATTCATGCATGTCCAGGACCCGGTGCAGCGCAACTGGCTGCAGGTGCGGCTGGAAGGCGACAACTGGCGTGCCGGCGCCTCGGCCGAGCAGAAGAAGGTCATCCTCGGCCATCTGACCGAGGCCGAGGGCTTCGAGGCCTTCTGCCAGAAGCGCTATGTCGGCACCAAGCGATTCGGCCTGGAAGGCGAGGACGTCACCATCCCCGCGCTGCATGCGGTGATCGACCAGGTGGCCAAGGACGGCGTGAAGTCGGTGGCGATCGGCATGCCGCATCGCGGCCGCCTGAACACGCTGGTGAACGTGGTCCGCAAGCCCTATACCGCGATCTTCAGCGAATTCGCCGGCGCGTCCTTCAAGCCCGATGACGTCCAGGGCTCGGGCGACGTGAAATACCATCTGGGCACTTCGACCGACGTCGATATCGACGGCAATCCGGTCCATATCTCGCTCCAGCCCAACCCGTCGCATCTGGAAGCGGTCGATCCGGTGGTGGTCGGCAAGGTGCGCGCGGCCCAGGACGGCGACGACCCGCACGCCCGCGGCCGCCACATGGCGCTGCTGCTGCATGGTGACGCGGCGTTCGCGGGCCAGGGCCTGGTGTACGAGACGATGGCGATGTCGCAGCTGATCGGCTATCGCACCGGCGGCACCATCCATATCGTGGTGAACAACCAGATCGGCTTCACCACCGTCTCCGCCCACGCCTTTTCCGGCCTGTACTGCACGGACATCGCCAAGGCGGTGCAGGCGCCGATCCTGCACGTCAATGGCGACGAGCCCGAGGCCGTCGTGTACTGCGCGCGGCTGATCGCCGATTTCCGGCAGAAATTCGCGACCGACATCGTGCTGGACATCGTCGGCTATCGCCGGCACGGCCATAATGAATCGGACGAGCCCGCCTTCACCCAGCCGACGATGTACAAGGCCATCGCCGCCCGCCCGACGGTCCGCACCCTGTATGCCGACCGCCTGGTCCGCGAAGGCGTGGTGACCGAGGCGCAGGCGTCCGAAACATGGGACGTCTTCCAGAACAAGCTGGAGGAATCCTACCAGGCCGCCCAGACCTACAAGCCGAACAAGGCCGACTGGCTGGAAGGGTCGTGGGAAGGGCTGAAGCCGCCGCCGGTGGGCCAGACCGACGCCGAGCCCGCCACGGGCGTCGCGGTCGAGACCCTGCGCAAGATCGGCGACGCGCTGAGCACCGCGCCGTCGGATTTCAACATCAATCCGAAAATCGCCCGACAGCTCAAGGCGAAGGCCGCGATGTTCAAGTCGGGCGAAGGCATCGACTGGGCGACCGGCGAGGCGCTGGGCTTCGGTTCGCTGCTGCTGGAAAAATACCGGGTGCGCCTGTCCGGCGAGGATTGCCAGCGTGGCACGTTCAGCCAGCGCCATGCCGTCCTGATCGACCAGATCAACCAGAACACCTACGCGCCGCTGAACAACATCGACGCCGGCCAGGGCATCTTCGAGGTCTATAACTCGCTGCTTTCGGAATTCGGCGTGCTGGGCTTCGAATATGGCTACTCGCTGGCCGATCCGAACGCCCTGGTCCTGTGGGAAGGGCAGTTCGGCGATTTCGCCAACGGCGCGCAGGTCATCATCGACCAGTTCATCGCGTCGGGCGAAACGAAGTGGCTGCGCATGTCCGGTCTGGTGCTGCTGCTGCCGCACGGCTACGAAGGGCAGGGTCCGGAACATTCCTCGGCCCGCCTGGAACGTTTCCTGCAGCTCTGTGCCGAGAACAACATGCGGGTGTGCAATATCACCACGCCGGCCAACTATTTCCATGCGCTGCGCCGCCAGCAGAAGCTGGATTACCGCAAGCCGCTGGTCATCATGACGCCGAAATCGCTGCTGCGTCACAAGCTGGCGGTCTCGAACCTCGAGGATTTCGCCTCGGGAACGACCTTCCGCCCGGTCATCGGCGAAATCGATCCCATCGCCAACGGCGACGCGGTCGAACGGGTCGTGATCTGCTCGGGCAAGGTCTATTACGACCTGCTGGCCGAACGGCGGGAGCGCAAGCTGGACAAGGTTGCCATCCTGCGGTTGGAACAATTCTATCCGTTCCCCGAAAAGCTGTTGGCCGAGCAACTGGCGCTCTATCCCAAGGCCCAGGTCATCTGGTGCCAGGAAGAGCCCGAGAACATGGGCGGCTGGTGCTTCGTCGATCGCCGGATCGAGGGCGTGATGGCCAAGGCAGGCGGCAAGGGCGGCCGGCCGGTCTATGTCGGGCGCATCGCCGCGGCCAGCCCGGCCACCGGCCTGGCCCGCATCCATGCCGCTGAACAGGCGGCGCTGGTCAATCAGGCGCTGGGCGTCGGGTGAACGGGCGCCCCGGCCGGAGGTCCGGGGCACGACAAGTCCGCCGGGACGGTGATCGCGCCGTTCCGGCATCAATCTGGTATGAGAGTGCACAAGCCGGCAGACGATGGGCAAGGGATACGCGGTTCATGCCCCGGTCCAGCACGCGGATCTGTCCGGCAGGGGGATTGGAAAGAAAAGATGTCTGCCGAGATCAAGGTACCGACTCTGGGCGAGAGCGTGACGACCGCCACCATTGCAAAATGGCTGAAGAAGCCGGGTGAGCCGGTGACGGCCGACGAACCCGTCGTGGAACTGGAAACCGACAAGGTCAGCGTCGAGGTCGCCGCGCCCGAAGCCGGCGTGCTGGGCCCGCAGATGGTCGCCGAAGGCGACGAGGTCGAGGTCGGGACCGTGCTGGCCTCGGTCGAGGCCGGCAGCGGCACCGCCAAGCCTGCCGCCGCGGCCCCCGCGCCCAAGAAGACGGCCGAGGCCCCGAAGGCCCCCGCCGGCGTCCAGGCCCAGCCGACGACCAGCGGCCCGGTCGCCCGTCCGGCTACGCCGCCGTCCGACGTCGTGGCGCAGGGCGCGGCCCATGCGCCGATGCCGTCGGCGCAGAAGATGCTGACCGAAAAGGGCCTGTCCCCGGCCCAGGTCGGCACCGGCACCGGCAAGGACGGCCGCGTCACCAAGGGCGATGTCCTGTCCTTCCTGGCGCAGCCGCCCGTCGCCGCCCCGGCCGCGGCCCCGGTCGCCCCGCGTACCGACGACCCGCGCGAGGAACGGGTGAAGATGACGCGCCTGCGGCGCACCATCGCCCGCCGCCTGAAGGAGGCGCAGAACACCGCCGCCCTGCTGACCACCTTCAACGAGGTGGACATGAGCGCGGCCAAGGCCCTGCGTGCCGAATATCGCGAGGCGTTCGAGAAGAAGCATAACGGCGTGAAGCTCGGTTTCATGTCGATCTTCGCCAAGGCGGCCATTGCGGCGCTGAAGGAATTTCCGGCGATCAACGCGGAAATCAACGGCGACGACATCATCTATCGCGAATTCGTCAATCTCGGCATCGCGGTCGGCGGCCCGAACGGCCTGGTCGTTCCCGTCATCCGCGACGCCGACAAGCTCAGCTTCGCGGGCATCGAGGGCGCGATCGCCGGTTTCGGCAAGCGCGCGCGCGACGGGTCGCTGAAGCTGGACGAACTGTCGGGCGGCACGTTCTCGATCACCAATGGCGGCATCTACGGTTCCCTGATGTCGACGCCGATCGTCAACGCCCCGCAATCGGGCATCCTGGGCATGCATGCCATCCAGGATCGTCCGGTCGCCGTGGGCGGCCAGGTCGTGATCCGGCCGATGATGTACATTGCCCTGACCTATGATCACCGCATCGTCGACGGCAAGGAGGCGGTCAGCTTCCTGGTGCGCGTCAAGCAGAACGTGGAAGATCCGCGTCGTCTGCTGCTCGAGGTCTGATGCGCCGCGCCGGGCCGGGTGACCTCATCCGGCCCGTCGATCCATCCGATGCATCGAACGCAGGACATGAATATGACTATTGAAATCAAGGTGCCGACGCTCGGCGAGAGCGTCACCACCGCGACGATCGGCAAGTGGCTGAAGCAGCCGGGCGACAGCGTTGCTGCCGATGAACCGGTCGTTGAACTGGAAACCGACAAGGTCAGTGTCGAGGTCGCGGCCCCCGCATCCGGCACGCTCGGCGCCCATGCCGTGGCCGAGGGGGACGAGGTCGAGGTCGGCGCCGTGCTGACCACGGTCGCCGAGGGTGCCGCCGGCGCCCCCCCGGCCAAGCCCGCGGCGAAGGCGGCAGCGCCTGCCGCAGCCCCGGCCGCCCCCGCAACCCCGGCCCCGGCGGCCGCGCCGGCCGTGGCCCCGCCCGCTGAAACCGACTACGACGTCATCGTCATCGGCGCCGGTCCCGGTGGCTATGTCTGCGCCATCCGCGCGGCGCAGCTTGGCTTCAAGGTGGCCTGCGTGGAAAAGCGTGCGACCTTGGGCGGCACCTGCCTGAATGTCGGCTGCATCCCGTCCAAGGCGCTGCTGCAATCGTCCGAGAACTATCATGCCGCGACGCATGATTATGCCGGGCACGGCATCCTGATCGACGGGGTCAAGCTGGACCTGGCCCGCATGATGGCCCGCAAGGGCGAGGTGGTCGAGGCCAACGTCAAGGGCGTCGAATTCCTGTTCAAGAAGAACAAGGTCACCTGGCTGAAGGGCACCGGCAAGGTCGAGGGCACCGGGCGGATCACCGTCGATGGCAAGCCGGTGACGGCCAAGCATATCGTGATCGCCAGCGGCAGCGACAGCGCCGGCCTGCCGGGCGTCGAGGTCGACGAGAAGACGATCGTGACCTCGACCGGTGCACTGGAACTGTCGTCCGTGCCGAAGAAGCTGGTGGTGATCGGCGGCGGCGTGATCGGGCTGGAACTGGGCAGCGTCTGGCATCGCCTGGGCGCCGAGGTCACGGTGATCGAATATTTCGATCGCCTGGTGCCCGGAACGGATAACGAGATCGCCAAGCAGTTCCAGCGCATCCTGACCCGGCAGGGCCTGCAGATGAAGCTGGGCCACAAGGTCACCAAGGCCGAGAAGACCGACAAGGGCGTCATCCTGACGGTCGAACCCGCCGCCGGCGGCAAGGCCGAGACGCTGGAGGCCGATATCGTCCTGCTGGCCATCGGCCGCACGGCGGCCAGTGGCGGCATGGGCCTGGCCGAGGCCGGCGTCGCGCTGGACAAGCGCGGCCGGATCGTCACCGACGCCCATTACGCGACCAGCGTGCCCGGCATCTACGCCATCGGCGACGTGATCGCCGGCCCCATGCTGGCCCACAAGGCCGAGGACGAAGGCGTCGCGGTGGCGGAAATCCTGGCCGGCCAGGCCGGGCATGTGAATTATGACGCCATCCCCGGCGTGATCTACACATGGCCCGAGGTCGCGACCGTCGGCCAGACCGAGGAAGGGCTGAAGGACGCCGGCGTGACCTACAAGGTCGGCAAGTTCCCCTTCACCGCCAACGGCCGCGCCCGCGCCATGGGCATGACCGACGGGTTTGTGAAGGTCCTGGCCGATGCCACGACCGATCGCGTCCTGGGCGTGCATATCATCGGCCCGGGCGCCGGCGAACTGATCGCCGAGGCCACCCTGGCGATGGAATTCGGCGCCTCGTCCGAAGACATCGCCCGGACCTGCCACGCCCATCCGACGTTGAGCGAAGCCGTGAAGGAAGCGGCCCTGGACGTGGAAAAGCGCGCGATCCACATCTGATACGCGCGTCACGGGGCGCCGCCGCATACAAGGTCGGGCTCCGCCCGAACCAGGCAAGGGCCTCGGCCCTTGCATCCCCGTCGTTCACGACATCCCGGGTGTCCGAAGGGCCATGCCCTTTGGCAGGTTCGCGGCCTGCCGGGAACGCGGCGGCCTGTCCTGCGTCATGATATCGGCAGGTCGATCTTGGCGAGGGCGCATGCGGATTGTTTATCCGGTGGCGGGGGCACTCATGGCCGTCGGTCTGGTGGGCTGCGCGCCCCCCACCCATGCCGGGTCGCCGGTGACGGGGGGCGGCGTCGGTCCGGTCGCCATCGCCTCGCCCGCCGAGGAAAATCCCGCCATCGACATCCCGCCGCTGCCGTCGCTGGATGACGACGCGGCCCGGGCGGAGGCCACCCGCCTCGCGGCGGCGATGCAGCGCGACATTCCTCATTTCATGACCCTGCCCCCCGACCGTGCGGCGGACTGGATCCGCCTGGCGCGGGACCAGCTGGCGCGCGGCGACGCGATCGTCGACCGGGCGCAGGTGCTGATGGTGGTGGACCGCAATCCCCGGGTGCAGACGGTCTGCTTCATCCTGGCCCTGCCGGGGGACGGGGCGTGGCAGGTGCTGGGCGGCACCCGCGTCTCGACGGGGCAGGCGGGACGTAAATTCTACTACCTCACCCCGACCGGCGTGTTCGTGAACTCGCCCGACCGCCTCGGCTATCGCGCGCTGGGCACCCGCAACGAACACGGCATTCGCGGCATCGGCGCCAAGGGCATGCGGGTGTGGGACCTGGGCTGGCAATGGACCGAAAAAGGCTGGCTGCCCAGCCGGGAAAGGGCCCAGATCCGGCTGGAAATCCATGCCACCGACCCGGATTTCCTCGAATCCCGCCTCGGCCGCCCGGCGTCGGAGGGCTGCGTGCGGATCCCGGCGGCGCTGAACGTCTTCATGGACCGCCACGGCCTGCTGGACGCGCTGTACGAACAGGCGGCCAGCTATGACGGTCGCTTCCGCGCGCTGCTGCCCCGAGGCCGCACGCCCACCCCGATCGCCGGCGACACGCTGGTGGTCATCGATTCCGCCAGCTAGATGGGTCCTGTCTCCCACGCGGCCCGGGGAGATCCGGTTGCCGGGAGCGGCCAGTGCCCTGATCCATGATCGGGGCCAGGGCCTTGGGCCAGGCAGGTTCGGGCAATGCCCAACCTTTCCCCAGCCTTCGCTTCCCAAGAACGCCCGCATCGCTCATGATAATGTGATGCGAAAGTTCGGACCGATCCTCTGCCTGGCCCTTCTGGCTGTTCCTGCCGCGCCCGGGCGGGCGGCAGGCCCGGCTTCCGGCGATCCGACGCCTGCCGGGGTGGCGGCGGCGATCAGGGCCGACGGTGCGGCGCAGGCCGTGGGCAACCTGAATGATTCCAACGATTTCGATACGGTCACCGCCGGGATCGCCGCGGCCGATCCGGCCTGGATGGCGCTGGTGCCCCAGATGGCGCCGGGGCTGGATTCCGACAGCGGCCCCCAGGTGACGACGGCGTTGGCGCTGGCATTGCCGCAGGACGCGCGGCTGGTACTGCGAACGCTGGATGCCCGTTACCCGGCGCTGGATCCGCAATCCGTCTGTGCCCGTCCGTTCGGACATGACGAGGTCCCGGACATCAAGGGATACGCCCGCCGTGCCCGCGCCGCCCTGCGCCGTGTGCGCGACGCCGGCCTGCGCAGCGTGCGCGACCGCTGCCTGTCGGTCTTGGGCCGGTGAAGCGAAGGCAAGGGCGTTGCCCTTGACCCATCAGAGGGCATAGCCCTTTGGAAACCCGGGACTGACAAAACGAATGGGATGCAAGGGCCGGGGCCCTTGCCGGGTTCGGGCGGAGCCCGATCCTGCCGGACGCCGGGCTTAGTTCGCCCCGGTCGTCTTCTTCCAGTCCCGCAACGCCGCCAGGGTGCCGGTGATGTGTCCCGCCGGCGCCATGGCGCTGTAGGCGAACAGGATGCGCCCGTCGGGCGCGATCACGTAGGACGTCCGGCTGGCATAGCGGACCAGCGGCATCTTGGAATCGTAGGCTGTCGCGATCTTGCCCGTGGCGTCCGAGGCGACCGCGAAGCGGCTGCGGCATTCGCTGACCGAGAATTTGTCCAGCGTCTCGATCTTGTCCATCGATACGCCGATGACGGTGGCGCCCAGCGCCCTGAATTCGTCCATGGCATCGGCGAAATCATGGGCTTCGATGGTGCAGCCCCGGGTGAAGGCGGCGGGATAGAAATACAGCACGACCGGCCCGTGACGCAGGGCGTCGGCCAGCGTGAAATGGAATTCCTTGCCGCCCAGGCTGGCTTGGGTATCGAACAACGGGGCGGTGCTGCCGGTCGGCAGGGCGGCCCGCGCGGGCGTGAACGACGTCGCGGCCATGAAGGCCATCGCCAGCGTGGCCGGCAGGACGATGCCCAGCCGGGTCCAGCGTCGCAGGACCGGGCATATCGGGAACGGGGTACGAGGCATCAGGCGCCCTCCGGGCGGGAAAACTCAGGCGATCAGGACCGTGAATCGGGGGAAATGACAACGCAATTGTCCGCGCCCTGCGCCAGCCGGCGGCAGGCCTCGACCGCGGCGTCATGCGACAGGCCGGTCAGACGCGCGCGATACAGATGCCCGCGCGTCACCTGCACGCTGGCGACCTGCGGGCGCGCCGTGCCCAGCAGCGACACCGCGAGGGTGCGCGCATGCCCCGCCGCCTGCGATGCCATGGCCGGCGTGCCGAAGGCCCCGACCTGGATCGCCCAGTCGCGGGGCGCCGGGGCCATGCTGCCGTGGCGCAGCAGCGGCGCGGGCTCGGCCATGGCCGGGTTCACCAGATGGAAACCCGGGGCGGCCGGCGATGGCGTGGGGGTCTCGGGCGGCGGGGCGGCGGCGATTTCGGTCGTGGCCGCCGGGACCTCGGATTCGCCGTCCTTCTTCGCCCGGGCGGCCCAGGCGGCGCGCACGCTGTCGGCCGGCCCCCCGTCCCCGGCGGGCGTCACGCTCTTCCAGCCGGTATAGGCGGGGGCGGGCATGCGGTCGGTTTCGGGCGGGGCCTCGGCCACCTGCACGGGCTGGGTGTCGTCGCCGGCCCCATGGTCGTTGCGCCGTGCCCAGGCCATGCGGACGGACCGGGTCTGGGCGCTGGTCTGCGCCGCCAGGTAGACATGGCCCCGCGCCACGTCATGGGCCTCGACCATCAGATCGGCCTGCGATCGGACGTTGGGCGTGATGCCCGCGATCTGCGGCCCGATCGCCGCGACGTAATTGCGGGTCTCGCGCGGCAGGGTGCGGTTGTGGACCAGAAAATCGTCCAGCCGCCCCGGCCCGGTATTGTAGGCCGCCAGGAAACCGGGCGACCCGTAGATGTCGTACATCTGCCGGATGTAGGCGGTGCCGGCCAGGATGTTGTCGTGCGGGTTGAACGGATCGTCGCCCAGGCCGTACTCGCCCTTCAGCTCGTCATAGGTCGGGGGCATCAGCTGCATCAGGCCCATCGCACCGGGGGCCGAGGTCACGAACTGTCCGTTGCGGAACAGCTGGCCGCCGGATTCACGCTGCATGACCGACCGGATCCAGGTATCCGGCACGTCGAAGCGCTTGGATGCTTCTTCGATATACGGGCCCCACGGGTCGTCCGGCGGCCCCGGGGGGGCGTAGTAGGATTTCGCATGGGCGCGATAATTCGCGGCTTCCTGCGTGACCGGCAGGCTGGGTCCCGGCGTCGCGCACGCCGCCAGCAGGCCGGCCAGCCCGATGGCCCCGCACGCCCGGGCCGCGATCGTGCCCTTGTTCGCCCGGTCCCGCTTCGCCCCGTTCCGCGTCGCTTCGTCCCGTTCCGCTGTTTCCCGGGGTGTCGTACCCTCGGCCGCCGCCCTGTGGCGCCGGGGGGAACGGGGGGCGGAACCGGGTGTGGATCGGGTCATCAGGATGCTCATCTGGGACGGGCGCGGGAACCACGCCGTGAAGAGGGCAGACGTTCGGGACCGATTATGGCGAAAGTCGGGATCTGGCGCGGGGACCCAGCTCTGCATCGCGGTTGCGCCTCGATTCCGTCCGGAAGTTCAGGCCGATGGAAAGGAACAGACCCTAAGTCTTTACAGAAGGACGAAGTTTGGCGCAACAACGTCACGTTCCTGCATCGGGCGGCACGCGGTGCATTTGCCGCCCGCCGATCCGGCCTCGCCTGCGGCGGTTGCGGGCGGACGGCCGATCGGCTAACGCCAACGGGCATGAACATCCTGCCAGAAGTCCCCGCGCCGGATGGCATGTCCCATCCGCCCGCCGCCCAGCCGCCCCGGCCGGTCCGGCGGGTCGTGTCCGCCCTGCGGGATATCGGCGCGGGCCTGGCGATGTGGCGGCTGGCGCTGTCGCTGGGCTGGCTGGACATCCGCCTGCGCTATCGCGGCTCGGCGCTGGGCCCGCTCTGGCTGACCCTGTCCTCGGCGATCATGATCGGGTCGATGGGGCTGATCTACGGCCGGCTGTTCCACATCGACCTGCGCGGCTACCTGCCCTACCTGGCGCTGTCGATGATCCTGTGGCAGGTCGGCATCAGCGGCGTCCTGGGCGAGGCCTGCACCTGCTTCACCGATGCCGAACGGATGATCCGCTCGGTGCGCCTGCCGTTTTTTCTGCAGGCGATGCGCATGATGGTCCGCAACGCCATCGTCTTCGGCCATAATATCGTCGTGCCGCTGGGCGTTTTCGTAATGTTCGGCATCTGGCACGGCGCGGACATGCTGATGGCGGTGCCGGGG
This sequence comes from Gluconacetobacter tumulisoli, assembly GCF_014174155.1. Taxonomy (GTDB): domain Bacteria; phylum Pseudomonadota; class Alphaproteobacteria; order Acetobacterales; family Acetobacteraceae; genus Gluconacetobacter; species Gluconacetobacter tumulisoli. The sequence goes on along the minus strand of NZ_JABEQM010000008.1, from coordinate 95,689 downwards.
ATCGCGCTGTGGCTGGTGGACGGGCTGGCGGCGGCCCTGCTGCTGGGCAGCATCTGCGCGCGCTTCCGCGATATCCCGCCCATCGTCGCCAGCGTGGTGCAGGTCGCGTTCTACGTGACCCCGGTGATGTGGTCGGCGTCCCAGATGAAGGGGCGCGACTGGTGGTTCGAGCTCAACCCCTTCTACCCGTTGCTGGAGGTCGTGCGCGGCCCGCTGCTGGGCCAGGTGCCGGTGATGCGGATCTGGGCCGAGGCCGGGCTGGGCAGCGGGCTGCTGTGCCTGGCCGCCCTGTACGTCTTTTCCCGCAGCCGGTCCCAACTGGCGTTCTGGGTGTAGCACCATGTCCCATCATCCGGCGCAGTCCCGTCCCGGTGCCTCGATCACGGCCCAGAACCTGTCGCTGTCGTTTCCTGTCTTCCATGGCGGGGCGCGCTCGCTGAAGAAGACGCTGTTCGCCCGGGCCCGTCGGCCGCTGGCCGCCCTGCGGTCGGCCGGCCTGCGTACGGGCGGCGAGATCGAGGCCGATACCCCGTCGCGCATCCTGGTCCACGCGCTGCGGGACGTCAGCTTCGCCATCCGGCCCGGCGAGCGCATCGGCCTGGTCGGGCACAACGGTGCCGGCAAATCCACCCTGCTGCGCGCCCTGGCCGGGATCTACGAGGCCGGCGGCGGCTGGGTGTCGGTCACCGGTTCGGTCAGCGCGCTGCTGGAGCCCTCGGCCGGCATGAATCCGGAACTGACGGGGCGCGAGAACATCGCGCTCCGCGCCCGTCAGATGGGGCTGGACAACGCCGCCCTGCGCCGGCTGGAGGAGGATGTGGAGGCGTTCGCCGAACTCGGCCCGTTCCTCGACCTGCCGATCCGCCTCTATTCCTCGGGCATGTCGGTGCGCCTCAGCTTCGGCCTGGCCACGGCCATCGCGCCGCAGGTGCTGCTGATGGACGAATGGTTCCTGGCCGGCGACGCGCTGTTCCGCGACAAGGCGCGGGCGCGGCTGACGGGCGTGATCCGCGGGGCGGACATCCTGGTTCTGACCTCCCACGCCCTGCCCATCCTGCGGGAATGGTGCACGCGCGTGCTGTGGATGGAACACGGACGCATCCGCATGGATGGGCCGTCGGGCACCGTCCTCGACGCCTACACCTCGGAAACCCGCTCGTAGACCCGGCCTGTCGGCGATCCGACGCGCCTGCCCTGTGCGTCGGTGCTCACGGCCCGAAGGCCGCTCCGCTCCGATGCTCGGGCAGACATGCCGGGCATGCCGCGGTCGTGAAAGGGGGCTCGGGCAAGGCCCGAACCCCGAACGGCATGGGTCAGGTCGAGATCTGGACCCGGATCGTCTCGGTGCGCTCCACGACGTTGATCGCGACTTCCTCGCCTACGCGCACCAGGCGCACGGTCACCTGGTCACCCCCGACCTCCAGGTTGTACAGCGTCATCTCGTCGAGGAAGTCCGGCAGGCGCGGGCGTTCGAAATGCACCGTGACCGTGGCGGGGTCGAAGGACAGGCCCAAGGTGGACTGGACCAGCGCCGGCAGGGTCGCCGCCGCCCAGGCCTGCGGCGAGCAGGCGACCGGATAGCGGACGGGGCCTTCCGCCCGGTTGCGGGTGAAACCGCAGAACAGTTCCGGCAGGCGGCGCAGGTCGGTATAGAAGGCGGCATCGAACATGCCCCGGAACAGTTGCGCGGCCTCGTCGCGATAGCCGTGACGGGCCAGGCCCAGCCCGATCAGCGCATTGTCGTGCGGCCAGACCGACCCGTTGTGATAGGCCATCGGGTTGTAGCGCGCCTCGCCTTCGGGGATCGTGCGGATGCCCCAGCCCGTGAAGGACGACCGCTTCATCAGTCCTTCCACCAGCCGGGGCACGCGGTCCGGCGTCGCGATATCGGTCAGCAGGATATGCCCCGCATTGGACGACCGGACGCGGCAGGGCTGCTTGTGGCCGTCCAGCGCCAGGGCGAAGGTGCCCAGGTCCTCGATCCAGAAGCGCGCGTTGAAGGCGACGCGCAGGCTCTCGGCCAGATGGTCCTGGCGTTCGGCATAGGCGGTCTTGCCCAGGCGGCGGCCGATGGTGGCGGCGGCGCGGCGCGCTGCATAGACATAGGCCTGCACCTCGCACAGCGCGATCGGCCCCTCGGCCAGGGTGCCGTCGGCGTGGAAGACGCTGTCGTAGCTGTCCTTCCAGCCCTGGTTGATCAGCCCGTCCTTGTTGCGGCGGCCATATTCGACGAAGCCGTCATCGTCGCGGTCGCCGTACTGTTCGATCCAGTCGATCGCGCGCTCGATATTCGGCCAGATCGTGGTCAGCAGCGCGACGTCGCCGGTGCGGTCCAGGTACTGGCCCGCCAGCATGACGAACAGCGGCGTGGAATCGATCGACCCGTAATAATGGCGGAACGGCACCTCGCCCAGCTCCGCCATCTCGCCATGACGGACCTCGTGCAGGATCTTGCCCGGTTCGGCGTCGGCGGCGGGGTCTTCGATCCGGGCCTGGTGGCGTGCCAGGTAATTCAGGACTCCCCGTGCGATCTCCGGGTCCAGCCACAGGGTCAGCATGGCGGTGATCAGCGCATCGCGGCCGAAGGCGGTGCTGAACCACGGCACCCCGGCATAGGGGTACGGCCCGGTCTTCTTGTCCGTCAGCAGCATGTAGATGTCGCAGATGCAGCGGCGGATGGCCTCGTTGAAGATCTCGTTCGAGGTCGCGATGGCCGCCGCGCGCGACGAGGACAGGCGCAGCGCCCGCCGCGCCTCGACCGCGCCGGTCAGGAAGCGCCGGTTGGGTTGCAGCGCCGGCGTGCCGTCGGGGTCGCACGCGACCTCGTAATGGATCAGGACCCGCGTGCCCGGCGCCAGGTCGAAGCGGTAGGCGGCATGGCGCGCATCCAGCGCCGCCGGCGGCGGCCAGAACCGCAGCACGGTCGTCCGACGCCGGTTGTCCAGCCCGTCATAGGACAGCGTGACCTGGTTGTCCGCGACCTCGGGCGGGCGCTGGGTGCCGCGCCGCGGCCGGGTGGAGCCCCGGGCCTCGAACAGGTCGGCGAAATCGGCCAGGAAGCGGATATCCAGCTGCGCCGTCCGGGGTTCCACGTCGAAATTGCGGATTTCCACCCGTTCGTAGCAGACATGGTTCCACAGGAAGCGCGACCGCCGGACATGCAGCAGGTCATGGTTCATGCGCCCCTCGGGGCTTCCATCGGGGCCCTCGATGTCGGTGTTGGTCAGGTCCACCGACAGCAGGACGTTGTTCTCGCGCACCGTGGACGACAGCAGGATCGGCCGCACGCCCTGCAACGTCATCGACAGGCAGGACAGATAGCGCGTGTCGTGGAAATACAGCCCGTCCGCGATGCCGTCGCCGAACAGGATGTCGCCGGTCTGGTCGAACACGCCGAACATGTCCCCCTGCTTCAGGGTATGCAGGCGCCGTTCGGACAACAGCGACTTCGCCGCGACGGGAAAACCGTCCAGTTCCTCGGGCGGGACATGCGGGGCTTCGGTGTGGCTGTCCATGATGATCTTCCCTTCACGGTTGCCGAGGCATCGTGCCCCGGAATCCGGCCTGTCGTTCGGGTGGTCTGGGTCTGGGGTTCGGGGGGCCGCCGGCCGGGCCCGGCCCGGCAATCGGCGCCCGGCGATCAGAGCAGCTTGGCGAATTTCAGCAGCAGCCAGGTGATGACCATGAACAGGAAGCAGACGCCGCCGGCCTCGACGGTACCCATCGCCCCGCTGGCCAGGAACATCCCCCCGGTATTCATGCCGAAGAAACCGGTCACGAATGTGGCCGGCAGCATCAGCGTGGTCACGACCGACACGGTATACAGGCGCCGGTTGGTTTCCTCCGCCTGGCCCGAGGCCAGTTCGTCCTGCAGGGATCGCGCACGGTCCTGCAACGCCAGCAGATCGTCCAGGGCCGCATGGATCTGGCGCTGCGACCGGTCGCGGATATCGTCCTCGGCCCATTCCGGCAATTCGAGATCCTCGCTATGGAAAATCCGGTCGACCGGGGAAATGACGCGGCGCAGTTCCGTCGAACGGCGCCGCACCTTGCCGATCAGGCCGCTGATGCGGCCGAAATCGGTATGCTGGTCCAGTGTGAGCAGAAGATCCTCCGCCCGGTCAAGCTGGTCGTCCAGCGTCGCGATGTTCCGCCGCACGCTGTCGGCGAATTCCAGCAGCGTCCGGTCCACGATCTCGGCCGGCGTGCGCGGGGTCTCGTCGCGCTGCAACCAGCGATAGGCCGCGCCCAGCGCGGGGACGGGATGCCGGCGCGTGGTGATCAGCAGGTCCGGCAGGACGGCGAAGCGCCAGGCCGACACGTTCGTGTCATCGTCCAGCATGCTGTCGTCGAAGGCCGGCAGCGCGCCATAGACCAGGTCGCCCTCGGCCTCCAGCCGGGCGCCGCGATCGGTTCCGGCCAGGGTGGCGCGGGCTTCCTCGGTCAGGCGGGCGATGGCCTCGACGCGGGCGCGGCTGGCGGTATGCACCACGTCGTAGTGCAGCCAGGTCCACGTCCCGTCGGGTTCGGCTCCCCGGACCGCCTCGCCGTCCAGCCGCTGGGCCGCCTGCCGGGCGGACAGCTGGACCGGCCGATGCCCGGGCGTGCACGATACCGCCCAGACCAGGCCGTCGGCGGCGTCGGTCAGGCTGCCATCGGCATGGGGGACATCGGTCGGGGCAATCGTGTCGGGCATGGGGACATCCGGGACCGCGCGGGACGCAAAGGCACACTTGGCATGACCGCCTGCCCGTTGCAATCCCGGGGCGGCCCGGGGTGACCCCGGGCAAGGCGGGGCGGACTCAGCCTTCCGGCGGCCCGTCGCACCAGAAGCCGGCATGCACGCGCGCGGCCTCGTCCTCGATCAGCGGGCCCAGCACCTCGGTCGCGTGCTGCCCACGGGCGAAGACCTCGCGGCAGGGCAGGGAAAAGGTCGGGTTTTCCGGATGCGTGCCCGTCAGCGCCAGCAGCCCGCGTTCCGACAGCGCATAGACCACACGGCGGATATTGCCCCAATAGACCGCGCCCGCGCACATGCAGCACGGTTCGGCGCTGCTATACAGCGTGCAGCCCGCCAGTTCGTCCGGCGCCAGGATCCGCGCCGCCTGCGCCACCGCGCGCAGTTCCGCATGCTGCGTCGGGTCGCCCTCGGGCGGCAGGGAATTGTTCAGGGCGGTGGCCACCACGCGCCCCTGCGCATCGGCGACCAGGGCGGCGAACGGATGCCGCCCCTGGGCGCGGGACGCCTCGGACAGGGCGATGGCCTGCCGCAGCAGGTCCAGGTCGGCGGCGGACGGGGCAGGGGGCATCGCGGGCCTCGGGTCAGCGGGGGGACAAGGCGGTGGCGCCCTCGTCGTCGGCGGCCTCCGCGTCCGCGGCCGCGCCGGGCGACAGCAGCAGGTTCAGGGTGACGGCGCAGAAGGCCGCCAGGAACACGCCGCTGCCGGTCATGATCCGCAGCGGGCCGGGCAGGTGCGCGAACAGGGTGGGGCAGGCCATCGGCAGCATGCCCGCGCCGATCGCCACCGCCGGCACCAGCGCGCCCGACGTGCTGCCCAGGCGCACGCGCGCCAGATCCTGGATCCCCGCCATCGCGGTCATGCCGAACATCAGGATGGCCGACCCGCCCAGCACCGGCCGGGGCAGGCAGGCGACCGCCGCCCCCAGGCGGGGGAACAGCCCCATCGTGACCATCAGCCCGCCGGCCGCCGCGACGACGAAGCGGCTGCGGATGCCCGTCAGGGCGATCAGGCCGGTATTCTGGGCGAACGCGTTATAGGGCGTCCCGCCGAACAGCCCGCCCAGCAGGGTCGACAGCCCGTCGGCGGCATAGGTGCGCGTCAGGACGTCGCGGGTGGCGGCCCGGCCGGCCAGGCGCGACACGGCCAGGCAGTTTCCGGTCGTTTCCACCAGGATCACCATCATCGCCATGGTCATGATCAGGATCGGCGCGACATGAAAGGCCGGCCGCCCGAACGGCAGGACCGGCGGCAGCGCGACCCAGGCGACCTGGCGGACCGTACCGAAATCGGCCTGCCCGGTCAGCACCCCGATGGCGGTGCCCCCCGCCAGGCCCAGCAGGATCGCCAGCGTGCGGCCGGTGCCGGTGGCCCGCGCGGTGATCAGCAGAGTCAGCGCCAGGGTCGCGAAGCCCAGCAGCAGGTGCGCCGGCGCGCCGAACCCCGGATCGCCCGGCCGCCCGCCGCCCAGCCAGTTCGCCGCCGCCGGCATCAGCGACAGCCCCACCACGGTGATGACGCTGCCGATGACGACGGGCGGGAAGAAGCGGGTCAGGCGGCTGGCGAAGGGGGCCAGCGCGCAGGTCGCCAGCCCCGCCCCGATCACCGCGCCATAGGCGGTCGGCATGTCGTAGTCGCGGGCGATCATGATCATCGGCGGCAGCGCGATGAACGACGAGGCCTGGATCAGCGGCAGCCGCGCCCCGAACGGCCCCACCCCCAGCGTCTGGATCAGCGTGGCGACGCCCGAGGTCAGGATGCTGGCATTGACCAGCAGGATCAGCTGGACCGGATCCAGGCCCAGGGCCGCCCCGAAGATCAGCGGCACGCTGACGACCCCGGCATAGATGACCAGGACATGCTGCAGGCCGCAGACCAGCAACTGCCAGGGCGGCAGGCGCTCTTCCACCGGGTCGCGCCGTGCCGGCTGCGGGCTCATGTCCGGGGGCTCATTTCAGGTCGTCGGGGACCTTGCCGCCGTTTTCGGCCAGCTTCTGCATGACCTGCCTGTGCAGCCATACATTCATCGCGGCGGAATCGCTGGTGTCGCCGGTATAATGCAGCTCGCCGGCCAGTTCCTTGCGGGCGGCCAGCGAACTGTCCAGGCCCAGCAGCTTCATCAGGTCGACGATCGATTGCCGCCAGTTCAGGGACTGGCCGGACTTGGCGGCCATCTCGCTCAGGATGGCGGCGACGTCCACGGCCTGCGCGGGGGCGGCGACCGGCGCCGGCGCCGTGGGGTCAGGACTGGGTGTGGCGGCGGCGGGGGTGGCCGCAGGGGCTTCGGCATGGCCGAAGATGCGGGACATGATGGCGCCGAAAATGCTCATGGTCGGGTCTCCCTTATGGGGCGTCCGGCGGCGCCAGGCCGCCGGACGGGGGTACCGTCAGTACCGGTACAGGTCGTTCTTGAACGGCCCGTTGACCGGAACGCCGATATACTCCGCCTGTTTCTGCGACATCTTCGTCAGCTCGGCGCCGACCTTGGCCAGGTGCAGGGCGGCAACCTTCTCGTCCAGGTGCTTCGGCAGGGTGTAGACTTGGCGTTCGTACTTGCCGGGGGCGGCGGTCCACAGTTCGATCTGCGCCAGGGTCTGGTTGGTGAAGGACGCCGACATCACGAAGGACGGATGGCCGGTCGCGTTGCCAAGGTTCACCAGGCGGCCTTCGGACAGCAGGATCAGGCGCTTGCCGTCCGGGAAGACGATTTCATCGACCTGCGGCTTGATGTTGTCCCACGGGAAGTTGCGCAGGGCCTCGACCTGGATCTCGGAATCGAAATGGCCGATATTGCAGACGATGGCGCGGTGCTTCATCTCGCGCATGTGGTCGATGGTGATGATGTCCACGTTGCCCGTGCAGGTGACGAAGATGTCGCCGCGCGGCGCGGCGTTTTCCATCGTCACGACCTCGTAGCCTTCCATCGCGGCCTGCAGGGCGCAGATCGGGTCGGCCTCGGTCACCAGCACGCGGCAGCCCGCATTGCGCAGCGACGCCGCCGAACCCTTGCCCACGTCGCCATAGCCCGCGACGACGGCGATCTTGCCAGCCATCATCACGTCGGTGCCGCGACGGATCGCGTCCACCAGGCTCTCGCGGCAGCCATACAGATTGTCGAATTTCGACTTGGTGACGCTGTCGTTGACGTTGATCGCCGGGACGGCCAGCGTGCCCTTCTTCGCCATTTCCCACAGGCGATGCACGCCGGTCGTCGTTTCCTCGGACAGGCCGCGCACGTCGGCCAGCATCTCGGGATATTTGTCGTGCATCAGCACGGTCAGGTCGCCGCCGTCATCCAGGATCATGTTCGGCGTCCAGCCGTCCGGCCCCTTGATGGTCGCCTCGATGCACCACCAGAACTCCTCCTCGGACAGGCCCTTCCAGGCGAAGACCGGCACGCCCGTCGCGGCGATGGCGGCGGCGGCGTGATCCTGGGTCGAGAAGATGTTGCACGACGACCAGCGGACGGTGGCGCCCAGCGCCGTCAGCGTCTCGATCAGCACCGCGGTCTGGATGGTCATGTGCAGGCATCCGGCGATGCGCGCGCCCGCCAGCGGCTGGCTGGCCCCGAATTCCTCGCGCAGCGCCATCAGGCCCGGCATCTCGCCCTCGGCGATCGAGATTTCCTTGCGGCCCCATTCCGCGAGGGAGATGTCCTTGACCTTGTAGTCGGTGCTGCTGGCGCTCATGTTCAGTCCTGTCTGCAGATGAATCTGGCCCGGGGATATAGCCGCTTGGCGGCCCGGGGGCTAGGGCGGACGGGTATCAGGGCCGGTTCGTGGCGGGTGGTCCACAAGGGCGCCGCGCTTCGGTGCCCGAAAACACACGCCGGGCGGGGTCAAAGGGCCGTTCTCGCATGCCGGCCCCCATCCTTGAACAGGCCGCTCAGGCGTCGGCGACGGCTTCGGCCCCGCGCAGGACACGCAGGAAGTTGCCGCCCCAGATCGCCGCGATCTGCGCGCGGTCATATCCGCGCCGCACCAGTTCCGCCGTCAGCGCGGGCGATTGCGCGGCGTTGCGCCAGCCCTCGATGGTGCCGCCGCCGTCGAAATCCGACGAAATGCCGACATGCCGCACGCCGATGCGCTGCGCCACGTAATCGATATGGTCCACATAATCGGCAACCGTGACGGGGCGCTGCTGCCGGACCTCGCGCGGGCGCAGGAAGGCGTCGACGGCGGTGATGTGGATCACCCCGTCGCACGCACGCAGCGCGTCCAGCTGTTCGTCATCCAGGTTGCGCGGATGGTCGCACAGCGCGCGGACGCAGGAATGGGTGGCCAGGACCGGGCTGCGCGACAGGCGCAGCGCCTGCATCATCGTGCTGCGCGCGGTATGCGACACGTCGACCATCAGGCCCAGCCGGTTCATCTCCGCGATCGCCTCGCGCCCCAGGCCGGACAGGCCGCCATGCCGCGCGGCGCTGTCGCCCAGGGTCGACAGCGGCCGGGCGGAATCGCCCAGCGCATTGTGCCCGTTATGGGTCAGCGTCATGTAGCGCGCGCCCTTCGCCCGGAACTGCGACAGCAGCGACAGGTCCTCGCCCATCGCATAGCCGTTTTCCACCGCCGGGACGATGGCCGTCACGCCATCGCGGTGTGCGGCCTCGATCTGGTCGGCCAGGGGACAGATCCGCGCCATGCCGGTGTCGGCCGTCCGCCCGATCGCGTCCAGCATTTCCAGCGCCTGCCGACCCACCGCGGCGTGGCGGGCCTCGTCCGTGGGGCCCTGCCCGACATAGGCGACCAGGCAGGCTGCCGAGATGCCGCCGCGCCGCAGCTTCGGCAGGTCGACATGCCGCGTGTCCGTGTCCTGCCCGATGTCGCCCCGGTCGGGCCAGGGAATGTCGATATGCGTATCGACCGTCAGGAGGGAATGATGAAGGGCGTCGGAATCCGTCATGCCGCCAGTCTAACCCCAATTCCCGCGCCCGGCCATGCCGCCGGTGGCATGCGGGCCCGGTGAGCGCGGGCCGGCCGAATGCAGGCCGGGCAACCCTGGCCGGTGCGAAGCGCCCCGGCGGGGACGCGTCGCACCGGGCCTGTCGCCGGATCAGGCGGGCATCGATCAGTGCTGGGTTTCGGCATTGATCGGAATGCGGCGTCCCTGGGCAGCCTCCGCGCTGCGCGGCAGCGTCACCGTCAGCACGCCGTTGTTGAACCGGGCGGTGGCCTCGTCCTCCTTCACGTCGTGGGGCAGGGTGAAACGCCGCTCGAACCGGCCATAGCGTCGTTCGCTGTAGCCGCTGGCCGCATCCTCGCTTTCCTGCCGGCGTTCGCCGCACAGGCACATCACGCCGTTATCGACGCTCAGCGTGATGTCCTTCTCGGTCAGGCCAGGCAGTTCGGCGGTCACGCGGATTTCGGTGTCGGTTTCGGCCACTTCCACGCTCGGCCAGGCGCCGCCGCGCGGGCCGCGCGGATCCCAGCTCTGCATGAAATCGTCGAACAGCCGGTCTATTTCCCGATGGAGGCTGAGGAACGGGCCGCCCTGCCGGTCCTGGACCGGCGCCGGCGGCCTGGATTCGTCCCGTCCCCAGGGCATGAGATTGCGCATAGCCATTGGATCGTTCCCTTCGGTTGCGGCCGGGACCCGCGCCGCACGGCCGCCAGGGCGGTCGCCGGTGTAGGCCCGTCGGGCAGGGAGCGATCAGAGAGCACGCCCCCTGTCCGCCGGGCCGCGACGGCGGCCCGGTTCCAGGAAGCTGGGGTGGGAACGAAGCGAGTCAAGAGGCGCGGGCCTTCCCCTCCCCGCGTGGGGAAAAGGGGACGGCCCGCGCCGCCGCGCGGTCAGAATTCCGCGCGCAGCGTGCCGTAGTACTGGCGCGGCGCGCCGACCAGGAACGACTGGTAGTCGCCCATCATCGGGTTGCCGTTCTCGCCGGTGGTGGCGATGTATTTGGTGTTGGTCAGGTTGTAGACGTTGAACTCGAACGTCAGGTTCTTCATGAAGCCGAACGTGCGGTTATATTTGCCCATGTCGCCGAAATGGTAGCGTGCGCCCAGGCTTTCGAGCCAGTAGCCCGGCGTCCTCATATCGCCGGTATAGCTGAAATTGCGGGTGCCCATATAGTTGGTGTCCACATGGACATCGGCGTGGCGCCAGCGGTAGGACAGGCTGGCCTTGTACATGAAGCGCGGATAATTGACGACCTGCTGGCCCTTCAGCGCGTAGGTGGTGGCCTGCCCCCCCGAGATCTGGGTCAGGTTGTCGCCATAGGTCGCATGGTCGTAGCTGATGCTGTTGTACAGCGCCAACCCGGTGATGGGCGTGATGGTCAGGCCGGCGTCGACGCCGTTCATGGTCACGCTGCCGACGTTCGCCACGGTCGAGACCGGGTTGGTGATCGAACCGGACGTGATCTGCTGCATGCGGTTGCTGAAATCCGTATGGTAGGCATACAGGGACGCCTGGACGTAACGGTCGTTGTAGCGGTACCCGACGGCATAGTTCCAGTCCGTCTGGGGCTTCAGGCCGCCGTTGGCCTGCATCTGGTTATAGGCCGACTGCGTCACCGCGAAGGGCGACGGCCCCTGCTTGTAACCGGCGATCGGGAACGACTGCACGTTTTCCGAGACGTCGAAGAACAGTTCGTTATGACGCAGGAAATGCCAGTCGCCGCTGATATGCGGCAGGAACGCCTTGGCCGTGGTCACGCTGCCCGCGGCGATCGCGTCGGTGCCGGTATAGGAGGGCAGGTTCCCCGTCTGGCCGGCCGTGACGGTCTGCAACTGCGACTTGAACCCGAAATGCAGCGCCACGTTCGGCAGGACGTTGTAGGTGTCCTGCACGAAGGCGGTGAAGCTGTTGGAATTGAAGGTCTGCGCCCACAGCGTCGCGAACGGCAGGGGCAGCGAGCCGAGCGAGTTGATCGGCTCGCCCTGGCCCAGCACGGGTTCGTTATAGGCGTAACGGCCGACATCGACATGGTAGTTCTCGTACCAGATGCCGCCGCGGATATGGTTGTGCGCGATGTCGTAATGCAGCGACGACGAGAAGCCGAACCGCTGGGTCTTCGGCACGGTGATCTGGTCGATCAGCGGCGCGCCGCTGGGCGAGGACATGTAGGGGCTGGCCCACGTGCCGCGGCCATATTCGCCCTGGCCGTAGACGACGCTGACCCAGCGCAGGCGGTCGGTCAGCAGCAGGTCCAGGTTGGCGCCGCCCAGGTAATCGCGTTCGACCGTGGCGCCGTCATAGTACGAGGCATCCCACGGGTCGGACATCTTGCTGTAGCCCGGCGGCAGGCTGCCGCCCAGGCCGTTCGCATTCAGCGCCGAGTTATAGGCCTTGGCATAGGCGTTGGGCGTGCCGACGAAATTGTCGATCCGGTAGCCGCCGTTCTTCAGCATGTCGAACGACATGTCCTGGTAGGCGTACTGGTCCAGGTCGGACCAGTCGAAATACATGCTGAACTTGCTGCTCTCGCCGATCGGTTGCAGGAACTTGGCGTTCACCTGCTGCATGAACATGTTGCCGCCGCCCTTCCACTTGTTGGTGTCGTTGCGCATGTACGACACGTAGAAGCGGGTACCCGACTGGTTCAGCGCGCCGCTGTCCCCCCGGATATAGGTGTGGAACATATCGTTGCTGCCGAAGGTCTGCGCGATGGTCGCGCCGCCCTTCATCTTGGGGTCGGAGGAATAATATTCCACCGATCCGCCCAGATTGCTGGTGCTGGCAATGGACTCGGCGCCGGCGCTCATGGACACGTCCATGCGGCCGACATTTTCCGACGAAATGGCGGCGATCGAATTCAGGCCGTTGTAGGAATGATATTGCTGGTCGCCCAGCGGAATGCCGTCCAGCGTCATGCCGATCTGGTTCTGCATGAACCCGTGCATGTAGAACTGGTTCGACCAGGTATTCAGGCCCTGCGGGTCATCCGACACGAAGCTGACGCCCGGCTGTGTCGCCAGGACCTGCAGCGGGTTGGTGCCGGGGACCGCGCGCGCCAGCATGTCGGCCGAAATGACGTTCTGCGTTCCGTGGGCGATGTGGTGCCCCACGGCGTCGATCGCCTCGGCATCGACCGCCAGCACGACCTGTCGCCGGGCGGGGGCGTGCGGTGCGGCGGCATGCGTCGCGGCGGCACGCGGGGCAGCCTTGGCAGGGGGGGTGGCAGTCGGCGCCGGGGTGGTCGCGGCATATGCGCCATGGGCGCAGGACAGCAGAAGCGTGGTCGCGAATGTGAGATCCGACAGGCGTCTTTTTTTCGACATACACTGGTTCTCCGTAACCGGGGGCAGGCCGCCATCCCATCCGCCGGCATGGGCAGGCGGTCCGGTCGCCCACCCCGATTGTTCACACCGTATCCTGCCGGATGACGGCGGGGTGTTTTCGCCGTCGACGCTATAACGGCAATGGAACAGTTCTCATGACGTATGCGACACGTTACGGTATAAAGACGACATACCCGCGTACCCTGTCGATTTTAGGCGAATCGTGACCTTAATGTCGCGGTTTCGCATAATCCCGCCGTGCCCGGCATGTCCGGTTCGTGCGCGACGCGGTCGGCATGATTCCGTTTATTCTGGACTCGGAATATGACATCGTGCGGCGACGGACGCCCTGCCGAACCGGGGTCGGCCGGACGCCGAACCAGCGATGGATCATCCATGACAGACACACGCGACACACCCTTCGCCGACGGCGCGGCCTATATCGACGGCGCGTTCATGCCGGTGCGCGACGCCCGCATCCCGATCACCGACTGGGGCTACCGGCGGTCGGACGTCACCTATGACGTGGTCGGCGTCTGGAACGGCAGCTTCTTCAGGCTGGACGATCACGTCGCGCGGTTCCGCCGGTCCATGCAGGCCCTGCGCATGGACCCCGCCGAGGACGATGCGCGGATCAGGGCCATCCTGCATGAATGTGTCCGCCTCAGCGGCCTGCGGAACGCCTATGTCGCCATGGATTGCCTCCGGGGGCGGCCGCTGCCGGGCCAGCGGTTCCACCCGGCCACCTGCCGCAACTATATCGCGGCCTTCGCCATTCCGTGGGTCTGGGTCATCCCGCCCGAAATCCAGGAACGCGGCGCGCATCTCATCATCGCCTCCGCCCTGCGGATCCCGGACCGGTCGGTGGACCCGACCGTCAAGAATTTCCATTGGGGGGACCTGACGCAGGGATTGTTCGAGGCCGGGGATCGCGGCGCCGATACCTGCGTGCTGCTGGATGCCGACGGCCACGTCACCGAGGGCGCGGGATTCAACGTCTTCGCCGTGATCGCCGGGGCGGTCGTGACGCCCGACCGGGGCGCGCTGGAAGGCATCACGCGCGCGTCGGTCGCCGAACTGTGCCGCGACCTGGGCCTGGAATATTGCGAACGGCCGATAACGGCGCAGGAACTGCGCGGCGCGGAGGAAATCTTCCTCTCCACCACCGCCGGCGGGATCATGCCGGTCTCGCGCATCGACGACATCGTCCCGGGCGACGACCGGCCGGGACCGGTCTCGATGCGGCTGCGCGACCTGTTCTGGGCGAAGCGGGCGGCGGGCTGGCACGCCACCCCGGTTGCCTACGGCGACGCGTCGTCCTGACGTTGCCGGGGCGGCGGCGGCTCGTCCCAGGCGGTCTGGCGGAAATCGCGCAACTGGCCCTGTCCGCCGGGCCGCAATCCCCTAGCATTCCCGGGACTGCTGCATCTTCCCGCGTCTTCCGGAGCCGATCCCGTGTCCGACTCTCTGCCCCGCCGCCTGTCCCCGGTCACCCTGACCGGGCGTCATGTCCAGCTCGTCCCGCTGTCCCCAGCCCATCATGACGGGCTGGTCGAGGCGGTGCGCGACGGGTCGCTGTGGACATTGTGGTACACCAGCATCCCCGATCCCGACGGCATGGCGGCGGAAATCGCCCGGCGGCTGCGCCTGGCGGACGAGGGCAGGATGCTGCCCTTCACCGTCATCAGCCTGCCCGACCGGCGCATCGCCGGCATGACGACCTTCATGAATATCGACGTCGCGGGGCCGCGGGTGGAAATCGGGTCCACCTGGTATGCCCGCGCGGTGCAGCGTACGGCCCTGAATACCGAGGCCAAGCTCCTGCTGCTGGGTCATGCGTTCGACGACCTGGACTGCCTTGCCGTCGAACTGCGCACCCATGTCCTGAACCAGCGCAGCCGCCGCGCCATCGAACGCATCGGCGCCCGGCTGGACGGCATCCTGCGCCGTCATACGCGGACCCAGGACGGTACCGTGCGCGATACCTGCGTCTACAGCATCACCGCGCCCGAATGGCCGGCGGTACGTTCGCACCTGCGGTCTCTGCTGGGCTGACCGCCCCGATATGAACGCCGGCATGAATCCGGGCATGAATGCGGGCGGGGGAGGCTGGCGTGGGGCCGGCGAACGGGATATGTCGCATGCCGTGCGAAACTGTTTCGTCGGCGCGCCCCGACCCTTTCCTGGACGGCGCCCCGGCGCCCGGCCGGCTTGAGGGGGCGGGCGCGGCGCTGCCTTGAGCTGGGGCCTTTGATGTCGCGGATTCCGACCTTGGTCGTTCTGATGCATGATGTATTCGGAACGGCCGTGGCTGTGCTGTTGTGCCTGCTCAGCTGCCATGTCGCCCTGATGATGCTGGATCGGGCGCGGCGTGGGACCGGCGGCGGACGCGCGATCTGGATCGGGGCGACCGGGGCGACCGGCGGGTTCGGGGTCTGGGCCACGCATTTCACCGCGATGCTGGCCTATCGTCCGGGCGTGCCCCTGTCCTTCGTGCTGGGACCGACCCTGCTGTCGCTGCTGATCGCCGTGCTGGCCACCAGCCTGGCGGTCAGCCTGTCGGCGCGGACGGCACGGCCCGGCCGCCAGCTGGTGGATGACCTCGCGGCGGGCATGATATTCGGCGCGGGCGTCGCGGCGATGCATTTCGTGGGCATGTCCGCCGTGACCGGTCCCGACCGGATGTCGTGGAACGTCCCGCTGGTGGTCGTGTCGCTGCTGGTCGGCGGGGGATTGTCCAGCGCGGCCTTCATGTCGCAGCGCCGCCGGCGGACCTCGCCCCTGGAACGATTGATCCCGGCCGCCCTGCTGGCCCTGTCGATCGCAGGGCTGCATTTCATCGCCATGTCCGCCGTCACCATGCATGCCATGTCCGACATGGCGCGCGCGGCGCACGGGCCGGTGGCATCGCCGCACGGCATGATCCTGATGATCGGCGTGGTGGCGCTGGCCGTCCTGTCGATCGGCGTGGCGGCGGCGTTCTTCGCCCTGCGGGCCGAACGGACGGTCTGGCAGCACGAGATGGGTTTCCGGCTTCTGGTCGAGGGGGTGCACGACCATGCGATCTTCATGCTGGACCCGAAGGGGCGGGTCAGCACCTGGAATGTCGGTGCCCAGCGGCTGAAGGGCTATGCGGCGGACGAGATTCTGGGCCGTAATTTCGAAGAATTCTATTCGGCCGAGGAACGGCAGGCCGGCGTGCCGCAACGCATGCTCGCCGAGGCGCGCGACGGCACGGTGATGCGGGAAGGATGGCGCTATCGCAAGGACGGGACGTCGTTCTGGGCAGGGGTGACGCTGGGCCCCGCGCGTGATGCGGATGGCGCACTGGTCGGCTTCGTCAAGATCACCCGCGACCAGACCGGGCGGAAGGAAGCGGCCGACCGGATCACGCAGGTCAGCCGCAACCTGGATATCGCACTGGAAAACATGTCCCAGGGCCTGAGCCTGTTCGGGGCGGACGGGCGGCTGGTGCTGGCCAACGGACGGTGCGCCGCGCTGTTCGGCCTGGCGGCGCACGAGGTGTATCCGGGCCTGACCCACCGCGCGTTGCTGGAGGCGGTCCACGCCCGGCTGGACCTGCCCGAGCCGGCGCGGCAGCGGCAGGTCGACGCCGCCTGCGCGCAGCATGCGGCCCTGCTGCCGCCGGGGCAGGGCGGGCAGCTGCAGCTGCAGCTGGGCGACGGGTTGGCGGTACAGGTGACCGTGCGGCCGATGGAGGACGGCGGCTGGGTCGCGACCTACGAGGACGTGACCGAGCGCCTGCGCGCCGACGCGCGCATCGCCTATCTGGCCCATCATGACGGGCTGACGGGGCTGGCGAACCGCGCGCGCTTCAACGAGGTGCTGCGGCGCGAGCTGATGCTGGCCGACCGCGCCGGCGCACGGCTGGCGGTGATCGGCATCGACCTGGACAAGTTCAAGGAAATCAACGATCAGCACGGCCACGCCATCGGGGACCAGGTGCTGGTGGTCCTGGCCGAACGGATCCGCAGCGTGCAGGCTGATGACGAGCTGGTGGCGCGGCTGGGCGGGGACGAGTTCGCGGCGGCCAAGCGGTTCGACGACATCGCCGAACTGCACGCCTTCGTCGCCCGGCTGGAGGACTGCCTGTCCCGCCCGATCACGCTGGACCGGCTGGAACTGCGGCCGGATGCCAGCATCGGCGTGTCGCTGTTCCCGCAGGATGCCCTGACGGCCGAGACCCTGATGGGCAATGCCGACCTGGCGATGTACCGGGCCAAAATGGCGCTGCGCGAGCGGATCTGCTTCTACGAGGCCGAGATGGACGAGGCCGCGCGCAGCCGGCGCGTGATGACCGCCGCCCTGTGGGAGGCCCTGGAACGGGACGAGTTCCATCTCCATTTTCAGGTGCAGCGGAAGGTATCCAGCAACGAGGTCACGGGCCTGGAGGTGCTGCTGCGCTGGCGGCATCCGGAATGGGGACTGGTCCCGCCGGTGAAATTCATCCCGCTGGCCGAAGAATGCGGCGCGATCGTGCCCATCGGGGAATGGGTGCTGCGCGCGGCGTGCCGCGAGGCCGCGACCTGGACCATGCCCTACAAGGTGGCGGTCAATCTTTCGGCCGTGCAGCTGGGCGACGAACATCTGGCCGCCCACGTCAGCGCCATCCTGGCCGAAACCGGGCTGGACCCGCGCCGGCTGGAACTGGAAATGACGGAAACCGCCATCGTGGTGGACAAGGTGCGGTCGCTGCACACCCTGCAGCAGATCAAGGCGCTGGGCGTGTCGATCGCCATCGACGATTTCGGGGTGGGCTATTCGTCGCTCGAAACCCTGAGAACCTTCCCCTTCGACCGCATCAAGCTCGATCGCAGCTTCATGACCGAAGTGGAACATACGCCGGAATCCAAGGCGATCCTGCGTGCCATCCTGGCGCTGGGGCGCAGCCTGAACATTCCCGTCCTGGCCGAGGGGGTGGAAACCCGCGTGCAGCTGGACATCCTGGGCGTCGAGGGCTGCACCGAGGCCCAGGGCTATTTCCTGGGCCGCCCCGGACCGATCCCGACGGACGGCATCATCCGTCCCGCCCCGCCCCCCGTCTTCTAGGAATCCGCCCGGATATTCGGTCGGGCGGCGATCCCGCGCGCCTGTCCTTCATCCGCCGCCCTGCCGGCCCTGCCGCATGCGGGCCTGCCAGACGGCGCGGATGCGGGCGGGGTCGATCTTCGTGGCCGGGCCCGGCGTGGCGTTGCCCGGCGCGGCAGGTGCGGGCGCGGGGGCAGGTGCGGCCCGCCGGCCCGCCGGCCGGCGCTCGCCACGCGGATGGCTCAGCGTCCCGGGCGCGATGCCGGCGGCGGGGTTCTCGTTCGCCGAGCGGACGGCGCGGGCGCAGATTGACGTGTCGCCGACCCCGAACTGGATCGTCGGCAGCAGGGCCAGCGGCGGCATGACGACGCCCAGCCCGGCGGCCGCGGCCGCGCGGCCGACGATCTCGGCCCCCGGCAGGACCGACGGGCTCTTCAGCGGGCCGGTGATGTGGAACGCCCCCGGCAGCGCCGCGACCGAGAAATGGATCGAGCGCGTCGTCAGCGCATAATCGATGATGTTGCGGCGCAGGTCGATGGTGCCGCGACCCAGCGTGCGGCCCTCCCCGGTTTCCAGCAGCAGCGTCCTGGTCGACACCACGCCGTCGCGCAGCGGCATGTCGGCGATGAAGCACTGCACGTCCGTCCGCTTCGGAAAGCCCAGCGCGGAAAGAACCGCATTGCCGATCTGCAGGCCCAGCACGTCGGGCACCAGGGCGGAGATGTCGCCCCCCTGGTCCAGCACCAGCGTCAGGCCGCCATTGCCGCGGGCCAGCAGGCTGGCCACCGAATTGCCCGTGGCCTCCAGCGTCGCATGGCCGCCGATGATGCCCTTCGCACCCGAACCGGTGGTGGCCTGCATGATGCGCGACAGGTCGATATGCGCGAAATCCATGCGCATCCGGGTCGCGAATCCCGTGTCGGCCGGGGTCAGGGTGATCACGCTGGCCAGGGTGCCGCTACCGACGGCGAAATTCAGCCGGCGGACGTCGATCGCGCCGTCCTGGATGGCGATGTCGGCGTCGATATTGTCCAGCGGCGTGCGGCGGTTCTCGATATGGTCGCCGCGATAGAGCAGATGCGCGTTGATCGCGCGCAGCTTGGGGATGTTGATCGGCGTGTCCGGCAGCGCGTTCGGATCGGCATCGGCGGCCTTTTTCTCCGCCGCCGTGGGCGTCTTGTCGGGATTGGCCCCGATGAACCCGCCCAGGTCGACCAGGTCCACGCGATGCGAATGCAGGGTCGCCTGCACGAAGGGCACGGCGGGATGGGGATCGACGGTGATGGTGCCGTCCAGGTCGCTCGATCCCATCTTTCCCTTCATGTCGCCGAAGCGGATGGCCTTGCTGTCGTAATCGAGGGTGCCGGTGACCGAATATTCCGGCGTCCGGGGGATCGGGATGCCGGTCAGCGGGTAGAGCAGGGACATGTCGGGGCCGGAAAAATGAAGGAACAGTCGCGCCCCTTCGAATTTCATCGGATTGACGATGCTGCCCTTCAGCGTGGCCAGGGTGGGGCCGTTATGGACGGTCAGGTCGACGGGGTAGGGATGGGCGGTATCCAGCAGCGTCAGCAGCGCGCCGCCGACGAAATGCCCCTCGATCGGCTGCGCGGCATAGCGGCCGCGCGCGTCGGCGACGATCTGGCCCCGTTCGCCGTCATGCGGCGGGGTGGTGTGCACCGCCAGCATCATGTCCGCCCGCAGCCGGGCATCGGCGATCCGGGCCTGGCCGTCGGTGATGCGCAACTCCCCGATATCGGGAAGGGCGGGTGTCCCGCCCGCGCCCTTCGACGAACCGAACGAGGCGTTGGTGCTGCCGTCGGCGCGACGCACGACGTCCAGCTTCGGCGCGTCGAACGCGACCAGGGGCAGCGTGACCGCGCGATGCCAGATATAGCGCCACACGTCGAACGAGACGCTGGCCTGGCGCGCGGTGGCGAAGGGCTGCTTTTCGTCCTCGAATCCCTTGGGCTGGGCGATGGTCAGGTCGTCGACCGTGGCCGTGACGACGCGCCCCAGCCGGACATGCAGATGTGCAACCGTGGTCGGGCGCCCCAGTGCGGCGCTGGCGCGGGAATTGACCATCGGTACGAACCAGTCCCACGACCACAGCAGGACGACCAGGACGCCGGCCAGGACCAGCGCGCCGAGGCCGATCCCCAGGATCCTGCCTGTGCGAAATCGGGAATGGTGCGGGGCATCGGCCATGGCAGGACCGCCTTCCATCTGCGTCGGGGGCCGTCATCCGTCGCGCGCCGCCTGCACCGCGGCACGAGAGGATGGCGGCCCGGGCCGTAGGGCGGCCGGGTTGCATCTGTGTTCCCTGCCTAACGCACTGGGATCGCGGGCGGTTGCCTCGGGACGCTGCCCTGAAACCCGCCAAAGGGCGTCGTCCTTTGGAAACCCGGTCGTTTTTTCATGCACGGGGTCCAGGGCCTGGAAGACCGGCCTTGAATTCGCCCTGGCGGGCGATCCGGGCGTCAGCGACCGGGGCGGGACCCCAGGTTGCCGCGCAGCGTGTCCGCCTCGTAGCGCGTGCGGAACAGGCCGCGCCGCTGCAATTCCGGCACGACGGCCCGGGCGAAGGTTTCGTGGCTGGTGGGGAACGTCACGGGCGTCAGCACGAAGCCGTCACAGCATCCGGCGGTGAACAGTTCCTCCAGCTTGTCGGCCACCGTGGTCGGGGACCCGACGATCTGGCTGGGCACCCGCTTGCGCGCCGCCGCGGCCACCGAGGCCGCGCCCTGCCTGCGCAATTCTTCCAGTTCCTCGATCGCGGCATGCATGCCCTGGGCGCCCGCGGCCTTCGAGGCGGCGCCTTCCGCCCCGCCGAGGCGCGTGATATCCACGCCGGCCGAGGCGGACGCGGCGGCGGCATTCAGTTCCTCGGCCGCCAGGGCATTGGCGAAATCGGCTTTTTCCTGCGCGATCGAATCGGTTTCGCCGACGACGCAGGTCACCTGCATGGCCACCGCGCAATCGCCCGGCCGGCGCCCATTGGCCACCATCTGCGATTTCAGCCGGTCATAGGCCGCGATCGCCTTTTCCGGGGCCGAACCGAAGGTGAAGACGATTTCGGCCCAGCGCGCGGCGAATTCCACCCCGCGCGGCGACGAACCCGCCTGCATAAGGACCGGATGGCCCTGCGCGCTCTGCGGAATCGTCAAAGGCCCGCGCGTCCGCACGTATTTCCCGGCATAGTCGGTGTAATGCACTTTCGACGGGTCGGCGAAATACCCGGCCTCCTTGTCCAGGACCCAGGAATCCCTGTCCCAGCTTCGCCACAGCTTCATGCACGCCTCGACCACCTCGTCGGCCTGGTCATAGCGCGCGTCCTTGTCCGGCAGGGCCTCCAGCCCGTAATTCCGCGCTTCGAGATCCGTGGCCGAGGTCACGATGTTCCAGGCCACCCGCCCCAGGCTGAACACGTCGAGCGACAGCAGCGTCCGCGCCAGATGATAGGCCGGCATCAGTGTCGTCGACAGGGTCGCGCCCAGGCCGATATGCCGCGTCGCCGCCGCCATGACCGGCAGGACCGTCATCGGGTCCAGATAGCTGATCTGCCCGCCATGGCGCACATACGCGTCGTATCCGCCGGCATGGATGTCGTACAGCCCCTGGAGATCGGCGAAGAAGCATCCGTCGAAACAGGCATCCTCCAGCGTGCGGGCGATGTTTTCGTACCGCGAGGGGGAAAGGATATCGCCCAGCGTCGCCTCCGGATGCCGCCAGCCGCTGGCATGCAGCGCCGTCGGCCCCGTCTTCAGATACGCGAACAGGTGCATCTTCCGTGTCATGTCCTTACTCCCTTCCGATTGCGGGCGTTCGAAATACGGGTCCTTATCCCCGAGATATCCGGGATCCGGATGTCCGGGACCCGGCCTCCGTGATTTCGATCGGCGTGCGTGCCGCCGCGCGCAGCAGCACATGGACGCCGATCGTGACGACGGGCGCCACCAGCCAGCCGATATCCATGCCCCCCAGCCGCCGGGCGATCGGGCCGGTATAGAACGACCCCGACAGGAACGGGATCTGCACGATGATCCCGGCGACATAGGCGCCGGACGCCGGCAGGTTGATCAGGCCGTAGATGCCGCCATCCGCCCGGAAGAAGGACGCGATGTCGTATTTTCCCCGCTTCAGGACGTAGAAATCGAAAATATTGATCGCCGCCCACGGGGACAGCACCATCAGCAGGCTGATCACGACCCGGATGAAGCGCGGCACGAAGCTGTCGGCCGACAGCATGGCGACCGCCAGGCATCCGCCCAGAACCAGCACCGACAGGACGACCCGGGCCGTCCGTCCCGGGCGCCACCGCGCCAGGACGGTCTGGATCATGGTGATGATGGACAGCACCGCGCCATAGATATTCAGCGCGTTGTGGCTGATGATGTTCAGGATGAACAGGACCATCAGCACGGTGCCGACGACGCCGGTTTCGGTCCCGGCGGCCTCCATCGGGTCCATGCCGGCGGGAACGTCCGCCACGACCAGCACGCCGAAGATGAACGAGGCCGCCGCCCCCGCCGCCGCCCCCAGGAAACTGGCCAGCAGCGGACCGCGAATTCCGACATCCGGCGGCAGGTAGCGCGAATAATCGGACGTGTAGCAGCAGAAGGAAATATGCCACACCGCCGCCAGCGAGAACATCGACAGCCAGCCGACCAGCGTCACGTCGTTCCGCCACCACACCACGGCCGGCATGCGGTGGATGATCATCAGGGCGGCGACGATCAGGGCCGCGCCCATGAACCAGATCCCGATCCGGTTGAGGACATGGATCACCCGGTAGCCCAGGATGCCGATCCCCGCCGCCGCCAGCGCCGCCCCCGCCGCGCCGGGCGACAGCCCGACCGCCGGGGCCATGGTGTGGATGGACCGGCTGGCCAGCACGATGTTGGAGGTAAAGAACCCCAGATAGAGCAGCATGGCGAACGTCACGACCAGCAGGGCGCCATAACGCCCGAACTGTCCCCGCCCCTGGATCATCTGCGCCAGGCCCATCTGCGGCCCCTGGGCCGAGCACGCCCCCAGCACCAGCGCCCCGACAAGATGTCCCGGGATGATCGCCGACACCGCCCACGGCACCGACAGGCCATAGACCTGGACCGCCATGGCGCCGGTCATGACGCCCAGCGGCGCGATGTTGGTGGTGAACCACAGGGTGAACAGGTCGCGCACCTGTCCATGGCGCCTGTCCAGGGGAACGAAACCGATGCTGTTCTCCTCGATCATCCGCTGCCCTGCTCCTGCGCCGCCTATCGGATGACCCGGACCGTCATCGCGCCCCGGCCAGGCTCGGGCGGGTTTCCCCCACGGGATGATACCCGCGCCGGAAATAGATCAGCCCCCTCCCGTCCGGCCGGATCGCGACATCCTGCACCGCGCAGAGCAGGACGGTATGGGTGCCGACTTCCGACGTGCTGGTGATGCGGCAGTCGAAGATGGCGATGGCGTCCTCCAGCGCGGGGACCCCGCTCTCCAGCAATCGCCAGCGCGCACCGTCGAAGCGGCTGTCGGTGTCGATGCGGCTGGCAAAACGCCCCGACAGCTCCTGATGCGCGGCGTCGAGCACATTGACGCACAGCACGCCGTTTTCCAGGAACGCCGCGTGGGACCGGCTGCCGCGGTTGATGCAGACCAGAAGGGTCGCCGGGCTGTCGGTGACGGAACAGACGGCGGAAACGGTCACGCCCGCGCGGCCGGCCTTGCCGTCGGTCGTGACGATGCTGACGGCGGCGCCGAGATGGGCCATGGCCTCGCGGAACCGGGAACTGTCAGCCATACGCGTTCTCCTCGGGTGATGAATGCCAGGCGCGCGGTTCCCGTTTCGGCGGCCCGCAACCCTATTCGTGTATACCCTACGATACGGGCCTCAGGCGTCGCCCGCCGGTCGCGCCACCAGGCCCGCCGCTCCCATGCGGGTCGAACCGTTCCGATCCAGATAACATAACGATTTCATGTCTGTAGTAATCCAGTACGTCACGAGTCTGCCATTCCCGTCAGGGACCGTCGTCGGGACGCAGGCGAATTTCGGCCCTCATGCGACGTTACCACCTCGTTTCATTTAATGATGTATACGCCATTTATTCCCCTCGCAAGGTTTTTCTGTGACGATAGCGTCACGGGTTTGGGGGCGCCGTGTCAGTCCTGGCCCGGCAGGAAACCCGCGGCTTTCACGGCCGCGACCCGTGCCCTGGAGACAGGTGCCTCCAGGCCGTTCGACAGGCGCAGGCGAACGTTGCGCCCATCCCTGACGATGCCGGTCACGGCGTCCCGCGCAACCCACCAGGATCGATGGGTCTGCAGGCCGGCCGTCGGCGGGAATTCAACGATCGCCTGGCGCAGCGGGATGAAAATGAGCGTCGAGCCCTTCGCGGTGTGCGCCCTGACGTAATGATCTTCCATCTGCAGCGCGACGAGCGTGCGACCCAGCGCGGGCGGCAGGCGGCGCAGGAAGCCGGCATCCGGCGCGGCCGATACCTCGGGCGCGGCGGGGGCCGCGCCGTCTGGCGCCCCGGCCGGCCGCGGCCCGCGCCGCATGCCCCGGCCGAACAGGGTGCACAGCGCCATTGGCGTGGAGATCAGCAGCGTCTGGGGCATACCAGGCAAGGGGGCCGATCCGGGAGATCGGTCCGCATTGCCGCGATCATCCCGGCTTCTTCGTCTGCCAGCTTGTCCAGGCGCACACCCGGGGCGGGCCAAGGCAGGTCGAGCCAGGGCGGGGCGGGCCAGGGCTCACCGACATGGCTGCGGCCTTTCCGCGCAACCGTCATCTCCGCGCGATCGTGGTCGCGGCGCCCGCACTCGGCTTTGCCTTCGACCGTGCACGCCTGCGGCAGGTCACCCTTCCTGTGCAGCTCTGGCAGGCCGACGACGACAGCATCCTGCCGCCGGCCTATTATGCGCAACGGGTGCGTGCCGCCCTGCCGCACGCACCCGATTTCCACCCTGTGCCCCACGCTGGCCATTTCGATTTCCTGGCACCCTGTTCGCCCCTGCTGGCCCACGCGGTTCCCGCCATCTGCACCAGCGCACCGGGCTTTGACCGGGCCGCGTTTCATCAGCGGATGAATGCTGATCTGGTCAGGTTTTTCCAGGCGACGCTGGGATGATCTTCCAGGCGGGCCATGGTCGGGCGTTGCCCCCTCAGGGCTTGAGGCCCCGGCCCGATCGATGGATAAAACGACCGGGTTTCCAAAGGGCAATGCGAACTTTTGGCGGGTTGCAGGGCAACGTCCCGCGCCGTCCTGACCGGCAAGGATCAGGCGGCGCTGCGCTCCGTCTCCGCATCGCCCGCCGGCAGGCGGATCAGGAAGTCGAAGGCGGACAAGGCGGCCTTCGCCCCGTCGCCGGCCGCGATGACGATCTGCTTGTAGGGCGAAATCGTTGCGTCTCCCGCCGCGAAGATGCCGGCGACCGGTGTGGCGCCCCGGTGGTCGGTCTCGATCTCGCCGCGCGGGGTCAGCGGTACCGCCGCGTCCAGCCATTCCGTGTTGGGCACCAGGCCGATCTGCACGAAAATACCCGCCAGTTCGATCTGGTGCGTGCCGTCGTCGCGCCGGTCGCGATAGGTCAGGCCGGTCACGTGGCGTCCGTTGCCGTGGACCGCGACGGTCTGGGCCATCGTAATGATCGTCACGTTCGCCAGGCTGCGCAGCTTGCGTTGCAGCACGGCGTCGGCCCGCAGGGCCTCGCCATATTCCAGCAGGGTGACGTGCGTCACCAGGCCCGCCAGGTCGATCGCCGCCTCGACGCCGCTGTTGCCGCCGCCGACGACCGCCACGCGCTTGCCCTTGAACAGCGGCCCGTCGCAATGCGGGCAGTAGGCGACGCCCTTGTTGCGGTATTCGGCCTCGCCTGGCACGTCCATCTGCCGCCAGCGCGCGCCGGGCGCCAGCACGACCGATTTCGCCTGGACGGTGACGCCGCTTTCCAGCGTGACCGCGTGCAGGCCCCCGGGGACGGCGGGGGCCAGGTGCGCGACCCGCTGCTGCGTCATGATCTCGACGTCATAGGCGCGCACATGCTGTTCCAGCGCCGCCGCCAGCTTCGGCCCCTCGGTTTCCGCGACGGAAATGAAATTCTCGATCGCCATCGTGTCGCGCACCTGCCCGCCGAACCGTTCGGCGATCAGGCCGGTCCGCACCCCCTTGCGCGCGGTATAGACCGCCGCCGCCGCGCCGGCGGGGCCGCCGCCGACCACCAGGACGTCGAACGGGTCCTGCCCGGCGATGCGCGCCGCCGACCGGGCGGCCGCGCCCTTGTCGATCCGCGACAGGATCTCGCCCACGTCCATGCGGCCCTGGGCGAACGCCGCCCCGTTCAGGAACATCGACGGTACCGACAGGATCTGGCGCTGCTCAACCTCGTCCTGGAACAGCGCGCCGTCGATCGCCACGTGGCGGATGCGCGGGTTGATGACGCTGATGGCATTCAGCACCTGCACGACCTCCGGGCAATTCTGGCAGGACAGCGAAAAATAGGTCTCGAAGCGATAATCGCCGTCCAGTGCGCGGATCTGCGCGACGACGTCGGGCGCGATCTTCGGCGGATGCCCGCCCACCTGCATCACCGCCAGGATCAGCGAGGTGAATTCATGCCCCATGGGCACGCCGGCAAAGCACAGTTCGATGTCCGTGCCCGGCCGGCGGACCAGGAAGGACGGCCGGCGCGGATCCTCCCCGCCCGGCCGGACCGTGATCCGGTCCGACAGGCCTGCCAGATCCTGCAGCAGCTCGGACAGCGCTGCCGATTGCGCGTCGTCCCCCAGGGACGGGACCAGTTCGACCGGATGGGACAGGCTGGAAAAATGGGTCCGCAACTGGGCCCGGATCGAATCGTCCAGCATGGAAAAAAGGCCTTTCCTGTCAGGAAGGGATCGCAAGGCCGGGCGCCGCCCGAACCCGGAAGGGGCCTCGGCCCTTGCATCCCGTTCGATGAGTGAAGTCTGGGATTTTCGAAGGGCGAAGCCCTTGCCTTGCGTTCAGAGCGTTCAGATCTTGCCGATCAGGTCCAGCGACGGCGACAGGGTGGTCTCGCCCTCTTTCCACTTGGCCGGGCAGACCTCGCCCGGATGGCTGGCGACATATTGCGCGGCCTTGATCTTGCGCAGCAGTTCCTGCGCGTCGCGGCCGACGCCGCCGGCGGTGATCTCGACGATCTGGATGCGTCCCTGGGGATCGACGACGAAGGTGCCGCGGTCGGCCAGGCCTTCCTCTTCCACCATGACGTCGAAATTGCGGGTGATGGTGCCCGTGGGATCGCCCAGCATCGTATAGCGGATCTTGCCGATCGCCGGCGACGTGTCATGCCACGCCTTGTGCGCGAAATGGGTGTCGGTCGATACGCTGTAGATCTCGACACCCAGCTTCTGGAACATGTCGTAATGATCGGCCAGATCCTCCAGCTCCGTCGGGCAGACGAAGGTAAAATCGGCCGGATAGAAGAAGAAGACCGCCCATTTGCCCGCCACGTCGGCGTCCGTCACGCGGATGAATTTTCCGTCGCGATAGGCATGGGTGTCGAACGGCTTGATGGTCGCGTTGATGCGGGACATATCGCTCTCCTGTTGGATGGTGCCGGATTGAATGGCGCCGGACCGATGTCCCACATCCCCCATGACAGGTGAAATCGTTTGTAACTGTGTCTGTGATCGGTATTACCGTTCACGTTCCGGGCCGCACAGATAGGTTCCACCTATATTGCATGGGCAATCCAGCGGTCCTATCTATCACTCCATGACCTATCTTCCGCTGGCCGGCCTGTCCCTTCGCGATATCGAATATGCGGTCGCGGTCGCCGATTTGCGGAATTTCGGCCGCGCGGCGGAACGGTGCGGCGTCAGCCAGGCCGGCCTGTCGGAACAGGTCCGCAAGCTGGAGGACCTGCTGGGCGTCGCCCTGTTCGAACGGACGCGCCGGCAGGTGTCCGTGACACCGGAAGGGGAACGGCTGCTGGCCCAGGGGCGCGACATCCTGGCCGCCGCCCGGACGATGCTGGAAATGGCGCGGCAGCATACCGGCCCGCTGTCCGGGATCCTGCGGCTGGGCATCATCGCGACGCTCGGCCCCTATTATATCCCGGCCCTGCTGCAGCAGATCCGCACCGCCTATCCGGACCTGAAGCTGCGGCTGGAGGAAAGCCTGACGGCGACGATGCTGCGCATGCTGCGGGCGAACGAACTGGACGTGGCGATCGTCGCCCTGCCGCTGGACGAGGCCGGCCTGACCGCCGAACCGGTGTTCCGCGAACCCTTCATGGCGGTCTTCCCGACCGGCCACGCCCACGGGTGCCGGCCGGGGATCACGGAACCGGACCTGGCCGGCCCCGACCTGCTGCTGCTGGAAGAGGGGCACTGCCTGCGCGACCAGGCGCTCTCGCTGTGCAGCAGCACGGCCGCGACGGCGCATGACGGACGGCTGGCGACCAGCCTGGAGATGCTGTGGCACATGATCGGCGCGGGCGAGGGCTATTCCCTGATCCCCCTCCTGGCGTTGCAGAACCGCGCCGACCTGAACGGCCTGATCGAGATCGTGCCCATGCTGGACGACCAGGCCGCGCGGACGATCGGCCTGGTCTGGCGCGCGTCCGATCCGCGCGCCGACGCCTATCGCGAATTCGCCGGCCTGCTGCGGAAATTCACCCCCCAGGGCTGCACGCCCGTGCCCGGGCCATGACACGGGTCGGCATTCCGCTGGCGCTGCTCTCGGCGGTGCTGTTCGGTGCCAGCACGCCGTTGGCCAAGATGCTGCTGGGGTCCATCGACCCGTTGATGATGGCGGGGCTGCTCTATCTGGGATCGGGGGTCGGGCTGGCGGCGGTCGCGCTCGGCCGGTCCGCCCTCGGCACCCCGGCGGCGGAGGCCCCGCTCCGGCGGGCGGACCTGCCGCGGCTTGGGCTGGTCATCCTTGCGGGCGGCGTCGGCGGTCCGGTCCTGCTGATGCTCGGCCTGGCGCGCACGGACGCCGCCAGCGCGTCGCTGCTGCTGAACCTCGAAGGGCTGGCGACGATGGGCATCGCCTGGCTGGCATGTCATGAAAATGTCGATCGGCGGCTGCTGGCCGGGGCGTGCGCCATCCTGGCCGGCGCCCTGCTGCTGTCCTGGCAGGGGCATGCGGCATTCGGCGCGGGCGCGCTGTTCGTCGCCGGCGCCTGCCTGTGCTGGGGAATCGACAATAACCTGACCGGCCGGCTCTCGGCGGCCGATCCCGTGCAGATCGCGATGATCAAGGGCCTGTGCGCCGGGGACATCACCTTGGGGCTCGCCGGTCTCCGTGGGGTGCCGGCGCCGTCCGCCGGCGGCATTCTCTCGGCCGCCGGTGTCGGTTTCGTGGGGTATGGCATCAGCCTGACCCTGTTCGTGCTGGGTCTGCGGCACCTGGGTGCGGCGCGGACCGGCGCCTATTTCGCGCTGGCCCCCTTCGTGGGGGCGGTCCTGTCGGTCGTGCTGCTGCATGATCCGCTGACGCTCCGGCTGCTGGCCGCGGGCGGGCTGATGGGGATCGGCCTGTGGCTGCACCTGTCGGAACGGCATGACCATGTGCATGTGCATGAACCGATGGAACACGAGCATCGGCACAGCCACGACGCGCACCACCAGCATGCCCACAGCGCCGACGATCCGCCGGGCGAGCCCCATACCCACCGGCACCGGCACGACCGCCTGGTCCACCGGCATCCGCATTACCCGGACCTGCATCACCGGCATCCCCACGGATAGGCCCGGCGTTCGTCGGGCCGGGTGCAGGCTGCCCTGGCCTGGCATTCCTTCCCCGCAGGCGGCGTGAATGCCGTCCTCGTCCTGTCCTCGCCCCGTGTCCCCGGCGGAACGACGGCCGGCCCAAAGGTCCTGCCGCCCTCACCGGGAACGGCAGGGTGGGAAACTCCCCCCGCCCCGTCCCGTTTCTCCAAGCGATTCAGCTTACCCCTGCACTGACGATCATACCGGCCCACCGCGTGGTCAGCTCACCGACACCGTTCCCGGTGCCGTTCCCCGCCCGGCGTCCCCGATGACGCCGGGCGAGGGGCGGCGCCCGTGATCGCGTGGCGGGAATGGAGGCGTTATCCATGGTGACAGTTGCGACGGCTGCACATCCATGAACGCGATCGTTCGCCTCGCGCTGGCCCGTCCCTATACGTTCATCGTGATGGCGATCCTGATCGCCATGGCCGGGGTGCTCTCGGCGCTCCGGACGCCGACGGATATCTTCCCGAACATTCGCATTCCCGTGATCGCCGTGGCCTGGACCTATACCAGCCTGTCGCCGGAAGAGATGTCCGGACGGATCGCGCTTCCGTTCCAGCGCGCGCTCACGACCACCGTGAACGATATCGAACATATCGAAAGCCAGTCGCTCACGGGCATCGGCGTGATCAAGGTCTTCTTCCAGCCGGGCACCGATGTCCGGATGGCCAACGCGCAGGTCACGGCCATCGCGCAGACCATCCTGCGCCAGCTTCCCATCGGAACGACCCCGCCGCTGATCCTGAACTACAGCGCCTCGACGGTGCCGATCGTCCAGCTGGCCCTGTCGGGAAAGGGGCTGACCGAACAGCAGCTCTATGACTACGGCTTCAATTTCGTCCGCAACCGGCTGGTGACGGTTCCCGGGGCCGCGATCCCCTTCCCCTACGGCGGCCGGGTGCGGCAGATCCAGATGGACCTCGACCCCAGGCAGCTCCAGTCGCGCGGGGTATCGGCCCAGGACGTGGGCAGCGCCCTGTCCAGCCAGACCCAGATCACCCCGGCCGGCTTCGTGAAGATCGGCATGTACCAGTATAATTTCCGGTTGAACAACGCGCCGGTTTCGGTCGACCAGCTCAACATGCTGCCTGTCCGGACGGTGAACGGCGCCGTGGTCCGCATTCGCGACGTGGCCCATGTGCGCGACGGCGCGATGCCGCAGCAGAACGTCGTCCATGTCGATGGCCAGCGCTCGGCCCTGCTGACGGTCCTGAAATCCGGTGAGACGTCCACCATCGCGATCGTCGCGGGGATCAAGGCGATGGTGCCCGACGCGACGCGGGGCCTGCCCAGGCAGCTTCAGCTCACGCCCGTCAACGACCAGTCGCTCTTCGTGAAGGCGGCCGTGAACGGGGTGCTGCGGGAAGGGGCGATCGCGGCCGGCCTGACCAGCCTCATGATCCTGCTGTTTCTGGGGTCCTGGCGTTCCACGCTGATCGTGTCGACATCCATTCCGCTCTCGGTCATGGGCGCGATCGCCGCCCTGTCGGTGCTGGGCCAGACGCTGAACGTCATGACGTTGGGCGGGCTTGCGCTGGCCGTCGGGATCCTGGTGGACGAGGCGACGGTCACGATCGAGAATATCGAGCGCCATCTGGAAATGGGCCAGGACGTCCATGCCGCGATCGTCGACGGATCGGGCGAGATCATCGTGCCCGCCTTTCTCTCGCTCCTGTGCATCTGCATCGTGTTCATCCCGATGTTCTACCTGCCGGGCGTGTCGGGCTTCCTGTTCGTGCCGATGGCGCTGGCCGTGATGTTCGCGATGGTGATGTCCTTCATCCTGTCGCGCACGCTGGTCCCGACGATGGCGATGTACCTGCTGCGGCCGCACGAGCAGGATGGCGCGCGGCCGGGGGGCGTCGTCACGGGGCTCCTGCAAGGCTTCGAACGGCGTTTCGAGGCGCTGCGGACGCGTTACGGCGCCCTGCTGGAGGTCATACTGGACCGTCGCGCCCGCTTCGCGTTCGGTTTCCTGGGCTTCGCCTGCCTCAGCCTGGGCCTGCTGCCCTTCCTCGGGCGGAATTTCTTCCCGCAGGTGGATGCCGGGGCGATGACACTGCATGTGCGCGGGCCGGTGGGCATGCGGATCGAGGAGACGTCGGCCTTGTTCCAGCGGATCGAAAAGCAGATCCGCCAGCGGATTCCGGCCGGCGAGCTCGCCTCGATCGCCGACAACATCGGCCTGCCGACCAGCGCCATCAACACGGCCTATAATGCCTCCGGCACCATCGGGCCGCAGGATGGCGACATCCTGGTCGCGCTGAAGGAAAACCACCACCCCACCGCGCGCTACATCCATGCGCTCCGCACCGCGCTGCCCAGGCTGTTCCCCGAGGCGACCTTTGCCTTTCTCCCGTCGGACATCACCAGCCAGATCCTCAATTTCGGCGCGCCGGCCCCGATCGACATCCAGGTCACCGGCCCGCGCCCGGACGAGACCCGGCAGTTCGCCGAACGGATCGCGCGCGCGATCCGCGGGATCGACGGCCTGGTCGACGCCCGCATCCAGCAGCCGGGTCATTACCCCGAACTCCGCTTCGACGCGGACCGGACCCGCATCAACCAGTTTGGCCTGACGGAAGGCGACGTCACCAACAGCATCGCGACCGCCATCGCAGGCACGTCGCAGACCGCCCCCCTCTACTGGCTGAACGCGCAGAGCATGGTCACCTACCCGATTTCGGTGCAGATGCCGGAATACCGGATCGGCGCGCTGTCCGACGTCATCGGCCTGCCGGTGACCGGCGCGTCGACGCGGCAGCTTCAGGTGCTGGGCGCGCTCGGCACGATCACGCGCGGGACGACCTCGCCGGTCGAGGCGCAGTACAACATCCGCCCGCTGATCGACGTCTTTGCCGGGGCCGACGGGCGCGATCTCGGGGCGGTCGCGGGCGACGTGGAACATGCCCTGCGGGGGCTGGAGCACGAACGGCCGGAAACGGTCACCGTCACGCTGCGCGGCCAGTACCAGGCCATGACGACCGCCTTCACCGGCATGGGGTTCGGCCTGCTGGGCGCGATCGTGCTGATCTATCTCCTGATCGTCGTCAATTTCCAGAGCTGGACCGACCCCTGCATCATCATCCTCGCCCTGCCGGCGGCGCTGGCCGGGATCTGCTGGATGCTGTTCGCGACCGGGACCCCGCTCTCGGTTCCCGCCCTGACGGGGGCGATCATGTGCATGGGCGTCGCCACGGCGAACTCGATCCTCGTCATCAGCTTCTGCCGCGAACAGCTCGCCGAGCACGGCGACGCGGTCCAGGCGGCGCTGGCCGCGGGCAGCACCCGGTTGCGACCGGTGCTCATGACGGCGCTGGCTATGGTCATCGGCATGCTGCCCATGGCGCTGGGTTTCGGGGAAGGCGGCGAACAGAACGCGCCGCTGGGGCGCGCCGTCATCGGCGGGCTGATATTCGCGACCTGCGCCTCGCTGTTCTTCGTGCCGACCCTGTTTGCGATCATCTACGACCGGCGCGCGCGCCGCGCCGCGCGCGGAGCCCCCGCCCATGCCTGATCCCGATCCATCGCCGCCCGCCGGGCGCAAGCCAAGGCTGGGGCGGATCATCATTGTTGCGACGATCCTGTTCGCGATCGTTCTCGTGGCGGGAACGATCGCGCGCGTTCATTCCCGCCGCCGGCTTCATGCCCAGAACGTCGCGGCCGCGATTCCGACGGTGACCGTCGTGCATCCGGGCGGCAACGCGGTCGATACCCTGGTCCTGCCGGGCGTGCTCCAGGCATGGTACAGCGCGCCCGTCTACGCGCGCACCAGCGGGTACCTGCGGCGCTGGTACGTCGATATCGGGCAGAAGGTACAGGATGGCCAGATACTCGCGGAAATCGACACGCCCGATGTCGACCTGCAGCTGGCCGCGGCGCGGGCGGCGCTGGGCACGCGGACGGCGCAACGCGACCTGGCGGGGATCACCTCCCGCCGCTGGAACCGACTCAATGCGCAGAATGCCGTGTCGCAGCAGGAAACGGACGAACGCCGGGGCAATCTCGCGGCCAGCGAGGCGACGCGCCACGAGGCGGCGGCGGAGGTCGAACGGCTGGAGACCCTCTCGGGCTTCAAGCGTATCGTCGCCCCTTTTTCGGGCGTCGTGACCAGCCGCGCGACGGATATCGGCGCGCTGATCGTCGCCGGCACGTCGACGACCCAGCCGCTGTTCACCGTGTCCGATGTGACGCGGCTGCGCCTCTACGTCCGGGTGCCGCAGGCCTATGCCGCGCGGATGCGTGACGGCCTGCGCGTGCATTTCACGGTCCCCGACTACCAGGGGCGGACGTTCGAGGCCCGTCTGTTCCGCTCGGCGGATGCCGTCGATTCCCCGTCGGGATCCATGCTGGTGCAACTGGTCTATGACAATGCGGAGGGCCTGCTGAAACCCGGCGCCTACGCGCAGATCGCCTTTACGTTCGACGGGCATGGCGCGGCGGCGGGGCCGACCGTGCGCATTCCCGCCAGCAGCCTGCTGTTCCGCAAGGACGGCACGACCGTGGCGCTGGTGGAGGGCGACAGGCATGTCCGGATCCAGCCCGTTTCGATCGTGACCGATTTCGGCACGGAACTGGAGGTCACGGGCCTGACGCCGCAAAGCGTGGTCATCGACACGCCGATGGACGACATCCGCGACGGCGACGAGGTCCAGCCGCAGGAAAGCAGGCATGCCTCCTAGGGGCTGTCCGCCAACGCGCGCGGGCGGCGATCCGGCGCGCGTGTCCCGCCCCTCGCGCCGTTCTCATGCAGGGGCCCGCGTTCGCAAACGGCCCCAGGGGCTTGTGGCGCTTCTGCTCTGCCTGCTGTCCGGCTGCGACCTGGCGCCCGCCTACAGGAAACCGGCGACGCCCGACATCCCGGCCAGCTTCAAGGAAACCGGGCCCTGGACGCCGGCCCGGCCCATGGACGCGGGACAGCGCGCGTGGTGGTCGGTCATGGGCGATGCCGGCCTGAACGGGCTGGAGGACCGGGTCGCGCAGGGCAGCCCGCAGCTGGCGGCCGCCGTCGCGCGATACGACCAGGCCCGCGCCCTGGTCAGGCGCGCGCGGGCGGAATTCTTCCCCGAAATCGATGCGACGGCCAGCGTGCAGCGGGAACGGACCCTGTTCACCCGGGGCGGCACCTATTTCAATTATCGGGAATATGCAGCCGGCGGCGTCGTTTCGTGGGAGCCCGATATCTGGGGCCGCATCCGCAACCTCGTCGCGGCGGCCCGGGCCGACGCGCAGGCCAGCGCGGCCGATCTCGCCGCGGTACGGCTCAGCCTGGAGGCGGAGCTGGGCGACGATTATTTCCAGTTGCGGGGCCTGGACGCCCGGATCAGCCTGCTGCGCCAGACCGTCACGGCCTATGCGGCGGCCCTGGACCTGACGACGAAGCGCTTCACCGGGGGGGCGGCAAGCGAACTGGACGTGGGACGCGCGCAGACCCAGCTGGCCGCGACCCAGTCCCTGCTGGACCAGCAGGTCGGGGACCGGGCGGTGACCGAGCACGCGATCGCCGTCCTGATCGGCGCGCAGCCCTCCGGCTTCTCGATCGCACCGGTGGACGACCTTGCCGCGCCGCCGGTCATTCCGGTCACGACGCCCTCCCGCCTTCTGGAGCGCAGGCCGGATGTCGCGGCGGCCGAACGGCACATGGCGGCGGCAAACGCGCGGATCGGCGTCGCGCGGGCGGCCTTTTTCCCGAATATCACGCTGGGTGCGACCGGTGGCTCGGACACCATGACCAGCGCCCTGTTCTCGGCCGGCACGGGCGTATGGGCCCTGGGGCCGGCCATGGCCACGCTGGCCGTCTTCGACGGCGGACGACGGTTCGCCGACCTGGCGCAGGTGCATGCCGAATATGCCGAGGCCGCCGCGCAGTACCGGCAGGTCGCGCTCGACGCGTTTCGCGAGGTCGAGGATCGGCTGGCCCTGCTGAATCATCTGGCGGACGCGTCCGCCCGGCAGGGGGAAGCCGTGTCGGCGGCCGCGCGCACCAACCGGCTGGCCACCATCCAGTATCGCGAGGGCGCGGTCGACTATCTCCAGGTGGTCATCGC
Organism: Gluconacetobacter tumulisoli; assembly: GCF_014174155.1. GTDB lineage: Bacteria > Pseudomonadota > Alphaproteobacteria > Acetobacterales > Acetobacteraceae > Gluconacetobacter > Gluconacetobacter tumulisoli. The sequence goes on along the minus strand of NZ_JABEQM010000008.1, from coordinate 59,883 downwards.
CCAGACTGCCGAACTGCAGGCCCGCGAGGACATGATCACGATAAACACCCGCCGCCTCGTGACCGGGATCGACCTGGTGCGCGCCATGGGCGGAGGGTGGAAGGACCATGCCTGAAACGGCCGGACGGCGGGTTTTCGCTTTCGCCCGGGATGAACGACGCGGTCATGCGGACGTGTGGAAGGTCGCCCGCGTGCTCAGGGCACCGGGAAGGGACAGCAGGCAGTAGACGATCGAACAGGGCAGGAGCAGCAACCAGCTTGCCGCCGAAACAAGGGCCGGAATGGGTCCGTAATTGCCGAACAGGCCCGCGCCGCCAAAAAAGCCGAAATAGAGAAATCCGATCATTCCGGCGGAAAAGACGGCCTGCGTCGCCCGATTTCCAAACAGGGAGGTCCAGAGCGGGGGCAGGAACCCGAAGAAGAAGCTATAGCTGATCAGAAGAGAGGGAAGGGTCACGATCGGAAGCAGCACCCAGACGGAAAGGTGCAGTCCTTGCGCCAGATAGGCCATGTCGCCGTGCGTCGTGAGTGTCCTGATCGGCGCGTAGCTCCATACATTTGCCGCCCCCATGAGGCCCAGCCAGAACAGGAAGCGTGTTCGGCATCGTGCGATCCCGGCCAGCAGGACGCACAGGCCGTAAAGACAGGCATTCCCCAGGAAGAGGCCGGCGAGCACGATCAGCGCCGCCGACGCGTCATGATGACCCGCGAAAATCGGGGTGTAATTTACGTCCTCGTCGATTTCGCTCTGAAACAGGACATTCGCGACAGTCAAGCGGCCATAATGAAGCGCCAACGGGTTCGGCTTCCAGCCGAGAGCCCACGCTGTAAATGAGTGCGCATATTCATGCAGAAAGAACGCAATGGCATGCGCCAGCAGGACAAGGCCTATTGTCCCGACGAAAAATACCATGTTGTCGCGATTGAAGGGGTGCAGATCTATTTTCAATAGTTTCGACTCCGGCCGTGATCGCGATGGGCGCCGTGTCTAGCCCCTCTTTCGGAAAATGTAACGGCACTGCAATGACCGTTCCCGGTTGGGGCCCTGATCGGTGCAGCCGATCACAGGAATCGGGAGAATCGATTGGGAAGCGCCGGTACCGCATGACAGAACCGTGAACGAATGACTGTCTGAGCGGAGCGGGCCGAGCGTGTTGAAAAGAATGATTTTGTCAGCCTGTGTCGCGGGGATCGTGGCGTACGGCGGGGTCGTCGCCTATCTGGCCCATTTCGATCACGCGACGGCGCCGGTGCTGGTGGCCGGTGCCGCGACCCAGGGCGATCCGACCGCCCTGGCGGCGTTCAACGTGATCCGCGAGGCCCGCTGCGATTACTGCCACGCGGCCAAGACCGACCTGCCGTTCTATTTCCGCCTGCCCGTCGCCCGGCAGCTGATGACCCGCGACCTGGACGAAGGGCTGCGCCATTTCCGGATCGAACCGGTCATCGCGTCGTTCCGGCAGGGCACCGTCCCGGACGAGGAACAGCTGGCCCGGATCGAGGAAGTCATCCGCCAGAACCGGATGCCGCCGACCCTGTACCTGCTGATGCACTGGCACGCGCACCTGTCCGGACGGCAGCGCGACGCGATGCTGGCCTGGATCGCCCAGGTGCGGCGCGACCATTACGCGACGCCAGGCGTCGCCCCCCGCTTCGCGGCCGAACCGGTGCAGCCGATTCCCGAAACCCTGCCGGTCGATTCCCGCAAGGTCGCGCTGGGCCAACGCCTCTTCTTCGACAAGGCCCTGTCCGCGAACGGGCAGGTCAGCTGCGCCAGCTGCCACGCGCTGACCCATGGCGGCGTGGACGGGCTGGTGACGGCGACCGGCGTGTTCGGCCAGAAGGGGCCGATCAACGTCCCCACCGTGTTCGACGCGGCCTTCAGCAAAAGCCAGTTCTGGAACGGCCGGGCCGCGACCCTGGCCGACCAGGCGGCGGGCCCGGTCATGAACCCGAAGGAGATGGGATCGCACGACTGGGCGCAGGTCGCGGCGAAATTGCGAACCGACCCGTCCTATGCCGTCGATTTCCAGGCGGCGTTCGGCCGCGATGCGATCGACCGGCCCACCATCACGGCGGCGATCGCGGAATATGAAAAGACCCTGATCACGCCCGACAGCCGCTTCGACCAGTATCTGAAAGGTGACGACACGGCGCTGAACGATCGGGAAAGGAACGGGTACGCCCTGTTCAAGGATGTCGGATGCTCGGGCTGTCATACGGGTGTCGCGCTGGGTGGCCAGGCCTACGAGGCGATGGGTCTGGAAGGCGATTATTTCGCCGGGCGCGGCGGCGCGCTGACCGACGCCGACAGGGGGCGCTTCATGGTGACGCATTCGCCCGACGACATGGAACGGTTCAAGGTGCCGAACTTGCGCAACATCGCGCTGACCGCCCCATATTTCCATGACGGCAGCGTGAAGACCCTGGACGACGCGGTACGGCAGATGGCCCGCTACCAGACGCCCGCCCACACCCTGTCCGACGAAGACGTGGCCGACATCGTGGCGTTCCTGCGGACATTGACGGGCAGGTATGACGGCAGGACACTGGCCGACACCACGCCGTGACGCCATCCGGCACGCGCCGTGCGACATGTCACGCCGGGCGCATCCTGCCCTGGCGGCCAGCAGGGAACGGGCGACCGGACGGAATGGAAAGAGCGTCATGACAGGCAGAAGCGTCATCGTCCTGGGGGCCGGCATGTGCGGCGTGGGGGCCGCGTATCATCTGCTGGCGCGCGGCTTCGACGTCACGCTGGTCGATCGCGGGCCCCCCGGCCGGGAAACGTCCTATGGCAATGCCGGGCTGATCCAGCGCGAATGCGTCGAACCCCACGCCTTTCCCCGCGATGTCCGCACCCTGCTGAACATCGCCCTCGGCCGGGGGAACGAGGCCCGCTATCACCTCGCGGCCTTGCCCGGCCTGGTTTCGCCCCTGGCGCGCTACTGGTGGAACAGCCGGCCCGCCGCCTATCGCCGGATCGTCGCGGGGTACGAGGCGCTGATCCGCCAATGCCTTGCGGAGCATGCACCGATGATCGCGGCGGCCGGGGCCGATGACCTGATCATGCGCACCGGCTGGAAACTGATGGCCCATTCGGCCGAGAGCTTCGATGCCGAGGCCGAAACCGCCCATCGCCTGTCGCGGGCGTTCGGCGTCAACTCCACCATCCTGGACGCGGCGGCCTTTGCGGCCGCCGAACCGGCCATCCGCCAGCCGGTCGCGGGCGCGATCCACTGGACCGACCCCTGGTTCGTCCGCGATCCGGGGGCGCTGGTCGCGCGCTATGCCGCCCTGGTCCAGCGGCTGGGCGGCCGCATCGCCACGGGCGACGCCGCCAGCCTGCGCCGCGCCGGTGCCGCGTGGTCGGTCGATACCGACGGCGGCCGCATCGACGCGGCGTCGGCCGTGGTCGCGCTGGGCCCGTGGTCCGGCCGGCTGCTGCGGCGCTTCGGCTACCGCTATCCGCTCTTCATCAAGCGCGGCTACCACCGCCACCACCAGGGCGATTCCGGCCTGCGGACGCCGGTGCTCGACCTTCAGGCCGGTACCGTGCTGGCCCCGATGGCGCGCGGCCTGCGCCTGACCACCGGGGCGGAATTCGCCCGGCTGGGCGCCCGCCCCACCCCGGTGCAGCTGGCGCGGGTCGAGGCCCGCGCGCGCCGGCTGGTCGATCTCGGCGCCCCGGTGGAACCCACTCCCTGGCTGGGCAACCGCCCCTGCACGCCGGACATGCTGCCGGTGATCGGGGCGGCGCCGCGTCATGCCGGCCTGTGGTTTCATTTCGGCCACGCGCACCAGGGCTTCACCCTGGGCCCGGCGACGGGCCGGCTGCTGGCCGAACTGATGCAGGGGGAGGTCCCCTTCACCGATCCCGCGCCCTACGCGCCGGCGCGGTTCGGCTGACCCCACGCAACCCCGCGATCACGAAAAGCGGAGGCAAGGCGACGCGCGCGACTGTCTGACGTTGCGGATTCGAACCCTCCGGAAGGCGCGACCGCCGTGCGCACAGGCCCGAATCCCCTGCTCATGGTGCTCCTGTCGTTGCCGCCGGTCGCGCCGGCGGCGGCGGGCGACATGGATCGGGGCATCGCGGTGCTGGCCTATCATCGCTTCGACCCGCTGCATGGCGGGTCGACGACGGTCACCACGCAGGCCTTCGAACGGCAGCTCGACTGGCTCGACGCCCATGGCTATCGCGTGGTCGCGCTGGGGACGGTGGTGGAAAGCCTGCGGGGTACCACGGGCTCGGTCCTCGGCGACGTCGTCGCCTGGGGGCGTACCGTGGCCATCACCGTGGATGACGGCCATGTGTCGGTCTACACGCAGCTCTACCCGATCGTGCGGCGCCGGCATGTCCCGGTGACGCTGTTCATCTATCCGTCGGCGATCTCCCACGCCGCCTACGCCCTGACCTGGGGCCAGCTGGCCGACATGACGCTGTCCGGGCTGGTGACGGTACAGTCCCATACCTACTGGCATCCGAATTTCCATGTCGAACGCACGCGCCGGACGGCGGCGGATTATCGTGCCTTCCTCGATGACCAGCTGGTCCGGTCGAAGGCGGTGCTGGAACGCCGGCTCGGCGCGCCGGTGGACATGCTGGCCTGGCCGTTCGGCATCGTCGACGCCGATCTGCGGGCGGCGGCCGTCCGCGCCGGCTATCGCGCGGCGTTCGCCTATGGCGGCGGGCCGGCCCACCGGGGTGTCGATCCGTTCGCCATCCCCCGTTTGCCGATGTCCGACGCGGACCAGGGGACGGTGCTCGCCGCGCGGCTGGGGGACGCAGGATTGGATAACAGACTGGCGCCGGCCGCCCCGGGACGCGCCGTACCGTGACGTCCCGGGGGGCGCGCGGTCCCGCTATCCCGGTCCCGATCCGCGCAGCCCTGGTCCTGGCGGCCCTGTGGCTGGTCCTCGCCGCCGGCCCGGCCCGGGCGGTGACGGTCCGGGTGGTGGACGCGGCGACCGGCAGGGGCATCGCGGATGCGACGGTGGTGCTGGGGGGCAGCGTGCTGTCGGCCGACGAGGCCGGCCGCGTCCGGCTGGACGACCGGCCCGGCCGCCTGTTCGTCCGCGCGCCGGGTTATCGCGCCGGCGCCTTCGCCGCCGACCCGTTGTCGCCGGACCAGGCGCTGCCGCTGGTGCCGTTCGCGCCCCGGGCGCTGTACCTGTCCAGCTACGGCGTCGGGTCCGCGACCCTGCGCGGGGCGGTGCTGGCGCTGATCCGCGATGCCGGGCTGAACGCGGTGGTCGTCGACGTCAAGGGCGATCGCGGGCTGGTCCCCTATCCCAGCGCCATTCCCCTGGCCGGTGCGATCGGCGCGCGCGCGATGACGACCATTCCCGACCTCGCGGCGCTGGTCGCGATGCTGCATGGTCGCGGGCTCTACGCCATCGCGCGGATCGTGGTGTTCCGCGACCTGCCGCTGGCATCCGGCCGGCCGGACCTGGCGGTGCGCCGGGCCGACGGCGCGCCCCTGCGCGACCGCGAGGGCATGGCCTGGACCGACCCGTTCCAGCCGGCGGTGCGCGCCTACAACATCGACATCGCGGTCGAGGCCGCCCGTGCCGGTTTCGACGAAATCCAGCTCGACTACGTGCGCTTCCCCGACGGACCGGCACAACTGCGCTTCCTGGTCCCGGCGACGCAGGCCTCGCGCCTGGCGGCCATCGCCGGCTTCCTGGCCGAGGCCCGGGGCCGGCTGCTGCCCTACAACGTCTATCTGGCGGCCGATATCTTCGGGTACGTATGCTGGAACCTCGACGATACCGGCATCGGCCAGCGGCTGGCGGAACTGGCGCCCCATGTCGATTACCTGTCGCCGATGCTCTACCCCTCGGGCTTCCTGTTCGGCATTCCCGGCTATCGCGACCCGGTCGGCCACCCGTATGACATCGTCTATCGCTCGCTGGAAATGGCGCGCCGCCGGCTGGGGATTTCGCCCCTGCGGTTCCGCCCGTGGCTCCAGGCCTTCAGGGACTATGCGTTCGACCGACGGGTCTTCGGTCCCGCCGAAATCGCCGCCCAGATCCGGGGGGCGACCGATTTCGGGTCCGACGGGTGGATGCTGTGGAATCCGCGCAACGTCTATGACGCGGCGGCGCTGGGCCACGCGCCGCCGTCATGACGGCCCGGCGGCTGGTCACCGGGCTGGTGCTGCTCGCCCTTGCCGGCGCGGCGGTATGGTGGGCGCTGTCGCGCCGCCCCGCCCCGGTGGTGTGGCAGGGCTATGTGGACGCCGATTTCGTCAGGATCGGCCCGACCCGGCAGGGCGTGCTGACGCGGGTCCGGGTCGCGCGCGGCGACGCTGTCGCTGCCGGCGCGCCCCTGTTCGACCAGGACGACGTCGCCGAACGCGCGGCGCGGGACCAGGCGGCGCGCCAGGCCGAGGAAAGCGCGCGCCTGCTCGCCAATTTGCAGGGACCGGGCCGCGACACCGAAATCCGCCAGGCCCAGGCCAACCTGGCCGACGCCGTGGCGACGCGCGACCGTGCCCGCGCGGATGCCCGCCGGCTGGAAGACGCGGCCCCCGCCGGCGCGGCGACGTTCCAGGCACGGGACCAGGCGCGGGCCGAATACCGGTCGGCCCAGGCCCGGGTCGACAGCCTGGGCGCCGCATTGGACCAGGCCCGCGCGCCCACCGGCCGGGCCGAGCAGATCCGCGCCCAGATGGCGGCGGCCGGGGCGTCGCGCGCCGCCCTGGCGCTCGCGGACTGGCAACTGGCCCAGCGCCACGCCACGGCCCCCGCGGCCGGCATCGTCGCCGATGTCCTGGCCCGCCCCGGCGAGGTCGTCGATGCCGGCGTGCCGGTCGTCTCGCTGCTGCCGCCGGGCAATATCTTCATCCGCCTGTTCGTGCCGCAGGCGATGCTGTCGCGGGTCCATCCCGGCGACCGGGTGGCGCTGGCCTGCGACGGCTGCGCGCCGGGGCTGGAGGGCACGATCGATTTCATCTCGCCCCAGGCCGAATACACGCCCCCGCTGATCTACAGCGACGAAAGCCGGGCCAAGCTGGTCTACCTGGTCCAGGCACGCCCCCGCCCCGACCAGGCCGCGCGGTTCAATCCCGGCGAGCCCGTCACCGTGCGCCCCCTGGCGGCAGGCGCGCCATGATCCCGCCCCCCGACGCCCCTCCCGGCCCGGCGCGCGACGACGTCCCGCCCCACGATGGCACCTCGTCCGGCGACGTCATCGACGTGCGGGACCTGCGCAAGGATTTCGGCACGCGCCGGGTGGTCGACGGCCTGACGCTGCGGGTCCCCCGGGGCGAGGTCTGCGGTTTCCTGGGCGCGAACGGCAGCGGCAAGACGACGACCATCCGCATGCTGTGCGGATTGCTGGCGCCCGACGGCGGAAGCGGCACCTGCCTGGGGCTGGACATCGTGCGCGACGCGCCGCTGATCCGCCGGCAGGTCGGCTACATGACGCAGCGATTCAGCCTGTACGAGGACCTGACGGTGTCCGAAAACCTGGATCTCGTCGCCGGGCTCTACGAACTTCCGGATGCGTGCGCCGCCGTCGCCGACATCATGGACCGCATGGGGCTGCGCGACCGCGCGGGCCAGCTGGCCGGCCAGCTGTCCGGCGGGTGGAAGCAGCGGCTGGCCCTGACCGCCTGCGTGCTGCACCGGCCGCAACTGCTGCTGCTGGACGAACCCACGGCCGGGGTCGACGTGAAGGCGCGCCGCGCGTTCTGGGACCTGATCCACGATCTGGCCGGGGAAGGGCTGACGGTCCTGGTCTCCACCCACTACATGGACGAGGCCGAGCGCTGCGCCCGAATCGTCTACCTCGCCGGCGGGCGCATCGTCATCCAGGGCAGCGCGGCCGAGGTGGTCGGGCGCGTCGGCCTGGTCACGTTCGAGGGCACCGGCGCCCCGGTCGAGGACGCGGCACGGCGGATCCGCGCGGCGCCGGGGGTCGAGGCCGCGACGGTGCTGGGCCGCGTGCTGCACATCGCCGGCATGGACCGCGCCCTGCTGGACGCCGCGATCGCCACATGCGGGGCCGGCCTGGTCTGGCGCGAGGTCGATCCGCGCCTGGAGGACGTGTTCATCCATCTGCTGGGCGAGCAGGGGCCGCCGCGATGACGGCCTTCTCCGTCCGGCGCTTGCGGGCGCTGCTGCGCAAGGAATGGCTGCAGGTGAAGCGCGACCCGATGACCCTGCGCCTGATCGTCGCGCTGCCGGTGATGCAATTGCTGATCTTCGGCTACGCGATCAATTCCAACCCGCACGACCTGCCCACGGGCGTGCTGATGGCGCAGCCCTCGACCTACGAGCGCACGATCGTCGCCGCGCTGCGCAATTCGGGCTATTACCGGATCCGCCTCCTGTCCTCGGAACGCGAGGCCGAGGAGGACATCGCCCAGGGCAACCTGCTGTTCGTCGTCAACGTCCCGCCGGGGTTCGACCGCAGCGTGGACCGGGGTGAAGCGCCGGCGATCCTGATCGACACCGACGGCACCGATCCCACGGCCATCGGCTACGCCACCGCGGCGCTCGGCGGCCTGACGGGCGTGCTGGCGCGGGACCTGCCGCCGGTCCGTCGGGCGGCGGCGACGGCCGCCCCGGCGGGGCCGCCGTTCCGCTTCGTGGTGCATACCCGCTACAATCCCGAACAGCTGACGGTGCTCAACGTCGTCCCGGGCCTGATCTGCGTCGTGCTGATGATGTCGACGCTGATGCTCACGACCCTGGCCATCACCCGCGAGCGCGAACGCGGAACGATGGAGAACCTGCTGGCGATGCCGGTCCGCCCGATCGAGGTCATGCTGGCCAAGATCGCCCCCTATGTCGGGATCGGCTATCTGCAGGTGCTCATCATCCTGCTGGTCGCGGTCGGGCTGCTGCACCTGCCGATCCACGGGTCGATCGTGCTGCTGTTCGCGGTGCTGGGGCTGTTCATCGCCAGCAACCTGGCGCTGGGCATCACCTATTCCACCCTGGCCGCCAACCAGATGCAGGCCCAGCAGATGGCGCAGTTCACCATGCTGCCGTTCATGCTGCTCTCGGGCTTCGCCTTTCCGTTCCAGGGCATGCCGCGCTGGGCCCGCATCGTCGGCGAAATCATGCCCACGACCCATGCCATGCGGATCGTGCGCGGCCTGCTGCTGAAGGGCAACGGCATGGCGGACATCCTGCCCGACCTCTGGCCGATCGCGCTGTTTACCGGCTGCACGGTCGCGATCGCGGTGCGGTTCTACCGGGAAACCCTGGATTGACGCGCCATGCCCCCGCGCCGCCGCGATCGGGAACGGCCGCGGGGCTGGCCGCCGGGCTGCTCGCCCTGGCGATGACCGGGCCCGGCTGCACGATGGGTCCCGATTTCCGGCCGCCGCCTGCCGGCCTGCCCGCCGCCTGGCACGACAGGTCGGGGGCCGACGCGATCGTCCTGTCGGACCCCGATCCCGCCTGGTGGCACCTGTTCGGCGATCCGGTCCTGACCGGCCTGGTCGCCCGCGCCACGGCGGGAAACCTCGATGTCCGGCAGGCGCTGGCGCGCATCGTCCAGGCCCGGGCGCAGGAACAGGCCCAGCGCGCCGCCGGCCTGCCCAGCCTCGACGCCTCGGCGCGCTACACCCGCGAACGGCTGGGCGAGGCCGGCCTGTTCGCCCTGCTGGGCGGTGGGACGGGGGCGGCCGGCCAGCAGCCCTTCCTGGGGTCCGGCATCGGGGGGCTGACGCAGGGGACGGACCTCTACCAGGTCGGCTTCGACGCCTCGTGGGAACTCGACCTGTTCGGCCAGGTGCGGCGCGGCGTCGAACAGGCGCGGGCGCAGGCGCAGGTCCGGATCGAAAATCGCCGCGACGCCCTGGTCACGCTGCAGGGGGACGTGGCGCGGACCTATCTGGGCCTGCGCGCCGCCCAGGCCCTGCTGACGGCGGCCCGGGCGGAGGTGGCGGCGCGGGCCGGCCTCCTTGCCCTGGCGCGCATCCGGCGCGGGCTGGGCCTGTCCGACCAGATGGATGTCGACCAGGCCCGGGACGACCTGACCCGGGCGGCGGCGGGACTGCCCGACCTGGTGCGGCAGGCGGACCAGGCGATGAACGACCTGGCCGTCCTGACCGGGCAGCCGCCGGGCGCGCTGGATGCCGAACTGGCCGTCGTCCGGCCCCTGCCGGAGGTCCCGGTCCCGCTCGCGATCGGCCTGCCGACGGCGCTGGCCCGGCGGCGGCCGGATATCCGCGCCGCCGAGGCCCGCCTGCACGCGGCCACCGCCGGAATCGGCGTGGCGGTGGCGCAGTTCTATCCCGACCTCACCCTGACCGGGCAGTTCGGCCAGCGGACCCTGGCGCTGAAGGATCTGGCGGACTGGGGCAACAGCTTCTACCAGTTCGGTCCCGCGATCTCGCTGCCGCTGTTCCAGGGCGGGCGGCTGCGGGCGAATCTCCGCCTGGCCCGCGCACAGGCGGCCGAGGCCGCGCTGGCTTACCGCCAGGCCGTGCTGGCCGCCCTGCGCGACATCGATGACGGCCTGTCCGCCCTGCACGCCGACCGGACGCGCCGGCAAAGCGACGACCAGGCCGTGGCAACGGCAACCGACCGGATCGCCCTCGCGCGCGTGCGCCGGCGCGACGGGCTGGCGGACCGCCGCGCGATCCTCGACGACCAGGCCACCCTGGCCGCCGCGCAACAGGACGCGCTGCGCGGGCACCTCCAGGTGCTGCTGGACGTCGTGGCGCTGTACAAGGCGGCCGGTGGCGGATGGCAGGTCGGGCCCTGAAATTCCCCGGTCCCGACCGCATTCCACGATCTGGAAGACGTCCGCCGCACGGGAAATACAAAAAAATCAGGAATATGTCAGGACCGTTCCCTTGTGGAACGCGATATGCCCGGTCTTCGAACTCCGGATTTCATATTGCGGTGCGTCCGGACGCGCATGGTGGGTATAACCGTTGACGTCGAAATCCTGCGTGTGAATGCGGACGATCGTCCCCCCGACGCGCCCGGCTTCGGAATTCCACCAGACCTGGTCGCCAATGTGAAAGCCCCGTTCCATGGCTTTTCCCGATGATGTCGACGACGCGCGGCGAACGGGGCTCCGGCTTGCGACGGGCGTCCCCATGGATTCTTTCTTTACGATCGGGCATTCGACCCGGACGCTCGACGCGTTCGTCGGTCTGCTGCGGCAGGCCGGCGTCGCACGTGTCGTCGATGTCAGATCCATTCCACGATCCCGGACTGCACCGCAATTCAACAAGGAGACATTGCCGCAGGAACTGGCGTTACGTCAGGTCGGATACGACCACCTGCCGGCATTGGGCGGACGGCGCGGCCGATCCCGGACAATCGCGGACTCGGTCAATGCCTTCTGGAAGGTGCGCGGTTTCCGGAATTACGCTGATTACGCGCTCACCCGGCCCTTTGCCGAAGGCCTGGCGCACATGCTCGATCTCGGGCAACGGCACCGCTGCGCGATCATGTGCGCCAAGGCAGTCTGGTGGCGGTGCCATCGCCGCATCATTGCCGATCACCTCATCGCCTCGGGGCGGGCAGTCTTCCATATCCTCGGGCCAGGACATGTCGACGCAGCGAAACTGACGCCCGGGGCGGTCATTCGCGCCGATCGTACGGTCGTCTATCCCGGTTCCGCGGCGATCAGGTCGGCGTCGTCGGGGTGACGTCGCAGATAGGCGGCAATGAACGGACACACCGGAATGATCCGCACCTGCCGCCGGCGCGCCTCGTCCAGGACGGCCCGGGCAAGCCGGCCGGCAATGCCGCGCCCCTGAAGCGCGGGCGGAACTTCCGTGTGCCGCAGGACAAGATGACCCTGCTTCCAGCTGTAATCGACGAAAGCGACCGCGTTGCCCTCGTTCATTTCGAAGCGATGCCGGGCCGTGTCATCCCTCAGATCGGTCATGGTCGTGGTCTCCCGGGGGATCCGCCAGGGGCTGGATCTGGCGTCCCGGATGATCCGGGGCAAGGCGCGCCTGCAATCGCGTGCGCTCCCGTTCGGTCAGAAGGTCCGCCAGGGTCTGCCGATCCAGAACGGCCATGAAGGCCGCAAGGGCATCGCCGAACAGGCCCTGCAACCGGCATGCGTTGGCCAGCACGCAGGCGCGCATGTCGTCGTCGCGGCCCTGCTGCATGCAGCCGACCAGCGCCATGTCGTCCTCGGTATGGCGCACGACATCGCCGATGCGGATCTGCGCGGGCGGCCGGGCCAGCATCAGGCCGCCGCCGCGTCCGCGGATCGTTTCTATAAACCCGCCGCGCCCCAGCTTATGGACGATCTTGACCAGATGGTTCTCGGATATCCTGTACGCCGCGGCGATTTCATGAATGGCGGTCCGCCGGTCCGCCCGCAGGCCCAGATAGATCAGGGTGCGCAGGGCATAGTCGGTATGAAGGGTCAGCCGCATTGGTAAAGATGTATCATATTGACATCTTTTTTCCAGCCCGCTTTAAGGTGCATTAAATGCACATCTTAAGGTATCCGATCATGACCGGTTCCATGGATCCTCATACGATTGCCGTCATCAAGGCGACGGTCCCGGCTCTGGAAGCCCACGGGCTGGAGATCACGCAGGAGATGTACGCGCGCCTGTTCCGCACGCCGTCGATCAAGGCCTTGTTCGACATGTCGCGGCAGGGCAGGGACGGCGCGCAGCCGCGCGCCCTGGCGCTGGCCGTGCTGGCCTACGCGCGCAACATCGACAACCCGGGCGTCCTGGACAAGGCGGTCGACCATATCGCGCACCGGCATGTGGACGCGCATATCCTGCCGGAGCATTATCCCTATGTCGTAGAGGCGTTGCTGGGGGCGATTTCCCATGTCCTGGGCGACGCCGCGACCCCCGAGGTTCTCGAGGCCTGGGGCAAGGCCTACTGGGTGCTCGCCGATATCCTGATCGGACGTGAAAAGGCGATCTGCGCCGCCTGACGCGGGCCCGCACCCTACGTCTTCCGGCGCGGCGACACGACCAGCGGCTTCACCAGCTCGACGGTCGCCAGGTACGCGACCGTCAGCGCCGCGATGGCCGCCAGCATGGCCAGGGGCGGGGGATCGAACCCGAACCACGCGCCGGCCGGGGTGAAGGGCAGGACCAGCGCCACCGCCAGCGCCGACAGCGACGAGGCGACCAGCGCGGGATGCGGCCGGTTGCGCCACGGGCGTCCGTTGGTGCGGATCAGGAAGATCACCAGGATCTGCGTCACCATCGATTCCAGGAACCATGACGTGCGGAACCGCGCCTCCGTCGCGTGGAACACCAGGATCAGCGTCGCGAAGGTCAGCGCGTCGAACACCGACGACAGCGGCCCCATCACGGCGGCGAAGCGCATCAGCCCGCCCATGTCCCAGACCTGCGGCCGCGCCGTGGCCTCGGGCCGGACGGTATCGAAGGGGATGCCGATTTCCGAACAATCGTACAGCAGGTTGTTCAGCAGGATCTGCCCCGGCAGCATCGGCAGGAACGGCAGCGTCATCGACGCGACGGCCATCGACAGCATGTTCCCCAGGTTCGAACTGGCCCCCATGCGGACATATTTCAGGATATTGGCGAAGGTCCGCCGCCCTTCCTCGACGCCGGCGGCGACGACCTCCAGGTCCGGTGCCAGCAGGATCATGTCGGCCGCCGCCTGCGCCACCCCCGTCGCGCCGTCGACCGACAGGCCGACATCCGCCATTTTCAGGGCCGGCGCGTCGTTGATCCCGTCGCCCAGGAAGCCGACGACGGCGCCCCGGGCCTGCAACGCCCGGATGATCCGCGATTTCTGGTCGGGCGCCAGCCGCCCGTAGGCATCGACCGCGCGCACCTGCACCGCCAGCGCCTCGTCGTCCAGCCCGGCGATGTCCGCGCCGGACAGGATGCCCGTGGCATCGATCCCCACCAGCCCGGACAGGCGTTCGACGATGGCCGGATCGTCCCCCGACAGGATCTTCAGCCGGATGCCCGCCGCGGCCAGACGGGCGATCGCCCCCGCCGCCGTCGGCTTGGGCGGGTCGACGAAGGTGCACAGCCCTTCGAAGACCAGGCCGGCCGCCGCGCCCAGCGCGGTTTCGGACGCGATCTCGGGCATCGGGCCGCTCCACGGGCGCGACGCGACGGCGACCGCGCGCTGGCCGTCCCGCGCCAGGTCCAGCACCAGGGCCGACACCCGGTCCCGCGCCGCCGCATCCATCCCCGCCTGGCCCGGACCGGCCGCGCGCTGCGTCGCGCAGAGCGGCAGGATGGCTTCGGCCGCGCCCTTGACGATCAGCAGCCGCCCTTCCGGGCCGGACGCCAGCACCGCGCCCATCCGGCGGTCGAAATCGAAGGCGCCGTGGCCCTCCGGACGCCATCCGTCCTCGGCCCCGGGCGCCGCCTGCCGAAGGGCCAGGTCCAGCGACCCGCGATCGCCGCCCAGGGCCGCCGCGATCGCGCCCAGCCGCGCGGGGCGGCCGTCCGGCGTGCCGGACGGGGCCAGGCTGCGCGCCAGCGCGATCTCGGCGGCGGTCAGGGTGCCGGTCTTGTCGGTGCACAGCACGGTCATCGCGCCCAGGTCGTGGATGGCGGCCAGGCGCTTGACGATGACCTTGCGCCGCGCCATCCGCAGCGCCCCGCGCGACAGGGTGACGGTGGTGATCATCGGCAGCAGCTCGGGCGTCAGCCCGACCGCCAGCGCCACGGCGAACAGCAGCGAATCCAGCGCCGGCCGCCCGGACAGGACGCGCAGCGCCAGCACCACCAGCACCAGCGCCAGCGTCAGCCGCGCGACCAGCAGACCGAACGCATGCAGGTCGCGCTGGAACGGCGAGGGAACCTGCGCCTCGGCCAACGCCGCCGCCGCCGTGCCGAACAGGGTGGCCCGTCCGGTGCCGACCACCAGCCCGACGGCCGTGCCCGTCCGCGCGACCGACCCGCGAAAGATCGCGTTCGTGGCCTCGGCCGGCAGCACGGAGGCGACGCGTCCGGGCCGCTTTTCCACCGGATAGGGTTCGCCCGTCAGCGCGGCCTCCCCGACCGTGAAGGCGTCGCTGTCCAGTACCAGCGCATCGGCCGGGACGATGTCGCCGGCGCGAACGCGCACGACGTCGCCCGGCACGATCGCCGCCACGTCGACGTCGCCGAACCGCCCGTCGCGCCGGACCTCCGCCCGGATTGCCACCGATCGGCGCAGGGCCTCGGCGGCCCGGTTGGCATAGCCTTCCTGCACGGTATCCAGCCCGATCGACAGCACCAGGATGGCGACGATGATCGACCCGCCCCCGGTGTCGCCGGTCGCCACCGACACCGCCCCCGCCGCCAGCAGGATCAGCGACAGGGGCTCCAGCAGGCGGCGCAGGACGGCGGCCAGGGGGCGTGTCCGGCCGGGCTGGAGGTCGGTGTTGGGGCCATGGATCGCCAGCCGCTCGGCGGCCTCGGCCGACGTCAGGCCCTCCAGCCCGCAGCCCAGGCCCGCCGCCAGCGTATCCGCGGGCAGGGTCCAGAAGAGCGTCGGGTCGAAGCGCTGCGGGTCTGCCATGGCGGCGCCGATGCGGCTGGGGCGTTCGGAAAGGGCATCGACGATACACCTGACCGGTCGATCGGGACATGATGATGTATTCCCGTTTTCCGCATGGTCTGGCTGCGTGCCCTGACGATTCGCGCGGTCCGGGCGCGGAATGGCGCGCTCCGCCGGCGACGCGGCCGGGAAAATCCGACCGTCGCCTGATCGTGACGCCGGCCCGCCTGCGAAGGGTGCCAGAAGCGGACGAGCCAACACTCCAAGGCAGGCATGCGCATGAACAGGACATCGACGGGCGGCCCCCCGAAGCCCGACACGTCATATTTCGACCGGCGCAGCGCGACGTACGACCGGGACGAGGTCCATCACCGCGTCGTGTCGCTGCTGCTGGCGGCGGCGGATATCCGGCCGGGATCCCGCGTTCTGGACGTTGCCACGGGTACGGGGATACTGGCCCTCGCCGTCGCGCCCGGGGTCGGGCCCACGGGCCAGGTCGTCGGCGTCGACATCTCCCCCGGGATGCTGGCCGAGGCGCGACGAAAGGCGGCGGACGTCGGGGTGCGGAATATCGATTTCGTCCTGGCCGATGCCGAGCGGCTGCATTTCCCGGACCGGAGCTTCGATCAGATCTTCTGCGCGTCGTCCCTCGTGCTCATGTCCGATATCCCCCGCGCCCTTCGTCATTGGTGCGATCTCCTCAGGCCCGGCGGTGGCATCGCCTTCGACACGCCTGCCCGCCCTTTCGGCCTCTCGCAGATGATCGCGGAGAGCGCCGCCGGGCATGGGGTGCGTCTCGCCTACGCCGACGTGGCGGATACGCCCGGCAAATGCCGACGGCTTCTGGAGGCGGCCGGGTTCGAGGTCGTGGCGGTCCGAACCGAACGCGCCGCCGCCACGCCGGTCGCGCTGGATGCGGCCATCGCGTTCTGGGACAGCCGCCTGGACCATCCCGCCTGGCAGGCGCTGCGCCAGTCGTCTCCGGCGACGCGTGATGCCGTGCGGTCGGACTATATCGGCAGGGTCACCGCCGCGGCGGTGGGGGGATATGTTCCCAATGACACGGCCTTGAATATCGCGGCCGGACGCAAGCCGGCGTGATGCGGGCCACGCGCGGCCGGTCGCGGCACGCGTTGCGCCGCTCGGGATCGTGCCATGCGGGAACGCGGCCTTTGCGGGTACGTTGTGATGGCTCAGTCTGCGGAACGGGGAGGGGCGTTCCCCTTCCCGCTTTCAGGCACCAGGCAGGGAGACCAGCATGACCAACAAGGCAAATGCGACTGCGGCCGGCGCGGCGGACGTCCGGTCCCATCTCGGGACACCGACGGACCTGAAGCAGGCGGCGGTGCACGATATTTCGGCGGGGCTGCGGGCCGTCCTGGCGGATGTGTTCGCGCTGTATATCAAGACGAAGAATTTCCACTGGCACATGAGCGGCCGGCATTTCCGCGACTACCACCTGCTGCTGGACGAGCAGAGCGACCAGATCTTCGCGATGACCGACCCGCTGGCCGAACGCGCGCGCAAGATCGGCGGGACGACGCTGCATTCGATCGGCGAGATCGCCCGGCTGACGAAGGTGGCCGACAACGACGCGCCGTATGTGACGCCGGAGGACATGCTGTCCGAACTGCGCGAGGACAATCTGGCGCTGACCGCGCGGATGCGCCAGGTCCATGGCGTGTGCGACGAGGGCGGCGACGTCGCCACGGCCAGCCTGCTGGAAAACTGGATCGACGAGACCGAGCGCCGCACCTGGTTCCTGTTCGAATCCACCCGACCCGCCTTCGGCAGCAACAGCTGACGCCATAGCTGACGTCATCCCCCGGCATGCCCCGCCCGCCGCCGCGTCCTGACGGCGGGGGCGGGCCCCGGATATGCGCCGGGCCGTCAGGCGGCCGGCCTCGGGTTACATTTCGCTACGCAACAGAACATTCCGGATCGCCCGTCTTCTGTATCCTTCCCGCCGGAGGATTCGGATGAAACGCATGATCGGAATAATGGGCGGCCTCGCCCTGCTTGCGGCGCTGTCCGGTTGCGACGACGCGCCCGGCGGCATGTCGGACCGCGACGCCTGCCATCGCTCCCATGGGGGCCACCACCGCATGGGTGGTGGCGGCATGGGCGGCGGGGGAATGGGCATGGGTGGTGGCATGGGCGGCGGAATGGGGGCCGGCATGGACTCGGGCATGGGCGGCGGCATGGGTGGCGGAATGGGATCCGGCATGGGTGGCGGCCTCCCCGGGGACGGTGCCGGCGACTCCGGCGGCTCTTCGGGCGGAGACTGCTGACAGGCTGCGTGAAATCCCGCGTGCGGGCGGCGATCCGACACGCGTTTTCAGCGCTCCGATGCTCGCGGCCCATAGGCACGCTCTCACCAGCCCATTTTCAGACGGCCTCCGACAAGGCCGTCGGCCGCCCTTCCGCCCTGACGGTGCCGGACCCGCACGTGCCCCCGTCCCGCGGGTCCGTCATGCGTATCGGCAAGGGTGGCGGTCCCGCACCGTCCGGACTACGTTGCGACGCAGGAACGGCCGGGCGGATCGCGGGCCGCGGGCAGGGGGAACGGGTCGCGATGGCGGGACGGGATGCGGGGCAAGGCTGCGGCCGGCGGCATATGATGCTGGGCGCCGGGGCGTTCTGGACGGCGGCGGCGGCCGGCGCGCCGGCCTGGGGCGATGCCCCCGCGCCCGTCCTTCGGCCCGATCCCGAACGACCCGATCGCGAAATGATGGTGCCCGTGCCCGGCGGGCGGGTCTACGTCCGGGTCAACGGGCGGCTGGCGGATGGCGTATCCCCCGGTGCTCCCCTGCCGGTGGTGTTCGTCCATGGCGGCCCGGGCGGCAACCATGCCGCGTTCCTGAACGCGCTGCCGCTTGCCGACGACCGGCCTGTCATCCTGTACGATCAGCTCGACAGCGGCCTGTCGGACCATCCCGGCGACCCGCGCAACTGGACGGTCCCCCGCTTCGTGGCAGAGCTGGAGGCGATCCGCACGGCGCTGGGCATCCCGCGCTGGCATGTCTGCGGGCACAGCTGGGGCGGAACGGTCGCGCTGGAATATGCGGGCCGGCGGCCGCCGGCCCTGGCGGGCCTGGTGCTGGGCGCGCCGCTGGTCTCGACGCGGATCTGGCTCCGCGACGCGGCGGCCCTGCGGGACGCCCTTCCGGCCGATCCCCGCGCCACCCTCGCGGCGTGCGAGGGCCGCATGCCGCCCGCGGCCGCGACCTGCGACCGGGCGACGGACGTCTTCTACGCCCATTATCTGCGTCGCCGCCCCCCGTCCGCGCTGGCCGAACGCTACCGCCAGGCGCATGGCGGACTGAAATCGGATCTGCGGCTGTACGAAACCATGTGGGGCAGGTCGGAATTTTCCGCCACGGGCACCCTGCGCACCTATGACGGCACACCCCTGCTGGCGCGGCTGGACGGGCGCCGCGTGCTGTTCATGGTGGGCCAGTATGACGAAGTGCGCGTCACGACGGCCGAACGCTTCGTCGCGGCGGTGCCCGGTGCGGGCCTGACGGTGATCGCCGACGCCGGACATGCGACGTTCAGCGATGCGCCGGCGGCCAGCCTCGGTGCGCTACGCGACTGGCTGGCCGGCCAGGACACCATGCCGGCCTGACGGGCCGGTACCTGGACGGGCCGGTACCTATTTGGTCTTGGCGGCCCGCGCCTTTGCGGTCGGGGCCGCAGCGGCGGCGGCAGGCGGCTCGTGCAGGTCCAGCATCCGCTCGTTGCCCGCGCGTCCCGGCACCTTGGCGTAATGCGCGGCGCCGTAATGCGGGGGCTTGTGCCGGCCCGGCGTATGCTTGTGGGTATGGCCCTTGGATGACATGGCACCCTCCTTGTGACGCAAGGGCACATGGTGCCGGCGCCCGCCCGATGCAGCACCCCCCGACGTCACGATCGCGGCACATCGTCCGGCCTGTCGGCGCACGGCCCCACACGCCACGCCGCTTCCACGACGTCAGGACCGGGCCGAGACGGCCATTGTGTCCTCGGTCTCCCGCGTGCCGATGCCGTTGGGCATGCGCCATTTGGACGGCATCAGCAGGCTGCTGCGAAACAGCGCCAGCAGGAACACGCACGCGCCGATCAGCCAGATCGAGGCAAGCGTGCGCGTGCAGATGAACCCGATGCGACCGGCCAGGATGGAGGGATAGGTGGCCGGCATCGACGTGAAGACGATGCCGCACCACACCAGCCTGTCCGTCAGCGCCCCGCCCGGCAGCGGCATCCGCCCGACGATGTACAGGCTCCACGGCAGCAGCAGCAGCAGATAGTAATGCGTCCACGAAACCGGGCTGGTGACGATGCAGAACGCGATCAGCAGGGAAAAATCGAATACATCCGACATGTCATGCCTGGCCCCCGCGGGCCCGGCGTTCCTGGCCCGCCATGCGAAGCTGGAGAACACGACCAGCGCCAGCAGGGAAACCGACAGGATCTTCGACAGGATGGGCATCGGGAAGGGCTGGTCATGCAGGTACCAGTCGTAGACATATTTCGATCCCGTCGAAAGCCGCAGCAGGAACGCATTGATGGACTGGTTGTTGAACGCGCCGATTGTCTGCTTGGTGTACTGGACGATGCACCATTCATACCATCCGTGCGTGATATGCCAGCCGAATACGGCCACGGACGACAGGGCCGTGACCGCGCCGACCGCGGCGCAGGACGCGGCGGCCCGCCAGTTCCGCCTCCAGAGGAAGTAGATCAGGAATATCGAGATCATCGGCTTGATGGTGGCGCAGAATCCGATCACCAGTCCGGTGGAATACATCTTCTTCCGTTGCAGCAGGCCAAGGCTCAGGATCAGCAGCAGAAGGATGAAATGCGTCGTGTTCCCCATGTCGAACAGGCTGTACCACAGCGGTCCGTTGCATATGAAAAACAGGGCCAGAATCGTCCGCGTCCTGGCGTCGCAGCCTTTCGACAGCAGCAGGAACGACGCGACGATCGCCATGACGCCCAGCGTGCAGAATACGATTTCGGCCAGCGTGGGCCCAAGATATGTAAAAGGCGCGAACAGATAGACATCGATCGGAAGATTGACGAATTTCCGGTTCATCAGGAACGGAACCAGTGCCTCCCGGCCATGATGCAGCACGGCGTCGGCGGCGTCGTAATAGCAGTCGCGGAAATCGGCCAGGAACAGGGGCGGTTTTATGAAATACAGCGGAAACCATATATTGATGAATATCGACAGGATTGCCAGAAACGAAAGTGGAATGATAATTGCCATGGCACATTTCCTTTTGGCAAGGATATATGTATGTCATTCAAAATGATCTAAAATAATCTCTTATGATATTTATAATACCGTCACTGGTTCCCTATATCCGCAGAGGCGTCTTGCGGAAACGCGAAATCTTCATGCCTGTCATGGAAATATTCCGATAAAATAACGATATTCTTCGCGGACGCTCGCGCCGCATCCCGCGACATGGATTCTTCAGGCGATCGTCTCAGACGTTTCCATATCCTCCAGGCCGCTGTTCCCTCCGCCTCGCATCGTCCGGCAGGCCACGCCATTCCATGCCGTGCCCCAGGCTCCGGTCAGCAGAATTCGCCCTCGCGCGACGGGCCAGGCCGCGATCGGCCGCAATAATGGGTGTCAATGCCGATCGGCCCCGCCGGTTTCCGGCGAAGCGCAAGATATTACGCGGGCGCAGTCCGGAACGACCGATCCTTGTCCTGCTGCCCCGGCGCCGCGGCCGGACGAAACCCACGGGCGCGTCGCCCGACCCGGACACGTTTCGGCGATCCACATGAAACTTTCTCAATCGGGGGATGTTCGCTTCCCGGTCATCCAGAGGAGGGCGGTCGTGCGCACGGCGAAGAGCGTTGTAGAAGCCCGGTCCTCCTGTCCCGCGCCCTCCTGTCCCCCGCCCTCCTGTCCCGTGTCCGCCCGGATGCCATCCGGATCCCGCCCTCGCGGTGGCGTGCCGGCATGACCCAATCCCTTCTGATGCCGCGTACGGCGGCAGGGCGCGCGCAGCATGTCGCGAACTGGCGGATGGATTTCGTCATCGTATCGTTCGGCGCGCTTTTTTCCCTGATGCTGTCGGGATATTCCGCCGGCGAGGAAAATAATTTCTATCAGTTGCCGATCCTGGGTGGTCTCTACAACGAACCGCAATTTGCAAACGATCCGTTCATCCAGAGCCTGCGCTATTACGCGTCCGGATTCTGGCAACTGCTTTCCGGCCGCGTGGATAGTCCCGAAGTCTATGTGCTCCTCTTCATCTTCCAGCTTCTGTCGAGGATGATACTGTTTGCCGGCCTGCTGGCCTGGGCGGCCCTGCTGGGGATCGAGGGCGATCGGGAACGGCTGGTGTTCACGGCGCTTGCCGCACTGTCCTCGACCCTCAACGGATTTTCGGACGCGGGCGTCGGCGGCCTGCTGATCACCAGCTTCACCCATTCCGAGGCCGCGAACGGCACGACCCTGCTGGCGCTGGCCTGGGCGGCGCGCGGGCGGGTGACCACCGCGTTCGCCATGAACGGCGTGACGTTCTTCCTCAACGCATTCGTCGCCGTCTGGACGGCGGTTCCGCTGGCCTTCATCATCGTGGCACAGTGGCGGAAGGGGCGCTGGACGCCGCGCGGATTCCTGGTGCGGGCCCTGGCGGGCCTTGCGATCTTCGCGATCCTGGCCGCGCCCGTGACGCGCAATATCCTCGCCGATCCCTATACCCGGCCCACGCCCGGCTTCGATTACATCGCCTTTCTGGAATCGTTCTTCCCGTACCACTTCCTGATCTGGAGCAACCCCCTGCGGGAAATCGGGCTGCTCGCGGTCATCTTCTGCTGCGGGCTGCTGGCCGCGCAGATGCTGCGGGCGCCCGACGCGTTCCTGGCACCGGCGCTCTGCGGCGCCGCCGCGGTCTGGGTCGCGGGCGTCGTGCTGCCCTATGTCACGCATGACCGCATGCTGCTGGACCTGCATCTGCTGCGCGCGGGCAGCACGATCCACCTGCTGGCCGCGATCGCGATCGCGGCCCTGGCGACCCGATGGAGCTTCTCCCGCGATCGCGTCGATCGCGGCCTGGGGGCGCCCGCATTGATCGTGCTGTCCTGCACGTTCAAGGTCGCGATGCCGCTGGCCCTGCTGCTGCTGCTGGCGCGGCGCCTGTGGCCGGGCGCGACCGTGCCATGGTCCACTCCCGTGCCGTGGTACATCTATGCGGGGCCGGCTCTTCTGCTGGTGGTGGTCCTGTTCAACGGCGCGCGCATCTATCATGCCGCGAAATGGAGTGGGACCGTCGCCGACTGGCGGAACGACTGGCAGGCCCTGGGATCATGGGCCCGGACCCGGACCCCCGTGCAGGCCATGTTCCTCGTCCCGTCCGGCATCACGCGCGGAACGGTCCTGTTTGCCAGGAATGACGCCGATCAGAACAGGCTTGCCGAAGGCGGCTCCGTCTTCAATTATTTTTCCCATCGGCAATCCTGGGTGTTCTCGCCGTACGGGGCGGCGGTGATGTGGGCGCCCGCCTATTACTGGACGTGGCGGACCCGCCTGACCGAGATCAAGGCCCTGAATACGCTGACCGAACGCCTGGGCTATGCCGCCCGGCACGGCATCGCCTACGTCGTCGACGGATGCGCCCAGCCCGATCCGCACCCGGCGGCTGCCGCACGGTTCGGACGGCTGTGCGTCTTCGCGGTGCCCGAAACCGGCGCGGCGTGAAAGCCTGTTCGAAAATGCGGGCGGACGGCGATAAGGCGCATATTTTCGTCAAGACCTCTTCCTTTTTCCCGGCCATGCGCCATACGTCCTCCGTCCAGAAGCAAGGGGGACGCTATGTGTGACGAAGGCGAGGCGATCGTCGGCTTTCTCGTGGTGCGGGAAGTCGCCGATGACGAGGTCGAGTTCTGGGACCCGGAAAACGGCTGGAGCGACGATCCGGACGAGGGCAGGCTGTACGAGACCGAGGACGAGGCCGAGCAGGCCGCGCGGGATCTTCGGGCCGAAGACCCGGCCACGATAACGGTCGAACCCGTTTTCGAGGACGACGAGGACGAAGATGAAGACGCGGACGAGGAAGACGAAACCCTCTGACGCCCCTCGTCCACGGCGCTTCCCGGTGCGGCCGCCCGCACCGGGAGAAGCGCCGGGGGCGGATTTCTATCGCGGGGCCGGCGACCGGCCGGACAGGCTCGAAAATCGCGTCTCGGGCAGCAGGGCATAGCTGAACCCGGCGCCCAGCAGAAGAACGCTTCCCATGGCGCACAGGAAGCTCGCCGTGCCGAAGCGTTGCACCACGACCGGAAACATCTGGGTAGTGATCGCCGCGACAAGCCGGCTCGACGCGACGGTGATGCCGATGCCCAGTGCGCGCAGCCGCGTCGGAAACGCTTCGGGCGGATAGACATAGGTCAGGCTGTCCGCCGACGTCAGCAGAAGTCCGAACAGCGCGAGAAGGGTGACGGCGCCGGCCGGCGGAAGGTGCAGGACCGCGACCAGGATCAGGCACAGCCCCTCCCCGCACAGGCTGGCCGTGGCGAGGACCCGGCGCGGCAGGGCATCCACCATGCACAGCCCCAGCAGGGAGCCGCCGAAAAGCAGCATGTCGTAGGCCACCCCCGCCATGAACGGGTCCGACATGCCCACGTCGGCCAGGACATGGGGCAGGAACGCCGTCAGGACGAGATAGGGAACATTGTGCAGGGCATAGAAAATCCACATGCCCAGCGCGGGGCGCCGGTGCGGCGCCCGCAGCAGGTCCGACGCCCGTCCGGCACCCGCCGTCGGGGCATGCGCGCCGGGAAGATGGCGGATGCCCAGATGGTCGTTCAGGACCCGGCGCGCCGCGTCATGGCGTCCGCGTTCGATCAGCCACAGGAATGATTCCGGCAATCCATGGCGGATGACGGCGCCCAGCGCGGCCGGAATCGCCGCGCTGGCGAAAATGACGCGCCATGGCGACGCAAGGCCGAGATGGAGCACCCCGACCCCCGCGACGAACGCCCCCGAATAGCCGCCGACCCACGCGACGCTGAGCCAGCTCATCATCCGCCCCCGCATCCGGGACGGCATGAATTCCCCGACATAGATCTTGGTCGCGACATAATCGACGCCCAGCAGGCAGCCGATGGCGAAGCGCAGGCCGACCAGCACGGACAGGCCCGGCACGAACAGATGGCCCAGCGCCAGGACCGCGAACACCGGCATGTCCAGCACGAAGGGACGGCGCCGGCCGAAGCTGTCGATGATCCGGCCCGCGAACAGGCTTCCCAGCAGCAGCCCCAGCAACGGCGCCGCCGCGACGAGGCCGCTTTCCGCCGCATCCAGCCGCAACGCCTGCTGCACGCCCGGCAGCGCGGCGCTGACCGAGCCGAGGACGTACCCATCCGTCAGAAGCCCCAGCGCGCCCGCGAACAGGATGCGCCAGTGAAAGCGCGAGAGCGGAAGAGTATCGAAACGTTCCATCATCGAACGGAGTGTGCTTTCCTGCGGTGCATCTTGTCAAAATCATGATGTCGAAAAGCAGAATCGGACATGGAGGCCGGAATGGACAAGGCACGTCGCATCGTCATGATCTCCGGCGCCAATCGCGGGATTGGCGCCGCGCTGGCGCGGGGGCTCGCGCAACGGGGATGGGGGGTGTCCGCCGGCCTGCGCGACGTCGGCAGCCTGGCGCCGGACGACAATCTGTTCGTCCATCCCTTCGATGCGCTGCGGGACCAGGAACAGGCCTGGGTCGACGCCACATATGCGCGCTTCGGCCGGATCGATGCCGTGATCGCCAATGCGGGCATCATGATTCCCGGTTCGATCCTGGAGGTTTCGGATGCCGACCTCGACCTCATGCTGTCGGTCAACGTGCGCTCTCCCGTGCGCCTGGTCCGGGCCGCATGGCCGCACCTGGTCGCAAGCGGCGCGGGGCGCGTGGTCATCGTGGCCTCCCTGTCGGGAAAACGGGTGAAGTCCGCGGTGTCGGGACCCTATGCCATGACCAAGCACGCGGCCGTGGCGCTGACGCACAGCATCAAGAAGGCGGGCTGGTCGGACGGCATCCGCGCCACCGCGCTGTGCCCCGGCTTCGTCGCCACCGACATGGCGCAGGCCCTGACGTCGACGCCGCTGGAAAACATGACCCAGCCCGAGGATATCGCCGCGCTGGTCGGAACGGTCCTCGACCTGCCCAATACCGCCAACGTGGCCGAACTGGCCATCAGCTGCGCGGAAGAGGATTCCTATTGAACCGGGTCGGTTGAACGGGCTGAACGGGGGCCGGCCGTTCCGGCCCCCGTTCACGACGCCCAGCGCCAGCGCGCGAGATTCCACAGGTTGGAACGCACGTTGACGTTGCTGCGGTAATTGTCCAGCCCGTCGACAAGGCCCTCGATGTTCATCACCTGGTAGAAGGGCAGCAGCGGCAGGTCCCGCCGGATCAACTGCTGGATCCGCGCGAACGCGGCGACGCGGGTCGCGTGATCGAAGCTGGTGTTGGCGCGCGCGAACAGCGCATCCACCTCCGGATTGGCATATTGGAAGACATTCTGCCCCGCGCCGCCCCGGGCCGGGGATCGATCGGACTGGAAATAGGGCGATGCGTCCGGGTCCGATCCGGTCATGTAATCGACCGACACCAGCGCGCTGTCGAACTGCGACCGGGTCCAGTACGCGCCCCACATGACGGCGGCGGGCCGGTTCTCGATCCTCATGACGATGCCGATATCCAGAAGCGATTCCTGGATCACCTCCTGGATCTGGGCGCGGATGGGGTTGCCCGCGGTCGTCGCGTTCGTGAATTCCAGGCGGATGCCGTCGCGCCGGCGCACGCCGTCGGGCCCGGGCCGCCAGCCGGCACGGTCCAGCCGCTCGCGCGCCGCCTGCGGGTCGAAGCGGTGGGGCGGCAGCGCGGCATCGAAATAGGCGGATTCGCGCGGCAGGAAGGATTCCGTCGGCTGTTCGACATTCTCGCAGATGGTCTCCAGGATGGTGTCCTTGTCGATCGCCTCGTAGATCGCCGTCCGCACGGCCGGGTCCTGGAACTGCGGCCGGCCCAGGTTGAACGCCATGCCTTCGATGAAGGGCTGCGGCGCGCGGATCGGACGGCGCCCGGTCAGTGCGCGCGCCTGCGCATAGCGGTCCGGCGGAATGCCCTGCATGCCCAGAAAATCGATTTCCCCGGTTTCGAATTGCGTGAACATGACGGTGATATCGGGGATGTAGCGGATGATGACCCTGTCGACCCCGGGCACGCCCAGATGCCAGCGCGGGTTCGCGGCCAGCCGGATTTCCTCGGACGGGATGCGTCCGCCCCACATGAAGGGCCCGGACCCGACGGGATCCGTCGAAAAGGCCTGCCGGTCCCCGTCATGCGCCAGGCGATGCGCGGGAACGATCATGACGCTGGCCAGCACGGCGGGCAGCGGGGCGTAGGGCGCGCGCATCCGCCACGTCAGCTCATGCGGGCCGGTCTGCCGGATGTCGTCGATCAGTTCCACGCCCGTGCGGCTGAACGCGGGGAAGGCCGGATCGCGCAGGCAGTTCAGGGTAAAGAGGATATCGGCCACGGTGACCGGCTGGCCGTCATGCCAGGTCGCGTCGGGGCGCAGCGTGACGCGCCAGTCCCGCCCGTCCGGGGAAATGCCCCCGTTGGACATCGAAGGCACCGTGACGGCCAGGTCGGGCTGCAGCATCCCCGTCTCGTCGATGAACCACAGCGCGCTGAAGAGATTCATCAGCAGCCCGTCATCGACCTCGATATGCGGCAGAAGGGGATGGAAGACCGTCGGCTCCTGCGACAGGCCCACGATGATCGGCCGCTTCGGGTCGGCGCCGCGCGCCGCCGCGAACGGGGCGGCCGCAGCCAGCGAGGCCGCCGCGAGCGCCCCCCCGTGGCGCAGCAGCCGCCGCCGCGTCCAGGGGATGATGCGGCCGGTGTGCGGGGCGGTCATCGCGGCCCTAGAACCCGCCCACGATGCGGATGGGCGAGCCGTCGTAGAAGCGCGAAAGCCGGAACGGCGTCGGGTCGACGACGGGGTTCGCCCCGGTCGCCAGGTCGGCCGTCAGCCGCCCGGCCCCCGGCCCGATCCCGAAGCCATGGCCGGAATAACCCGTCGAGACCGTCAGCCCCGGAACGCCGACATCGCCGTCGATCACCGGAACGGCGTCGGGCATGACGTCGATCAGCCCCCCCCAGTGCTGCAGCACATGGATCGGCCCGACCTGGGGGAACAGCGTTTCGAGGCGCGCGACCGCCGCGCGGGTCAGACGCACGTTCGGCCGGGGATCGAGGATGCGCGTCTTCTCGAAAACCGTCGGCAGGTCGACGGGCCAGGTGCGCGGCGTCGCCAGTTCGATCAGGAACCTGTTGTCCAATCGTGGAAACACCGCCTTGCGCTCGGCCCGGAACGCCGGAAGATAGTGCCGGGCGAAACGGAAGAGGTCGGGCACGATCGGGACGCTCAGCCCGGTGCTGGGGGCGATGTTGTAGCCGCCGTCGTCGCGCCGGCGATAGGCGACCGAACCCAGATAGGCCGACGTATCCGGCAGGGTTGCGATCGGCGCGGTCCGGCAGACGGACGACAGGACCTTCAGCTGCGGCAGCGTCACGCCCAGCGTGCCGCAGAGCAGGCGCGACCATGCGCCGCCGGCCACGACGACCCGCGACGTGCGGACATAGCCCTTTTCCGTCATGACGCCGCTGACGCGCCCGCCTTCGCGATCGATGCCGCGCACGGCGCAGTTCTGCAGCACGGTCGCGCCCAGTTCGCGGGCCGCCAGCGCGATCATCGGCGCGGCGCGCTGGGGTTCGGCGCGCGCGTCGGTCGGGTTGTAGAGGCCCGAGCGCGCGGTGCCCGCGTAGCCGGGCAGGATCTCGTGGATTTCGGCGCTGGTGACGATGCGGCTGCCCAGCTGGTAGGGGCGGGCGTCCTCGACGAATTGTTCGTGGCGGGCGCGATCGGCATCGGTGCTGGCCAGCGAGAGGACGCCGCACACGGTGAAGCCCGTGTCGATCCCCCGGCTGCGGAATTCGTCCCAGGCGCGGAAGCTCTCGACCATCAGCGGAATCTCGCGCGGGTCGCGCCCGTTGCGGCGGACCCAGCCCCAGTTGCGGCTGGATTGTTCGCCCGCGATGGTGCCCTTTTCGCACAGCACGACCGAAATCTTGCGCTTGGCAAGTTCATAGGCGGTGCTGACGCCGACGATTCCGCCGCCGATGACGACCACGTCCGCGCGTTCGGGAAGGACGTCGTCCGTTTGCACGATTTTGACCTGGGGACCCATGGGGCGGGAACCTTTCAATTGCTGTGGGGCAGGATGCCTTCAAGGTCGAGATCCGTCCGGATGCACGCCGCACGATGGCCGGGCGCGACCGGGGCCAGCGCCGGCTGCCGCGTCCGGCACGCGTCGGCCGCATGGGGGCATCGGGCGCTGAAGACGCAGCCGTCCGGGGCGTGTTGCCCGGCTGGCGTGGCGGGCGGGGCGGGGGCCGACAGGACGCCGCGCCGGGGCTCGGCCGAGAGCAGGCGCGCCGTGTAGGGATGGCGCGGGCGGCGGAAAAGCTGCTCGGTCGGGGCGATTTCCACCAGCGTGCCGCGATACATGACGGCGATCCGGTCCGAAATCACGCCCACCACCGCCAGGTCGTGGCCGATGAACAGGATGGACAGGTTGAACCGGTCGCGCAGGTGGCGGAACAAATTGACGATCTGCGCCTGCACGCACACGTCCAGCGCCGAGACCGCTTCGTCGGCCACGATCAGCTCCGGTTTCATCAGCAATGCCCGCGCGATGCTCAGGCGCTGCCGCTGGCCGCCGGAAAAGGTCGACGGCGCGCGGCCCAGGACGTCCGGGCCCAGCCCGACCAGGGCCAGCGTCTCCAGCATCTCCTGCGTGGCGTCGGCCCCGGCGACGCCGCGCAGGCGCAGGGGCGTCGTCAGGATCTGGCGGATGCTCTGCCGCGGGTTCAGCGAGGCCGACGGGTCCTGGAAGATCATCTGCATCTTGTGCCGAAGCGGCCGCAGCGCCTGTTCGGACAGATGCGTGATGTCCGCGCCGTCCAGATGGACCGCACCCGCCGTCGGCTCCAGCAGGCGCATCGCCATGCGCCCGACCGTCGATTTGCCCGAGCCGGATTCCCCCACGATGCCCAGCACTTCGCCGCGCGCGATATCCAGCGTGACATCGCGCGCGGCGGCGACCGCGCGCGGGCGGGTCAGCAGGCCGTCGCGGCGCAGGTAGGTCTTGGACAGTCCCCGCAGCGAAAGCAGGGGCACCGGATCCGGCGGGACGGGACCCGTCATTCCCCGATCTCCTCCAGCCGGGCGCAGCGGGCCAGATGGGGCGGGCCGCCGGGCCCGGCGGGCGCTACGTGCTCCAGCGCGGGCATCCGGCGCGCGCACGGGTCGGGCATCATCCACGCGCAGCGCGGCGCGAAACGGCAGCCCGCGCCGCGTTCGTCCGGCGGGGGCACCTGGCCCGGCAGCGTTCCCAGCCGCCGCGCGCCGGACGCGATGCGGTCCAGCCCCGGCGCCGCGGCCAGCAGGCCCCGGCTGTACGGCATCCGGGGTGCGGCGAAGAAGGCGGCGGCGGGCGCGTCCTCCACGATCTGCCCGGCATAGAGGACGACGACGCGGTCGGCGATCGCCGAGGCGACGGCGAGGTTGTGGGTGATGAACACCATGGCCATGCCCATGTCGGCCCGCAGGTCCAGCAGCAGGCGCAGCACCTGCGCCTGGATCGTGACGTCCAGCGCGGTCGTCGGCTCGTCCGCGATCAGCAGGTCGGGACCGCCGGCGATGGCCAGCGCGATGACCACGCGCTGGCGCATGCCGCCCGACAGCCGTTGCGGGATCAGGCGCATGCACCCTTGGGGGTCGACGATGCCGACCTGCGCCAGAAGGTCGACCGCGCGCCGTTCCGCCGCCCGGCCGTCCAGGCCGGCATGCAGGGCCAGGATTTCGCGCAGCTGGGCCCCGATGGTGCGGATCGGGTTCAGGCTGCTCATCGGGTCCTGGAAGATCATGGAAACCCGCTTGCCGCGCAGCGGGCGCAGCAGGCGTTCGGGCCGGCCGAGCAGTTCGATGCCGTCCCGATCCCCGGCCGGCCCGGGGGCATGCAGGACGGCCGACCCTGAAATGTCCGCGCCGGGCAGAAGGCCGAGGATGGCCAGCGACGACACGCTCTTGCCCGATCCGCTTTCGCCGACGAGGGCGACGATCTCCCCGCGTCCGACGTCGAAATTCAGGCCGTCCACCAGGCTGGTCTGGCCGAAGCTGACGCCGAGCTTGCGGACGCGCAGGACGGGGCCGCCCCCCGGCGCGGTCATGCCCGCCGCCCCGGCGCGATCGCCTCGCGCAGCGCGGCGCCCAGGACATTGAACATCGCGACGGTCAGGGCGATGACGAAGCCGGGAATGACCGCCAGCCACGGATCGGATTCGAGATATTCCTGCGCGTTGTTCAGCAGGTTGCCCCAGCTCGCCTCCGGCGGCTGGATCCCGTATCCCAGGTAGCTGACATAGGATTCCAGCAGGATCGCGCGCGCGATGTTGAGCGTGGCGCTCACGATGATGGCGGGCGCGATGTTCGGCAGGATCTCGCGGAAGAGGATCTGCCGGTCCGGGGCGCCCATGGCCATGACGGCGGTGACATAATCCATCTGGCGGACCAGGACGGTCTGCGCCTGCGCCACGCGCGCGACCTCCATCCAGCTGACCAGTGTCACGATGCCCACGATGGTGACGAGGCCGGGATGCAGGATCGCCGCCAGCGTCAGCAGCAGGAAGATGACGGGAAAGCACAGCACGGTGTCGATGACGGTCGTGATCAGGAATCGCGTCCCGCCCGGCCTGTAGCCCGCCACGATGCCGACCACCGTGCCGATCAGGGAACTCAGCACCGTGGAGACGACGCCCACGATCAGCGACACGCGGCCGCCGCGCAGCACGCGCGCCAGCAGGTCGCGCCCGATCTCGTCGGTGCCGAGGACATGCCCGTGCGCAAGCGGCGGCAGGAAGCGGTGATGGAGGTCGATCGACGTCGGGCCGAACGGCAGCAGGAAGGGGCCGCAGAAGCAGGCGAATACGATCGACCCGATATAGAGCAGCGAGATGACCCCGCCCCGCCCGGCCGTCATCCGTCGCCACACGCCGTGCGACACCATGCCGCCGCTCATCCCCGCAGCCTCGGATCGCAGAGATGATGCAGGATTTCGGCGACGAGGCTGCACAGCAGCACCAGGGCCGCGCTGAACACCAGCAGCCCCATGACCACCGGGTAGTCGCGATATTGCAGGCTGTCGAGCAGCAGCCGCCCGATGCCCGGCCATGTGAAGACCGTCTCCGTCACCAGCGCGCCGCTGAGCAATGTCGGAAGATAGACGCCGGCCACGGGAATAAGCGGCAGCAGGGCCTCGGGCAGCAGGTGCAGTACCACGATCCGCCATGCCGGGACGCCCAGCGCGCGTGCCGTCCGGATATGGTCCTGTCGCCAGATGTCGCCGGCGAAGGCCTGGGTATAGCTGCTCCACAGCGGGACGGAGACCAGTCCCAGCGTCAGCGACGGAAGCGCCAGGTGCCGCAGATGGTCCATGAACGCGCCATGCCCCGGCGTGGTCAGGTTCCCGGCCGGAAACCAGCCCAGGCGCACGGAAAAGACGTAGATGAAGACCAGCCCCAGCCAGAAGGTCGGCAGCGAGAGCAGGACGACCGACAGCAGCGACGCCAGATGTTCCGTCCGCGTGCCCGCCCGCAGCGCGGCGACGATCCCCAGCGCCACGCCCAGCGGAAAGGACAGGATGAGCGAGGCGAGCCCCAGTTGCGCCGTCGCGCCCAGATGCAGCCAGATCATGGTCAGGACCGGGGTCTGGTCGCGATAGGACCGGCCCCAGTCGCCGGTCGCAAGCCGGGCGGACCAGTGCAGATATTGCTGCCACAGCGGCCGGTCGAGCCCCATGCCATGCGCGATTTCCGCCAGCCGCGCGCTGGTCATGCCCGGCGACAGGGCGAATTGCGCCAGCGGGCCGCCGGGCGTCGCATGCACCAGGACGAACCCCACCATCGACACAAGGACCAGCAGCAGGCAGTTGACGCCCAGTTTCTGGAGAAGGAACCCCGTCATCACCGCCTAGCCGTGAAGGGTCACGGGATCGAACCGAACCTGCTCCGCCTCGCCGAAGCGCGACAGCGCGAAGGCCCCGATGGGCAGCGGTGGGGCCTCGCCGTTCACCAGCGCGGCCATGATCCTGCCCGTGACCGGCCCCAGGCAGAATCCGTGCCCCGAGAAGCCGCGCGCCAGGAACAGGCCCGCGACGCGATCGACCCCGTCCAGGACGGGCAGGGCGTCGGGGGTCTGGTCGATCAGCCCGCACCAGAAGCTCTCGACGCCCAGGTCCAGGCTGGCCGGGACGACCGCCCCGAAACTCCCGATCGTCGCGGCGAGGGCGGCCGCCTTCGGCGCGATGACGGGCCGGCCGGCGCGTTCGACAAGCTGCTCGGTCCAATCCTCGATGCCGCTGGTGAAACGGAACGCCCCGTCATTCTGCTGCCGCCCGGCGCAGGCGGCCTCCGCATTGCTGGCATCGGCGACCGAGAGGACCTGCGCCAGCAGGGGAACGGTGGGCCGCGTCCTGACGACGGTGACGCATTTGACGGCCAGCGGGACGGACAGCCCGAACGGCGCCAGAAGGTCGTTGCCGAACACGCCGCTGGCCAGCACGACGGCATCGGCGGGCAGGACGCCCGTGTCGGTGCGCACGCCGCTGACCCGGCCGCCGCGGGTTTCGATCGCCTGCACGCATTCGCCGAAGCGCGTCCGCGCGCCCAGGCGCCCGGCGGCGCGCAGATAGGCGTTCACCGTCAGGTCCGGGTCGGCGTGGCCGTCGGTCGGACAATAGCTGGCGGCGGCGACATGGGGCGAAATGGCCGGCGCGAAGGCGCGGATCGCGGCGCTGTCGGGCAGGAAGGACAGGTCCAGCCCCTGCGCGGTGCCCTGCGCCACGATGTCGCGCAGGCGGGGGATGTCGGCGTCGGCGACGCCGATGCGCAGATTGCCCTCCTGCGTGTAGCCGGTCGGCGCGTCCAGTTCGCGGTCCAGCTGTTCCCAGATCCTGACCGCGGCCATGGCCAGCGGCAATTCGCGCGGGTCGCGCCCGGACTGGCGCACGCCGGCCAGGGTCCAGCCACTGGCCATGGCCGCCGGGTGATAGCGTTCGACGATCGTGACCGAACGCCCGGCCTTCGCCAGCTCATAGGCGGTCGCGGCGCCCGATATCCCGCAACCGATGACGATGACATCCGACATGGCCTGTCCTCCCCCCGGACGCGTCACAGCATGCTGTAGTTGATCTGGAAGTAGTAATACCCGCCGTTGAACCCGATCTGCTGGACATCGAAATTGAATTTCTGCGTGCCGAGATAGTTCGTGTCGTACGGCACGGTCCTCTGCCGCGCATTGAAGAGGTTGTTCGCCCCCAGCGCAACCCGCCAGGACGGCGTCACCTGGTAGCCGACCAGGATATTCGTCGCGGCGCGCGGCGCCTGGTAGAAGGGCAGGTAGACGGAATTGGAATAGGCATAGGGGCCCGTCACATACTGCTGCTGCGACACGACGTGCCCGTAGCGGATCTCATGCAGCGCGACGGACCATTTGCCGTTGCTCCAGGTGCCGCCGAAAATCTGCTTGTTGCGCGGCGTATAGCTGGTCATGAACCCCTGGTAGAGGGCATTCAGCAGCGGATTGCCGTTCTGGTCGTCGTCGATATGGGTGATCTGGGTCTCGTTGACGTTCACCGCGACGTCCCAGTTGATCGAGCCATAGCGGCCGAGCGGCGTCTGGTACGTCGCGGTGATGTCCGCGCCACGGGTGCGGGTGTTGGACGTATTGGCGAAATACTGCGCGGTGACGTCCGCGGGGATCAGCCCGCTCGGCAGGCCGAAGCCGCCGGCCTCCAGGGCGTCGATGGCCTGTTCGCCGTTGTACACCCCGCCCAGGGTGATGCGATGGCGCATGTCGATCTGGTAGGCGTCGATCGCGATATGCAGGCGCGGCGCCGGGTTCAGCACCAGCCCGACCGAATAGTTCATCGAGCGTTCGGGGCGCAGCGGGCGCGACCCCAGCAGGATCGCCGAGCGGGAATTCACGGGCAGGATGCCCGACGCGCCGGTCGGCGAGACGCCGAGATTGGAATAATGCTCCTCGGCCAGCGACGGCGCGCGGAAGCCGTTGCTGATCGTGCCGCGCAGGCCGATCACGGGGTTGATGTCGTACCGCAGGGCGGCCTTGCCCGTCTCGGTATTGCCGACATCGGTATAATGCTCGATGCGCCCGGCCAGGTCCAGCTGCAGGTTCCTGATCAGCTGCGTCGACAGGTCGAGATACCCGGCCGTGACGTCGCGATGGCTGTTCGACGCCGACATCGGCGACAGCCCGTCATCCGCCGCCGGACCGCCGCCGTAATAGGACGCGGGCTCGCCGGCGCCGACCTGGTAGGTGTCGTAACGGTACTGGGCGCCAAGGGCGAAGTTCAGCGGGCTTGCCAGCACGGGCAGGTGGAAGCCGCGCCGGATTCCGGCATCGGTTGTCCATTCCGTGTCGTTGAACGTCATCATGGGATCGAAGGTCGTGGGGGTGGCGCCGGTGGCCTGGTACAGGTCCGGGTTGACGGTATCGAACATGCCGACATCCGCCGCGTTGCCGCCGTACGTGGTGCTGACATCCCAGTCCCAGCCCAGATGGTGGCCCTTGAAGCCGCCGGTGAACGAATAATCGTTCTGCGCCAGGGTAATCTGCGGCGAAAACCCGTTGGGATAGACTTCGGGCAGGATCGCGCTGGTGCGGAAGTTCTGGTACGATTCCCCGTTCACATGGCCATAGCTGGCGAAGGAATACAGCTGGATGTTTTCGGTGACGTCATATCCCATGTTGTAGGAAATGGTCTCGCGCTGCTGGCGCGGGTTGCCCAGGATATGGTTGTCGTAAAGGCCGGTGCGGTTGTCGGGTCCGCCACGGTCCGTATGGTCCATGTATTTGTATTCGGCGCTCAGGTCGAAGAAGCCGCGTCCCCCCAGGTCGGTGCCCCAGTTGACGGATTCGCCCGACGTGAAGCCGTCGCCGTAATAATAGCCGCCATTGATGGCCTGGGCGGTCAGGGCGCGGCTGGATTGTTTCAGGATGATATTGACCACGCCCGCGATCGCGTCGGACCCGTACTGGGCCGCGGCACCGTCCTGCAGCACCTCGACATGGTCGATGGCCGAGACGGGAATCATGTCGATGTCGACGGGAATGGAACCCTGCTGCGGCCCGGTGTAGTCGGTCATCACCGATGTCGTATGGCGGCGCTTGCCGTTCACCAGCACCAGCGTCTGGTTCGGCGTCAGCCCCCGAAGCTGGATGGCGTCGGTCATGTTGGAATTGCCGATATTCATGTTCGAGCGCGTCATCGACGGGATCATCTGGATCAGCGCGTCGCGCACGTCCGCCTGCCCGGTCTGCGACAGTTGCCGCGCGGAAATGACGACGACGGGGCTGACGCTCTTGCGTGCCGTCTGGTGCGGGTCGCGCGTGCCGGTGACGATCACCTGCTCGGCGTCGGCGTTCGCCTCGGCGGCGCGCGCCTGCGTCGCCGGCGACGGGACGACGACCGTGGCGCTGCCCAGCGCGGTCGCCAGCAGGAATGTCGACCGGGGCAGGCGCGCGACCGGCCGGGTGCGCGCCGGGATGGCCGCGCGATTGGACGAAACCTGATGCATGGTCGACTCCGCCGTTCGTATCCTGTTGCAAGCTGGGGCGCGAGGCGGCTGCGCGCCCGCGCTGGTGATGTCGTTTCGACATTGAAAGATGATGTCGAAATGCGTCAATTTGCTCCTGTCTTTGAACTGCAGTTTTCCGGATGGTGGAACGTGCGATGACAGGGGACAATTCGGTCGATGCCGTACGCAAGGCGGGGCGGCTTCTGAAAATGGTTGCGGTCGGTGGAACCGAGGGCTTCGAACTCGGCACGCTTGCGGAATTATGCCGTCTTCCCAGGTCGACCACGCATCGGCTGCTGGCGTCGCTTGTGGACGAAGGCCTGGTGGCACGCGTCAGGGGGACCCGGCGCTATGCCCGCTCCGACCTCCATGGCGGGTCCAGGCAGGCGCATATCGACATCCCCCTGCACAAGCGGGAATGGCGCGAGGCCATCCAGCGCGTTCCCCTGGGGCGCAACGACGCGATTTTCGTTCTGGCGCGGGACCGCGACGACGTGATCTGCGTCGATGCCTGTTTCGGCGAGCGCGTGATTCCCTCCCTGACCGGCGGCGTCGGCGGCCGCGTGGCGCTGGGCTTCGGCCCCGGCGCCACGATGATCCTGTCATGCTGTGACAATGAAACGATATCGCGGGTCACGGCACGCTCGGCGGGGGCAGGGGGCGAACACGCCCTGCGCCGCGACGTCGAAACCGCCCGCCAGCGCGGATACGCCTGTGACGAAGGCGCGCTGATCCGCGGCATCGGCGGCATCGCGGTCAGCATCCCACGCCGCACGTCGGGCACGCCGCTGGCCCTCGGCGTGGCCCTGCACATCGACGACCGGCCCCCCCGCTACGCGGCGCTGATGCACGACCTCTGCCAGGCATCGCAGACGCTGGCCGGCCTGGTTTGAAAGATCGGGCCGGGTAATTGAACGCAAGGAATGGGAGGAGCGGAAACGGGAACGCGGTTTGTAATCCGGCCCCCGCGCCATAATCTACCACGATGGTCCGCTCCTCTTGGCCGAAACACTCCTCCCGCAAACCCCTGGCGTCCGCCAGGTCCGGCACGGCGGTGACGCAGGAAAACCTGCAGGCGCTCGGAGCGGAATCCCTCGCGCGTCTTCTGCTGGATTTCGCCGAGCACGATGCCGCGCTGACCCGGAGACACTGCGCACGGCGTTGACAGCCCATGCGAAGGACAGGCTCGGCAAGGAGATCGAAAAGCGCCTGCGGCGCCATCCGCGATGACGTCGTCGGGGCTGACGTCGCACAGGCCGTTTCGGCTGCTCTAGCGTCTCTTGGTCGAGGCGGTGCTGGACGAGGCGCTTTCGCGATATTACCCCTATGCCGCGAAAGATCCCAGATCCTGCCAGATCCTCGCCGCCATGCTGACCGAGGCAGACGCACTGGAAGCGCATGAGGCGTTCATGACCCACCTGAAGACGGCCCACAAGCGCAAGCTCGGATTCTGGTCGCTGCCGGGATAGCGCGCCGGATCGAAATCGGACATCATGGGCAAGCGTTTCACGAATTCCCTGCCATTTTTCCCAGGGCACCGCGTCATCTCGTTACGAACCCGACGAACATCCTGCTGCCCGAAGGGCCTAGGAGCATCGTTGACGAGCAGGTTGTCGGGCGGTGATTATGCCCGCTTGTCGATGCAGCAAGTGATAAGCGGACTGCGGACGAACGCGCCATCGTGCCGGCCCTCAATTCAGTCGACTGATGACCTTGGGACCTGCGGCGCAAAGCGATAACCTGGTTGCGCCCGTTTGCGACATGCGAATGGTAAACGCCATGCCCCAAAAGGGAGAACATCTGATATCAATTCGACGGAACGGGAATGACTTCAAAGGGCAATGCCGGAAAAAGCCCGCATGCAAGGCACGTTTTATGGTCGATCTGCTCGTTACTTACCTTCACATGACCGAACCGCCACGAGGTGCGCCCATTCTCACGCCAGATCTCGGAACATCCATTACGAGAGAAATGCCATGCGCCGAAGCCTATCTTCCGTTATATCGCGCGGTCGGCGATCATGTGAAATGGGATCACCGCTTACGCATGTCTCGTGACGAGCTGACTCAGTTTCTCAACGCCGCTTCCACCCATGTTTATGTTCTCCGGCGGAATAACGAGGCAGTGGGTCTGTGCGAATTTGAAGGCGTAGGCAGGCCCGACATCGAGCTCGTTCATTTTGGAGTTGTCCCAGCCATACAGGGACGCGGACTTGGCCGATATCTCCTGGACCGGGCGCTGCGCGCAGTTTGGTCATATGGGCCTCGCCGCATCTGGCTCCATACAGACACAAACGATCATCGCAATGCTCTGGCGACCTACATGCGAGCAGGTTTTGAGATGTACAGGCGTCAGGTAGAGACATTTCCCGATTAAGAAATGCCGATCCGCACTGACGCGGGTTGTAACTGGACCGTTACCGAAATCGCCCGGTATTTTGAAACCAGCCCGCGCGCGGAACGTCCGATGCCGATCGCTTTGACATGCTGGCGACGCTGGTCGAGGCGCTATGAGCGCCGGGAACACCCAATCCCTCTCGCCGCGCCGGCCGAGGTGATCCGCTTCTATATGGACGGCATGGCGCAGGCCGACTTTGCCCAGGTTCCTGGATTGCGCTCCCGCGCATCGGAAGTGCTGTCTGGTCGGCGATCGTTGACCGTAGGCCATGATCCGCGCGATCTGCGCCACTTGGCCTATCCCAGCCGAGGCGCTCATCGTGGAGCCGGTGAGCAAGGCAGCTTGACTAGCCACCTTGCTCATTCCGGATTCAGCGGCGGCAATTTGCCCTTAGATCCTGGACGCGTCCTGAGTGCTCATTCGGCAGATGTGCTGGATCGCGATTTCGCGGCTATCGAGCCGATCCACTAATCCGGCGATGACATCCACCGCGTCCGGCAGGACATGGCGTATTTTCTCTACAGTTTCGACTATCACCACAGGGTTGTCCGTTAATTCCCAGGGAATATCCCGGTATTTGTGTCCTTCAGGAAATACGTTTCCAAACAGGAGGGGCATCGCGTTCTCCTTTATTTGTCCGCCAGAGGACATGAACACGTAATCACGTTATTAAAAGCTCGTCAGCACTAATTTTACAAAACATATATCAATATAAAGCGCAATAAATATGCAAATAATTTGTATTGCTATATCCTTTCGCCGCATATTTGCTAGGGAATTGGGCCTACAGTCAGAAAATGATTATGAATCGCTGTCGCACCTTGATCCTTTTATCGAGGCATTGATGTGCATTCTGCGTCGAGGCTGACCTCGAGAAACCGGACCATGTGGCAGGTGGTTGTGGGTTGCCTCGACGCTATCGGCATCCCTCCCACTCTCACGAGAAGATTGCACCATATCAAACCCCGGAACTAAACATCTAAGGGACAGCCTCGGCACTCGCGTCTTGCACAAACTGGTTGAGACTCACGCCTTTGGCCGCAGCAGCTTTGCCGCGCATGCATGCAGTTCCTCGTTCACCCGGACTTGGAACTTTCCCGAGTAACGCCGCACCAGGTCGATTCCCTTCCGGCGCACATGTCGAGGAAGACCCGAAGCGAGGTTTCTCCCTCGCGCTGCAGGCCCGTTACGCTATCGGCATAGAAGTCCGCGTCGCCGCTGAGGCCGACGAACTTCCCGCGGAACATGCCGATCTCGGG
This sequence comes from Gluconacetobacter tumulisoli, assembly GCF_014174155.1. GTDB lineage: Bacteria > Pseudomonadota > Alphaproteobacteria > Acetobacterales > Acetobacteraceae > Gluconacetobacter > Gluconacetobacter tumulisoli. Next base: position 20,066 of record NZ_JABEQM010000008.1, on the reverse strand, counting down.
ATCGAACCGGATCACGACCCTCTGGCCGCCGATGGTCATCGTGTTCATCATGAGGGGCGATCCGATGACGCTGTTCAGTCAGTCCAGCAACCGGTCCACGCTCGCGCCCAACGTGGCCGCCAGCTTGGCAAGCGTCGCGGCGCTCCCAGGCTTTTTTCCGCCCTCGATTTCATTGACGTAACTCTGGGACACCCCAGCCATATCAGCCAGGGCCTTTTGCGTCAGGCCCGCGCGTTCGCGCCAGATGGTCAAGGCCGATACGTCCTCCAGCATCATGCGGTGCGTCTCGGCATCCGTGTAGGCGTGTGTGCGGGCATTGGCTTGTTCGGAGCGGCGAATGGCGTCCAGGTCGTTCCTGTCATCCAGGCGATCGAGGATGACCTCCCAATCCGCCCGATTGAGGGTGATGGTCTCCGGAGTTTCGAAGATGGGTACAATGTGGTTCATTCGTAAATCTCCTTCTCTTACCGATCCGGATGACCTCAATGGTTGTCTCGGTCTGGCGACAGATGGCGCGCCAGTCGCCTATTCGTAACCGCCAATGACCTGGCGCGCCCTGCATCTCGGTCACGAAGGACTGGCGTTGCGGGTGGCGATCAACAACCTGACGAAGCGCCTCCAAGATCCTCCTGGCATCAACCTGGGGCAGGCCCCTGAGGTCGCGGAGTGCGGCCGGTTCGTAAATTAGGTCCATGGGGAATTACCGCTGATAGCGAATTTTAGATCAATGTCTTTGTTATCCCAAGCGGTTCCCGAGGCGGGGCCGGTCGCCCGGCAGAGGGACCTCGAGGCATTCGGTTGCAAGTGGGTGTTCTCGGAACAGGTGTCGGGCACCGTCAAGCCTGAACTGGAAGCGGCCATCGACTGTCTGTGCCGGGGCGACGCGCTGGTGGTATGCAAGCCGGACAGCCTGGCGCGATCGACGCGGCGGACCTGCTGGCGTTCGTGGAGCGCATCAGGACCAAGGGCTGCGAACCGGTCATCCTCTCGATGAGTGGCCAGAAGCTGGACATCGGAAGCCCGACCAGCAAGCTGGTGCTGTCGATGCTCGCGGCGGTCGCTGAGTTCGAGCGTGACCTGATGCTGGAGCGGCCAGCGTGAAGGGATCGCCAAGGCCAAGGCGGAGGGGCGATATCTGGGCCGGAATCCCACCGCGCGGTTGCAGGCCGAAAAGGTCCAGAATCCGGCGGCTGAGAGGATCAACCCCACTGAAATCGTCAAGCGGCTGGGGGGATCGGGCGGATGCCCGTCTATCGATGCTTGGGGAAGATCGCGGCCTGACGATTATCCGCAGAAGTCCGTGGCGGTCCGTGTCTAACCAAGTTTTATCGTGGTTTTTCATAGGCCAAAATTGACATGATCAATCTAATAGATTGATTTTATTTGTCAATTTTTCTGAAATGGCGTCCCATAGGGGATTCGAACCCCTGTTGCCGCCGTGAGAGGGCGGCGTCCTAGGCCTCTAGACGAATGGGACAGCAGGCTTGGGCGGCTTGGTATCGCGGTCGGGGCGGGCGGTCAAGCCTCAAGATCGGGTTGGCGTGATTTTCTGGTCGCGGTCACCGCGATGAGGGCGCGACCATCGCCACGTCGCGGATGAAGAAGCCCGCGCTGACGCGGCCGTTCCAGTTTTCCGCGCGCAGCCAGCCCGCCAGATGCAGGGGCGGGGCGTTGCGGTCCTCCAGGATCGCGGCGGCGGGGTGGTCGTCGGCGCGGAACAGCAGCGCCTTCAGGCGCGGGCCGCCGCCTTCGCCCTCGAGCAGCACGCGCAGGGTATTGCCCTCGCGCCCGATCCGGTCGGCGCGCACCACCCGCACGCGCGGGATGGCCAGCAGGGGCTCGTCATTGCCCGCGCCGAAGGGGGCCAGGCGCCCGATTTCGGCCGCAAGCTCGGTGGTCGCGCCGGCGACGTGGATAACGCCTTCGATCGGCACGTCCACCGCGTCGGGCAGCGCCGCCGCCGCCGCCAGCCGGTCGTTCAGGAAATCATGCAGCGCCGCGACGCCGTCGCGCGGCAGCGAGAACCCGGCTGCCATCGCGTGGCCGCCGCCCGTGGTCAGCAACCCGGCCTGCCGCGCCGCGATGATGGCAGCGCCCAGGTCGATATCCGCGACCGACCGCCCCGATCCCTTGACGGTGCCGTCCTCCAGCTCCGCCCCCACCAGCACGGGGCGGTTGAACCGTTCCTTGATCCGGCCGGCGACGATGCCCACCACCCCGGCATGCCAGTCCCGGCCCGACAGCACCAGGACCGGATGCCCCGCCGCGCGCTGGGCCTCGGCGGCCTCCATCGCGCGGTCCAGGATGCCGGTTTCCACCGTCTGGCGGCGACGGTTGACGGCGTCCAGACGCTCGGCCAGGCGCCGCGCCTCCACCGCGTCGTCGCACAGCAGCAGTTCCAGCCCCAGGCCGGATTCGGCGATGCGTCCGCCGGCATTGATGCGCGGCCCCAGCGCGAACCCGCAGGTAAAGGCCGACAGCGGGTCGCGCGCGCCCGCGACCTCCAGCAACGCGTCCAGGCCGGTGCGCCGCCGCCGCGCCATGATCTTCAGCCCCTGCGTCACCAGTGCGCGGTTCAGCCCGGTCAGCGGCATCACGTCGCACACGGTCGCCAGCGCCACCACGTCCAGCAACGCCATCAGGTCGGGTTCCGGACGACCGGCGAACCAGCCCGCGCGGCGCAGCACCCGCACGGTCGCCACCGCCGTCAGGAACGCGACACCCGCCGCGCACAGGCCCCGCTGGCCGGAATCGCAATCCAGCCGGTTGGGGTTGACGGTGGCCAGGACCGGTGGCGGCGGACCTTCGGCCTTGTGGTGGTCCAGCACGACGATGTCGGCCCGACCCGCCAGGGTGGCCAGCACGTCGGCCGCCGCCGTGCCGCAATCGACGCAGACGATCAGCGTCGCCCCCCGCGCCACCAGCCCGTCCAGCGCCGGGACGTTGGGGCCGTAGCCCTCGGTCATCCGGTCGGGCACATGCGTCGTCACCGGGCAGCCCAGCGCGCGCAGCAACTGCGTCATCACCGCCGCCGCGCAGGCCCCGTCGACGTCGTAATCGCCGAACACCCCCACCGTTTCCCCCCGGCGCGCGGCATCGGCCAGCCGGGCGGCGGCGGCGTCCATGTCGCGCAGGGCGGATGGGTCGGGCATCAGGGCCCGCAGGGTGGGGTCCAGGAAATGCGCCGCCGTGCGCCCGTCCAGGCCGCGCGCGGCCAGCATCCGGCCGACGATTTCCGGCACGCCGGCCTGCTGTGCGATCATCAGTCCGGCGCGGCCGTCCGGGTCGGCCAGCAGCCGGTCGCGCCACCGCCAGCGCCGGCCGCCCAGGCTGGCGCGCACACCCAGCACCAGCTCCGCCCCATCCTTCTCCGCGTTTTCCTTCCCGGCGTCTTCCATGCCCGGACCCGCCCCCGGACCGGCTGCCAGGCCGGTCGTTCCCAGACCGGTCGCCCCGAGGCCGGGCGGGCGCAGGCGCGCGTCATCCGGCCCGCCCGGCGGAACCGGACGGCCGGCCGTCGTCGCGGCAGGCGGGACCAGGCTGTCAGACACCGGCGCGGCCGGCATCAGGGCGGGGAAGGGCGGCGGCAGGCATGGGACGCGTCAGATCGCACCCCAGGTCTTGGTCGAGAAATCATGATGCCCTTCCACGAACCGGACGGTCCCGGACTTGGAGCGCATCACGATCGAATGGGTGATCGCCCGGTTGCCGTCGCGGCGGATGCCGCGCAGCAGCGGCCCGGTGGTCACCCCGGTGGCCGAGAACAGCACGTCGCCCCGCGCCATGTCGTACAGGCCCAGCTTGCGCGACGGGTCCTTGCCCGGGTCCATCTCCTGCGCGCGGCGAACCTGCTCGGCATCCTCGAACAGCAGGCGGCCCTGCATCTGGCCATGGACGCAGCGCACGGCGGCCGCCGCCAGCACGCCTTCCGGCGCGCCGCCCGACCCGGCATAGATGTCGACGCGCCCGTTGGGCAGGCAGGCGGCGATGGCGGCCGCGACGTCGCCGTCGCTCAGCAGCATGACGCGGGCCCCGGCCTCGCGCGTCTTGGCGATCAGTTCCTCATGCCGCTCGCGCTCCAGCGCGCAGAGGGTCAGGTCGCTGATATCCTTGCGCTTGGCCCGCGCCAGTTCGCGCAGGTTGGCGCTGATCGACGCGTCCAGGTCCACCACGCCTTCCGGCAGGTCGGGGCCGACCACGATCTTTTCCATGTAGATGTCGGGCGCGTGCAGGAAGTTCCCGGCCTCGGCCAGCGCCAGCACCGTCAGGGCGTTGGGCATGTTCTTGGCGCACAGGTTGGTGCCTTCCAGCGGGTCGACGGCGATGTCCATCGCCGGGCCGCCGGCGCCCACCTTCTCGCCGATATACAGCATCGGGGCCTCGTCCATCTCGCCCTCGCCGATCACCACGGTGCCGTCGATCGCGACCGTGTCGAAGGCCAGGCGCATGGCCTCGACGGCGGCGCCGTCGGCCTCGTTCTTCTTGCCCCGGCCCGTCCATTGCGACGCCGACATGGCCGCCGCCTCGGTCACGCGGACCAGTTCCAGGGCCAGGTTGCGGTCTGTGACCTTGTAGCCGGGGTTGGATGTGGACGTCATCGCTGATGATCCTCTCTGCTTGCCGGTTCTGGATGCCGGCATGTCCGGGACGAAGGGCCGCCCCGTATGGGTTCTGCCGCGCCCGCCCCGCCGGGGCATGCGCGGCGCGGGCGTCGGGCGTCAGCCGGGATCGATCCGGATCATCGCCGGCGTGCCGATCACGACCGACAGCGCCGCGATCCGCCCCAGCGCCTCCAGCATCGCGGACTCCCGCGTGCGGTGGGTGACCAGGACCAGGGGCACCGACGGGTCGCCGCCGGCCGTTCCGTCCTCGGGCGCGGGCTCGGCCCGGCCGTGCTGCAGCATGCTGCGCAGGGACACGCCATGGTCGCGCAGCACGGCGGTGACGTCGGCGATCACCCCGGGCCGGTCATGGACGTTCAGGCGCAGGTAATATTCCTCGTGGAACGCGGCGCGCGGCAGGGCCTCGATCTGCGTCAGACCGTCGGCGCTGCGGCCCCAGACCGGCACCGCGCTGCCGCGCGCGATGTCGATCAGGTCGGCGGCGACGGCGGTAGCGGTCGGGCCCTCGCCCGCGCCGCGGCCTTCCAGCATCAGGCGGCCGACGAACGCGCCTTCGACCACCACGGCGTTGAACACGCCGTCGACCTGCGCGATCGGGGATTTTTCCGGTACCAGGCAGGGATGGACGCGGGCCTCGACCCCGTCCTCCCGCCGCCGCGCCAGGCCCAGCAGCTTGATCCGGTAGCCCAGCGCCCGCGCGAAATCGAGGTCCAGCGCATCGATGCCCCGGATGCCCTCGACATGCACCGACGCGAACGCGACCGGCCGGCCGAAGGCCAGCCCGGCCAGGATCGCCAGCTTGTGCGCCGCATCGATGCCGTCCACGTCGGTCGACGGGTCCGCCTCGGCATAGCCCAGGGCCTGGGCCTCGGCCAGCACGTCGGCGAAGGGGCGGCCGCTCTCGCGCATCGCGGTCATGATATAGTTGCAGGTGCCGTTCAGGATGCCGCCGACCCGCGTCAGCCGGTCGGCCGCCAGCCCCTCGCGCACCGTCTTGATGGCGGGGATGCCGCCGGCCACCGCGGCCTCGAACATCAGCGGCACGCCGGTCCGTTCGGCCAGCGCCGCCAGTTCGGCGCCATGCACCGCGATCAGCGCCTTGTTGGCGGTGACGACCGGCCGTCCGGCCTCCAGCGCCGTGGTGACCAGCCGGCGGGCCACACCCTCGGCCCCGCCGATCAGTTCCACCACCACGTCGACATCGGGGTCGGTCGCCAGCGCCACGGCATCGTCGTGCCAGGTCACGCCCGACAGGTCGACGCCCCGGTCGCGCGTGCGGTCGCGCGCCGCCACGGCCGTGATCGCGATCGGCCGGCCGGCCCGCGCGGCCACGATCGTCTCGTTCCCGCGCAGCAGCTTGACCAGGCCCGCGCCGACGGTGCCCAGCCCGGCAATGCCGATCCGCAGCGGGGCCGCCTGCGCCCCCCGTGCCTGTCCGCCCGCGCTGTCAGCAATCCTGTTCTGTCCGGTCACCTGATGTCCTGTCGTCGTCGTGTCACAAATCGTCCGTCATCTCCCGGCGGGTGTCCCGCACCGGGCGTTTTCCGCCGGGATGTCAGGCGTCGGCTACCGCCTCGGCCGCCGCCTCGGTCGCCACCGTCTCGGCGCGCGGCCCGGCCTCGGGCCGCGCCGGGGGCGGCGTCACGCCGTGACGGATCATGAACTGCTTGATCGCCCGCGTCGCCTGGCGCAGGCGCTGGGTGTTCTCGACCAGCCCGATCCGCACGAATCCCTCGCCATACTCGCCGAAGCCCAGGCCCGGCGCCACGGCCACGCCGGCTTCCTTCAGCAGCAGCTTGGAGAAATCGACGCTGCCCATCTCGCGGAACGCGGGGGGCAGGGGGGCCCAGGCGAACATCGACCCTTCCGGCGACGGCACGTCCCATCCCGCCGCATGCAGCCCGCGGATCAGCACGTCGCGCCGGTCGCGATACATGGTCCGGATCTCGGCCACGCAATCCTGCGGGCCGCTCAGCGCCGCGACCGCCGCGACCTGGATCGGCGTGAACGCGCCGTAATCCAGGTAGGACTTGATCCGCGTCAGCGCGGTGATCAGGCGCGGATTGCCCGCCGCGAAGCCCATGCGCCATCCCGCCATGGAATAGGTCTTGGACAGCGACGTGAATTCCACCGCGATGTCCCGCGCCCCGGGCACCTGCAGGATCGACGGCGGCACCCGGTCGCCGAAATAGATCTCGGCATAGGCCAGGTCGGACATGATCCAGATGTCGTGCCGGCGGGCCAGAGCCACCAGTTCGCGATAGAAATCGAGGTCCGCGACATAGGCCGTGGGGTTCGACGGGAAATTGACGATCAGCGCCGTCGGCTTGGGCACCGAATGGCGCACCGCGCGGTCCAGCGCGCGCAGCATCTCCTCGTCCGGCGTGGCGGGGATCGAGCGGACCGAGGCGCCGGCGATGATGAAGCCGAACTGATGGATCGGATAGGACGGGTTGGGCACCAGGATGGTGTCGCCCGGGCTGGTGATGGCCGCCGACAGGTTGGCCAGCCCTTCCTTCGAGCCCAGGGTGGCGATCACCTCGGTCTCCGGGTCCAGCTTCACGTCGAAGCGGCGCGCGTAATAGCCCGCCAGCGCCCGCCGCAGGCCCGGAATGCCCCGGCTGACGGAATAGCGGTGCGACCGCGGGTCGGCCACGGTCTCCACCAGCTTCTGCACGATATGCGGCGGGGTGGGGGTGTCCGGATTGCCCATGCCCAGGTCGATGATGTCCTCGCCCCGCACGCGCGCCGCGGCCTTGGCCTTGTTGACCTCGGCGAACACGTAGGGCGGCAGGCGGCGTATGCGGTGGAATTCTTCGGTCATTGTTCGCTCTTGGGGTCGCTCGTGGGCACGCTGGTTCAGGACGGTGGCCGGGGATGCCGTTCCGGGCCGCTTCTTGTCGGCGGCCTGTCGGAAAAAGGCGGGAACGGGTCCGGTCCTCCTAGATATAGCGACGCCGCGGCCCGGCAGGCAACCGCGCCGAAGGGGCGCGCGTGCCATCCATGCCTACTGGTTCAGGCTGACCCGCACGCCGTCGCCGAACGGATGGGCGCGCAGATGGACCATGTCCGCCGGCACGCCGCGCGCGATCAGCAGGTCGGCCACCGCCCGCGCGCGCAGCAGGGCCAGCGTCATCGCCCGCGCCTGCTCGGCCGGGTCGGTGGACGCGGCCTCGCCATAGCCATGGACGAAGACCGCCCCGCCGCCCCGCCGTCCGGCCAGGCTGGCGAGCGTGCCGTCCTGCCCGCGCACCAGCTGGTCCGACGCGACGAGGAAGCGGATGCGCGTGCCCTCGGGGTCCGCCAGGTCGTAGGCCGGGCGGGCCGGCGTCTCCAGCGCACCGTCGGCGGGGACGGCGAAGCCGGGGAACCGGGGCGGCGCGGGCGGCTGGGCCGCGACGTCCGGCGGCGCGGCGGCCTGCACCGCATGGCCGCCCACGCCGCCGACATCGGCCCCGACCTCCGGCATCGCGACCTCCGGCATGGCCGCCGGGGTTTCGCCGGCCTGGTTCGCGGGGGCCTGGCCGGCGGGGGCGGGCGGGGCCGATTTCGCCGGGCCGGGGGACGGCGCGGCGGGCGGGACGGGACGCGCGGCCTGCGGCGTGCTGTCGGCGGCCTCCAGCGTGGCGGAGGGCTGCTCGGCCCCGGCGGGCGGGGCCGATTTCGCGGGGCCGGGGGCGCCGCCGGCTTTCGCCGTGCCGGCGGCCGTTCCGGGCGCCGTGACGGTCAGCGGGCCGATCTCGACCGCCTCGCGATGGGCCAGGTTCCGCTGCTCGACCAGGTTTTCGGTGATGCTCTGGCGCAGGGCGGCGGAGGGAACGGCGGGCGGCGTGGTGGGCGTCAGCCCCACCGCCGGATAGGGGTCGTGGACGCCCGGCGGCGGCGGCCGCTGCTGGGCGATCACCCCGCCTTCGTACTGGTGCCACCAGTCCAGCGTCGCGTCGAACGCGTCGCGATGCCCGCACCCCGCCAGCATCAGCAGGCCCGCCAGCGCCGGCGCCGCGCGTCCGGCCCGGACGGCCCGGCGCGCGGACGCGCGTGCAAAACGCTCTCTTGGCAGCGGCGCCGTCATACCCATCTTCTCTCCATGACGAATCCTGATCGCGACGAACAGGGGCAATCCGCCCTTCTAGCCCGCCCTCCCGCCATTAGCGAGAGAACGTGCGAAACCGCCCGGCCCGGCCCCGCGCGCCCCGCGCGCGGCAGGTCGGGTCTTGGCACCGGGGCCAAGGCGGCGCAGGATAGACCTCATGACCAGTGCAGTCCTGGATACAGGGAGACGATAATGACCGGCATGCAGCCGAAAAACCGCATCCGGATGGATGACGAGGATCCGGACGGTCCGGACATCCCCGAACCCCAGGGCCCCGAACCCAAGGAGCCGGGCGACAACAAGACCCTCTCCTCCCCCATCAGCGAGCTGGAAAGCCGCCTGTTCGACCAGCGCAAGGTGCTGGTCTTCGGGGCGATCAACGACAAGCTGGCCCGTGACGTCACCGGTCGCCTGCTGGCGCTGGCCGGCGCGTCGGACCGCCCGATCGACGTGTATGTCAACTCGCCCGGCGGCCATGTCGAAAGCGGCGACACGATCCACGACATGATCCGCTTCGTCGATTCGGTCGCGCCGGTGAACGTGATCGGCACCGGCTGGGTGGCGTCGGCCGGCGCGCTGATCTTCGCCGCGGGCAACCCGCAGCGCCGCTTCTGCCTGCCGAACACGCGCTTCCTGCTGCATCAGCCGATGGGCGGCGTGCGCGGCCCCGCGACCGATATCGATATCGAGGCGCGGGAGATCGTGAAGATGCGCGAGCGGCTGAACCGCCTGTTCGCGCGCGAAACCGGGCAGCCCTACGAAAAGATCTGCAAGGATACCGACCGCAATTACTGGATGTCGGCCGACGAGGCGATCGCCTACGGCCTCGTCACCCGGGTCATCACCGCCCTGGGCGATATCCACTAGCCGACGGGAACGCCCCGCCCGCCCCCCGCGCGGCCGGGCGGGGCGCTCTCGCCAGGTGGCGCCGCGCCGGCCGTACCGGCCGCGCGGCCCGTTCTGATTCGCGAGCCCGCACGATTATGAACTCCCTCTCCGACATCTATTCCTCGCTGCCCGAGGCCCTCGATCCCACGGGCGCCGACGCCCGCACGGTGGCCGAGGCCGATTTCAACGCCCGCCACTGGTCCAGCCCGGTCCCCGGCCCCCTGAAGCCCGGCAGCACGGAACACAAGCGCGCGGTCGCCGCGATGTTCCGCGACACGTTCAACCCGTACAAGCCCTCGGTCATCGAATGGCCCAAGCTGGACCCGGCGACGCTGAAGCGCGTGACCTCGCTGCCGATCTGGGACATCGCGGTGCAGACCGAAGGCAAGGCCCGCCTGCGCATGGCGGCCTATGCGCGGCTGATCGACGACCCCGACATGAAGAACGCCCTGTCGCGCAACGCGTGGGAGGAAAACCGCCACAAGGAGGTCCTGTCCCGCCTGGTCGAGGCCTACGACATCAAGATGGCCCCCGAACCCCCGTACATCGAGCCGCGCGACGTCGAATGGGCGTACCTGGTCACCGGCTTCTCGGAATGCGTCGACAGCTTCTTCGCCTTCGGCCTGTTCGCGCTGGCCCAGCGGTCCGGCTTCTTCCCCCCCGAACTGATCGAGACGTTCGAACCGGTGATGCAGGAGGAATGCCGTCACATCCTGCTGTTCGCCAACTGGCTGGCCTGGCACCGCGCCACGATGCCGGCCTGGAAGCGCCCGTGGTTCGAGGTCCGGGTCCTGGCGGTATGGGTGTTCCTGGCCTACGAACGGGTGGGGCTGGCCCGCACCATGGACGCCGACGGCAATGTCCACGAACAGGACAATAATTTCACCGTCAGCGGCGCCAGGGATGTCGCGGACATGGATATCAGCCTGCGCGACATGATCGACCTGTGCCTCGCGGAAAACGACCGCCGCTTCGCGGGCTACGACCCGCGCCTGCTGCGGCCGAAGCTGGCGCCGAACCTGGCCCGCTTCGTCCGCCGGTTCCTGAAGAAACCCTCGGCCGCGCCGCGGGTGGAGCACGCGGCTTGACCCGTATCGAAGCCGGCTCCGAAGCCCACAAGGACCTGTTCTGCCGTCAGTTCGTGGCCACCCACCAGGTTTTCGACCCCGAAACGCTGCCCTGGCCCGAACTGACGGACGAGGAACTGGCCCGCCTGCGGACCATCCCCTTCTGGCAGGAGGTCTATCACACCGAACGCCGGGCCGGCGCGATCGTCGATGCCTTCACCCCGCATGTCGACGACCCCGTGGTGCGCGAGGCCGTGGCCCTGCAGGGACTGGAGGAATCACGCCACGCGAAGCTGATCCGCGTGATGATCGACCGCTACGGCATCGACGCCACCGAACAGCCGATCGAAGCCTTCCCCGAGGACCTGGAAACCGCCTTCATCGATTTCGGCTTCGGCGAATGCCTCGACGCCTTCCTCGGCTTCGGCGCGTTCAAGAACGCCCGCCAGTCGCATTTCCTGCCCGAAGGTCTGTTCGAGATCTTCGACGTGCTGATGTTCGAGGAAACGCGGCATATCGTCTTCTTCATCAACTACATGGCCTGGCGCGAACGGCGGCGCGGGCTGGGGCCGGTGCGGCGCGCGCTGAAATCGACGCGCTTCTACGGCCGGGCACTGGGCCGGCTGCTGGCGATGGTGCGGCGCGGGCAGCAGCCCAATGACGGGCGCGATTTCGCGGTGACGCAGGCCAACGTGTTCCTCGATCATTTCTCGTTCGGGCAGTTCGTCGAGGATTGCTATCGCGAGAACGCGCGGCGGATGAAGGAATTCGACCCCGACCTGATGCAGCCCCGCCTGCTGCCCGCCATGGCGGACCTCGCCCTGCGCGGCATGCGCCTGTGGGACCGCCGCCGACCGCATCTGCGCGCCGCGGCGCGGTAAGGTGGGGACAGGGACCGTGGCCCCCTGCCTTTTCCCCGCCCGCCTCTTTCGTGGCGTGCCGGGGCAGGGGCCATGATCCCCACGCCCGCGGACATGCCGCCTGCCGGGCCGGACGCCGGACCGGACGGCACCCTCCTGACCCGGGCGGAACGCCATGTCGCCGGCGTGGCCCTGCGCCGGACGCATCCGCGCGGCGCCCAGGCGGACTGGTCGCCGCCGCCCGGGCGGGCGGATCCCCTTTCCATCCTGGCCGCGCAGGGCACGCGCCGCATCGCGTCCCTGCTGCCCATCCGCCATGCACGCATGGCGGCGTCGCCGTTCGCCTTCCTGCGCGGGGCGGCGGCGGTCATGGCGGCCGACCTGGCCCGCATGCCGGCCGCCGGCCCGCGGGTGCAAAGCTGCGGCGACTGCCATCTGGCCAATTTCGGCAGCTATGCCTCGCCGGAAGGCGCGGCGGTCTTCGACATCAACGATTTCGACGAAACCCTGCCGGCGCCGTTCGAATGGGACGTCAAGCGCCTGGGCGCCTCGCTGGTGCTGGCGGGGCAGCAGGACGGGCTGTCCGACGCGGCGTCGCGCCGCCTGGCGGTCGACATGGCACGGTCCTACGCGCGCGAACTGGCGCGCCTTGCCCCGCTGACCCCGCTGGAAATCTGGACCGACCGGATCGACCTGCCGGCCGCGATCGACGATTTCGGCAGCCGCCGCGCGCGCCGCCGCGTCCGCGCCCTGCTGGCGGCACGGCTGGACAGCGCCCGGCGGCATTTCGGCCTGGTGGCCGAGGATCGCGGCGTGCCGACGCTGCGCGACAGGCCGCCGCTGGTCATGCGCCTGCCCGACCGCGACGACGCGGTGCGCGACGCCTTCGCGCGCTATATCGCCACCCAGCCGCCCGAACGCGCCGTCCTGCTGGCGCGCTATCGCCTGCGCGACGTGATCTTCAAGGTGGTCGGCGTCGGCAGCGTCGGCACCTTCTGCGCCATCGGCCTGTTCGCCACGGCGGACGGCGACACGCTGCTGCTGCAGATCAAGGAGGCGCAGGACTCCGTCCTCGCGCCCTATGCCGGGACGTCGGCGTTCCGCAACCAGGGGCAGCGCGTGGTGACGGGCCAGCGGATCATGCAGGCGGCGTCGGACGCGTTCCTCGGCTGGACGCACAGCGCCGGCTTGGACGAGGCCGAGGACACCAGCCATGTTCCGTCGGGCGCCGGCCGGCAATTCTATGTCCGCCGGGTGAAGGACACCCGCCTGGCCGCCATCGGCGCCGAGGTCGCGCAGGAGGGCCTGCCCGATTACGCCCTGCTCTGCGGCCGGACCCTGGCGCGCGCCCACGCGCGCGGCGGCGACGTGGTGACGGTATCGGCCTATCTGGGCGGCGGCCGCGCCTTCGCCGACGCCATCGGCGGCTTCTCGGTCCTGTATGCCGCGCAGACGCGGGCCGACTGGCGCGCCTTCACCGCCGCGATTGCCGACGGCGCGATCCCCTGCGCCCCGGCGCCCTGACCGGGGCGTTCCGGCTGCCGATGGGCATGACCGGCCTTCGACGGCGGTGTCACGGGCTCGGTTAAGGTTTTGTGAAAACCGGTTCCGGCCTGGTGACAGGACGCGGAACCGCCCTTACCACGCCGAAACGTCGCTGGCGGCTTCGACGGGCGCCCCCCGTCGCGGGGTGGCGATGGCCCCCGGACGTCGGAACGGCAGGATCGGCAATGATGCAGATGCGATGGCGTGGCACGGCCCCTGGCCGGATCGCCGGTTCGGCCGGCGGTCGTTCGACCCGTGGCTGACTGGGCCATTCCCCAGCCGCGCTGGCTGTCGCTGCATGCCCGCATCCGGCGGATCACCGGGCGCCACGACGCCGAGGACCTGCTGCAGGCCGCGTTCCAGCGCTTTCTCGAACGGGACAGGTCCGGGGTGCGGAATCCGGACGCGTACCTCGTCCGGTCGGCCCGCAACCTGGCCGTGGACCAGGCGCGGCGCGAACGCCACGGCGCGGTCGCCCCTTCCGACGGCGCCGATGTCGAATCCGTTCACTGTCCGCGCCCGCAGCCCGACGAGGTGCTCCTGGCGCGGCAGCGCCTGCAGAAACTGCGCGCGGGCTGCGCGCAGCTGGACGCCCGGACCCGCGACATCTTCCTGCTGCACCGGCTGGAAGGCCTGTCGTACCGCGATATCGCCCAGCGGCTGGATATCAGCGTCAGCGCGGTCGAGAAGCATGTCAGCAAGGCGATCTGCTTCCTCACCGAATGGGTCATGGACTGACCGGCCATGACGTCGTCGATCACATGCACGGCCGCGCGCTGGATGGCGCGGCTCCATGCCCAGGATTGTTCGGACGCCGACCGGCAGGCGTTCCACGCATGGCTGGCGGAAGACGCCCGCCACCGCCTGATCTTCGAACGGGCGTCGGACGTCTGGGACGCCGCCGGCGGCCTTGCGCCGTCCCATGCGCCCCCGGCCGCCGGTCCCGGGCGCGCCGCACCCCGGGCGGGGCAGGCGATGCCCACGCGCCGCGCCGTGCTGGCCGGCGGGATGCTGCTGGGCGCGGGCCTGCTGGTCGACGCGCCGCGCCCGGCCGAGGCCGAGATCTACATGACGGCGACCGGCCAGCAGCGTCGCCTGCGCTTCAGCCCGAAGATCGATGTCCTGCTGGACACCGACACGACGATCCTGGTGCCGCCGCGCGAAGGGCATCGCCGCATGATCCTGCGGGGCGGGCAGGCGGCGATCACCCTCGCGTCCCGCAACCATCCCTATCGCGTCGAAACCGATACCCATGCGCTGCTGTCCGATAGTGGGCAGTTCGACGTGCGCCTGGTCGACCGCCAGCTGACGGCGACGGTCCTGGCGGGCAGCCTCGCGGTCCTGCCCCGCGCGCGCGCGGCGGGACAACCGGTCCGGCTGCTGGCCGGGCAACGCCTGCGCGTCGATCCGGACCTGCCGCCCCGCCTCGACCGCCCGCCGATCGAGGATCTGATGGCATGGCAGAGCGGACGCGTGGCCTTTCGCGACACCCCCCTCGGCGACGCCGTGCGGGAAATGAACCGCTACAGCGTCACCAAGATGGAACTGGCGCCCGACGGCGTGGCGATGCTGCGCATCAGCGGCTTCTACCATGCGGGCAACACGACCGGCTTCATCCACGCCCTCCAGGCGCTGCTGCCCGTGCGGGTCAGTCCGGGTCGGACCATCCGGATCATGAAGCTTTTATGAAAGGACAGGATTTTTACTGAGGGACATTCGGTCTCGTTCGTCCTGTGGGCAAGCCGAGAGATCGGCACCACTGATGGGAATTTCTCGATGTCCCGCCTGCCGGGCCTGCGGCCCTCGATCGTCCTGCTGACCCTGAGCCTGGGAGGGGTGGCCGCGTCCACGGCGCACGCCGCGCCCGATGCCGTCACCGTGCATCTGAAGGCCCAGCCGCTTTCGCAATCCCTTGAAGACCTGTCGCGCATCAGCGGCCATGACATCCTGTTCGCGCCCGGCGACGTCGGCAACCGGACCGCGCCGGCGCTCGACGGCCGGATCAGCGTGCAGGACGCCATCGGCCGGCTGCTGGCCGGCACGGGATTGCGGCCGGTCACGCAGGCGGACGGCAGCGTGCTGGTTGCCAGGCCGCATGCGGACGGGGCGGCGGCGCGCCGGGCGCGGGACGCCGGCGGGCGGGGCGGCAAGGCCGAGGCGATCACGGTGATCGGCCGGGCGGAACGCCTGGCGCCGTCGACCGTACCGCTGCATGTCACGCAGCCGACCTCGATCATCCAGAGCCGGTTCATCTCGAACAACATCATCCCGCTGGCCAGCGTCGACGACATCATCAAGTTCCAGCCCAGCGTCTGGACGCAGAATCCCAACGGCCCCGGAATCGGCAAGGCCGAGACCATGAGCCTGCGCGGTTTCCAGGACGGCCAGTACAACATGACGTTCGACGGCATCCCGTTCGGCGACGCCAGCGACCTGCATCACACGACATCCTCGCTGTTCATCTCGCATTTCCTGGGGCAGGCCGAAATCGACCGTGGCCCCGGTACGGCATCCACGATCGGCAACGCGACGTTCGGCGGCACGATCGGCTTCACGTCCCGGACGCCGGCCGACCGCTTCGGGGTGACGCCCTACGGCACCTACGGCAGCTTCAACACCCGCGCCGGCGGTCTCGAGGTCGATAGCGGCAAGACCGGCTTCGGCACGATGGTGCTTGACCTGCAGCACGAGGAAACCGACGGCTACCTCACCCGTTCCGCCGAACGGCGCAGCAATATCCTGTTCAAGGACGTCGTCCATCTCGGCGACGACACGACCCTGACGATCGCCACGACCTACAACAAGGAATGGCAATCCACGACGCAGGGCGCGACCCTGGCCGAATACGCGCGATACGGCAACAGTTACGGCCTGTGCGACAATCCCGCCCTGCAATGCTTCTACGGCTACAATCCCAGCACCTACCGCTCGGATTTCAGCTACGTCAATCTCCGGACGAAGCTGACGTCGTGGCTGGATTTCGAAAATCGCCTGTACATGAACGGGTTCGAACATTCCTATACCGAATCGACGGATGCCAGCCAGGACGACCCAGCCGCCAACGGCGTCACCTTCTATGACGCCGCCGGCAGGAAGGTGGGAACCTACAAGACCGACATTCCCGGAAAATATGCGGACGCCGCCTTCCGCTCCTATGGCGACACCATGACCTTCAAGGCCCGGACGCCGGTCGGCGACGTGCTGACCGGGATCTGGGCGGACGTACAGGACGACCGGCGCTATACCTACGCGGTCGATCTCTCGCGGGGGGCCGTCGCGGTGCCCGGCAAGAACGGATCGGCCTACAGCTACGATATTCACGATCTCAACACGACGCTGCAGCCCTATCTGGAATTCGACTGGCACCCGCTGCGGGGAATGACGGTCAAGCCGGGCCTGAAATATTCCTATTTCCATCGCGACTACGACGCGCCGATCAACAAGGGCACGAAGACCGCGCTGAACGACCGGCAATCCTTCACGTCCTGGCAGCCGTCCATCGCGCTCAACCAGATCATCCTGCCGGGCTGGAGCGCCTATGCCCAGGTCGCGCGGGGCTTCCTGGCGCCGCCGCTGAGCGTCTTCCAGGTGCAGAGCGTCGGTTCGGTCAAGCCCGAGACGACCTGGAACTACCAGGTCGGGACGGTCGTCCAGAAGAAGAAATGGACGCTGTCGGCCGACGCCTACTACATCGATTTTTCCAACTACATCGCCTCGGCGCAGATCAACGTGCCGGGTATCGGCACGGAATCCACCTACGTCAACAGCGGCGGCGCCATCTACAAGGGGCTGGAGATCGAAGGGCAATATGCCCTCGGCCACGGCCTGTCGCTCTATGGCAATTACAGCGTGAACGACGCGGAGTACAAGGGCACGCACACCCGCGTCGCCGAGACGCCGAATGCGCTCGCCTCCTTCGGCCTGCTCTATGAAAATCCGAAAGGGCCGTATTTCTCGATCATCGGGAAATATGTCGGAAACCACTGGGGCCTGGACAGCACGACGGACGCCGCCGGCAATGCCGTCTTCGCCAACCAGTACCGGATCCACAGCATCGTGACGGCCGACCTGGCCCTGGGCTGGCATCTGCGCAATGTCGGCGGGGTCTTGCGCGACCTGACGCCCAGCCTGAAGATCGCCAACCTGTTCGACAGCCATGCGATCAGCGATTTCGCGGGGAACCAGTCCGCCGCCAGCGCGGGATATCCCGACGGGGCACCCCTGTACTGGCGCCTGGCGGGGCGCAGCGTCTTCTTCAACCTGACGATGACGGTGCCCTGATGCGCGTTCCCTCCTTCCTGTGCCTGGCGCTTCTCGTCGGGACCACGGCGTCGGGCGGCCTGCCGTCGGCCCGGGGCCAGGCCGTGCGTTCGCAGCCCGTTCTGGAGAAAATCGTGCTGGTCTCCCGGCACGGCGTGCGCAGCCCCACGCAGCCGGTCGAACGGCTGAAGGAGGCGACGGGCCGGGACTGGCCGGCGTGGCCGGTGCCGCCGGGGCAGCTGACGGATCACGGCCGGATGGATCTTGCGCTGATGGGCGACTTTCTCGGCCGCCATTACCGGGCGGCGGGCCTGCTGCCGGCGGCGGGATGCCCGCGGCAGGCGGATGTCGTCATCTGGGCGGATGCCGCGGACGACCGGACACGCCAGAGCGGCGAGATCATGGCCCGGACGGTGGCGGGCGGCTGCCCGGTGACCTCCGGGTCCCTGCCGGCGGGCCGGCACGACCCGATGTTCAACGCGCTGGCCGGCGGGGCCGCCATCCTGAATCGGGCCGAAACCATGCGCGCGCTGTCCGCCGTGCTGCGGCGCGATCCCCGCGGCCCCGCGGCCGTGCGGCGGGCGCTGTCGACGATGCAGGACGTGATCGCGCCGGGCGGATGCGGATCGGCGGCCGGTCCCTGCCTGGCCACGGCATTCGCCGTCGACTGGGGGCATGGCGGCCCGCATCTGTCCGCCGGCCCGGCACTGGCTGCCACGTCGGCGGAAAACCTGCTGCTGGAATATCTCCAGGACATGCCGGAGGACGCGATCGCCTGGGGCCGGCGCGACGTCCCGGCGCTGCTGGACGACATCATGCCGGCGCATGCCTATGCCAGCGGCCTGCTGCGCCGGCTGCCGGCAATCGCCTATCCGCGTGGCCGGGTGCTGGCGTCCGCCATCCTCGATCTTCTCGACGGCAAGCCGGTGACCCTGCCGGATGGAACGGTCATCGGCGGCGATGCGCGGCTGGTGATGTTCGCCGGGCATGACACGACGCTGGACATGCTGGCGACGATCTTCGGCCTCGACTGGCAGTTCGCGGACCAGCCCGACCGGACCGCGCCCGACACCACGCTGGGGCTGGAACTGTGGCGCCGGCCGGACGGGGCGCCGATCGTCAGGGCGGTCATCTTTCACCAGGGTCTGGCGGAACTGCGCCATGCCCTGCCGCTGGAAAATACGGACCGGGCGATGGCCCTGCGGATCGCCGCCTGCCCGCAGGGGCAGGATTGCCCCCTGCCGGTCGTGGAAAAAGGAATCCGGGCCGCGATCGCCACGCACGCGCCCGGCTGAAGGACGCCCGGTCGGCCAGGCCGGGCGGAACCGCACGTCCTGTTCGCCACGGGCCCGCCTGCGCGCGCATGCGGGCCCGTGGCGCGTGGGCGATGCTGGATGGGACATGGCATCCCGCCCGGCCGCCCGCCCGCCCACGTGTCCGCGTTCGGGGCGGGCGGCGTCGCCCGCTGGCCGGCCGGCGCGTGCGCCATGCCTGATGCCGCTGCCACAAAATTGCCCTGAACTCGTGCGGACGCCGGGAACCGCGTCGCGGACGCGCGCGTTGCGTCCTGCGCACCATCCGGACGGGTACGCCGGGCAGGATCGTTTCCGGACTTATGACATTATTGTGTTCGCAGGCCGGTAGCCGGGGATATTGTTCGGTCTAATGAAAAAATGATTACATGAAAAAAATGTCTCGAAGCGCAAAAGAGGTAATCTCAAAATATAAGTAAGTAAAAATATTTTCCTGAAAATAAAAACATTGCTCCGTCCGGCCGCCGATCCGGGCCCGGCGCGTCGCGTTCGCTTCGCCTGATCCGTTGGGTGCGGGCAGCGGCGCCATGGGCAAAGCGTATGCAAAGAAAGTAGTAATATCTTATATTTTTCTAATAGATGAATGGCATTCCCGACTCGGCGCGTCGGGACGGACCGATGTGGTACTTTTCCAACGTCCGGCGTTTTTCAGTAAAAATCCATTGCGCTCAACAAACGACAATGAAATAGTTTGTCGCAACCTGGATGGGAACAGGTCATGAAACTGATCGTCGCAATCATAAAGCCCTTCAAGCTCGACGACGTTCGCGAAGCCCTGAACGCCATCGGCGTTCTTGGCCTGACCGTGACGGACGTGAAGGGATTCGGCCGGCAAAAAGGCCAGACCGAGATCTATCGTGGCGCGGAATACCAGACGAATTTCATCGCGAAATCGAAACTGGAAGTCGCGGTTCCCAGTGCTCTCGCCGATCGCGCGGTGGAAGCCATCCGGCAGGCCGCCAATACCGGCAAGATTGGCGATGGAAAAATCTTCGTTCTTGATCTGGAGCAAGCAATGCGCATTCGCACAGGAGAAACAGGGGAAGGCGTACTATGAGCATTTCCCCTCCCATGGTTCGGGATTCCAAGGTTTCCGGTATCGTCAAGGCGTCTCCCTTTCTTTTCGCGATCGCGGCCCTGTCTTTCGCGACTCCGGCACTGGCGGCCGACCCGGCGCCGCCCGCCATCGATACCGGTGACACGGCCTGGATGCTGACCAGCACGGCGCTGGTGCTGATGATGACCATCCCGGGCCTGGCGCTGTTCTATGCCGGCATGGTGCGCAAGAAGAACGTGCTGGCGACGGCCATGCAGTCCTTCGCCATCTGCTGCATCATCACCGTGGTGTGGATGGTGGCGGGCTACAGCCTGGCGTTCTCCACGGGGTCGCCCTATCTGGGCGACCTGTCGAAGGCGAT
>NZ_JABEQM010000007.1 GCF_014174155.1 Gluconacetobacter tumulisoli | reverse complement strand
GCCCACCCCCGCCCCCCGCCCGCAGGATTCCCGCCTGGACTGCGCCAGGCTGGAACAGGTCTTCGGCATCCGACTGCCACACTGGCAGAACAGCGTCGCAAGGACGGTCGCCGACATCCTGGCGACCGATCCCGCCCCCTAGACCGGCCGGCCGATGGACGCGATACGTGTCATCGACAGCGCCGATCCCCCCGACGCCCTCGCCGGGGATGGGCCAGGGTGGGACCATGCCGCCGCCCCGCCACGCTCCGCGACGCCGGCCCCGTGCGCCGCTGCCGTGACGATCGTGCTGTCGGTCTATGACGGAGCATCCTTCCTGCCGGCGCAGCTGGCCTCGATCGTGGCGCAGACCTGCCCGAACTGGACGATCCTGTGGCGCGACGACGGATCGTCGGACGGGTCCGCCGCCCTCATGCGGGCGTTCCAGAAGGGCGACGGGGCGGGCCGCTGCATCGAAATCGACGCCTCGGGCCACCATCTGGGCATCGCGTCGTCCTACCTCCGGCTGCTGCGCGCGGCGCCGCGCGGGTCGGTCGTCGCCTTCGCCGATCAGGACGACGTCTGGCTGCCGGACAAGATCCGGCGCGGGCTGGCCCATCTGACGCATGTGCCCGCCGACAGGCCGGCGCTGTATTGCGGGCGGCAGATCCTGGTAGACCGCAATTTGCGGACCATCGGCCTGTCGCCCGCCCACCCCGCGACGCCCTGCTTCCTGTCGGCGCTGACGCAGAATGCCGCGACGGGCTGCACCATCATGCTCAATGACGCGGCACGGGCGGTGATCGAGGCCTGCGTCCCGCCGCCCCCGCCCGTGCTGCATGATTGGTGGGCCTATCTGCTGGTGCTGGGCGCGGGGGGCATGGTGCATGTCGATCCCTGCCCGATGATCCTGTATCGCCAGCATCCCGACAACGCCATTGGCGCCCCCCGCCTGTTCGCCGTTCGCGCCCTGCGCGCGCTGCGGCGGGGCCCCCGCGCCTTCATGACTATGTTCCGCCAGAATATCGGACAGTTGCTGGCCCAGGACGGGGTACTGACCGACATCGCACGTCGTGACCTTGCGCGCATCGGACACGCCCTGCGCGGCAGGCGTCGCGATCGGCTGCGCCTCATGGGCGCCCTGCCGGCGATGGCCCGCCATGGAACGATCGAGACCCTGGTGTTCCGCCTGTGGCTTTTCGTGGGGTAAAAAACCCAGGAGGCATCCAGGGCCGAAGCTGCCTTACCGGGCCGTGTGGCGGTCCAGCGCGTCGGGGGGCGGCAGGATATGCCGGCGCCAGCGTCCCGACAGTTTCCGCACCGCCCATGAACGGATGCGTTCCAGCAACAGATAGACCACCGGCGTGGTATAGAGCGTCAGAAGCTGGCTCATCGCCAGGCCGCCGACCACCGCGATGCCCAGCGGCCGGCGCAGTTCGATCCCGTACCCGGCGCTGACGATCAGCGGCACCGCGCCGAAGGCGGCGGCCAACGTCGTCATCAGGATCGGCCTGAAGCGCTTGGCGCAGGCTTCGCGGATCGCGGCCTCGGGCGACATGGCGCCGTCGCGTTCGGCATGCAGGGCGAAATCCACCATCAGGATCGCGTTCTTCTTCACGATGCCGACCAGCAGGATCATCCCGATCATCGCGATCAGCGAGAATTCCTGCCCGCTGATCCACAGCGCCAGAACCGCGCCCACCGTCGCCGACGGCAGGGTCGACAGGATGGTCAGGGGATGGATGTAGCTTTCATACAGGATGCCCAGCGTCACGTACATCGTCGCCAGTGCCGCCAGGAACACCAGCAATTCGTTGATCAGCGCGGTCTGGAACTGCGCCGCCTGACCCGTGAAGCCACCCTGGATGGTACCGGGGATGCGCATGCGGACCATCGTCGACTCGATTTCCGCCGTGGCGTCGCCCAGCGTCTTGCCCTTCGCCAGATTGAACGAGATGGCGCCCGACACGAACCCGTCGCGATGCCCGACGGAGATCGAGGTCGGCCGCGTTTCCATCCGCGCCACGACCGGCAGCGGCACCATCGTCTCGACGCTCGAGGACACGGCCGAGCCGTTTGACGCCCCGGCGCCGCCGGCCAGCCGGTTGGCCACGGCGTTGCGGAACGATTGCTGGCTCAACGTCGCGGCCTGCGACGCCGCCTGCGCGTCGGCCACGCGTACCCGCACCGTGTTGGACACCGTCCCCCCGCCCGCCGTCCCGCCGGAGGTCGAGACCCGGAAGGCCTGCATCACGTCCGGCGTATCGCGATAGGACGGTGCGACCTCCATGACCACATGATAGGTCGCAAGCGGCGTCGAGATGCTCGACGCGCTGCGCTGGCCGTACGCGTCGAACAGGGCGTTGCCGATCAGCTGCGGCGTGACCAGGTAGCGGGCGGCCGTGTCGCGGGCGATCTCCACATGGACGGCCGAGGCACGGTCGCTCAGGTTGGTGGTGATGTCGGTCATCACCTTGCTGCCCTGCAGGGCCTGCGTCAGCCGGGGCACCCAGGTGTAGATATCCTCGGCATTGTCGCTGCGCAGGACATAGCGATAGGCGCCCTGCTGCTGCCGGCCGCCGCCGCCATTGATGTCGCCCGCCGAAAACAGCGACAGCCGCACCCCCGTCAGGCCCGCCAGGCGCTTGCGGACGCGTTCGATCATCTCGTCCGGGCCGTCGGCGCGGTCGCGCTTGCCGACCATCTGGGCGAAGGCCTGGCCCTCGACCCGCGTATCGCCCGAGAAGGCGGCCACGGATTCGGTGTCGGGATCGGCCATCATGGCATCGCCGACGGCGCGGATCTTGCGGTCCATCGTCTGGAAGGACCCGGATTCGTCCCCCCGGAAATAGCCGACGATCATGGCCACGTCCTGCTTGGGGATAATGTTCTTGGGCATCAGCACGATGATCCCGACGGTCGCCACGACACTCAGCGGCAGGGTGGCCAGCACCCACCACCGATGCCGCAGCGCCCGGTCCAGCGAGCGCACATAGACCCGCAGGATCGCCTCGAACGTCGCCTCGATCCCGTCCGAAAGCCGACGCAGCGCGCGGCGGACCCGCGACGCGCCTGCCGGCAGCGGGGCCGCGTGGCTGACATCCAGCAGCAGGCTGCACATCATCGGCGTCAGGCTGACCGACAGGAACAGCGACACCACCACCGTCACCGCCAGGGTCATCGCGAATTCGTAGAACACCTTGCCCGCCGTGCCCGGCATCAGCAGCAGCGGCAGGAACACCGCGACCAGCGAGATCGTGATCGACAGCACCGTAAACGCGATTTCGCGCGAGCCGAGCAGCGAGGCCTCCAGCCGCCCCATTCCCGCCTCCATGTGGCGGGCGATGTTTTCCACCACCACGATCGCGTCGTCGACGACGAAGCCGGTGGCGATCGTCAGCGCCATCAGCGACAGCGTATCCAGCGAGAACCCCAGCAGCGACATCGCCGCCAGCGTCCCGGCCAGCGAAATGGGCACCGTCACTGCCGGAATCAGCGTCGAGCGCGGCGCGCGCAGGAACACCAGCACGACCCCCACCACCAGCAGGACCGAGACCAGGAGCGTCAATTGCGTATCCGCGAGCGAGGCCCGGATGGTGATCGAGCGATCCATCGCCGGCGTCAGGGTCACGCCGGAGGGCAGCGTGCCCATCATCGCCGGCATCCGGGCCCGAATCTCGTCCATCACATGGATGACGTTGGCGCCCGGCTGCGAACGGACCACGGCCATCACCGCGCGATGGCCGTTGAAATAGCCGGTCCGGCGTTCGTCCTCGACCCCGTCGGCCACGCTGGCCACGTCGGCCAGCCGGACCGGCCGCCCGTCGCGATAGCCCACCACCAGGTCGCGATACTGGGCCGCCTGCCGGGCCTGGTCGTTGGTCGCCAGGCTGTAGCGCTGCGGCCCGACATCGACGAAGCCCTTGGGCGTGTTGGCGTTGGCCGAGGCAAGGGCCGAGCGGACGTCCTCGAACCCGATGCCGTATTTGAACAGGGGGAAGGGATTCATCTCCACCCGCACGGCGGGCGAGGAACTGCCGACCATCTCGATCCAGCCCACGCCCTTGATCTGCGCCAGCATCGGCTGGAGGCGCGTTGTCATGACGTCGTACAGCTCGGCCACCGGCCGCGTGTCCGACGTCAGCGCCATCACCATGATCGGGCTGTCGGCAGGGTTGGCCTTCCAGTATTGCGGCACCATCCGCAGGGTGGTGGGCATGTCCCGCGTCGCCGCCCGCAGCGCCGCCTGCACGTCATTGGCCGCCCCGTCGATGTTCCGGCTGTCGTCGAAGGTCAGCAGGATGAACGAGGTGCTGTCGGTGGAATCGGATTCGATCTCGCTGATGCCGGCGATCTGGCCCAGGCGCCGTTCCAGCGGCGTCGTCACCGAACTGGCCATCTGCTGCGGCGACGCACCCGGCTGGGTCGCGACGACATAGATGATCGGCACCGAGATGTTCGGCAGGTCGCCCACCGGCAGCACGCGATAGGCGAACATTCCCGCGATCACCAGCGCCAGCGAAATCAGGGTCGTGGCCACCGGACGCAAGATGAAGGGACGGCAGGGATTCATGCGGCGCGGGGTGTCGGCGGACGGGTCATCGGGGCGTCAGGATCCTCATGCACGGGCCGACGACGTGCCTGGCCGTCCGGCGCCATACCACAGGGCGGCCCCGAAGAAGCCGACATAATAGCCGATATCCGCCCCGCCCAGCCACCGCGCGACCGGACCGGTATAGAGCTGGCTGGTCGAGAACAGCAGGATCGTCGCCACCGAGGTGACGACGAAGATCGTGGCCCCGCGCGTCCAGCCCGGCGGCACCGGGCGCGGGGTCCGGTCCCCCAGGTACCAGTCCGCCAGCACGATGCCGATCCAGGGCGCGATCCAGTACATCGTCACCACCAGATAATCGGTATACAGCGCGGCATAGCGCCCCGCCCCCGCGACCGCCAGCACATAGCCCAGCGCCGCCGTGATGATCGCGGCCAGCACGCGCGGCACATGGATCCCGGCGGAAATCAGGCTGTAGCTGGCGGTATTGTCGTTGAACGAATTGCCGGTGACCGACGACAGCGCGATCGCCGCCAGCACCACAGGCCCCAGCGGGCCTGCGGCGTGCTGCAGGCTGGCGATCACCGCCGTGGGCGATGGCTCCGCGATGCTGGCCGCCGTCAGCAGGCCCAGGATCTGAAACGGCACGGCCGATCCCAGCAGCCCCGCCAGCGCCAGCCCGACCACCCGGCGCGGATCGCTGTCGGCGGGAAGATAGCGTGTATAATCCGATGAATAGGACGCCCAGGACAGGTTGAAGCTGGCCAGGATCGCCACCGCCAGCAGGAACGTCGCCAGCCCCGGCGGGCGGGCGGCCTGCGGCACCGCGATCCCGCGTGAAACGCATTCCACCCCGATCACGGTGAAGGCCAGCAGCAGGACGCCGCCCAGATATTTCTGCAGCGCCTGCACCATGTCGTGGCCATAGATGCTGGCCACCATCTGCACCGACGCCAGGATGCCCAGGGCCAGCCAGAACGGCAGGCCGATCCCCGCGACGATGGACAGGAACGCGATCAGCGCCGCCGCCGCCGGCACGTTGTTCACCGCGTCCCAGCCGACGCAATAGACCCAGTTGAGGAAGGCGGGCGGCCGGATGCCGATCCGGCCCAAGGCGCGACGCGAGGCCTCCATCTGCGTCAGGCCGGTCGCCGGGCCGATCGACGCCGCCAGCGCCACCGGCAGCGCGCCCACCAGGTTGCCGATCAGGATCGCCGCCAGGCCCGCGCGGAAATCCAGTCCCAGCGACACCAGCAGCACGCCCGTCACCCACCCCCCGGGGCCGAGATTGGGGGAAAAATGGCTCCAGAACACACGATCGACAGGCATGGTCTTGCGCGCGGCCGGAACCGGACGGGACACGGCGGCAACGCCGAGTTCCTCCATCGGAGGCGGGCGCAGAAAAGACATCGTCACAAGCTCCGATCGCGTGGGCATGTCGGCGCAATCGTTGCGTGAATGACCCGTTGTGGCAAGTCGGCGGCCGCGCGAAAGCAGGGGCCCCGGCCCTTGCCGGCTTCGGTCAGAGCCCGACCTTCCTTTTCACGTAGCCGGGTGCCTATGCGGTCCCGCCCCCGGTCTCGGGCATCGAACCCGCCCGCCCTGCCGGCTGGCGGAAATAGAACGCATCCGCCAGGCGCGGCGGCAGCAGGTCCATCGCCCGCGACCCCGCCGCCAGCCACCATGGAAAGGCGATCCGCCGCCGCCCGGCCGCCACCCCGCGCAGGATGGCGGACACCGCATCGTCGACTTCGGTCAGGCCGGGCATGGGAAAGCGGTTGGCTGCCGTCATCGGGGACCGGACGAAGCCGCAGCAGACGCTGGACATCAGGATGCCCTCGCGGGCCATGTTGCCGCCGGTCGCCACCATGAAACGGTCCACCGCCGCCTTGGAGGCGCAATAGGACGGCGTGCCGGGAAAGGAGACATAGGCCGCGACCGAGGCCAGGGCGCAGATCCGC
The DNA here is from genome assembly GCF_014174155.1 of Gluconacetobacter tumulisoli. Lineage (GTDB taxonomy): Bacteria > Pseudomonadota > Alphaproteobacteria > Acetobacterales > Acetobacteraceae > Gluconacetobacter > Gluconacetobacter tumulisoli. The sequence continues at coordinate 231,456 of NZ_JABEQM010000007.1, read as the reverse complement.
CCCCGCACCCCGTCGGCATCGCGATCCTGCCGGGCCTGGACCGCCAGCGCCGGCAGGACGGTGTTGATCACCCCGCCGAGGTTCGTATCCATCATGCGGCGGACCTGGCCGTCCGGTTCGCATGGGGCCTCGCGGCCGGCGGGACGCGCGGTAGAGGCCGTGATCCCGGCGCAGGCGAACACGAGGTCCAGCGCCCCCACCCCGCCGATCCATTCCTCCATGCCGGCGCGGTCGCGCACGTCCTGGCGGTGGGCCCGCACGGACGCACCGCGCCCGGCGCAGCGTTCGGCCACGTCGCGCAGCCGCGTCGGATCACGCCCCCCCAGATGCAGCAGCGCGCCCGGGCGCGCCAGGGCCAGGGCGATGGACCGGCCAATGCCGGACGACGCCCCCGTGACGAGAATCGTATCCTGTTTCATGTTCGCCAGATTAGAGACCGCCTGATAAAAGACCGCAAACCCGCGTCGGCCCCATCCTGCCAGGGACGGAGGACCGGGGCGGGCCGGTCCAGGATCTGAGGAATGTGCCGCCGATGACGCCCACGAGCGAACGACAGGCCCCTCCCGCGCGCCAGCCGATCGCGCGCCGGGGTGTCTGCCTGGTGATTTCCGCCCCGTCGGGTGCCGGAAAATCGACCATCGCCAACGCGCTGCGGGCGGCCGACCGCCAGCTGCTGCATTCGGTGTCCGTCACCACCCGCCAGCCCCGTCCCGGCGAGACCGAGGGCGTGCATTATCATTTCCGCACCATGGAGCGGTTCCAGCGCATGGCCGAGGACGGCGAGATGCTGGAATGGGCGACGGTGTTCGGCCGGGGCTACGGCACGCCCCGCGCCCCGGTCGAGGCCGCGCTGGCCCAGGGGCGCGACATGGTGTTCGACATCGACTGGCAGGGACACCGGCAGATCCGCGACGCCCTGCCCGACGACGTGGTCAGCCTGTTCGTCCTGCCCCCGTCGCTGGCCGAGCTGGAACGCCGGCTGTGCAACCGCGCGTCCGACCATGCCGAGGAAATCGCCCGCCGGATGAAGGCCGCCCGCGACGAGATCTCGCACTGGCGGGAATTCGACCATGTGATCGTCAATACCGACCTCGACCAGGCGATCGCCGAGGCCCGCTCGGTGCTGGTGGCGGCCCGGCTGGAAACCCGGCGCCAGGCAGGGCTGGCCGGCTTCGTCGCCGGGTTCGACGCCGCCGGACCTGATGCCCCCGGGACGGGCGCCGCCGGATCCGGCACGTAGGGCCGTGGATTTCTCGTCGATCACGGTGCTGTGCATCGGTGACGTCATGCTCGATCGGTTCGTCTATGGCGAGATGGAGCGCATTTCGCCCGAGGCCCCGGTTCCCGTCCTGCGCCTGGGCCGCACGCGCGAAATGCCCGGCGGCGTGGGCAACGTGGCCAACAACATCCTGTCGCTGGGCGGCCGGGCGATCCTGATCGGGCTGGTGGGCCGGGACGCGCCGGGGGCGGCGTTGCGCACGCTGCTGGGCGCGCGGCCGGGGCTGACCGACGCGCTGGTGGACACCGACGCGCGGCCGACGATCTGCAAGACCCGCTTCATCGCCGCCAACCAGCAGGTCATCCGTGCCGACGAGGAAAGCCGCCTGCCGGTGCAGGACGCCGAGACTCGCGCCCTGATCGCCGCGATCGACGCCCATGTCGACGCCGCCAGGATCGTCGTGCTGTCGGATTACGCCAAGGGCGCCTGCGCCGAGCCGGTAGTCCGGCACGTCATCGCGCGTGCCCGGGCGCGATCCATCCCGGTCTTCGTCGATCCGAAATCGCGCGATTTCTCGCGCTATCGGGGGGCTGCCTGCATCACGCCCAACGCCCGCGAACTGGCGCAGGCGACCGGCCTGCCGGTGGACAGCGACGCCGAGATCGAACAGGCCGCCCGCGCCGCCATGATCCAGGCCGACGCCGGCGCCATCCTGGCCACCCGCTCGGAAAAGGGCATGGCCCTGGTCGAACGCACCGGCACCGGCCCGGCCGGCACCGTCCAGACCGTGCCCGCCCGCGCGCGCGAGGTCTTCGACGTCTCGGGCGCGGGCGACACGGTGATCGCCACCCTGGCGCTGGCCGCGGCGTCCGGCATGACCCTGGCCCAGGCGATGCATGTCGCCAACGCGGCGGCGGGCGTCGTGGTCGGCAAGCTGGGCACCGCGACGGCGGACATCGCCGAGGTGCTGGCCGAACTGGACGCCCAGGACCATGCCCACGTCGCCGGCGCGCCCGGCCTGCTGTCGCGCGACCAGGCCGCGGACCAGGTCGCGCGCTGGAAGGCGCAGGGCTTGCGGGTCGGTTTCACCAACGGGTGCTTCGACATCCTGCATCCCGGCCATGTCGGGCTGCTGGCGGCGGCCCGGGCGGGGTGCGACCGGCTGGTCGTGGCGCTGAACACCGATGCCAGCGTGGCGCGGCTGAAGGGTCCCGACCGCCCGGTCAACACGCTGCGCGATCGCGCGACGGTCATGATGGGAATCCGCCATGTCGACGCCGTCGTCGCCTTCGACGAGGACACGCCACTGAATCTGATCCGGCTGCTGCTGCCCGACGTGCTGGTGAAGGGCGCCGATTACGCTCCCGACCAGGTCGTGGGCGCCGACGTGGTGCAGGCGGCCGGCGGTCGACTGCTGCTGGCGCGGCTGGAAGATGGACAGTCGACGACGCGAACCCTGGGCCGCATCCGTGCCGGCACAGTTGGGACGCGGGAGCGGTGATTGCGCCCGCGCCGACGCTGCCGGACGGGGTCCGCCGGGCCCATGCCGCGTTCGGATCGTGGCTGTTCGATCGCGCCCTGCCCGTCTGGGGCACCACCGGGTGCGACGGCGACGCCCACGATCCGGCCCGCCTGGGCGCGCGGGAACATCTGAATCCGGACGGCACGGCGGCCGATCCGGGCTTCAAGCGCATGCGCGTGCAGGCACGGCAGCTTTATGCCTTCACCCGTGCCGCACTGTATGGCTGGCCCGGCGGCGCGGCACGGGCCGAAGGCATCTATCGCTTCATGCGGCACGGCCTGCGCGACGATGGCGGATGGGTCCGCCGCCTGGCCACCGACGGCGCGGTGCTGGACCCGACGGCCGATCTGTACGACCTGGCCTTCATCATCTTCGCCCTGTCCTGGTATGGTCGGCTGGACACCTCGGGCGCGCCGGTCCGCCTGGCGCGCCAGACCGTCGCCTGGCTGCGGCGGGCCATGGCCACCCCCAATGGCGGATTCCTCGACACCCTGCCGCGCACGGGCGGCCCCCGGCAGCAGAACCCGCACATGCATCTGCTGGAAGCGGCGCTGGCGCTGTTCGAGACCACGGGCGACGAGTCCGACGCCACCCTGGCGCACGACCTGGTCGCGCTGTTCCGCACCCGCCTGTTCGACGCGCGGACGGGCACACTGGGGGAGGCCTTCACCGACGACTGGCAGCCCATGCCCGGCGAGGTCGGCCGCCTGGTCGAGCCCGGCCACCAGTACGAATGGGTGTGGCTGCTGCGGGAATACGGGCGCCTGACCGGCCGCACCCTGCCCGACCACGCATGCAGCCTGTTCGGATTCGGCCACCGCCATGGCGTCGATCCCCATACCGGCCTGGTCCGCGACGTCCTGCGCCGCGACGGCGCCATCGTCCGAGGATCGGCGCGGCTGTGGGCGCAGACCGAGGGCCTGCGCGCGGAAATCGCCATGCACCGCCCCGAATCCGGCGGAGAGCGGATCGTGCGTATCGTCGATAATCTGCTGGATCGCTATTTCGCCGACTGTCCGCCCGGCATGTGGAACGACCATCCGGACGACATGCTGCGCCCGATGGGCGACCGGATCCCGGCCAGTTCGTTCTACCACATCGTCGCGGGCTACGCGGAATTGGACCGGATGGTCCGCGACGTCCCCGCCGCACCGCTGCGCGGCGACTGAACAAGGGGGACGCGGCACCGTCCGGCAAAGTTATCCCCATGTTCCTCGGTTATCCACAGACCAGTCCACAGCTTCCGTCTGGTAAGAGGATCGCGTGAACCAGATCGACCCCTCCCCGGACGAGTCCCGCGCCGGCGACAGCCTGCTCGGCCTGTCGCAACGCCAGCCCCCCGCCAACATGCAGGCGGAACAGGCGCTGCTGGGCGCGCTGCTGACGAACAACCGCGCCTACGACCGGGTTTCGGACTTCCTGACCGGCGAACATTTCGCCGATACCGTCAATGGCCGGATCTATGATTCCATCGCCCGGCGGATCGAGGCCGGGCACCTGGCCGACCCGGTCACCCTGCGCGCGGAGTTCGAACATTCCGGCCTGCTGGATTCGGTGGGGGGCACCGCCTATCTGGGCCGGCTGCTGACGGCGATGGTCGGCATCATCAATGCCGGCGATTACGGCCGCGCGATCCACGACGCGTGGGTCCGCCGGCAGCTGATCGATATCGGCGAGACGGTCGTCAACAACGCCTTCGGCGCGCGGCCGGACCTGGACGGCGTGGACCAGATCGCCGCGAGCGAGGAGGCCCTGTTCCGCCTGGCCACTGAAAAGGGGCAGGACGGCGGTTTCACCAGCTTCGACCGGGCATTGGCCGATGCGCTGGACGTGGCGGAAAAGGCATTCCACCGCTCGGGCGACGTCGTGGGCCTGACCACCGGCCTGCGCGACCTGGACAAGAAGACCGGCGGCCTGCACCCGTCGGATCTGCTGATCCTGGCCGGCCGCCCGGCCATGGGCAAGACGGCGCTGGCGACCAAGATCGCCTTCAGCGCCGCCCGCGCGCTGATGCGCGAGGCGCAGGACGCCGCGCCCGGGACCCAGCCCAAGGGGTCGGTCGCGATCTTCTCGCTGGAAATGTCGGCCGAGCAGCTGGCCACTCGTATCCTGTCCGAGCAGGCCAGCGTATCGGGCGAGCGCATCCGGCGCGGCGATATCGGACAGAAGGAATTCGACCGGTTCGTCCATGTTACCCGCGAACTGGCCCAATTGCCGCTGCATATCGACGACACGCCGGCGATCTCGCTGTCGGCGATGCGCACGCGCTGCCGTCGCCTGGCCCGCACCAAGGGGCTGAGCCTTGTGGTGGTCGATTACCTGCAGCTGATGCGCCCCTCGGTCGGCACCCGGCCGGAAAGTCGCGTGCTGGAAATCTCGATGATCACGCAGGGGCTGAAGGCCATCGCCAAGGAGCTGAGCGTCCCGGTGATCGCGCTGTCGCAGCTGTCGCGCCAGGTGGAAAGCCGCGAGGACAAGCGGCCGATGCTGTCGGACCTGCGCGAATCCGGATCGATCGAGCAGGACGCCGATGCCGTCATGTTCGTCTATCGCGACCAGTATTACCTGCAGCAGCGGCAACCCAAGGAAACCGCCCACGAGTCGAGCGAGAAATACCAGACGGCGATGGAAGAGTGGCAGCGCAAGATGGATCTGGCGCACAATCGCGCCGAGCTGATCCTGGAAAAGCAGCGCCATGGTCCCACCGGTACCGTCCATCTGTTCTTCGAAGGCGAATTCACCCGCTTCGGCGACCTGGACCTGGTACACGACACCTGACCGGCACCGGGCCGGCGCGCAGGCAACCTGACACGTCGTTTCCCGTTGAGAGCATTCCCCTGCCAGAGCACTGCCCGTGCCCAACCGGTCCCATTCGCCTCGCCTGCCGATCGTCGCGGCCATTCCGGTCCGGGACGAGGAATCGCGTATCGGTCCCTGCCTGCGGGCCCTTGCGGCGCAGGACGAAAACACGCCCGGCCATGTCGTCCTGCTGGTCAACAACACCACCGACGGGACCGTCGCCTGCGTGCGCGACATGGCGCCGTCCCTGCCTTTCCCCCTGACGGTGGCCTGCCGTGTTTATCCCGACGCGCAGGCCCATGCCGGCACGGCCCGGCGCGAGGCCATGGAGATCGCGGCCGGAATCGCCGGCGCCGACGGGATCCTGCTGACCACCGATGCGGATGGCATCGCCGCCCCTGACTGGATAGCGCGCACCTTGTCCGCGTTTGCGGCCGGGGCGCAGGTCGTGTGCGGACGGGCGCGGATCGATCCCGTGGAGGCCCTGGCCATTCCGGCGCATCTCCATCGCGACGACGAGCGTGAGGTCGCCTACGGCACGATGCTGGACCGCATCCATGACCTGGCGAACCCGGACCCGTTCGACCCGTGGCCCCGTCATACCGAACATTCCGGTGCCAGCATTGCCGTAACCGTAGCCGCCTGGACACGGGCGGGGGGGATTCCCGCCCTCCCGATTGCCGAGGACCGCGCCTTTGTCGCCGCCCTGCGACGCATCGACAGCCCGATCCGCCATGCCCCCGACGTGCAGGTCACCGTCTCGGGCCGCACTCTCGGCCGGGCCCGGGGCGGGATGGCCGATACCATCGCGCGGCGCATGGCACGCCAGGACGCGTTGCTGGACGACAGCCTTGAACCGGCCGGCGACTGCCTGCGCCGCGCCCGCGCCCGGGCATGGCTGCGACGTCTCTATGACGAACGGCGGATGGGCATCGACGCGCAGGCGTCGACGGCCGGCCTGGCCGCGCTGCTCGGCGTCCCTCCGCGTCATGTGGCCCACCGGACGACCGGACCCTTTTTCGGCCTGTGCTGGGAACGGCTCGAGACCGAAACGCCGTCCCTGCAGCGGCGACGCGTCCAGCGGCGCGATCTCGCACGGCATCACGCCCGGGCGATGTACATCGTCGCCGGCCTTCTGGAGGGGACATGTGTCCTGAACGACGGGCAAGAGCTCCGATCCGCCCCCGTCACGCCCCTTTGATCCCGTTGGCGAGCCGGTCGATCCGATAGCTGTCGTGCCGTTCGGAAAAATCCTTTTCCATGGCGGCAATGCGACAATGCCGAATGAAAAGGTCAGCCGCTTCATCCCCCGTGCAGGGCGTGTTCGTCTCCCCGGTCCAGTTCACAAGCAGGATCGAGGCATCGGGTCGCCGGACCGCCAGGACCCGGTCGGCCAGCAGCCCGATGTCCTCCGGTGACAGGAAATACAGGAGTTCGGAAACCAGGATCAGGTCGCAGGACCCCGATGCCAGGGCCGGAAAGGCGTCCGGCAACTGCCCCTGGTGAAACGACACCGCGGGCCAGTCCCGGCATCGCGTCCGCGCCCGCCGCAACGCCGCTTCCGCCACGTCCACAGCCAGTATCCGATCGCAACAGGATGCGAGTTCCGCCGTCATCACCCCGATGGAGCAGCCAAGTTCCAGCGCAAAGTCGAAATGCCGCCCGCCGAGCGCCGCCAGCGTCCGGGCATATTTGCGACGTTCATATTCACGCGTCTCGAATCCCCAGGGGTCCGGATGGTCTTCGTACAGGCGGGCGAAGATCGACCCCGGCCAGCTCTCCCTACTCATCGTCGAGAAAGACCTCGAAGGAAACATCGAAGACCGACAACAGGTTTTCCGGAAGCCGGAAGCCGGTCGGATCGTCCCGGATCAGGTCGCCGTATTGGCTTTCATGCGCGCGGATCGCCTCCGCCTTCACCGACCGATAGCGTGTGATATCGAGGCGCATCCCCCGAGGCGGCCCCTGCTCCAGTTCGGTCTCCGGCGCAATCAGCCATCCCCATACCGGATAGGCGAGCAAGGGCAGATCGTGCATATCCCTCAAGGCCACGCCCATTTTCCATACGGCCTCATGATCGCAATGCGGGTCATGACGCCAGGGGGCCAGGACCGTGCCGCACGCGTGCCGTGCCGCCAGTTCGGCCAGCGTCGCGACCGCCCGGTCGAATTCCGGGCCTTCATGCGGTGCGGCCGCGTCCGGCAGGTCGAGAAAGACGATGCGTCCCGGCGCAAGTCCGAGGATGGAGGCGGCATTGCGCGCCTCGGCCTGCCGCCGGGCCCGCAGGCGCGCGGCCGGCCAGGCGCGCGAATGGGGATGGGACGCGGCACCGTCGGTCACGATCACCACCAGTGGCGGCCGCCCGGCGGCGCAGCATGATGCGATCAGCCCCCCGCAGCCCAGGCTTTCATCGTCGGCATGAGGGGCCAGGATCAAGGCGGTGCGTGGCACGATCTGGTCCAGCGGCCGGAAGGGCAATGCCCGGAATGCGTCCTGGATCCGTCCGGCCCTCATGCATCTCCCTCCGGCTGGGGCAGATCGCGGTGGGTGAACCAGCCCGCCGCCTCGACCAGCGTTTCGTCGGGCGCGGGCTGACGCAGATAGGTCGCCAGATCGCGCTGGATCCGCTCGACGACATTGCTCTTCACGAAAGCCGACAGGCCGAGCCCCCGCTGCACGAGTTCGATGACGTCAAGGCCCGCGCGCTCGGTCGCAATCCGGGCCAGATTGACGGTGGCGGCGACATCGCCGGGATCGGATCCGTGCCCTTCCGCCACCAGGGCGGCCTTCCTGGCCCAGAGCGACGCGGTCTCCCGCGCGATCAGCGCCATGCCCATGCGCACGCGCTGATGGGGGTTCGCGTCACGCGACCTGTCGGCCAGTTGCAGGCGCAGGAGATCCACCAGCCGGTCGATCCCCCCCAACGCCACGGCAATGCCCCGCCACGCCCCGGCCGAGAATTCCGGCTGGCGCATATAATCCCCCGGCAACCCGATCAGCGCGTCCGGCGTCAGGACCATGCCCGTAAAATCGCAGCGCCCCGTGCCCGCCCCGCGCATGCCACTGATCCCGCCGATCGACGGGCTGGCCGAACGGGGGTCATCGCGTCGGACCAGCATCATGCGCGTGTCGCCGTTCGGCGCCCGCGCCGTTATCAGGGGACGCGTAACGTGCAGGGCCCCGGACGCGAACAGTTTTTCGCCGTGCAGCACGATCGCCGCGCCATCGTCGTGGAACCGAACGGGTTCGACCCCTTCCGTCACCCAGATGCCGAACAGCGCCCCGTTCCGCACGTCCGCCGCCACCTGCTGCATCTGCGCGTCCGTTCCATAGCGGGCGACCAGCCGGATGGCGTTTACATGCCCCTCCAGCAACCGCCCCAGGGCCAGGCTGCCCTGTCCCACCAGGCGCAGAAGCCGCAGAAGAGGGAGCGCACCCGCGGGCTCCGTCCCGTATCCGTATCCCCCCGACGCGTGCGGCAATGGGGCGGAAAACGCCCCCAGGCGTCGCAGACGGGCCATGCCGTCGCGCGGAAAGACGGCATCGCCATCATTTTCCGACGCCTCCTGCTCCAGGACCGGCAACAGTTCGATCAGGGCGGCAAAGGGAAAACTCATGTCTTGCCAACGCTATGAACGCCAGGATGTTTCCCCCGTGGCGCAGGCAAGGGTTTCACCTTTGACCCACCAAAGGGCGGAGCCCTTTGGAAACCAAGCACATTTCGGCCTTCCTCGGGTCGGGCGGAGGCGGCCCTCCTTACGGGGCCTCGTCATCCAGGATGCGCGGCACCGACTGCCCGCGCGTCAGGTCGGCAATCCGCGCCACCGCTTCCGCCACCCGGTCGTCGGGCACGGCGATCACCAGCGCCGCGCCGGCCGCGTCGAACGACTCGTCCTCGACCGCCGCGTCCAGCGCCCCCAGCCGTGCGCGCAGCAGCGCAAGATCCGCGAAGCCGCAATGCAGGGTCAGCCGCGTCGTGGGCACGATCGGCAGACGGGGGGCCAGCCGCAGGCATTCCGCCGCCGTCCCGCCATAGGCCCGGACCAGCCCCCCGGCGCCCAGCTTGATGCCGCCGAACCAGCGCGTGACCACCACGACCGTCCGGTCGAATCCCTGCCCGTCGATCACCTGCAGGATCGGCCGGCCTGCGGTGCCGCCGGGTTCGCCGTCATCGTCGCTGCGGTAATCCTGCCCGATGCGGTACGCCCAGCAATTGTGGGTGGCGTCGGCGATGCCGACCGCGCGCACGAAGGCCAGTGCCTCGGCCGGGGAGGCAACCGGCGCCGCCTGCGCCAGGAACAGGCTCTTGCGGACCTCGCGCTCCAGCCGGGCGGGGACGGCGAGCATGACACGCCCAGCGGTCATGCCGCGTCCCCGTCCCCCTCCACGCCGCCGAACAGCGCCACCAGATCGCCCAGATGCCCGATCTCGTTCAGATGCAGCCCCTCGGGCGCCACCAGCCGCGTGTTGCCCCGGGCGATCCGGCGCGGCAGGAAGGCGGCATCGAAGCCCAGTTTCTGCGCCTCCTTCAGGCGGGCGTCGGCCTGGGCGACCTGCCGGACCTCGCCCGACAGGCCGACCTCGCCGAAATAGACCGCGCCGGCATGCGTCGGCCGTCCGGTGGCGGCGGACACCAACGCCGCCGCCACCGCCAGATCCGCCGCCGGTTCCAGCACCCGCAGGCCGCCGGCAATGTTCAGGTGGACGTCCATGCCGTGCAGTTTCAGGCCGCACCGCGCCTCCAGCACCGCCAGCAGCATGTTCAGCCGCGAGGTATCCCAGCCCACGACGGCGCGGCGCGGCGCGGCATCGCCGGATTTGGGCGACAGCAGGGCCTGGACCTCGAGCAGGACAGGGCGCGTGCCCTCGATCCCCGCGAACACCGCCGACCCGGCGATGTGGCCGCGCCGTTCCGCCAGGAACAGGGCGGACGGATTGGGGACCTCGACCAGCCCCTGGTCGGTCATGGCGAAGACGCCGATCTCGTCCGTGGCGCCGAACCGGTTCTTGGCGGCGCGCAGGATACGGAACTGGTGGCCGCGATCGCCCTCGAAATACATCACGGCGTCGACCATGTGTTCCAGCACGCGCGGGCCGGCCAGCGCGCCCTCCTTGGTCACGTGCCCGACCAGGATCAGGCTGAAGCCCCGCTGCTTGGCCAGGCGGATCAGTTCGAACGCGGTTGCGCGGACCTGGCTGACGGTGCCGGGGGCGCTGTCCACGCTTTCCAGCCACATCGTCTGGATCGAATCGATGACGACCAGCGCCACGTCGCGCTCGGCCTCCAGAGTGCCGGCGATATCGGTCACGTTGATCGCCGCCGCCAGGTCCAGCCCGGGCGCGTCCAGCCCCAGCCGGCGGGCGCGCAGGCGGATCTGGTCCACCGCTTCCTCGCCCGAGATATACATGACCCGCCGGCCGCTGCCGGCCAACGCGCAGGCCGCCTGCAGCAGCAGCGTCGATTTGCCGATCCCCGGATCACCGCCCACCAGCACGACCGATGCCGGCACCAGGCCGCCGCCCAATACCCGGTCCAGTTCGCCGATGCGGGTGCCGATCCGGGGCGGGGGCTCCGCCCGGCCATCCAGGCTGACGAACGCGATCTTCGTCCCCCGCGCGCGCCGGGACGCGGACGCCCCGGTCGCCGAGGGGGTCGCGGCCTCCTCGACGATGCTGTTCCATGCGCCGCAGGCCTCGCACCGGCCGGCCCATTTCGGGAACGTCGCCCCGCAGGACTGGCAGACATAATGGGGCGAAGACGGACGACGGGCCAAGCGACGTACTCCGGAACGGAAACGGACGGGACGGCGCGCGTGCTAGCGGCGCAGTTCCATGCTGATCGGACCCTCGCGCCGGCCATGCGTGAACTGGTCCACCATGGGATTGCCGCTGTCCAGCAGCGCCGATGCCGCCCCCTGCCAGATCAGCTTGCCTTGATAGAGCATGGCCGCCCGGTCGCCAATCCGCTGGGCCGAGGCCATGTCATGGGTGATCGCGATGGCGGTCGACCCCAGCCGGCGCACGCAATCGACGATCAGCCCGTCGATCACCGCCCCCATGATCGGGTCCAGCCCGGTGGTCGGTTCGTCGAAGAACAGGATGTCCGGCTGCGACGCGATCGCGCGCGCCAGGCCGACGCGCTTCTGCATGCCGCCCGACAGTTCGGAAGGGTACAGCGCGCCGACCGACGGATCCAGCCCTACCTGTTCCAGCACCTGCCCGGCATGGGCGCGGGCCTCGGCGCGAGCCATGCGCGCGCCGTGCCGGCGTCCGGCGGCCATCAGGCCGAAGGCCACGTTTTCCCAGACGCTGAGGCTGTCGAACAGGGCGCCGTTCTGGAACAGCATGCCGATCTTCTCGATCGCGCCTTCGCGCCGGCGCGGGGGCAAGGTCAGGATATCCACGCCGTCGATCTCGATCGATCCGGAATCCGGCGCGATCAGGCCCAGGATGCAGCGCAGCAGAACGGACTTGCCGCTGCCCGACCCGCCGATGACCACGCAGGAGGTTCCCGGCATGACATCGAGGTCGATGCCGTCGAGCACCCGTTTCGGGCCGAAGGATTTGGTCAGGCCGCGAATGCGGATCTTGGGTGTTGCGTCCGTCATTGCGAGAAGAACACGTCGGTCAGCAGGTAGTCGAACGCCAGCAGCAGGATCGAGGCCCCCACCACGGCCGACGTCGTGGCCGCCCCCACCCCTTCCGCGCCGCCCCGGCTGTGATAGCCGTGGTAGCAGCCCATCAGCGCGATCAGGAACCCGAAGACCGCCGCCTTGGCCAGCCCCACGGTGATGTCGATCGGCTTTACCGTCGCCAGGGTCGCGGCGATATAGGCCGGCGCCGAGAAATCGAGCTTGACGACCGATACCGTGAATCCGCCCAGCACGCCCAGGATGTCGGCCACCAGCACCAGGAACGGCAGCGCCAGCGTCCCGGCCAGCAGCCGGGGCGTCACGAGGTATTTCACCGGATTGGTCGACAGCGTGGTCAGGGCGTCGACCTGGTCGGTGACGCGCATCGTCCCGATTTCCGCCGCCATCGCGGCGCCGACGCGGCCCGCGACCATCAATCCCGCCAGCACGGGCCCGAGTTCGCGGGTGACCGACAGGACCACAATCCCGGCGATCGCGCTTTGCACATGGTACTGGGCAAAGCCGGTATAGGATTGCAGGGCGATGACCCCGCCCGAGAACAGCGCCGTCAGCGCCACCACGGGCAGCGAGAAGAATCCGATCTCGACCAGCGATCCCAGGAAGATGCGCCAGTAGAAGGGCGGCCGGACCAGGTGCGACAGGCCGGCCAGGCCGAACAGGGCCAGGGCCCCGGCCGTCCGGACCAGATTCAGCGCCGCGCGGCCCAGTGCCGCGATGAAATCGAGGATGACGTTCACGAGATGCGCCGCAGGTCACCCCGGCAGGTACGTCTATGTCTGGGGCGGACGCTTCTGGCAGGTCGATAGGACATCATAGTGCCGTAGCGCGGGACGAGGAGGACGTCAAAGCAAGGAACGCCCGTCGGCGTGAAAAACGGTCCCCAATAAAAAAAGCGGCGTCGTGAAACGCCGCCGTAGTTTAGGGAGGAAACGTCCATGAAGCGCGCGCAGGCGTCACTTCATATCCCGTCTATGACCGGCGGACGGCCGCCAAGTCAAGGAAATTGTGCGGCGCAAAAATACATCCCTGGAACGCGGATGCGCGGGCGATGATAACGCCCTCTGGCCAAACCGGATTGTGCGATCCATAGTCGGGTGCAATCGGGAATGTCTCCGTCTTTTTCGGGAGGGTATGTGTGCGTATCGCAATGATCGGCGGGGGCTATGTCGGCCTCGTCTCCGCAGCCTGTTTCGCCGAGTTCGGCAATGACGTTTCGGTGGTCGAGATCGACCCCACCCGCCTGGCGGCCCTGCGCGACGGACGCATTCCTATCTACGAGCCCGGGCTGGACACGCTGGTCGCCGACAATGTCCGCGCCGGCCGCCTGTCGTTCGGCAATGACATTTCCGCCGCCGTCCGCGGGGCGGAGGCAATCTTCATCGCCGTCGGCACCCCGCCGCGCAACGGCGACGGCCAGGCCGACCTGACCTATGTGCACGAGGCCGCGCGGCAGATCGCCCGCGCGATGTCGGACTATGCCGTCATCGTCACCAAATCGACGGTACCGGTCGGCACCAGCCGCCGCATTGCCGAGATCATGCGCCAGACCCGTCCCGAGCTGGCGTTCGACGTGGCGTCGAACCCCGAATTCCTGCGCGAGGGCAACGCGATCGGCGACTTCATGAAGCCCGACCGCGTCATCGTCGGCCTGGACGAGGACGCGCCCGACGGCGGCACCCGCGCCCGCGCGGTGCTGAGCAGCCTCTACCGGCCGCTCTACCTGATCGAGGCGCCGGTCCTGTTCGTGAAGCTGGAAACCGCCGAACTGACCAAATACGCCTCCAACTCGTTCCTGGCGATGAAGATATCGTTCATCAACGAAATGGCCGACCTGTGCGAGCGCGTGGGGGCCAACGTCCACGACCTGGCGCGCGGCATGGGCCTGGACGGGCGGATCGGCAAGAAATTCCTGCATCCTGGCCCGGGTTATGGCGGCTCGTGCTTCCCGAAGGACACGCTGGCCCTGACCCGCATCGCGCAGGAAGCCGGCGCGCCCACGCGCCTGATCGAGGCCACGGTCGGCGTCAACGACGCGCGCAAGGTCGCCATGGCAAGCCGGGTCATCGCGGCATGCGGCGGCTCGCTGCAGGGCAAGACCATCGCGGTGCTGGGCCTGACCTTCAAGCCCGAGACCGACGACATGCGCGAGGCGCCGTCGATCCCCATCCTGGTCCGCCTGGCGGAGCGCGGGGCCGATATCCGCGCCTTCGACCCGGTCGGGATGACGGCCGCGCGTCCGCAACTGCCGCCCACGATCACCTATTGCGACAGCGCGCTGGACGCGGCGCGGGATGCCGACGTCCTGGTCGTTCTGACGGAATGGAATGAATTCCGCGCCCTGTCGCCGGCCCACCTGGCCGCGTCGATGCGCGGCCGGACGATCGTCGACCTGCGCAACATCTTCGACCCCGCCGCAATGCGCGATGCGGGCTTCGCCTACGATTCGGTCGGGCGCCCCTGACCTGCTGCGGGGTGGCATGGCGGCGGCCTGGGGCCTTCGCTATGCCGCCTCGGCGTGGCGCCGGTGCCACAGGGTGCAGACAAGCATCCCCGTAATTCCCAACATCATGACACCGACCATCGGCAGCACCGTGTCCATCGGCACGCAGCCCAGCAGCACGCCGCTGAGCGACCCGACCGTGAACTGCGTGGTGCCCATCAGGGCGGACGCGCTGCCGGCGTGATGCCCGTGCCGCGTGAACGCCAGCACCGTGGCGTTGGGGTTGACGAAGCCCAGCGATCCGGTGACCAGGCTGATCATCGCACAGACCAGCACCGGGTGAGCCGGCCCCGCCAGCCCCGTGATCGCCAGCAGCAGGAAAAGCGTTCCCGCCACGGTGGACACGCAGACCCCGCGGATCAGCAGGACATGCAGCGGCACAAGATGCACCAGCCGCGCGTTGACCTGCGCCCCGGTGATGAACACGGCGGCGTTCACGCCGAAGAACACGCCGAACTGCCCGGGCGTGAAGCCCAGGATATGTTCGAAGACGATCGGCGCGCTGGCCAGGTAGCCGAACATCACGAAGGACGAGAACCCCAGCAGCAGCGCCGCCGACAGGAACATCGGCTCACGCGCGATGCCGACATAGCGCCACAGCACGTTGGAAACCGACAGCGGAATCCGTTTCTCGCGCGGCATGGTGTCGGGCAGCGTCCAGGCGATGGCGATCACGCCCAGCACCCCGTAGATGACGGCGATCCAGAAGATCCAGCGCCAGTGGCCGAACGACAGGACCAGGCTGCCAAGGCTGGGGGCCAGGATGGGCATCAGACCGAAGACCAGGGTCAGCTGCGACATGATCCGCGCACCCTGCACGCCGGTGGCGATGTCGCGCACGATGGCGCGCGGCACCACGATACCGGCCGACCCGCCCACGGCCGCCAGGAACCGCCACACGCAGAACATGTGATAATTGTCGGACACCGCGCAGCCCGCCGAGGCGACGCTGAACATCAGCAGCCCGCCGATCAGCGGCACCCGCCGTCCCAGCCGGTCGGAAATCGGCCCCTGCGAGAACTGCCCTACCGCCAGCCCCGCCAGCCACGCCGCCAGGGTAAGCTGCGCCGACCCCGGACCGCCGCCCAGGTCGCGGTCGATGGCGGGAAAGGCCGGCAGATACATGTCGGTGGCCAGCGGCCCGATCGCCGTGACCAGCCCCAGAAGGACGATCTGCCACACGGGCAAGGCGCCGACGGGAATGCGATGACGATAGGCCAGCGAGGATGTGGAGGACGACATGGGCGGCGCCGTGAACCCGACAGAAGGGGCATCGTATGTCCTGCTTTCCACGCCGCTTGTCCATGCCATTCTGAAGCCTCGCCCCCAAACCATGGGCATGGCTGCCCCGCATCATGCCCGGCCGGATGGCAAGCGGCCGGAAGTCTTTCAGCGCCGGTCTGAAAATACGGGCAGGCAAGTGAGGACGGAACGGAGCGAAGCGTTCGGAGCGGCCTTATGCGCCGCCTACCATGAAGGGCCGAAAACGCGCGTCGGATCGCCGCCGGCGCGTATTTTCAAACAGGTTCTTCAAACAGGTTGCGCGGCGGCCATCCGTCGACCGATCCGGATGCTCCAGGGCACCAGCACGACGGGAATGACGATCCACAGTACATGCATCGCCCCCAGCAGCACCGGGTTGGGCCACCACAGCACCACTGCCAGTCGCGCCGCGGCCTCGCCCAGCAATATCGTCGCCCAGGCCAAGGTCAGCAGCCGCATGAAGCGGCGAAAGGGGGGAAAGGCCCACCGCCCCTCGAACGCCGCCATCCGCTCGGGCGTCGTTCCCACCATGGCCCGTGCCAGGTCATAGACCAGCGGGCGCCGCCGTAGCAGCGAGCCGAGGAAGACCAGGCCGATCGCCCCCGTCACCAGCGAGGAGTGCGCCAGCACCAGGCCGGGCGTCGTGAACCACATCGCGCAGGCCGCGCCCGCCAGCGTCGCCGCCAGGGCCAGCAGCGTCATCGCATCCAGCCGGCGCCGGCGCAGCACGCCTGCCAGCATCACCAGCAGCATCGTGCCCGACGCCGCCAGGCTGGCAGTCAGCGCGCCATAGCCCAGACGGTCCGTCCCGGTCACGATGCCCCACGGCAGCACGACGTTCAGCGCGATTTCCCGCGCCAGTCCGCCGGTTGTCAGACTCATGCCCGGCAGAGCGGCGGGAGGAGCGGAAACAGGGGTGGAGTCCCGCACGATCATGGAATGCCCTTTCGCGATACCCGTCCGGTGGCGGGGTGACGGGACGATTCCACATCAATCTTTACATTGTAAAGATAAAAGATCCGGGCTAGGCTGGCCGTCATGTCCAGACCCCCCTATCACCACGGCAATCTGCGCGCGGCCGTGCTGGAGGCCGCCGAGCGCCTGCTGGACCAGGACGGGCCGTCCGCCCTGTCGCTACGCGGCATCGCGCGGGAAGCCGGGGTGTCCGCGACCGCCCCGGCCCATCATTTCGGCGATCTGTCCGGCCTGCTGAGCGATCTGGCGGCCATCGGCTTCCAGCGCCTGGCCGAGACGATACGCCGCGCCACGACCGACCCCACGCCCCGCGCGCCGGTCCATGCCTATGTCCGCTTCGCGCAGGACAATCCGGGGCTGTATACGCTGATGTTCCGATCCGACCGGCTGGATTACCGCCGGGAGTCGCTGGCCGCCGCATCGCAGGCCTCGTGGGCGGTGCTGCTGCGCTCGGTCGGGTCGGAGGCGCGGATGCCGGCCGAATCCGACCTGGCGACCCTGGGCCAGGTCACCTTTCGCTGGTCGCTGCTGCATGGCTTCTGCACCCTGCTGCTGGACGGGCAGCTTCGGCCCCTGCTGGCCAATCCCGCCTGCAACGGCGACCCGCACGTGCTGCTGGACGTGATGGTCCCGCCGCCCGCGCCGGTCAGGCCGGGACCGGTTCCGATACCGACGCGCCCGCCATCGCCATGACCCGCACCGGGATCGACTTCGCCGCCGGGGTGCCGCTGATCTCGTCGAAATGGTCCAGCGGCAGCAGGGGATTGAGTTCGGGATAATAGCCCGCCACCGACCCGCGCGGCAGGGAATAGGGCAGCGCGCACAGGTCCCCCACCCGCCGCACCACGCCGTCGTCCGACAGGGTTTCCACCACCACCCGGGTTTCGGGGGCGATGGCGCGGTCGCGCATGTCGTCCGCGTTCATCAGCAGCACCATGCGGGTGTCGTACACCCCGCGATAACGGTCGGTATTGCTGTAGATCGTCGTGTTGTACTGGTCGTGCGAGCGCACCGTCGCCAGACGCAGCATGGCGGGATCGGCCACCGGCGGGTCCATCGCCAGCCCGTCGAACGGCAGGAAATTGGCCTTGCCGGTCGGGGTCCGCCATTCGCGGTGGCGCGGCGGGTTGTACAGATGGAAGCCCTTGGGTTCGCGGATGCGTTCGTTGAAGCCCGCGAAATCGGGATAGACCTCGGCGATCTTGTCTCGGATCAGGTTGTAATCGTCGATATAGGTCCCCCACGGCACCACGCTGTCGGGCAGGGTCGCCTTCGCCATCCGGCAGACGATCTCGATTTCCGACAGCAGGTGCGGGCTGGCGGGTTCCAGCACCCCGCGCGACGCGCCGACATTGGACATCGCGTCCTCGATCGTCACGAATTGCGGGCCGCTGACCTGCACGTCGATTTCCGACCGCGCGATCACCGGCAGGATCAGCGCCTGCCGCCCATGGACCAGATGCCCGCGATTCAGCTTGATCGCGATGCCCACCGTCAGGTCCAGGCCCGCCATCGCCCGGTAGCCGATGGGCGTGTCGGGGATGGCGTGGATGAAGTTGCCGCCCATGCCGATGAAGACGCGCGCGCGCCCGTCGATCATCGCCTTCACGGACTCGACGACATGATGGCCGTGTTCGGTCGGCGGGGTGAAGCCGAAGGCGGCCTGCAAGCGGGCCAGATAGGCGGCGGTTGGCTTTTCGTCGATGCCCACGGTCCGGTCGCCCTGGACGTTGGAATGCCCGCGCACCGGGCAGATCCCGGCCCCCTTTCTGCCGAAATTCCCCTTCATCATCAGAAGATTGGCGATCTGCTGGATCGCGCGCGCGCCCTGCCGGTGCTGGGTGATGCCCATGCCGTAGCAGATGATGCTGGCATTCGCGCGGGCATAGATCGCGGCGATGCGGCGGATCTGCGCTTCCTCCAGCCCCGACACCGCGACGATGTCGGCCCAGCTGGTCTCCCGCGCGTCCTGCGCCACCACATCGAACCCATGGGTGTGGGTGGCGATGAAATCGGCGTCCAGCACGCGGGGCGCGCCGGCCGCCCGGGCCGCGTCGTCCAGTTCCAGCAGCGTCTTCACCATGCCCTTGATCACGGCGATGTCGCCGCCGATCCGGACCTGGCAGAATTCGCTGGCGATCTCGGTGGACCCGAAGGTCGCCATCTTCACCGGATCCTGCGGCTCGGTGAAGCGCATCAGCGCGCGTTCGGGCATCGGGTTGATGACGACGATCGGTACCCCGCGCTTGCGGGCATGGACCAGCTCGCTCATCATCCGGGGGCTGTTGGTACCGGTATTCTGGCCGATGATGAAGATCGCCTCGGTGCTGGCGAAATCGCTGATGACGACCGTGCCCTTGCCGATGCCGATGGACGGCGGCAGGCCCCGGCTGGACGGTTCGTGACACATGTTCGAGCAATCGGGGAAATTATTGGTCCCGAATTCCCGCACGAACACGGAATAGAGGAACGCGGCCTCGTTCGACGTGCGGCCAGACGTGTAGAATTCCGCCTGGTCCGGGTGATCCAGCGCCCGCAGCGTATCGCCGATCAGGGCGAACGCCGCATCCCACGAACAGGGCACGTAACGGTCGGTGCCCGCGTCATAGCGCATGGGCTCGGTCAGGCGCCCCTGTTCTTCCAGCCAGTAATCGCTGCGCCCCATCAGGTCGGTGACGGTATGGGCGGCAAAGAAATCACGCCCGATCCGCCGCTTCGTGGCCTCGACCGCCAGTGCCTTCGCCCCGTTCTCGCAGAATTCCAGCGTCTTTTCCCGATCGGGATTGGGCCAGGCGCAGCTGGGGCACTTGAACCCGTCGGGATGATTCATCGACAGCAGCGCGCGCGACCCGGTGGTGACCACGCTCTGCTCCAGCAGGGCCTTGGCCGTGGCCTTCGCCGCGCCCCAGCCACCGGCGGGATGGGAGTAGGGCCGGAATTTCACCTGTTCGGACATGCTGCCTCGCCGGAAACGCGGGATTTCGGGGTCGTGCCGATCGTCTTCAGCCGGTCGTATCGATACGGCCAGCATGGGTGAATATCATCTGCGCGTCGCGTCGCGCCAGCGCGACCAGCGTCAGGCCGGCCGCCTGCGCCATGTCCACCGCCCGCCCGGTGGGCGCGGAGATCGCGACAATGGCGGGAATTCCGGCCATCGCGGCCTTCTGCACCATCTCGTACGAACACCGGCTTGTGATCAGGCAGAACCCGTTCCCGAACCCGCGTCCCTCCAGCATGTCGCCCCCCAGCCCCGCGCCGATCAGCTTGTCCAGCGCGTTGTGGCGGCCGACATCCTCGCGCACCAGCCGCACGGTGCCGTCGGGGTCCGCCCAGGCCGCGCCATGGACCATATGCACCACCGCGTTCAGCACCTGCCGCCCCTCCAGCGCATCCAGCGCACGGCGGATCGCCGACAGCGCCAGGCGCGGGCCGACCGCCACGCTTGGGGGCGCCGGATCCAGCGCCGCCAGATCCTCCACCCCACACACGCCGCACCCGGTACGGCCGGTCACCTGCCGGCGCCGCCCCAGCAGGCGCGCGAAATCCTCGCCAGGGATCCGTATCCCGATCTCCACCCCGCGCGGTCCGACGTCGACCCGCAGGTCGCGGATCGCGGCGGCCGAGGACACGATCCCCTCGGTCAGCGAGAAGCCGATCGCGAAATCCCGCAGGTCTTCCGGCGTCGCCATCATCACCGCATGCGGCACGCCGTTATAGGCCAGCGCCACCGGCACCTCCTCGGCCAGCGCCAGCGCGCGGTCCTCGACCCCGTCCGGCCCAAGGCGCCGGACGACATGCCGACGCCAGCTCATGCGCGGGGGGCCAAACGCCGACAAGGGCGTTGTCCTTCGGAAACTCGGGACCGGGCCCGGCGGTTGGATTGGCGGCCGGTACCCGCTATGTCAGCGCACATGATCGTCACCCTGCAAAGGCCAGTCCGATGAGTGATACCCCCCCAGACCGCCTGTCCGCCAACCCCGAAAGCCCGTTTCACGACGCGGCCCTGCTGGAACGCGGAATTGGCGTCCGCTTCAAAGGCATCGAGAAGACGAATGTCGAGGAATATTGCATCAGCGAGGGTTGGGTCCGCCTGTCGGTCGGCAAGACCACCGACCGGCGCGGCAATCCCATGACCATGAAGCTGCAGGGCCCGGTCGAGGTCTGGTTCAAGGCCTGACCGCCTCCGGGATGACCTGACCTGCATCAATGACCGGCCCGCCCCGGGATGTAGCCTGCCCTTCGAAAGCGGCGGCCCCGGCGCGGGTCCCCTCGCGATCGGGGGGATCGGTGCTAGGATCGGTTCCCGGTCCCCCAACGATCTCAATCAAGGAGCGTGTCCCATGGTTTCGACTCAGCAGGACATTCCGGAAGCCGACCGCTTTACGGTCGTCATCGTCGGCGGCGGGGCGGCAGGAATCACCGTCGCATCCCAGCTGAAGCGCAAGCGGCCCAGCCTGTCGATCGCGATCATCGACCCTGCCACCACCCATGCCTACCAGCCCGGCTGGACGCTGGTCGGCGCCGGCGTGATGAAGCTGAAGGAAACGCTGCGGCAGGAAGGCGGCCTGATCCCCAAGGGCGTGCGCTGGCTGCGCGCCGCCGTCGCCTCCTTCACGCCCGAGGAAAATACCGTCACCCTGGCCGACGGCCGGCGGATCGGCTACCGCCGCCTGATCGTCTGCCCGGGCCTGCAGCTCGACTGGTCGAAGATCGCGGGGCTGGAGGACACCCTGGGCCGCAACGGGGTATGCAGCAATTATTCCCGGGATTCGGTCGAATATACCTGGTCGTGCATCCAGTCGCTGAAGGGCGGGACCGCCCTGTTCACCCAGCCGGCCATGCCGATCAAATGCGCCGGCGCGCCGCAGAAGATCGTCTATCTCGCCTCCGATCACTGGCGGAAGGAGGGCGTGCTCAGCCGCATGAAGGTCGATTTCTGCCTGGCGGGGGACGTCCTGTTCGGCGTGAAATATTTCGTGCCGTCGCTGCAGGACGCGATCGATTATTACGGCGTTGATCTGCACTACAAGCACAATCTGGTCGCGGTGGACGGGCCGCAGCGCACGGCCACCTTCGCCGTCACCGGCCCGGACGGCAGCAGCACGACCGTCACCCGCAGCTTCGACATGCTGCACGTCACCCCGCCGCAGAGCGCCCCGGATTTCGTGAAGACCAGCCCGCTGGCCAATTCTGCCGGATGGCTGGACGTCGATCCCGCGACGCTGCGCCATGCGCGCTTCGACACCGTGTTCGGCCTGGGCGACGTGGCCGGCACCACCAATGCCAAGACCGCCGCCGCCGTCCGCGCGCAGGCCCCGGTCGTGGTGGCGAACGTGCTGGCGTCGCTGGACGGACGGCCGCTGGACAAGACCTATGACGGGTACGGCGCCTGCCCGCTGACGGTGTCCTACGGGCGGGTGGTGCTGGCGGAATTCCTGTATGGCGGCGTGCCCGCCCCCAGCTTCCATTACGACCAGCGCAAGCCCAGCCGCTTCGCCTGGTTCCTCAAGACCCAGGTCTTCCCCAGGCTGTACTGGAACATGATGCTGCCCGGCCGCGACGTGAGCGTGCCGCACAAGCCGCTGGACGCCGGCTGACGGGCCAAGGAAGGTCGGGGCGCTGCCCGACCCGGCAAGGGCCTCGGCCCTTGCCTAGCGTTCGTCGATCGCCCGCTTCGGCAGCAGGGCGGGCACGAAGATCAGGGTCGCCAGCAGCGTGCAGCTCAGCGACAGCAGCAGCAGCCGGCCCATGCTGGCCGTCCCCGGATGATGCGACGCGGCGAGCGAACCGAACGCCGTCCCCGTCGTCAATGCCGAAAACAGGACCGCCCGCGCCGTGGGGCTGGACAGCGGCGCACGCACGCCGGCGCGCCAGTTCATCACGAAATAGATATTGAACGACACGCCGACGCCCAGCAGAAGCGGCAGCGCGATGATGTTGGCGAAATTCAGCTGTTCGGGCACCAGGACGATCAGGATGACCGTCATCAGCGCCGACAGCAGCAGCGGCGCCAGCACCAGCGCCATGTCCAGCAGCCGTCGCAGCGCCACCAGCAGGATCACCGCGATCATGACGATGGCCGACAGCGCGGCGAAGACGAAGGCATGGACCATGGTCGTCGCGCTTTCGACCACTTCGATCGCATCCCCCCCGGCGTCGGGGGCGATGCTGCGGATCTGCGCGACATAGGCATGCAGATCCGCGTTGCTGACCATTTCGCGTTTCGGATGAATTTCCACCAACGCACGGCCATCGGGCAGCAGATAGTCCTGCCGGATCGAGGGGGGAACGTCGGCGATCGTGACCGGCTGCGCCGACAGCATCAGGCGCAATTGGTCCAGCTGCGTCGGCAGGAAGCGCACCAGCGCCGCGTTCGCCGCCATCATCACCGGGTCGGACGCCCGCGACAGGCGGTCCAGCGCCGACTGGATGCGCCGCAGCGGATCGCCGGGCGGCAGCTTGTCCAGCACCCCGCCCAGGTCATGCGCCGTCTTGGCCGCCGACGCGCGCAGGGCGGCGGCGTCGGGCGCGGGCTTCGGGTCGGGGACGATCAGGGTCGGCAGCAGGATCGACGCCGAATCCTGGATCATCGCCAGCTTCGCCGGCTGGTCCTCCGGCACCATCGACCCCAGCCACATCGCATCGTCCACCAGCGGCAGGTGCGACAGGCGGCCGGCCAGGATTTCGGCCTGCTTCAGGTTCGGGGCCAGCACTTCCGCCCCGTAGGGCGAGGATTGCGGGTCGGTCATCAGCTGGCGCAGCACCTGCATTCCCTCGGATTTCGGATCCTTGGTGTGCAGCGGATCGGCATCGAAGGTCAGGACCGGGATCAGCACCGCGCCCAGGACGGCCAGGAAGGTGAAGACGCTGAGGATCGGCCCGCGATGGACCCGCACGGCGCGATCCGCCGGGCGGGCGAAGGCAAAGCCGGTCGTCGGGTGGTCCAGAGACGGGCGGAACAGCCGCAGCAGCGCCGGCAGCAGCGTCAGCGTGCAGACGAATGCGATCAGCATGCCGAAGCCCGCGATCAGGCCCAGCTGCGCGACGCCGACGAAGGCGGTGGGCGTGAAGGCCAGGAAACCCGCCATCGTCGCCAGCGAGGCGACCATGATCTGGTGCCCGGTCTCGTCGCCAGTGCGCGCCAGCGCCTCATGCAGCCCGGGCAGCCCCCCGCAGGACAGGCGCTGCGCACGGAAGCGCACGGAAAACTGGATCGCGAAATCCACCGCGATACCTACGAACAACACCGCGAAGGCCACGGAAATCAAATTCAGCGTGCCCACGGCCAGGGCCGCGAAACCGGTGGTCAGCAGCAGGCCCGCCACCAGCGTGATGACGATGGGCACGATGATGCGCCAGGTCCGCACCGCCAGGAACAGCCACAGCGTGACCAGCGCCAGCGAGCCCAGCAGGCCCGCCACCATGCCCTGCGCGACGGTGGCGAATTCCTCGTCATTGATCTGGACGTCGCCGGTCAAATGGACGTGCGCATGGCCCGACCGCACGAATTCCAGGCCGGCGATCGCCCGGCGCATGGCGTCGCTGGCGGCCCCGCCCGGCTGGAACGACCCGTAATCCAGCCGGGGCCGGGTGACCACGAACTGGAATTTACCCCCCAGATCGGCGAGGTCGCTGGCCAGCATCCGTTCCCACGACAAGGGCTGCGCGTGGCCGTCCGCCGCCTGTTCCAGCGTGGAGGCGAAGGCGTTCAGCGCCGGCTGGAAATTCTTGAGGTCCGCCTGTCCCTGCGACACGCCCAGCGCGATCAGCGACAGCGCGTCGAACAGGCCCCGCCCGGACGGATCGGCCGCAAGGCCGCCGAGGAAAGGCTGGGCCGTCACCGTGGTGTCCAGCACCGAGGCCAGGGTCTTGTTGTCCAGGAACATCAGACCGTTGCGGATCAGGTACGGGTCCTGCTGGGGCAGGTCGACAGAATGGAAATTCGCCGTGTCGCCGCGCAGCCGGTCCGCCAGTTGGCGCGCGGTCGCCTGCGCCTCTTCCGGCAGGTCGGCGTCGATCACCGCCACCAGCCGGTCCTGGTTCTGCGGGAACAGGCGCGCCAGTTCGTCCGACCGCTTCTTCCACGGCAGGCTGGCGGAAAACATCGTGCCGGTGTCCGTCGTGACGTCCAGCCGCTTCATGCTGCATGCCACGGCGCCCCCGACCAGGACCATGAACAGCAGCAGCACGAGCACGGCGCGATGGGAACAGACCGCCACGAGGCGACCGATCGGAAGGGACTGCATGATGCGTAATTCGGCCCTTAAGAAGCTGACGGCGGAAACGAAGGAAGGAAAACTGGCGCAGGACGCTGGCTGAGGAAAGGGGCGGCGCGATGGCGGCAGGCACGACACCGCGCGGTGCGGCATCGTTTGACCCAGGATGCAGTGCGGATGCAAGGCGGATGTTCGGCCATCAGCCCTGCCGCCTGTTACATTTGACGACTGGGTTCCAAGGGCGCCGAGGGCGTCACTCGGCGCAGCGGCGGATCAGCGTAATGCCCTGAAACCCGCCATA
This sequence comes from Gluconacetobacter tumulisoli, assembly GCF_014174155.1. Lineage (GTDB taxonomy): Bacteria > Pseudomonadota > Alphaproteobacteria > Acetobacterales > Acetobacteraceae > Gluconacetobacter > Gluconacetobacter tumulisoli. The sequence goes on along the minus strand of NZ_JABEQM010000007.1, from coordinate 206,008 downwards.
GCGGCAGCCTCTTTTGGAACCATTATATAAATCAATGAATTGGCGCTACGCGCGTCAGCCGGACAGGCCGATTCCGTGCTCCAGCCCGTTCTTGCGGCCGGGCCGCCAGTGGATTTCCATCCATTGCCAGCCTGCCAGCGACGGCAGGCCCCAGGCGATCTCGCGCAGGCGCTTGATCAGCGACAGGCCGATCGACACGGCCGGCGGCAGGCCGAACAGGCTGCCGATGATCACGAACCCGCCCTCGGACACGCCCAGGGCGCCGGGAACGGCGAACCCCGCCGATTTCGCCGCCTGGCCCACGCTTTCGATCACGAAGCCGCTGGCCAGCGACCGGTCATGGCCCATGAAATGCAGGATCAGGCAGACCTCCACCGCGCCCAGCGACCACCCCGCCAGTTGCAGCCCCCCTGCGCGCAGCGACCGGCCGGGCGCCTTGTACAGGCCCAGGATCTCGGCATGCAGGCCGCGTATGCCGTCCACGCCGCTCCATCCCAGATGGGCGGCGATACGGATCAGCAGCCCCTCGACGATCGAGATCGCGCCCAGGCACTGGCTGCCCAGGAACGCGGCGCCCAGCAGCAGCGCCACGCCGGCGCTTTCGACCAGTTCGTCGGTAAGGGCCGAGCGTTTCACCAGGAACAGCAGGATTCCCAGCCCGACCAGCGTGAATACTACCTGGCTGAGCAGTTCGATCGTCAGGTCGCAGATCGTCGCGGCGGCAGCCCGGCGCAGGCCAGCGCCGCGGCGGGCCAGCAGGCGGGTGGACACGACCTCGCCCCCCACCTGGGCCACCGGCAGCAGATTGTTCACCCCCTCGCGCACGCAACGCAAGGCGACCCAGTCACGCAACGGCAGCGGCGGCGCGTCGTGCCCCGCGATCGTCCGCCACGACGCGGCCGCCAGCAGCACCTGCACCGCATGGAACAGGATGGCCGCCACGATGCCCCATCCACCCTGCGCGACCAGCCCCAGGATCGCGTGAAACCCGAACCGCGACAGCAGCCAGACCGTCAGCGCCATGCCGAACAGTCCGGCCGTGAAGGTAACCAGCCTCATTCCCAGCCCCCACGCCGGCCGGCTCGCCGTCTGGGCGACGGCGCCGGTCCGCGGGCCGAGCGTATCAGCCCTTGATTTTCCGTATCAAGGCCAGACTTTCGACGCAGGCCGCCGCAGCCTCGCGGCCCTTGTTGTGCTCGTCCGCGCCGGAACGCACGCGGGCCTGTTCGTCGGTGTAGGTCGTCAGCACGCCGAACGCGACCGGCACCTCGGTCGCCAGCGACGCCTGCATCAGGCCCATGGCGGCGCCCAGGCTGATGAATTCGAAATGCGCCGTGTCGCCCTTGATGACGCAGCCCAGGCAGATCACCCCGTCATAGCGCCCGGTGCGCGCCAGCGTCTGCGCCAGCAACGGCAGTTCGTAGGCCCCGGGGGCATAGAGCACATCGCCCTCGGCCACCGTGATGTCATGCTCGCGCAGCCAGTCCAGCGCCCCGTCGCGCAGGCCGTGGGTCACGATTTCGTTGAAACGGCTGACCACGATCGCCAGGCGCGGCGCGCGTGCGAAGGTCAGGTCCGGGGCGGGGGACGGGGTATGGGTGCTCATATCAGAATCTTTCCGGTCGTGATCACTCGGCCGCCGTGCTGAGGGCGGTGCAGAGCTGGTGGCCCATGCGCGTGCGCTTGGCGTCCAGATAGGCGCGGTTGAAAGGGTTGGGCGGGATCTCGACCCCGACGCGGTGGCGGACGGCGAAGCCATGCCGTTCCACCGCCACGACCTTGGCCGGATTGTTGGTCATCAAATCCAGCGTGCGGATCCCCAGCGCCCGCAGGATCGCCGCCGCTGCCGTCCAGTCGCGGGCGTCGGTCTCGAACCCCAGCCGATGGTTGGCGTCGACCGTGTCCAGCCCCTTGTCCTGCAGGGCGTAGGCGCGGATCTTGTTCGCAAGCCCGATCCCCCGTCCTTCATGCCCGCGCAGGTACAGCAGGACGCCGCTGTCGGCCGCGCCGATGCGATGCAGCGCGGTCTGGAGCTGCGCGCCGCAATCGCAGCGCAGCGAACCCAGCGCATCGCCCGTCACGCATTCGGAATGCAGCCGCACCAGCGGCACCGTGCCGGCCCGGCCCGGGTCGCCCTTGACCAGCGCCACATGTTCGGTCCCGTCGGGCGCGCGGAAGGCATGGATCACCAGGTCCTCGCCGCCATAGCTGCTGGGCAGCGCCGCCTGGGCCACCTTCTCGATCCGCCCTTCGGGGTCGGCCGGCATCGTGGCGCGACGTTCCATCCAGCCGACCAGTTCTGCGATCGACAGGATCGGCAGGCCATGCCGTTCGGCATAGGGGCGCAGATCGTCCATCCGCGCCATCGACCCGTCCTCGTTCATGATCTCGCAGATCACCGCCGCGGGTGCCCGGCCCGCCAGGCGCGCCAGTTCGATCGATGCCTCGGTATGGCCGTTGCGGACCAGCACGCCGCCGGGGACGGCGCGCAGCGGAAAGATATGGCCGGGCGACACCAGGTCCGACGGGCCGGCATCCGCCGCCACGGCGGCCTGGATGGTGCGGGCACGGTCGGCGGCGGAAATGCCGGTATCCACCCCCTCGCGCGCCTCGATCGACACGGTGAACGCGGTTTCGCGCGGACAGGTGTTCACCCGCGTCATCATCGGCAGGCCCAGGCGGTCCACCTGTTCGGCCTCCAGCGGCAGGCAGACCAGGCCGCGCCCGTGGGTGACCATGAAATTGATCGCCTGCGGCGTGACCAGGTCGGCGGCCATGACCAGGTCGCCTTCGTTCTCGCGATCCTCGTCATCGACCAGGACCACCATGCCGCCCGCCCGGATCGCCGCGATCGCGGCCTCCAGAGTGGGGCTCATCACCGGTACTGACATAGGGTCTCCACGTATTTCGCAATCACGTCGACCTCGACATTCACGGCGTCGCCCGGCGCCATGGTGCCCAGGGTGGTATGCGTCCAGGTATGGGGAATGATCATCAGGGCGACGGCAAAGGCGTCGATGCCGGCATCCCCCGCCCCGATCGCACCGATCTCGTTCAGGGTCAGGCTGATGCCGTCCAGCGTGATCGACCCCTTTTCCACCAGATAGCGGCGCAGGGTCGCGGGGACGGCGAAGACGATGCGCCGCGCCTCGCCCGCCATCTCGACCGACAGCAGGCGCGCGGTGCCATCCACATGACCCTGCACGATATGGCCCGACAGGCGCGTGGCCGGCGTGACCGCGCGTTCGAGATTGACGCGGTGGCCCTCGGCCAGCCGGCCCAGGGTCGTGCGGTCCAGCGTTTCCGCGCTGATGAAGAATGCCGCGTTCCCCGCCGCATCATATTCGGTGACGGTCAGGCACACGCCGTTGACCGCGACGCTTTCGCCCAGCGACAGATCGCCGATGCCCGTCGCCACCGCGATGCGCAGCGACCGGTCCCCCCGGCTGGCCGCCGTGACGGTGCCCAGATGCTCTATGATGCCGGAAAACATGTTCCCTCCCTCGGCACGGCCAGGCCGGGAATCAGGCGCAGCGGCGTGTCCCTCCCACTCCCGCCCGCTCCATCTCTGACCGTGATATCCATCCGTTCGCGTCCCCCGGCCGTGACCCCGATGGTCAGCCAGTCGTCCCAGACCCCCGCGCCCCGCATCGCGTCCAGCAGGGCGGGGCCGGCCTCGACCAGCGCCCACAGCGCCCCGGCCTCGCCCAGCAGGGCGGGGACCTGGGCGACGTCGTCGCAGGCCCGTACATCGAACCCCCGGGCCGTGGCCGCCGCGCGCCAATCGTCCGGCAGGCGGCCCCGCCGGTCGCACACCACCAGCAGGCGCCGGGCGCGGCCGGCATGGTCGGCCACCCGGCGCACGTCCAGGGCCGGCCGGTCGGCCAGCACGGTGCCGATGCCGGTCACGACGGCATCGGTCGCCCGGCGCAGGCGATGCGCCACATCCAGCGCGCTGTCGGAGGTAAAGGTCGTCCGTCCCGCCGGCGGGATCATGGACCCGTCGGCCGCCACGGCCTGCTTGACCGTCATCCATGTCCGGCCGGTGCGCGACCAGTGGACGAAGGGGGCGATCAGCGCCCGGCAGTCGGCGGCCAGGTCGGCGGCATCGGGATCGGCGGCATTAGGGCCCGCCAGGTCCGCCAGCATGCGCACATCGCATCCGGCCGCGCCCAGCCGCGCCGCCCCTCCGCCCGCGACCCGGGGATTGGGATCGGCCGCCCCGATCCAGACCGTGCGGATGGGCGATGCCAGGATCGCCTCGGAACAGGGGCCGGTGCGGCCGGTGTGATTGCAGGGTTCCAGGGTCACCACGGCCGTCGCCGCACGGTCGATCAGACCCTGTTGGGCACATATCCGCAGGGCCAGGGCCTCGGCATGCGGGGCACCGGCGCGGTGATGGGCGGCAACGGCCAGGATCTCGCCGCGCGCATCCAGGATGGCGCAGCCGACGGGGGGATTGGGGGCGGTGGCGCCCATGTGGCGCGATGCCTCGGCAAGCGCGGCCCGGAACGCCCGGCCGATGGAGGGGGGAAGACGGCCCGGATCGCAATCCGGACGACGCGTCCCCGAGCTTACCGAAACCTCAGCCAAGACAAGCGGTCCCATCCTTCCGGACGGACCCGGGGCGCAACGGACCGCACAGCGCGCGCCACCACGGGCGCATGCGCGCGGACCTCGTTCTCTATCATCCGGACTATACCGTCGGCCCCGGAATCACACCGGGTCTGCTGTCCCCGCCCGGCCGGAAGGCCGTGCGGGCGCTCGCGGGCTGATGCGCCATCGGTCCGAAGACCGGGTGCAAATACCGCCGGTGGGGACTTTCACCCCGCCCCGAGAACGTCAATTACCCGATCCCACGGACCGGAATGCGCTATTATTGGGAAGGAACGAACGAAAAAGCAAGGCTCGCGTTACGTCCCGCGCGCGGGGCTGCCCCACGGGCATTGAGGCACGCCCGTGTTGCGGTCCGGCAGGGCCGGAACAATGAACGGCAAGGACGTTGTCCTTGCCCCACCCAGGGGCATAGCCCTTTGGAAACCCAGAACATTACGAATGCAATGGGATGCGAGGGCCGGGGCCCTTGCCGGGTTCGGGCACAGTCCGGCCCGTCCTGCGGCTATGCCCCGGCCCTCGCGGGGTGGCTTGGGGTGGCGAAATTATCGGGGCGATGCACCGGTCGAACGGGTAATCTGATCCTGCGTCGCGTTCGCCCCCCGCGAAACGTTGTGACCGACCGAACTGACGTCCTGGCCGGCCCCGCGCATGGTGTTGCAGGCCGACAGTCCCGCCGACATGCCGAGCATCGCCACCGCCAGGAAAGCGGCGCGGCACAGGCCGGATGTCGGAAAACGGTCGTGGCTCATGGAAGCCTCCTTTACAGATTGATATCGTCCAAAAAACCCTGCGGACGGGGCAAAGTTCCCTCGGGACCCTTCCGGCCCCGTCCCGGCCCCCTTGCCCGAACGGAGATCCATGTCCCTGAGCGAACCCGCGATCATCGGCCTCTGCCTGCTGGCCCTCGCCGCCATATCGTTGCGTCTGTCGCAGAGGCGCCCTGCGGCGAACGGCCCGGCCGGGCGGCACGACCTGCCGACCTGGGCCATCTGCCTGTCCATCGTCGCCACCGAGACCTCGACCCTGACCGTCGTCAGCGTGCCGGGCGTGGCCTATGGCGGCGGCCTGGTATTCGTCGGGCTGGGCCTGGGGTATGTCATGGGGCGCATCATCGTGGCGTGGCTGCTGCTGCCGCTGTACATGCGCGCCGGGTTTTCCAGCGCCTACCAATATCTGGGCGAACGGTTCGGGCGCGGGATGCAGCGCCTGGCCTCGGCGGTCTTCCTGGGCACGCGGCTGCTGGCCGAGGGGGTGCGGCTGTTCGCCTCCACCCTGCCGATCTGCGCGCTGCTGGCGGCGGCGCACCTGCCCGCAGGGCCGCTGCCGGTCCTGATCGGGCTGACGGCGCTGACCGCCGCCTATACCGCGGCCGGGGGGCTGCGGGCCGTCGTCTGGTCCGACAGCATCCAGTTCGGCCTCTATACGCTGGGCGCCGTCCTGTGCGTCGGCCTGCTGCTGCCACATGCCGACCGGGCGGCGCTGGGGGCGGCGTGGCGAGCCGGACGCCTTGTGGTCTTCCACGGCGGCGGCGAGATCCTGACATCGCCCTATGCCCCGGCGACGGCGCTGGTGGGCGGGGCGATCATGTCCATGGCCTCGCACGGGGCGGACCAGCTGATGGTCCAGCGCGTGCTGGCGGCGCGGTCGCTGCGCGCGGCGCGGATCGCCATGGTCGGCAGCGGGGTGGTCGTCACCCTGCTGTTCGGCCTGCTGTCGGCGGTGGGCGTACTGCTGTGGATCCGCAATGGCGGGGCATCCCCGGCCGCACTGGGGCTGCGTTCGCCGGACGCGCTGTTCCCCGCCTTCATCGCCCGCGACCTGCCGCCGGTCCTGTCGGCGGTGCTGATCGCGGGCATCATCAGCGCCACGATGGGATCGCTGTCTTCGGCACTGAACGCGATGACCGGCTCGACCCTGGCGGACCTGCTGCCGGCTGCGGCATGGAGGGGCCGGATCGGGGCGGTGACGCTGTCGCGCGGCATCACCGTGCTGTGGGCGATGCTGCTGATCGGGGCGGCGTCGTGCTTTTCGAATACCGGCCGGTCGGCCGTGGTCTTCGGCCTGTCGATCGCCGGATATTCCTATGGCGCACTGCTGGGCGCGTTCCTGTTCGGGCTGCTGGTCCCGGGCGCGCGTCAGCGCGACGCGGTTCCGGCCTTCGTCGGTACGCTGGCCATCATGGCGGCCCTGATCCTGTTCGTGCATCCGGGCGGCCACGACATCGCCTTCCCGTGGCTGGTGCCGATCGGGGTGGCCGCGACCTTCGCCATCGGGCTGCTCTGCCGGCTGCGGCCAGGGCCGGCCTTTCGCGACGCGGCGGTCCGCCCTACGCTGGACCCGACGGAAATGGAGCACGAGACACGATGACCGGATCCAGCCGACGGACCATGCTGCGCCTGATGCTGGCCGCCGGCGGGGCCGGGATGGCGGGCGGCTGCGCGGCGGGCCGCACCGGCCCGCTCGCCCCCGCCGACTTCACCCCGGTCGACCGGCTGGTGGACCGTGCGATCGCCGACGGGCAGACCCCCGGAGCCGTCGTCGTCATCGGCCATGGCGGCCGGATCGTCCATCATCGCGCCTATGGGCGCCGCGCCCTGGTCCCGGCGATCGAGCCGCTGGACGAAGGCACGCTCTACGACATGGCGTCGCTGACCAAGCCGGTCGCGACCGCCGTCGCGGTCATGCAGTTCCACGAGGCCGGGGCCTTCCGGCTGGACGACCCCGTCTGCCGCTACCTGCCGGACTTCGCCCGGAACGGAAAGGCGGCGATCACGATCCGCCATCTGCTGACGCATTATTCCGGCCTGCCGCCCGACCTGGACCTGTCCACGCCCTGGAGCGGCTGCGACGAAGCCATTCGCCGGGTCATGGACACCCGCCCCGACCACCCGGCGGGCGAACGATTCGTCTACAGCGACATCAATTTCGTCACGCTGGGCCTGCTGGTGCAGCATTTTTCGCACGATACGCTGGACCATTACGTCCAGACCCGGGTCCTGGACCCGCTGGGCATGGCGCGCTCGCGCTTCCTGCCGCCGCCCGCCTGGCGGCCGTCCATCGCGCCGACGCAGTTCGACGACCACCATGTCATGCTGCGCGGCGTTGTCCACGATCCCACCTCGCGGCGCATGGGCGGCGTCGCGGGCCATGCCGGCCTGTTCTCGGATGCCGCCGACATGGCGGTCTATGCCCAGGCACTGCTGGATCGCCGCGCCGGACGGCCCAGCGCCTATCCGCTGAAGCCCGAGACCCTGGTGCTGATGACCACGCCGCAGCAGCCCCCCGGCCAGCAGGACCTGCGCGGCCTGGGATGGGACATCCACACCCATTATTCCACGCCGCGCGGCGACGTCTTCCCGGTGGGGTCGTTCGGCCATACCGGCTTCACCGGAACATCGCTGTGGCTGGATCCGGGCAGCGACAGCTATGTCCTGATCCTGACGAACCGGGTGCATCCCGAGGGCGGCCACAGCGTCGTGCGCCTGCGCCACGACGTCGCCACGGCGGCCGCGCGGGCCCTGCTTCCGGGTTCCTGATTCCGGCCCGTACGGAGAACCTGCGGTCACGGATTGTTTTCCGGTGTTTTCCTGCCATCCGGCATCCGGGGGCGGACCTGCGGCGTAATGCGGCATGAACCGGAGATCCCGCCGGGAGAGCGCACCCATGACCATCCCCGCCGCCCCTGCCCGCACCCGTCGTCCGGACACGGGGACCGGATCATGACCCCCGGCCCCGAGACGGATTTTCCGCCGCCCCCGCCGGGCTTCGTCGCCGTGCCCGACCTGGCCCCCGGCGGGTTCGATGCCGTGTCCGGCGGCTTCCTGGTCGGCGTGGAGGCCGGGCAACTGGTCGGCGGGTTCCGCGTCACGCCGTCCTGCTGCAATCGGGCGGGCCTCTGCCATGGCGGGAAGCTGGCCGGCGTCTGCGACGCCTACCTGGCAATGGCCGCCCTGTTCCGCGAGGATTTGCAGGGGGGCTTCCTGCCGACGGTGTCGCTGGGCCTGGATTTCATGGCGCCGGTACCCCGTGGCGTATGGGTCGAATTGCGGGCCGAGACGCTGCGCATCACGCGCAGCCTGGTCTTCGTCCAGGGACTGGTCACCGTGGAGGGCACTCCGGCCGCGCGCGCCGATGCGATCTACCACCGCCTGCCGCCGGGCGACGCGCCCGGCCCCGACATCGGCGCCCTGCTGCGCGGCCTTCTGGGCCATGCGACCACCACGCGCGGCGGCATGGCCCCATGACGTCGGATACCGACCGGCCCCCGATAAAAAAATTACCGGAAGGGGTTGTCGTTTCCCCGACACTCGGTTACACAGCGCCCCACAGCGCACCCGTAGCTCAATTGGATAGAGCACCAGACTACGAATCTGGGGGTTAGAGGTTCGAGTCCTTTCGGGTGCGCCAATCTCCTTGAAATTTCCGCATGGTATCAATCGGTCGGATGGATCGTTCCACCCGTCAGGGAACGGGTGTTCGCACCTACCTCGTCCGGTTGGCCAGGAATCGCATCGTCCCTGACATACTCTCGACCGTTTGAGATAAAAGACGGGTGTTTCTATATATCTCCGGAAGAGAATGCCGCTCCAGCTGAGCCAGAATCCTGGCGACGTTCTTTTCAAGGATGATCAAGCGCGCCTCGAGGGCTGAATTGTCCTGATTCTCGCGCATATTGGATCCCCATCGCTTTGCATGAGTTGAACCGACTACATTTTCTTATGCAGCAAGTGATGCGTTGGGGGCTTTGTATCGGGAGCCATTCGAACTCCGCGTTTCATATGCACCGACAGGACGCCAAATAGCAAGAAATCCGTCAGTCGGACACGCGCCCGTCGAACGGCGCCCCGTCTGGTCAATGGCCGGATTTGAGAGGCGTGTCCCTGATCGGGCCCAAGGGGCAAAACCCCTTGGACCCGGCATCGCCCCTGGATCCTGACGGAATGCTACAGGACCGGATCGAGGAACACGACGGTCGAGGCGCCGCCTTCGACCATGGTCTTGATCGCGTCGTTGAAGCGCTTGCCATGCGCCATGCCGATATGGGCCTCGAACGCGGCGGGATCGCGATAGGTCTCCTCCACATGGAAGAAGGCCGGGTCGCTTTCCAGGCGGTAGACCACAAAGCGTACGCAGCCGGGTTCAGCGCGCACATCACGCGTCAGATCCCGCAGCAGGCCGGCCAGCCGATCCTCCTGTCCTGGCAATGCACGCATGGTGGCGTAGAGGGATTTTTGCATCCGGTTTCACTCCCCGGGTCCTGAACGTTCGACCTCCGGACACCCTATCATGCCCCTGGCCCGAGAACCGGCAAAACCCGTCTGACCCTGAAGGCCGGATTACCGGACGGCCTCCTGATCCTCTTCGGGCAGGGCGCTGTTGTCGGTTTCGGGCGCGATCGTGAACAGCGCCAGCAACGCCAGCCCCAGCGCCGCGCCGGTAACGGCGAAGACCGGGGCCGTTCCGCCATGCGCGGCGATCAGGCCGACGCCGAACGCGCCGCCGATGGCCCCCAGACGGCTGATGCCCGACGCCAGGCCCATCGCAGTCGCACGGATACGGGTGGGAAACAGTTCGGGCGTATAGGCATACAAACCCGCGACCGCCCCGTTCAGCCCGGCCGAAAGCCCCATGGCCCCCGCCAGCAGGCCCGCGACGCCCTCCGCGCGGACCAGCAGCAGCGCCGACAGCGCGGCCAGCGACAGCGCGCCGATCATCACCCGCCGCCGCCCCAGCGGGCCATTCAGCCAGGCCGCCACGAAATAGCCGGGGACCTGCGCCGCGAAGATCAGCAGCGACAGGCCGAAACTGTCGGACAGATTCAGCCCGCGCTTCAGCAGCAGGCTCGGAATCCACGAGAAGAATCCGTAGAAAGAGAAGAAGAGCCATGTCCACAGCCACACGGACAGCAGCACCCGCGATCGCCATGGTGCCGACCACACGCCGGGGCCAACCGGCCGGCCCCCGTCCGCCCGGGGCCGGCCCGGGGGATGCGGATCGCAGGCCCCGCCACCGGCAAACGCCTGGAGGACCAGGCGCGCCTCCGCATCCCGGCCACGGATCTCCAGCCAGCGCGGGGATTCCGGCAGCGCGCGCCGCCACCACAGCAGCAGCAGGATCGGCAGGCCCGTCATCACCGATACCAGGCGCCACCCCTCCGGCGTGGCCGACACCACGAAGAAGCCGAGGCACGCAGCCAGGACGTAACCGAACGAGAAGAACCCGACCACCGCCCCGCACAGCCGTCCGCGCAGGCGTGCCGGCAGGAATTCGGCGATGTAGGGGATGATGACCACGGCCTCGGCCCCCGTACCGATGCCGCAGACCAGGCGCAGGGCGAAATAGCACCGCCAATCCTGCGCCAGGGCACTGAGGCATGACGCGACGCAATACAGTGCCAGGGCCGACATCATGATGCGTCGACGCCCGATCCTGTCCGCCAGGAAGCCCGACAGGAACGACCCGATCAGATACCCCTGCGACGTGCTGGAGGCGATCAGCCCCGCCTGCACCCCGGACAGATGCCAGGTCCCGCGCAGGACCGGTAGGAAGAACGCCAGGGACGAGCCGTCCAGCCCATCGAACAGATAGCCCAGCCCCCCGATCAGCAGCAGGCGGACATGGGCGCGCGACAGGGGCAATGCGTCGAGCATCGACGACATCATGACCGGCATGTCGCCCGTATCCGCCTGCCTGCCCATATTGCCCCTTGCCCGATTGCCGCGTCGTTCGTCCGACCGTGACAAGTTTGGAACGATCCGCCGGACCGATCCAGAGTACCGGCGCCACCGACCTTCGAATCCGTCTTGAAAAGGCCTTTTCCAACAGCCCCCTTATGATCGGGCCGGCATGGGAACACGCAGCCGCCTAAGCGGCGCGAACGTGACCAGGTTGCCCAGCAGGATCAGGACCACTCCGGTCGTCATGCCCGATGTCCAACGGGTCCCTTCGCAGACGACCGAGATCAGCAGCGCGACGACGGGCGACAGGATGGTGGTATAGGCCGCGCGGTCCGCACCGATCCGGTGCACCAGATGCAGATAGGCCAGGAACGCCACCACCGATCCGGGGACCGCAAGATACAGCAATGCCCCGATCCACGCGGGATCGGTCGATCCGGCAAGGGACGATCCACCCGCCAGAAGCCGGACGGCCAGGAACAGGCTCCCCCACACCATGCCGCGAAAGACCGCATTCGGCAGGTCGACGCCCGACGCCACGGCCCGGCGAGAGAGCATGTTGCCGCAGGAAAACAGGAACGTCCCGGTCAGGGCCAGCAGCGTTCCGATGGGCGAAATGCCGCCGACACCCGTCAGGCCGGTCAGGAACGCGATACCCATGATCGCGATCCCGCCGCCCAGAACGCTGCGCAGTCCGGGGCGATGGCCGAAGAACAGCCATTGGTTGAGCGTATTGAACAGGGTCGCCAGGCTGAAGATGACCGAGACGGTGCCGCTGGCCAGATAGGTTTCGGACCCGTAGATCGCCAGGAAATTGCAGGAAAACAGGCACGCCCCCATCGGGGCCAGCCATCCGTGAACCCGCAGCGGGACCCGGCGCAGCCGCCCCGACAGGAACAGCCACGCGCCCATCAGCAGGGACGCCAGGAAAAAACGCCAGAAAATGGCCGTTTGTGGGGTCGTCACGCCGACCTGGACATGAATGGCGAACCAGGTCGTGCCCCAGATCAGGACGACACCGAAGAACAGCAAGGCAAGCATGGCCGGACCCTTTCGCGCCGCGACATCCGCCCCGGCGGTGTCCGCGCGCCTACCTAGCGGCAAAAGCCGTCCGGATCGGCCGGCCGCTGTCATGATCCTGCTGTTTGTTGCGGTCCGCGTCGTTGAACCGGCCCGCCGGCGCTGTATGGTCGGGGACAGGACGCCACGATCCCGATCACAGACCCCGATCCCATGCGATGACCAGCCTGTCCGACCTGACCGTCTTTCGGTGCCTGCGCGACGCCGGCGTCTCGCTGCAGGCGTCGGCGCAGATCGGCGACGGACTGGCCATCGCGGTCTGGGACCGGAACGAGACCGCGTTCACCCGGTACGATACCCCCAACCACCATACCCTCAGCCTCTATCTTGAACATGGCATGGGTTTTCGCAAACGGCTGGACGGCGGATGGAAATGCAGCAACGGCGCGGGCGATCTGTGCCTGATGCCCGCCCGGGCGACCAGCGACTGGGACGTCAACGGGCCGGTCCGGATGTTCCATCTCTATATCGCGCCGCAGGCCTTCGATCGCGCGACATGCGAAATGTTCGACATGGACCCCGCCCGCGTCACCCTGCGCGAGGACGCCTATTTCAGGGACGGCCGGATCGAGGATGTGGTGCGGTCCGCCATCCTGCCGCTTCATTGGGCGCTTCCCGCGGACCGGGTGGCGGTCAGCCAGGCGGCGACGGGCCTCGTGGCGCGCCTGCTGGCCCACATGACCGACCGGCGCCCCGACCTGCCACGCCGGGGCGGCCTGTCCATGGCGGCATTCCGCCGGGTCGAGGCGCTGGTCGATGCCCACATGGACCGTCCCCATCCATCGACGATCTGGCCGGGGCGGCGGGGTTGAGCAGCTTTCATTTCGTGCGCGCGTTTCGCCAATCGCACGGCGAGACGCCGCATGCCTTCGTGACGCGCCGACGGATCGAACGCGCCCGGACCCTGCTGCGCACAGGCTGGCCCCCGTCACGGATCGCCGCCCTGTGCGGCTTCAGCAGCCATAGCCACCTGACCGCCCGCTTCCGGGCGCAGACCGGGCTGACCCCCACCGAATATGCCCGCCATCACGGACGCACGTCCGACGGCGGCCATCCCCCTTCCTAATCCTGCCGGACCTCCAGAAGCTTCCGCGCCTCCGCCGCCGGACAGGGACGACTGAAGAAAAATCCCTGGATTTCGGAACATTTCACCTGTTTCAGGTAATCGAACTGTTCCTGCGTCTCCACCCCCTCGGCGGTCGCCACGACGCCCAGGCTGCCGCACAGGCCGGTGATCGCCCGGACGATCGCCCCGCCGTCCCCCATGCCGTTGCCCATGTCGCGGATGAAACTGCGGTCGATCTTGATCCGGGTGAAGGGCAGGCTATGGAGGAAGCTGAGGGAGGAATAGCCCGTCCCGAAATCGTCCAGTGCGATCTGCACCCCCATGTCGCGCATCTGGCGCAGCACGCGGCCCGCATGGGGCACGTCGTCGATCATCGCGGTTTCGGTAATTTCCAGTTCCAGCCGCGTCGCATCCAGTCCCGAACACGCCAGGGCCAGCTTCACGGTTTCGACCAGCCCACCATGCCGGAACTGGGCCGCCGACACATTGACCGAGATGACGGTATCCGCCGGCCATCCGACCGCCTCGCGGCATGCGGCGTCCAGCGTCCAGACGCCGATGTCGTACATCAGGCCCATGCTTTCCGCGACAGGGATGAAGTCCCCGGGCGCCACCAGGCCGCGCGTGGGGTGGCGCCAGCGAATCAGGGCCTCGAAACCGATGATCCGGTTGGTCTGGAGATTCAGGAACGGCTGGTAATGCAGGATGAATTCGTCCCGCTCCAGCGCAAGGCGCAGGTCGCGCTCCAGGTCCATGCGCAGGCGCCGCGCCGTGTCCATGTCCGGATCGTAGAAACGGATGCGGCTGGCATCCCCATCCTTGGCGTGCTGGAGCGCGATGTCCGCATTCCACATCAGGGTGTCGCGATCCGCGCCGTCCATCGGGAAGCGAACGATGCCGATGCCGACACCGACCGTGACCTCATGCCCCAGAACGGCAATCGGTCGCGTCAGGGCGGTGCGCAGGCGGTGCGCCAGGGCATGGATCCCGGCCTCGTCCTGGGCCGAATGCACGACGATCGCAAATTTGTTGCCGCGGATATGCGCGCCCAGGTCGGATTGTCCCAGGATCGCCCGCACACGACCGGCGGCGATCCGCAGCAGTTCGTCGCCTGCCGCGTGTCCCATCGTGTTGTTGACGCGCTTGAATCCGAAAAGGTCGAAATAAAAGACGGAAAACCGGCTTTCCGGCCGCGCGCAATGCAGGTTCAGGTGCCGCTGCAAGCCATGCAGGTTGGCAAGGGCCGTCACCGTATCATGCTGTTCGAGATAGGTAGCACGGCCTTCCGCCTGCCGCCGGGGGGTCATGTCGTCGCAGGTCACCACATGCCGGCCGTCCGGCAGCGCGAAACACGACAGAAGGACCGAACGATCCAGGCGCCGGGTTTCGATCGTCCAGTCGCGCAACCCCTCCGGCCCCGGGGCACGGTCCTGGTGCACGGCCAGCGCCTCGCCCCCGTTGCCGGGGACGCCCACCACGTCGGCCAGCACCTGGTCGCAGGACGTCCCATGCCGAAGACAGTCCTCCGGCAGGCCGAGAATGGCGCCGAAGCGGGCATTGCAATAGACAAGCCCGCGGTCGGTTCCAAATAACGCAACCCCTTCGGACATTTTTCGCAGAATAATGTCCAGCGTCGTATCCACCGGGCAGTGCGCGCCGGTCGGCAGCTTCCGGACGGTCAGGTCGCGGATGAGGGCAACGGCCCCGGCCGTCGGCTCGCCCGGGTCGTCGGTAAAGGCATGGACAACGACATGCGCGCGGAAACGGCTGCCATCCTTGCGCCCGACCACGCCGGTCCGTTCGCCCCGGCCCCTGTCCCACGCGGCCTCCTGCGCCTGCGACGGCAAGCCTGTCCCGCCCTGGTCGGACGGAAAGAGATCGGAAAAGGGTCGGCCGAGGATATCGGCCGCCCGATAGCCCGAGATCCGCTCGGCATCCGCACTCCAGCCCGTGACGTTTCCGGCACGATCCAGAAGACAGACGAAATGGTCAGGCAGGATCGAGGCCGGGGCAAGGCCGACCGGCACCTGGCAGAGGAACAGCGATGAATCCGTCAGGAACGCCATGTCCATCCATTCGATCCAGATTCTCGCCGTTTCACCGTGAAGACATGCGCGCCGACGAAAGAAATCGATAGCCTGCGCGCAGGGTCGGCGACAGATCCGCCTGCGCCGAGGGAATGCCCCCGATACGTGTCGTCACATGACGGAAAGGACCAACGGGAGGACGCAACGCATGCCAGGACCGGCCAGTCGCATGATGTCCTCGACGGGCGCGCGGGCACATCCATCCCCCCACCGAAACTCCGCCAGGATGCCCGCATGTGACGGCAACACTCCGAAAAGATTAGGGACAACAGATCAGGAAAGTCAATACGATATGGAAATATGCCCCGCTTCCCCCCGACGGACGCCGATACCGGACGGTGGTTCATGCCGGACGATCCATGACAAGGCGGCCCAGGAAAATACGAAACTGTTACAATAGGCACAAGTCTCGGAAACTCAAGGCCTTCTTCTTCTATGACGTGCCGGACGGCGCGACCCGCGCCGCCTTCCACGCGGCCTCCAGCGCATCGGGCAGCGTGTCGTGGAAGGCGCTCCATTGCGGCGCGACGCCGGGCAGGCCGGTCGCGGCGCGCCAGCGCAGGAGCCCATCGGCATCCGCCACCTTCTCGATCCGGATGGCCCAGTCATCCGGTATGCGCGCCATCAGGCGGGCCAGGCGCCTTTCGGGTGTCAGCGGCGTCGCGTAATTATGGGACATGGGTCGGCCCTCCTGGCCCGACAGACTGGCCGGTTCGGGGGGTCGAAACAAGACGGAGGCGCCATGCCCTGTTGCACCCCGCGCCGCGATTGGCTTCAACGCCGTAACCGCCACCGTCAGGAAGGAGCCCCATCCTTGTCCCCCTTTCCCGCCCTGCTGCCCGACCAGCCCGTCGACAGCGTCGCCCATCTGATCCAGACCGCGCTGACCCCGGTCTTCATGCTGTCGGGCATCGGCACGCTGCTGAACCTGTTCAACACGCGCCTGGCCCGCGTGTCCGACCATATCGAGAAAGCGACCGAAAACCTGGATCAGACCAGCAGTGCCACGCAGCGCCGCCGCCTGCACCGGCATCTGACGCATCTGCATCGCCGTACCCTGCTGCTGGACGCCGCCATCCTTCTGGGCGCGATCGGCGGGGCGTCGGCCTGCGGCGCCGCCTTCGTCCTGTTCCTGGGCAGCCTGCGGGATTCCGCCGTCGCCTGGTGGCTGGTCCTGATGTTCGGCGTCGCGCTGACCTGCACGGTCGGCGCGCTGGGCATGTTCCTGTGCGACAGCGTGGCGGCCTGGCACGGGCTGCGCATGACGACGTCCTGGGCACGCGTGCCCAAGGCGAAAAGCTGACCGGCATCCCTGGACGAACCGGCCTGCATTTCGGATGGCGGTCCCCAGGCGCGGCCGCTATGACGGCATTCCGCCACCGACGCGCCTACACAGGCGGGCATTTTTTCGATCACATCGGCGAATGACCTGAATTTAGGCAAATTGCACAAAATATGCGCCATTTGCGGTCCCTCTTCCGGGCCCTCACGATGGTCGCCCAAAATCACATCACAATTCCCTGCGACCTATTCCGCTGGCGCAGCTTAGTAATGGACCCGATGTCTACAGAATGAACAGAATATTCATGGTTCGTTTACTATGCGTTTTTTGGCTACCAGCCCTCCTATTCTTTTGTGTTGCACGGCGCCGAGATTCGGTGTTGGTTCCCGCCCCAACACCAACCCATAGGATTTTGGATAATGCTTATTCACGAAATCGGTAACCTTGTCGCCAACTCGATGGGCGTCGCGTCGTTCCTGCCGCTGGTTGCCTTTCTGCCGATCGTCGCCGCCCTGATGGTCGCCACCGCCGTGTCCGACCGCGTCGCCTGACGTCCGCGCCGCCCCGGCAGGGTCACCCCCTGCCCGCGGCACGTTTGACATGCCCATCGGTACGGTCCCCGACCGTCCCCCCCTGCCCCTATGGCAGGATCACGACCTGGCCCGCGCCCTATGGCGTGCCATCGGCCGGATCGACGGCATAGGCCGACAGATCCAGTTCCCGCCGCACCACGCCGCGTTCGCGCAGGAAGGCCATGAACGCCCGGTAGCGCCGGCCGTTCAGCACCGCCGGCTGCTTGCATACGCGCGGCAGGATCGCCGTCCAGGCGGCGCGATTCAACGGCGTGTCCAGTTCCGGATGGTCGTGGAGCGCCTGCGTCAGGATCATGTCGGGATGGTTCAGCAGGGTATTCGTCCCCTCTTCCAGCGCCGCCATGAACCGGACGATTTTTGGGTCGTGCGCATGGTCGCGCGCCGCGACGAAGATCAGTTCGTCATTCAGCGGCACCCCGTGTTCCTCGGGGTAGAATGCGACCGGCGAGACGCCCTTCTGCTGCAGGTCGATCAATTCATAGGTCCGGGTCGCGCCGATCACGGCATCGACCGAATGCGACATCAGCGCCTGTTCCAGCTGGAAATTCACGTTGACCTGCCGCACATCCGACAGCGACAGCCCGACGGACCCCAGCATCGTCGCCAGCACGGCGTCGTCGACCCCCGCCATCGAGATCCCGATCGTCCGCCCTTTCAGGTCGGCCAGCGAACGGATCCCCGGCGCCGCGATCAGGGTGTCCAGCGGCGTGTCGATCAGCGTGCCGACCCGCAGCAGGGGAATCCCCTGTTCCGCCAGCATGCCCAGCTGCGTCTGGTAGGAAATGGCCAGGTCCGCCTGCCCCGCCGCCACAAGCCGCGCCGGCGATCCGGGGTCGGCTGGCGCGATCAGCCGGACCTGCACCCCATGACGGCGGAACGCGCCGCTGTACTCCGCCGCCAGCAGGGCGGCGTGATCGGCGTTGAGGAACCAGTCGAGGATGACCGTCACGGTTTCCGGCGTGCTTTCCGGCGCATCCGCACGTGCCACGGGTCCGGTCACGACCATGGACAGCACGATCGCAAGACCCGTTAGCAGACGCAGCAGCTTTTTCATCATGTCGGCTCCGGTCGGTAAGGGGTCAGAACGCGCTCGAACCGGTCAGCAACATCGCGAAGCCGCCGCCGACATAATAGGTCGGGGCCTCGCCCGCGATCGTCGTGCCGTACCGGCCGGTGGCATCGCGTGCGTTGAAGGTCGGATTGGCGACGCCGGACAGATAATGGCTGTCGGTGATGTTGATGAAGTTCAGGCGGAATTCCGGATGCCGCGCCACGCCGATCGACGACATCCGGTATCCCAGCGTCAGGTTTCCGGTCGTATGGTCGGGCATGCGTTCGTCGTTCATGAATGTCGCATATTGATGGCCGACATATTTGACGCTGGCCATGCCGAAGAACGTGCCGTCATCATAGGTCAGGCCGATCGCGGCCTGCAGCGACGGGCTGCGCACGGCCGTCTTGCCCCGGGTGGGCAGCAGGTCGCCATCCACCGCCATGTCGTTGTCGATCGTGGCATGCAGGTATTCGCCGGACACATACGGGCTGAAGTGGTGCCAGGGCCGCAACCCGGCCTCGACATCGATGCCGCGCGACGTCTGGCCGCCGGCATTGACGGTCGATCCGATCAGCGATCCGTTATGCGACACCACCGTCTGGATCTGGCGGTTCGTAAAATTGTAGTTGAAGAACGTGACGCTGCCGATCACCCGGTTCCCGGCATAGCGGTAGCCGACTTCCTCGGAAATCGAATATTCGTTGCGCAACGTATTGTTGGCCGTATTGACCAGCGCCCCGCTGGACGGATCGTAGGCATCGTACAGCGAGGATTCCGCCGGGGCGCGAAAATTCGTGCTGACGCTGGCAAAGATCTGATGCCGTGGATCGATCTGGAACCGCGCGCCCAGCCGGGGCAGCGGCTCGGCCACGTTCATGGTCGACCGGTATTGGGGTCCGGGCAGGTTGTTCGTGCCGTCGCGCGACAGCATGACCTCCTTGAATCCGGCCTCGATCGTCAGGCGCTGGTTCAGGAAGGACATCGTGTCGCCCACGAACAGGGCGCTGACCTGCGAGATCGTGTGGTTGTCCCCGCCCAGGAGCTGCCGCCCGTCGGGCAGCAGGATCGTGCCTTTCGCCGAATCCGCCCAGATGTTTCCCGGATGGCCGTTCGCCGGCAGCAGCGAGAAGGGCTGGGTTTCGGTGTCGTCCGAATAATCGTACCAGTACCCCATCGTCAGGCGATGACGCCCCAGCCGCCAGTCCAGCGCCGAGGTAAAGCCGGTACGGTAGCTGGACTGGGTATAGTCCGCCATGACCGTCGCCATGCCGTCCTGCGCGCCGGGGATGGACACGGCGTAAGGCAGCGCCTCCGTCCCCTGCCAGTTGCCGGTGGTGGACAGCACGGTGCCCCCGGGGGCATTGCCATATCCCCACTGCGCATAGGGCGTCACCGACAGGTGCAGCGCACGCGTCAGCGTGAAGCGCGACGGCGCCGCGACATAGAACAGGCGATACGGGTCCTGGTACAGCCGCCAGTAATCCGTCCCGGCGGCCGCATTTGAAGGATCGTAGGTGCTGGCATAATTGTTCGGGCCGGACACGCCATAGGCATGCCAGTCGGCCATGTCGATCTGGGGATAGTTGCTGGTCACGGCGTCGTTCCAGGTGCCCAGCACCGACACCCGGTTGCCGTCCCCCCACTCCTTCACCGCCTTGAAATCGATATGCTGGCGCCGGTCGCGTCCCGACCCGCGCCAGTTGCTGGTCTCGCCATGGGAATAGGACACGAAAGCGCGGATGCCGCTGTGCCCGATCTCGCCGGTGTCGACCCGGGCGAATTCCCGGTCGGTATGATACGACCCGTAGGACGCATCGACCATCCCGCCGGCGTCGTGCGACGGGTCGCGGAAGCGCAGGGACATCAGCCCGCCCGACGCATTCAGGACAGGGCTGTCCAGGTCCGCCGCCCCCTGGGCCAGGGCAATCTGGTCATAATTCTCGTTATCCGCGAACTGGCCCGGATAGCCGGAATAATAGGCGATGTCGTTCAGCGGCATCCCTTCCAGCACGTAGCCGATGGCATCGCCGGACAGGCCGCGTACGGTGATGTTGGTCTGCGCGGCGAACCCCAGCGGGTCCGACGAACTGACATTCGCCCCCGGCAGCAGGGCGACCATGTCGAACGCGCTGGAGGTCGGGGCCTGACGGGCAATGGCGTCCGCCGACAGGGTGCTGACCGACCGCGTCGCGGTTTCGGGCCGGATCAGGCCGCCGCCGGGCTGGTTGCCGATATGCCCGTTCGCGGTGGCGAAGGTGCCGTCGCCGGTCACCACGATCCGTTCGCCCGCAGGATGGCGGGCAGACGCGCCCGCGGACGCGGACGACGACCCGGACGACGCGGCCGGTACGGTGGAGACCGAGACAGGGGCCGCCGGAGCGGACGCCGCCCCGGCCAGGGCCGGGATATGGGACAGGACAAACACGCCGGACAGCGTGCGCGCATGTCTGCGCATGCGTTTCATGATGATCTCCCTTCGCTGGCATGACCCAGATCAGGTGCAACGGGTTTGATCTCAGTCCGCATGTGCGGACACCCCGGTTCATTGCGATAGATGATGGAAGGGAGGATGCCGCGTCAAGATGCGACGATCCGACGGGGGGCCAACAGGTCGTGTGGTCGGTGTTTTTTACGTGAAATCCCCTGATGCTGTCTTCAAACAGGGGGGCGTCCCCCCATATTTCCGTCATCGGGGGAACACTTCACCCCCGGCAGGAGGGTCCCATGTTCAGGGGATTTCACCGGTACGGGCGCGACGGTACATATCGCGCCAGACCACTTACGTTCTGGGATTTCATCGGGGTTCTGGGGCTGGCAGTGGCATTCGGGCTGTCGACCGCGCTGATTTTCTTCACCGGATGATCGCAGCCCTCACCCCGCCCGCCGGGATCAGGGGGACGAGGGGCCGAACAGGCCGATATCCAGATGCTTGCCCGTCGAATAGTTCAGGCCCGTGACGCGGCCGAATTCGATGGCATCCAGCCCGTCCTGGCGCAGGCGGGCGTGAAAGACGGGTTCATCCTTGCGATCGACCAGCGCCAGGCCGCAGGCCCGGTTGTCACGCAGCAGGTCGGCCGCCCCGGCGGGGCCGACCAGCGCCGTGTTCTGGCCCACCAGGAACACCAGGCTGGGTTCGGAGTACGAGGCCGAGGCCACGATCGTGTCCGGACAGGGCCGATAGTCGTCCACCAGCGCCGCCAGTCGGGGACTGAGCCAGATCGTCTGCAGGTTCGGGATCACCGTCAGGAACAGCCCGACATGGATGATCGTCGCCGCGCCGATCGCGCTCAGCGCCGCCCGCAGGGCCTCGCCCCGCAGCAGCAACCATAGCGCAACCCCCATCAGCGGCAGTGCCCCGGCAGGGACGATCAGCGCCGCCAGGTCGATCACATGCTCCAGCCGCCACAGCAGGACCGGACCCGCCAGGCAGAGCGCCACCCCGATCGCGAACCAGAGCGTCCCGTAGACCGCAAGCGCACCCCGGCCCCACCGGCTGACCGGCCAGGACCAGCGCGCCGGCATCGTCAGGAGCGCGGCGGCGGTCAGCAGGGCGATCGCCGGATAGGTCGGCAGGACGTAATGCGGCAGCTTGGTCGCGATCGCCTCGAACACCAGCCAGTGCGGCACGATCCAGCACAGCAGGAACCGCACCGACGGCAGGTGCCGGCGCGTCCATACGAACGGCAGCGCCATCGCCGCGAAGATCGACCCCGGCCAGAATGCGATGGCGAAGACCGCCAGGTGATAGCCCGGCGGCAGTCCGTGCGCCTGCTGGCCGCTGGCGACCTTGCCGAGGAAATTGGTCCCCACGGCACGGGAAAAGAAATCGCCGTGGCTGAGGATGCCAATGGCGACGCACCAGGGCAGGACGATCGCCAGCATCAGCGCCCATCCCCAGGACGGCCGCAGCCGCCGCCACCAATCCGTCCGCCGCTCCACCAGCGCCAGCGCCAGCGGCGTGCCGAAACCCGGGATCAGCACCACGGGCCCCTTCAGCATCAGCCCGGCCCCCAGCGCCGTCCAGTACAGCAGGGCGGCGGAGAGCGGCGTCGGCCGGTCCCGTTCCCGGTCCAGATAGGCGCGCAGCAATCCGGTTTCGGCCAGCAGGACCGCCAGCAGCAAGGTGGTGTCGATCGTCGCCATCCGGCCCTCGGCCGTCATCAGGACCGAGACCGCCAGCAACGCCGCCGCCAGCAGCCCGCTGGCCGGCCCGAACAGGGTGGCCCCGATCCACGCCGTCAGCACGACCGAGGCCGTCACGGCCAGCAGCGAGGGAATGCGATAGGCCCAGGCCGCCTTCTGCCGCAGCGTGCCGGTCGCAGCGACCGACGCGGCCTCCAGCCAGTAGATCCCGGCCGGTTGCAGGTAGCGCGGACGATCCTGGAAGCGGACGTCGATGAAATCGCCGCTGCGCAGCATCTGCGCGCTGGCTTCCATATAACGGGGTTCGTCGCGGTCCAGCGGCGGCAGGGTCGCCCGCCCGGGCAGGAAGATCAGGAACGCGCACAGCGCGAGCAGCACATAATGGCGCAAGGTCAGCCGCGTCATCCGCTACGCCTCCTCAGGAACTGTTTCAAAAACGGGCCTGCCATACCAGAGGGCCGCGCAGCCGCACGCCCGGCGCGTGTTTTCGCGCACCGGAGCGCAGGGGAACGCGTGTCGGATCGCAGGCCCATCCGCTTTTGAAACAGCCTCTCAGCGTTCGATGACGCGGTGGGGCAGCCTCGTGCGGTTGTTCAGCCACATCACGCCCAGAAGATCCCGGATGCCGACCAGCGCCCGGTTCAGGTTCGTGTATTTGGAATGCCCGTGCAGGCGGTTGCGATGGCGTACGGGCTGGCACAGCAGCGGTACGCCATACCGGCCCATCAGCGAGGGCAGGAAGCGATGCAGCCCCTCGAACTGCGGCAGGCGCAGGAAATCGTCACGCAGGAACAGCTTCATCGGCGCGCCGGTATCCGGGCAGCCATCGCGCAGCAGGCGCCGACGCAGCCCGTTGGCCAGCCGCGTCGCCACCCGCCGCGACAGGGTGTCCCGCCGGCGCAGCCGCACGCCCACGACAAGAGGGGGCCGCCCTGTCGCAGCCAGGGCCAGGTCCAGCATGACGGCGATTTCGGTGGGGTCGTCCTGGCCGTCGCCGTCGATGGTCGCGATCCAGCGACCGCGCGCAGCCTCGATCCCGGTGCGCAGGGCCGCCGACTTGCCCAGGCGGCGATCGTGGCACAGCACCCGCAAGCCGGTCAGGATGCCTTCCTGGCGGACCGCCAGCAGGGCATCGACGGTCCCGTCCGTGCTGCCGTCATCGACGAAGACGAATTCGCATTCCGGCAGGGCCTGGCAGGCCTCGGCCATTTCGATGCAGACGGGACGGATATTGTCCACCTCGTTCAGGACCGCCGCCACGATGGTGAGGACGGGGTCCGGACGGGCGGAAGGAATGGGCGCGGTCAGAAACTGCGCCCCTTCAGGCGGCGTGCCGGGTCAGGGCCGACGGCAGGTCGGCGATGGCCCGGTCGACGATCGCCACGCCGGCCTCGGCCGGCAGGGCCGCCGCCAGGGCATCGCGCGTCGCCTGCATGGCGACGTCGATCGCCGCCAGGCGGACCTCGCGCACCGCACTGCGTTCAGAGGCCGCTATCCGGTCGCGGGCCATCTGCTCGCGTCGGCTGGCGACGGCCTCGGCTTCCTTGCGGGCTGCCTCGGCGATGCGCGCCGCCTCGGCCAGCGAATGCTCCACCAGGGCGCGGGCCTCGGCCAGGGCCAGTTCGCGTTCCCGCGTGGCGTCCTCGAGCATCTGCTCGGCCTCGCGGCGCAGGCGCGCGGCTTCGTCCAGGTCGGCGCGGATGCGGGCGGCCCGGCCGTCCAGTGCCGTGACCAGAGGCGTCCAGACCTTCTTCCCGAACAGGACGAAGAACAGAACGAAGGCGACGGCCGACCAGAAACGGGGTTCGTGCAGCATGGTCTTTGGACCTGTTCCTATTGCGCCCCGGTCAGAAACCGCGGGCCGTCGCGGCGTCGTTCACCCGGCTGGCGAGCACGTCGCCCGGAACCGAGGTACCCGACACCTGATGAACCAGAACCTGCGCCGTCTCGCCGGCGATCTGACGCAGGGATCCCAGGGCCTCGGCACGGGCGGCGGCGACGCGCGCCTCGGCCTGGCGGATATCCTCCGCCAGACGGGCGTTCATCTCCTGCGTCTGGCGCAGGGCGGCCACACGGGCGTCCTCGACCACCTTCTCGACATTGGCCTGCGCCTCGGCCATCGCCGAACGGCGGGCCTGGTGCAGGTCGTCGACCGCGGCATCGGCGTGGGCCTTGGCGCGGCGGGCGATATCCAGGTCGTTCTCGATCGTCAGGCGACGGGTGGCGAGAACCTTCTCGACCTTCGGCAGGGCCGAGCGGCTGAGAAGCAGATACAGCACCAGGAAGATGACGCCGCCCCAGATCACCTGGCCGGTGACGAGGGGGTTGGCGAAATCAAGCTGCGGCATGCCCACGGCGCGCGCGCCCGGCGCGACCATGGCCATCAGCGGCAGGGCCAGCGCGGACGACGTCGCAAGCGACGCCGCCTTTCGGGTGATCGACACCGCGGAACGTGCCACGTCGGCCTCCGATACTCAGACGAACAGGATCAGGAAGGCAATCAGCAGGGCGTACAGGGCCACGGCTTCCGTCAGGGCGAAGCCCAGCATGCCCAGGCCGAACACGTGCGGACGCGCGGCCGGGTTGCGGGCGATGCTGCTGACCAGCGTGGAGAAGATGTTACCCAGGCCGATGCCGACGCCGGCGAGGGCGATAACGGCGATACCGGCACCAATTTCCCGGGCTGCAGCGATGTCCATAGCGAGGCTTTCCTTGTTTGTTCAGGCGTTCAGGTGGGGCTGGGGATAGGCCGCGATCAGTGTGCGACCGCCTCCCGCAGGTAGATGCAGGTGAGGATCGCGAACACGTAGGCCTGGAGCGCACCCACCAGCAATTCGAGCGCCATCAGCGCGATATTGATGACCACCGGTCCGACGGCGAGCACGTCGCCGACCAGCCCGAGCCCGGCCAGCATGATCGTGAAGGCGGCGAACATCTCCAGCATCACGTGGCCTGCCACCATGTTGGCGAACAG
Source organism: Gluconacetobacter tumulisoli (assembly GCF_014174155.1). GTDB lineage: Bacteria > Pseudomonadota > Alphaproteobacteria > Acetobacterales > Acetobacteraceae > Gluconacetobacter > Gluconacetobacter tumulisoli. Next base: position 180,435 of record NZ_JABEQM010000007.1, on the reverse strand, counting down.
ACGGATCGACAGGCTGACGGGACGGGAGAGGAACGAGAGGATCTCGATCGGCACCAGCAGCGGCGCCAGGGCGACCGGCGCGCCGGCGGGCATGAAGTGCGCGAAGAATTTCGCGCCCTGGACCTTGAGCGAAACGACGACCGAGAGGACGAACACCAGCAGCGCAAGCGCGAGCGTCACGGCGACATGGCTGGTGAACGCGAAGGAAAAAGGCAGCAGGCCGAGATAGTTGCCGGCCAGGATGAAGAAGAACAGGGTAAAGACGAACGGGAAGAAGGCCCGGCCTTCCGCGCCGATCGTGTCGACGGCCATGTTGTAGATGAAATCGTAGCAGATTTCCGCCGCCGATTGCAGGCGGCCCGGCACGACGGCGGCGGGACGCATGCCGACATACAGGAATGCCAGCACCAGGGCGGACGCGACGATCATCATGACCGGCGACTGGCTGAAGCGCAGCGACTGCCCGAGTCCGCCCAGGACGGGGTGGAGTTCGAACTGACCGAGTGCGTCGATGGTGGATCCGGCCGCCAACTTCGTCTTCCCTATACCGTTCCGGTCCCTGTCACGGGCCCGGCTTGTCCCCCGGCGTGTCCTGCGGCCTGACGAGACGCCAGACATTCAGCACGCCCGCAGCGCCACCCAGGAACGTAAACAGGATCAGGAACGCCGGGCGGTAGCCCAGCCATCGGTCCAATCCCCATCCGATGGCGACACCGACCACCAGGGCCGATACCATCTCGGTGCCCGCCCGGAGGACAATCCCCAGGTCGGACATGTCGCCCCCCGCCGCCTTCGGCTGCGTCGCCCGGTCCGGCTTGTGCCGATCCTGGGCCTGTCGCAACCTGCGGTCGAAGGACTCTCGGGAGCTGTCCGGATCCTTACCCAAATTTCACACCTCCAGGCGGGTGCAGGCGCTAGCTAACGGGGCCACAATAAGCTGTCAAGCAAACGCTGGTGTTTCCGGTTCAGGAAAACAGCCATCTTTCGCAATGAGTCCCCTCGGGCGCAGAGGCTGCGGCATGCATGGACGGATCGACCGACCCGGGCGGCGGGTCCGCGACCGCGGGTCGCCCGCGATCATGCATATATTACATTTCTGCCCCGCAGGTTCCGCATGAAATCGCCGACCCCGGCTTCCCGTCGATCAGGGCCGGGAGGTGGCACCCGGAATGTCGTCATAGGCGGCGCTGCCGGGAAAGGCGCCTGCCGCCGGCGCATCCGCCGGCGCGACGCGGATCGTCTGGCCGGGCGCGGGCCCGATGTCACGTGCGTCGATCGCCCGCCCCAGCGCGCCCGTGCTGCCATTGCCCACGGCATGGAGCGTGCGCCCCGGCTGCAGCCACGCCGACAGGCGCGCGGCCTCGGCCGGCGCCAGGTACACGACGCCGTAATCCTGCATCACCGCGCCGATCAGCTGGCCATGCAGGGAATAAAGCGGCGCCCGCACGGTGCCGGTCACGACGATGTCCGGCCCGCTGGTCGGCGTGGGCAGCCGGACCGAGGTCGCGCCCGCATCCTCGACCCGCCGCCCGCGGGGGCTGGTCACCGCATAGGCGCGGACGATCGGCAGTTCGCGGCCCTTCAGGCCGCTGACGGAAATCCGGTCGCCCGGCTTCACGATGCTGGCGACGGCCAGGCCGAGTTCGTGCGAGCACAGGATCTCGGTCCCGTCGGTCAGCATCAGGCCGTCGACGTCCCCCGCCGGCGTCGGCAGGTACTGGGCGACAACGCCCGTCGTCACCGGCAGCGGCGCGAAATCATAGGCGGACACCGGGTGGCTTTCCTGCGCCGCCATCGGCGCAACCGGCGCGGCCGCCCTGGCGAACGCTCCGTGGGACACGAACAGCCCGGCGGCCGCCAGAAGGCAGGAAGCCGGAAGAAGGGGGAAACGACGGGAAATGTCCATGCCAGTGCTCGTCTCTGTCGTCTTGCGTCCGTCCCGACGGGGACGCGGCCGGGCGGGCAGTGAAATGGATCCTGCCCCGCCCGGCAATCCCCGCCGCCGGGGGATCAGTGCCGGAAGTGACGCATACCTGTGAACACCATGGCGACGCCCGCGCGGTCGGCCGCGGCGATGACTTCGTCGTCACGGATCGACCCGCCAGGCTGGATCACCGCGGTGGCGCCGGCCGCGATCGCGGCCTCCAGCCCGTCGGCAAAGGGGAAGAACGCATCGGACGCCACAACGCTCCCGGTCGTCAGCGGCTGCTCCAGGCCGGCGGCCTTCGCGGCCTCCGCGCCCTTGACCGCGGCGATCCGGGCGGAATCCACGCGGCTCATCTGCCCGGCGCCGATCCCGGCCGTCGCCTGCCCCTTGGCATAGACGATGGCGTTCGACTTCACATGCTTGCCGACGCGGAAGGCGAAGATCAGGTCCGCCATTTCGGCCTCGGTCGGCGCGCGGGCTGTCACGATCTTCAGGTCGGCGGGCGCGATCCGGCCGTTGTCGCGCGTCTGGGCCAGGAAGCCGCCGGCGACCGAACGGATCGTGACGCCGCCTTCGGCCGGGTCGGGCATCGCGCCCGTCAGCAGCAGGCGCAGGTTCTTCTTCTTCGCCAGGATGGCGCAGGCCTCGTCGGTCGCATCCGGGGCCACGATGACTTCGGTGAAGATCGCGGCGATCCGCGACGCGGCCTCGGCATCCAGCGTGCGGTTCAGGGCCACGATCCCGCCGAAGGCCGAAACCGGGTCGCAGCGCAGCGCCAGGTCCCACGCCGCCGCCAGCGTGTCGGCGGTGGCGACGCCGCAGGGGTTGGCATGCTTGACGATGACCACCGCCGGGCCGTCGAACTCCGCCACGGCCTCGAACGCCGCGTCGGTGTCGTTCAGATTGTTGTAGGACAGGGACTTGCCCTGCACCTGCCGCGCGGTGGCGACGCCGGGGCGCGTGCTGCCGTCGGCGTAGAAGGCCGCGTGCTGATGCGGGTTCTCGCCATAGCGCAGGCTCTCGCGCCGCAGGCCGGCCACGGTCAGGCGATCAGGCAGGATGTCGCCGCGCCGGGCCGCGAACCAGGTCGCGATGGCGGAATCATATGCGGCGGTGCGGGCATAGGCGGCGCCCGCCAGCGCGCGCCGCGCCGCCAGTGTCGTGCCGCCGGCGGCCAGCGCCTCGATGACGGCCGGATACTGGGCCGGATCGGTCAGCACGGCGACATGGTCATGGTTCTTGGCCGCCGCGCGGATCAGGGCGGGCCCGCCGATATCGATGTTCTCGATGCAGTCCTCTTCCCCCGCGCCGGAGGCCACGGTGGCCTCGAACGGGTAGAGGTTCACCGCGACCAGGTCGATCGGCGCGATGCCGTGCGCGTCCATCTGCGCCAGGTGCGCGGGCAGGTCGCGGCGGCCGAGGATGCCGCCATGGATCTGCGGCACCAGCGTCTTGACGCGGCCATCCAGGATTTCCGGGAAGCCGGTATGGTCCGAGACCTCGGTCACCGGCAGGCCGGCCTCGCGCAGCGCCTTGGCCGACCCCCCGGTCGACAGGATTTCCGCGCCATGGGCGATCAGGGCCCGGGCAAGATCGAGCAGTCCCGTCTTGTCGGAGACGGAAATCAGGGCGCGCCGGACCGGCACGGGCGTCTGGGTCATCGGGGGCGACCTTTCATGAAGGGGCGGAATGCAAAGCCCGCGTCCCTTATCCAACCCGGACCGCAGGGGCAATCTTCCCGTGCAAGATTCAGACGTGCGAAAGGAATGATGAGGCCAGACAAAGGCGTCGCCCTTGTCCCATCAAAGGGCTTAGCTCTTTGGAAACCCCAGATTTTATAAAAAGACGGAATGCAAGGGCCGAGGCCCTTGCCGGGTTCGGGCAGAGCCCGACCTGTAGACCTGTACTACGACTGCACGCAGGCCCGGATGGCATCCGCCGTCCCCGGCACGCGCGCCAGGGCCACGCCGTCCAGGGACGCGACCTCGCGCACCGACAGGCTGCTGGTCAGGAACACGCCGTCGGCATGGCGCAGATCGTCCAGGTCCAGCGGCGCCTCGTCCAGCATTCCCGCCGCCAGCAGGACCGCGCGCGCGATGCCCGGCAGCGCGCCTTCGGCCACCGGTGGCGTCACCAGCCGGCCCTCGCGCTGGATGACGATCGTGCTGGCCGAGGCCTCCGCCACGCGTCCGGCCAGGTTCAGCATCAGCGCCTCGTCGCCGCCCCGCTGTGCGGCCTCCAGCCGTGCGAGGACATTCGGAAGGTAATCCAGGCTCTTGATCCGCGAGAGCGGCGAGGTTTCGTCGCGCCGGATGCGCGTGCTGACGACCATGCGCGCCGCAGGCAACGGGGCGGCCGGCGGCGGGGACGGCGTGACCAGCAGGGTCGGCGATGGATGGGCCGGCGGCATCACCCCGCGCGGCCCGCAGCCGCGCGTCAGGGTCAGGCGCAGCGATCCATCCGTCATGTCGTTGCGCCGCACGACCCGGCGCAGCGCGTCCTCGACCCGGTCCAGGTCCGGCGCCGGAAACATCAGGACCTCCGCCCCCTGGCGCAGCCGGTCCAGATGCAGGGCGACATGGACGATGCGACCGTGCGCCACGCGCATCGTCTCGAACACGCCGTCACCCAGGGTCAGGCCGCGATCGGCCGGGTCGATGCGCGCCGCGTCGGCCGAGACCAGCCCGCCATTCAGCCACAGCCACGTCATGATGCGGCGCGCCCGCCGGGGGGGCGGTCCCCGAACAGGGACAGCAGCGGCGCGATCTTCAGGCACATTTCCGCATATTCCTGCTCCGGGTCGGACAGGATGGTGATCCCGCCCCCCGCCGCGGCCTCGATCCCGTCCGGGGTCGTCGCCAGCGCGCGGATGATGACCGAACTGTCCATCGCGCCATCGGTTCCGATGCGAAAGACCGCGCCGCAATAGGCATGCCGGGCAGACGCCTCCAGTTCGTCGATGATCTGCATCGCCCGGTGCTTGGGCGCGCCGGTGACCGACCCCGGCGGCAGGGTGGCGCGCAGCAGGTCGAACGCGTCGCGCCCGGGGGCCAGCAGGGCCCGCACCTCGGACACCAGATGGTGGACATGGGCGAATTGTTCGACTGCCAGCAATTCGGGGACATGGACGCTGCCGATCCGCGCGACCCGGCCCAGGTCATTGCGCATCAGGTCCACGATCATCAGATTTTCGGCCCGCTCCTTGTCGTCCGCCGCCAGTTCGGCGCACAGCGCCGCATCCTCGTCCGCGGTAGCGCCGCGCGGCCGGGTGCCCTTGATGGGCCGGGTCCCCAGGGCGCCGTCCGCCGACAGATGCACGAACCGTTCGGGCGACGCCGACAGCAGGCCGAAACCGGGCCCGCAGGCCAGCCACGCCCCGAACGGCGCGGGCGAGGCCCGGCGCAACGCGCGATAGATGTCGATATCCGCCAGGCCCGGGGGACGAGCGGCGGTCATCCGCCCGGTGATATTGACCTGGAAGATATCGCCGGCGGCAATCCGTTCCACCGCCCTGGCCACCGCCGCAACATAGTCGCCCGAAGGCTGGTCGGGAACGAAGCGCAGGTTCGGCAGGGACGTCGGCGGCGGTGCCGCCCCGATCGCCCCCCAATCCGCCCTGGCGCGGGCGAACAGCGGCCCGGGTTCGGCGCGGATCGTCGCCAGATGCACCCGCCGCGCGATCCGGTCGAACAGCAGGGCGTGGTCGTAACAGCCCGCCGCCAGGTCCGGATGGGCCGGATCCGGGGCATGGCGCGTCGCCACCCCTTCCAGTTCCTGCCCCATCGCGTAGCCCGCGAAACCAATCAGGCCACCCGCGAACGGCCAATCGCCGACCGGGATGCGCGGCGGCAGCAGGCCGCGCAGGACCGCCAGCGGGTCGATCTCCTCCCCCGCTCCGTGGACCGGCATGCCGTCCACGCGGCAGGACCCGCCACGGCGCCAATCCACCACATGGACAGGCCGGCGGCACAGGACTGTCCAGCGGGCACGCGGACCGATCTCCCCACCGCTGTCCAGGCAGGCCAGCCACGGTTCCTCCCGCCAGGACCACAGCACGTCGTCCGGATCCCGCCACGGCAGTTCGATCGTGTGGGGTGCCGTCATCATCGGGACGGTCCTGCCGGCGCGATTTCCCGACCCTGGGTCAGGGTGCTGCCCTGAAACCCGCCAAAGGCCGGCGGCCCTTGGAAACCGGTTCGTTGACCTGTGATCGGGGTCCTGGACCTCAGGCCCTGGCGGGTCCGGGCGAAGCCCGTTCCGGCAGGTTTCGGGACAGCGCCCCGGCCTGACACCACCCACGCCCCGGACATCATTTCCCGGCGGCGAAGGCGTCGATCAGAGCCGTCACTTCCTCGACGACCGACACCTGCATCACACGGTGGGCCAGACGCCGGCAATCCTCGAAGGACAGGGCGCGCACCACCCGCTTGACGCGCGGCACGGCCGATGCGGTCATCGAAAACGACCGCAGGCCCAGCCCGATCAGCAGCGGCACCACCCGGGGATCGCCCGCGATCTCGCCACAGACCGAGATCGGCCGATACTGGCGCAGCGCGGCCTCGGTCACCGTCTGGATCAGGCGCAGCACGGCGGGATGCAACGGGTGGTACAGAGACGCGACCTCGGCCGAGGCCCGGTCCACCGCCAGGGTGTACATCGTCAGGTCGTTGGTACCGATGGCCAGGAACTCGGCCTCCTGCGCCAGGGCGTCTCCCATGATCGCGGCGGCCGGCGTTTCCGCCATGATCCCCAGCGGCGGCAGCGTGTCGCCCAGCTTCACGCCCCGGCGGCGCAGGCGGCGCGCGACGCGGTGATAGATCTCGCGCGCCTCGCGGATCTCATGCACCGAGGTCACCATCGGCAGCATGACGCGGACCGGACCGGCCACGGACGCCTTCAGGATGGCGGCGAACTGCGTCTCCAGGATCGCCGGATGGCGCAGCAGCAGGCGCAGCCCCCGGACCCCCAGCGCGGGGTTGAGGTTGTCGCCGGGATAGGACAGGCCGGCGCGGGTCAGGGCCTCGCTCTGCTTCTCGCCGCCCCAGTCGACGACGCGGATGGTGGTGGTGTCCCCGGCCATCGCCGCGATCACTTCGGCATACACCGCTTCCTGCCCGTCCTCGTCGGGCATCGTCTCGGCGTTGATGAACAGGAATTCCGTCCGCAGCAACCCGATGCCCGACGCCCCGGATTGCGCGATCAGCGGCAGTTCGGCGGGCAGTTCCAGGTTGGCCTGCAATTGCAGCTTCTCGCCGCTGGCCAGTTTCGCGGGCAGGCGCCGCAGGCGGCCCAGCGCCTGACGGTCGCGTGCGTAGTCGGCCACGCCGCGACGGGCCGCCGCCAGCGTGTCCTCGCCGGGGTCGATCACCACCGTGCCGGTGCTGCCGTCGACCACGATCGTGGCGCCGTCGCGCACCCGCGCCATCAGGCCATGGACCGCCAGCACGGCGGGAATGCCCAGCGCCCGCAGCATGATCGCGGTATGGTCGGTCGAGCCACCTTCCTCCGTCGCCACCGCGACAATGCGCGACGGGTCGATCAGGGCGGCGTCGGCGGGACGCAGTTGTTCGGTCACCAGCACGGCGCCCACGGGCAGCGCGTTGAAGGACCGGAAGGGCATATGCCCCAGGTTGCGGACCAGCCGGCGCCCGATCTCGCGAAATTCGCCGGCGCGGCGCTGGGCGGCGGCGGCGTCCTCGCCGGCCGGCTCCGGGCGGCCGGGTCCGCCCAGCATGGCCTGCGCCAGGGCCTCGGTCTCCTGCCGGACGGCGGCCTCGGCCATCAGCCGGTCCTGGGCGATGCGCTGCCGGATGCCGCGTTGCAGCCGCGACGGGCCCAGCATCCGGCGATAGACCTCCAGCAGCGATCCGATTTCGAGCTTGCTGTCCTCGGGCAGCAGCGCCAGCCGGTCGCGCAGGCGTTCGACCTGCCGGACCGACCGTTCGATCGCCTCGGCCAGGCGGGCAAGCTCGTGGTCGGGATCGTCGGTGCGCGCGGCTTCGTCGATATCGGGCGCGGGGCCTTCGACCGCCATCGCCGCCGGGCCGATGGCGACGCCGTGCGCGGTCGCATCCCCATCCAGCCGGTATTCCGCCAGCCCCCCGCCCCGACGGTCGGCGGCCCGCGTGCGTCGGCCGCGCCCCTGCGCGGGGGTGCCGCCGGGAATGGCGTCAGTCGTCTTCATGGAAGCCGGCCTCGACCAGGGTCACCAGCGCCTCGACCGCCGCATGGGCGTCCCATCCCGTCGCCAGCAGCGTGATCGATTCACCCCGGCCCGCGCCCAGCATCATCAACCCCATGATCGAACGCGCCGAGACGCTCTGGTCGGCGCGCGCGACCTCGACATTCGCATCGAACTGCTCGGCCACCGTGACCAGCTTCGCCGCCGCGCGCGCATGCAGGCCGCGGCGATTGACCATGGTCACGGTGACGGAAAGAACTTCAGGATCCCGGGGATCGAGTCCGGCTGCGGACATGCCCGGATCAGCCGGCGGCAACCCGCCGCGGCGCGGCGCGGTACGCGGCCGGGGGCGGCACCTCCGCCGGGCGATCGCCGTACAGGCAGCTGCGCGCCCCACCCAGGCATTGCGGCGGCAGGTGCGAGGCGGTGGAGATGTATTTGCGCCCCGCGCCCTCGGCCATGTCCGCGCATTCCGCCAGCGTATGCCCGTTGCGGATCTGCGCCAGCTTCACCAGCATCGGCACGTTGACGCCGGCCAGGACCTCGACCCGTCCTTCTTCCAGGGTGGAAATCGCCAGGTTGGACGGCGTGCTGCCGAACATGTCGGTCAGCAGCAGGACACCGTCGCCGGTATCGACACCGGCGATCGCCACCTGCAAATCCCCGCGACGCAGCACCGGGTCGTCCCCGGCCTCGATATTCAGGGTGGTCATCTGGCTCTGCGGCCCCACCACATGTTCCATCGCGCGTCTCAGGGTCTCGCCCAGCTCGCCATGGGTGACGAGAACCATACCGATCATGAAGAATATCGTCCTTCCACGACGTCCGCCGCGTATTCCTTCGGCCGGCTGGCCCAGCGCCAGCTGCAGCGTCCCTGTCGGGCAAGCTCGCGGTGCATGACGATGACCGACCATGCCCCTCGTCCATCCGCAATAGCCGATTGCACATCGGACGGGCCAGAGGCCTTTTCAATATGGGACTCAGATTCCGGCCCGTCGCCCGTTCCCGCGCGGTCCGCCAGCCGTCCGGCCAGGGCCTCGACCAGGGTGACAGACCGATGCCGCCCGCCGGAGCAGCCAATGGCGATGGTGGCGTATTTCTTGCCTTCCCGCACGAAGCGGGGCAGCACCAGTTCCAGCATTCCGTCGATCTGGTCCAGGAAGCGACGGTAATCGGGATCGGCCTCGACATAGGCCGCGACGGCGCCGTCCAGGCCGGTCAGGGTGGACAGGTCGGGGTCGTAGTACGGATTGCGCAGGAAACGGGCGTCGAAGACCATGTCGGCCTCGCGCGGCAGGCCTGCGGGAAAGGCGAAGGACATCAGGGCGACGGTCAGGCCCTCGGCCATGCGGCCGCCCCACCGGCCGAAGCGCGTTTCGACGATCTGGCGCAGTTCCGGCGGCGGCAGGTCGGAGGTATCGATCACGACATCCGCCGCCGCCCGCAGCCGGGCGGTCAGCGCGATCTCGGCCTCGATCCCTTCCTTGACCGTGCCGCGCACCGCCAGAGGATGGCGACGGCGCGTCGCGGTATAGCGCCGCAGCAGGACACTTTCCTCGGCGGTCGCATAGATCAGTTCGGCCTGCAGTTCCGGATTGACGCGCAGCCGCGCCAGTGCCGCCAGCACCGCCGTGGCGTCGAACCCCCGCGTGCGGGAATCCACGCCGATCGCCACCGGCTGTTCCGCGCGGGTCACGATCTCGTCCAGCATGCCCAGCGGCGGGTTGTCGATCACCTCGTGCCCCAGATCCTCAAGGATCCGCAGAATCGAGGATTTTCCGGCCCCGGACAGGCCGGTGACCAGCAGGATGCGACGTGGCGCCGGTACTCCGTCATGTGAAGAATCCGTCACGGGAAATCCTGGCTGGACAACGGGCCGAACCGTTCGGAAACCCGGGACGGTCGTCGCGCCGCACATGGATGGACAGTCAACGCCCTCGCATCTGACACCGAAAGGACAGGCATGGAAAGAACCGCATGCATCACATCTGCTCGGACATTAACATTTTGCAACGTCCGTCCAGGCAGTCAAGGGCCAGGTTGATCCGCGCCACGGCCGACGGCAGGGCGGGATCGATGCGGATTTCCGGCAGGCCGGTCATCGCATCCCGTCCCGGCGCCGGCAGGCGGTCGGGCCACTGCCCCGGCCCGACCAGGCGCACCGCCAGCACGGCGCGCGCACGGGCCAGGAACGGCATCCGCGCGATCCCCATGCCGCGGATTTCGATCAGCCCCGCCAGCCGCGCAGGGGCCGAAGCCCACCCGTCCATGAGGTCGACCCGGTCGTCGGCGACCAGATCGTAGCCCGCATCCACCAGCCGCAGCAGCAGGTCGGATTTCCCCGCCCCCGATGGCCCCGTCAGCAGGACGCCATTGCCGCCGCGCGCGGCGCAGCTTGCATGGATCTGTCCCCTGCCCCGGCCGTCCCGATCCATTTTCACCCTCCCCGCTTGTCCCGGCGTCCGGGACACCGAGATAACCGTTGTCGATATCACCGCCTGGACGAACAGCCGGCTCCAGGAGCCTGTTTGCAGATACGCACTGGCGGCGACCCGACGCGCGTTTTCTGCGCTCTCTGGCAGGCGGCCCGAAAGGCCGCTTCCCCTTCGGTGCCCGAAAACACGCCGGACGCGGGCCGTCGGGCCGCTCTCGCTCGCCGGCCCATGTTTGCAAACAGGCCCGAAGTTGAATTTCACCGGTTGAATTTCACCGGAAACGGAATATGACGATTCCGTTATTTTTGCGATAGGCGAAGGAGCATCCGCACGGCATGAGGGGACAGGACATCCATGTTCGCCACCTGACGGGGATCGACCGGGCGACCGGCCAGACCGGCCCGGGCCTGGCCGAGCAATGCCGCCTGGCCCTTGACCACGGCGCGGCCGCCCTGGCGCGCGACGGTCATGCGATGCATGACGTGACGCGGGCCGTCTTCCTGCTGCGCGATACCGACGGCTTCGCCGCCTGCTTTCCGCACCTGCGCGAGGCATTCGGATCGGGCCGTCCGGCCACGACCCTGCGCCTGGTTCCCGGCTTCGACGACCCGGACGTGCTGATCGAGATCGAGCTGGTGGTAGGACGCCCCGACGCCTGAACCTGTCTGCACATGCGTACCGGTGCCGATCCGATGCACACTCTCGCTCGGCAGGGCGAATTTTGAGTCCGCCTCGCCGGCCGTCACCGCGCGGCGCCGACTATCGGCGCTGCTGCAGGACGCAGGCCAGAGTGAACAGCCGGCGGGCGGTTTCGGCATCCATTTCGATCTTACCGCGCAGCCGGTCGATCATCAGTTCGGCGCCATCATTATGCAGGCCGCGCCGGCCCATATCGATCGCACGGACGCGCATCGTGTTGCCCTCGGTCACCGCCTCATCGAAACTGTCGACCAGCAGGATGTAATCCTTGATCAACCGGCGGAAGGGCATCAGCGAGACCCGATAGATCCGCAGCGGCCGGTCGTCGTCGGCGTGGCGCAGATCGAAGATCAGCCCGTTGGTCTGGACCGACAGATGCAGGTTGAACGGCCCGGTCAGCCCCTCGGGCATGAAACGGGCCGTCTGCCGCAGGTCCGCTACCGCCTGGTCGACGTCATTTCGCCGGGTCTGGCTGGCCAGCAGCCCGCCATCCACATCGTCGAGGATGACATGGGCCAGGCTGCCCGGCCCCGCGTCAGGCGATGGATGCACCGAAAACCCTTTCTGTGGTCCCAGGCCCCGGCACGCCCCGGGAACGGGAACCGCACCGGGGCGCCGTCATGCTACACGACGGGGGTCAGCAGCGACTCCCCGGCAAACCAGGCGGCGAGGTTGCGGACGACCAGGTCGCCCATCGCCAGGCGCGTCTCCACCGTGGCACTGGCGCGGTGGGGCTGCAATACGACATTGTCCATCGTCTTCAGGGCGTCGGGCACGTGCGGTTCGTGCTGGAACACGTCCAGCCCGGCGCCGCCCAATGTGCCGGCCTGCAGGGCGGCAACCAGCGCGTCCTCGTCAACCACGCTGCCGCGCGCGACATTGATCAGCACGCCCTCGGGCCCCACGGCCTCCAGCACCGCCTGGTTGACGATGTTGCGCGACTGCGCCCCGCCGGACGCCGCGACGACCAGGATGTCGCTGGCACGGGCCAGTTCGACCAGGTCGGCATGGTAGGTGTACCCGGTCTCGGGGAATTCGCGGATGTCGTGATAGGCGATCGGCATGCCGAACGCCTGGCCCCGCACGGCGATCGCGCGCCCGACCTGCCCCAGGCCCAGGATTCCCATCTTCTGTCCCGTGACGGTGTGCCCCAGCGCCAGCGGCGCCTTGCCCCACGACCCGGCGCGGACATACCGGTCGCCGATCGCCAGGCCACGGCAGGTCGCCAGGATCAGGCCCAGGGCCATGTCGGCGACATCGGCGGTCAGCACGCCGGGCGTCGTCGTCACCCGGATGCCGCGATCCCGCGCCACGTTCAGGTCCACCGCGTCGGTGCCGATGCCGTTGATCGCCACGATCCCCAGTTCGGGCAGCGCCGCCATCACGTCGGGCGGCACGCCCACGCCCCCGCCGGTCGCGATCCCGCGGATGGACGACGCGACCCCCTGCAGGGCCGCCAGGTCGGTGAAGCGATGCACGGTATAGGCATCGTCCAGCGCCTTTTCGATCTGCGGCATCATCGGTTCGAGCAGAAGGATGTCGGGTTTCATTCATGGTCTCCGGTTCTTGGCCCCGGCGTGCCGGGGCGGGGAAAGACAAGGTGGATAAACAAACGACAGGACCGATTAACGACCTGGCGCCAGCGACTGGGGCGCCCGGGATCAGCAGGTGATCGACAGCGTGCCCAGATGCGCGAAGGTCGCACTGACGCGCGCGCCGGGCGCGACGAAGACCGTGCCGGTCGTCGACCCGGTGGTGACGATCGCCCCTTCGGCCAGGCCGCCGGCGTACCGCGCGGCGTGCGCGGCCAGCCAGACCAGCGTGCGGATCGGATCGCCCGCCGAATTGCCGCCCACATGATCGGCGACCACCTTGCCGTCGATCGACAGCACCACCCGTTCCTCCAGCGGAACCAGCGATTGCCAGTCGGTCACCGCGGGACCGACGAACAGGGCGCCATGGCTCTGCTGGTCGGCCAGATGGTCCAGCGCCGGCTGGCTGCCGGGGGTGACGAAGCGCGTGTCCACGATTTCGATCGCCGTATGGACGGATACGATCGCGTCCCGCACCTCGGCGGTCGTATAGGGCACGTCGCGCGCGGGCAGGGCGCGGCCGAACCGGTAGGCGATCTCGGCCTCGACGCCGATATGGCGGCATAGGCCCGGCGGCAGCGCGGTAACGCCGTCGAACACGGTCGCCTCCAGGATCGGGGCGGCGAACGGCTCGGATTCCGGGGTGCGGGCCCCGACCTTCCATCCGGCGATCCGCCCGCCCAGGGCGCGGATGGTTTCGTGCTGCACGGCGTAGGCGTCGGCGGCGGACCCGACCCGATACCCGTCGGGCAGGCGGGTCAGGGGCGGCGCACCGGACCGGACCCGCAGAAAGGACCCGGCCAGATGATCGACTGAAACGGTCACGTAGATACTCCTGCACGCCAAATCGAACGCGCCACGATACCGCCCCCGGAGGGGAAAACCATCCGGAGGCGGCGCGGCTCTTCAGGTATTGATCAGATCCCGACGGTCCAGCAGGTCGCGATCGCGCGGTTCGGGTGCGAACAATGTCGCCAGGATGGTCATGCAGGCCAGCAGCATGACATACAGCGCCAGCGGCAGCCACGAGGCCAGGCCGGGATGGGCCGCGCCGACATAATGGCTCGACACCATGGCGATGATCACCGACCCCACCAGCGGGGCCAGGCCGCCCGACAGCACGGCCGAGATCTCACGCGTCATCGACACGCCCAGATACCGGTGACGGCTGCCGAACATTTCCGGCAACAACGCCCCCTGCGTTCCGAACATGCCCCAGGTGGCGCAGCCCAGCGCGACCGACAGGGCCAGGATGGTCAGCGGCAGGTAGCCCAGGCTGAGGATGTACCAGACCGGGATCGCCGCCACGAGCTGCAGCGTCGCGAAGGCGCGATAGACCTTGATCCGCCCGAACCGGTCGCTGAGCATGCCGGCGATCGGCACGATGAACGCCCCCACGACGGCGGCGCACAGCAGCGACAGCGCGCCGGTCGCGTTGCGCATGCCCACGACATTGACCGAATAGCTGACGGCCAGCACCTGGTAGATCGACGATCCGCCATTTTCCGCCATCCGCAGGCCCATGCCCAGCAGGATCGTCTTCCACGATTCCCGCACGACCTCGGGCAGGCTTTGCGATTGCGCGCGCTCCTCTTCCTCGATCTCGACGAACGCCGGCGATTCCTTCAGCTTCACCCGCATGTACAGGGCCACCAGCAGGATCAGCGAGCTGAGCAGGAACGGCAGGCGCCACAGCCAGCTGTGCAGGACGTCCTGCACATGGAACAGCAGCGCGAAATACACGATCGCCGCGACGATGGTGCCGATCTGAATGCCCAGGAACGGCAGCGCGGCATAGAATCCCCGCTTTCCCTTCGGGGCGTATTCAGTCATCAGCACGGCGGCGCCCGCTTGCTCCGCGCCGGCCCCCAGGCCCTGAAGCAGGCGCAGCACGATCAGCATCACCGGTGCCCAGATGCCGATGCTCTGGTAGGTCGGGATCAGGCCGATCGCCGTGCTGGCGCCCCCCATCAGGGTGACGGTGATCAGCAGGACCATCTTGCGTCCGTACCGGTCGCCCATCATCCCGAACAGGATGCCGCCGACGGGCCGGACGGCAAAGCCCAGGAAATAGGTGCCGAAGCTGGAAATCAGCGCCATGCTCGGGCTCTGGCGCGGAAAGAAGAGCGGGCCGAATACCAGCGCCGCCGCCAGGCTGTAGAGCGCGAAATCGTAATATTCCAGGGCGCTGCCCAGGGAACTGGTCCAGGCCGCACGGCGCAGGTCCGCCGTGGTCACGGTATGGTGCGCCATCGCCGCCTCCCGGGTCGTCACGCGCGGCAACGGGCCGGCGGCGTGCACATGGGCAGCCCCGGCAAGAATTGGCTGTTTCATGGCAGGTCTACCCCGATCTCGCGTCCGGTTCTGGCGGATTCACGCAGCGCAAGCGCAATGGCCAGCGAGGCAACCCCGTCCTCGCCCGTGGCGGCCGGCAGGCCGCCGCCATGGATGGCATCGGTGAACAGTTCCAATGCGCGATGATAAAGATTGTGATGCTTTAAGGGAATTTCCCGTTCGCCGTCGCCATCGCGGACCGACACGGTGCCGATCGGCCTCTGGCTCATGCAATCGCGGCCGATGATGACGCCGCGTTCCCCCATGATTTCCACCCCGCCCGGCGAATAGGGTACGGTGTAGCCGCCATGGATCTGGACCAGCATGTCGTCGGGGAAGCGCAGGACGGCCATGATCCCGTCCTCGATCCCGTCCTGGGCCAGGCGGCCGCTCTGCGTCATGGCAAAGACGCTGACCGGGTCCTGGTCGAACAGGAAACGCAGGGTATCGATATCATGGATCGTGCTGTCCAGGATCACTCCGCCGCCCTGGTCGTTGACGCGCCAGCCCTGCAGGGCGGCAGCCAGGAAATTGGCATGGAAGACCCGCCCGGCGATCAGCCGGCCGACACGCCCGTCCTCGATCATGCCGTGGATCGCGATATGGGTCGCGGCATTGCGCAGATGGTGGTTCGTGCCCAGAACGACGTCGCAGGCCCGGCAGACGCGGACCATTTCGTTCGCATCCTCGACCGACAGGGCCAGGGGCTTTTCGCACAGGACATGCTTGCCCGCCCGCGCGGCGGCAATCGTCTGCTCGAAATGCAGGCGATTGTTCGTGCTGATATACACCGCGTCGATGTCCGGCCTGGACAGCAACTCGTCCAGCGACGTGGTGTGATAGGGAATATCATTATCGCGGGCGAAGGCGGCGCCGCGCTCCGTACTGCTGCTCAGAACCGCGCGGACCTCGCCACCGGGCTGCGCCCGGATCGCATCGATGATCCATTCCCGCGCGACGTTGCTGGCACCTATCAGACCCCATCCGGTCGGATGCGTCATTCCGTCCTCCCTCGAGGCACCAGGGCCCCGGTCCGTTCCCGTTATGTTATTGTTAAGATTGCCGTGGCGGTCGGACGTCGCACCAAAAACACGATACGGCGCCGAGAGTTCCGCCGGGCCTGCATGGCCCCCTTCCTCGCGTGCCGGTCCTGTCTGTCGGTCGTCCGGGCAATCCGTTTCCCGGGAACGGCATGTCCGCCGCCCCCGCAGGATACGAGCCCCCATGATAGAGGCCAACGCCCAAGGGGCCGCAAGCGCTTCCGCAAACGATCTGCTTCACAAATTCGTATTTGTGCGCTGCAAAATTTACGATCAGGGCCGAAGCTGCATCTCGTCCGTCGGAATGCCCAGGAACGCGCCCAGCGCCTCGACCACCAGCCGGTGGTCCTCGCGCTGCGGCAGGCCGGACACGCAGACCGTCCCGACCACTCCCACCCCGCGCACGCGCAACGGAAAGGCGCCGCCAAAGGGGGCGTACTCGGCCTCCGGCAGGCCGAAGCGCGCGGTGATCGTCTTGCCTTCCTGCTGCAGCAGCAGCCCGATCGCATAGGACGGGCGGTGGAAGCGCTCGGCCACGCGCGTCTTGCGCGCGATCCAGCCCAGATTGTCCGGCGTCGCGCCTTCCAGACACGCGCTGAACAGCGTCTGGCCGCCACGCCGGATGTCGATGGCGATCGGGTGGCGCCTGTCCGCCGCCGTCCGCCGCAGCCAGCATCCCAGTTCCCAGGCGTCGGCCTCGGTCAGGCCCGGCAGGACCAGATCCCGCTCCTGCCGGGCGATCAGTTCCAGGTCCCTGACCTCCGACGACAGGCCGCTGGCCGCGCCGCCCGTTCCTGCCTGATTCGCCATCCATGTGCTCCCTGTCTGCGACGCCGCGATGCGGCGACATGATGTGCCGCGATAGCACCGAAAACGCAGTGGCGACCGGTGGGTGACTTTATCGTGATTTCTGCCCGGTCCGATCCGGATCGATAGTCCCGTCACGTTTCCCCCCTTTTCTGCGGATATCGACGCGATGGATCTCATGACGGATCTTTCCACCAGCACCGACGCCCTGGTCATTCACGGCGCGGGCGACCTGCGGATCGATTCGGTCGCCCTCCCGCCCCCCGGACCGGACGAAGTCAGCGTCCGCATCGCCTGGGGCGGCATCTGCGGATCGGACATGCATTACCTGCAGCATGGCGGCGTGGGCGCATCCGTCCTGCGCGAACCCATGGTCCTGGGGCATGAGGTTTCGGGCATCGTCCTGTCCTGCGGCGCGAACGTCACCGGGTTCCAGGCCGGCGATCCGGTGGCGATCCACCCGGCCCGCCCGTGCGGCACATGCCCCGAATGCCGGCGCGAATTACATAATCTGTGCCGCAACATGCGGTTTTTCGGCAGCGCGGCCTACCTGCCGCACACCCATGGCGGATTTCGCCGGGTCATGACCGTGGCCGCATCGCAGCTGCATCACCTGCCGCCCGGGCTGGATTTGCGCCGCGCGGCCCTGGCCGAGCCGTTCGCGGTGGCGCTGCACGCCATCGCCCGCGCCGGAACCTGCGCCGGGGCATCCGTGCTGGTTCAGGGATCCGGCCCCATCGGGGCGCTGATCGTCGCCGGCCTGGCCGTCAGGGGGGCCGCCCGCATCGTGGCCACCGATTTGCATGATTTTCCGCTGTCGGTCGCCCGCCGCCTGGGCGCGACCGAAACATGGAACACCGCCACCACCGCCCCGGACGAGGAATTCGACATCGTGTTCGAGGCCACGGGCGTCGTTCGGGCCCTGCCCTTCGCGATCGCCCACACGCGCCGGGGCGGCATCCTGGTCCAGGTCGGGATGTTCCCCCCCGGCAATATCGAGGTGCCGATGGCACAGATCATCGCGCGCGAGCTGGATCTGCGCGGCTCGTTCCGCTTCGATTCCGAATTCGTCGACGCGCTGGACCTGCTGGCGGCGCATCCGGATATCGCGGATGGACTGGTCACCCACGAATTCGGTTTCACGTCCTACGGCGCCGCGTTCGCCGCCTCGTCCGACCGGCAGAGCGCGTCCAAGGTTCTGCTCAGCATCGGGGAATGAGGCGTCCCCCGCCGCATTGGGCGGGGGAAGGCAAGGGCGCTGCCCTTGACCCACCAAAGGGCGCAGCCCTCTGGAAACCCCGAACTTTCTGAAGCCTTATGGGATCGCAAGGGCCGAGGCCCTTGCTGTCACAGCAGGGATTGCGCGCGGCTGAGGACCTGGTTGCAGACCTTCTGCGTCATCTGCTGCTTGATGCCCTGGCCGGCGCCGGCCAGGGAGAATGTCCTGCCATTCCCGGTGTCCAGCAGCCCGCGTTGCCCCGCCTGATATTGGCTGCTGTCGGTACCCGTCTTCTGGCCGAGGGCGCTCATGACCGGGGACGCCGTGCTGGCCCCCAGATAATTGTTCTGAACGCAGAACCCCAGGACGCCCGCCAGATTGCCCGGCGCCGCCGACGTCACCGACGGCAGCCCCATTCCGCCGCCCATGTTCATGCCAGGCATCCCCGGCATGCTCGGCATCTGCGCCCGTGCCGTTGCGACACCCGCCGCGAGCGCCAGAACGGCAAGAGCCGACGAAACAGCGATACGTCCGGTCATGACCATGTCCTTTCTATCTATCGTCAGGCCCGCCATCCTGAGCCGAAGTTATGTCCGCATTATGAAGGATAAAGGATATCCGCCTCGGCCTGTCAGGGGACGCCACCGATGATCAGGGCAAAATAAAGCTGCCGCAGCAGCGGGGTCAGGACATATTGTATCAACAGCAGCAGCACCAGCGGGCTGAAATCCATGTTGCCCATCGCCGGCAGGATACGTCGGATCGGCTGCAAGGCGGGCTCCGTCAGGCGGTTCAGGAAATTGCCGATATTCCACACGATCCGGTTACGGGGATCGAGCACGCCGAATCCATACAGGAAACTGAACACGCACGAGATCACGAGCACCCACGTGTACAGTCTGATCAGTTCGAACAACAGGGTGAAGACAAGAGTGATCAATGCGGCAATCTCCGGCAATGGCAGGACCGAAAGCCTATCGTCAGCCGGACGCCGGCACAACTCCACGCGCCCCCCGATCCCCGCTTGACAAACGCCCGCTTGCCGTTATTTATCCAGCCCGTCAGGCAGTGGGGCTGTAGCTCAGTTGGGAGAGCGCCTCGTTCGCAATGAGGAGGTCAGGGGTTCGATTCCCCTCAGCTCCACCACTGGCCGACATTTCCACCTGAAAATCAGGACGTTGGAAGAGGGGTTGAAAATCGCCCCCTCGTGCTGTCCCTCTTGAATGACTGGGATAGCCAAGGCCCCGGCAGACATTCGTTAAGCCGTGACCTTCCCCAGACATCGCGACCGCGATGGGCTCCGGCCCGGATGTCGTCGCTCCAATGCTCGACGGCCCTCGCGCCGGGATCCCGTTTTATCCCGAGATCGGCATCTTCCCCAGGGAACTCGTCGGCCCCGGCGAAGGGGTTGGCTTCTATGCCGACAGCATGACCGACCTGCGGCACCTGGGGGCATCTCGCTTCCGGTCTTCCTTCGACATGTGCGCCGAAAAGGAATCAACCCGGTGCGGCATATTCGGGCAAGTTCCCGGTCCGGGTGGACAAGGAACTGCATGCGCGCACCGCCGAAGCTGCTGCGGCCATGGGCGTAAGCCCCAACCAGTTTATGCAGGATGTGATCTCCGAGGCCGCCAGCTGATTCTTTCCCGGTGCAACTCATGCGGCCGGACGACTGGAACCGATGGCAGGAATGAGCCACCGCGGGCGGCCCGACCACGCGCCGGGCGTCCGCAAAGGTTTCGCCTGACGGCCGAAGTCCGGCATTTTCGCCCGCGCCGAGGCCGGTCCGGAGGACTCAAAATATCCCTGTTTCCCCAGGGTCATCCGCCCTTGCAGCCCTCGTGCGCCACCTTATGTCCTGTTCCACATCCCAAGGAGGGCGCTATGGACAGGAACAGAAGTACCCCATCTTCCGCATCCAAGAAAGCGACGGCGTCCAAGACCGCGCAAACGAAGACGAAAGCCTATGCCGATCTCGCCACCGGCAAGGATCCGAAAGAACATCCTGCGCCCGGACAGAGTCCGAGACCCACACCCGGCGCCACGAAGTGAGCGACACGCAAAAAAGCCCGGCCAACGCCGGGCTTTTTTGATGGCAGTTCTGCTCGGCCCGCGCAACAGCCCCCCTCCCCGCCGTCCTCTGCTACCGCGTCTTGAGCAGGCCATCGTACTGACAAGCAGCCTCCCCTTTTCCAACATTCGAAAAGCCATCATTGGCTTCCCGCCACGGCTGTCCCGGTTCCCACGTTCTGGGATCGGTATGCATTTGCGAACTTTTGCCAAGGCGCGGTGATTCGACCGGCACATGGGAGCCTGGAACAGGCGACCACGTCGATGTACCGGCTTGGAGAAAAATCGCTGCCGACAATTCTGTCTCTTCTTAAACCTCGTAAAATGCTGATGTTTTCGAAGACATCCTGGTCAAGATATACGCATGAATTGCCACGCACGAAATGGGAAGACCTGCCGCCCGTCATGAATGGTGCGGCGCATATTGAAACAGGCCGCTTCGTGTCGTGCGACGGCTTGTTTTCCGTCGAGAGCATTTGCCTGAATCATCCCGGCGAACGGGGATGGACAGGACCGGATTTTTGGCACCCGATCATCACGGAATTTCTCGACCGCCCTTGAAATCTCCAGGGCGGTCCGTTCGGCAGGACGAGTCCGCAGCCCACCGCGCCCGCCCGGCGTTGGCCTTCCATGCCCCTGTCGCCATCGTGCCGCGATGATGGCAAACCAGAAATGCAGGTTCGCGACATCGTCCAGATTTTTCTGCTGGCGTCGCCATGGCACGGTCCACGGATAGCGGGCCATGTCCGCAATGCCGTACGCCTCGCCCGCACGGAAAGGCCGTTCGGCCATGCGGAATGCCATGGAGCCGATCGGTCTCGTTCACATAAAGCGTGATCTCATGAGGAAATTCTCCGGCGCACATCGGCTGAAATGATGATTCTGGCTGGCCGTCGATCCCAGTTCTGCCCATCTGCCAGAACAGCCACTCCGTCACAACCTTGCGTCCCCGGATATCGGCGGGAATGAAGCGCCAGGAATTCGGACTTGAACTGATCGCCTGCGCTGATATCCTCGGGATGGATCATCCAATCCAGCCGGGGCTTCCCGTGATCCCATGGCCATTCGGCATTGGCCAGCAAGAGGGACCGATTATCCTGTGGCCCCTTCCCGTCACACAGCCGGCGGATAGTTGGACGGAAACAGGGCACGACGCGCAGTCTCGTCGAAATCGGTCTTGAACGGATGGTCCCGACCGACAATCCTGGCCCGGGCCGCCGCCGGGCGTGCGTCGATCGCGGCGAACCAGCGCCCGATATTGGGATAATCCGCAAACGGATCGTCCTCTGTCTTCAGGACCCGTGCGGCGACATTCAGCCAGCCCCAGCCCGACATGTCCGCAATCGTGTATTCGGCACCGACGATATAGTCCCGTCCGGCCAGATGGGTGTCGAGCACGCGATAGTGACGCGCGATCTCGCGCCTATAGCGATTGACGGCGTAGTCGGATCCCTCGGGCGCATAATGCTGGAAATGCACCGCCTGCCCCGAAAAGGGCCCGATGCCCGTGGCGATGAAGAACAGCCAGGACAGCAGTTCCGGCCGGTCGGCCGGATCGCCCAGGAAACGCCCGGTCTTTTCGGCAAGGTACAGCAGGATCGCACTGGAATCGAACACCCGAGCCGCCTGGCCGCCCGGCCCGTCGGTATCCACGATGGCCGGCACCTTGCCGTTCGGATTGATCGCGAGGAAGGACGGGTCGTGCTGCGCGCCCTTGCGGGTATCGACGGGAATGACCTCGTGCGGCAGGCCCGTTTCCTCGAGGAACAGGGCCACCTTCGCCGGATTGGGCGTGGGATGGAAATAGAAGCGGATCATGGACATCTCTCCTTCGGTCCGTCGGGCCGGTCGCCTGACCTTGTGTTTTATATCGTTCGATCTAAAACACGGCAAGATGGCATGACGCGAACGCCCCATCCTGCGGGCGATGGGGAGAATGATGGCAAGACCACGGGAATTCGATGAGGCGGCGGCACTGGATGCGGCCATCGAATGCTTCTGGACGCGCGGATATGAAGCGACCTCGGTCCGGGACCTGGCGGAGCGGATGGGCATTACCGGCGCCAGCCTCTACAACGCCTTTGGTGACAAGCATGCCCTCTTTCGCCGCGCGCTGGACCGCTATTCCGAACGCGGCACCACCGCACGCATCGCCCGGCTGGAGGGACAGGTGCCCCCGCGACAGGCGATCGAGACCGTCTTGCGCGACATCATCGAGGAATCGCTCCGTGACACGGCGCGCAAAGGATGTCTCGTGATCAATTCGGCGCTGGAGGTCGCGCCGCACGAACCGGACTGCAGGCAGGCGGTCGCCGACCGGCTGGGCCGGATCGAGGCGTTCTTCTGCCGCGCCGTCGCCGCCGGGCAGGCGGACGGGACGATCACGCCCGTCCTGCCGCCTGAAGACGTGGCGCGAAACCTGCTCGCCGTCCTTCTCGGAATCCGCGTCATGGCGCGGGTCCAGCCGGAGCGGGAACTGTTCGAGGGCATGCTGCGATCGGCGCTGACCCTGCTCGGTCCGGTTACCCCGGCCGCCGGGTAATACCGCCTGGGTCGGGCAATGCCCGGCCCGATGCGCCCAGGCTCATCGTCACCGCCGCCTCGGCATGCAGCGCGGTGGTATCGTACAGCGGCACCGGGCTGTCCTCGGGACCGATCAGCAGCATGAGTTCCGTGCAGCCCAGGATCACCGCCTCGGCCCCGCATCGCACCAGTCGCCCGATGATCTCGCGGCACGCCTGCCGCGAGTCCGGCAGCACGCGCCCCTGCACCAGTTCCTGATAGATCACCCGATGGATCGTTTGGCGATCCTCCTCGTCGGGGACGAGCACGTCCAGGCCGTGCCGACCCGACAGGCGGCCCTTGTAGAAATCCTGTTCCATGGTGAAGGCCGTGCCCAGGAGGGCCACGCGGCGCAGCCCGTCCGCGCGGATGCGTTTGGCCGTCGGATCGGCGATATGCAGCAGCGGGATATCGATCGCGTCCTGCACCTCGTCGGCCATGCGGTGCATGGTGTTCGTACAGATCATCACGAACGCCGCCGCGCCATGTTCCAGCCGTCTTGCCGCGTCGATCATCAGCGCCGCCGCGTCGTCCCAGCGACCGGTGCGTTGCGCATTCTCGATTTCGGCGAAATCGAACGACCACATCAGACAGCGCGCGGAATGCAGCCCGCCCAGGCGCTGGCGCACGCCGTCATTGATCAGGCGGTAATAGACGGCCGAACTCTCCCAGCTCATGCCGCCGATCAGGCCGATCGTCCTCATCGCGCGGCGGCCTCCTGCAACAGGGGATACAGCGACGCCACCAGCAGCAGCGCCATCCCGAGATTGAAGCCGCGCAGGATGGCCGGCCGCGCCAGCCAGCGCCGCATGCCGGCACCGAACCCCGTCCAGAGGCTGACCGTCGGCAGGTTGATCGCCCCGCAGATCAGGCAGGCCACCAGCAGGTTGAACAGGAAATCGCCCCGGGGCGTATAGGCGGACACGATACCGATCGCCATGACCCAGGCTTTCGGATTTACCCACTGGAAGCCGGCAGCCTGGAGGAAGCCCAGCGGCCGGCCCGCCCCGGACGACGAGGCGTCGACGCCCGCATTGGCGATCTTCCACGCCAGCCACAGCAGGTAGACCGCACTGACATATTTCAGCAGCCCATAGAGCCAGGGCAGCCGGTCGAAGACCGTGCCCAGCCCGACGCCCACCAACCCCACCATGATCACGAAGCCGACCGAGACGCCGAGCATATGCGGCAGCGTCCGCCGGAAGCCGTGCGTAAGGCCCGATGCCGCCAGCATCGTATTGTTCGGCCCCGGCGTGATCGACGCGACCAGGGCGAACACGGCCAGGGGTCCGAAATCGTGCCAGAAGGCGGACATGGGGGAAATCTCCGTTTGCAGGACCGCGCGTGACGGAAGTATTGACGATCTGGCCGGAACAGGACCGGTACAGTTCATCTGCCTTTCTCCATACTGTACCGGGAACCGGACCATGCCAGTTGAACATGCCCGCTCCTCCGCCCTGCCGCCCCGCTGGCAGCCGGTGCGCGGGGGCGACCGGACCCTGGTCGCGCAGTTGGAAGACGAGCTTTCGGCCCGCATCGCCGATCACGCCCTGCGCCCGGGCAGCCGCCTGCCATCGGTGCGGCGCATGGCGGAAAGCGCCGGCCTCAGCCGCTTCACCGTGGTCGAGGCCTATGAACGCCTTGTGGCGCGCGGCCTGGTCGAACCGCGCCATGGCTCGGGCTATTTCGTGCGGAGACGGGCGGCGACGCCACCGATCGCCGATGCCGTCTCCCCTGCCGGGGCACCGTCATCGCGGCTGGATGTCGCGTGGCTGCTGCGGGGCATGTTCGATGACGGCGCCCCGGTCGAGATTCCGGCGGCCGCCGGCCTGCTGCCCGCGGGCTGGCTGGATGCGGATATCGTCAATGCCGCCATCCGTGCGGTCGGCCGCCGGGCTGGCGCGGAATTTCTCGATTACGGCCATCCGCGCGGACATGCGCCGCTGCGCGTGCAACTGGCCTCCATTCTGCAAAGCCAGGGCATCGCGGCCCATCCCGACCATCATCTGATGACGACGGCCGGCGTGACCCAGGGACTGGACCTGATCCTGCGCCTGCTGGTGCAGCCCGGCGACACCGTTCTGGTCGAGGATCCCGGCTGGTTCCTGATCTTCGGGCGGCTCGCGACCTATGGCACGAGGATCGTCGGCGTGCCGCGCGGCCCGGACGGACCCGACCTGGAGGCGCTGGACCGGCTGGCCGCGACCCATCGGCCCCGGCTGTTCCTGATCAACAGCGCGGTTCACAATCCGACCGGCCATACGCTGGCCGCGGCCGCGGCCCATGACGTGCTGCGCCTGGCCGACCGGCACGATTTCCTGATCGTGGAAGACGATACCTACGCGGATTTCCATCCAGGCGTCCCCATCAGGCTGGCCACGCTGGACCGCCTGCGCCGCGTCATCCTGGTCGGCGGCTATGCCAAGACACTGGCGGCCGGCCTGCGGGTGGGGATGCTGGCCGCGCGGCCGGACCTGATCGCGCGCCTGACCGACCTGAAGCTGCTGGCCGGTCTGACGACGCCGCGCCTCGGCGAAAGCGTGGTGCACCGCCTGCTGCACGAGGGCCATTACACCCGTCACCTGACGCGGGTGCGCCAGCGCGTCGACCAGGCGCGCCACCGCTGCATCGAGGCCCTGACCGGCTGCGGCCTGATGCTGCCGCATCTGCCCTATGCGGGCATGTTCGTGTGGGCCGATTGCGGACGCGATTCCGAAACCGTCGCACGCCTGGCCGCGGACCACGGCGTGCTGCTGGCCCCCGGTTCCCTGTTTTCGCCCCTGCAGGCGCCGTCCACCATGCTGCGCTTTACCGTCAGCGTCGCGGACCAGCCGAAATTATGGCCGGTTCTGCGCACCATCCTGGCCGAAGCAGGCGCACGGGCGGCGGGCTGAGCGGCCCTCCCTTTCCGTGCCTTCGTGCCCTACGGTGTGTAAATGATCGCGTTTCTGTTACCTTCGCGGCCATCGCGAAGGATGGACAGAGGCAAACCGACATGATTCCCCGAATACCAGGCTTCCTGCAGACGGCGAAAGTCTTCGACCTGTTCGAGGAATGTGCGATGCTCGTACTCACGTTCCTGATCGTCATCATCGCCAGCCTGTCGCTGTTTCACGTCGTCGTGGCCGTCGGGCACATGCTGCTGACCGCCGGACTGTCCCCGACCAGCCCGCAGGTGCTGCAAAGCCTGTTCGGCATGTTCTTTACCGTCCTCATCGCCCTGGAATTCAAGCATTCCATCCTGGTCCTGCCCGACGTCCAGCCCCACAGCATGATCCGCATGCGCTCGGTCCTGCTGATCGGGATGATGGCCACGGTGCGGAAATTCATCGTCCTCGATCTCAGCGGCGTGAATGTCATGGAAATGCTGGCCCTGTCGGCCGCCGTCCTGTCCCTGGGCATCGTCTACTGGTTCATCCGCACGCCCGCCCCGGGATCACCCCCGGCGGATGATGCCCACCCGGCGGAACATCCCTGACAGGTGCGGCAACCGGGCATGTGATGTCGCGTTACATCGGATCTCGAGCACTGGGGAAAATCCGATGGTTGATCTGGCCCTGATCAAGGAACATGCGGACGTCATCGGCGCCGACGGCGTGCATGTCGGCACCGTCGACCATGTCGAGCGCCATCGCATCCGCCTTGCGAAAACCGACGCCGCGGACGGCAAATGTCACTACATCTCGATCGGCCTGATCGCCGGTGTCGAAGGCGACACCGTACGGTTGTCCGCAAATGGCGACGTGGCGGTCACGTTCGAGGAATAGCGGCCGAGGCTTGCGGCCCGGTTATCCGATCGCCTGCAGCAATTCCGGCCCGTTATTGCGTGTGCTGTTGACCGCCATGCCGATCGGCCAGAATCGCAGGACATCTTCCCCGGCCGCATGCAGCAGGTCGCCCGCGACCTGGGGCGGGGCATTCAGCCAGATATCCTGGTCCCGCTCCTCAACGATGACGGGCATCCGGTCGTGGATCGACCGCACCGCGTCGCTGGCCCGGGTGGTGATGATCGCAAACGTGCGCAGGATATCGCCCTCATACTCCCATGACTCCCACAGGCCGGCCAGCGCCAGGGGTGCCCCGTCCCGCCGCGCGAACGCGTAGGGTGGCCGGGGGAGCGAACCGGTCTTCCATTCGTAATAGGCCGTCGCCGGAACCAGGCACCGGCGGGACCGGAACGCGGCGCGAAACATGCCGGAGGTCGCGACCGTTTCCGCACGCGCGTTGATCGGCTGCCGCTCCATATCTTTTGCCCAGTTGGGCACCAGGCCCCACATCAGCAGGTCCAGCCTGCGTTCGCCCGTCGCCGGATGACGCCGCACGACCGGCGCGGGCTGCCTTGGCGCGATGTTCCAGGACGCCAGCCAGTCCGGGGCCGGGCCCGTCGTCCGGAAGACCTGCTGCATCAGCTCCTTCGGCAGGTCGTTGGCGAAACGTCCGCACATTCGAAAAAGGACCGTCCATAAATAATGAAGTGGAAACCATATTCAGGACCAAGGGGCCTTGCCCCTTGAACCCCATCAAAGGCCTGCCTTGGAATCCAACTGGTCAATGGGGGACGGGTTTCAGCTTTACAGACCATGAGGCGGTCCAGTCCTGCCCGGGCGCGATGTGCAGCAATCCGGGTTTGGTCATGAAATCTCCTGAAAAATCCACGGGGCTGGCAAAACCGTGCCACGGCTCGATACACAGGAAATCCGCCCCCGGTTTCATCCACAGGCCGAGTTGCTCGAACCCATGCCATGCCATCGTCAGCCCATCGCCATCCGGGGTGCGGAACATGACTTCCCGGCTGGCCGGATGATCCAGGATCAACGCGTCCGCCGCGAACAGATCTTCGGACAATTTCAGGATTCGCCCCTCGATCGGCGAGGGAAACAGGTCGGGCAGCAGCAATCCCTTCGCCACCCGCCGGACCGGCGCGGGTTCCGGACTGGCGAATTCCAGGACATGGTCCTCCTTCGCCACGTCGGCACGCAAAGGCCAGACGAAGGCAGGATGCGCGCCCAGCGACGCATGCAAAATGGCGTGATCGTCCGGATTATGCAGCGTATAGCCGACATGCAGCCTGTCGCCATCGACCCTGTAACCGATCGTCAGGGAAAACCGGAAGGGAAAGACCTGGCGGCTGGCCTCATCATCGTCCAGGACCAGCGTGCATCCGGTCTCCGTCCGCTCGACCCAGCGGAACATCCGGTCGCGGGCGAAGCCGTGCTGGGTCAGATGGCAGGGCTTGCCGTCGATCCAGGCCGTATCGTCCGCCAGTCTTCCGACGATGGGAAACAGAACCGGCGCATGGCGCGGCCACGCCGGCAGGCCGGCCCAGATCAGCTCGCGCCCCGCCGCATCCCGCAGCGAATGAAGCTCCGCCCCCGCCGCAGCGACGCGCACCGCCATCCTGTCGGTCCCGAATACATGATCCGTCGCGTCCATCGTCGCCGCCTCCCATTCCGGAATGGCCAAATCTACCGGAAAACAGGCGACCACGTCATGTCACAAGGACTTTGCCCTTGCCGGGTTCGGGCGGAACCCGACCTTCAGAACGGCCGGACAATCACCATGATGACCACGATCATCATCAGAACGGTCGGAATCTCGTTCGCTGCACGATAGAAATTTTCGGGCCGCGTATTGCGATCGGACTGGAATTGCCGCCGCCAGGATGCACATGCGCCGTGAAAGCCCGCAAGGCCCAGCACGCCGGCGATCTTGGTGTACCACCAGCCGGCATGCCAATCGACGGTGCCCGGCGTCAGGGCCAGCAGGATGCCGAACAGGAACGTGCAGATCATGGCCGGGGTCATGATCTGCCGCAGCAATTTGCGTTCCATGATCTTGAACCGTTCGCTTTCCGGCGACCCGGGCGTGACCTGGCAATGATAGACGAACAGGCGCGGCAGGTAGAACAGGCCCGCCATCCACGCGATCAGGGACATCACATGCAGGGCCTTGAACCATGCCAGGAACGGCAGGAATCCTTCGATCAAGACCGTCCCCCGTCCCGGCCCTGCGATGCCAGGATCCGCTCCAGGAACGGCGCGAATTCGGACAGATGCCCGATGCGGAACAGGCCCGGCCAGTCCGGCGCCGGATGGTCCAGCGGGCGCAGCAGGACGCAGGCCATGCCCGCCGCCTGCGCCGCGCGCGCGCCGGTATCGGTGTCTTCCAGCACGATGCAATCGTCCGGGGCCACGCCTTCGATTTCCGCGGCATGCAGATAGACCGCCGGATCGGGCTTGGGCTTGCCCATGTCACGTGCCGAATGGATCCGGTCGGCCACGAACCGGTCCAGCCCGGTCCGACCGAATTTCACGTCCATTTCCGCGATCGAGGAATTGGAGCCGACCCGCACCGGCAGGTCCAGCCCGACCACCGCCGTCAGCATGCCATGCGCGCCGTCGATGGTCCGGGCCTCCTGCCGCATCAGCTCGACCAGCTTGCCCTGCATCGTTGCGACCCAGTCCGCCGGCAGCGCGCGGCCGGTTTCGGCCTCGGCCTCGATCTTGATCACCGTCAGGGCCTTGCCCGCAAGGCGGCGCACGGCCTCCTCATCGTCCAGATCCAGCCCGATCTGGCGCAGTTCGCGCGCAACCGCCCGGCAGGACGGTCCCTCGCTGTCGATCAGCACCCCGTCGCAATCGAAGATGACGAGGCGCAGGCATCCATCCGGCCGGACCGCCCTGGGCAGCATGCTCACCCCTCCCTGACGATGCGCACGAGTTCGCCGACATGTTCCGGCGGGGTGGGGGGCACCACGCCATGGCCCAGGTTGAAGACATGCGGCCGGCCCTTCATCGCATCGCGGATCGACCGGGCCTCCGCCGCCATCGCCTCGCCCCCGGCCAGCAGCAGCAGCGGGTCGAGATTGCCCTGCAGCGTCAGGTCCGGCGGCACCTGGCCGGCCATCGCGGCCATGTCGGTCCCGGTATCCAGCGCCATGACCTTCACGCCGGTGTCACGCGCGTATTCCGCGGCCATGATCCCGGCCAGGCGCGGGAAGCCGATAACCGGAACACCCGGGCGACGGGCCTGGATTTCCTGCACGATGGCCCGCGTCGGCGCGATGACATGGCGGCGGAACTGCGATGGCGGCAGCAGGCCGGCCCAGCTGTCGAACAGCATCACGGCCTCGGCCCCGGCATCGATCTGCGCGCACAGCATGTCGGCGGTCGCCCGCGTCAGCATGTCCATCAGCCGGTCGAACAGCATCGGGTTGGCATAGGCCATGCCCCGCGTCGCCTCGAAATCCCGCGAACCATGGCCCTCGACCATGTAGCAGGCGACGGTGAAGGGCGCGCCGGCGAAGCCCAGCAGCGCCACCTTGCCGCCCTGCGCCGCGCCGATCGGATCGGGGCCGTCCAGGGTCGCACGAAGGCGCGACAGCGTTTCCATCACGGGCGCCGTCGCGTCGGGAACCCGCCGGGGATCCAGCCGCGCCAGATCGGCCTCGGACCGGATCGCGCCCAGGACCGGCCCGGTGCCCTGCACGAATTCCAGCGACTGACCCATGGCCCAGGGCAGGATCAGGATGTCGGAAAACAGGATCGCCCCATCCATCGCATAGCGCCGGATGGGTTGCAGCGTGATTTCCGTCGCCAGGTCCGGCGTCATGCAGCGGGTGATGAAATCCGCCTTGTCCCGCAGCGCCCGGAATTCCGGAAGATATCGCCCGGCCTGCCGCATCAGCCACAGGGGGGGCGGCCAGACGGCTTCGCCCTGGAGCACCCGCAGAAGAGGTTTCCCTGTATCCGTCATCGCCTCGTCGTTCGTTCCTGTCATTGCGGGAATATCCCGTACTTTCTCGGAAGATGACAGGACCCGGGCAAACGTCCGGTACGCCGTCACCAGGTTTCGGGTCCTACCTCTAAACATGAAATAAGAAGAAAGAAATGCTGTAGAGGGATATAGGGCCTGTGGATGACGGGGTACCCACGTTTCCAAAAACGTACCCCGTCTTTCCCACAGGGTGTACAGTTTGCAGGCGCCTGATCTTCAAGGGGTTATCGAACTTATCCAGAAACTACCGACAAGGCGCTGTGTACAACCCACCGTACGGAGCCCGATGGACGTTGTCCACGGTACTCGGTACGGCCAAGAAGCGTCCGGAGTACTATCCCCATGTACCCCAGTACTCATCCGGGCCGGATATGCCGTTTGATTATCGCAGTACGGAGACACGGATCTTGAGCGACTCGTCATTAGTACCGCCCCCCGTCCTGTTACAGGCCGAGTCGCCCCGGATAGTACTGGCCAGCCAGTCCCGAACCCGCAGGATTCTGCTGGAACAGGCGGGATTGCACATCGAATCCCGCCCCGCCCGCGTGGACGAGCACGCCATTCGGGAGTCGGCGCTGGCCGAAGGTGCGTCGCCGGACGATGCAGCCCTGCTGCTGGCCGAAATGAAGGCGCGGCGCATCGACAATTCCGATGCGGTGGTGCCTGACGCGGTGGTGATCGGCGCCGACCAGATCCTGGCCTGCGACGGCGAATGGTTCGAAAAGCCCGCCGATCGCGACGGCGCGCGGACGCAATTGCTGCGGCTGCGGGGACGGACGCATGTGCTGCATACGGCGGTCGTCGTCCGGCGGGGCGGCCAGACGATCTGGCATCACGTCGCGCGGCCGGAACTGACGATGCGACCGTTTTCCCAGGCGTTCCTGGACCGCTACCTGACAGCCGAGGGCGACGCGATCCTGTCGTCTGTGGGCGCCTACCTTCTGGAAGGACGCGGTGTCCATCTGTTCGACCGGGTGGAGGGCGAGCACGCCGCCATCCTCGGCCTGCCGCTTCTGAAGCTGCTGGGTTTCCTGCGCCAGCATGGGGTGGTGATGTCGTAAATAGGGGGTTGCCAATGGGTCGGACGGCAGTTATACCCCGCGCACTCACACGGTGCCGGACGGAATGGCAACGGTGACGGCGGGGCCATAGCTCAGTTGGGAGAGCGCCTGAATGGCATTCAGGAGGTCGTCGGTTCGATTCCGATTGGCTCCACCAGTTCCTGCCGGTTTCTATGAAAATCAGTGTCAGGTTTGAGGGGCCGAAAATTGCCCCTCTGTGGCGCGTTGACGGACAACCGTCAGATCGCCCCCCTTCCCCCGCTACCGCCGATGGCTGCATGATCTCACGACCCTGATCCTCTCGGGATCATGTTTTGACGCCATGTCCGAATTGCCGATCGGATTCAGATGTCGGCGTGAAACGGCCTGCATGGCAGGAAGGCAAACATGGATGCAACGTCACCCGGACGTCGAACATCGCGGCTATTGGGTTTTGGGGCCGGATCCGCGGGCGCATTGGCGGTCGGTGCGCTTTCGATCGGTGCCCTTGCCATCGGGGCGGTCGCGATCGGGCGGCTGGCGCTGGGACGGGTCACGATCCGGGAATTGCGGGTGGAAAGGCTGACCGTCGGCGAATTGAAGGTCGAGCGGCATGATTGACGCGGCCTCCGCCAGGGTGGACCATTGTTTCCGCAGGACCTGCAGTGTGCTGGCCATTGCCGGTATGTGCGTGGCCACCGGCTGTTCCCACCCGCGACCGGCCGACGAACGGGCCGCGCTGCTGAAGGCGCCTGTCGGCGATGCGGGTGCGCCCCCCATGCCGCGGGTGCCCACGGATCAAAAAATCCACGGAAGCATATCTGTGGGGACGGGCTTCGGAAGCGGGCGCGGATACGGCGTCGGCGGTCCCGGCGTGGGACTGACGCCCAACGGATTTTGACCCGATGAACCGGGTCGTGGGTGGCTGCCTCAGGGCGCTGTCCTGAAACCCGCCAAAGGGCGTCGCCCTTTGGGAACCCGGTCGTTCATCCATGATCGGGGTCCAGGGCCTCGGGCCCTGGTGGGCTCGGGCAACGCCCGACCTGTCCTTCCCGGTTCGATATGGGTCATGATCGTGTCCGACCCGCATCGCGCAGCGCCCATCGGCAGAACAGCAGCCCCGATCCGATCATCGCGACCAGGGTGCCCGACAGGGTCAGGGCCAGGTTGGCCCATGCGCCGGTCCATGGCACATGCAGGACGCCCCGTGTCACCAGCCAGGCGACGACCGTACCCAGTCCTGCCGCGCACAGGCCGGCGGCCAGCCCCAGCACGACGAATTCCACCAGCCAGATCGTCCGGACCTGGCCCGCGCTGGCCCCCAGCGCCCGCAAGGTTGCGGCCGTGGCGACGCGTTGCCGCCATCCCGCCGCCAGCGTCGCCGCCAGGACCAGGCCGCCCGCCGCCAGCACGACCGATGCCGCCGCCGCCAGCGCGGTGGCCAGGCGAGCGACCAATGTTCCCAGTTCCGCCAGCACGTCGGCGACCCGGATGCCGGTGACCCCCGGCAGGGCGTCGGTGACGGCCGCCAGCACCGCGGCATCCTGGTCCGGCCGGCCGGAGGTCGTCACCGTGGCCACGAATGTATGCGGGGCGTGCGACAACAGGCCCGGCGAGACCACGAACGCGAAATTCAGCTGCAGCGACCGCCATGCCACCGTGCGCAGGTTCGCCACCCGGAAATCGATCGACCGGCCCAGGACGTTCAGCCGCACGACCGAGCCGATTTTCACGCCCCAGCCGGCGGCCACGCCGGAATCGAGCGACAGCAGCGGCGGCCCGTCATAATCCGCCGGCCACCACGCCCCGGCGGCAAGTTTCGTGCCCGGCGGGGGCGTTGCCGACAGGGTCAGCCCGTGGTCGCCGCGCAGGGCCCATCTTGTCTGCGGGGTGGCCGGCACCTGTTCGGCCGGCACCCCGTCGATCGCGACGACCCGCGTGCGCATCGACGGAAGCTGCTGGATCTCGTGCACCGATGGCTGGGCGCGCGCCACGCTGTCGAACCGTTCCAGATCGTAGGGCTGTATATCCACGAAGTAGAAGGACGGGGCATGGCGCGGCAGCTGGTCGCGCAATTGCGCCATGATGGCGCCTTCGACCAGGATGATCGTCGCCATGCCCGCCAGTCCCGCGCCCAGGGCGACCAGAAGGCGGGCCGTCGGCGCGCCGGGCCGGGCGAACAGCGCCAGTCCCAGCCGCAGTACGCCGCATTCCGTCCCCATGTGCCCCACGACCCCGCCGACGAGGTGGCGCAGTCCCAGGCCGGCCAGTGCCAGAGCCCCGGCCGCCCCCAGCACCACGCCGAGGAACCCGGCGACGAACATGCTGTCGGGTGTCATCACGACCGCCAGCAGCCCCAGCAGGATTGCGCAGGTCCCCAGCGCGGCCCCGGTCCGGATCCGGCCGGCGCGATCCAGCGCCCGCCTGCGTCCCTGGTCGTGGAACAGGGCGGCCGGCGGGGTTGCGGCTGCCCGGACCAGCGGCACGATGGCCGAAAACGCGGCCACCAGCGCGCCGAACAGGCCGGCCAGCAGCACGGGCCAGACCGACAGCGCCCGGGCCGGCGCCACCGGCAGCAGGCCCGACAGGGCATGGACCGCCACCGACGGCAGCACCAGGCCGGCGGCCATGCCCGCGCCGATACCGATGCCGCACAGCCCCATGACCTGCAGGCCGAATGTCAGGGAAATCAGGCGTGCCGGCGCCCCCAGGCAGCGCAGGACGGCGATGGTGCGTCCCCGTCCCTCCAGCCACGAGGCGACGCCCGCCGACACTCCCAGGCCGCCCAGCAGCAGGGCCGTCAGGCCGGTCAGGCCCATGAACCGCGCGACCTGGTCGATCGTGCGCGTCAGGCCCGGCGCGGCGTCGGCCACGCCCCGGATACGCCAGCCCTGGTCGGGGAATTGCCGGGCGATGGCGCCGGCCAGCGATGCCGCGCGCAGGCTTCGTCCCCCGTCCGGGCCATCCAGGGCGATCCGCAGCGACCGGCTGGCCAGCGCGCCGACCTGCAGCAGGCCGGCGGCGTCCAGGGCCCGGCGGTCCATCATCACGGTCGGCGCCAGCACGACGCCGCCGGCATTGTCGGGACTGTGCGTCAATGTCCCCGCCAGTCGGAAGCGGGCCGACCCGATCCGCAGCATGTCCCCGGCTTTCAGGCCCAGCCGGTCGATCACGATCGGCTCGGCCAGCACGCCGGGCGGGTCGGTGTCGGCGAACAGGGCCTGGCCGGGGGGGCGGGACGGCGTGCTGGCCACGGTGCCGACCAGCGGATAGGCGGCGTCGACGGCCTCGATTTCGACCAGCATCCGCCCGCCCGGTCCGTCGCCCGCGACCTCGCGCGGGGCATACAGCATCGAGCGCATCCGCAGCACCTGCGAGATCCGGCCGCCACGTGCGGTGACGAAGCGGGACAGTGCCTCCGGCAGCGGATCGCTGCTGTCGATCGCCAGGTCCCCGCCCAGCAGCGTGCGTTGCTGGTCCGCGATCCCGTCCTGGATCATGGCGCGCAACCCGCCGACGGCGCCGATCGCCGCCACCCCCAGCGCCAGACAGAGCAGCACGATCCGGAAACCGCCGATGCCGCCCCGCAGGTCGCGCAGGGCCAGCCGTGCGGCCAGCCGCAGCGCCGACAGGCCCGTCGGCCCGGCGTCGCGGGCGAGGTCGGGCGTGGTGTCGGGCGTAGCGGCCGGGCTCATGGACCGTCCTGCCGCAGGGGATGATCGGTCGTGACCCGGCCATCGCGGACATGCAACCGGCGGTCGCATCGGGCCGCCAGCGCCGGATCGTGGGTGATCAGCACCAGCGTCGTGCCATATTGCTGCTGGAGGCTGAACATCAGCGTCATCACGCTCTCGCCCGTGCGGGTATCCAGATTGCCCGTGGGTTCGTCGGCCAGCAGCAGGCGCGGCCGGGTGACGAACGCGCGCGCCAGCGCGACGCGCTGCTGCTCGCCGCCCGACAGTTCGGTCGGCAGATGGCCCAGCCGCCGGTCGAGCCCCACCGCCGCCAGGGCGGCCGTCGCGGCCGCGGCCCCGTCGGCGCGGCCGGCCAGTTCCAGCGGCACCAGCACGTTTTCCAGCGCCGTCATGGTCGGGATCAGCTGGAAGGACTGGAAGACGATGCCCGTCGTCCGGCGGCGGAAGCGGGCCAGCGCGTTTTCATCCAGCTCGCCCAGCACCGTGCCCGCGATCCGAACCCGGCCCCGCGTCGGGCGTTCCAGCCCGGCCAGCAGCATCAGCAGCGACGTCTTGCCCGACCCGGACGGGCCGACGATGCCCACGGCCTCGCCCTCGCCCACCCGCAGGCTGACGCCGGACAGGATGTCCAGGCCGCCGCCGGCGCCCTGGCCGCCATGGGGGTCGCCCTTCGGGTTGACCCCCGATGGACGGGCCGGCACTGTCAGCCACAGATCCTCCGCCTCTACCAGAGCCGGCCGTCCACTCGGGAATCCTTCGCCGTCCATGCGTAATCCTTCCGACAATCCGGGTTGCCCCGTCTCATACGCTACATGGCCGGGGCGAATGGCCCGAACCCTTTTTGCCGCCCTGTGCCTGTGCGGCGCGGTGTGCATGGCCCCGCCCGGCCGGGCGGCGGACGGCGCGGACCGGCCGGTCCGGATCCTCGCGCTGGGGGATTCGCTGATCGCGGGCTATGGCCTGGCGCATGGCGACGGGTTCGTCGCGCAGCTCCAGGCCGCGCTCGACGCGCGGGGCGATCGGATCACGGTGCTGGATGGCGGCGTGTCGGGCGATACCAGCACCGATGCCCTCGCGCGCCTGGACTGGGCGCTGGGCGACCGGCCGGATGCGGTCATCGTCGAACTGGGCGGCAATGACGGGTTGCGGGGCCTGGACCCGGCGCGGATGGAGCGCAACATAACGGCCATTCTCGATCGCCTGCAGGCGCTGCATCTGCCGGTGCTGCTGTCGGGCATGTATGCGCCGCCCAACATGGGTGCCCCTTACGCGCAATCCTTCCGCGCGGTGTTCGACCGCCTGTCGCACCGCCCGGGCATCCTGTGGGATCCGTTCTTCCTCGATGGCGTGGCGGCCCATCCCGGTCTGGTCCAGGCCGACCATATCCATCCCAACCCAAACGGCGTCCGGCTGATCGTCCGCCGCCTGACCCCGATGGTCGAGCATCTGGCACGGATGGCGCACCAGCCGGAAGTGCCCGAGACCCCGAAACCCGATCACGAATAAAACAGATCGGCTCCCAAAGCCGCCGGCCTTTGGCGGGTTTCAGCGCAGCGCCCCGAGGCATGCCTTAAAGACGGCGGATGGGAAACGCCCAGATCCCGATGGTATGCGAAGCCGCCTCGCAGCGCGGTTGTCGGATATCAGACCAGATGCACGGGAAGCATCGAGCAATTCACCCAGAGCACCTGGCTCTCCCCGTCATGAGCGTTCATGAAGCGATGAGGCCGATCGCTCGTGAAGCGGAAGCTGTCGCCCTGGCCCACCAGCATCTCCCGGTGTTCCACGATCAGCCGGATCCGGCCCTCCAGAACCAGTCCGGCTTCGATTCCTTCATGTGCGTATAATTCGTCGCCCGTCGTGCTGCCCGGCGCCAGGGTCACCATGAACATTTTCAGCGGCGCCTCCTCATGCGGCGTCAGCAGCAGTTTCGTGATCCCGTTCTTCAGCGCGACAGCCGGCCGCTGCGCATGTCGCACCACAATCCGGTCCCGCGACGGCTCTTCGAACAGGTCCAGTAGCTCCCCTGCCGAAGTTTGCAGAATTTCCGCGATACGAATCAGATCCCGCACGGACGGCGAGGACATGCCGCGCTCGATCTGGCTCAGATGCCCGACCGAAATCCCGACCTGATCGGCAATCTGCTGTAGCGACAGCCCCCGCGACTTTCTCCGTTCACGCAGGCGCCGTCCCAGGGCGCCGTCCAGATTTTCCATGCACATCCTTCACGAACCGATAATCGCACGCCCAGATACATCTATTTTTTCACTATAGTAAAAAATCTTGCACTCGTTTCATCACGATACTATAACGAACTCATCACTCACGCACTGTTTGCGTCTTTCCCGCCGTCCGGCATGCCTCAACCGTAAATACCGGGTCGTCAGGAAACATGCTACGGAGTCGCACGTCCATGTCCGACCGACCCGATCCAAGGCCCGGATGCCCGCCCCCCGGGTCAGGACAAAGGTCCACGACCACAAGGCCCGCGATCACGCGACGGGATTTCATCAACGGCGTCACGACTGCCGCGGCATGCGCCACCGTCTCCTGCAGCATATTCCCCGCTTTCGGCGCCACCGACCCGGACAGCGTGCCGCCGCCCCGCAGGACCGGCCTGCGCGGCAGCCATCCCGGCGCGTTCGAAGCCGCCCATGCCTTGCGCGACGGTACCCTTCGGCCGACCGGCGGGCACGACGACGGCGAACTCTACGATCTCGTCGTGGTCGGCGGCGGCCTCAGCGGCCTGGCCGCCGCCCATTTCTTCCACCGCTACGCAGGGTCGGGCAAATCCGTCCTGATCCTCGAAAATCATGATGATTTCGGGGGGCACGCCAAACGCAACGAATTCGTCGTCGACGGCCGCCTCCTGGCCCTCAACGGCGGCACGCTCGAAATCGAATCCCCTGCCCGCTACAACGAATGGGCAAAACGCATACTCGACGAGATCGGTGTCGATATTTCCGCCTACCTGCGCGAGAACCGGCGGGAGGCCGGCCTGCACGAACGGCTCGGCATGGATCGCGCCTTTTTCTTCGACCGGGAAAGCTGGGCCTCCGACGCACTCGTTCCCAGACACGTCCCGCCCGGCACATCCTGGTACGGCTTCGGCCCCGATTTCGTCGCGAACGCGCCGCTCGGCGAAAAAGCCCGCGCCGATCTGGCCAGGCTGCTGGCGTCGCGGCAACCCGACTATCTCGCCGGTGCCAGCGTCGCGGAAAAGAAGAAGCGCCTCGCGACCATGGCCTACGACCGCTATCTGCTTGATTGCGCCAAGGTCGATCCGTCCGTCGCGTGGATCTTCAGCAAGGCCGGGGCGGGCGTCTTCTGTGTCGGCGCCGATGCCATGCCGGCCCTGTTTGCCTGGGCGATGGGCTATCCCGGTTTTTCCGGCCTCGGATTGGGTGAACTGCCCGAAGGCCTGTTGTCCGATCTTCCCGGCGGACAGCACGGCAGGCAGGCCGAAAGCGGTGAGTCCGTGCATTTTCCGGACGGAAACGCCACCCTGGCCCGCCTCCTGGTCGCCTCGCTCGTCCCTGGCGCCACCAGGGCGCGGACCCAGGATGAGATGGGAACGGCGACATTCGACTATGCGAGGCTGGATCTCGCCGGCAATCCGACGCGCATCCGCCTGTCCACCCTGGCATTGAACGTCGCGCATGACGGGCCGCCCGATCAGGCCGAAACCGTCTCCATCCTCTGCGCCCCGGCCGGCAACCCGCATCCGGATACGATCACCCGCATTCGCGCCCGGCAGGTCGTGCTTGCCTGCTGGAACATGGTCATCCCCTATCTCGTGCCGACCATGCCGGCGCATCAGAAGGACGCCCTCGCCTACGGCGTCAAGGGGCCGATCGTCTACGCCAACGTCGCGATCCGGAACTGGCGCGCCTTTCATGAACTTCGTGTCGCCGAGGTCGATTGTCCGACATTGTATTTCGAACAGGTGCAGCTTGCCGAAGCGGCGTCGCTCGGCGGCCTCAAGGCGCCATCCGACCCCGCGATGCCGAACGTCGTGCGCATGATCAAGACCTTCGGGGCGCCCGGCCTGCCGACGAAACGCGATCAGCATCGCGCCGGCCGCGCCATGCTCCTTGCCACCTCCTTCGACACCTTCGAGAGGGAAATACGGGGACAACTGCAACATATCCTCGGACCAGGCGGCTTCGACGCGGACAGGGACATCGCGGCGATCACCGTCAATCGCTGGCCGCACGGCTACGCCTATACCTACAACAGTCTCTACGACCCGCCCGAATGGGTTTTCACCGCATCGGAAAGCCGCCCCTGCGTCACCGGCCGCCAGCCCTTCGGCCGCATCGCCATCGCCAATGCGGATTCCGCCGCCAGTCCCCATACCGACGCCGCGTTCGAGGCCGCTCATCGCGCCGTCGCCGAACTGCTCGACCGCCAGGTTTTTCCCTTCGTCCCGCCATCCCCCGGTCCGGCCACCTTCTGAACCGGATGCCCGCCCCGGCAGGCGACAGTGCATCACCCGTGGAAAGAGGTTTCCGAAATGAAAAGATCCTCCATAACACGACGAGACTTCATAAACGGTGTCTCCGCCGTCACGCTCTCCGGCCTGCTGGGCGGATCATACGCCGCCTCGGCAGCGGATTCCACCACCGCCCGCGCCGACGATCCGCCGCTGAAGCAGGGTCTGCGCGGCCAGTATCCCGGTTCGTTCGAAATCGCCCATGTCGCACGCGACGGCGGCTTCACCGGGCCCGTTCAGGCCCGCGACACCGGCGAACATTACGATCTTGTCGTTGTCGGCGGCGGAATTTCCGGGCTCAGCGCCGCCTGGTTCTATCGTCGCGCGCTCGGGCCGGCCACGCGCGTTCTCGTCATCGACAATCACGACGATTTCGGCGGCCATGCCAAAAGAAACGAGTACCGCATCCAGGGGCGCACGCTGCTGTCCTATGGCGGCACGATGAGCATCGAATCGCCCTTCCCCTACAGCTTCACGGCAAAGTCGCTGCTTTCCGAGCTCGGCGTCGACCTGTCCCGCACCGGCGGAATCGAGCAGCCCAGGATATTCTCCGGCATGAATCGGGGTGTCTTCTTCGACAGCGACCATTTCACGGCCGATCGCATCCTGGCGGGCTATACACCGAATGCACCGGCGTCGTTCTGGAAGGACGCCCCGCTGGACGAACCGTCCCGCCGGGCGCTCATCCATCTGCACGACCCGCGCGTCAACTTCCTGCCCGGCATGACGCCGCGGGCCCGCCGGGTTCTCCTGCAATCCATCAGCTATGAAACCTTTCTTCGAAACTACGCGAAACTGCCCGACCAGGCCGTCGCCTTCTTCCATGGCGACGGATATCGCAACAACATGCGTGTCGACAGCTGTCCCGCCTTCATGGCCATGCGCTACGGCGCGCCGGGCTTCGCGGGCATGGGGATCGAGCAGGACCCGGTCGACGATTCCCCTGTCTTTCATTTCCCCGATGGCAACGCCTCCATCGCCCGCCTGCTCGTCAGCCAGCTGGTTTCCGCAGTCTTCGGAACGCCGCAGAACATGGAAAGCATCGTAACGGCGCAGGCGGATTACGGCGAACTGGACAGGGCCGGATCGCCGGTCCGCATCCGGCTCGGACAGATGGTTGTGCGGGTCGAACATGTCGGGGGGGCCAGCGCGCAGGACAAGGCCGCCGGAAAGGCGCCGGTGCGTATCGTGTATCAGAAGCCGGACGGCTCCGACCCGGCACGCCATGCGGTCACGGCCGAGAACGTGGTCCTGGCCTGCTTCAACAACATCATTCCCTACATCGTTCCGGAATTGCCCGACCCTCAGAAAGAGGCGCTGAAATATCCGTCGAAGGTGCCGATGATGTACACCAGCGTCGTCCTCGGCAACTGGCGTGCCTGGAAGCAGGCCGGCATCAGCAGCCTCAGCGTTCCGCACGGCTACTATCAGCACCTGCTTCTCGACAGCCCGGCGCGCTTCGGCGCATTCGAGACAGTACTTTCGCCCGACGAGCCCGTCACGCTCCACATGCTGCGCAATCCGAATTTTCCCGGCCATCCGCGCAAGGAACAGAACCGCATGGGCCGGGCGGAAATGCTCGCGACATCGTTCGAGACCATAGAGAAGGAAACGCGTGCGCAGCTTCAGCGCATTTTCGGACCGCATGGTTTCAACGAGGAACAGGACATCCTCGGCCTGACCGTCAACCGGTGGCCGCATGGATACGCATACACATACGACACGCTTGGCGACCCCGAATTCCCGGAGGCCGAACAGCCGCATGTCGTCGGCCGCCGCCCCTTCGGCCGGATCGCCATCGCCAACGCGGATTCAGGTGCGTCGGCCTTTACGAATATCGCAATCGACGAGGCGGAACGCGCTGTCCAGGAATGCCTGGTCAGCCGGGGCTATACCTAGAAAGACACGTCTCCGAACGTTTCGACATCCCGCGCTGTCCCGCCGCAGCAAAGATAGGGTAATAATCATGGCATATACTCACCGCGCGACGTCGCGCCTGTCGTCATGCCTGCTCGTTCGCTGCTCCACAGGCATTTGCTCGGCCGTGCTTCTCACGTCCACCGCCTGGGCTGCCACCATGTCTCCCCAGGCATCCGCGACATCCCATCGGCATCATCCCGGACCGGCAGCGGCCGGTCCGGTTGCCGCTCGCCCGAACGCAGCCGCGCGAACACGGCATATGCCTCCGGCCGCACCGAGGCCGGACAGCGAATCCATAGTGGTGCAGACCAGCCGTGCGGTCTCGCACGGCAGCGAGGAAGCCGTCGGCAAGGCCGTCATGGAACAGTTCGTCGAAGGCACGAACCCGCTCAAGATCCTCGCCGCCCGCACGCCGGGCCTCAGCTTCAGTTCCAGCGACGCGCTGGGGCTCGACGCCTGGTCGAGCAGCCTCTACATGCGTGGCTTCTTCTGGGACCGGCTGGGCATGACGCTCGACGGCGTCCCGCTTAATGATCAGTCCTACAATACGATCAGCGGCCTGAATGTCAGCCAGGCCATCATCACCGATGATATCGGCTTTATGTCGGTCTCCCAGGGCGGCGGCGCCGTCGACGTTCCGTCGAACACCAATCTCGGCGGTGCGATCCGCTTCGTCAGCGACGACCCGGCGGATAAAATGGGCGGAAAAGTGTCGCAGGTTTTCGGAAGCAATTCCTCCTTCCGGACGTACGGCCGTTTTGACACCGGCGCGATGAACCGGACCGGCACGAAGATGTACCTGGCCTATGCACGCTCCGACACGCAGAAATGGAAGGGCTACGGCAACCAGCTCGGGCAACAGGCGGAGGCGAAGCTTGTCCAGCCCGTCAATAACGCGTCCAGGGTGTCCGCCTTCATGAACTGGTCGAACAACTCGCAGTGGGGTTATGCCGACCAGTCTCTTGAAATCCTGAACAAGCTTGGCTGGCGCACGGAGTATTTCTATCCCGACTACGCCACCGCCTATCACGTCGCCCAGGGAACCTACCTTCCGCCGGGATACGACAAGATCACCGGTCAGGAACCCTGGTCGGTCAGCCTCTATGACGGCGGGCAGCATCAGGTTTCCTATCTCGGCGCGCTCAATCTCGATTTCGAGATGACCGATCACCTGCGCTGGCAAACCAACTTCTATGGAAACAGCGAAGTCCTCTACACCACCTACGGCGATCCGTGGCAGCCCTCGGCCACCGGGGCCCCCTTCTCGGAACAGGTATGGGAATCGCGGGAGGTCCGCTACGGCATGACATCGGCCGTCCGCTACGACATCGCGCGCAACAGCTTGAACACCGGAATCTGGCTGGAAAACAACAATCAGGAATCAGGGCAGTATTTCTTCAACGAGCCGCTTCTGGGACAGGGCGCGCCGCTCAAGACCGTAGGGCCGTACAACACGTACGGTCCTGCCTTCCTGACATCCTATGACTTCAAATGGACGACCAACACCTTCCAGTATTTCCTGGCAGATACCTATCATGTCCTGAAAAACCTGGATATCCACGCCGGGTTCCGCAGCATGATCGTCAGCACGTCGGGCGGTGCGAATTACAACAAC
This sequence comes from Gluconacetobacter tumulisoli, assembly GCF_014174155.1. Lineage (GTDB taxonomy): Bacteria > Pseudomonadota > Alphaproteobacteria > Acetobacterales > Acetobacteraceae > Gluconacetobacter > Gluconacetobacter tumulisoli. The sequence goes on along the minus strand of NZ_JABEQM010000007.1, from coordinate 137,028 downwards.
ACCGATTACACCGGTGAGGCCGCGCTGGCGAACGGCGGCATGACCGCCGCGTCCGCCTTCCTGCCCAACGTCAGCGCGAACTGGCGGTTTCTCCCCGGTCACGAACTGTATTTCGACGTGGCCGAGAACATGCGGGGCTATGCCGTCGCGCCCTGGGGCAGCGGCTCGCTCTGGGGCGTGCAGAATCAGGACGCCTTCAGGACGCTCCAGCATTCGGTTAAACCGGAAAAGGATTGGGTCTACCTCGTCGGATACCGCTACACTTCGCCTGTCGTGACGGCCTCGCTGGACGGTTATCACGCCGACGTCCGCCACAGGCTTCAGCAGGCGACGGAGGGCACGCTGAATTTCCCCATCACGACCATGGTCGATACCGGCAGCATCTCGATGTACGGGATGGACGCGGGACTGACCCTTCGACCGTTCCGGGGCCTCTCCATCTACAACAGCGTGAGCTACAATCATTCCACCTACGGTCGCGACCTCGTTGAACCGGACGCCGTCTACGCCATGAAGGGCAAGAAGGTCGTCAATTTTCCGCAGGTCATGTACAAAGCCAGCCTGAGCTATGCTTGGAAAGGCGCCGAAGCGCATATCGACGCCAATTACTACTCGAAACGCTATTTCTCCTACGTTAACGATACGTCCGTCCCCGCTTACTGGCTCGTGACGCTCGGGGCGAAGTACCATTTCGGAGAGTACGGGCCGCTGAAGAATCTGTCCGTCGGGTTCAACGTCTATAATCTGCTGAATACGAAATATATTTCGATGATGGGCGAAAACGGCAACCCGCTGAGCGGCGACTATCAGTCGCTGGAGCGCGGCGCGGTCCGGCAGTTTTTTGGTACCGTCAGCGCGTCATTCTGAATGGGCCGGAGAAGCTTGCGCCGGACCATCCGCGGGGCCTGTCAGCTTCCGGATGCGATCAATGGTGCAGCATTCCCATGCCGGCCTGCATGCCCGTCTGCATGGCGGTGCGGAGAATATCGGACCAGACGCCCTGGCCGCCTCCCCTGCCGCCGGCCGAGCGGTTTCCGCGTGGACCGTCGATGACGGGCAGGCCATCATCGTCGCGTGCCGGAGGCGGCGAGGCGCATCCGGCCAGGAGGGCCAGGCCGCACAGAAACGGCAACGTGCGCTTCATGGGGAACGGGACGTCAACGCGGATCGCCAATCTGGATATCCGAAGAGGTAACGGTCTCCTGCCTGTCGGACGTCCTGCCTGGCGCGGCAGAGGATTGTCGGTCCGGCCCATCGCCCGGGCGCGGTCCGCAGCGGCCCGGGCCACCCTGTCGGTGGCCGGAATCAAAACCGCCGCCGAAACGGCCGCCCATCATGCCGCCACCGGGGGACCCCAGGCCGCCGCCATGCAGGCCACCGAACCCGCCGTGACCGCCCTCTCCTGTCCGCGATCCTGGTGGTCCACGCCGGCATTGCGACGGATTTTCGTCCGGGGACGGGCTGCAGGCCCCCAAGGTCGCAAGAAGGGCCAGGCAGCCAAGTATCGACGTCCTGAAGCCTGTCTGAAAATATGGGCCGACGGCAATCCGACGCGCGTTTCCTGCATTGCGCTCCGGCGTCCGAAAATACACGCCGGGCGCGGCGCGGCCCGCATTTTCAAACAGCCTCCTGCGCCTCATGCCTTTTTCCTGCCGAAGGTCGACCGGTCCATTGCAGGGCAGGCACGCGATATGACGGACTGGTTCGGCATCGGATACTCCCTGTTCGGGCCGAGGTCATCATCGTTGAAAAGGGCGTGGGGGACGAGCCTCGGGAATGTCACGAAATGTGATAATCCGATGCTGTTTCTGCGCTGTACGAAACATATCGTTCAATACCCCGGCCCGGGGTCAGGGGGTGCCGGCCCGCCGGAAGAAGCTGAACTGCGTCGGTTCGAAATCGCCGAAATCATTGCCGACGTAATAGGTGCAGTCCAGGCTTGAAAACGTCTTGTCGCGATAGCGGACGGTGCATGTGCTTCGCGGCGCCGTCGTCGAACGAAAGGCGTTGATGCCGAAATCCAGATGCGTGAAGCGGGATTTCAGCGTGCGCAGGGCATAGGTGGCGTGGTCGTCGTCCTCGTCCAGGAGGTCGCCGTCGAGAGAGGCCGGACTGCCGTCCTTCAAAAGGTTCGTCATGTCGATCGTCAGGCTGCCGTTCCCGATCGTGACGCCGAGGCGGGAGCATGCGAACCGGCCGCCGCACTGCCCGGAATAATATGTCGGCGACGCCCCGTCCTTGACGTCATCGGTCAGGAGTGTGGCCGCGCAGCTTGGAACCACGACCGATTCCAGAGAAAGGCAGGCCAATCCAGCAAAGATATGCCGCAGCATGAGCGTTCCATCGTGACAAGGATACCCCTGTCACGATAAGGCGCCCGGCCCCGAAGTCATGATTCAAAGAGAAACAATATGTCCGGCCTCGAGATCCCGGAATGACCGGATGTCAAATGCTGGGGTCCAAGGGGCAAAGCCCCTTGAGTTCCTCTTACTCCCCACCCCGTTCGGCAGCGCTCTCCGCGCGAATGGCGGCGAATTCGGAGCCCGCCTTCCACTGCGGCCAGTCATGCGAGAATGCGACAGCGCGCCCGACCTGGTAGACCAGCGCCGCGTCCTCGGCCGCGCCGCGCAGGTCCCAGTTCGCGCTCCAGGCATCGCAGGCCTGATGGTAGCAGGCCATATAGGCCTTCAGCCATGCCTCGCCGGCCGGGACCCCGCCCGACAGAAGGTCGTAGGGGCCGGCCATGTCCATCATTGCGACGACGGGCACGCCTGCGCGGGCGAAGGGCAGATGGTCGGCGCGATAGAACGCGCCGCGTTCGGGCCGGGTCTCGGGCTGCACGGTGCGACCCTGCGAAACGGCGGCGGTCGCGAGGTCGTCCTGCAGGCTGTCCTGCCCGGCGCCGATGACGAAGGCATTATGGGCGGGGCCGGCCATCTGCAGCACGTCGATGGTGAAATTCGCCGCCGTCTTCGCCAGCGGCGCCAGCGGATGCGCCGCGTACCATGTCGAACCCAGCAACCCGCGTTCCTCGGCCGTCCAGGACGCGAACATCACCGTCCGGGCCGGTTTCGGACCGGCCTTGAACGCACGGGCGATTTCCAGGACGGCGGCGATTCCCGACCCGTCGTCGATGGCGCCACGCCGGATCACCGGCCGGCCCTGCGTGTCGGTACCGACGCCGAAGGCATCCCAATGTGCGCCGTACATGACGGTCTCGCCGGGATATTTCGCGCCGGTCAGCTTGCCGATGACATTGTGGCTGCGCAGATGGGCGACCGAAACCGGAACATCCGCGGTCAGGGTCGCGCCCGGAATCGTCACGGGCTGGAACGCCGGGTCGCGCGCCTTCACGCGCAGGGTCGCCAGGTCCAGTCCGGCGCGGGCGAACAGGCGCGTCGCGGCGTCGCCTTCCAGCCAGCCCTGAAGCGGCACCGGCCTGTCGGTCGTGTTGTCGCGCACGATATCGAACGCCTCGCCACCCGGCGCGATCACCGTCGTCCAGGGATAGGAGGCGCCCGGCGTATCATGCACGATCAGCGCGCCGATGGCGCCGCGCCGCGCGGCCTCCTCATATTTATAGGTCCAGCGGCCGTAATAGGTCATCGTCCGGCCGCCGAACCGTCCGGCGACGGGTTCGCCCGGCCTGGCGTCGAAATCCGGATCGTTGATCAGGAAGACGGCAATCTTGCCTTTGAGATCGACATTTTTATAATCGTCCCACTGGCGTTCGGGTGCATGCACCCCATACCCCACGAAGACCATCGGCGCGGAATCGATCCGGATCCGCTCGACCGGCGACAGGGTCGCCAGATAGACGTCCTTCTTCAGCTCCAGCGGCATGGCCGCCCCGCCGATCGTGACGTCGAGCCGCGACGGCGTCCCGATCCGTGTCCGCAGCAGCGGCACCTCCTGGGTCCAGCCGCCGGCCTCGCCACCGGGTTCCAGCCCGATCTTTCGATATTGTGCGATCAGCCAGGCGACCGTCCGGGCCTCGCCTTCCGTTGCGGGGGAACGGCCCTGGAAGTCGTCGGAGGCAAGCGTGCCGATCGCGGCCGACATGCGGGCCGGATCGACCGGCGCCCAGGGGGAGGACGCGGGCGGGGCCGCGTGCGCGGACGTCAGCGTCGCAAGGGCCACGACGGGAATCAGGGCTGCGAACGGACGACGAGAAATCATGGAATGCATCTCCGGTCAGGGCGTATGGCGCGTGCGCCGGGCTTTGAATGATCTGATGAGGATTTTTTTAAGGTCGGGCACTGCCCGAACCCGCCAAAGGCCAGGGGCCTTTGGAAACCAATCCGCTGATTCAGGATCGGGGTCCAGGGCCTCCGGCCCTGGTGGGTTCGGGCAAAGCCCGACCTGGGGGCCGCGGCCCCCTTGGGTTCCTAGTGCGACAGGCTGGTGAACAGCGACAGGTAATAATCGATCGCCAGCGGAATACCGGCGATGGGCGTGCGCTCGTTCAGGCCATGGCTGAAATTCTCGGATTCCTTGATGAAGAGCGCGCTCACGCCATAGCTGGGCACGTGGGCATTGCGAAACCACATGCTGTCGCTGGCGCCCGACGACATGCTGGGAAACACCGGAACCCCGGGATAGGTCTCGTTCATCGCCTTGTCCACGGCCGAGATGAGGTCCTGGCGCATGGGCGAGGCGTCGGTGGCCACCGAACCCGTGGTGACGTCGGCGAAATGTACGTTCGGATCGGCGGCGACCTTTTCCAGTTCCGCCATGATGGCGGCACGAGGATGGCCGGGGAAGATGCGGCAATTGATATTGGCGGTCGCGCGTTGCGGCAGGGCATTGAGCGCGTGGCCGCCATTGATCATGGTCACCACGCAGGTCGTGCCGATCTTGCCGATCATGGACGGGTCGGCGGTCAGGGTGGCGATAGCCTTCCTGTCGGCGGGATTCGCGGCAAAGGCGCGCATCGCGATGCCGATTTTCCCGGGCTCCCATTTCGCGGCGTTCAGGAAATAGCTGCGGGTCAGGTCGTTCAGTTCGGGCTTGAACTGATAATGCTGGATCCGCAACAGCGCGGCGGCCAGCTGGTCGATCGCGTTTTCGGCACGCGGTTCCGACGAATGGCCCCCCGGATTGGTGACTGTCATTTCAAAATCGGCGTAGCTCTTTTCGGCGCCCTTCCAGGTGAAGTAATCGGGCTTGCCGGTATGTTCGTCCAGGACGCCGCCGCCGCCGTCGATGTTGAGCACGAGGTCGGCATTCGACAGCTTGCCGGCGATGATCGCGCTGGTCTTCATCGTCGTTTCCTCGTCGCCCGAGAATTCGATGATGATATCGCGGCGGGGCTTGTATCCCTCCCGTCTCAGCTCGTTCAGCGCGGCGATGGCCAGCGTGCCGTCCAGCTTCATGTCCGTCGCGCCCCGGCCGAACAGGTAGCCGTTTTCGACCACCGGCTTGAACGGATCGCGCTGCCAGTCGGACGGCTTGGCTTCGACCACGTCCATGTGCCCCGAAATGACCAGCGGCTTCAGCGACGGATCGCTTCCGGGCCAGCGCGCGATCAGGTAGGCCGTGTCGTCGACGGGCGTGATCGTGATATTTTGATCGGAAAAGCCGCCCGCGACCAGCGCCGCCTTGTAGAGCGTCGCGACCTGGGGCGTCTGGTTGCCGGGTCCGATGACCGACCGCAGCGCGATGGCCTTTTCCGCGAGGTCGAGCGCCTGGCTGTCGGCCTGGGGATGTTCCACGGGGGCCGCATGGGCGGCGCCCGCCATCGTCGCTGTCATCGTGGCCGCCATTGCCATGGCGGTTATCGCTATCCGCATCGAAACGCTCTCCTGTCCAATGCGCCAGAGTAACGTCATTTGGGTGATGTGCGCCAGTGACGCCGTCCACCCGACAGGTGTGGTCTGGGACGTTGCCAGAAGAGTGTTGACGAATTCCATAAAGGCACGGGCTTTCGCGCGGGTCGGGTGGGCCCCGGGAAAGACCGCCCACAGGTCGATCGCCGGCAGCGCCCAGTCCTCCAGCACGCGCGGGACGCGGCCATTTGCCAGTTCTGGCGCGGAATATCCAGTCGGAGGCGATGGTCAGTCCCAGGTCGGCCAGGGGCGCGGCCTGGATACCCTCGGCGGCGCCGAGGCGCAGGCGCCCGTGCAGCGTCAACGGGCAGACGCGCGTCCCTGCCGGAATGTCCAGGTGGTGGCCCGGCCTTGGGTGTAGATCAGGGCGCACGGGGCGATTGCCTCGTAAGGTCGGGCGCTGCCCGAACCCGGCAAGGGCCTCGGCCCTTGCATCCCGTTCGTGTCCCGGTTTTCCAAACGGGTGGGGCAAGGGTTTGCCTACGGCTGCGCCCGTTTCGACCTGTAGATAAAAAATGGAAATAAACAGTTTATATTGTTTCTATTTATCCAGGACAGGCAGGACGATACGGTTTCGAACAGACAGGCCGGCGATGATCGCAGCAGGTGCGAGGCTCCCCGGTCCGCAGAACATAGAAACCGGAAAGCCTCTGCCATGTTCACGATAAACGCATTTTCCCGCGACGCGCTTCTTTTGACCGCCCGTCTCCTTCTGGCAACATTGTTCCTGGTGATGGGCTGGGGAAAGCTGAGCGATTTCGGCGGCGCCGTCGCCTATATGGCGCAGACCCATGCCCCGTTTCCGGAACTGGCGGCGGTTCTTGCGACTGTGACGGAACTGGGGATCGGGCTGGCCATCGTGGCGGGGGTGCTGACCACGCCGCTGGCCCTGATCCTGGCGGCCTACACGCTGATTACCGGCCTGATCGGTCATCCATTCTGGAACATGTCCGGCATGCTGCGCTATGACAACATGATCCATTTCTACAAGAATATCAGCATTATCGGCGGCCTGTTGGCGCTGGCCGCCACAGGGCCGGGCCGCTTCGCCCTGGCTTTTGGCCAGCGCACCGGAAGCGACATCCGGCGATAAGGCCGCCTGGCCTGCCGGATAGGCTATCGCGTCTGCTGCCGTGCCGCCCCTTGCGATCCGCCCCGCAGCATGCATGCCGCAATCGACAGCGGACGCAGGGCCGGATAAGAATTTTCGCGGATCCACGAGATGGGAAACGGGTGCGGATGTTTTTTCTGGGGCTGGGACTGTTCCTGATCGCGCTGTGTTCGCTGAAGCCCGTTACGAGATGGCTGCAGGCCCGGGCGGACGAAGCCACAGAGCGCGCACGCAAACTCCGGCTGGAAAATGACCGGATGGAGAGGGAACGACGCGGCACGTATTGAGGGGGTGGAAGAACGCGCCTGCACCCTTCGATCGATGAATCGTTCTGCCGCTGCGGCGGTACGATCGAAAAACGAATTATGGGGGAGGCTCCATGGTGGGCGCACAAGGACTCGAACCTTGGACCCGCTGATTAAGAGTCAGCTGCTCTACCAACTGAGCTATGCGCCCATGGAGTTGGCCCTTTCGGGTGACGCGCTTCTAACAGCGCACCACGGGGAGGGCAAGGGGGTTTATTGAAAAAAATCCCCCGTTTCCCGATGGCCCGTCATCCGTTCAGGCGGGACAGTACCGCATCGAACTGATCCAGCGAATGATAGAGGATGCGGATCGATCCCCCCTTCCCGTCGAACGCGATCTGCACCTTCAGGCCCAGCCGGGCCGACAGGTCACGCTCCAGCACCTGGATTTCAGGGTCCTTGCGCTCGGCGGCGGCGGGTGCGGCCTTTTGCGGCTGACGGGCGGATTTCTGGATCAGGGCCTCGGTCTGGCGGACGTTCAGCCCCTGGTCCAGGACGATCTTCAGCGCCGCCACGGGGTCGGGATGGGCCAGCAGCGCGCGGGCGTGGCCCGCGGTCAGGTCGCCGTTGCGCAGGGCGCTGCGCACGGCCCCTGGCAGGTTCAGCAACCGGACCATGTTGGCGACATGGGACCGCGACTTACCCAGTGCGCCGGCCAGTTCTTCCTGCGTTAGGCGATAATCCTGCAGCAGCCGCTGCAGGCCCTCGGCTTCCTCGATCGCGTTCAGGTCGGCGCGTTGCAGGTTCTCGACCAGGGCGGCGGCCATCGCGTCGCCGTCATCCAGCGCGCGGATATGCACCGGAACCTCGTGCAGCGCGGCCATCTGCGCCGCGCGCCAGCGCCGTTCGCCGGCGATGATCTGGAAGACGTTTTCGCGTTCGGGGTGCGGGCGGACCAGGATCGGTTGCAGGATGCCGCGCGTGCGGATCGAATCCGCCAGTTCGTTCAGGGCCTCGGGTTCCATCGCCTGGCGCGGCTGGAAGGGGCCGGGTTCCAGAAGGTCGACAGGCAGGGTGCCGCCCCGGTCCCCGGTCGCCTTGCCCGACACGCTGGCGATCGCGGGTGCCTGGTCGCCCAGCAGCGCCGCCAAGCCCCGGCCCAGGCGCGGACGGGCCTGATCCTTCTTCGTGCTCATGCCCGTGCGGCCTTCCGTTTGGGTTTGCTGACGCCCATCCGGGCCATCACCTCTTCGGCCATGGCCTGATAGGCCATCGCACCGCTGGATTTCGGGTCGTAGGTCATGGCCGGGCGACCATGGCTCTGGGCCTCGGAAATGCGGATATTGCGCGGGATCAGGGTGTCCATCACCTGATCACCGAAGAAGCCGCGCGCGTCGGCGGCCACCAGTTCCGACAGGTTGTTTCGCCGGTCGTACATGGTCAGCACGATGCCTGCGACATGCAGGCTGGAATTGAAGGCGCGGCGCACGCGATCGACCGTTCGCACCAGTTGGCTGATGCCTTCCAGCGCGAAGAATTCGCATTGCAGGGGCACGATGACCCCATCGGCCGCCACCAGGGCGTTCAGGGTCAGCAGGCCCAGGCTGGGCGGGCAGTCGATCAGGATCAGATCGAATCCCTGCCCGGCCCGCGCGATGGCGTCGCGCAGCCGGAATTCCCGCCGGTCCTGCATGACCAGTTCCAGTTCCGCGCCAGCCAGTTCGGTATCCGCCGCGATGATCGACAGGTTCGGAATTTCGGTGGCCTGGATCAGCTCGTCCGGCCCGGTCTCGTCCATCAGCAGGGCATAGGTGCCCAGGCGGCGGGCGTCATAGCCGACACCCAGCCCGGTGGAGGCATTGCCCTGCGGATCGATGTCGATCAGCAGGACCGAAAATCCCTGCTCCGCCAGTCCGGCGGCCAGGTTGATCGCCGTCGTGGTCTTGCCGACGCCGCCTTTCTGGTTCGCGAGGGCAAGAATACGAGGAGCGCGCACGGCGTCATGGACCCGCTGCACGTTCTTCTGAGTGTCTGACACGCCTGATATCGCCCAATCTGAGTATGGTACCGTCCGCGTTGGTGCGGCTTGGTAATCGGGATACGGCCATGTGCCAGCCGGCAGCGGCCGAGGTCAACTCATCCTCGACGTTTCTGCCCTTCAGGAACAGACAAAATCCATCCGGGACCAGAAAACGGGTGGCCCAGTCCAGCAATTGCGGCAGGGCGGCCAGCGCACGGGCGGTGACGACCTGCACCGGCGCGATGTCCGCGCGTTCGATCCGTTGGGCGACGACGGTCACGCGCACGCCTGCCACCCGGGCGGCCTCACGCAGGAAGGCGGCCTTGCGGACATCGGATTCGATCAGGGTCACCTCGGCCTCGGTCGCCATGGCGATGATCAGGCCAGGGAAGCCGCCGCCCGATCCCATGTCCGCCAGCCGGACCCCCGGCGGAATCAGGCTGGCCAGTTGCAGGCTGTCGGCGATGTGGCGGTCCCACAGATGCGGCAGGTCGCGCGGCGACACCAGGTTGATCCGTCCGTTCCAGCGGGTCAGGATCTCGGCGAACAGATCCAGCCGCCGGCGCAGGTCGGGCGACAGCATGGCATCGTCCCCCGCGTTCGGTTTCACGTGAAACATCACGCTACCTGCCGCAGGTGCGACAGCAGCGCCACCAGCGCTGATGGCGTGACGCCGGGAATGCGCTGCGCCGCGCTGAAGCTGGCGGGACGGGCGGCGGCCAGGCGTTCCTGCATTTCGGTGCTCAGCCCGCCGATGCGGCGATAATCGAGGTCATGGGGCAGCACGATGCGCGTGTCGGCCTCCAGTTGTCGGATCTCGCGCGCCTGGCGAGACAGATAGCCGCTATAGCGGGCCTCGGTTTCGACATGGCAGCGGACGCGCGTCGGCAGGTCGGCGAACCAGGGGGCGATGCGGTCGATGGCCTCAGGCGCCGCCGCCGTGGCCAGGACGTCCAGCAGGCTGCGCCGCCGCCCGTCGGCGGACACCGGGACCCCGGCCTGGTTCAACCTGTCCGGCAGGAAGCTCTCGTCGCCCGCGCGTCGCATCGCGCCGTCGATCGCGTCGCGGTCGGCCTGGAACAGACGCGCGCGCGTCGACCCCACGCAACCCCAATCCAGCCCGCGTCCGGTCAGGCGCAGGTCGGCATTGTCCGCACGCAGGCTCAGCCGGTATTCGGCGCGGGAGGTAAACATGCGATAGGGTTCGGAAACGCCCTGCGTGGTCAGATCGTCGATCATGACGCCGATATAGGCTGCCCCCCGGTCGATGCTGACGGGGGCTGACCCGCCGGCCCGCCGGGCCGCGTTGATGCCCGCCAGCAGGCCCTGGGCGCCCGCTTCTTCATAGCCGGTGGTGCCGTTGATCTGCCCCGCCAGGAACAGGCGCGGCAGGGCGGCCAGTTCCAGGCCTGGCGTCAGTTCGCGCGGGTCGACGAAATCATATTCCACCGCATAGCCGGGACGCACGATGGTGCAATGTTCCAGCCCGGGGATGGACCGGATCATCTCGGCCTGCACGTCGGCCGGCAGGCTGGTGGAAATGCCGTTCGGGTAGACCAGGTCGCCGCCCGGATTGCCCGGCAGGGCCTCGGGTTCCAGGAAGATCTGGTGACTGTCGCGTTCGGCGAAGCGGACCACCTTGTCCTCGATCGAGGGGCAATAGCGCGGCCCCCGCCCCGCGATGGCTCCACCATAGACAGCCGACAGATGCAGATGCGCGCGGATCAGCTCATGCGTGCGCGCCGTGGTGGCGGTGATCCGGCATGACAATTGCGGGTTGGTGATGGCGGCGGTCAGTCGGCTGAACGGTTCGGGCATCGCATCGCCCGGGTCTTCGGCCAGATTGTCCCAGTCGATGGTCGCGCGATCCAGGCGCGCGGGCGTGCCGGTCTTCAGCCGCCCCATCGTCAGGCCCAGCGCCTGCAACCGCTGGCCCAGGGCCTGGGCCGGTGCCTCGCCAACCCGTCCGGCGGGGGTGCTGTCATGCCCGATATGGATCACGCCGCGCAGGAAGGTCCCCGCCGTCAGCACCACGGCGCCGGCGCGCAGATGCCGCCCGTCCTCGCACACCACGCCGGCCGCGTGGCCGGCGGCATCCAGGACCAGGTCGCCGGCGGCCCCTTCCGCGATATCCAGGTTCGGGGTTTCGGCCAGAAGGTCGCGGATGGCCTGGCGATAGAGCGACCGGTCGGCCTGGGCGCGCGGCCCGTGCACCGCCGGCCCTTTCGAGCGGTTCAGCAGCTTGAAATGGATGCCGGCGCGGTCGGCCGCCTGCCCCATCAGCCCGTCCAGCGCATCGATCTCGCGCACCAGGTGGCCCTTGCCGATGCCGCCGATCGCCGGGTTGCAGGACATGGCGCCGATCGTATCCAGCCGGTGCGTCAGCAGCAGCGTCCGTGCCCCGCAGCGCGCGGCGGCGGCGGCGGCCTCACATCCCGCATGGCCGCCCCCGATGACGATGACGTCGTGCTCGCCCTTCACCCGAGAATTCCCCTTCCTACTTGCCGATGCAGAACTGGCCGAAGACCGTATCCAGCAGGTCCTCGACCCCGACCGCGCCGGTCAGGCGGCCCAGCGCCCGCATGGCTTGGCGCATGTCCTCGCCGCGCATCTCGGGCCAGTCCATATCCAGTGCGGTGGCCAGATGGGAAGCGGTTTCTTCGATCGCCGCGCGATGGCGTGCCCGGGTCAGCGGCGGGCCGGCCGATGCCGCGGTCAATGCCCGTGCCCGCTCGGCCAGGGCGGCGCGCAACATATCCATCCCCTGGCCGTGATGCACGCTGATCCCGATCGCGCCGTCTGGCGCCGGCCCCAGGTCGATCTTGTTGCGGATCAGGATCGCCCCTGCCGCCACATCGTCGGGCGGCGCATCGCCGTCGAACATCGCGATCACGCAATCGGCGTGTTTCACGTGAAACAGCGCCCGCCGTACTCCCTCGGCTTCGATCTCGTCATGCGTCTCGCGCAGGCCGGCGGTGTCGATCAGGGTCACCGGCACGTCGCCCAGCACCACCCGCACCTCGATCGCATCGCGCGTCGTTCCCGCGATGGACGACACGATGGCGGCCTCGCGCTCGGCCAGCGCGTTCAGCAGGCTCGATTTCCCGACATTCGGCGCACCGACGATCGCGAATGTCAGGCCACGGCGCAGCTTCTCCCCCCGCCCGCCATCATCCAGATGGGCCTGCATCTCCTGCCGCAGGGCGGCCAGATCGCCCAGCAGCGCCCGTTCGATCTCGGGCGGCAGATCCTCGTCGGGGAAGTCGATCAGCGCTTCCTGATGCGCCAGCAGAACCCGCAGGCGCGCCGCCCACCCGTCATACAGGCGGCTCAGCATCCCGTCCGACTGGTCCAGCGCCTGACGCCGCTGGGCCTCGGTCTCGGCTTCGATCAGGTCGGCGATCCCTTCGGCCTCGACCAGGTCCATCCGGCCGTTGGCGAAGGCGCGGCGGGTGAACTCCCCCGGTTCGGCCGGGCGCGCCCCCAGCGCCACCAGGGCGTCGGCCACGGCCGCGATCACCGCCGGCCCGGCATGCAGATGCAGTTCCGCGCTGTCCTCGCCGGTATAGCTGCGCGGACCGGGGAACCACAGCACCAGCGCCCGGTCCAGCAGGACGGGGGCGACGGGATCGTCCCGACGCCACAGGCCGCGCAGCGACGCCTGCCGGGGGGCAGGCAGCCCGCCGCACAGGCTGCGCAGGATGTCGTCGCAGCCTGCCCCGCTCAGGCGCATGACCGCGATCGCCGCCCGTCCGGCACCGGTCGCCAGCGCGAAGATCGGCGTATGTCCTGCCCGTGCCGTCATGGGTATATGTCCGTCCCTGCCCCGTTCGTGGGTTCACCGCTGGCGGGTGATCCTGCGCTATCCTCTTGCATGTGGCGTCATCCGGCGGAAGAGTACAGAATTTCCTCCCTCCGGCGGATATGGGTTCGCCGGGCATGGATGGATGATCCTGGGACAAGGGAATGCCGCAACTCTCGATGCACTCGCCGCTGGGCGGCCTGACCCTGTCGGAAGACGACGGCGCGATCGTGGCGCTGGACTGGGGCTGGGGCCGCGACCAGGACGAAACGCCCCTGCTGCGGGCCGTCCGCGACCGTCTGGACGCCTATTTCGACGGGGCGGCCGATCCGTTCGACGACCTGCCCCTGGCGCCGTACGGCACGGCCTACCAGCAGAAGGTCTGGCAGGCCCTGCGCGCCATTCCGGTGGGGCAGACACGGACCTATCGCGATATCGCGCGGACGGCCGGCGGGTCGCCCCGTTCGGTCGGGCAGGCCAACAGCGTCAATCCGATTCCGATCCTGATCCCCTGTCATCGCGTCGTCGCCGCCCTGGGGCTGGGCGGCTACTCCGGTGACGGCGGGTTGGCCGACAAGCAGTTCCTGCTGGGGCTGGAAGGCGCTGCCGTCCCGTCCCTGGTCTGATAGAGACGCCACAAGAACCAACGGAGAAAACGCCATGTTCAGGGCAATTCGCATCCACGATTACGGCGGTCCCGAGGTCCTGAAGCTGGAAACGCTGCCCACGCCCGTGCCCGGCCGGGGGGAAATCCTGATCCGGCAGGAGGCGATGGGCGTCAATTTCATCGATACCTATTTCCGCAAGGGCCTGTACAAGCTGCCGACCCTGCCGGCCATCCTGGGCATGGAAGGCGCCGGCGTGATCGAGGCCATCGGCGCGGACGTGACCGACATGGCCCCCGGCGACCGTGTCGCCTATCCCACGGCCCTGGGAGGATATGCGGAGGTCCGGACGATCGCCGCCGATCGCGTCGTGCCCCTGCCGCCCTTCATTTCATCGGAGGTCGCGGCGGCCGTCATGCTGCGCGGACTGACGGTGCATGCCCTGCTGCGCGAGGTGCATGAGGTCAAGCCGGGCGAGACGATCCTGGTCTACGCCGCCGCCGGCGGGGTCGGGCTGCTGATGTGCCAGTGGGGACGGCATCTGGGCGCACGGGTCATCGGCGTGGTCTCGACCGAGGAAAAGGCCGAACTGGCCCGGCAGAACGGCGCGTCCGACATCCTGATCGGGCATGACAACCTGCCCGCGCGCGTGCGCAAGCTGACGGACGGGGCGATGGTGCCCGTGGTCTATGACAGCATCGGCAAGGATACGTTCGTGGCCAGCCTGGACTGCCTGGCGCCGCGCGGGCTGATGGTCAGCTACGGCAATGCGTCCGGCGAGGTCACGGGGGTGTCGGTGGGAATGCTGGCCACGCGCGGCAGCCTGTACCTGACCCGTCCCGGCCTGACGACCTATATCGCCCAGCGTTCGGCCCTGCTGAAGGGGACCGAGGAACTGTTCGGCCTGATCGGCCAGGGCGTGCTGTCGGTGCGGATCGGCCAGCGCTTTCCCCTGGCCGACGCCGCCGACGCCCAGCGCGCCCTGGAGGCACGGCTGACGACCGGCAGTACGATCCTGCTGCCCTGATGGGTGAGGTCGGGCGTCGCCCGAACCCACCAGCGCGCATTTCCAAACAGGCTCTGAGGCCCTGGGCCCCGATCATGGGCGGTGGCCCTGGGGCGTTTCGGGCCTCCGGAGGCAGACAGCCAGGCCCTCAATAGCCGGTGTAGCGGCCCGGCCGGTGCCAGGTGAACAGGATGCCGTGGATGGCCAGCACGCTGCAGCTCGACCAGATCAGGCCACCCGCCCCCAGCAGCAGGCCCGAGACCGTCAGGATCACCACGTCGAACGCCAGCGACACCAGGCCTGCATTCCATCCCCGCTGCCGATAGAGCCACAGCGCCAGGACACCGGTCCCGCCGACGCCCGCGCCATGCCGCGCCAGGGCGAGAATCCCCATGCCGATCGCCGTCCCGCCCGCCACCGCCGCGAAGGCCGGATGCACCCAGGCGATATGGATGGCCCGCGCCGTCACGAATGACGACAGCGAGATCAGGATATTCACCAGGAACGATTTGAAGGCGAACGTCCGGCTCATCGCCCGTGCGGCAAACAGGAAGAACGGCAGATTGACCAGGGTGAACAGAAGCCCGACCGGAAGATGCACCGTATAGGACAGCAGCAGCGCGATTCCGGCCGTGCCCGCGGTGACCAGCCCGGCCGTCTTCAGCAGCAGCAGCCCCAGGACGATCAGCGTGCAGCCCACCATCAGGGCATAGATATCCTCGGCCCGGCTGTGCGGGCGGGGTGTCGTCACGCCCGCGCTTGACATGTCTGCCATGGATGGTCTGCTGCCTTCTCAACGTCACGTCCCCTGCGGGGATGGTGGTTCCGTCGCATGGAGTACTGCATGCTGGCGCGATTTTCCATGGCCGTCGGGTCCGGTCAGCCCGGCACCCTGTCACGCGAGACCCCGGCCGGGCCGCCGGCCCTTTTTTGGAACGGGACCGACCGATGAAACTGGTCTTTATGAAAAATCCCGGGAAATACGACATGTTGCGGATCGAAGGAACGTGCGTCCCGGTAGAGGACATCCTCTGTCCCAAGCAGGGGGTCATCGCGCATGACATGATCCATTATGCCGTGGAGAAAAATATCGCCCGGCGCGGCTTCCTGTCCAGGGTGGCGGCGGACGAGGTCCCGGGCTACGCGATGGCGCATGAGGGGGAGGCCGAGGCGGTCGAGCGGCTGGTCGAATGCATCCAGGCCGAGCTCTGGTCGGGGCGCGGCGCGGCCGCCGAACTGATTGCGCTGTATCGGCTGTCCTGCGCGGCCCGGGGCCATGCCGCATTCGACGTGTCGGAGGTCGAGGTCGCGGCGATCCGTCGGGAGGTCGACGATCTGGCCATCCGGTGGGCGGCGTTACCCATTGGCGGCAGCATGGTCCTTGCGTTTGCCGCCCGCTGACAGGCGGGCCCCTGGCTGTGCCGGATCGGCCATGAAAAAACCCCGGCACCGTGGTCCGGTACCGGGGTTTTCATATTGGCGGAGTAATGCCGGCCGGCGATCAGGTATTCATCGCGTCGAAGAAATCGCGATTGGTCTTGCTGTATTTCAGCTTGTCCAGCAGGAAGTCCATCGCATCCATCGTCCCCATCGGGGCCAGGATGCGGCGCAGGACCCACATCTTCGACAGTTCGGACCGTTCGACCAGAAGCTCTTCCTTGCGGGTGCCGCTCTTGGTGATGTCGATCGCGGGGAAGGTGCGCTTGTCCGCCAGCTTGCGGTCGAGGATGAGTTCCGAGTTGCCGGTGCCCTTGAATTCCTCGAAGATGACCTCGTCCATGCGGCTGCCGGTATCGATCAGCGC
This sequence comes from Gluconacetobacter tumulisoli, assembly GCF_014174155.1. Taxonomy (GTDB): domain Bacteria; phylum Pseudomonadota; class Alphaproteobacteria; order Acetobacterales; family Acetobacteraceae; genus Gluconacetobacter; species Gluconacetobacter tumulisoli. The sequence goes on along the minus strand of NZ_JABEQM010000007.1, from coordinate 120,607 downwards.
GGTGGCGATGATCGTCAGCGATCCGCCTTCCTCGATATTGCGGGCCGCGCCGAAGAAGCGCTTGGGCCGCTGCAGGGCGTTGGCGTCCACGCCGCCGGTCAGCACCTTGCCCGATGACGGCACGACGGTGTTGTAGGCGCGGGCCAGGCGGGTGATGGAATCCAGCAGGATGACGACGTCGCGCTTGTGCTCGACCAGGCGCTTGGCCTTTTCCAGCACCATCTCGGTCACCTGGACGTGGCGGGTCGCCGGTTCGTCGAAGGTCGAGGACACGACCTCGCCCCGGACCGAGCGCGCCATGTCCGTGACCTCTTCCGGCCGTTCGTCGATCAGCAGGACGATCAGGAAGACTTCGGGATGGTTGGCGGAAATCGACGAGGCGATGCTCTGCAGCATCACGGTCTTGCCGGTGCGCGGCGGGGCCACGATCAGGGCGCGCTGGCCCATGCCGATCGGCGAGACCAGGTCGATGACGCGGGGCGTGAAATCCTTGGTCTGGCCCTTGTTGCCCTTGGTGCCCTTTTCGGGTTCACCGCCGACGGCGTTGGCCTCGACCTCCATCTTCAGCCGGCGCTCGGGGTAGAGCGGCGTCAGATTGTCGAAATTGATCCGGTGGCGGACAGCCTCGGGCGGCTCGAAATTGATCGTGTTGACTTTCAGCAGCGCGAAGTACCGCTCGCCGTCGCGCGGGGCGCGGATCTGCCCCTCGACGGTGTCGCCGGTCCGCAGGCCGAAACGCCGCACCTGGCTGGGGGAGATATAGATATCGTCCGGACCCGGCAGGTAATTGGCTTCCGGCGAGCGCAGGAAGCCGAAGCCGTCGGGCAGGATTTCCAGCGTGCCCTCGCCGTGGATCGCCTGGTCATTGTCGGCAAGGGTCTTGAGGATGGCGAACAGCATGTCCTGCTTGCGCAGGGACGATGCGTTTTCGATCTGCAGGCTTTCGGCGTAGGCCAGAAGGTCCGCGGGCGTTTTGGCCTTGAGTTCGGCGAGATGCATTCAGGATGCCTTGAATGGGCAGGTCACGATCGGGGAGAGAACAGGTTGACCCGAAGGAGGTGCACCGGCACCAGCCAGACGCCCGGACAAACCGGAACCCGGTCAACATCGTTCCACACGGAGGGGGCGCGTAACGGGTGAAGTCCGTCAGCGATGACGGCGACAGTAGGGATGCCTGTCCGAAAGGTCAAGTCCGGTGCGGGGGCGGCGCGTTCACGCCTGCGCGTGGCCGCGTCGCGGGAAACGGGTTTTCCGAAGGGAGTTTTTGAACCGGCCGCTCAGCGGCCGGTGCCCAGCCATCCCCGCTTCCAGAACCACAGCAGCGGCAGGATGACCGTCGCCGCCATCAGCGCCAGCGAATACCAGTAGCCGTAGCGCCAGCCGAGCTCGGGAATATCATGGAAATTCATGCCGTAGATTCCGGCCACCAGCGTCGGCGCGACGCCGATGAAGCTGACGACGGTCAGGATCTTCATGCCGTTATTCTGCTCGATGCTGATGAAACCCAGCGTGGCGTCCAGCAGGAACTGCACCTTGTTCGACGTCTGGGACACGAAATCGTTCAGCGATCCGATATCCCGCGCGACGGTGGCCAGGCGCGCGCGCAGCCGTTCGGACAGGTCGTGCTTCTTGTTCTCGCTGACGAAGATCGCGATCCGCTCCATCCCCAGCAGGCTGTCGCGCACCGACGACGCCAGGTCGCCGGACTGCCCGACCCGCCGCAGCAGCGACCGCAGGATCAGGTCGCCCTTCCCCGCACTCGGCTGGTCGGCCCGGAACACTTCGCGCGACAGGGTGTCCAGCGACTGGCCCAGATGTTCCAGGATGTCGGCCAGGCGGTCCACGACCGCCTCCATGATCAGGACCGAGACCTCGTCGCCGCTCAGCTTGTCCTGGCGATCGGCGATCTGGCGGGCCACCACGTCGAAGGCCGAGAAGGCGGTGAAGCGGATCGTCAGCAGCCGGTTGCGCGACAGGATGAAGCCGACGGGCGAGACGAAGAAATTGTCCTGCATCCGCCGGACCAGCGGCGTGGACAGGTAGACGGCGTCGTCTTCCATGAAGAGCCGCGAGGAACTCTCGATTTCTTCCAGCTTGTCGCGGGACGGAATGCGCTGTCCGGTAATGCGGGCGGCCAGGGCCTGCTCGTCGGGCGTCGGGTCCAGCAGGTCCAGCCACGGGCTGTCGGCCGCGTCGGCCTCGTCCTTGATGGTCAGCGCAGGCGCGCCGGGCCTGTGCGCAAGAAACATGCCGTCCTTATCCCTCCGTTCCGGCCAGACCCGGGGACCTGCCCCCCGGGCCAGCCCCGAGGGTCACATCCCAAGGCAAGGCCCCAAGGCTGGACCAAGGTATCCGGTGCCGTGGCGCGCCTGTCAAATGACGCCCGGCCGGGGCGCCCGGCTCCTTCTGGGCGGCAGATACGAGACTGGTAATTTTCCGGCGCTCGGTCCAGAACACCCTACGCCGTCGCGCGGGGGCGCACCGGCGGACGGCGGGGGATCCCGCCCGCATCCAAGGCTTCGGGAGAACGACGTGAGCGCAGCAGACATGCAGGGAACGCAGCCGGACGGGCCGTCGGCAGGGAACGCGCAGGCCGGGGACACACAGCCCCGGCCCAACAGCCTGCGCAGCGGGCCGGACGCGCGGGGCCGCTTCGGCATCTTCGGCGGCCGCTTCGTGGCCGAGACGCTGATGCCGCTGGTGCTGGAACTGGACCATGCCTATGCCGAGGCAAAGGCCGACCCGGCCTTCCGGCGGGAACTGGACTACTACCTCAAGGATTACGTCGGCCGTCCCAGCCCGCTCTGGTTCGCCCGCCGCCTGACCCGGGAACTGGGCGGCGCGAAGATCTACATGAAGCGCGAGGAGCTGAACCACACCGGCTCGCACAAGCTCAACAACGTCATGGGCCAGATCCTGCTGGCCCGCCGGATGGGCCGCACCCGCATCGTCGCCGAAACCGGCGCCGGCCAGCACGGGGTCGCCACCGCCACGGTCTGCGCCCTCTTCGGCCTGAAATGCGTCATCTACATGGGCGCCACCGACGTCGAACGGCAGAAGCCCAACGTGTTCCGCATGCGCCTGCTGGGCGCCGAGGTCGTGCCCGTGACCTCGGGCGCCGGCACGCTGAAGGATGCGATGAACGAGGCGATGCGCGACTGGGTCACCAATGTCCGCGACACCTATTTCCTGGTCGGCACGGTGGCGGGCCCGCACCCCTATCCCGAGATGGTCCGCGATTTCCAGTCGGTGATCGGCGAGGAGACGCGCGAACAGATGCACGCGGCCGAGGGGCGCCTGCCCGACATCATCGTCGCGGCCATCGGCGGCGGCTCCAACGCCATGGGGATCTTCCACCCGTTCCTGGACGATGCGTCGGTGCGCCTGATCGGCGTCGAGGCAGCCGGCCGCGGCCTGGACAGCGGCGAGACCGCAGCCTCGATCCAGCGGGGGCGGCCTGGCGTGCTGCACGGCAACCGCACCTACCTGCTGCAGGATGCCGACGGCCAGATCGACGAGGCCCATTCCATCAGCGCCGGCCTGGATTATCCCGGCATCGGGCCGGAACATTCCTGGCTGCACGAGATCGGGCGCGCGGAATATGTCGGCGCGACCGACGACGAGGCCCTGGCCGCCTTCCAGCTCTGCACCCGGACCGAGGGCATCATCCCGGCGCTGGAATGCGCGCACGCGCTGGCGCATGTGGCCAAGCTCGCGCCCACGCTGGATCCGGAAACCCTGATCGTGCTGAACGTGTCCGGCCGGGGTGACAAGGACATCTTCACCGTCGCCGCACATCTGGGAGTGACATTGTGAGCCCTGCTTCAGGCCGCCCCTCGAGCCGCATCGCCCGGCGCTTCGCCGCACTGAAGGAAGAGGGACGCGGCGCCCTTGTCCCCTACCTGCAGGCCTGCGACCCCGATTACGACACCTCGCTGGCGCTGCTGCGCGCCATGCCCGGTGCCGGCGCCGACCTGATCGAGATCGGCGTGCCCTTCAGCGACCCCAGCGCCGACGGGCCGATCATCCAGGCCGCCGCCCGCCGGGGCCTGAAGGGGGGCTCGACGGTCGGCAGGGTGCTGGAAATGGTGGCCCGCTTCCGCGAGGGCGAGTCCGATACCCCCATCGTCCTGATGGGCTACCTGAACCCGATCGAGGCCTACGGGGTGGAACGGTTCTGCGCCGACGCCGCGCGGGCCGGGGTGGACGGGCTGATCGTCGTCGACCTGCCGCCCGAGGAGGCCGACCTGCTGGAGGGCCCGGCCGCCGCGAACGGGCTGGACCTCGTCCGGCTGGTGGCGCCCACCACGACGGATGCGCGCCTGCCGGTGGTCTTCGACCATGCGTCGGGCTTCATCTACTATGTCAGCATCACCGGCGTGACGGGCACGCGCACCGCCAGCAGCGACGAACTGGCCGCCGCCCTGCCGCGCCTGCGGGCCGCGACCGACCTGCCGGTGGCCATCGGCTTCGGCATCCGCACGCCCGACCAGGCGGCGGCGGCGGTGCGGGTCGCCGACGCGGCGGTCGTGGCCTCGGCCCTGATCGCGACGCTCGAGGATTCGCTGGACGAAGACGGGCGGGCGACCGCCGACACGCTGCCCCGCGTGCTGGGGCAGCTGGGCGACCTGTCCCGCGCGGTGCGCGCCGCCCGGAAGTAATCGCGCCGGTCTTCCCCGGCCTGCCCCCTGGGACCGTCCGGCCGGACGGCAGATCTGGCGTTCCCGGGCGCCAGCCTGTAATGAGGCAGGTTTCGGGGGCGATCGCGCCCTGCGTCATGGAGAGATGTGATGAGCTGGCTGACCGAGTACGTCCGCCCCAAGATCCGCGGTCTGCTCAAGCGCGAGGTGCCGGACAACCTGTGGACGAACTGCGAATCCTGCAGCCAGATGATCCTGGTCAAGGATCTGCACAAGGCGATGAATGTCTGCCCGCATTGCGGCCATCACATGCGCGCCTCGGTGGCCGAGCGGTTCGGCTGGACCTTCGACAACGGCGCATACACCCAGATCGACCTGCCGAAGGTGGCGGTCGATCCGCTCTCGTTCCGCGACCGCAAGCGCTATACCGAGCGCCTGAAGGACGAGCGCGCGAAGTCGCAGCTCGACGAATCCATGGCCGTGGCGCACGGCAAGATCGGCGGCCATGACGCCGTCGTGGCGGTGATGGCGTTCGAATTCATCGCCGGCACGATGGGCGCCGCCCTGGGCGAGGCCTTCGTGGCGGCGGCGCGGCTGGCGATCCTGCAGAAGGCGCCGCTGGTGGTCTTCACCGCCTCGGGCGGGGCGCGCATGCAGGAAGGCATGATCAGCCTGATGCAGATGCCGCGCACCACGGCGGCCGTGCAGATGCTGCGCGAGGCCGGGCTGCCGTACATGGTCGTGCTGACCAACCCGACGACCGGCGGCGTCACCGCGTCCTTCGCCATGCTGGGCGACGTGCAGATCAGCGAACCCAACGCTCTGATCGGCTTCGCCGGCCAGCGCGTGATCGAGGACACGGTGCGCGAGAAACTGCCCGAAGGCTTCCAGCGTGCGGAATATCTGCTGGACCACGGCATGGTGGACATGGTCGTCAAGCGCCCCGACCTGCCGGAGATGCTGGGCCGCCTGATCGGCCTGCTGAACCATCGGCAGATCACGGCCGCCCTGCGTCCGGCGGCCTGACCGCGCCGCCATGTCGACTGCGCGCGCGTCCACGCTGGGGCCGGAATTCGTCGGGCGCGCCGGGGCCGTCCTGGAACGGCTGAACCGGCTCTATCCCGCCCTGATCGACCTGTCGCTCGGCCGGCTGGAGGGCCTGCTGGCGCGGCTGGGCCATCCGGAACGGCATCTGCCGCCGGTGATCCATGTCGCCGGCACCAACGGCAAGGGCAGCACCTGCGCCACCCTGCGCGCGATCGGCGAGGCGGCGGGCTGGCGGGTGCATGTCATGACCTCGCCGCATCTGGTCGACGTCACCGAACGCTTCCGCGTCGCCGGCCGCATCGTCTCGACCGACGATCTGGTCGCGGTGCTGGAGGAGGTCGAGCGCGTCAATGGCGGCGCGCCGATCACGGTGTTCGAGGTCCTGACCGCCGCCGGTTTCGTGCTGTTCGCCCGCCATCCTGCCGAACTGGCGGTGATCGAGGTCGGGCTGGGCGGGCGCTATGACGCCACCAACGTGCTGGAACGGCCGGCCGCCTGCGCGATCGCGTCGATTTCCATGGATCACGAGGCGTTCCTGGGCGACAGCCTGGCCGTCATCGCGGGCGAGAAGGCCGGGATCATGAAGCCCGGCGTGCCCGTCGCGACCGGCCGGCAGGCGGACGAGGCGATGGCCGTGCTGCGGGACACCGCCGCGCGGCGCGGCGCACCCCTGCTGGTGCGCGACGTGGACTGGACGATCGAACCCGTCGCGGGCGGCCTGCGCTATGCCGACGCGCACGGGGTGCTGGACCTGCCGCCGCCGTCGCTGGCGGGCACGCATCAGGTCGACAATGCGGGCCTGGCCGTCGCGGCGCTGCGGGCGGCCGGCCTGCCGGTGCCCGACACGGGGTGGGCCGGGATCGCCCGCACGACATGGCCCGCCCGCCTGCAACGCCTGACCGGCGACCTGGCCGCGATGCTGCCGCCGGGGTGGGAATTGTGGCTGGATGGCGGCCACAATCCCGGGGCGGGACAGGCGCTGGCGGACATGCTGGGGCGCTGGGCGGACCGTCCGGTCCATCTGGTGGTCGGCATGAAGCAGACCAAGGATGCCTCGGGTTTCCTGTCGCCGATGCTGCCGCATGCCGCCAGCGTCCAGGCGGTGGCGGAACCCGGCCAGCATCTGGCCCTGCCGGTCGAGGCCATCATCGCCGCATCGGCGGGCCGGGCGACCCCCGGGCCGACGGTGCGCGACGCACTGGCGCGACTGGCAGACGGCGCGTCCGGCCCGCCGGCCCGGGTCGTGATCTGCGGCAGCCTGTACCTGGCGGGGGTGGCGCTGGCGCAGGACGGGTGGACCGCCAGTTAAGTTCGGGGCGCTGCCTCAAGCCCCGGCAAAGGGCGGTCGCCCTTTGCAAACCCGGGATTTGGGGGGAAGGGCAGCGCTCTGCGTAATGCCGCAGGGGAGATCATCTTGCCGCGATACAAAGTCATCTTCGATACCGATCCCGGCGTGGACGACGCCATGGCGCTGCGCTTCCTGACGCGCCGTCCGGAATTCGATCTGCTGGCGATCACCACCGTGCACGGCAACCTCGATATCGATACGGTCACCCGCAACGCGCTGTGGCTGGCCGACTGGATGGGCCTGTCCGCGCCGGTCGCGCGCGGGGCGGCGACACCGCTGGACCGGCCGGCGGGAACGGGGGCGCCGCATGTCCATGGGGCGAACGGTATCGGCGACCTGACGCTGCCTGACCAGGTGGCGCGCACGCCCGACCCGCGCCCGGCCTGGCAGGTGATCGTCGACCTGGTGCGGGCCCATCCGGGCGAGGTCACGCTGATCGCCGTGGGGCCGCTGACCAATCTGGCGCTGGCCCTGCGGCACGATCCGGCGATCGCCGGCTTGGTCGCCGGCGTCAGCATCATGGGCGGCGCGTTCGGCACGCGCGGCCATGCCGGCAACGTGACCCCGGTGGCCGAGGCCAACATCCTGGCGGACCCCGAGGCCGCCGACGCCGTGCTGACGGCGGCCTGGCCGGTGACGCTGCTGGGCCTGGACGTCACGCAGGAGGTCGTGATGCAGGCGGCCTACCTGGACCGGCTGGGCGCGCACGGCGGCGCGGACGGGGTGTTCCTGCGCGCGGTGTCGCGATTCTACCAGGATTTCCACGAACGCTCGCGCGGGTTCGCGGGGATCTTCGCCCATGACAGCCTGGCAGTGGTCAATGTCATGGCCCCGGAGCTGTTCACCCGGCGACGTGGCCCGGTGCGGGTGGTGTGCGGCGGCATCGCCGACGGCCAGACCATCCAGAAGCCCGAGGGCGCGCTCTGTCCGCCCTCGCCCGCCTGGGACCCCTACCCGTCCCAGTCAGTGGCGGTCGATGTCGACACGGCCGCCGTGCTGGCCTTGTACGCGGACACGTTCCTGGCCTGATACCAAGTCGCCTTGGGATCGACGTATGACCAGGGCTCTGCCCTGGACCCGGCAGGGCCCGAGGCCCTGCACCCCGATCGTTTGACAACGAACGGGTTTCCAAAGGGCGACTGCCCTTTGGTGGGTCAAGGGCAACGCCCTTGGCGGGGACATCTCATGCGTCAGTCCATGGAAAGTTGGTATGAGGGGCCAAGGCCCCTCGAACCTGCCTCACCGGCCGATGTCGCGCAGGCGGACGCCGGCCATCAGGCGATGTTCGATCGCTTCCAGCGACATGCCCTTGGTTTCCGGCACGAACAGCCAGGTCAGCACGATGAACAGGGCGTTGAAGCCCGCGAACAGCCAGAAGGTCGGCCCGTTGCCCAGCGTCTGCAGCAGGGTCAGGAACGTCGCGCCCACGGCCATGTTGCTCAGCCAGTTGGTCAGGGTCGAAATGGCGATGCCCAGGTCGCGGCCCGTCAGCGGCTGGACCTCGGAACACAGGACCCAGATCAGCGGCCCGGCCGACATGGCGAAGCCGGTGATGTAGACCAGCAGCAGGAACACCGACAGGATCTGCGTCGTCTGGCTGGCGACCCCGCGATCGATGATCAGGCCCAGCGCGCCCATGCCGAAGGTCATGACCACGAAGCCGGTATACAGGATCGGCTTGCGTCCCCACCGGTCGACCAGCCCCACGGCCACGAAGGTCGCCAGCATGTTCACCAGCCCGACGATGGCGGTGCACCACAATTGCGCCGGGCCGACATAGCCTGCCAGGGCGAAGATCTTCGGCGCGTAGTACATCACGACGTTGATCCCCGCCAGCTGCTGCATGATCTGCAGCAGGATGCCCAGCAGGATCGACCGGCGGAAATTCCGGCTGCGGCGCAGCAGCGCGAACCCGTGCTGCTTCTGCTGGAGCTGCGCGCTGATGTCGCGGATTTCCCGCGAGGCGTCCTGCGGGCTGGCGCGCAGGGTGCGCAGGACCTCCAGCGCTTCCTGCCGCCGGCCCTTCATCATCAGCCAGCGGGGGCTGTAGGGCAGGAACAGCACCCCGATCAGGAACAGCCCCGCCGGAATGGCCGCGACCCCGAACATCCAGCGCCAGTTGCCGCTGTAGCTGAACAGCGTGTCGCTGACGAACGCCATGAAGATGCCCACGGTGATCATCAGCTGGTAGGTCGAGATCATCGCCCCGCGCACGCGCTCGTTGGCGATTTCGGACAGGTACAGCGGCGCGGTGAACGCGGCGATTCCGATGGCCAGCCCCATGACCACCCGGCCGGCGATGATGCTGGGCGTGGACCAGGCGAACGCGCAGCCCAGCGACCCGGCCATGAAGATCGCGGCCCCGATCACCAGCGACCGCTTGCGCCCCAGATGGTGCGACATCCAGCCCGCGAGCAGCGCGCCGACCGCCGCCCCCGCCATCATGGCGCTGACGATCCATTCCTGTGCCAGGGTCGAGGCGTGGAAATCCCGGGCGACGAAATCCAGCGCGCCCGAAATGACGCCGATATCCAGGCCGGACATCAGGCCGGCCAGCGCCGCGAGGCAGCCGATGACGATCGAACGCAGGTGAATGGAGTCGCTGACGGGTGGAGAGAGTGCATTCATGGGCGGAGCCTTGTTTTTTGTTGTTTTGTTTTTCAGGTCCGGACGGCGTCGGGCAGGGTCGGGTCAGATCATCCCGCTGGCGCGCACTTCCCCGACCTTGAGTCCGTTCCAGTTTCTCAGGTCGTACCGGGCCAGTGTGCCCAGAATCGGATCGCCTTCGCAATGGGGACCCAGGAAGCGGATCAGCAGGGCGGCCATCGCGACTTCGGCCGCGCGGGGCGCGCCGTCATGGCATTTGACGGCGATGCCCAGGCCCTGCTCCGGCAGGCTGGCGGCCATGATGCCCTCGGCCCCCATCTTGCTGAAGACCCGGGGGCCCAGCGCCTGCATCAGGCGCGTGTCGAACCGGCCGGTGCCGGCGACCATGAACGGCGACGCGGCCACGGCGGCGCGCAGGCGTGCCGCCGCCCGCGCCCGCTCGGCCCCCAGCCCATGGCCGGTGCCGAAGCGTGCGAACCCATGGGCCAGCGCGCGCAGCGGAATGGCGTAGGTCGGGATCGAACAGCCGTCGATGCCCCGGTTGTCCGCCCCATGCGCGGCGCCGGTGACGTCGGCCAGCGCCGCCGTGACCTCGCGCATGACGGGATGGCCGGGATCGACATAGCCGCCCGGCGCCTCGCCCCGGTCGCAGGCCAGGCAGATGAAGCCCGCATGCTTGCCCGAACAATTGTTATGCAGGGCGGACGGCGCGCCGCCCGTCCGCGCCAGGTCGCGCGCCGCGGCGTCGTCCACCGGCCAGTGCGTGCCGCATTCCAGGCAGCCGGCATCGCGACCGGCCCGCGCCAGCATCCGCGCGGCGACGGCGACATGCGCGGGCTCGCCGGTATGCGACGCGCAGGCCAGGGCCAGTTCCTCGTCGCCCAGGCCCAGCCGGTCGGCGGCGCCGCTTTCCACCAGCGGCAGGGCCAGGAACGCCTTGACGGCCGAACGCGGGAAGGTCGGGCGATCGATGTCCCCCAGCGCGAAGACCACGTCCCCGGCGGCATCCACCACTACGGCGGTGCCGGCATGGCGTGATTCCACGCGGCCGCCGCGTTCGACTTCCGCGATTGCTGTGTCCATGGGCGGGCGCGTCCTCGGTGTGGGTGGCGGGATCAGCCGCCGGTCAGGAAATAGCAGGGGGTGCCGGAACTGCGCGTGGAATCCGGGTCGTCCTCGATCAGGTCGTCGACCATGAACCGCTTCAGGCGCAGGACGGCGATATCGTCCTCCGGCCCCTCTGCCTGCAGGTCGGCGTCATCCACCAGCAAGGACAGCCAGTACGGAACGCCGCCCCGTTCGGTCAGCAGCAGCGGCTGCCGCGGGCTCAGGTCCAGCCCCTCGCGCAGCATGTGCTCCGCATCGCGTGCCGTGGCGATGTGATAGAGGTAGCTGTCCGGCGGATCCGAAGGCTGAAGGCCGCGATAATGGACCCGCGCCAGCTGGATCTCGGCCGCGTCCAGATGGGCGACCTGCCGGCGGGGCGGGGCCGGCGGGGGGACGGGCGCCGGCTCGGGCGCCGTTGCCGGGGCGCGGGCATGGAACAGGTCCTGCTGCCCGTTCCCGATCTCGGTTCCGGCCGCCGGGCGGCGCGGGGCACGGGACACGCGGGGACGCGGGGACTGCGGGCCGGCGTCTCCGCGGGGCAGCGGCAGTTCGCTCATCTCGTCCGAAGAAAGGCGGGAACGCGCCATGTCGATACTCCGCCGCAGACGGTCGTCGGGTCCATATCCCGGCAGGATGCCGGCAAGGTCGCGACAGCCGCGCTCCCGCCAGTACAGGGCCAGGGCCCGTGCCTCATGGGATGCCGCGATCCGCGCCACCTGCCGGCCCTGCGCGTCCTCGATCCGGAATGGCGTCCGTCCCGTCCGCCGGTCCGTCAGACCGGCCGGCCTGACCTTGAATCCGTTCTTCTCCATGGCCTCGATTGTATCGCGATCTGGCGGGATGTCATCCGGCGGGCGTGTTTTTCGAACGCGGCGATGCCGAAATCACGGCCTGCCATGCGCGTGGGCCGGGGGGATCGCGCCTGTTCCGCAGGCGCCGCACAGGCCCTCGGCCTCGACCGTCGACTGACGCACCGTGAAGCCGATGCCCCGCGTCGCGTCGACCAGCGCGTGGACGATGTTCCGGTCGTCCAGTTCCGTCACCTGCCCGCACCCGGTGCAGATCAGGAACTGCGCCGCGTGCGGATGGCACCCGCCTTCATGGGCGTGGTCGCCATGCGACCGGTCCAGCGCGTGGGTGCAGCCGACGAAGGCCGACAGGCGTTCGATCTTGTGGATCAGGCCCTGTTCCAGCAGGAAATCCAGCGCCCGGTAGACCGTCGGCGGGGCCGCGCCCTTCTTGTCGGCGCGCAACCCGTCCAGCAGGTCGTAGGCCCCGACCGGCCGCCCGGCATCCAGCACCAGGCCCAGGACCTGGCGCCGCAGTTCGGTCAGCCGGGATCCGCGCGCCACGCACAGCCGTTCCGCGTTGTCCAGCAATGCCCCGGTCCTGTCGGTGAACATGTGTCCTGTCATGCCGGCCTTCCGCCTGCCCTCCCTGTCGCCCGTCCCGCGCGGCGATGCCACGGGGCAGCCCAACCCCGGTTTCCATACGCCGGAAAGCGCGCTATATGAAGGGTCGATATTTGTTATATTATAACATACAGTGCTTGCCCGCGCTCACTCCGGATCGTCCCGCCATGCCCTGCCCGGCATTCTGCCGCTATCGTCCATCACCTGTCCTGATCCTCGTCCTGCTGGCGGCCCTTGGCCTGCTGGCCGGTCCGGCGCGGGCGGCGCCGCTTCCCGTCGTCGCGGCCGAGACGGTATGGGGGGACATCGCGCGGCAGGTCGGCGGCCCGGATGTCGCGGTTGCCAGCATCCTGACCAACCCGGCGACCGACCCGCATCTGTTCGAGGCCAGCCCGTCCGATGGCCGCATCGTGGGCGGGGCGCGGATCGTCATCGCCAACGGCGGGGGCTATGACGGCTGGCTCGACCGGCTGGCGGACGCGGATGCGCGCACCCGCCCCGTGCTGCTGGTCGTGGCCGGGCTGGTGGGCTGGCACGACGGCGACAACGCGCATTTCTGGTATGATCTGGCGGATGTCCGGACCCTCGCCACCGCCTTCGCCGGGGCGTGCGCGGACCTGATGCCCGACCGCCGCGCCGCGCTGCAGGACAGGCTGCATGCGTTCCTGGCGTCCCTGGACCCGTTGCAGGCGCGGATCGACGCCCTGCGGGCGCATTATGCCGGCGTGCCGGTCACCGCCTCGGAACCCGTCTTCGGCGACATGGCGCGCGCCGCGGGCCTTGCGATGCAGGACGAGGCGTTCCAGCGTGCGGTCATGAACGGCACCGATCCCGCCCCGTCCGACGTGGCCCGGTTCGAGGGCAACCTGACCGGCCGCCATGTGCGCGTGCTGATCGTGAACGACCAGACGGCCGGCCCGGCGACCGACCGGCTGGACGGGCTGGCGCGGGCGGCGGGAATCCCCGTCCTGCGCGTCGGTGAAAGCCTGCCGCCCGGCATGCGCTACCAGGACTGGATCGCCGGCACGCTCGATCGCCTTTCGCAGGCCCTGTCCCGGGGCGTGCCATGACAGCGCATGAAGTGACCGGGGACCATCCATGACGGGGACGTGCTGCGACGCGACCGTCCCCGCGCCCGCCGGCCCGGCCGCGCCGCCGGTCCGCCTGGATCGCGCGACCATCCGCATCGGCGGCCGGACCATCCTGTCCGATGCCAGCCTGACCGTGTCCGAAGGGGCGTTCGTCGGCGTGCTGGGCCCCAATGGGGCGGGCAAGACCAGCCTGATGCGCGCGATCCTGGGCATCGTGCCGGTGGCGGCGGGGCATATTTCGGTCTTCGGCCGTCCGGTCGGGCGCGGCAATCACGATATCGGCTACATGCCGCAGTTCCACGGCCGCGTCGTGCCCCGCCTGGACGGGCGCAGCTTCATCGCCGCCGCCCTGCATGGCGAACGCTGGGGCCTGCCGTGCGACTGGCGCTGGGGCCGCCACCGCCGCCATGACGCGGCCGAGGTCGATCGCGTCCTGGCCCTGGTCCGCGCCACGCACCTGGCCGAACGGCCGATCCACCAGTTGTCGGGCGGCGAACGCCAGCGCCTGCTGCTGGCGCAGGCGCTGCTGGGGCGGCCCCGGCTGCTGCTGCTGGACGAACCGCTGGCCAGCCTCGACCCCCATCGCCAGCGCGAGGTCGTGGCCCTGGTGAACGACATCCGGCGCCAGCTGGGCATCGCGGTCCTGTTTTCCACCCACGACCTCAATCCGCTGCTGGGCGTGATGGACGAGGTCCTGTATGTCGGGCGCGGCGCCGCGCGCCTGGGCCCGGTGGACGAGGTCGCGACCGGTCCCGTCCTGTCCGCCCTGTATGGCACGCCGGTCGAGGTGATCCGCGCCGGCGGACGCATCTTCGTCGTCGCCGACACCTGACCCGGCCGGTAGCATCCCGATCATGTTCGCCTTCGAATTCATGCGCCACGCCTTCGCCGCGACCGGGATCGTCGCGGTCCTGTCCGGCCTGGTCGGCTATTTCATGGTCCTGCGGGGGGAAAGCTTCGCCGGCCACGCCCTGTCGCACGTCGGCTTCGCCGGCGCGACGGGCGCGCTGCTGCTGGGCGTGCCGCCGCTGTGGGGACTGCTGGTGCTGACGGTGGCGGCCGGGCTGGCGATGGGCCTGGGCGGTCGCGGCACGACGCAGGGCAGGGACGTCGCCATCGGGCTGGTCCTGTCCTGCACGCTGGGCTTCGGCCTGCTGTTCCTGCATTTCCTGACGACGTCCGCCACCCGCGCCACCGCGCTGCTGTTCGGCAACGTGCTGGGGGTCGACCGGGCCATGCTGGGCTGGCTGGCGCTGTTCGGCGCGGCGTGCGGCGCCGCGATGGCCGTGCTGTCGCGGCCGCTGCTGTTCGCCAGCCTCCAGCCCGAGGCCGCCGAGGCCCGGGGCGTGCCGATGCGCGCGGTGTCCACCGCGTTCCTGGCCATCGTCGCGGTCGCGACGGCGGAATGCGTGCAGGTGACGGGCGTGCTGCTGGTCTTCGCCCTGATGGTCGGGCCCGCCGCCACGGCGCAGCGCCTGACGGCTTCGCCGGGACGGGGGGTCGTGCTGTCGATCGTGCTTGCGGTGGCCGAGGGCTGGGGCGGGCTGGCGCTGTCGTGGTGGACCGACTGCCCGACCTCGTTCTGGATCAGCGCGTTAAGCACCCTGTCCTATCTGCTGGCCTGCCTGCCGGGTGTCAGGCGCCGCCTGAAGACGCGGGCCGCCGCCTGACTGGCGCACGCCTCAGGCGCTCCCGGCGGGTTCGGGCAAGGCCCGACCTGTTCAGGTCGGCAGCGACCAGGTCCACCACGCCATCAGGCCGATGAACAGTGCCAGCCCGACATGCAGCGCGACCAGCGTGCGTCCGTCGATGACCGGCGGCATGCCGCCGGAACGGCGTCGGGATGCGGCCATCATGCGCCCTCCTGCGTGCCCTGCCCCTCATGCGGCAGGGCATGATAGGCCCGGTTGAAATAGACCAGCCCGCCCAGCGCGTCGCCGATCCGGATGGATTCGACCAGGCCGAACATGACGCTGTGGGTCCCGATCTCGACGATGCGCTCGATCCGGCAATCGAACGAGGTCACGGCTTCCTCCAGTACCGGGGCGCCGGTGGTCATCGTCGTCCAGTGGCCGAAGGTGAAGCGTTCGTACATGTCCAGCTTCCCGGCGAACGCGCCGGAAATGTCCCGCTGCCCGGCCGACAGCACGTTGATGCAGAGCGGGCCGCCGGCGTGAAAGGCCGGACGGGCGCGGGATTCCCGGTTCATGCAGACCAGCAGGGTGGGCGGCGCGTCGGTGACCGAACAGACGGCGGATGCGGTGAAGCCGACCGGATCGTCGCGCGTCCCCGTCGTGACGACGTTGACCGCGGCGCCCAGCCGCGCCATCGCATCCCGGTAGGTCTGGGAATCAACCGCCATTCTTGCACCTTTCCTGCCGGTGTCCGACCCTGTCGGCCGATACCCCGCTCCGTGCATCTTCTGTCATATTATCACTCAGGGGAAAACAGGAGGAAACCACCAACATGGATGCCGACACGCTGTTGACCGCGCGGCAGGGCCGCCTCGGGCGGCTGACCCTCAACCGTCCGAAGGCGCTCAATGCGCTCGACCGTCCGCTGTTTTACCGGATCGCCGCCTGCCTTGAGGCCTGGCGCGACGATCCGGGGATCGAGACGATCCTGATCGACAGCACCAGCCCCCGCGCCTTCTGCGCCGGCGGCGACCTGCGGGCCATCCGCGCGGCGCTGGCGGCGCACGGCCCGGACGCCGCCGCCGCGATCTTCCGCGACGGCTACCGCCTGGCATCGGTGCTGGCGCATTTTCCCAAGCCGGTGGTGTCCTTCATGGACGGCATCGCCATGGGCGGCGGCGTCGGGCTGGGCGGCCATGTGCGGCACCGGATCGTGACCGAACGCAGCGTGGTGGCGATGCCCGAGACCGCGATCGGCCTGACCCCGGATGCCGGCGGGTCGTACATCCTGTCGCGCGCGCCCGGCCTGTATGGCCTGCGGATGGCCTTGACGGGCGGCCGCATGCAGGGCGCCGAGGCCGTGGCGGCGGGTTTCGCCGACCGGATGCTGCCGTCCGCCGCCCTGCCCGACCTGGTGGATCGTCTCGCCGCCCAGCCGGCGGGGCAGGTCGTCGACATGGCCCGGCCGGTCGACCGGCCGGACATGCCGCGTCCCGACAGCGTGAACGCCATCTATGACGCCCCGGGCGTCGAGGCCATCATGGATCGCCTGGCCGCCTGCCCCGACCCCTGGGCGGCCGAGGACCTGCGTGCGCTGGGCCAGGCCTCGCCCTTCGCGCTGCGCGTCACCTTCCGGGCGTATCACACCGCCCGTCGGCTGCCGGACCTGAATACGGTGCTGGAACAGGAATATCGCCTGATCGCCAGCCTGATCCGCCATCCCGATTTCGCCGAGGGCGTGCGCGCCAAGATCCTGGACAAGGACAACGCGCCGCGCTGGGCCGACGCCGCGACGGCAACCGCCGCCGATATCGAGGCCTGCTTCGCTCCGCGTGCGGACTCGCTGGACCTGCCGATCTTCCCGGCGCCCTGACATCCGCCAAAGGCCAGGGGCCCCGGGAAACCGATTTGTTTATCAATCGGGGGATCGGGCAGGGGCCCGGCCTGCCCGGCCAGATGATATAAGGGGCTGTTTGGAAACGCGCCGGTGCGTAGGGGCGGCCTTCCGGGCCACCCGGCACGGCGCGCAGAAACGCACGCCGGATCCGCCGCCCGCGTGCATTTCAAACAGCCTTCAAGGAGCTGCCTCATGCCCGTTTCCGCCTCCTACCGTCCGGCCTGCGATCATCTGCGTCTCGGCGACGCCTTCTACGACCCGGTCGCGGCGGCGTCGTTCCCCGCGCACATCCTGCGGTTCCGCAACCAGGCGGCGGCGGCCGAAATCGGGCTGGACAGCCTGACCGACGACGAATGGATCGCCCATTTCGGCCGCTTCGTCCCGCTGCCGGACGGGCTGCCCACGCCCCTGGCCCTGCGCTATCACGGGCATCAGTTCCGGTCCTACAACCCCGAGCTGGGCGACGGGCGGGGCTTTCTGTTCGCGCAGTTGCGCGACGTCCGTGACGGGCGGCTTCTGGATATCGGGACCAAGGGCAGCGGCCGTACGCCCTGGTCGCGCGGCGCCGACGGGCGGCTGACGCTGAAGGGCGGCGTGCGCGAGATCCTGGCCACCGAAATGCTGGAGGCCCTGGGCGTCGAGACGTCGCGCACCCTCAGCGTCATCGAGACGGGCGAGAATCTGCAGCGCGGGGACGAACCCTCGCCCACCCGGTCATGCGTGCTGGCGCGCCTCAGCCACTCCCATATTCGCATCGGCACGTTCCAGCGTCTGGCGGCGCTGGACGACCGGGCCAGCCTGGCGCGGCTGGTCGCCTATGTGATGGACACCTACTTCCCCGACCGGGCGGGCGCGGGCGATGCGGCGGTGGCGCTGTTCGACATCGTCTGCGCGCGGGTCGCGCGGATGGGCGCGCAATGGATGGGTGCGGGGTTCGTCCACGGCGTGCTGAACACCGACAACATAAACGTCACGGGCGAAAGCTTCGATTACGGTCCATGGCGTTTCCTGCCGCGCTACGACCCGGCCTTCACCGCCGCCTATTTCGACCATTCGGGCCTGTACGCCTTCGGACGCCAGCCCGAGGCCCTGCTGTGGAACCTGGCCCGGCTGGCGGAATGCCTGATTCCGCTGGCGAATGTTGATGATCTGCAGAAGATCTTCGACGATTTCCCGGATCGTTATGGAAGGGAGATGAACGGCGTCATCGTGAAACGCCTTGGCCTGTCGTCCCTTTCCGAAACGGACGACCGCGCGCTGGCGGCCGAGACGTGGCGATTTCTCGAACGATCGGCCATAGGGTTTGAATTTTTGTTCTTCGACTGGTATGGTGGAACGCAGAGCAGGCATCGCGCAGCGAACAGTCCCAATGCCCGCCTCTACGAGAGTGCGGATTTCGAGCCGTTGCGACAGCGGATCGAGGCCCATTCTCCCCGGCCGGGTCTGGATCTTTCCGATCCCTATTTTTCGCGGACCGTGCCCTGCACGATGCTGGTCGAAACGGTGGAGAAGATATGGCAGCCGATTGCAACCCGGGACGATTGGAGCACGTTGCACGACACGCTCTCCACGATCGGGGACATGAAGGCGGCCCTGTCTCCACGATCGGCCTGAAACGTTCGCCCGCCAGGATGGGCATCCCCGCGAAGCCCCGCAACATGGCAGGAGACTGAAGCTTTTTTCCGAAGAGGGAGAACAGGATGCAGAATTTCTCGCCGCAGGCCCCCGCCCTTCCCGCGCTGTCCGATTTCGAGGTTTCGGACAACGCGGGGCGCACTCTCTGGCTCGCAGCCGCCGTGGCCGCCATATGTGGCGGCCTCTACGGCTACGACACCGGCATCATCTCGGGCGCGTTGCTGCTGATCACGCAGGATTTCCATCTCGGCAGCCTGTACCAGGAACTCGTCGCCTCCGCGATCCTGGCGGGTGCGGTGGTGGGGGCCGTCGGCACGGGGTGGCTGTCTGAACGCTATGGCCGTCGCGCCTCGGTCATGATCGTCACCGCCGTATTCGTGACCGGCGCGCTGGCCTGCGCCGCCGCCCCGGATGTCGGCATGCTGATCGCGGCGCGTGTCTATCTGGGCCTCGGCGTCGGCGGATCGACGCAGGTGGTCCCCATGTACATCTCGGAACTGGCGCCCGCGGCCCGGCGCGGCAAGCTGGTCACGCTGTTCAACGTCGCGATCGGCATCGGCATCTTCCTGGCCAACATCATCGGCTTCTCCGCGCGTGACGCCTGGGGCTGGCGCCCCATGATCGCCATCGCGGCCCTGCCGGCGGCCTTCGTGTTCGTGTCGATGTTCTTCCTGCCCAAGAGCCCGCGCTGGACGGCGGAGAACGAGGGACTGGACTCCGCGATCGCGCAACTGACGCGCGTGCGGACCTCGCGCAAGGAAATCCGTAAGGAAATCAGGAAGATTCAGGAAGCATCGGATAACGTCGCCGACGAAAATCGCGGCTGGCGCGGCCTGCGGCAGCCCTGGGTGCGGCCGGCCCTGGTCGCGGCGCTGGGCGTCGCCTTCTTCACCCAGTGCGGCGGGCTGGAGATGATGATCTACTATGCGCCGACCTTCCTGTCGGATGCGGGCTTCGGTCATTCCTCCGCCCTGCTGGCCAGCCTGGGCGTCTCGGTGGTCTATCTGGTGATGACGATGCTGGGGTCGGCGATCGTCGATCATGTCGGCCGGCGTCGCCTGATGCTGATCATGGGGCCGGGGTCGGTCGTCAGCCTGCTGGGGCTGGGCCTGATGTTCGCCCTCCATCCCGACAAGGGCAGCGTCGGCAGCTGGATGATCATCGTGTTCCTGCTGATGTTCATGATGTTCAATTCCGGCGGCATCCAGGTGGTCGGCTGGCTGCTGGGGGCCGAAATGTTCCCGCTGTCGATGCGCGGCACCGCGACCAGCCTGCATGCCGCCACCCTGTGGGGCAGTGACCTGCTGGTGACCAGCACGGCGCTGACCCTGGTGAATCTGATCTCGCTGGGCGGGACGATGTGGTTCTATGCCGGGGTCAATCTGGCGTCGGTCGTGTTCATCTTCTTCCTCGTGCCCGAAACGCGGGGCGCGTCCCTCGAAGACATCGAAACCGCCCTGCACGAGGGACGCTTCCGTCCCACCCGCGGCCACACCGCGATCGTGGAGGCCTGATATCAAGGTGGGGCTCTGTCCGAACCCGGCAAGGGCCTCGGCCCTTGCATCCCATTTGTTTTACAAAATCTAGGCTTTCCAAAGGGCTAAGCCCTTTGGTGGGTCAAGGGCAGAGCCCTTGCCTTCTCCTCCCTCCTGCCTCGGGAGTGGAGCGGCCGCATGAAACATGCCATCATGCCGTCAACAAAAACCAACATATCGTCCGGATCCCTCGGTCATGACCAGCATCTTCGTCGTCTCGGCCGTGCGCAGTGCGATCGGCGGTTTCGGGGGCGCCCTGCGCGGCACCGCCCCGTCGGCGCTGGCGGCACGGCTGATCGCCGCCGCCGTCGCGCGGGCCGGCCTTCCGGCGGATGCGGTGGGGCAGGTCGTGCTGGGGCAGGTGATCCCGACCGAACCGACCGATTTGTATCTTTCGCGTCACGCGGCGGTGCGGGCGGGGCTGCCGGTGGGCACGGTGGCGATGAACGTCAACCGGATCTGCGGTTCGGGCCTGCAGGCCATCGTCTCGGCCGCGCAGGCCATCCGCCTGGGTGACGCCGATATCGCCGTGGCCGGCGGCGTCGAAATCATGAGCCGCGCCCCCCAACTGGCGACCGACGCCCGTTTCGGCCGGCGGCTGGGCAACCAGACCCTGCTGGACCTGCTGGTGGGCGCGCTGACGGACCCGTTCGACGATGTCCATATGGGGATGACGGCGGAAAATGTCGCCCGCCGCCACGGCATTACCCGCGCCATGCAGGATGATCTGGCATTAGAAAGCCACCACCGGGCCTCGGCGGCCATCCGCGCCGGCTATTTCGACGATCAGATCGTTCCCATCGAAATCCGCGCCGGCGGCCGCACCACCCTGTTCGACCGTGACGAACATGTGCGCCACGATGCCGTCCGGGCCGATTTCGACGCATTACGCCCTGCCTTCCTCAAGGACGGCGGCACGGTCACGGCGGGCAACGCGTCGGGGATCAATGACGGCGCGGCCATGGTCGTGCTGGCATCCGAAGACGCGGTGCGCCGCCTGGGCCTGGCACCGCTGGCGCGCCTCGTCGCCTACGGCCACGCGGGGGTGGAACCCTCGCACATGGGCATGGGCCCCGTACCCGCCACCCGCGCCGCGCTGGACCGCGCAGGCCTGGGCATCGCGGACCTCGACATCCTGGAAATCAACGAGGCCTTCGCCGCCCAGGCCTGCGCCGTCAGCCGCGTCCTGGACCTGGACCCCGCGCGGGTCAATCCGAACGGCAGCGGCATCTCCCTCGGCCACCCGATCGGCGCCAGCGGCGCCATCGCCACCGTCCGCCTGGTCCACGAACTGGCCCGCACCGGCGCTCAGACCGGCCTGGTCAGCCTGTGCATCGGCGGCGGACAGGGCATCGCCGCGATCTTCGAACGGGTGTGACGCTCGGGCGCTGCCCGAACCCGCAAAGGGCCTCGGCCCTTTGATCCCATGCGTAGATCGCAGCGATTATGCCCGCGCGGCCACGGCCACGAGAGATGGCTTACGGTCTGTTCGTCTGAAATGGGATTGCGAACAAACCGGCATTCGCCATGGCATGATCGGCCGGATACGGACTGGCGACTTTCGGAAAGATATAATGAAAAAGCGGACCGAACCCGAACAAGGACGACTGGCCGCTACCGCCTCTATTTTCAGACGTTCGGGCAGTCCGATCTCACGTCCGAAACCGGATATCCAACGATGATAGCTCATTCGTTAGACGCTGGGAGATTGTCGCGAAAATCTTTCCGGCTAGCGTAGCACTATAATTGATCTTGCCGGCTTTGTAAGGACGCCATGGTTTCACCTGACTCCCTGCGCCTGTTCAAGGGGATCTGGCAGCGGGCACTGAAGGAGCCGTCGCTTCAAGCATTGACGCCCGATCGCATAGCCAGTTGGGCAAGCGAAAAAGGGGTGGCTGATCCGATCACCGTCGCACGCGATGTTGGTATGTGGGTTCCCGACGCCTACAAGACCACGGACTATCTTTTTGGACAGGATGAGTGCGTTTTTGCGTTCGAGACCTTTCGCCGCTGGCTTAAAAGTCACTTCTTTTGCAACACTGCCGATTATAGAGGACTAACATGGCTCAATCGGCACATGTTCGCTCACGGCACGGCGTCGTCCTGGCAGCAGCCGAGAAATTTCAGTCGTTTGATCGTAGCGTTGGCGACTCTGTCTGCCATAGAATCTTGGTATGACGCGAGTCATCACGTTTCATTCATGCTTCCGGAGATGAACGACGCCAGCAAGCTTCTGGCAGCAGGCATTGTTTCGCGGTCAGGTGCAGATGCAAATGAATTTGATTGAGCAGGACATTTACCAGAAAAATGGTCGGCTTGTAACTGAATTGCCGACCGACAATGGGGTGACCTTGCGCAAAGCCGTGCTTGCTGAAGACTGCATGCGTGATCTTGTGAGACCGCTCCGCGATGCAGGGTGGAGCGTCACAGTAACCGAGCCCGACGACGCGGCATTGTTTATGACGGTAACCGCTTCATGCGGGGAGAAGCAGATCAACGTAGCTTTGCTTTACAGTTGCGGGTCCGACAACAGTCTTTATCGTACGCTTGCTGAACGATGTGATGCCATTCTGTATCGGGGAGCTCCCTATCATTGGGCTGGCAACCTCCGGCCTCAGCATGACAGGTACGTGCTGAATGAGACCTCGCCCCAATTGGCCCAACGAGAACTCGGGCAAACCTGCCTGGACAGAATCGAGTTGGAGAGACGGTCATCCCAAATGACCTTTCCAGCGTTAGAAGTCAGCATGCTGACCGTGGATTGTCCCCCGAAACCGGTCGGTTCGGAGTCGGTCGGTCATGGTAGACATGGTTGATGTGCTCGCCACTGAAGCCGTTCACTCTATAGCGGACCCTCCGCTTACTCACCGAGGCAGTCGTGACGTATGGCAGTCTGCTGCCAGTCCTTCATGCAGCCGAACATGCGTTCGATATATACTGCGCCGACAGTGGGCGCGGCGGTTCAGCGGGTGGAGTGTGGGACAGGCGCGGGTGGAGGGGAAAACCACCACGCGTCCCTTTTCTCCGCGTTGACGGGATGTAGCATCACCCGTAAAAGTCCGCGTCCCGAACCAGCGAAGCCCGAACAGGCGCAGCCTTATTCAGCGCCGGAGGCGCCGCTTGACCATGTCCATGACTTTCGCCGACCTCTCCCTGGCGCCGACCCTGCTACGCGCACTGGCCGAGGAAGGGTATGCCAATCCCACCCCGATCCAGGCCCAGTCCATCCCGATGCTGCTGGAAGGCCGCGACCTGCTGGGCATGGCTCAGACCGGCACGGGCAAGACCGCCGCTTTCGCGCTGCCGCTGTTGCATCGCCTTGCCATGACGCCCCGCCCGGCGCCCAAGGGCGGTGCCCGTGTCCTAGTCCTCGCGCCCACGCGCGAACTGGTTTCCCAGATCGCCGACGGCTTCGAGAGCTTCGGTCGCCATCTGCAGCCCAGCGTGACAACGATTTTCGGCGGCGTCAGTCAGTTTCACCAGGTGAATGCGCTCAAGGCTGGCGTAGACATCATCGTGGCCACGCCGGGGCGGTTGCTGGATCTGATCAACCAGGGCCTCTGCGACCTGTCGCAGCTTGAGGCGCTGGTGCTGGACGAGGCCGACCAGATGCTCGACATGGGCTTCGCCAAGCCGATCGAGCGCATCGTTGCGACGCTGCCGAAGGATCGGCATACCCTGCTGTTTTCGGCAACGATGCCGAAATCCATCGCCTCGCTGGCCGAGAGCCTCCTGCGCGATCCGGCGAAGGTCGAGATCGCCCCGCCCTCAACCACCGTCGACCGGATCGAGCAGTCGGTCATGTTCGTCGATGCGGCCGACAAGAAGGCGGCGCTCCTGGCGCTGCTGCGAACGCCGGGGATCGGCCAGGCCGTGGTCTTCACTTTGCAGAAGAACATTGCCAACGAAGTCTGCGCCTTCATCACCGAGGCGGGCATCACGGCCGAGGCTCTGCACGGCAACAAGTCGCAGGGCCAGCGGGAACGCGCGCTGGACGCCTTCCGTTCCGGAACCGCGCAGGTCCTGGTGGCGACGGATATCGCAGCACGCGGCATCGACGTCGACACGGTAACCCATGTTTTCAACCATGACCTGCCGAGCCTTCCGGAAAGCTATGTCCACCGCATAGGCCGCACCGGCCGCGCTGGCCGCAACGGCTTCGCCATCACGCTCTGCGATGCCGAGCAGCGCGCCTGGCTGCGCGATGTCGAGCGGGAAATCGGCCGCACTCTGATCGTTCAAGCCGATCACCAGTGGCATTCGGAGGCGGCGCGGAACTCGACCATGCGCCCACCCGTTCTGGGCGGTGCGCCGGCCAAGGAAATCAAGCCGCAGAAGAAGCGGGAGCGCAAAGTCTGGACCGAGGAAGAGAAGATGGCTGCGCGGGCAGCGGCCAGGGCGGTTTGAGAGGACGTCTGATCAGGCTGGCGGATGGGTCACGAAAGGTCTTTACCCTCCGCCGGTTTTACCGATTCTGGCGAATGCAAAGGCACCCAGTCCGGCCGTAACCTCCATCAGAACGAAGATCCGTCATCGGTTCGGGCGCCAGTCAAAATAGGCATGCGCTATGCTCCCAAGGGGGTAGGCCGTAATGCAGCCATGGCCTCCGGAAACCGGGTATGGTCTCGGGCACCAATGCGCGCGCACCGGACGTCGATTCAACCGTGCGAATGTCCGATTTGCACAGTGTCTGACTAAAAGCAGACCAACCGTTTTCCCGACAATTCCGATCTTCTGTCCTGCCGAACCGATGTGCGTTTCCAAAAAACCCTTCCCCTATATTGAATGTTCGAGAGGGGATCATAGAAGTCGTCATGGAAAGTCCACTCTCGAATTGTAGGTCCTCGTCAGGTGACTGGCTTGGAGCAATACAAGCGATGTTCGCAAAGATATCGTCGTCCTCAACACATGATTTCCAAAGGCGACCGCCTTTGGCGGGGTGCGGGGCAGGGCCTCGCGTCAGGACCGCATGACGACCCTTTCGCTGACGTCCGGGACCGTAAAGCCGAAGATCTGGCCGTAGAAATCCAGTTCCAGGTCCAGCGCGCGGCGGATTGTCTCTTCGCGCCGGAAACCGTGGCTTTCGCCCGGGAATTCGTAATGCGCGTGTGGAACCCCGTTGTCCGCCAGGGCGTGCGCCATGGCGCGGGCCTGGCCGGGGGGGACCACGGCGTCGTCCAGCCCGTGCAGGAATAATACGGGGGCACGAATTCCCGTGGCCTGCGTCAGGGGGGAGCGAGCCAGGTAGGTGGCCTCGGCTGCCGGATAGGGACCGACCAGGCTGTCGAGGTAGCGGGATTCGAATTTATGCGTCTCCTGCGCCAGGGCGCGCAGGTCGGTGACGCCGTACAGGCTGGCGCCCGCGGCGAACAGGCTGGACCGGGCCAGCGCCAGCAGCACCGTCAGGCCGCCGGCGCTGCTGCCGCGAATGGCGACGCGGTGCGGATCGACGCGGCCGGTCTCGATCAGATGCTGGCAGGCGGCGATGCAGTCCGCCACGTCGATTTCGCCCCATTTCCCCTCCAGCCGTTGGCGATAGGTACGCCCGAAGCCCGTCGACCCGCCATAATTGACGTCGACGACGGCGAAGCCGCGGCTGGTCCACCATTGCACCTTGAAGGAAAAGGCCTCGCTTGCCCGGCCGGTCGGGCCGCCATGGGCCATCACGATCAAGGGCGGCCTTTCGTCCGCCGGGCCGTGGAAACGGCTGTTGGCCGGGGGGTAGAAGAACGCGTGTCCCCGCAGCGCCCCACCCGGCCCGTCGGGCAGCGGGAAACGGATCGTCTCGGCCCGCGCGATGTCGCCGGGCGCCAGCGGCAGGTCTGTCGCCACGCGCAGGATGTCCGGCGGCACGCCGTCATGGCCGTGCACCACCGCCGGCGGTCCGTCGGGCGGGGTATCGATCCAGGCCAGCGACCCGTCCGGCAGCGGGGCCGGGCACTGCGCCGGGTGGCCCAGGCTGGCGGGACGAACCGTCACGGACGGCGGCGCGCCGCCCGTGATGCGGATCGTCCGCCCCTCGCCATGGTCGATCGCGATGGCCAGGATCGACCCGTCGGCCAGGGGGCGATAGCTGCGTTGCCCGAACACCCAGTGCGGCAGGCCGATCTCGGCCTCCATCGGGGCGACGGGCGCGGGGGCGCCGTCCGGCAGGGTGAAGCGCAGCAGGTTCCACCAGCCGCTGCGGTCCGACGCCGCGTACAGCACCTGCGCGTCCGCCCAGGCGGGTTCGATGACCGATTCCGGCTCGCCATCGCCCGCCATCGTCCGGGCATCGTCCAGCGCGCATCCGCCGCTCGCGTCGCGCGCCAGGCGGGCGACGCGCAGGCGTGTCGCCTCCCAGGGCATCGACGGGTGGTTCCATTCGATCCATGCCAGATACCGCCCATCCGGCGACGGCCGGGGCGAACTGACGAAATCCGGGCCGGACACCAGGATCCGCCCCTCCTGCGTCGCGGGATCGCCGGCCGCCAGCGGCAACGCCACGAGGGTCGAGACCGGCTCGCCCCCCGCGCGATGGTCCTCGCGCACGCAGAACAGCCGGTCGCCGGCGGGGTCGAAGGCAAAATCGGCAAAGCGCAGCCCGGCGACGGCACTGATCGGCCGTGCCGGCCCGTCCGCCTCGACGATCCAGATGCTGCCGTCGGTACGGCTGCTGAAGGCGACACGCCCGCCCGACACGACATAGGCTCCGCCGCCGTATTCATGCACCCGCGTGCCGATATCCAGCGGCGGCGGGGTGACATCGACCGTGCCGCCCTGGGCCGTCCAGCGGACCAGCACGGTTCGTCCGGCCTCCGACGGGCGGGTTTCCAGCCAGAAGATCGCGTCGCCGTCGGTCTGCAACGCCGACAATCCGACCGTCTTGCCCGCGACCAGCGCGGTGGTGACGGCGGACGGCCAGGTTCCATAGGGCCGCTC
Organism: Gluconacetobacter tumulisoli; assembly: GCF_014174155.1. Lineage (GTDB taxonomy): Bacteria > Pseudomonadota > Alphaproteobacteria > Acetobacterales > Acetobacteraceae > Gluconacetobacter > Gluconacetobacter tumulisoli. The sequence goes on along the minus strand of NZ_JABEQM010000007.1, from coordinate 93,733 downwards.
GGTGGCGGGCGGCGCATGCGCGACGGTCGGATCTGTCATCTGTGTGCTCCTGTTTGCCTGTCCCGTTCGTCGTATTGACTTGACACCGCGCCGGCCAGACGGTTCCTCAGCCTGTTCTCCGCAACAGGACAGGTCCGGTCCCCTGCTTCATCAGTTCGAATCCCTTTTCATCCATTACGGATACGGCGTGATCGGCGTGGTCGTCATGCTGGAAAGCATGGGCCTGCCGCTGCCGGCCGAAACGCTGATCATCTCCTCCGCGCTGTATTGCGCGGCCACGCACCGGCTGGATATCGGCTGGGTGGCGGTGGCGGCTGTCGTCGGGGCGATCATGGGGGATAATTTCGGCTACCTGATCGGGCGGACGTTCGGCTATCGCCTGCTGGAACGGCACGGCTCGAAGGTCTATTTGACGCCGCAACGCCTGATGCTGGGGCGCTATCTGTTCAGCCGTCATGGCGGCAAGGTGGTGTTCTTCGGCCGTTTCATCGCCGTGCTGCGGGTCTTCGTCGCCCTGCTGGCGGGGGCGAACCGGATGCCGTGGCATACGTTCCTGCTGTTCAATGCCCTCGGCGGCATCGGCTGGGCGGGGGGTTATGCGTTCTGCACCTATTACCTGGGGCACGAGGTGCTGCGGATCTCGGGGCCGGTGGGAATCGCGCTGGGGCTTGTCGCGGCCGTTGTCATCGGCGGCGGGTTCCTCTTCCTCAAGAAGAACGAGCTGCGCCTGACCCAGGAGGCCATGCAGGCGGCCGAACGCGAACAGAAGGGGGAAAAACCGGCATGAACGTACCCGCGAAATGGACGATCGATCGCGCGCCCGACCTGACCGGACGGGTCGCGGTGGTGACGGGCGCAACCGGCGGCCTGGGGTACGAAACCGCGTGCGGTCTGGCGGCGAAAGGGGCGACGGTGATCCTCGCCGGGCGCAATCCCGACCGGGGCGCGGCAGCGCTGGCCCGCCTGCAGGGCCGGCTGCCGGACGCACGGGCCCGGTTCATGCCGCTCGACCTTGCCAGCCTGGCTTCGGTCGCCGCCTTCGCGCGGGACCTGGCGGACCAGGTGTCGTCGCTGGATATCCTGGTGAACAACGCCGGCCTGATGGGGGCGCCGACCCGGCAGGAAACGGCCGACGGGTTCGAACTTCAGTTCGGAACCAACTATCTGGGCCATTTCGCCCTGACCGCGCGGCTGCGGCCGCTGCTGGTCCGGGCGCCGGGGGGCGGCCGCGTCGTGAGCGTCGCCAGCCTGGCGGCTTGGAAAGGGCGGATCCTGTTCGACGACCTGCAGTCGCGGCACCGCTACACCCCGTTCGGCGCCTATCGGCAGAGCAAGCTGGCCAACCTGATCTTCGCCCTGGAACTGGACCGGCTGGCGCAATCCGGGGGCTGGGCGCTTCATTCCATCGCCGCTCATCCCGGCTGGTCCCTGACCGATATCGCGGTCAGTCGCTCCGACGCGCCGCAGGGCGCGGCCGAACGCCTGATGCGCCGCCTGACCCATGCGGCCTTCCGCCTGATGGGGCAATCCGCCGAGGCCGGCGCCCGCCCGATCCTGTTCGCCGCCGCCGGAACCCAGGCCTCGGACGGCGGCTATTACGGCCCGTCGGGCCGGGGGGAACGGCGCGGCCGGGTCGCTGATGCCCGTGTGCCGCCACAGGCCCGCAACCTGCCGGTGGCGCGGCGGCTGTGGGAGGTGTCGGAACGGCTGACGGGTGTTGCGCTGTCGTAAGGCTGCGCAAGAGGCATAGCTTCAGGATCGGGCTCCGCCCGAACCCGGCAAGGGCCGCAGCCCTTGCATCCCGTTTGTTTATGAAGTTCCGGGGTTCCAAAGGGCAACGCCCTTGTGGCAGGCTCCGGCCTCAGCGCCGCGTGAACACCCAATACAGCGGCTGCCGTCCGGCGCGCAGCGCCTTGGCCTCATAACGGGTCGGGGGCCAGCACTCGGGCCGCTCGGTGGCCGGGGGGGCGGTATCGAACAGATCCTGCGCGCCCATGACCTCTTCCACCCAGGCCTGGTAGGTCGGGTCGTCGCTGGCGACACGCCAGGTGGCGCCGGGCTTCAGCACGCGGGCGACCAGCTGGATCGTCGCGGGATGGACGAAGCGACGCTTGGCATGTCGGGCCTTGGGCCACGGGTCGGGGAACATCAGGAACATCCGGTCGATCGACCGGTCCGGCAGGGCGCGCAGCAAGGCGCGCGCGTCCTCGTCCCACAGGCGCAGCATCTCGGGAACCGGGGCCGTGTCCTCCTGCCCGTCCGGCACCAGCCGGGACAGCAGCGAGCACATGCCGTTCTCGAACACTTCGCAGGCGATATAGCCGACATCGGGATGGGCCGCATGCTGGGCCAGCGAATGCTCGCCGCCGCCGAACCCGACCTCCAGCCACAGTTCGGAGGGCGCGCGGCCAAACCCGCGCACGGGGTCGGTCAGTACGGAAGGGGCCAGGCGCAGGCGCGGCAGCGTCAGGTCCAGCAGGCGCTGCTGACGGGGCCGCAGCGGATGCCCCCGGTGCCGGCCGTACAGCCGATCCGGCGACGCCTTGACGTCGGTGGCGGATAGAGGCGCCCCCGCGCGGGGCGCCGCCGGCAGGGGCCCCGAAGATGGCGACTCCGTCGCCCGCGCGGCGTCGTCCTGCCCTGCCGTCATGTCGCGTTCGGCGTGGGGATCAGCGGTTGAACGCGCCGCGCAGCGCATCCACCAGGTCGGTCTGTTCCCAGGTGAAATTGTCGCGTCCGGCGTCCGGCGTCCGGCCGAAATGCCCATAGGCGGACGTTTCGGTATAGATCGGGCGGTTCAGGCGCAGATGCTGGCGGATGCCGCGCGGCGTCAGGTTCATGACCTCGCGCAGGACGTTGCCCAGCTTCGCCTCGTCCACGTCCTTGCCGGTGCCGTCCAGGTCGACATAGACCGACAGCGGATGCGACACGCCGATGGCGTAGGAAATCTGCAGGGTGCAGCGGTCGGCCAGGCCGGCCGCCACGACGTTCTTGGCCAGATAGCGGCAGGCATAGGCCGCCGAGCGATCGACCTTGGTCGGATCCTTGCCCGAGAACGCGCCGCCGCCATGAGGGGCCGCGCCGCCATAGGTATCGACGATGATCTTGCGCCCGGTCAGGCCGCAATCGCCGTCCGGTCCGCCGATCACGAAGACGCCGGTCGGGTTGGCGTAGAATTCGTCGTCCGGGCACATCCAGCCGTCCGGCAGGACGTCCTGCACGATCCCGCGCAGGGCCTCGCGGATCGCCGGCTGGCTCGCGCCCTCGTCATGCTGGGTGGAAATGACGACCGAGGTCGCGCCGACCGGGCGGCCGTCGACATACCGCAGCGTGACCTGGCTCTTGGCGTCGGGCTGCAGGTTGGCGACGCGGGCGTCGCCGGCCTTCCGCAGGTCGCGGATGCGATGCAGGATGCCATGGGCGTAATAGAGCGGCGCCGGCATCAGCGTCTCGGTCTCGCGCGTGGCGAAGCCGAACATGATGCCCTGGTCGCCCGCGCCCTCGTCCTTGGCACCAGCGCTATCGACGCCGACGGCGATGTCGGCGGACTGCGCATGGAGATAGCATTCGACGTTGGCGTTCTTCCACGAGAAGCCGGCCTGATCGTACCCGATGTCGCGGATCGCGGCGCGCGCGCCCTCGATCAGGCTTTCGGTGGTGACCGAGGACGGTCCGCGAACCTCACCGGCCAGGACTACCCGGTTCGTCGTGACCAGCGTTTCGCAGGCGACGCGGGATTCACCGTCGGCGGCCAGATAGGCGTCCAGGACGGTATCGCTGATCCGGTCGGCGACCTTGTCGGGATGGCCTTCGGACACCGATTCCGATGTGAACAGAAAATCGCCTTTGTTACGCATGATGGTCCTGTCTACCTCGAAACGGTGAAAGATATGACGCCGCCGGGCATGCGGGGTCCGGGCGGGTCCGTTTGGCCGAATACCTACAGAGCGTCAAGTGTTTTCACGGGATATCACGGTCCCGCCATGGGGAATAGGCGCCGCCGGCGCGCGGTTCGGTCACGCCAGCCCCAGGACGTCTTCCATGTCGTACAGGCCGGGTGGCCGGTCGCGGACCCACCAGGCCGCGCGGACGGCGCCGGTTGCGAACACCCGCCGGTCGAACGCCCGATGGGTCAGGGCGATCTGTTCGGTGGCCGAGGTGAACAGCAGCGTATGCTCGCCCACGATCTGGCCGCCGCGCAGCACGGCGAAGCCGATGGCGTCCGCCCCGCGCGGGCCGGCATGGCCGGTCCGGCCGCTTTCCATATGGGTGGCCAGGTCGATGCCGCGCCCGTCGGCGACGGCCTGCCCGATCGCAAGCGCCGTGCCGGACGGGGCATCGACCTTCTGGCGGTGATGCATTTCCACGATCTCGGCGTCATAGCTGCCGGACGGCAGGGCCGCCGCCATCTGGCGGGCCAGGCGCGTGACCAGGGTGACCCCGGGGGAATAATTCGCCGCCTGGACGACGGGAATGTGGCGCGCCGCGTCGCGCACCGCGTCCTGGTCGGCCGGCGACAGGCCGGTGGTGCCCAGCACCCAGGCCACCCCGGCCCGCGCCAGGATCGCGGCATGGTCGCGGACTGTGACGGCATGGGTGAAATCGATCGCCACGTCGCAGCGCGGGACCAGGTCGGCCAGGGTCGCGAACAGGCCGGGGGCCGCCGGCGCGGCATCGCGCGTCGTGCCGCCGGCCAGCACGGCGCCGCTGGCCGTAACCTCCTCGCGCAGCAGGCGTCCGACCCGCCCATTGATCCCGGCAATGCCGATCCGGACCGTCTGTGTCGTCATGTGCGTGCCCCGGATTCATGCCCCGAAAAGACGGTAGGCGGCGCGACCGGGGGATCGCGCCGCCTGGATATCCACGGTGCGAGTGGGGGGATCACCATGGACGGAGTTTTTTACCGCTATCCCGCCCCCCTTTCAACAGCAGGGGAAAGGGAGAGGGGCAGAGGCTGTTTTTGAAATCCTTCTGAAAACGCGGTCTGCTGCGCGGGGGTGTCGCGCAGCGGCCGTGGTGGCCGCGCGCATCGGCGCACAGGAAATGCGCGTCGGATCGCCGGCAAACCGTGTTTGCCGGAAGGCTCAGAGTTTGCCTTCGAAGAAGTCCCGGACCTTGCTGAAGAATCCCGCGCTATCGGGATTGGCGCGGTCGTGGTCGCCGGCCTCGCCTTCGAATTCCTCCAGCAATTCCCGCTGCCGCTTGGTCAGGTGGCGCGGGGTCTCGACCGAGACCTGGATATACATGTCGCCGCGCGCCGACGACCGCAGCACAGAAAAGCCCTTGCCGCGCAGGCGGAAATTCTCGCCGGTCTGGGTGCCGGCAGGGATCTTCACCTTCGCGCGGGATCCGTCGACGACCGGGACCTCGATCTCGGTGCCCAGGGCCGCCTGCGTCATGCGCAGCGGTACGCGGCAATAGATGTTGGCACCGTCGCGCTGGAAAATCGGATGCGGTTCGACCGCGACATGGACATACAGGTCGCCCGGGGTCGCGCCCTTGCCCCCGGCCTCGCCCTCGCCGGACAGGCGGATGCGCGTGCCGTCCTCCACCCCCGCCGGGATCGCGATCTCCAGCGTGCGGTCCTTTTCCACCGTGCCTGCGCCATGGCACGCGGCACAGGGATTGCGGACGACCTTGCCCGCGCCATGGCAGGTCGGGCAGGCGCGTTCGACCAGGAAGAAGCCCTGCTGGGCGCGGACCTTGCCGGCGCCATGGCAGGTCGGGCAGGTCTCCGCCCCCTGGTCGCGGTCCGCCGAGCCGGTGCCGTCGCAGGATTCGCAGGTCACGCGGGTGGGCACGGTGATCGGCTTCCGGACCCCGGCGAAGGCCTCGACGAAGGAAATCGTCACCTGCACCTGGATGTCGCCGCCGGACCGGCGCCCGCCGCCGCGACGGCCACCCATCATGTCGCCGAACATCTGTTCGAAGATGTCGCCCAGCCCGCCGCCGAAATCGAACCCGCCGGCCCCCGGGCCGCCGCCCTCGAACGCCGCATGGCCGAACCGGTCGTAGGCCGCGCGCTTCTGCTCGTCCTTCAGGACGTCGTACGCCTCGCTGATCTCCTTGAAGCGCGCTTCCGCCGAAGCGTCCCCCGGGTTGCGGTCGGGATGGTACTGCATGGCCAGCCTGCGATACGCCCTTTTCAGCTCGTCGCCATTCGCATCGCGGGAGACTTCGAGAACGGCGTAGTAATCAAGCTTGGTGGCCATCATGGTCCTCACTGGCGGGGCCGTGCCGGAATGTCCGCGCCATCATGGGCACCGATGCCCATGGGTTCGAACGGCCCTGTCATACATGGAAAAAGCGCCCGTCTTCACAGAAGCGCGGGCGCCTTCGGTCGCTGGGGGCGGCGCGGGATGTGACCCGCGCCGCCGGTAATCGAGCTGTCTTGCGACGATCAGGCGGACTTCTTGTCGTCGACGTCCTCGAAATCGGCGTCGACAACCTTCTCGCCGTTCGGACCGGTTGCGCCGGCAGAACCGGCACCCGGCGCCGCCTCGGCCTGGCCGGCCTTGTAGACGGCCTCGCCGATCTTCATCGCCGCCTGCGACAGCGTGTCGGACGCAGTCTTCAGGGCGGCGGCGTCGCTGCCCTCCAGCGCCTTGCGCACCGCGGCGATAGCGGCCTCGGCTTCGGCCTTGTCGCCGGCCGGGACCTTGTCGCCGGCCTCGGCCAGCGATTTCTCGACCTGATGCGCCAGGCTTTCGGCCTGGTTGCGGGCCTCGACCAGCTCCTTCTTGGCCTTGTCGGCCGACGCATTCGCCTCGGCGTCCTTGACCATCTTCTCGATGTCGGACTCGGACAGCCCGCCCGAGGCCTGGATCTTGATCTGCTGTTCCTTGTTGGTCGCCTTGTCCTTGGCGGACACCGACACGATGCCGTTGGCGTCGATGTCGAACGTCACCTCGATCTGCGGCACGCCGCGCGGGGCGGGGGCGATGCCGGTCAGGTCGAAATTACCCAGCAGCTTGTTGTCCGCCGCCATCTCGCGCTCGCCCTGGAACACCTTGATGGTCACGGCGCCCTGGTTGTCCTCGGCGGTCGAGAAGGTCTGGCTCTTCTTGGTCGGGATCGTCGTGTTGCGGTCGATCAGGCGGGTGAACACGCCACCCAGCGTCTCGATGCCCAGCGACAGCGGCGTCACGTCAAGCAGCAGCACGTCCTTGACGTCGCCCTTCAGCACCGCGCCCTGCACGGCCGCGCCGATGGCCACGACCTCGTCGGGGTTGACGTTGCGCGCAGGCTCCTTGCCGAAGAACTGCTTCACTGCCTCGATGACCTTGGGCATGCGGGTCATGCCGCCGACCAGGATCACCTCGTCGATCTCGGCGGCCGACACCGCCGCGTCCTTCAGGGCCGCACGGCAGGGCTCCATCGTGCGCTGGATCAGGTCGTCGACCAGGCTTTCCAGCTTCGCGCGGCTCAGCTTCAGCACCAGATGCTTCGGGCCCGAGGCGTCGGCGGTGATGAACGGCAGGTTGATCTCGGTCTCCTTGGAGGAAGACAGCTCGATCTTCGCCTTTTCCGCCGCTTCCTTCAGCCGTTGCAGCGCCAGCTTGTCGGCGCGCAGGTCGATGCCCTGCTCGCGCTTGAACTCGTCGGCCAGGTAGCTGATGATCCGCGCGTCGAAATCCTCGCCGCCCAGGAACGTGTCGCCGTTCGTGGACTTCACCTCGATCACGCCGTCCGAGATCTCCAGGACCGACACGTCGAACGTGCCGCCGCCCAGGTCATAGACCGCGACCGTGCCGCCGTTCTTCTTCTGCAGGCCATAGGCCAGCGCCGCCGCCGTGGGCTCGTTGATGATGCGCAGCACTTCCAGGCCGGCGATGCGGCCGGCGTCCTTGGTCGCCTGGCGCTGCGCGTCGTTGAAGTACGCCGGGACGGTGATCACGGCCTGCGACACCGTCTCGCCCAGATAGGCCTCGGCGGTCTCCTTCATCTTGCCCAGCACGAAGGCGGCGATCTGCGACGGGGCGTATTTCTTGCCCTGCGCCTCGACCCACGCATCGCCATTGTCGCCGGACACGATGGAATAGGGGACCAGGCCCTTGTCCTTGGTCACGGTCGGGTCGTCATAGCGGCGGCCGATCAGGCGCTTGACCGCATACAGCGTATTGGTGGGGTTGGTGACGGCCTGGCGCTTGGCGGACTGGCCGACCAGCATTTCGCCGTTGTCGGCGAAGGCGACCATCGACGGGGTCGTGCGCGCGCCTTCGCTGTTCTCGATGACGCGGGTCTCGTCGCCCTCGCGGATGGCGACGCACGAATTGGTCGTGCCCAGGTCGATACCGATAACCTTGCTCATGAATGCTCTCCTCTCAGCAGCCCGACCCGGCCCGAAGCACCGGATGGGACCCTAGATCCTGTTGTTCTGGCGGATTGGACGGACTGTCTCATCACATCCGCGACCATGCCGCCGAACCTGTCCTGCATGTATTCAGCCCCGCCGTTCGTTTCAAGGGGCGTTTCATGGGACAGGGCCCGGACGGCGATCTTTCGCGGACGGGATGCCTCAGCCGTCCGTCTTGTCCGGCGCGGGCGATCCCTTCGACACCACGACCATCGCGGGCTTCAGCAGGCGGCCGTGCAGGGTCCAGGCCGGGGTCCAGGCCTGGATCACGGTGCCGTGCGGATGCTCGTCGCTATGCTGCTCGGCCATCGCCTGGTGATGGTTCGCGTCGAACGGGGTGCCGGCCGGGTCGGCGGCGGTGATGCCGTGGCGTTCCAGGATGCCGATGAACGAGCGCTCGGTGCTCTCGATCCCCTCGCGCATGCGGGCGATCAGCTTGTCCTCGCCCTCGGTCACGTGGGGCAGGCTGGCCAGCGCGCGCTTCAGGTTCTCGGCGGCCTCGACGACGTCGCGCGCGAATTTCTGAGTCGCGTACTGGCGCGCGTCCTCGATCTCGCGCTTCGTGCGGGTGCGCAGGTTCTGCATCTCCGCCTCGGCGCGCATCCATTTCTCGCGCATCTCCTCCAACGCGCTCTCCAGCTCCTGGATGCGGCGTTCGCCGTCCGGGGTGCCAGGGGCGGCGGCGTCCTGGTCCGTTGCGGTACCGGACGGCTGGCCCGGCGGGATGACGCCGTCCTCTCCGTTCGGAGAGTCGACGACGGGTGTGGGGTCTGTATCGTGGCTCATATCTGATGAAGTAGGTGAGCCCGCGCCGATGGACAAGGCGTTGCAGGCGCCCGCGGCATGACGAATTTGCGGGTTTCGTCCGCCCTGCGGACAGGCGCCGCCCGCCGCGCGCCCGTCCGGCCGGGCCGAAGATGGATGGATGGTCAGGATCCGCGCCCATGACAGGGCGGTGCGGCTGACGCTATGATGCGCGCCACCCCGGGGCCGGCCAGCCGCCCGGGCGGAGAGCGGGAAGGCCGTGGACCGGCCGGCAAGGAGCGAGAACACGGTAATGGAGCCGACGAAACACACCATCGCGCTGGTCGACGACGACCGGAATATTCTCACGTCGGTCCAGATGACGCTGGAGGCCGAGGGATTCACGGTGCGGACCTACACCGACGGTGAAAGCGCCCTGCACGGGATCATGAGCCGCCCGGTCGACCTCGCCGTCCTCGACATCAAGATGCCGCGTATGGACGGGATGGAACTGCTGCAGCGCCTGCGCAGCCGGTCGCAGCTTCCGGTGATCTTCCTGTCGTCGAAGGACGAGGAAGTGGACCAGCTGATGGGCCTGCGCCTGGGGGCCGACGATTACATCACCAAGCCGTTTTCCCAGCGCCTGCTGCTCGAACGCATCCGCGCCCTGCTGCGCCGGAACGAGGCCAGCCGTGTCGAGGCCGCCGGCGGCCAGGCGATCGGCGGCACCATGGTGCGCGGCGACCTGTCGCTCGACGAGACCCGGCACCAGTGCCTGTGGCGCGGCAAGGACATCCAGCTGACGGTGACGGAATTCCTGCTGGTCAAGGCGCTGGCGGCGCGGCCGGGGCTGGTCAAGTCCCGCGACCAGCTGATCGACGCGGCGTATGGCGAGAACATCTATGTCGATGACCGCACCATCGACAGCCATATCAAGCGCGTTCGCAAGAAATTCCGCCAGGTGGACGAGGAGTTCAACCAGATCGAGACCCTGTACGGGATCGGATACCGCTACAAGGAGGAATGAGGTTGCGCCTCGGCAACTGGGTCCTGCCCCTGCCCGATCCGTTCACCCGCTTCCGCAACATCGTGGTTCCGCGCACCGAGGCCCTGAACCGCGACGCGGCCGCGGCCTATATGGAATACCGCACGCGGCTGGTCTCGCCGCTGATGCGCCGGATCCTGCTTGTCAACGCGCTGCCGCTGGTGCTGCTGGCGCTGACGTTGCTGTATCTCGACCAGTTCCAGAACAGCCTGCTGGAGGCCGAGGTCACGGCATTGCGCGAGCAGGCGCGGATCTACGCCGGCGCGCTGGGGCAGAGCGCGGTCGCCTTCGGACGCGGGCAGCCGGTCCTGGACGCGCCGCTGGCCCGCCCGCTGCTGCTGCGCCTGACCGAACCCAGCCCCAGCGCCCATGCCCGCCTGTTCGCGCCCGACGGGCAGGTGGTGGCCGACAGCCGCGTCGAGGAGGCGGCGGTCCAGCACGGCTGGACGCGCGGGCATGTCGACGCCCAGCCCTTGCCCTCGCCGCTGGCTGGCGACGATGACGCCGACCGCCAGTCCGGCCGGGCGGCCGACGACATGCCCGCGCGCGCCGGTTTCGGCGAACGGTTCTACGACGCGCTGCTGTCGCTGCTGCCCACCCTGTCGGGTGCGCGGATCGTGACGCTGGATACGCCCGACACCGATCCCAGCGTCCAGCCCGTGACCGGCGCCGGCGGCCAGTCGGCGCCGGAAATGCCCCCCTATATCCGCCGCACCGCGCATCACCATCTGATCGTCACCGTCGCCGAGCCGGTGATGCATGACGGCCAGACCATCGGCATCATCCAGCTGACGCGCCAGGCGCGGGATGTCGATCGCTCGCTGTTCGCCGTGCGGTCGTCGATCCTGTCGCTGTTCCTGATGGCGCTGGCGATCACCGTGCTGCTGTCGTGGTACCTGTCGCTGACCATCGCGCGGCCGCTGCTGCGGCTGGCGGCCTCGGCCCATGTGATGCGCGAGACCTCGGGACGGACGGATACCGTCCCCGTCCGCCTGCTGGCCCGCCGGGATGAAATCGGCGAGGTCGCCCGCGCCCTGCGCGACAGCACCCGCGCGCTGTGGGCGCGCATGGATGCGATCGAACGCTTCGCGGCCGACGTCAGCCATGAAATCAAGAATCCGCTCTCGTCGATCCGCTCGGCCATCGAGACGCTGGGCCGGATCGAGGATCTGAACCGGCAGCGGCGGCTGCTGACGATCATCACCGACGATGTCCGGCGGCTGGACCGCCTGATCACCGACATTTCCGACGCCAGCCGCGTCGACGCCGAACTGTCGCGCGTGCGGACCGAACCGGTCGCCGTCGTGCCGATCCTGGCGGTGCTGACCGAAATCCACCAGGCGACGCGCACGCCCGGACAGCCGATCCTGAGCGTGACCAGCACCGGCGAGACGCCCGACCGGCCGCTGGCGGTGCTGGCGGTGGAAGACCGTCTGGTGCAGGTGCTGCGCAACCTGATCGGCAACGCGATCTCGTTCTCGCCGCCCGACGGGCGGATCGTGCTGGCGGCCGCGCCGGCGCCCGGCGGAATGGTGGAAATCGCCGTGATGGACGAGGGCCCGGGCATTCCCGCGGCCAAGCTGGACGGCATTTTCGACCGTTTCTATTCCGAACGCCCGACCAGCGAGAATTTCGGCCAGCATTCGGGCCTGGGCCTGTCCATCAGCCGCCAGATCGTCGAGGCCCTGAAGGGCACGATCCGGGCGGAAAACCGCCTGGCCGCTGACGGGACCGTCATCGGCGCGCGCTTCGTCGTCACCCTGCCCCGCGTGGGATAAGGACCGCATGACATCCTCCGCTCCCCCCGCCCCGCCCTTGTCCGCTCCAGCCCTGTCCACGCCAGCCCTGTCCCGGTCCGGTTCGGGGCACCGGCTGTTCTTCGCGGTGGTGGCGGCCACCGTGCTGGGGGCCGTGCTGGGCGTTGCCGCGCCCGGATGGGCGGCGGGGCTGCGCGTGCTGGGCGACGCGTTCCTGCACCTGATCTCGATGGTGGTCGGGCCGCTGGTGTTCTGCGTCGTGGTGCAGGGGATCGCCGGGGCGGAATCGCTGCGGGCGGTGGGGCGGATCGGCCTCAAGGCCCTGCTGTATTTCGAGGGCATGACGACCCTGGCCCTGCTGATGGGGGTGGGCGGCGCCTTGCTGTTCACGCCGGGGCGGCACATGGGCGTGCGGATCGACACGCTCGATCCCTCGGCGCTCACGGCCTATGCCGGGCATGCCGACGCGATGCGGCAGGGCGGGATCGCGGGATTCCTGCTGAACCTGATCCCCGCCAGTCCGGTGGCGGCCTTCGCCCGCAACGACGTGCTGGAAATCCTGTTCTTCTCCATCCTCTTCGGCGCCTGCCTGCTGATGTCCGGCGACGCCGGCCAGCCGGTCCGCGTGCTCGTGGCCTCGGCCAATGCCGTCCTGTTCCGCATGATGGGGGTGGTGACATGGTTCGCGCCGCTGGGCGTGCTGGGCGCGGTCGCCTACACCACCGCGCGGTACGGGCTGGGATCGCTGGGCCACCTCATGTCGTTCGTCCTGCTCTATGTCCTGATCGTGGCGGTCTTCGTGGGGGTGTGCCTCGGCGGGGTGCTGCGGGCGTGCGGGGTCGGGCTGTGGCCGTTCCTGGCCTATTTCCGCGAGGAACTGGTCATCACCTGCGCCACCACCTCGTCCGACGCGGTGATGCCGCAGGTCATGCGCAAGCTGACGGCGCTGGGCGTACGCTCCGACGTCGTGGGGCTGGTCATGCCGGCAGGCTATTCCTTCAATCTGGATGCACTGTCGATCTACCTGGGGCTGGCGACGCTCTTTCTGGCGCAGGCGACCGGCACGCCGTTGTCGGCGGGGCAACTGGCGCTGATCCTGGGCATGGCGCTGGTGACGTCCAAGGGCGCGCATGGGGTGCCGGGCGTCGGCATCGTGGTGCTGGCGGCGACCCTGGCGGTCGTGCCGTCCATCCCGCCGATCGGGCTGGTGCTGGTGCTGTCGGTCGACTGGTTCATCGGCATCGCCCGGGCCCTGGGCAACCTGGTCGGAAACTGCGTGGCCACCGTCGCCGTCGCGGCATGGGAAGGGCAGTTCGACCCCCACACGGCCCGCCGCGTCCTGCGCCCGAAGGGCGAGGGAGCAGCAGGCCTTTGAAATCCAGCGCCCGGGATTGTTTGCCCAGGGCGACCGCCCTGTGCCCGGGCTCGGGGCAGCGCCCCGATTACCGCCCGCCCCCCGGCGCATTGCCGAACCGGCGATAGACAAAGGGCGGCGGTTCGGCCGGCAGTTCCTCCAGGATCGCCGTGACCCGGTCGTGATGTGGCGACCGGGAGCAGATCGGGTCCGTCGCCCCGGCGTCGCCCACCAGCGCCAGCGCCTGGCACCGGCAGCCGCCCCAGTCCTGTTCCCGGAAGTCGCAGCCCCGGCAGGGTTCGGGCATCCAGTCCGTGCCGCGAAACAGCCGGAACAGCGGCGCGTTCTCCCAGATGTCGGCCAGGGTGGCGGTACGGATGTCGGGGAAGGACACGCCCGGAATGGTCTCGGCCGCATGGCAGGGCAGGACCCGCCCGGCGGGCGAGATATTGACGAACCGCTGCCCCCAGCCGCCCATGCAGGGCTTGGGCCGGTCGGCGTAATAATCCGGCGTGACATAATCGATGGTCAGGCTGGACCCCAGGCGGGCGCGTGCGTCCTCGACCGCCTGCGTGGCTTCGTCCAGCTGGGCGCGGCTGGGCATCAGGGCGGCGCGGTTCACCAGGCCCCAGCCGTAATACTGGGTATGGGCGATCTCCACCCGGCGGGCGCCCAGGGTGCGCGCCAGCTCCAGCATGCGCGGCACGCGCCCCGCATTGCCGCGATGGATGACGAAATTCAGGGTCAGGGGCATGCCGTCCGCGACGACGAACCGCGCGGCCTCCAGCTTCTTCGCCTGTGCGCCCTTCATGCCGCCGACCTGCTCGGCCGGGCCGGTATCGACGTCCTGGAACGACAGCTGGACATGGTCCAGCCCGGCCTCGGCCAGCGGACGGAACGTCGCCTCGGTCAGCAGCACGCCGGAGGTGATCAGGTTGGTATACAGCCCCCGCGCCGCCGCGTGCCTCACCAGTTCCGGCAGGTCGGGACGCGCCATCGGCTCGCCGCCGGAAAAATGCACCTGTAGAACGCCCATCTCGGCGGCCTGGTCCAGGATGCCGATCCACTCGGCGGTCGAAAGCTCGGCCTCCCGCCCGTCCAGCGCCAGCGGGTTGGAACAGTACGGGCATTGCAGCGGGCAGCGATGCGTCAGCTCGGCCAGCAGGCTCATCGGGGGCGGGGGCGCGTTCATCGTATCAGCACCTGACGTGCGGTCAGGTCCGCGATCATCGCCAGCACGTCATGGGCGATGACCGCGCGCGGGGCGTCGAACTGCCCGGCCAGCAGGTCGATGATGGCCCCCACCGGCCGCTGCCCGTCCACCAGGCGCAGGATCGCGGTGGCGATCGGGTCGGGGACGAAGGCGCGCTCCGGGGCCTGGATCACCCACTGGTCGCGCACCCGGTCATGCTGAAGGCGGACGCCACGCATGAACCGCACGACCGCGGCCTCGGCCAGGCCCGGTCCCGTGGGGGCGGCCGCCGCGGTGGGAACGTCGGTCATGCGGGATCGGGCCGGAAGGCGCCGGGCGGGATGCGTCCGGGCACGACATAGGCGTAATCCAGCGCGTCCAGCATCGCCCACAGCACGCCGCATTTGAATTTCAGGGCGTCCAGGACCGCGGCCTGTTCCTCGGCGGTGCGGGCATGTTCGCGGACATAGGCCAGGGCGAAGTCGGAATCGCGCGGCGCCTGCGTCAGCCGGGGCTGGAAATAGGCCAGCGTTTCCGGCGTCACGAAATCATAATGCCGCAGCATCCCCGACACGCGTTCGCTGATGATGGTGGGGGAAAACAGTTCGGTCAGCGACGACGCGACGGCTTCCAGGATCGACCGGTCGCGGACGAATTCGACATAGGCATCGACGGCGAAGCGCGTCGCCGGCAGCAGCCCGTCCAGCGACTCGACATAGGCGCGGTCCAGCCCCAGTCCGTCCGTCAGCTTCAGCCAGCGGGCCACGCCGCCGGTGCCCGGCGCATCGCCGTCGTGATCGACCAGCCGCCGCCGCCATTCCCGCCGCAGTTCCGCCGTCGGCAGGCGCGCCAGCAGGGTCGCGTCCTTCGCCGGGATCCGGCACTGGTAGTAATAGCGGTTCAGCGCCCACGCCTGCACCTGCGGCCGGGTCAGCGTTCCGCCGTGCAGCGCCCGATGGAACGGATGCAGGTTGTGGTACCGCTCGGCGCCGATGGCGCGCAGGGCGGCTTCCAGTTCGTCGGGGGAAAGGGGCTGGACGGTCATGCCGTGATCCTCATGCCATCATGGGCGACGTCCCATCCCGCATCGCGGGCCGCGCGGTGCTCGGGGCTGTCCGACAGCAGGACGGGGTTCGAATTGTTGATGTGGATCAGCACCTTGCGCCGGACGTCCAGATCCGCGAACGTGGCGATGGTGCCGCTATCCCCGGCGACGGACATATGTCCCATCCGCTGGCCGGTCTTCTGTCCGACGCCGGCGCGGATCATTTCGTCATCCCGCCACAGCGTGCCGTCGAAGAACACCAGGTCGGCGTGGCGCAGGCGCGCGCGCAGGGCGTCGGTCATCCGCGCGCATCCGGGGATGAAGAACGCCTGCCGCGTCCCGTCGGATATCGCCAGCCCGATCGTCTCGCCATTCTCGACGATCGCCGCCGGGTCCGGTCCGCTCTCGGCATAGAGCGGCACCTTGCCGGGCACCGGAAACGCGGTGACGGTCAGCCCGGCGGCCGTGCCGTCTGGCAGCGCCAGCGCGAACGGGGTATCCAGCGGCAGGGACACGCGCGCGACGATTGCGCGGTCCAGGGCCTCGAAGATCGGGTTGGCATCCAGCAGGTCCAGAACCGGCCGCGTCGCCAGCAGGGTGAAGGGCTGGCGTTCGCGCAGGGTCAGCAGGCCGGTGACGGTATCGACCTCCCCCCCGGTCAGGATCACCCCGGCGATCGGGGTGGAACGCAGGCCCTCATGCGGGTGCAGGGCCTCGGTCTGGCCGATCTGCGCCCGCAGGTCGGGCGAGGCATTGACGACGAACCAGTGTCGGCCGTCGCCGCTGATGGCAATGGAAGCCTGGGTGCGGGCCGGCGCCGCCGGATCCCCGGCCCGAGCCCGCCTGCAGCCGGCGGCATTGGAATTCCATTGCGGGAAACCGCCGCCCGCCGCCGCGCCGAGAACGATGATGTCGATCATGGCCGACAGGTCTAGAAGAAAAACGCCGCCCGCGCGAGGCGGGCGGCGTGCACGGCTTATTTCTTTTCGCCGCAGACGTAGGTGTTGATTTCCGCGCCCAGCGGAATTTCGGTGATCTTGGGTGCAGTCCAGGCCATGATAACCTCCATCGTCCGGTCGCCCGTATCGGGCCGTACAGGGGACAATCCCCTTCCTTGGGGGATGTGAGCCCCGATCGCCACGGGTTTCAAGGCCGGATTTGCGCAAATCGATCCTGCATGCGGGGATGTGGCCTCACGTTCCTGTGACGGGACCTGCGACCCGATCCGCTGTTGCACATGGCGCGGGGCACCGATGCCGCCGTCACTTGTGCCTTGCGCGCGCGGTGGCGGAAGACTACCCCGGATCACGGCGCCGGCCCGCCCGGCGGAGCGCCAAGCCATGAGACAGGGCCATGCCGCCTGTACCCGATATCGACGCCGCGACCTTCGACGCCCACCAGCAGCAGCGCGCGAACGAGGTCGTGCGGCGCAGCCGCATGAACGTGCAGACCACCTGCCTCCTGGTCCTGACGGTCCTGGCGGTGTTCTATACCCTGTATTTCGCGGCGGCGATCATCCTGCCGATCGTGCTGGCGATGGTCGTGAACCTGCTGCTGTCGGCGCCGATGCGCGTGCTGCATTTCCGGCTGCGCCTGCCCAAGACGCTGGCGGCGCTGCTGCTGATCCTGTGCGTGTTCGGCGTGGTGGGCGCCATCGGGACGGCGATTTCCGTTCCCGCCGCCGGCTGGATCGCCCGCGCGCCGCAGACGATGTCGGCGATTCAGGCCCGCATGGTGCTGCTGCATGGCCCGATCCAGATGATCCAGGCGGCCAACGACCGCATCGCGAATTTCTTCGCCGTCGTCGGCGGCCAGCGTGGCCATGGCGGCAGCGGGCAGGTCGTGCTGCTGGCGCCGTCCTCCACGCCCGGCGGGGGCCTGGGCACGTTCGGATCCAGCGTCCTGCTGGGCACGCGGGCCTTCGTGGGGCAGCTTTTCACTATGATGCTGATGCTGTTCTTCCTGCTGGCGCAGGGTGACAGCCTGCTGCGCCGCTTCGTCGAGATCATGCCGACCTTCGCCGACAAGCGCCGCGCGGTGCAGATCGCCTACCAGATCGAACGCAACGTCTCGCTCTACCTGACCACCATCACGATCATCAACGTGCTGGTGGGGCTGGCGAACATGCTGCAATGCTGGGCGTTCGGCCTGCCGAACCCGTTGCTGTGGGGGGTGGTCGCGTTCCTGCTGAACTATATCCCCATCATCGGGCCGATGACCGGCATCGTGATCTATTTCGTCGTCAGCCTGTTCGTCTATCCCTCGGCCCTGCAGGCGCTGCTGCCGCCGGCGGTCTATCTGGGCATCCACCTGATGGAAGGCGAGACGATCACTCCCATGGTGCTGGCCCGACGCTTCACCCTGAATCCGGTGCTGGTCATGGGGTCGCTGATGTTCTGGGACTGGCTGTGGGGCGTGTGGGGGGCGTTCCTGTCGGTGCCGCTGCTCGCGGTCTTCAAGATCATCTGCGACCATGTCGACGTGCTGACGCCGATCGGCCATATCGTCGGCGGCCCGACGCGCCCGCGCACGGTCCAGTCCGCGATGATGCCCCGCCACGCCAAGGAACCCGCGGACTGACCGGCCGGGCCGCCGGTAAAAGGCGTTCCCGGACGGATTTTCAGCTGTCGCCGCTGGCCAGGGTTTCCAGCCGCGCCATTGCGGCGATGCGGATGGCATGGCCCTTGCCGATGGCGATCATGCCCTCGCGGCGCAGCCAGCTCAGCGTCCGGCTGACGGTCTCGATCGTCAGGCCCAGATAATCGGCGATATCCGCGCGGGTCATCGGCAGGGGGACGATTCCGGTGGGGTCCAGGGCATCCTGCATGCGGTCCAGCAGGAAGCTCGCCACCCGTTCGCGCGCGGTCTTGCGGCCCAGCAGCAGCATCTGGTTCTGGGCGGCGACCAGTTCGTTCGATGCTTCCTCCAGCAGGCGGCGTTCCATGCGGGGGAAATCGTCCAGCAGGTGCCGCATCCGCGCCCGCGAAAACCGGCACAGCCGCACGGTGTCCAGGGCCTCGGCCCCGAAGGCGTAATGGTCGGACACCGCCAGCCCCAGGAAATGGCCGGTCCCGGCGAAACCGGTGATCTGCCGCCGTCCGTCCGGCAGCGCCTTGAACAGTTTGACGGTGCCCGAGGTGATGTTGAAGAAATCGGTCGCCGGCCCGCCTTCCTCGATGAAGCAGCGGCCCGGCAGCACCAGCGTCTCGACCGCCGTTTCCGCCAGCCGGGCGATGTCGCCGTCATCCAGGGCGCTGCACACGCTGCGGGAACGGACGCCGCAGGTCAGGCAATATTCGGGGCTGCGGTGCGCGCCGGTCAGGACGATACGGCGGGGCCGTCCCTCGAACTGACAGGTGGTCGGATCAGGCATGATGTTCCGGGCTCCTCCCGGTTCGGGCCCGTCCGGGGTGGCGGGACCAGTGGTCCGGCGGACGCGGGGTTCGCCGGCGGGGACACGACAATACCGCAGGATGCGGGCAGAGTTGACCTGAATCAATGCCTGAAAGGGCCATGATCGCGAGCGTTCCCCGGTAATGACAGCACGTAAGGTCCGGGTCGCCCCTTGAATGAACATGCCTCCCGTATCGTGGTCGACCTGCTGCGGCCCGACGAAAGCGCCCTGGTCTACCCCCTCGTCAGGTCGGTCTTTCCTGCGATGGACCGCCGTTGCTGGATGCGTACGGCGCGGCGCGCGACGCGGTCCGGCCCGCGCCTGCGGCAGGGAATCCTGGTGGCGCGCCATGGCGCCGGCGGTTTTCCCTGCGGCCTGATATCCTTTCATTGCGACCCAGACATGCGTTTCGGCCGGGTCCTGACGGCCGAGCATTTCATCGCCCTGACCTTCGGCGACGGCGGCTCGGTGCTGGATGCCTTCCTCCCGGCGCTGGACGCCATCGCGCGGCAGGCGGGCTGCGGCGCGGTCCGGACGGTGATGCCGGGCACCGCACCTGCCCTGCTGGCCGGGCTGGCGGCGCAGGGTCACCGCCCCGCGGGCGCGGTGACGATACGACCGGTGGCGGTCCCCGGCCGCGGCACGCCTTGATTCATGTCAAGGCACCCGATGGGCGCCCGTGATCTTTCCAGACCACACGATGTGTTCATCGCGAAAAGATCATAGAGGCCCGAAACGAATGAAACCGACCCGTAGCCTTGCCTTCCGGATGACGGCCAGCCTGGCGATGCTGGCGCCCGTCGCGGGATACGCGCAGTCCGCGACCCCTTCGACCTACGTGAATGCGCCGGTCGTCGCCCCGGTTGTCGCGGCGCCGCCGTCCCATGGCGGGGGATGCGGGCTGTTCGAAACCTGTGCCGGCACACGGATCGGCCTGGGCAAGGGCGATTTCCTGATCCGCCTGTCCGCGCTGGGCGTGATGCCCGAGGACCGCGACAGCAAGCTGTGGATCAACGGCGCCGCGGTGTCGGGCCGGGTCAAGACCACCCGTCAGGTGACGCCGGAACTGACGTTCGAATATTTCTTCACCGACAACCTGTCGGTCGACCTGATCGCCGCCAGCTCGCGGCACGAGGTCGCGGCCGATGGCGTGGGCGGCGCCGCCCATGTCGATGTCGGCAGCGCCTGGGTCCTGCCGCCCACCGTGACGTTCGCCTGGCATTTCCGTCCGCACAAGCGTTTCAACCCGTATGTGGGCGTCGGCGGCACGATGGCCTGGTTCCACAACGTCTCGCCGGCCGGCGGCCTGGCGCAGAAGCTGAATGTCGGCTTCACCGGCGGCCCGTCCGTCAATGCCGGCTTCGATTACCAGCTGGTCGGCAACTGGTTCTTCAATTTCGACGTCAAGCAGATGTTCATGCGCATGCATGCCTGGGCGAACGACCGTGGCGGCGTCAACGGACCGTTCATCAAGGCGCATGATTCGCTCGACCCGACGGTCGTCGGCGCCGGCATCGAATACCGGTTCTGATCCCGTGACCGCGGCGGCTTCCCCCGATCTCCTGTCCCGGTACGGGGGAAACCTGCCGCGCTATACCAGCTACCCCACGGCGGCGCAGTTCACCGGGCATGTCGGCCCGGTGGACGCCGATGCCTGGCTGCGCGCCGTTCCGTCGGGGGCGGCGCTGTCGTTGTACCTGCACGTGCCGTTCTGCGACGCGCTGTGCCTGTTCTGCGGGTGCAACACCGCCGTGATGCGCGATCCCGACGGGCGGGCGGCCTATGGCGCGCTGCTGATCGACGAACTGACGCGCGTGGCCGACCGGCTGGGCCCCGGGCGGCCGGTGTCGCACGTGCAATGGGGCGGCGGGACGCCCACCACCCTGCCGGCCGACACCCTGCGGCAGGTCATGCAGACCGTCCGCCGCCTGTTCCGGGTCGAGGATGGCGCCGAAATCGCCATCGAACTCGACCCACGCTATCTGCCCGACGATTATCCTGCCCTGCTGGGGGCGCTTGGATTCAATCGTGCCAGCCTGGGCGTGCAGGATCTCGACCCCATGGTGCAGCGCGCCTGCGGACGGAGCCAGAGCCACGCGCAGACCGCGGACTGCATCCGGCGGATGCGCGACGCCGGCATCGGCTCGGTCAATGTCGACCTGATCTACGGCCTGCCGTACCAGACGGTGGACGGCGTCGGTGCCACCGCTGCGTCGGTCGCGGCGCTGAACCCCGACCGGCTGGCGGTGTTCGGCTACGCCCATGTGCCCTGGAAGCAGCGGCGGCAGGTCCTGCTGCCCGCCGACGCCCTGCCCGGCCCGGCCGATCGCCTGGCCCAGCGCGCGCGGATCGACGCCGTGCTGCGCGTGGCGGGATATCGGGCTATCGGGCTGGACCATTACGCGCGTCCCGCCGACGGCCTGGCCCGGGCCGCCGATGCCGGGACGCTGCGCCGCAATTTCCAGGGCTATACCGTCGATCCGGCAACGGTGCTGGTGGGCGTGGGGGCGTCGGCGATTTCCGCCTTCGCGCAGGGCCTGACCCAGAACGCGACGACCGCCGTCGCCTATGCGCAGATGATGGCCGGTCCGGGGCGCACGCTGCCGGTCGCGCGCGGCGTGCGCCGCACCGCCGGGGACCGGCTGCGGGCGGACGTGATCGAGGCGCTGATGTGCAACCTGCGCGCGGACCTGGGCGAGATCGCGCGCCGCCACGCCGCCCGGGACGATTGCTTCGCCGACGCGGCGCCGGCGCTGGAACGGCTGGCGGCGGACGGGTTCGTGACGCTGGACGGCCAGACGATCCGCGTGACCGAAGCCGGGCGGCCGTTCCTGCGATCGGTCGCGGCGCTCTTCGACGCCTACCGCACGCCGGCCGACACGACACGGCATGCCGCGGCCATCTGAACGGGACACCCCGGTCCAGCCCGCGGGACATGCGACCGCGACCGCGCGGGCCGGCCTCGCCGCATCGCTGGATGCGGCGCGTGGTGCGGCCTGGCCGTTCGCGCACTGGACGCTGGCGGACATCCTGCCGCCCTCCGCCGTGGCGGCCCTGCTGGCCTGGGATCCCGGCCGCGCGGCCCGGGGCGGCGATACCGGCGGCCGGCGAGAGGCCCGCAACGGCCACCGCGTCTTCGTGACCCCTTCCCGGCGCGCGCAGGTCCCCGGCCTGGCCATCCTGGCCGACATGTTCGATGCCCCCGCATCGCGGCAGGCGCTGGCCGGCCTGTGCGGCGCCCGGCTGGCGGGGACGGCGCTGCGGCTGGAACTGTGCCTGGACACGGACGGGTTCTGGCTGGAACCCCATACCGATATCGGGGCGAAGAAGCTGACCCTGCTGGTCTCGCTGTCGACCGATGCCGGGGCGGCCGACTGGGGCACCGACCTGATGACCGGCGAGGGACGCGCGGTCGTCCGCGCATCCGGGGCGTTCAATTCCGGCCTGCTGTTCGTGCCGGCCGCCGACAGCTGGCACGGGTTCGTGCGCCGTCCGATCCGGGGCCTGCGCCGGTCGCTGATCGTCAATTTCGTCGGCCCCGACTGGCGCGCCACGGACGAACTGGCCTTCGGCCCGGCGGCCTGAACTTTCCTTTCGCCACCCGCGAATCTCCGGCCATGCCATGGTCTTTTTTTGCGTTTCGCCCCCGTTCGGTTCTAGGAATGCGTCCAGGACTTTCCACCCAGGCCGTGGCCCACCCGATCATGGCGCAGCAGGACCGAGAGAGGTATGACCGAACACGCGCGCGAGACGATGGAATTCGATGTAGTCATTGTCGGCGGCGGTCCGGCCGGCCTGGCGGCGGCCATCCGACTGCGGCAGCTGTCGCCCGATGCGACAGTGTGCCTGATCGAGAAAGGGAGCGAGATCGGCGCCCATATCCTCTCCGGCGCGGTGATCGAACCCCGGGCCTTGGAGGAACTGCTGCCCGACTGGCGTGAACGCGGCGCGCCGCTGAACACCCCGGTGACCGAGGAGGCGATGCTCTACCTCACCGAAAGCCGGGGCTATGCCGTGCCCATGCTGGACCGCGTGATGCCGCACATGCGCAACCACGGCAATTACATCGTCAGCCTGGGCGATGTCTGCCGCTGGCTGGCGGCCCAGGCCGAGGAACTGGGCGTCGAGATCTATCCCGGCTTCGCCGGCGCCGAGATCCTGGAGGAAGACGGCCGCGTCGTGGGCGTCGCCACCGGCGACATGGGCGTCGGCCGCGACGGCCAGCCCGGCGCGAACTATGCCCCCGGCATGGAGCTGCGCGCCCGCTACACCCTGTTCGCCGAGGGCTGCCGCGGCTCGCTGACCAAGCGGTTGATGGCGATGTACAACCTCCGCAAGGGCGTGGATCCGCAGACGTACGGCCTGGGCATCAAGGAATTGTGGGAAATCCCCAAGGACCGGCACCGCCCCGGCCTTGTGCAGCACAGCTTCGGCTGGCCGCTGGACGACCGGACCTACGGCGGCGCGTGGATGTACCATTTCGGCGAGAACCTGGTATCCTACGGCTTCGTCGTCGGCCTGGATTATCCCAACACCTGGCTGTCACCGTTCGACGAGATGCAGCGCCTGAAGCTGCATCCCTCCTTCCGCGCCTATTTCGAGGGCGGCCGGCGCATCGCCTATGGCGCGCGCGCCCTGTCCGAGGGTGGGCTGCAATCGGTGCCGCGCCTGACCTTCCCCGGCGGCGCGCTGGTCGGCGACGCGGCGGGCTTCCTGAACGTGCCCAAGATCAAGGGCACCCACACCGCCATGAAATCCGGCATGCTGGCGGCCGAGGCGGTGGCCGAGGCGATGGAATCCGGCAAGGCCGAACCCGCGTCCTATACCAGGCGCGTGCGGCAGTCGTGGCTGTGGCAGGAACTGCGCGGGGTCCGCAATATCCGTCCGGCCTTCGCACGGTTCGGCATGAAGGGCGGCGCGCTCTATTCCGGGATCGACGCCATGCTGCTGCGGGGCCGCGCCCCGTGGACCCTGCATCACCGCCATGCGGATAACGAGACTCTGGAATCCGCCACCGTCTCGGCGCCGATCGCCTATCCCAAGCCGGACGGCAAGATCACCTTCGACCGCCTCTCCTCGGTCTTCCTCTCCGCCACGAATCACGAGGAAGACCAGCCGGTCCATCTGAAGGTGCGCAACCCCGACCTGTGGAAGACGGTCAACTGGGACGTGTTCCGCGCGCCCGAAAGCCGCTATTGTCCCGCGGCGGTGTATGAAGCCGTCGATACCGACACCGCGCCGCGCCTGCAGATCAACGCGCAGAACTGCGTGCACTGCAAGACCTGCGACATCAAGGACCCCGCCCAGAATATCGACTGGGTCACGCCCGAAGGCGCGGGCGGCCCGAA
Source organism: Gluconacetobacter tumulisoli (assembly GCF_014174155.1). GTDB lineage: Bacteria > Pseudomonadota > Alphaproteobacteria > Acetobacterales > Acetobacteraceae > Gluconacetobacter > Gluconacetobacter tumulisoli. The sequence continues at coordinate 69,498 of NZ_JABEQM010000007.1, read as the reverse complement.
CTATCCGGGCGGGATGTGATTTTCCGGTGAAATACGGTATGGGGGGCGTCCTGAACGGACACCCCCCTCCCTCTGAAGACAGCAGGCAAAGACGTCAATGAAGGTTCTTGTCCCGGTAAAACGTGTGATCGATTTCAACATCAAGCCCCGCGTCAAGGCGGACGGCACGGGTGTCGAGACGGCGGGCGTGAAGATGTCGATGAACCCGTTCGACGAGATCGCGGTCGAGGAAGCGGTACGCCTGAAGGAAAAGGGCATCGCGACCGAGGTCGTGGCCGTGTCGATCGGCGTGCAGCAGGCGCAGGACACGCTGCGCACGGCGCTGGCGATGGGCGCGGACCGCGCGATCCTGGTCCTGACCGATGTCGCGGTGGAACCCCTGGGCGTCGCCAAGACCCTGAAGGCGCTGGTGGCGAAGGAAAGCCCGGACCTGGTGATCCTGGGCAAGCAGGCGATCGACGACGACATGAATGCGACCGGCCAGATGCTGGCGGGCCTGCTGGCCTGGCCGCAGGGCACGTTCGCCAGCAAGCTCGACATCGCCGACGGCCGTGCCACCGTGACGCGTGAAGTCGACGGCGGGCTGGAAACCGTATCGCTGGCGCTGCCGGCGATCGTGACGGCCGACCTGCGCCTGAACGAACCGCGCTACGCCTCGCTGCCCAACATCATGAAGGCGCGCAAGAAGCCGATGGAAACCCTGGCCCCCGCCGACCTGGGGGTGGACGTGACGCCGCGCCTGACCGTCGTGTCGGTGGCGGAACCCCCGGCGCGCAAGGCGGGTATCAAGGTCGACTCCGCCGCCGACCTGGTGGCGCGTCTGCGTAAAGAAGCGAAGGTGATCTGATCATGACCGTACTCGTTCTGCTTGACCATGAGGCCGGCGCGATCAGGCAGGCGTCCCGGTCAGCCGTCACGGCGGCGCTGACCCTTGGCGACGTGCATGCCCTGGTCACCGGCGATGCGTCCGTTGCCGCCGCCGCGGCGAAGATCCCCGGCGTCGCCCAGGTCCTGCATGCGACCGATGCCGGCAGCGCCCACGACCTGGCCGAACCGCTGGCCGCCCTGATCGCCGCGCTGGCCGGGGATTACAGCCATGTCGTCGCGGCATCGGGCGCCACCGCCAAGAACGTGCTGCCGCGGGCCGCGGCCCTGCTGGACGTGCAGCCGATCCCCGACGTGGTGTCGATCCTCGATGCGGACAGCTTCGTCCGCCCGATCTATGCCGGCAGCGCCCTGGCGACGGTGAAATCGTCGGACGCGAAGAAGGTGCTGACGGTCCGCGCCGCGCATTTCGACCCGGCCCCGGCCGAGGGCGGCAATGCGGCGGTGCGCGACGTGACGGCGCCCGAGGCCCCGGTCCTGTCCGAATTCGTCTCGATCGAACGCTCGAAATCCGAGCGGCCGGAACTGGACTCCGCCCGAATCGTCGTCTCCGGTGGGCGCGGCATGCAGAACGAGGAGAATTTCAAGCTCCTCAACCCGCTGGCCGACCGGCTTGGGGCGGCCATCGGCGCGTCCCGTGCGGCCGTCGATGCGGGCTTCGTACCAAACGACTACCAGGTCGGGCAGACCGGCAAGATCGTCGCGCCCGAGCTGTACATCGCCGTCGGCATCTCCGGCGCGATCCAGCACCTGGCCGGCATGAAGGACAGCAAGGTGATCGTCGCCATCAACAAGGACCCGGAGGCCCCGATCTTCCAGGTCGCCGATTACGGCCTGGTCGCCGATCTGTTCGAGGCCCTGCCGCAGATCGAGGCCGCGCTGGACAGCGCGGAATAAGGGAAAGGCAAGGGCTGCGGCCCTTGCCGGCTCGGGCGGGGCCCGGCCCTTCCGGCCGTCAGTCTTCGCCCAGCCGCGCCCGGGCGCGGCGGACGACGGTTTCATACTCCTCGGGGCTCAGGTGCCCCTCGTTCAGCATCGCGCTGGCCCGCGCCAGCGCGTCGCGCGCATGCGCCGCATCCGGAATCGGATAACGCCGCCCGGGCAACGCGAAATCCGTGTCCGGCAGCGCCGCGCGCTCCTCCTCGGTCAGTCTGGACATGGTCCCTGCCTCCCTTGTGCCGGGCCTGTATACCATTCCATGGCACAGGCTGCCGTTGATCTCGCGTACGGAGCGCCGGCGGCCGGCTTCAGCGGGGCACAAGGCGCCCCGCCCTCATCATGACTGCGGATGGAGCACCGCGCAGGCGACCCGGTCGCCGGCGCCACCGATCGGCTGGGTCTGATAATCGTCGGGATGGGCGTGGATCACCAGGGCCGCGCCGTCGGTATCCAGCAGGGGCGGATGGCTGCCCGCCGGGGTGAGGGAGACCAGCGTCGAATACAGCTCGACGGTCGCCGAACCGTCCGGCCCGACATGGATATTGGGCAGGTCGCCCGCGTCATTCGCATTCGCGTTCAGCAGGCCGTGCACGACGGGCGTCACGGCGTGGACATGTGCGCCCGCGCTGGTGAATTTGGGCGTCGCGCAGTTCCCCTTCTCATGGAAATGCACCCCGTGCCAGCCGGGCGCCAGTCCGGTCGTCTGGATGCGCACCAGCACGCCGCCCGGCGCCGCGGTGACCTGGACCGTCCCTTTTGACGCGCCGTCGGCGCCGATCAGCGCGCCCGATGCCGTATCGGCGGCGAATGCGGCCAACGGGGCCGAGGCAAGCGCGCATGCAAGGACGGCAACCCGTTTAAGGCCTGGATTGAACATCACGATTTCCTTCTCCGTATCCGGTTCGGCCGACCCTGGCCGCGGCCTGCGTCGCATCCTTCACGCGGGCGTCGCCGTCCGGTTCCTGGGGCGGTCCGGCAGATCGTCGGCGATCTGCTGTTCCTCGTCCAGTTCGTCCAGTTCCATCATCGCACTCTTGGCCGTGCGGCCCGGCAGTTCGGTCGCCAGGCCCGGGGTCACCCGTCCCGGCTTCAGCCGGCGCACGACCGAAAAGGCGCTCAGCACCGCCCAGCTTCCGACGACGACGCTGCCCAGCACCTGGCCGACCTGCACGCCGCATGGCCCGAACCGCATGCCGATCCACACGAACGGAATCGTGCCCAGGGTCGCCCGCCCCCAGTTGAACAAGGTGGAGTACAGCGGAAAGCCCAGGTTGTTGAAGGCCGTGTTGGCGACGAAGAGCATGCCGATGAAGACATAGCCGCCGATGGTCCAGGTGCAGAACAGGCGGATCAGCGCCGCCGTGGTCCCCTGCGCCGAAAAGCTTGCGACCACCAGGTTCTGGGCCGGCAGCAGGATCAGCCAGGTCACCGCGACGCACAGGGCCACCAGCTTCAGCGACGCCACCAGTGTCTCGTGCACGCGGTCCAGCTGCCCGGCGCCGAGATTCTGCGACATGATCGGTCCGACCGACCCGGTCAGCGCGAAGATGAAGGAGAAGGCGACCGGCACGATCCGGTCGATCGTCGCCTGTCCCGCCACGGCGGCCAGCCCGAAGGTGGCCATCGCATGGGTCACGAACAGCCCGCCGATCGGCGTCGCCAGGTTGGTCAGGATCGCCGGCATCGCCACCCCGCCGACCAGACGCGCGTCAGGCAGGACATGTCGCGCGGTCGGCCATTCCAGCATGTCGCGCCGGCGGACGGCGTGAAACCCCAGGGCCGCGACGAACGCGCGCGACAGGACGGTGCTGACCGCCGCCCCCTCCAGCCCCAGGTGCAGCCCGAAGATCAGCAGCGGGTCCAGCACCGCCGACGCCAGCGCCCCTACCAGCGTCACGTTCATCGACCGCCGCGCGTCGCCGACGGCACGCAGCAGGCTGGAACAGCCCATCCCCACCGCGATCAGCCACAATCCCGGCGAGACGATGCGGATATAGCGCCCCGCCTGGTCGGCCGCCCGTCCCGTCGCGCCGAACAGATGCAGGATCGGGGCGGAAAACAGCAGCGTGCCCAGGCCCAGGACGGCGGTCGTGACGATCATCACCAGCAGGAAGGATGACGCGATCCGCCGTGCCCGGTCATGGTGGCCGGCCCCGATCTGCCGGGCGGTGACGGCCCCCAGGCCGATCGACATGCCGATCGACGTCGCGATCTGGACATAGCCGACGGCCCCGGTGAAGCCGATGGCCGCCGTCAGCGCCGGGTCGTCCAGGCGCGAGATATAGAACAGGTTCAGCAGGTCGACCGCGAAGACCGCCATCAGGCCGATGGCGCCTGTCCCGGCCATCACGATCACATGGCGCATGATGGCGCCCGAACAGAAACGCGCCGGGTGGGCGGTCACCGCGCGGGCTCCATCGTCGATCCGCTGTCCTTGCTGTCCCGGGTCCGGCCGCCGGCCGCTCCGGCGGCCCGGATCGCGACCTTCCGGACGTGTCTTGCAGTCATCGCCCGGATGATACCCTCTTTCCCGCCGGGCGGAAGCCCGCTTGTGCATGCCCCCGCCCGTGCGGGCGGCGCAAGGAAGATCGCGGGGCCGGGGCGGGCCTATGTCATGCCGGGATCGCCACCGCCCGGCGTGCCGCGCATTCCGTCTCGGCCGCCAGGCCGCGCAGGAAGATCCGCACCCAGCGGCGGATATTGGCCTCGGTCGCCGCGGGGGTGGCCGGTTCGCGGCAATGGAACAGCTCGCCCAGGATCATCTTGCCGATGGTCATGCCGAACAGGCCCCGGCCCAGGTCCACCACGTCGTCGATCGCATAATGTCCGGCGGCCTGCTGGCGAAGCAGCCAAGCCTCGACCTGGTTGCTGTGGCCGCTGATCTCGATGCTGTCCATGATCTTGCGGATCTCGCGCGAATCCCGGATTTCGCCCACGATCGCGCGGACCAGGCACATCCGGTCGGGCTGCAGGACATTGGACGCGATCGACAGCAGGATCGCCACCAGCTCGTCCTCCGCCGTGGCAAAGCAGCCGGCGGGCGGGATGTACTTCCCCTCGAACAGCCGCTCGCGGATCAGGTTCCGAAACAAATCGTGCTTCGACGGGAACATCTGGTAGATCGTCTTCTTCGACATGCCGGACACATGCGCCAGCTTGTCCATCGACGCGGAATGATAGCCGTGGTCGTGCAGTACCCTGCAGGCTGCCTGCAGGATCAGGTCCCGGCGCTCGCCCTCCTCCAGCACGGGCGGTCGCCCCGGGCATCGCTTCTCCTGGCATGCGGCGACGGTGTCGTCGGCGGGCAGGGGCGGCATGGCCGGTATCGTGGCCCCGGTGTCGGGCATTACCGGTTCTCCTCGTAACGTCTGGTCGGCAGATCCGCAGATCGGCGGGCTCGGTTGGCGGGCCCCACTCGGCGGGCTCCAGGTCGGCGGGACCCACGGCAGCGGGCCCCCCGTCGGGCATTGACCGGATTTTAGAAACGAAATAGTTTCCGATCAAGAAAACCACGCAGTTTCCATATGACGGTCGTGCATGGGTCCTTTTCGGCAGGCTGCCCGGCTCGCGAAATCCCATGCCTCAATTCGTGCCCGCACCACGTTTTTTCCAGGGTTGAACCACGCAATGACGTACCCTCGTCCCTCTCGTGCCGTCCTCCTCGCCGCCGGCGCGTCGCTGGCGCTGGCCGGCTGCGGCCGGAAGGCCGCCCCTCCCGCCCCGCCACCGCAGGCGGTGGACGTCATGACCCTGCGCGCCAGCCCGGTCGGGATCACCACCGACCTGCCCGGCCGGACCGAGGCGGTGGAGATCGCGCAGGTCCGCCCCCAGGTGAACGGCGTCATCCAGAAGCGGCTGTTCGTCGAAGGCTCCGACGTGACGGCGGGCCAGCAGCTCTATCAGATCGACCCGTCCGCGTACCAGGCCACCTATGATTCGGCGCATGCGCAATTGCTGCGGGCCCAGGCCGCCCGCGTCACGGCACAGGCCCGCCTGGACCGCTACGGCCCGCTGGCCCGCGCCCATGCCGTCAGCCGGCAGGATTACGACGACGCCCTGGCCACCGCGCGGGAAGCCGACGCCGACATCGCCCAGGCCCGCGCCACCATGAACCGCGCGGCGGTTGACGTGGGCTATACGCGCGTGCTGTCGCCCATCTCCGGCAGGATCGGCCGGTCGCTGATGACGGTGGGCGCGCTGGCGACCGTCAACCAGACCTCCAACCTGTCCATCGTCACCCGCCTCGACCCGATCTATGTCGACGTGAACCTGCCCGCCACGCGCCTGCTGGAACTGCGGCGCGAACTGAAGCAGGGCCGGCTGAGCCGCGCCGGCGACGACGCCGCGACCGTCAGCCTGACGCTGGAGGACGGCAGCAGCTACGAAACGCAGGGCCGCCTGGAATTCTCCGAGGTCAACGTGGACGAAACGACGGCGACCGTCGTCGTCCGCGCCGTGTTCCCCAACCCCGACCACATGCTGCTGCCGGGCATGTACGTGCACGCCGAATTGCAGGAAGGCGTCGATCCCACCGCCCTGCGCGTGCCGCAGGTCGCGGTGGCGCGCACGCCACATGGCGACCCGATCGTCATGGTGGTCGGCACGGACAGGAAGGTGTCGATCCGTCCCGTCACCACCGGGCCCGCCGTCGGCACGGACTGGATCGTGACCGCCGGGCTGAAGCCCGGCGAACAGGTCGTCGTCAGCGGCCTGCAGAAAATTCACCCGGGCGACACCGTCAATCCCAGCGAGGTCGCGCAAACGGATGCCCCCCAGGGGCAGGGCAAGGCGGGATAATCGTCCATGTCGCGTTTCTTTATCGACAGGCCCATCTTCGCATGGGTCATCGGCCTTGTGATCATGCTGGTCGGCGCCGTTTCGGTCTTCCGCCTGCCGATCGCGCAGTACCCGTCCATCGCACCGCCGCAGATCGCCATCAGCGTCACCTATCCCGGCGCGTCGGCCGAAACGGTCAACAACACCGTCGTGCGGCCCATCCTGCAGCAGATGTACGGGCTGGACCATCTCGAATACGTGTCGGCGCAATCCTATGCCAGCGGGCAGATGGAAATCGACCTGACGTTCGAGCAGGGAACCAATCCCGACATCGCGCAGGTCCAGGTGCAGAACAAGCTGCAGCTCGCCCAGCCGCGCCTGCCGTCCGAGGTCACGGCCCAGGGCCTGACCGTCACCAAGGCGGTCAGGAACTTCATGCTGGTCCTGGCCTTCATCTCGACCGACGGGTCCATGTCGGGCTTCGACATCGCCGATTACGTGGCGTCGAACGTCTCCGACCCGATCAGCCGCGTGTCCGGCGTGGGCGACCATACGCTGTTCGGCTCGGAATACGCGATGCGCATCTGGCTGGATCCCGGCAAGCTGTTCAAGTACGGCCTGACCATCAGCGACGTGCAGGCGGCGATCCAGGCCCAGAACATCCAGGTCTCGTCGGGCGAAATCGGCGGCCTGCCGGCCAAGCCCGGCGCGCGCCTGGACGCTACCATCATCGGTCCGACCCGCCTGACCTCGCCCGAGGAATTCGGCAATATCCTGCTGCGCGTGCAGCAGGGCGGATCGCAGGTCCGCATCCGCGACGTGGCGCGGGTGGAACTGGGGCCGCAGAGCTACACCGTCAGCTCGTACTACAACAACAAGCCCACCGTCGGCATGGCGCTGAAGCTGGCGCCCGGGGCGAACCAGCTGACGACCGAAACCGCCGTGCGGGCCGAAATCGACCAGCTGTCCAAATTCTTCCCGCCGGGGCTGAAGGTCGTGTATCCGCTGGATACCGAGCCCTTCATCGTGCTGTCGATCAAGGAAGTCGTCATCACCCTGCTCGAGGCCATCGGCCTGGTGTTCCTGGTGATGCTGGTGTTCCTGCAGAATTTCCGCGCGACGCTGATCCCGACCATCGCCGTGCCGGTGGTGCTGCTGGGCACCTTCGGGGTGCTGGCGGCGCTGGGGTTCACCATCAATACCCTGACCATGCTGGCCATGGTGCTGGCCGTCGGCCTGCTGGTCGACGACGCCATCGTCGTGGTGGAAAACGTCGAGCGCGTGATGGCGGAAAAGAAGCTGTCGCCCAAGGAGGCCGCGCGCGTCTCGATGGACGAGATTTCCGGCGCGCTGGTCGGCATCGTGCTGGTGCTGACGTCGGTCTTCCTGCCGATGGCGGCGTTCGGCGGGTCCACCGGCGTGATCTACCGCCAGTTCTCGATCACCATCGTGTCCGCCATGTGGCTGTCGGTCCTGGTCGCCATGATCATGACGCCGGCGCTGTGCGGCACGATGCTCAAGCCCGGCACGCATGAGAAGACGCGCGGGCCGGCGGGCTGGTTCAACCGCGTGTTCGACCGCACGAACCGGGGCTACCAGTCCGGCATCCGCTGGATGCTGGGGCGCTCGGCGCTGTCGCTGGTGCTGTACGTGGCGGTCACCGGCCTGACGGTGTTCCTGTTCACCCGCATTCCCGGCGGCTTCCTGCCGGACGAGGACCAGGGGCTGGTATTCGGCCAGGTGACGACACCGCCGGGGTCCACCAAGGAACAGACGGCCGCGGTCAACCGCAAGGTCACCGACTACATCCTCAAGTCCGAGGGCAGCAACGTCGTCTCGGTCTTCTCGATGAACGGCTTCAACTTCGCGGGCCAGGGCCAGAACGCCGGCGCGTTCTTCATCCGGCTCAAGGATTGGGACGTCCGTCCGGGGGCGGCGCGTACGTCGTCTGCGGTCGCCATGCGGGTGATGATGCATTTCTGGGGCGATCCGGAGGCACAGATCTTCGCCATCAACCCCCCGGCGGTGCTGGAACTGGGCAACGCGACCGGCTTCGACCTGGAACTGGAGGATCGCGGGCATCTGGGGCATGACAAGCTGCTGGCCGCCCGCAACCAGATCCTGATGGCGGCGGCCAAGGACCCGCGCCTGGTGGCGGTGCGTCCCAACGGCATGGAGGACGCGCCCCAGTACAGCCTGAACATCGACCGCGAGAAGGCGAACGCGCTGGGCATCACCAATGCCGAGATCAACACCACGATCCAGGGCGCGCTGGGCTCGATCTACGTCAACCAGTTCATGCGCGACGACCGCGTGAAGCAGGTCTACATCCAGGGCGAGCCCGATGCCCGCATGCTGCCCAGCGACCTGGACAAATGGTACCTGCGCAACGCGACGAACGGCCTGGTGCCCTTCAACGCCTTCGCCTCCGGCAAATGGATCGTCGGCCCGCAGAAGGTCGAGGATTACAACGGCCTGAACGCGTTCGAAATCCTGGGCCAGCCGGCGGCGGGCTACAGCACCGGCACCGCCGTCACCGCGATCCAGGAAGCCCTGGCCAAGCTGCCGCCGGGCATCGGCTATGAATGGACCGGCCTGTCGTTCGAACAGATGGCCTCCGGTTCCTCCACCGCGCCGCTCTATGCCCTGGCCGCGACCGTGATCCTGCTCTGCCTCGCGGCCCTGTATGAAAGCTGGGCGATTCCCTTCGCGGTGCTGCTGGTCATCCCCCTGGGCGTGCTGGGCGCGCTGGCGGCGACCCTGACGCGGGGCCTGGCGAACGACGTCTATTTCCAGGTCGGCCTGCTGACCACCGTCGGGCTCGCGGTCAAGAACGCGATCCTGATCGTGGAATTCGCCAAGGCGTTCTTCGAGGCCGGGGACGATCTGGCCGAGGCCGTGGTCAAGGCCGGCCGCGAACGCCTGCGCCCGATCCTGATGACGTCGATCGCCTTCGTCTGCGGCGTGTTTCCGCTGGCCGTCTCGACCGGCGCCGGGTCGGGCGCGCGCGTCGCCATCGGCACCGCCGTGGTCGGCGGCATGCTGTCGGCGACCTTGCTGGCCATCTATTTCGTGCCGCTGTTCTTCGTTCTGGTGCTGCGGCTGTTCCGGGTGACCCGGATCAAGGACCGGACGGACCCGCATGCCGCGCCGTCCGGCGCGTCCCATGCGCCCGGTCAGGAGTAAGTCGATGAAGGGAGTTCTCCATCCGCGCCGGGCGGCGCTGCTGCTGATGGCGGCCCTGCCCGGATGCACCCTGATTCCGGACTACAAGCGCCCGCCGCTGCCGGTATCGGCGACCTGGCCCCAGGGCGCGGCCTATCACGCCAGCGGAACCGGGCAGATCGGCACCGCGGCGTCCGAACTGGGCTGGCGCGACTTCTTCATCGATCCGCGCCTGCAGGCGGTGATCGCGCTGGCGGTGCGCGAAAACCGCGACCTGCGCTCGGCCGCGTACGCGGTCGTCCAGGCGCAGGGCCAGTATCGGGTGCAGCATGCCTCGCTGTTCCCGCAGATCGGTTCGACCGGCCAGGCCATATATCAGGCGCCGTCCGGGAACGCGGGCCTCAGCTTCGCGCCGGGCCTGGAGGCAGGCAAGAACGGCCAGGCCTACGGCAACGGTCACGTCTTCAAGTTTTACCAGGCCGGCATCGGCTTCTCGTCCTACGAGGTCGACCTGTTCGGCCGCATCCGCAGCCTGTCGCGCGAGGCGACGGACGAGATGATGAGCCAGGTGGAAAACCAGCGCAGCGTGCTGATCAGCCTGATCTCGCAGGTCGCGACGACCTATGTCGCCTGGCTGGCCGACCGCGAGCAATTGCGCGTGACGGAGCAGACCCTGGCGTCGCAGCAGGAAAGCCTGCGCCTGACCCAGGCCCGCTTCGACCGCGGCGAAACCGAGCAGCTGACCCTGCGACAGGTCGAGACCGAGGTCGAGCAGGCGGCGGCCAACCGCGCGCAATATCAGCGGCAGGTCGCGCAGGACGAAAACCAGTTGGTGCTGCTGGTGGGGGCGCCGCTGCCGGCAGACCTGCCGCCGCCCGCGCCGTTCGGCCACCAGACCGTGCTGGCCGATTTGCCGGCCGGCGTGCCGTCGGACCTGCTCGACCGGCGGCCGGACATCATGTCGGCGGAATATGCCCTGCTGTCGGCCAATGACGACATCGGGGCCGCGCGCGCCGCCTTCTTCCCGCGTCTGATCCTGACGGCGTCGGACGGGGTGTCCAGCCTGCAGTTCCGCAACCTGTTCACCACGGGCGCCACGACGTGGGGGGTCAATCCGCAACTGCAGATCCCGCTGCTGACCTGGGGCCAGAACGAAGGATCGCTGCAGGTGTCGAAGGCGCGGCGGAACCAGCGGCTGATGGCGTATGAAAAGGCGATCCAGACCGCGTTCCACGAGGTCTCGGACGCGCTGGCCGCGCGGTCGACCTACCTGGACCAGTCCCGCCAGACCGACGCGCTGGTCGCCTCGTCGGGCGACGCCTATCGGCTGGCGCGGATGCGCTTCGACGCGGGCGTGGATTCCTACCTGACGACGCTGGACTCGCAACGCACGTTCTATAACGCGCAGCAGAACCAGATCGTGGTGCAGGAAGCGCGCTACCAGAACCTGATCACCGTCTATCGCGCACTGGGCGGGGGCTGGACGGAACACGCCCCGGCCGCCACCGCGACGGCGGCCCACCCGGCCGGCCCGACCGCCGGCTGAACGCCGGCGACAAAACGGCATGCGTGCAGAAGGCGGGCCCCAGGCCCGCCTTTTCGCATTTCGGGTCGCCATGCGCCCGAAATAACCGATGGTCGTGATCCGGGTATATTGTGCGGTGCAATGTATTGTGCAGTGCAACAAAAGCAGTGTTTTGCGTTTATTTGTATATTTCCGTTGACGGACAGAAAAAAACAGATCATTAAAGACCTACCAGAGCGAGAAGACCGGAACGGCCCGCTCCCAAGAACAAGAAACCTGCGGCATTACGATCGTGGGAATGAAAAGCCAGGGGCCGTGACGCCCTTGGGACCTGATTTCGCAAGAGGTGCATCGCATGCGATGCACCTCTTTTTTTGTTCAAATTCCCGCGATACCCGCTAAAACCCCACCGGTGAAACCCGCAGGAGTGAAAAGACGCAGGCCGTGAAAACCCAATCCCACGATCCCAGGTTGGTCATCGCCGTCATCATGGTGACCGTCGCGATGGGGGCGCTGGACGCCATTTCGCTGACCCACCTTCAGGTTTTCACGGGCTACATGACCGCAACGGTCATCCTGATCGCCGTGCATCTGGTCTCCGCCCAGTCCATCCTTGGCCCGGGGCTGCTGGCCATCTCGTCCTATCTGGTCGGCGCCGCGCTGGGCGGCCGGCTGGTGCGGCGGGCGCATTCGCGCCGGCGCACCGTCGCCGACCTGCTGATGGGCGTAGGCGCGCTTATCCTGGCGGCGGCGGCGATCTGGTGGGTGGACATGACGTGGCGGTACTATGTCACCCTTGTCGTCCTGGCCGTCGCGATGGGGTTGCAGACCTCGGCCACCCGCCACGCCCAGGTCACGGACCTGACCCTGCCGGCGGCGACCCTGCTGTTGCACGGCCTGGTGCATGACAGTCGCCTCGCCGGCGGCCCCGCGCGCGGCACCTGGCGCCGGCTGGCCGCCATCTTCGGCCTGTTCGGCGGGGCGGTGCTGGGCGCGTGGGCGTCCAGCCTGTCGGTGCCGATCGCGATCGCGCTGGTCGGGCTGACGATCACGGGCGCGGGATTCCTGCTCTATCTCCGCGATCACCCGCTGCTGGAGCGGCTGGAAAACGTCAGCCCCCTGTAGGCGACCGACGTGCCCAGGGGCGCGCCCAGCTTGGCTGCATTCCAATTGCGGATAAATGGATTGGTTTCCAAAGGCCTGCGGCCTTTGGCGGGTTTCAGGGCAGAGCCCTGAACCTCAGAAGGTCTCATACCCGACGCCAGACAGGACGATCCGGCGGCCCGGTCCCCGCCTGTGGCGAGGAACCGGGTGCCGGGGTCAGGGGACGAGGGCGACGCGCAGCGTGTTGGTGCTGCCGGCGACGCCGAAGGGCAGGCCGGCGGCGATCACCACGGTGTCGCCGGACCGGGCCAGGCCGCTGGACACGGCCGCTTCGATCGCCTGGTCGACCACCGTCTCGACCGTGCGGACGGGGGTTTCCTGGCCGACCGATTGCGCCAGGACGCCCCACACCACGCACAGGCGGCGGGCGATCTCATCCGTGGGCGTCAGGCCGATGATCGGGCAGGACGGACGTTCGCGCGAAATGCGCAGCGCCGTGGCGCCCGCCAGCGTGAAGGCCACGATGGCCCGCGCACTCACGGTAGTGGCGATCTGGCCGGCCGCGGCGGCGATCGCATCGGCGACATAGCCCTCGGGCGCCGGGCAGCTGGCCTGCATGATCGACAGCCAGACCGCGTCGTCTTCCACGCGGCTGACGATGCGGTTCATGATGCTGACGGCCTCCAACGGGAACTGGCCCGCCGCCGTCTCGGCGGACAGCATCACCGCGTCCGCGCCGTCGAACACGGCCGTCGCCACGTCCGACGCCTCGGCCCGGGTGGGGGTCGGCGCGCTGATCATGCTTTCCAGCATCTGGGTGGCGACCACCACCGGCTTGCCCATCTGGCGGGCCAAGCGGATGATCCGCTTCTGCGCCAGCGGCACGGCCTCGGGTGGCAGTTCCACGCCCAGGTCGCCGCGCGCGACCATCACCGCGTCGGACAGCCGGACGATCTCGTCCAGATTGTCCATCGCCTGCGGCTTCTCCACCTTGGTCATGATCCAAGCCCGGCCGCCGGCGATGGCGCGGGCCTCTTCCACGTCCTCGGGACGCTGGACGAAGGACAGGCCGATATATTCGACGCCCAGTTCCAGGGCGAAGTCCAAGTCCTTGCGGTCCTTGGCCGTCAGGGCGGGAATCGGCAGCACGATGTCGGGAACGTTCACGCCCTTGCGATCCGACAGCACGCCGCCGACGGCGACGATCGTGTCCAGATGGTCGGGACCCGTCGCGCTGACCACCAGGCGCAGCTTGCCGTCATCCAGCAGCAGGTTGCTGCCGACGGTCGCGGCATGGATGATTTCGGGGTGCGGCAGGCGCACGCGCGTGGCGTTGCCCGGGGCGTCGTCCAGGTCCAGGCGGAAAGTGGCGCCGGTTTCCAGCGTGACGCGGCCGTTCTCGAATGTGCCGACGCGCAGCTTGGGGCCTTGGACGTCGGCCAGGATCCCGATCGGCCGGCCCAGTTCGGCCTCGACGGCCCGGATGATCTCGTGACGCGCGGCATGGTCCGCGTGCGTCCCGTGGGAAAAGTTCAGGCGGAACACGTCGGCGCCGGCTTCCGCCAGGGCGCGGATCGTGGCCCGGTCGGACGAGGCCGGGCCAAGGGTCGAGACGATTTTCGTCCGCCGGGGGCGGGACGCGGAGACGATGGTCATTGGGCGCTTTCTCCTTCTGGGTTTTGTTTCGACCGGACGCCGGTCGTCAGGACGGCTGGATCGTCTCCTGCGGCAGGAGGCCCCAGACCGATCTGCGGTCCAGCCAGCCGGAATAATGTTGCACGCTGACCCGGCACCAGGTGGTACCGGCGGCGCAGGTGCGGAATGTGCCCACCGCCCCGGGCCGCAGGACCGCGACGACGGACGACGCGGCATCGGCCGACGACCGCAGCATGACGGCGCCGGGGATCGTGGCGGCCTCGGCCGGGTCCGCCAGGCGGCCGACGATGCGCGTGTCGGAATGGCCGGTCGGGTCGGCCGGCGCAGTGCCGCCGGTCCTGTCGCCGGACGGCGTGCCGGCGGCGGGCGGGGTGGTCGGCTGGGTCGGATCGACCGGCGGCAGGCCCGGCACCACGAAGGTGCGCGTGCCCACCAGGGTGGCCTGGTGAACCCATCCCTTCTGCCCGTCGGAATCCTCGACCAGCCGCCAGACGTCGAATTCGCGTTCGATCTCCACCGGCAGGTCGCGGCGATGGTACACCCACTGGATCGGATAACGCTGCCCCGGGCCCGACCGCATGTTGACCTCGTCGGCGCGCAGCGCCGCGAAGCGCGGCAGGGGCAGGCCGGTCACCGTGCCCTTGTCGGAGGCGCCCGCAGCCGGCGGCACGTCGGTGGGCAGGGTCGTTCCGCCCGCGGGGGCGGCTCCTCCCACCGCGGCGGTTCCCGTGGCGACCCCTGCCGCAACCCCCACGGCGGCGCCGGTGGCGATCCCCGCTGCATGCCCTGCATGTCGCGTCGCGGTCGCGGCAAACCCGTGCGCCGCACCGTGGGGGGGCGGACCGTGGGGATGATGCGGCGGGGCCTCGGCATGCCGGGCATGGGCGGAAGACGGGGCCGGGTGCCCGGTCGTCGCGTGGTGATGGGGGTGGCGATGGTCCCCTGGGCCATGCGTGGCGGGGGCCGCCCTGGATTTCGTGCCCTTCGCCCCCGTCGCGGTGACGGTGCCTGCGTGATGGTGATGGTGGTGGCGGGCCGTGGTGGTGGCCTGGGTCGCGGACCCCGGGTTCACGGTACCCTGGGCTGCCGCCGCCGTCGCGTGGAACGCCGCGGGGATCATCAGGGCCATCGACAATGCCCCGCGGCCGAGGCGGCCACGCGCGCGGGCAGACGGGAGGGGAAATGCGGAACGGATCATGGCTGCATCCCTGCCAAGGCCTACGCCGCTCGGCAAGGGGGATCCGGCGTGGCGGCCGGGAACGGGCAGGTCATCCTGCCTCACAGGCTAATGATCTGCCGGCCGCGGGCCGCATCGAGGAATGTTGGAATGCCAGCCACCCGGACCCCGGACAGCAACGCGTCCGCGGGCAGACCGGCGATGCGCAGCCCGGATTCGCATGCCAGCAGGACGCCGTCCAGCTCGCGCACCGCAGCGCGCAACGTGTCGAAACCGGCGACGCCGCTGGCCTGCACCCCCGCGTCGCGCCCCGCCTCGCGCAGGCCGTTCCAGTCCCGGGCCAGGGCATGCACCCCTTGTCCGGCTGCGAACAGGACGACCGGTCGATCGACGGCCAGCGCCCCCGCCGCCAGCACGAACGCATAATGCGCGCGCTCGTACCCTCCATCCAGCAGCAGGATCGCCAGTCCCCCGGCCGGGGAGGCGTCGACGGGCCGAAAATCCTCAACCGGCATGGATGTCGCAGGCCTCCCTCGCGGTCGTCCCCCGTGCAGGCGCCTCCGGAGCGCTCGCGCCATGTGCCGTCAGGTCGCGGATCGTCGCGTCCGGGCCGCAGAGCGGGCATTCCGGATCAGGCGACAACCGGATGGTATGGAACCGCGCGGCCAGCGCGTCCCAGACCAGAAGGCGTCCCGACAGGCTTTCGCCGATGTCCAGAAGCTCCTTCAACGCCTCGGTCGCCTGCAATGTTCCCATCACCCCGGTCACCGCGCCGAAAACCCCGGCCTCGGCGCAGGACAGAACGCTGGCGGCGGGCGGTGCGGATGGATACAGGCAGCGATAGCACGGCCCGCCACGATGCGGCCGAAAGGTGGAAATCTGGCCCTCGAACCGCAGCACGGCGGCCGAAATCAGGGTCCGCCGTTCCAGCGCGCAGGCGTCGGCCACCAGGTAACGGGTGCCGAAATTGTCGCACCCGTCGCAGACCAGGTCATAGCGCGCGACCAGCGCGCGGGCATTGTCCGCGTCCAGCCGCACCGGGTGGCGATCGACCTGGACCAGCGGATTGATCGCATGGATCGCCTCGGCGGCGGACTCCACCTTGCGCCGGCCGATCCGGTCGGTGGTGTGCGCGATCTGGCGTTGCAGGTTCGACAGCTCGACCACGTCGTCGTCGACCAGCCCGATGCGTCCGACCCCCGCCGCCGCCAGATACAGCGCCACCGGCGATCCCAGGCCGCCCGCGCCGACCACCAGCACGCTGGCGGCGCGCAAGGCCGCCTGCCCGTTGCCCCCGACTTCGGGCAGCAGGATATGGCGGGCGTAGCGCTGGATCTCGGCTTCGGAAAAATCAGGGATCATGCATCTGCCTCGGATGGGCGTTTCCGCATGGTATGGGCCGGAGGCGGCCGGACGAATACGGCCTTCAGATCATCTTTTTGTGACAATTTATTTCGCGCGGCATGAAAACCATGCATGTCCGATATGCTTATCATATGATCGAGGTGCAAGAGCAGGGGACGATTTGATGTACCGTTTGGGGCGTCTGATGCCAGTCGGTCACATGGCTGCCGTCCGTCGGCAGCAGGCCCGGCGGATCTGTGCCGTAACGCTGGTGATGTCCCTCTCGCTGTTCGTCGCCTCGCCCTTCGTGACGCTGTGGTCCGTTTCCTCGGCGCTGCAGGCCAACGACATGCGGGCGCTGGGATCGTTCCTGAACTGGCGCGCGGTCCGAACCAGCCTGAAATCCCAGATCGTCGACAGCGTCGTTGGCACCCAGGCGTCCGCCGACGACCTGCCGGAATTCGGATCGTCCTTCGCCACGGCGGCGGTGTCCAACGCGGTGGACCTGAACGTGAACGCCACCAATCTCGGGTCGCTGGTCGGGCAGGTAATGCCCGTGACGCCTGCCGTTCCGCTGGAATCGCGGGTCGCGATCCTGCATCACGTTCATGTCCGTTTCCTGCGCCCGGACATGTTCGAGGCCAGCATCGCGGTGCCGGGACACGACCAGGAAACCCCGCTGCACCTGCAGATGCGCATCCAAGGCTGGCGCTGGAAGATCACGCGGGTGGACCTGCCGTCCGCGCGCCCCGGCCACCGGATCATGGAGGCCTCGGCCGCGTCCGCCCAGGCGGCCCTGCTGGTCCGCTAACCCGCCGGATCATCGCCATCCCACGCCCCTTTGGGAAAGGGCTTTCGAAAACGACGCCTTTGATGGGATTCAAGGGGCAGGGCCCCTCGAATCACCGGACCGGCAATCGCGAAAGTCCAGGCGGGCGGTTCAGCGGCGCGGACGCGCGGTTGCGGTCTCGGCTGGCAGATCTTCTTCCAGGATGGTCATATGAAGGGCGTAGGATACTTCGCCCTCGTCCTCGTCGCGATGGATCGTGCCGACGACCTCGCCCTTCACGGCAACCTCGACCGACAGCCCGGCGCGCGGCGGGGCATTGACCGTCAGTTCGGGCGAACCCAGAAGCCGGCGCAGGCAGACCTGCAGGCGGGCGATCTCGGAGGCTGACATGCTGCTCATAATTTTATGCTCCCTGGGGATATGGCATTCCGGTTCCGGTCTGGTATGCGGGCGGCCGGGCCGAACGAAATCCGGCGTGCCGGACGGGTCGCCGCCCGCTATAGGCACATGGGCCCCCGCCCGCAACCATTCCCGCGACCGTTCGCGCCTGCCCCCGAAACGTCTTCTTGCCGCCCGGACCATGCCATGATCCGCCGCTTTTCTCCATTCCCTCGTCTTGTGTCCTCGACATGGAGAATGGTCTTGCGGATGCGCGCCGCCCTTTTCGCCCGTCTTGCCCGCCCGTGGGGCCTGGCCTGCGTCGCCTGTCTGGTCATGGCCATCGTGGCCCGGGCCGGTGCGGTGACGCCGCCCTTCGGCCCCACCGAGGCCGCGCGTACCCTGACGGCCCGCACGCTGGCACGGCAGATCCAGCAGGACGGGCCGCAGAAGGTCGTGCAGACCCTGACCCAGGACAAGGAATGGCCCCGCGTGCACCGCGCGGTGGCGACCGGCTGGCAGAACTGGATCGTGCTGGTACCCGATTTGATGCCGGCGACCGATCCGGCGACCGCCCGTTCCCTGCAGAATGCCCTGCGCCAGGCGCTGCCGCGCAATCCCCGGGCCGTCCTGGCAGCGCTGGATCCCAAGAACGGAACGCTGCGGGGCGGCCGGACGATCTGTACCCCCGCCGGCATGCCGGCCAGCTGGCGCCGCCGTTCGATCCGCGCGGTCGAAGCCCTGCACGATATCCACCTGACGGACCAGAGCGCGGACTGCCTTGATGCCCTGAACGGCAAGACAGGCTCATAGGTCCCGGAACCTCGAATTCCTCGGGCCGTTCCCTCTCGCCCTGGTCAGGCCTGGAACTGGAACTGTTCGAAGCGGTGCAGCGTCTCTTCGATCAGCGCCTTATGTGATGCCGCCGCGCCGCGCCCGACCCAGTTCCAGTGCTGGATGTTCAACGCGCGGGCGCCGCGATCGGCCTTGAGGTCGATGGCCGCCACGATGTCGTCGCCGACCAGGACAGGCAGGGCAAAATAGCCGAACAGCCGCTTCTCCTTCGGCGCATAGGCCTCGAACCGGTGATCGTACTCGAACATCAGCCGCAGCCGCTTGCGCTGGATGATCAGGGGATCGAACGGCGACAGGATATGGACCGGTTCCCCGGCCGGGCGCGCAGGGACCAGATCCTCCGGCCGGATCCAGTGCGCCGTTCGTCCCGCCCCTTCGACCATGACCGGCAGCAGACGCCCGCGGCGCACCCGCGCTTCGATGGCCGCGCGAACGCCCGCCTTGCGGGGAGCGTCGAGATGGCAGATCGAATCCAGGCTCACCAGCCCTTGCGACCGCAGGGCGCGGTCCAGCAGGTACTCCGCCTTCCGCTGCGCCGAGACCGGGCGGGGCGGCGTGTCCCAGCCAAAATGCCGCCCCATCATGTCATAGGTCTTCACCATGCCGGTCCGCGCGCTGACCGTCAGCAGGCCGCTATGGAAGGCCAGTTGCAGGGCGCGTTTCGACGGCTTGCGGCTGGCCCAGGCATGGTCCTTCTCGACCAGCACGTCATCGTCGATATCGCGGATCGACAGCGCGCCGTCCCGGCGGACCAGCGTCATCACCTTGCGCAGGTCCTCGGACGTCACCCTGTCGAACCAGCTTCCCGGCGACCGGCGGCGATCGCGCATGTCGTCAAGGAAGAAGCGCAGGTCCCGGGTGGGCACGTAGGACAGGGCGTGCGTCCAGTATTCGAAGATCGTCTTGTCCACGCTCTGCGCCTGCTGCAGGTGCGCCCGCCGGTATCCCGGAATCCGGCTCCACAGGATGTGGTGATGGCAGCGTTCGATCACGTTGATCGTGTCGATCTGCACATATCCCAGATGCTCCACCGCCGCGCGCGTGGCCTCCGGCCCATCGCCGAACGGCGACGCCGTGTCCAGGCGCTGCGCCCGCAGCCAGATGTGCCGGGCCTCGGCCTTCGTCAGCGGGACCGGGGAACTGGGCATCGGGAATGTATCCGGCATGGTGGCGCGCTGGGTGATGTTCCATTTTTGTTCATGGTCGCGGGGACGTCAAGATCCCCTCCGGGGCGCGGACCGTTCCTTGACAAGGCGAGTCCGAACGGGCCGTACCAATATGCCCTCGCATGTCGGGGATCCGTCTGAAACTGCTTCTCTGGAAAGGAGGCATCTTGCCTCGGAAATCGTATCGTCACCTCTTGTACGGCATTTTCGTCCCCCTGGCCCTGGCCGGCTGCGGATATGATGATTCCCGAGCCGCCCACTGGGCGCAAATCGGCATGATCGGCATGACGTCGAACGATTTGCAGGCCTGCGCGGGCCCGCCCGACAAGGCGGTGACGCTGAACGACACGACCAGGGTGTTCCAGTACGGCTACAAACCCGGGGTCAGCGGCTCGTTCAGCATCAGCCCGCTGAATCTGGCGACGATCAATTACGGCGGCAACGGCAGCTATTGCGTGACGAACGTCCGCCTTGTCGGTGACCGGGTGACCGAAGTCCATTATTCCGGCGACAACGACAAATTCATCGGCACCGATGGCGTATGCGCCGCAATCGTCCGCGGCTGCGTCCGGCAGCCCGAGGCGACGATGCGCCCGATGCAGGGCGGACTGTTCGGCCCGGTATCGGCCTTCTCCGCGCCGCCGGTGCCGCCGCAGCCCGCGTCGGCGGTCTATAATCCCCAGCCGCTGGCGACTGCGCCGCGCCTGGTCGACAAGCCGTAAGCGATCCGGGGGATTTGCCCCCTGGCCCCCCCATCAAAGGCTTGCCTTTGAAATCCAGTTATACGGGCGGCTTCCACCCGTGGCGGGCCAGGGTGGCGCGGATGTGGGCGGGGGGCAATGCCTCGGCGACGACGGGTGGCGACAGCGGCAGGACCAGACGGCGGCTCATCAGATGCAGGCGATGGCCGTCCGGCGGGCCATAGACCGGGTCCCCCAGGATCGGGCAGCCCAGGCTGGCGCAATGGACCCGCGCCTGATGCGTCCGCCCGCTCAGCAATCGTAGTTCCAACCAGCTTTTCCGCCCGTCGGAGGCCAGCACCCGCCAGTCGGTCCGCGCGACCTGGCCATCCGCCGCCGCCACCATCCGCCAGCCGGCCGGATCGGACCGCCGGGCCAGCGCCAGATCGACGGTACCCTGCTCGGCGGCGGGGCGTCCGTGTACCACCGCCCAATAGGTCTTGGCGGCGGCACCCGTCGCAAAACACTGCTGCGCCGCCAGCAGCGCCTGCTTGCGCAACGCGATCACCAGGCAGCCTGACGTGTCGCGATCCAGCCGATGGGCCAGCCACGGCCCGTCCCGCCTGCGCGACAGCAGGGGAAACGCATCCTCGACCGACGGACCGCCGCCCGGCCCCGGGTGGACCGACAGCCCGGCCGGCTTGTCGATCACGACGAAGCGGCTGTCACGGAACAGAACCGGAAACGGGTCCGGGGCGGAGGTCATGCGGCGGACCCCTCGCGACCGCCCACCCATCCGCGTATCATTCGTCCTCGGTACGGCGCAGCAGCACCTCGCGGCGACCGACATGGTTGGCCTCGCTGACGATGCCTTCCTTTTCCATCTGCTCGATGATCTTCGCCGCGCGATTATATCCGATGGACAGATGGCGCTGGATGAACGAAGTCGAGGCCTTGCCCTCGCGCGCCACGATGGCGACCGCCTGGTCGAACAGGCTCGTCTCTTCGTCGAAACCGCCGCCGCCCAGCCCGTTGCCGGACGACCGGCCGCCGCCGCCGTTGCTGCCGCCATCCTCGTCCTGGGCGGATATGACGTCGTCGTCATAGATCGGCTCGCCCTGGCTGCGCAGGAAGCGCACCACGTCTTCCACCTCGGTGTCGCCGACGAAGGGACCATGGACGCGCGTGATGCGCCCGCCCCCTTGCATGTACAGCATGTCGCCCTGGCCCAGCAGCTGCTCGGCCCCCTGTTCGCCCAGGATGGTGCGGCTGTCGAACTTGCTGATGACCTGGAAGGAAATGCGGGTCGGGAAATTCGCCTTGATGGTGCCGGTGATGACATCCACCGACGGGCGCTGGGTCGCCATGATGACATGGATGCCGGCGGCGCGGGCCTTCTGGGCCAGGCGCTGCACCGCGGCCTCGATTTCCTTGCCCGCGACCATCATCAGGTCCGCCATCTCGTCGATCACCACGACGATATAGGGGATGGAATCCAGGGCCAGCTGCTGTTCCTCGAAGGTCGGACGGCCGGTCTCGGGATCGTAGCCGGTCTGCACCCGACGGGTCACGACCTCGCCCCGCGCCCGGGCCTCGGCCACGCGCTCGTTATAGCTGCCGATATTGCGGACCTGCAGGTGCGACATGGCGCGATAGCGGCGGTCCATCTCGCGTACCGTCCATTTCAGGGCGGCGACCGCCTTGGCCGGCTCGGTCACCACCGGGGTCATCAGGTGGGGGATGCCCTCATAGATCGACAGTTCCAGGATCTTCGGGTCGATCAGGATCAGCCGGCACTCCTCCGGCGACAGCCGGTACAGCAGCGACAGGATCATCGCATTCACGCCGACCGACTTGCCCGACCCGGTCGTGCCCGCGATCAGCAGATGCGGCATCCGCGCCAGGTCGCCGTAGACCGGCACGCCCGAGATATCCTTGCCCAGCGCCAGGCACAGGCGCGACGGTGAATGATGCCAGGCATCGTCGGTGAACAGTTCGGACAGGTACACCGTCTCGCGCATCGCGTTCGGCACCTCGATGCCGATGACGTTGCGCCCCGGCACGGTGGCGATGCGCACGCTCAGCACCGACAGCGATCGCGCCACGTCGTCCGCCAGCCCGATCACCCGGGCCGAACGGATGCCCGGCGCGGGTTCCAGTTCGTACAGCGTGACGACGGGGCCGGCATGGATCTGCCCGATCTGCCCCTGCACGCCGTAATCCGACAGCACGGTCTCCAGCAGGCGGGCATTGGCCTGCAACATCTCCTGCGACGGTCCGGTCTCGGTGCGTGACGGGGCCGCCCGCAACAGGGCGGCCGACGGCAGGTGCCACGGATCGCGCCCGTCGGCGGGCGGCGGGGTATAGTCCCCCCGCGTGGCCGGCCGATCCTCGATGCCGGGGGCATGGTCCTCCGGCGCGGATGGCCGGTCCCCGGCGGCAGGCCGGCCGCCGAACAGGCGGTCCAGGAAGGTGCCTCGCGGCGCCTCGGCGGTCGCCGAGGGGGAGATGGGGGCCATCTCCTCCTCCTCGGGGAAGGCGGGTTCCTCGGTGCTCCAGGCCACGCCGTCCTGCGTGCGCGGGCCACCCAGCAGCAGCGGCGGCGGATCGGTGGCGTCGTCATCGCCCATGCCCGGCGGCTGCACCCAGCCGGTGCCCAGCGACGGACGGACCGCCGTCCGGGCGGCTGCGGCCGGGCGCGCGGCGGGGCGAGGTTCGCTCCGCTCGACCCGCAGCGTGCGGGGCGGCGGCGCGGGCGCGCGGGCGGTGGCATTCATTTCGGGACGGGGCGGCGGGGGCGGGGCGCCGTCCAGCGCGCCGTCCCAGCGTCCAGCGCCGGCGGTCGCCGTATCGGGGACCGGGCGGCCCGGCATGCGGCGGACCAGGCGCGCCGGCTGCCGGGCCGCCACGCGGATGCCCCGGCCGATCGCGATCCATTCGGCCAGCGACAGCCCCATCGCCAGCGGAACCAGCAGCACCGTCAGCAGCAGCCCCAGCCCCCAGACCGCCAGCCGTCCCGCCGGCCCCAGGATCGACGCCCCGGCCTGCAGCGCGGCATGGGCGATCGACAGGCCGAACGCTCCGCCGGGCCCGGATTCGGTGGGCCAGCGGGGCGCGGGCAACGACGGGACCAGCATCGGCATGGCCGCCAGCAGCGCGCCGATCACCGGCATGGCGCATAGCAGGGCGACGATCCGCAGCGCCACCGACCCCACACCGGCATGCCGGATGACGCGCCAGCCCCACGCCGCCAGCGCCAGCACCGGCAGGGCCGACAGGATGCCCACATTCTGCAGCAGCGCGTCGGCCAGGTAGGACCCCACGATCCCCAGCAGGTTCGTGGGCACCTGGCTGCTGGCGGTGTTCATCGACGGGTCGAGCGGGCTGTAGCTCCAAAGCGCGGCGGCCAGGGCCAGCGCCAGCAGCCACAGCGTCATGCCCCCCAGTTCGCCCAGTCTCTGCCGCGCGGCCGACCGGATACGCGGGGAGATCAGGGAGGCGGGGATGAATCGGCCAAGGGTCGGCAAAGACTCGGATCCTGTGTGCGGGGCCTGTCGTCCCTGCGGAAACGGGACGTTTCCGCAGGGACGGCAGGCGCGATGAAGCCGGTGGGGCCGCCCGGCGCCGGGCCGAGGGCTGCGGAACCGGATGAACTATAGCCTCCTGGCCCCTGAATACAGAAGGGAGTTACGCGCCTATTCCGGCATTCCCGTGGCGGCGCGCCAGATCGACAGCCGTGCCGCCCCATGCCGGCGTTCCGCCAGCAGCGGGCCCGTCCCGGCCGGCAGCGCGTCGGACGGCACGTCCTCGTCGGCGGCGGTCTCCACGACGATCAGCGCGCCGGGCGCGATCCATCCGGCCCGCGCCAGCGCGCGCAGCGCCCGCTCCGGCAGGCCCTGCCCGTAAGGGGGGTCCAGGAAGACCAGGCCGCAGGCCCCCTGTGCGCCGGCGGGTGGCGGACGGGTGACGTCGATGGGGCGGATGGTGGCGGCGGCCTCGGCATGGCATGCGGCGACATTGGCGCGCAGCGCCGCCAGCGCCGCGCGGTCGGTTTCGAAGAACGTGCAGTGGGCCGCGCCGCGCGACAGGGCTTCCAGCCCCAGGGCGCCGGTGCCCGCGAACCCGTCCAGTACCCGCGCGCCCACGACCGCGCCGACCCCGGCCCAGGGGGCATGCAGCAGCATGTCGAACAGCGCCTGCCGCACGCGATCGGCGGTGGGACGGGTCATGCGGCCGGGCGGGGCGGCCAGCGCCCGCCCGCGATGGGTTCCGGCGACGATGCGCATCCGGGACCGGGTCCGGGGGCCTAGCCGCGGCGCCCGGCGCGGGTGGGCGCGGTCAGTCCGGGCACCTGTTCGCGCAGGACCTTGCCCGGCACCTCCTCCAGCTCCGACCGCAGCAGGGTTCCCAGCTGGAACGGCCCGTAGGACGTGCGGATCAGACGGCTGACATGCAGGTTCAGCCCGCGCATCACCTTGCGGACCTCGCGGTTCTTGCCCTCGCGCAGCGATACGGTCAGCCAGGCATTGTCGCCCTTGCGGGAATCCAGCCCGGCCTCGATCGGGCCGTAACGCACCCCCTCGAACACGCTGCCGCCGGACAGCGCCTTCAGGCGGCCCTCGTCAACCACGCCGAAGACGCGCACGCGATAGCGTCGGATCCAGCCATTCGACGGCAGTTCCAGTCGCCGGGCCAGCTCCCCGTCATTGGTCAGCAGCAGCAGCCCCTCGCTGTTCAGGTCCAGCCGCCCGACGCTGATGACGCGGGGCATGCCCGCCGGCAGCGACGCAAACACCGTCGGTCGTCCTTCCGGGTCGCGATGGGTCGTCACCAGCCCGTCGGGCTTGTGATAGCGCCACAACCGCGTGCGCTCCGGCGTCTCGATCACCGCGCCGTCCACCTGCACGATGTCGCCCGGCCCCACGAATGTCGCCGGATGGGTAACCGCCTCGCCGTTCAGGCGCACGCGCCCTTCCTCGACCATGCGCTCGGCATCGCGACGGCTGGCCACGCCCGAGCGCGCCAGCCATTTGGCGATCCGTTCGCCACGGTCGGGGTGTTGGGTGTCGTCTTGGTTCATCGTCTGGATTCCGAGGCGTCGGTCAAAGCAGAAAAGAGGCGTGCGTCGGCCGGGGATATGGCGAATTCCGGGTGCCATTGCACGCCCAGGCAGAAGGGATGGGCGGGATACTCCACCGCCTCGATGATGCCGTCCGTCGCCGTCGCGCACACCACCGCGCGTCCGGGCGTGCGGACGGCCTGGTGATGGGCCGAATTGACCGCCAGGCGGGCCGCGCCGGTCACCCGCGCCAGCAGCGTGCCGGGAACGATATCGACCTCGTGGCCGGGTTCGTGGCGGGGATTGGGCTGCTCGTGCGCCAGCGCGTCGGGGCGGGCGTCGGGGATATGCTGGATCAGCGTGCCCCCCAGCGCTACGGCCAGCAATTGCTGGCCGCCGCAGATGCCCAGTACCGGCACGCGCCGTGCGATCGCCGCCCGTGCCAGCGCCAGTTCCGTGCCGGTCCGGTCCGCTTTCAGGGTGACGGCGGCGTGGCGCGTGCTGTCCCCGTACAGCGCCGGATCGACATCGAACGCCCCGCCGGTGATCACCAGCCCGTCGACCCGCGTCATTATATCGTCGGTCAGCGCCGCATGATGCGCCAGCGCCACCGGCACCCCGCCGGCATCGGCGATGGCATCCATGTAGTTCCGGCGCAGCGCGTACCACGGATAGCGCGAATAGGCCCTGCCGTCGGGGGCACCGGCCTCGCTGTCCAGGGTCACGCCGATCAGGGGGCGGGATCGGGTCATCCCGCCTGACCTAGAGTAATATGGCCGTGAAGGAAATCGCTCCGGTGGCCGGCGGCCGAAATTCCGGACGCAAGGTGCGTTGCCCCCTGGATCCGGCCGTCGGAGCCTGTTTGAAAATGGGGGGCCGGTAAGCGGAAGCGCCCCTTCAGGCCGCCCGCCACGGAGCGCATTTTCAAACAGGTCGTCGGCTTCAATCAGGTCGTCGGCAGGCGGCGGATGCGGCGTCGGCGATCCCTATCGCGCGGTCGATCCCCGCATCGGTCGTGAACACATGCGGGGCCAGCCGGACGATCGCGGGCAGGCCGCGCGCCGCCATGTCCAGCGGCGCATAGGGCGCGGGCAGGACGCTCGCGGTGACGCCGCCGTGCCCCAGCCGTTCCGCGATTTCGGTCGCATCCAGTCCGTCGATCGTGAACCCCACGATCCCCGACAGCATCGCGCCCTGGTCGTGCACGCGCACGCCGGGCAGCGCGCGCAGCCCGTCGCGCAGGCGCGTGGCCCCGGTCGGCGATGCGCGCCCGGATGAACGGCACGCCCAGCGCCAGCGCGCCCTCGATCGCCGTGGCCAGCCCCAGACGCCCGGCGACGAAGGCCTCTCCGCCCTCGTACCGCCGTGCGTCCTCGCGCCCTGCGCCGAACTGATCCGCCATGACGGCCCGGCTGCGCGCCAGGAACCGCCGGGACGCATACAGCAAGGCGGTGCCCCGGGGGCCACGCAGCCATTTCCGCCCGCTGGCCACCAGCCCGTCGCAGCGCAATGTGCCGACATCCACCGGGATCTGGCCCAAGGCTTGGCAGGCATCCACCAGATGCACCGCCCCGATCTCCGCCGCCAGCGACCCGATGGCCTCGACCGGATTGACCGCGCCGCTCACCGCCGGGCACCAGGTCGTCAGGACCAGGCGCGTGCCGGCCCGCACCATCGTCCGCGTCGCCGTGATGTCGGGCGCGCCCTCCGCGTTCGTCGCCATCACGTCGACCGACACCCCGTCCAGCCCCCGCAGCATCGCCAGCGTCCCGCCCCAGCAGGCGCGATCGACCAGCATCCGCTCCCCGTCCCGCAACCCGACCGACAGCAGCAGGGCACGCAGCGCGCCATTGCCGCTCTCGACGAAGGCGATTTCGTCCGGCCGGGCACCGATCAGGCGCGCGGCATCGGCATACCCCGCGTCCAGCCGATCGCGCCCTGCCGCCGCCGCCCAGGGTGCGCCCCGTTCGGCCTCGTGCCGCAGGTGGCCCATCACCGCGTCCAGGACGGGGGCCGAGGCCAGGCCGCAGGCCGCATTGGCCAGGTAGACGCCGGTTTCAGCGCGCGCGGGGGCGATCCAGCGGTTCAGCGGGTCGGACATCGTCCTTCCTCCGTGAGGGATAGGGGATAAGGGCGGCACGCTTCAGGGCGCTGCCCTGAAACCCGCCAAAGGCAGTCGCCTTTGAAAACCAATCATGATGGGGGTCCGGGGCTTCAGGCCCTGGTGGGTTCGGGCATTCCCCGACCGGGCATGGGGGCGGCAAAACGCCGCGCCCCGGCGACGCACAAGGCGACACCCGCGGTCGTCAGGACCAGCGGCCAGCCGATCGCCTCATGCAGCAGGACCGCCGCCAGCGCGAAGGCCAGGAACGGTTGCAGAAGCTGCACCTGCCCCACGGCGGCGATCCCACCCAACGCCAGGCCGCGATACCAGAAGACGAAGCCCACCAGCATGGAAAACACCGTCACATATCCCAGCCCCAGCCACGCCGGGTACGGAACGGCGCGCAGCGACGGCGGGCACAGCACCAGTGCCACCAGGGTCATGGGCGGCGCCGCGACCAGCAACGCCCAGCAGATGACCTGCCATCCGCCCAGGCGGCGGGCCAGCGCGCCGCCTTCCGCATAGCCCAGCCCGCACAGCAACACCGACGCGCCCATCGCCAGGTCGGCCGTGCCGAACCCGCCGCCGCCCTGCCGCGCCGCCATCAGCACCACCAGCCCAGCCCCGCCGGCCGAACACAGCCAGAACGGCGCACGCGGACGCTCGCCCCCGCGCAACACGCCGAAAACCGCAGTTGCCAACGGCAGCAGGCCCAGGAACAGGATCGACCGGGACGCCGTCATGTGCCGCAGCGCCATCGCGCTCAGCAGCGGAAACCCGATGACGACGCACAGCGCGACCGTCGCCAGCGGCCATCCGTCCGTGCGGGCCGGCGGCGGCGCGCGCAGGCCGATCAGGCACAGCGCCCCCAGCGCCGCTGCCAGGGCGGCCCGCGCGGCAGTCAGGAACACCGGATCGAACCCCGTCACCGCCAGCTTCGTCGCGGGCATCGACCCGCTGAAGATCGCTACACCGACCAGGCCGCAGATCCACCCCTGGCTCGTCTTGTTCAGCGCCATCGCCTGTCTCCTTTCCCGCAGTCCTTGTGCGGCAGGAAGGAACATGCTTTCCAGAGACAGTCCGGTACGATTATCGTGTACTGTACCGATCAAGGATCCAGTACGGAATGATACGGGTGACAGGACAGATCGGGCTTTGCCCGACCCCAACCGGGGCCTGAGGCCCTGGACCCTGATCATGGATCAACCGACTGGTTTCCAAAGGCCGGTGGCCTTTGGCGGGTTTCAGGGCAGCGCCCTGAGCCAGGCCATTCATACCGTGGATTGGCATAAATATGGACGTACTCCAGCCCCAGGAAGGCACGCGCGTGGCCCGGATCGTCGGCGCGATCCGCCATCGGATCGATCGCCGCCAGTTGACGCCGGGCGCACGCCTGCCTTCGATCCGCCTGATGGCGGAAACGATGAAGGTCTCGAAATCCACGGTGGTCGAGGCCTATGACCGCCTCGCCGCCGAAGGCGTGATCCGCGCGCGTGCCGGGGCCGGCTTCTTCGTGACCGCGCCGCTGGCGCCCCTGGCGCTGGACATGGAACCCGCGACGCGCGACCGGGACATCGACCCCCTGCTGGTGCTGCGCCAGTCGCTGGAGGACGCATCCCGGCGGATCGCCCCCGGCTGCGGCTGGCTGCCCGAAAGCTGGATGCCGGACGACGTCGTGCGTCGCGCGCTGCGGACGATCGCCCGAACCGGCGACGGCGCCGCCCTGTTCGACTATGACGCGCCCCTCGGCCTGCCGGCTTTGCGCCGCCTGCTGGCGCGACGCATGGCGGACCATGACATCATGGCTGCCCCGGCGCAGATCCTGCTGACGGATTCCGGCACCCATGCACTGGACCTCGTCTGCCGCTATTTCCTGCGGCCGGGCGACGCGGTGATGGTGGACGACCCGTGCTATTTCAATTTCCACGCCATGCTGCGCGCACATCAGGTGCGGGTCGTCGGCGTGCCCTATACGCCGGATGGCCCCGACCTGGACCGTTTCACGGCCCTGGCGGCGGAGGCCCGGCCCCGGCTCTATGTCACCAATTCCGCGCTGCATAATCCGACGGGCGCGACATTGTCGCCGGTCACGGCGCATCGCGTGCTGAAACTGGCCGAGGCCCACGACCTGATCATTGTCGAGGACGACATCTTCGCGGATCTGGAGGATGCTCCGGCGCCCCGCCTTGCGACCTTCGACGGGCTGGACCGGGTGATTCGCATCGGCAGCTTCTCCAAGACGATCTCGGCCTCGCTGCGCTGCGGCTATATCGCCGCGCGGCCGGACTGGATCGACGGGCTCGTCAACCTGCGGGTCGCGACGGGCATCTCCGGTGGTCGCCTGGCCGCGGAAGTGACGCACATGGCCCTGACCGACAGCGGATATCGCCGGCATCTGACGGCCCTGCGCCCCCGCCTGGCCCGCGCGATGACCACCACCCTCCGGCGGCTGAAGGCGATCGGCGTCACCCCCTGGCTGGAACCCACGGCCGGCATGTTCCTCTGGGCCCGCCTGCCGGATGGCTGCGACGCCACGGACCTCGCCCGCCGCGCGCTGTCGCACAACATCGTCCTCGCTCCCGGTAATGCCTTCAGCGCCAACGGCGCGGCAGGCGGCTTCATGCGGTTCAACGTGTCGCGGATGGAGGGAACGGAAATCTATGAGACCCTGTCCGGCCTGATAGGCCGGACCGTTCCGGAACGGGCTTCCTGAAATCGTCGCGTGTCATGAAATCGGTGAGGCACCGGCGTGCAGTCTGGCAGCCACCGGCTCTATGTCGGACATCAGGATCATGTTGCCTTGTCCGGAAAGCGGACATCGGACCGTGGTTCGATCAATCCCCGCGACATAATCCATCCAGCAGCACGTCCAGCGCGGCACGAACCGGCTCCGGCCCGACCTTCTCCTCAAGAAGCTGGCCATTGATGGCCAGCATGGCCAGACCATGCACCTGTGCCCAGCTTGCCGCCGCCAGAGCGCTGATGGCAACCGGACGGAAACTGCCGTTACGTTGTCCCTCTTCCAGAAATCGCAGAAGAATCGCGAATGTGTTCATGGCGGCGTCATGCAGTTGCGGGTCCGCTGTCTTGTCAGCGTCGGAACTGAACATCAGGTGGTAAAGACCGGGATTTTGAAGTGCGAAATCAATACAGGCCTGCGCTCCGGCAACGAATTTCCCGCGCACGGAAGACCCGTCTGAAGACATTGCCATCGTCATGGTTTGCCCAAGCCGGACGAACCCGATCCGGGCCAGTTCACGCAGGAGGACGTCCTTGTCGCGAAAATGCTTGTAGGGCGCCGCGTGGCTGACACCGGTGCGTCGCGCAACCTCCCGCAGCGTAAAGGCCCAGTTCTGATCTGTGGCCAGCATGGCAAGGGCCGTATCGGTCAGGGCACGGCGCAGATCGCCGTGATGATAGGGACGGTCCTTCGTTTCACTCATTCACGAGACCCATGTTTACAGGAGAAACTTTCATTGACACCGGATCATTCTGCTCCATACCCTGCCCGGACAAGTTTCTCCTGTAAACATGGAGGGCGCAATGTCCGACGCTGTTTCAGCACATGTCACATCACCTGATTTATCCCGGCTTCTCGACCGCCAGCGTACCGCGTTCCTGCGTGACGGACCGCCCGGTCCGAAGCAGCGTCGGGCCGATCTGCACCGCCTGAAAGCTGAAATTCTGAAGCGGCGAACCGATATCGTTCGTGCCCTGAGGACAGATTTTGGCCAGCGGTCGGAACGGGAAAGTGCCATTGTGGAACTGATCCCACTGGTGCAATCGATCAATTATCTCATCCGGCATCTGGGACGCTGGATGAAGCCGGAACGTCGCCACGTTTCTCCGTACTTCCGGTTTGGTCGCGCATGGGTGATCCGTCAGCCGGTCGGGGTCGTGGGGATTATCGCACCGTGGAATTATCCGGTCTCCCTTGCCCTTGTGCCGCTGGCCACGGCAATTGCCGCCGGCAACCGCGCCATGCTCAAGCCGTCTGAACTCACGCCAGCTACATCGGCGGTGATCGGAAAGATCGTTCAGGCTATCTTTGCGCCGGAACAGGTTTCCGTCGTCATGGGGGACTCCGAAGTGGGCGCGGCGTTTTCGGCTCTGCCCTTCGATCATATCCTGTTCACTGGCAGCACGGCGGTCGGAAAGAAAGTCGCCGTTGCAGCCGCCCGTAACCTTACTCCGGTCACGCTCGAACTGGGGGGCAAATCCCCCGTAGTGATCGAACCCGGCTTTCCCATGAAGCAGGTGGCGGAACGGGTGGCGTTCGGCAAGCTGACCAATGCCGGACAGACCTGCATTGCGCCGGATTATGTGCTGCTTCACGACAGTCATCAGGAGGTTTTTGCCACGGCATATCAGAAGGCCGTGAAAAAACTTCATCCGAACGGTTACCCGGGGTCACCCGATTATACGGCCATCCTCAACCCGCATCATTACGAGCGGCTGAGCGGCCTGGTCCGCGATGCCGAGGCGCAGGGCGCACGTGTCATCCGACTGGGAAGCGACTCACCTGCCAGCCACGTCCTTGCTCCTGTTCTTCTGCTGAACGTCACGCCCGGAATGGCGGTCATGCAAGAGGAAATTTTCGGGCCCGTCCTGCCAGTGCTGACATACAGGCATCTCGATGAAGCGATTGCCTTCATCAACGAGCGGCCCCGGCCTCTGGCTTTGTATTATTTTGGAGAAAAACGCGCTGAACGGTACAGATTTCTGAAGCGCACGGTTTCAGGGAATGTCACGATCAACGGTACATTGCTGCATTACGCTCAGGACGACCTGCCGTTTGGTGGCGTGGGGGACAGCGGCATTGGGGCGTATCACGGGAAGGAAGGCTTCATGGCCCTCACCCATCCCCGCGGCATTTACAGGCAGGGTCGTTTCAATGCGGCGACGCTTCTTGAGCCTCCTTTTGGAAAGCTTACCGACCTCATCACAAATTTTGTTCTGCGATGAGGGAAAGGCAGGTCTTCGGAGACCGGTCTGACGGGATATTCGCTCCGTGGAAAGTCCGCTCTTCTTTGTCATGAGCCCGGCAGCCGACATTCCGCCTACCCGCCAGACCACCCGCCCGAATGCAATCGGGTTACGTCCACTTATGTGATTCATATTCGAACACACACAGACGGCCGGCACAGGCGCAAAGCTGAATGAGAAATTCCGGATCGCCCGAGACAAGGCGGGGGCTATTGCCTGTCAGCAAGCGCACGCGGTCCTGATTCTTGCCAACGCGATTCCAAGGCCGGTCGATGCGGGCTGACACGCAACGGATGCGAGGGATTGTGTGCCAGGCCCCGTGGGGCTAAGCCCCGTTCATGAGCACCATCGCACCCGCCTGCCCGCAATGCACCCTGGAAGAGACACACGTCGAAGGGGCGAACCATGTCTGCGAGATCTGCGGTTATGAATGGCCTGCCGATATCGCCGAAGCCGCACCCGCCGAAGATGTGGTGCGCGATGCCAATGGTGTAATACTTGCTGATGGCGACACGGTCGTCGTGATCAAGGACCTCAAGGTGAAGGGGTCCTCGACAACGCTGAAGGTGGGCACCAGGATCAAGAATATCCGTCTGCGTGGCGGCGACCACGCGGTCGAGGCCGGCAGCTACATGCTCAAGGCCGAGTTTCTGCGGAAGGCGTAAACGCGCATGCCCCGGCCCCGCTCCGCCCCGTGATGGGGAGCGACTTGGATAGGGCACTTTCCTGCCCGCATCGACCGGTTACGCCTCCGGTCGCGACCCCGCGATAAGAATATCCACCAGACGCTTCGCGCTGGCTTCCCATCCGGGGTCGGAGGCGATGTTGGCGACGCCGACCAGGGCGCGCAGCAGGTCGATCGGATCGAGGTCGGGGCGCATGTCGCCGCTGGCCTCCGCGCGGGCGACCAGGTCGCGGATCGCGGTCTTCACGCTGTCGCCCGACGCGGCATAAAGCGCGGACGGGCCGCCGACGAGCGAGTTGAGCGCGGGCGCGATCACCTGCTTGGCCGCGATATAATCGACGAACAGCCGCATCCAGTCGCGTAGCGCCTCCAGCGGCGGGCGTGTCGCGGCGAGCTGCGTAGCCGCCTCGCCCAGCCGCTCGACCTCGGTGCGATAGACCGCCTCGATCAGCGCATCGCGGGTCGGAAAATGGCGGTACAGCGTGCCGATCCCCACACCCACGCGGCGGGCGATCTCGTCGAACCGCACTTCCGTCTCGCCCGCGGTGAACGCGGCCTTGGCGGCGGCGATCAGCCGTTCGCGGTTGCGCTGCCCGTCGCTGCGCGGCCGACGTCGCGCATTCTTATCCTCCGCCAAGCGGTCCCCCTTGTTAAACGGAGCAATCCTCCGTATATATCTAACCGGAGAATATCTCCACATAACGTGCATGGCGCCGCCCTTCAATGCGCACGCCGTGCTTCTTTATCCGGATATATCACGGAGGCCGTCATGGCAGACGAATTCGGCGCGACATCCACGACTGACGAGGTACTGACGGGCGTGACCCTGGCCGGCAGGCGCGTCCTGGTGACCGGCGTTTCGGCCGGGCTGGGCGTCGAGACCGCGCGGGCGCTCGCCGCCCACGGCGCGCATGTCGTCGGCGCGGCGCGCGACCTGGAAAAGGCGCAGGCCGCAACGGCGCAGGTCCGCGCGGATGCGGCACGGGGCGGCGGCGGTTTCGAACTGGTCGAACTCGATCTCGCCAGTCTCGCCAGCGTGCGCGCCTGCGCGGACGCGCTGAACGCGCGGGCTGAACCGTTCGACTTGGTCATCGCCAACGCCGGTGTCATGGCGACGCCGCTCGGCCACACGGCGGACGGGTTCGAAACGCAGTTCGGCACCAATCATCTGGGCCATTTCGTGCTGGTCAACCGCATCGCGCCCCTGATGTGGGCCGGCGCGCGGCTGGTGAACCTGGCCTCGTCAGGCCATCGCTTTTCCGATGTCGACCTCGACGACCCGAATTTCGAACGCACGCCCTACGACCCGTTCGTCGCCTATGGCCGTTCGAAGACCGCCAATATCCTGTTTGCGGTCGCCTTCGACCGCCGTCACCGTGCCCGCGGCGTGCGCGCGACGGCGGTCCATCCCGGCGGTATCCAGACCGAACTCGCCCGCCATATGGACCCGGGACAGATCGAGGCGATGGTCGTCCAGATAAACCAGCAGCGCGCCGCCAACGGCGAGCCGCCCTTCGCGTGGAAGACCATTCCCCAGGGCGCCGCGACATCCGTATGGGCGGGCGTGGTCGCTCAGGCCGACGCCGTCGGCGGCCGCTATTGCGAGAACTGCCATGTCGGCACGGTCGTGCCCGACGACGTGGCGATCAGCGCGATCAGCGAGGGCGTGCGCAGCTACGCCCTCGACCCGGCGCGTGCCGAGGCTCTGTGGAGCCGAAGCGAGGAAATGGTCGGCGAGCGTTTCTGACCGTGCGGGCGCAAGGGGCTTTCTGCCCCTTGAATCCCATCCAAGGCGTCACCCTTGAAATCCAGCCGTCAAGGCAATCGGGGCGGCGGAATCAGCCGTCGTAGACCACCGAATGTGCGCTCGCGGTCAGGGTATGCCGGCCCATCAGGTCGGGTTCGCAGGCGGAAAAACCGATCACGATTGCCGCGGCGGCCAGGATCAGCGTGAGCGTATTCATCGTCTTCCTCCTGTTCATATCGGCTTCGATTGTTACAGGAAACGTTATCCGAATGATGACAAGCGTGTCACCCGTTTCCCTGTCTGTCCATTAAAATCAACATCTTTCAGGGGATCGTGACCCGCGGGCCGTGTCCGGGCGGGGCAGGGGCCTGTAACATGTTGTGATCGCACCGCATCATCGCCACGGGCGCATGGACCGGGGTGCCTGCGGTATGGATCGAACGCCCCCGGGCCGGCCGGGGTTGCACGATGCGGGAGGGATAAATCCTGGTTTTCTGCTGTTTTCGCGCGGTGCGCGATGGGTCCTGACACCCTATCCCGTGACCCGCGCGACCCGATGTCGATCGCGATGGAAGAGGCCCGGGCCGCCGCCGCGCGGGGCGAGGTTCCGGTGGGCGCGGTGCTGGTCGGGCCCGACGGCGCGGTGCTGGCCCGCGCCGGCAACGCGGTGGAGGCCGGCGACGATGCCTCGGCCCATGCGGAAATGCTGGTCATGCGCGACGCCGCCCGGCGGCTGGGCAGCCCGCGCCTGGCCGAATGCACCCTAGTGGTGACCCTGGAACCCTGCCCGATGTGCGCGGCGGCGGCGGTGCATTTCCGCGTCGGGCGGATCGTGTTCGGGGCCTACGATCCCAAGGGCGGCGGCGTGGAACATGGGCCGCGCCTGTTCGCCCGTCCCGATTGCCTGCACCGCCCGGAATGGATCGGCGGCGTGCGTGAGACCGAATCCGCATCCCTGCTGCGCGGTTTTTTCGCGGGCCTGCGCGGCCGGTGATTTGCGGCTGGCGTCCAGTTAACGCATCTTTCATCGGCAGGTAGGGGTGGCGTGCGGTCCGGTGTCGCATTCTGCCGGTGACGACAGAGGATTCGGGGCGGATCGCCGGTCTGGCCGCCCCGGCAACAATCAGGAACGATATGTCTGACGAGTTTCAGCCGATTTCTTCCCCCCGCGTCCGTCGGCTGCGGGCAGGGCTCCTGGCCGCGCTGGTGGCGGGCACCGCAATGGGTGGTGTGGCCGACGGGGCGCTGGTCGCGCGCGCGCGCGCCGATGATACCGGTGTGATCCGGCCCGATACGCAGATCCAGACGCTGCCCAATTTCGTCAACCTGGTGAAGCAGGTGAAGCCCGCGGTGGTGTCGATCACCGCCAGCCTGCGCGCCGACGCCATGGACGACGAAGGCGGGATGGACGGGCAGCCCCAATCGCCGTTCCCCTTTCCCTTCCCGTTCCAGATGATGCCGCAGCAGCAGCAGCGCCGCACGGTCGAGGCCCGGGGATCGGGCTTCATCATCTCGGCCGACGGCTATGTCGTGACCAACAACCATGTGGTGAAGGGCGCGACCAAGGTCACGGTGACGCTGGATGACGGCACGACCCTGCCGGCCAAGATCGTCGGCCGCGATCCCAAGACCGACCTGGCGCTGCTGAAGGTCACGTCGCAGGGCAAGCTCCGCTTCATCGAACTGGGCGATTCCGACAAGATCGAGCCTGGCGAATGGGTGGTCGCGGTGGGCAACCCGTACGGGCTGGGCGGCACCGTGACGGCAGGCATCGTCTCGGCGCGCGGGCGCGATATCGGCGACGGCCCATATGATTCGTTCATCCAGGTCGACGCGCCGATCAATCGCGGCAATTCCGGCGGCCCGCTCTTCACCCAGGACGGCAAGGTCGTGGGCGTCAACACCGCCATCCTCTCGCCGTCCGGCGGATCGATCGGCATCGGCTTCGCCATCCCCTCCGACGTGGTGAAGAACGTGGTCTACCAGCTGGAGAAGACCGGCCACGTTACGCGCGGCTACCTGGGCGTCGTGGCGCAGCAGGTCACGCCGGCGATGGCCAAGGCGCTGGGCCTGAAGGCCGGGGCGCAGGGCGCGCCGCCCAGCGGTGCGCTGGTCGCCAGCGTCAGCAACGGCAGTCCGGCGGAAAAGGGCGGCATCAAGGCCGGCGACGTGATCACCGCCCTGAACGGGCAGAAGATCGACACCCCGCACGACCTGGCGGTGAAGGTCGCGTCGGTGGCGCCCGGTACCAAGGCGACGCTGAGTTTCGTGCGGAATTCCGCCGAACAGACGGCCTCGGTCACCATCGCCAACCTGTCGGGCGCCGCATCGCCGGATGGCTCGATCGGCGACAAGAACGAGGGCGGCCCGCGCCTTGGCGTCTCGCTGTCGCCCCTGACGCCGGACCTGCGGCAGCAGCTCGGCCTGGACGGCACGGTGCGCGGCGTGGTCGTCAGCGACGTGCAGGCGGGTTCGGCCGCCGAACAGGCCGGGATTCATGCCGGCGACGTCATTCAGGCCGTGGGCAACAAGCCGGTGGAAAACCCCGGCGCCACCGTCACCGCCGTTCGCGCGGCGCTGAAGGCGAATCAGTCGGTCCTGCTGCGCATCCTGCGCAACGGACAGAACATCTTCGTCGCCGTGACGCCGGGATCGAATGACGAGGGCGATAACGGCGGCAATTCCGACGACGACCAGTAAATCCCGGACCCGGTAACGACCGGTCCCGGCATGCGTTTGCGGGCCGCACCTTCGGGTGCGGCCCGTTTGCGTTCGGCTGCGGTCAGATGGTCGCGGTCAGACGGCCGACAGCACGGCCAGGAACGCGTCCACGTCCTCGATGCGCGTATGATAGCTGGTGACCAGTCGCACCACCGTGCCGTTCAGGCCCAGCGGCGCGCGCCAGTCGCGGAACACGAACCCCGCCGTTCGCAGATGCGTGACCACCGGGCCGGGCAATAGGACGAAGATCTCGTTGGACTGCGTTTCGTACAGCAGCCGCGCGCCGGGATGGCGGAACAGCCCGCCCGCCAGGCGCTGCGCCATCGCGTTGGCCTGCCGCGCGTTATGCAGCCACAGATCGTCACGCAGATAGGCCAGCAGCTGCGCGCTCAGGAATCGCTGCTTCGACCAGTCATGGCCGCCGCGCTTGCGGCGCCGGGCGAAATGCTCGGCCCGCGCGGGGTCGAAGAATACCACGGCCTCGGCCGCCATCGCGCCGTTCTTGGTGGCGCCCAGCGCCAGTACGTCCACCCCCGCCTTCCAGGTTGCCTCGGCCGGGGTGCAGTCCAGATGCGCGATGGCGTTGGCCAGCCGGGCGCCATCCATATGCACCGCCATCCCCCGGGCGCGCGCCCGTGCCGCCAGGTCGGCGACGGTGGCGGGATCGTAGACGGTACCCCATTCGCTCGCCTGCGTCAGGCTCAGGGTCGCCGGCAGGTTCTGCTGCGTGTCGTCCACCGGCAGGCGGTCCAGCGTATAGGCCAGGGCCTCGGCCGTCATCCGCCCGTCCTCGGACGGGATCGGAACCAGGCGCGCGCCGCCGGTATAGAAATCCGGCGCGCCGCATTCCGACTGCACAATATGGGCGCTCTCGTCGCACAGGACGGCGCCGAAGGGCGGGGTCGTGGCCGCCAGCGCCAGCGCGTTGGCGGCGGTGCCGGTGGCGACGGGAAAGATCCGCACCCGGCGCTCGAACAGCTCCGACGCCGCGTCCTGTAGGCGCCCGGTCCAGGCGTCGGCGCCATAAGCGGGGGCCGCGTCCGCGTTCGCTTCCATCAGCGCGGCCATGATGGCGGGACAGGCCGGAACGACATTGTCGCTGCTGAAATTCTTGCGTATCTGCTCTTTCACGATGTCGTCCCCTGTCAAGCCAGTGTCCGGAGCGTTCATGACCGATCCAGCTTCCGCCCAAACCGCGCCCGTCCGCAACCCGTCCGCGCGCCTGATCGACGGCAAGGCATTCGCGGCGAACCTGACCGAGACGATCGCATGGGACGTCCGTTCGTTCCACGCGCGTCATCGCGTGACGCCGGGCCTGGCAGTGGTGCTGGTGGGCAACGACCCGGCCAGCGAGGTCTATGTCCGCAACAAGGCGGTGCAGACCCATCGCGCGGGCATGCGCTCGTTCATGCACATGTTGCCGGCGACCACGTCGCAGGCCGAATTGCTGGCGCTGATCGCGCGGCTGAACGTCGATCCCGAAATCCACGGCATCCTGGTGCAGCTGCCGCTGCCCGAGGGGTTGGACCCTGTGGCGGTCACCAACGCCATCCACCCGGACAAGGATGTCGACGGCCTGGGCGAGGTCAATGCCGGGCGCCTGGCGCTGGGGCAGCCGGGGATCGTGCCCTGCACGCCGCTGGGCTGCCTGATGCTGCTGAAATCCGAACTGGGCGACCTGCGCGGGCTGCATGCGATGGTCGTCGGCGCGTCGAACCTGGTCGGCCGGCCGATGGCGCAGTTGCTGCTGCGCGAAGGCTGCACCGTCACCATCGCGCATATCGACACTCGCGACCCCGCCGCGCTGGCGCGGCAGGCGGATATCCTGGTGGTGGCGACGGGGTGCCGGGGCCTGGTGCGCGGCGACTGGATCAAGCCCGGTGCGACGGTCATCGACGTCGGCATCACCCGCGTGGCCCTGCCCAACGGCAAGACCCGCCTGGTCGGCGACGTGGCGTTCGACGAGGCCGTGACCCGGGCCGGTCGCATCACCCCCGTGCCCGGCGGCGTCGGTCCGATGACGATCGCCTGCCTGCTGAACAACACGCTGGCCGCCGCGCGGCGCATCGTCGACGGCGGCGGGGCGGCCGCCGCATGACGCGGATCTCGGTCGAACTGATCCCCCGCGACGCGGAAACCCTGCTGCGCGACGCGGCCGAAGTCCGGGACTGCTTCCCCGTCGCCGATACCCTCAACGTCCCCGACCTGATGCGCTTTGCGTTGCGCAGCTGGGACACGGTGCCGATGCTGCGTCCCGTACTGCCGCGCGTGGTGCCGCATGTCCGCGCCATCGACATCGATCCCGACGGCCCGCTGCCGGGCCTGGACCCGGACGGACCGAGCGAAATCCTGGTAGTGCGCGGCGACCCGCCGTCCGACATCAGCCGCCGCACCTTTCCCAATTCCAGCGAAAGCGTCATCCGCCGCTATCGGCGCGAGGCCCCGCACCTGACGGTCTACGCCGCCTTCGACCCCTATCGCCGCGCCCCGTACCGCGAGCTGGAAGCCGTCGCGCGCAAGAAGGACGCCGGGGCCATGGGCTTCTTCACCCAGCCGGTGTTCGACCGCCGCATGCTGGATGTCTGCATGGGCTGGCTGGCGGGCGAGACCGTCTTCTGGGGCCTGTCGCCGGTCATCGGGCCGAAATCGCGCTCCTATTGGGAAACGACGAACCACGTGGTCTTTCCCCGCGATTTCGCCTCCACGATCGACGCCAACGTTGCCTTCGCCTGCGATGCGATCCGCACCGTCCGCGCCCAGGGCGGCCATGTCTACCTGATGCCGCTGCGCGTGAAACTGTCGCGCTACCTTGCCCCGATCCAGGACGGAATCGCCTGAAGGCACGGCCCGGCCTTCCCTCGTCCGCCTGACATGGACCCGGCGGGTGGGTTACGTCCGTCCGGCAATTCCGTTAGCGTCGGCATTCTGTTTCCTCGGGAAAGGTCATGATCTTGCCGAACTCTCGCCTGCATCCGTCCCGTCCCGCCGCCGCCGGCCGTCTCTTTCGGACCGGCGGGGCGATGCTGGTCGCGATACTGGGCTGCGGCGCGGGGGCCCTGCCCGCCGATGCCGCCGATGCGGCCCCCGACGCGGCGCCCGTCCCGGCGATGCCCGCGCTGCCGCCGCCGGATCCGGTGCGGATCTTTGCCCCACTGGCCTATCCGCAGACGTCAGGATCCTACCGGTCGGGTTCCGGCGTGCCCGGCCCGGCCTATTGGCAGAACAGCGCGGATTACGAGATCAAGGCCGCCATCGACCCCGCCAACCGCCTGCTGTCGGGGTCGGAGACGATCACCTATGTCAATAACAGCCCCGACGCGCTGGACGTGCTGTGGGTCCAGCTGGACCAGAACATCTATCGCGACGGGTCGCGCGGCGGCTTCGCCAATCCCCAGCGACACGCCCGTCACACGGATGGCGAGGCGATCGAAAGCGTCTCGGTCGAACAGGACGGCAAGAGCGTGGCAGTGACGCCCGTGATCTCGGACACGCGGATGCAGCTGCCGCTGCCGGCCCCGCT
This sequence comes from Gluconacetobacter tumulisoli, assembly GCF_014174155.1. Lineage (GTDB taxonomy): Bacteria > Pseudomonadota > Alphaproteobacteria > Acetobacterales > Acetobacteraceae > Gluconacetobacter > Gluconacetobacter tumulisoli. The sequence goes on along the minus strand of NZ_JABEQM010000007.1, from coordinate 28,236 downwards.
GGACGGCAAGGGCGGCAGGATCCGGGTCAAGATCGTCTGGCATTACACGATCCCCGGCGAATGGGGCGGCCGCACCGCCGTCACCGCCAGCCGCAACGGCGATATCTACGAGGTCGCGCAATGGTATCCGCGCATGGCCGTCTATGACGACATTCGCGGCTGGGATACCGCGCCCTATCTGGGCCAGGAATTCTTCCTGGATTATGGCGACATCGATTACAGCATCACCGTGCCGTGGAACTTCACCGTCGTGGGGTCGGGCGCGCTGCTGAACCCGGCCGAGGTGCTGACCCAGACCGAACGAGACCGCCTGGCCCAGGCGGCCAAGAGCGACGAACGGGTGATGATCCGTACCGAAGCCGACGCCGCCGATCCCAAGAGTCACCTGGCGCAGAGCGGGACCCGGACGTGGCATTTCCGCATGAACAATACGCGGGACGTGGCCTTCGCGGCCTCGCCGGCATTCCTGTGGGACGCGGCGCGCCTGGACCTGCCGCCCCTGGCGGCGGAGGGCGGGCGCGCCGCGACACCCCGCCTGGCGATGTCGGTCTATCCGGTCGAGGGCGCGGGCCCGCACCAGTGGGACCGTTCCACCGCCTATGTGAAGCACGCGATCGAGTATTTCTCGCACCAATGGTACCCGTACCCCTGGCCGAACGCGATCAATCTGGGCGGTCACGGGGCGGGGATGGAATATCCCGGCATCGTCTTCGACGGGATGCACGACAAGGATCCCGAACTGTTCTGGATCACGACGCATGAACTCGGGCACGACTGGTTCCCGATGATCGTGGGCTCCAACGAACGCCGCAACGCCTTCATGGACGAGGGTTTCAACACCTTCATCGACGCCTATGCGTCCGATCATTTCAACAATGGCGAATTCGCGCCCAAGCGCGATCCGGAATTCGCCCCCGCGACCGGCAAGCCGGCCGACGACATCCTGTCGGTCCTGCGTGATCCGGCCGCGCCCCGCCTGATGACGCCGTCCGACCTGATATCGGAACGCTATCGCCATCCCGTGACCTACTTCAAGGGTGCCTACGGCCTGATGCTGCTGCGCGAGCAGATCCTGGGTCCGGAGCGTTTCGATCGCGCCTTCCGGCGCTATATCGCGCTGTGGGCCTATCGCCATCCCACGCCGTCGGACTTCTTCCGCCTGATGGACAGCGAGGGGGGCGAGGATCTGTCCTGGTTCTGGCGCGGCTGGTATTTCAACAACTGGGGCCCGGACTATGCGGTGAAATCCGCGACGACGACGGGCGATGGCGCGGCGCGCGGTGTCCTGGTCACCGTCGACAACAAGGGCTGGCTGCCCCTGCCGGTGACGCTGATGCTGTCCTACACCGACGGCACGACCTCGCGCCTGGTCATCCCGACCGAGAGCTGGCAATTGCGCAACGAGCTCGAGCTGACCATCCCCACCACCCGCACGCCGCAGACGGTGACGCTGGACCCGGACCACGACATCCCCGACCTGAACCGGACGGACAATGTCCTGACCCTGGCCGCCCCGCCGCCGCCCGCGACGGCACATTGAGGCAGGGCGCGGGGATCTCCCCCGCCCGGACGCCAGTGACCGGACCCTAGATGAACTGTCCCCGCAGGAAGCCCAGCGCCGGTAACGGCCGCCATGCCCGGGGCAGGTCGGCGCGGCGGATCGGGGCGATGCTGTAGCGCGGCGCCGGCTGGCGGGTCTGGCGCAGGAACTGCGCATAGGCCCGCACCTGCTGTTCGCGCCAGTCCCGATCGGCCATCGCGGCGGCGCGGGCGGGATAGACATCGGCGATCCGCATCGTTCGCCCGGCCGAGGCGATGACCGCCCAGAGCGTGTCGTCCTTGCGCGCGGTACCGCGAAACGCGATGATTTCACTCAAGAGCAAACTCCGCCTCGGGCTGCTGTCACGAGACCACGCCGGTCCGTCGGGAATCAAGACCCATCTGCGCCGGACGGGGCGGGTAGTCCCGCGCGGCGCGCGGGGCCGATTTTCTTGCCGCCGGCCATGCGGAACTGTAGGAGGCAAGGCATGTTGCGTCTTCTCATCACAATTCCCTTCCTGCTGGCGCTGATCGTCTTCAGCGCCTGCAACCAGGACTCGATCCAGATGTGGTTCCTGGACTGGGGCTGGAAATCGTCGGTCGGCGTGCTGACCCTGATCGTCGCGGCGTTCTTCTTCGCACTGGGCGCGCTGTCGCTGTGGTTCGCCGAACTGCGCCAGCGCGGCCGCGCCCGCCGCGCCGAACAGCAGATCCGCACGCTTGAGGAGCAGATCGCCGAACTGCGCCGCCAGCAGGCCGAAACCTTCAATCCCCCCGCCGTTCCGCCGCCCGCCCCACCGGCGGCACCCTATCGCGACGTGCTGCCGCGATGACCGCGCGGCGCACGCGCCTGATCGTGGCGCTGGACACCAAGGACACGGACCAGGCCCGCGCCTGGCGCGCGCAGACGGCGGCCAGCGACGTCAGGCCGGGGGCCGATGCCGTGAAGCTGGGGCTGGAATTCACCTATGCCCGCGGGCTGGATGCGGTGCGGGATGTCGCGGGCGACCGACCGCTGTTCCTGGACCTGAAGCTGCACGACATTCCCAATACCGTCGCCTCGGCGATCGGCAGCCTGGCGGCGATGCGCCCGGCGATGCTGACGATCCATGCCGCCGGCGGACATGCGATGATCGCGGCGGCGCGGGCGGCGGTGGATGACGCCTTTCCCGTGGACGCGCGGCCGATCCTGCTGGCGGTCACGGTGCTGACCAGCATGGATGCCGAGGCCCTGCGCGAAACCGGGGTGTCCGACACCCCGCGCGGGCAGGTGGTGCGGCTGGGGACGCTGGCGATGGCGGCCGGGGCCGACGGGCTGGTCTGCTCGTCGCACGAAATCGCGCCGCTGCGCGACCGGCTGGGCGACCGCCCGGTGCTGGTGGTGCCGGGCATCCGGCCCGCCGGGACCGCCGCCGGCGACCAGAAGCGGATCATGACCCCCATCGAGGCCAGCCGCGCAGGGGCGGACTGGATCGTCGTCGGTCGTCCGATCACCACCGCCGCCGATCCGGCCGCCGCCGCCGCCGCCATCGCTGCGGAACTTGCCGGCTGACCGTCCCATGGAGCTTCCAGTGGAGTATATCGGCGTCAAGATCTGCGGCCTGACCGAACCGGCCGGGCTGGACGCCGCGGTGACGCATGGCGCGGACTGGGTCGGGTTCGTGTTCTTCGCGCGCTCGCCCCGGTATGTCACGCCGGCGCAGGCGGCGGCGCTGATCGCGCGCGTGCCGGCCGGGGGACCGCGCCGCATCGGCCTGTTCGTGGCGCCGGATGACGACGCCATCGCCGCCGTGCTGGACGCGACCGACCTGGATGGGTTGCAGGTCTATGCCTCGCAGGCCCGCGCGCACGCCATCCGCGACCGCTTCGGCCTGCCGGTCTGGCATGCCCATGGCGTCGCGACCCCCGGGGATCTCCCTGTCGAAACGTCCATGGATGGGCTGGTGATCGAATCTCGCCCGCCCGCGGGTTCGGACCGGCCGGGCGGCAATGCCCACGCCATAGAATGGACGATCACGCGGGGTTGGGTCGCGCCGGCACCATGGATCCTGGCCGGGGGGCTGACCCCCGACAATGTGGCCGACGCGATCGCCAAGGGCGGCGCGCCCGCGGTCGACGTGTCGTCGGGCGTGGAAAGCGCGCCGGGCCGCAAGGACCCGGCGCTGGTCGCACGATTCATCCGCGCGGCCCGACAGGCCGGGTGAGGCCAAGGCAAGGCCCTGTCCTTGCCCCACCAAAGGGCGCTGCCCGTTGGAAACCCAGGGTTTTGTAAACGAACGAAAGGCAAGGGCCGAAGCCCTTGCCGGTCCGGGCAGCGCCCGACCTTTCTTTACCAGCCTGGATAATAGCCCGGATAAGGGGCGCCATACGCCGGATACGAATAGGCCGGGTACGCCGGATAAGCGGGGTAGGCCGGATAACCGTAAGCCGGATAGCGGTAGCGATATCCGCCATAGTACGGCGCCGCCACCACCGCGCCGGCCGCCGCCCCGGCCAGCATGCCGACGCCGAAGCCGCCCCAGCCCCATCCGGGACCGCGCCAGCCGCCACGCCAGCCGCCGCCCCAGCCTCCGCCATGCCATCCCCAGCCGCCGCCACGCCAGCCACCGCCACCCCAGCCGCCGCGTCCGCCCCACGCCATGGCGGATGTCGATGACAGGGTGCCGGCGACACCCAGCGACAAGGCCAGCAGGAAAGCCATCTTGCGCATCGGAATGCTCCCTTTCAGCAAGAAACCGATCTCTCATCTTCGGCGGGATGGGCGGTCCGGGAAACCGGTCCGCCGCGCACATTCGCGGGATTGTGCGACCCATGCCCCGTCAATACCGGCGCAGGAAGCGCCGCGATCCCGGCCTTTTTGTGGCAGGACCCGATCATCATGTTTCCCTTCGCAACCGTTTCGTCAACGCCGTCCGGCGCGCTCGCGCACCCGCGCGCCCAGCGCCGCCAGCGCGTCCTTCAGCGGCCCGTCGGGCATGTCGGGAATGGCGAGGGGCGGCGGCGGGGCCTGCCGGGGGGGCGGGGCCGCCGGGGCCGGACGGGGCACCAGATCCTGCACCAGCTTCAGCGACCGCACCGCGTCATGGCCGCAGGCCCGATTGATCCGTCCGATCAGGGCGGGCGCCAGATGCTGCAATTCCATCGCCACCGGCCCGGCACAGCCCAGGGTCAGCACCCCGGCCGACAGGCGGCGCGGCACGGTGGCGCGCGCAAGCTCGGGTCCCACGATGTCGGCCCAGTCCGCGATGATCTGCGCCGCCGCCGGCGATTGCTTGCGGAAGGCGGGGCGGGCGACGTTGGGGATCAGCGCGCCCAGGCTGCGCATCGCCCAGGCGCGCGCGGGCTCGGGCGGCGGGGCGGCGGGGCGTGTGCGCTTGCCGTTCGTCGGTTCCTTCGTCATAAGCGGACCGTGCCTCCCTTACCCGTCGATCTGCTGCGCTGGTACGACCGTCACCGCCGGACGCTGCCCTGGCGGGCCCTGCCCGGCCGGACCGCTGATCCCTATCACGTCTGGCTCAGCGAGATCATGCTGCAGCAGACGACCGTCGCCGCCGTCATCCCATATTTCCATCGTTTTCTCGACCGCTTTCCCACCGTCGCGGACCTGGCGCGCGCGCGCCAGGATGACGTCATGGCCGCGTGGGCGGGCCTGGGTTACTACGCGCGGGCTCGTAACCTGCATGCCTGCGCCCAGGCGGTGGACCGCGCCGGGGGCTTCCCCCGCGACATGGCGGGGCTGCTGGCCCTGCCCGGGGTCGGGCCCTATACCGCGGCGGCCATCGCGGCCATCGCCTTCGGCCATCCGGTCGTGCCGGTCGACGGCAATGTGGAACGCGTGACCACGCGCCTGTTCGCCCTGACCGATCCCCTGCCGGCTGCGCGCAAGGCCGTCGCATTGCGCGCCGCGACGCTGGGCGAGGGGGCCGAGGCGCGGGCCAGGCCGTCCGATTTCGCGCAGGCGCTGTTCGATCTGGGGGCGGGGATCTGCACCCCGAAATCCCCGGCCTGCGCGCTCTGCCCATGGCTTGGGGCCTGCACCGGGGCGCGGCTGGGCATCGCCGCCACCCTGCCGGCCAAGGCGCCGAAGGGCGCGAAGCCGGTCCGCCACGGCGCGCATTTCCACCTGGTCGATGCCGCCGGAAACGTCCTGCTGCGCCGCCGGCCGGACAAGGGCCTGCTGGGCGGCATGCTGGAACTGCCGGGCACCATTTGGCGGGCCCAGGCCTGGACCATGGCCGATGCGGTCTCTCATGCCCCGCTGGCCTCCGCACCCTGGACGTCCATGGGCCGGGTGACACATGTCTTCACCCACTTCACCCTGCATGTGGACGTGTACGCGGCGCGCATCGACCGCTTCCCCAACGTCATCGCCATGGGGGGCGGGCTGGTCTACGGGGAACGGGAGCTGGACGGGCTGGCCCTGCCGTCGCTGATGCGCAAATGCCTGGACATCGCTCGTCGCGCGGGACCCGCCGAAACTTGACGAAGCGCCGGGCCATTCCCATGTCGGGAATGCGCCGCAGGTTCCCGTCATTTTTTCGTTGACGGGGCATAAACCGGCACGGTTCACTGGAATGTGCGGCCCTGTTCCGCCGCGCAAGCCTTCGGGGGACCGTCCCCGATCGGGATGGAGAGCATGATGACCAGCATTGCCGCCTTTCTGTCGTCATCCCTGCCGCTGGTATGTGCCTCCGTGCTGATGGGCTGTGCCGCGGTCCAGGCCTGGCGTGCCATGCCCGCGCCCCGCGCGGTGCCCGTGCGGGTGCGTGATCGCCGCTGACGCGGAGACGAGATTTCTTCGCGTTCCCCGGGTACTCGCGGCTGGTGGAGCACGCGGTCGATGCGGACATTTTGCCAGGAACCGCACCATCCTGTAGCAGAATGACACCATGACCTTCCTGACCATCCGTCCCGACGCGTCCGCGACGTCCGGCCTGTCGCGCATCGGCGTCCTGCTGACGAACCTCGGCACCCCCGATGGAACCGGCTATCAGGCCATCCGGCGCTATCTGTCGGAGTTCCTGTCCGACCGCCGCATCATCGAGGCCAGCCCGGCCATCTGGCAACCCATCCTCCAGGGCCCCGTCCTGACCCTGCGCCCGCGCAGGACGGGCGCCGCCTATCGCCGCATCTGGCATGTCCAGCAGAACGAAAGCCCGCTGCGCACCCACACCCGCGCACAGGCCGAGGGGCTGGCCGGACGGCTGGCGGCCGACGGCGTGGCGGTGGAATGGGCCATGCGGTACGGCAATCCGGCGGTCCTGTCGGGGATCGACCGTCTGCTGCGTCGGGGCTGCGACAGGATCCTGCTGCTGCCGCTCTACCCGCAGTATAGCGCGACCACGACGGCCACCGCCAACGACCAGGCGTTTCGCGCGCTGATGCGGTTGCGCAACCAGCCGGCCATCCGGACCGTGCCGCCTTTCCCCGACCATCCGCTTTATATCGACGCCCTGGCCCGTTCGGTGCGCCAGACGCTGGCGGAACTGCCTTTCGTCCCGCAACGGATCGTGGCGTCGTTCCACGGCCTGCCCCGCGATTACGTGGCCCGTGGCGATCATTATCCCCAGGATTGCGAACGCACGATCGCCGCCCTGCGCCGGGCGCTGGGCATGGACGATACGACCATGCCGCTGACCTACCAGTCGCGCTTCGGTCCCGCGCGCTGGCTGGAACCCTATACCGCCCCGCTGGTGCGCGCGTTGCCGGCGCAGGGCATCACCCGCGTCGCGGTGATCATGCCGGGCTTCATGGCCGATTGCATCGAAACACTGGACGAGATCGGCAACGAGGTGCGTGCCGAATTCATCGCCGCCGGCGGGACCGATTTCGCCCTGATCCCCTGCCTGAATGCGGCCCCCGCCGCGATCGACCTGCTGGAAGCCCTGGCGCGGCGGGAACTGGCGGGCTGGCTGGACCCTGCCTGAAGAACCGATCGGACAATGCCAGGGCCAGGGCCAGGGGCCCTGACCCCCGATCAATGGATAGGAACGACCGGGTTCCCAAAGGGTAATGCCCTTTGGCGGGTTTCAGGGGCAGCGCCCCGGGGCCCAGCGACCGGGCGTCCTCAGTGTCCCGGCGGGGCGGATGGATGCTCGGCGTCGTACAGGGTGGCCTTCTGCTCGTCCGTCTTGCGGTTCCGGTACCGTTCCGCCAGGCTCATGTTCGGGTCGGCGGGGTGTTCCTTGTCATACAGCGCGGCTTTCGCGCGGATGCCCTTGCGATATTCGTGACGGGTATACATGCCGGCGGCGCACCCGCCGGCGGCTCCCAGGACGCCATGATGGGCCAGATGCCCACCAACCGCGCCGACCGCGCCGTATTTCAGGCAGCCGCCGGGTTCGGCCCGCGCATCCGTCGCGGTACCCGCCACCAGCAGGCCGGCGGCCATCAGGCCGGGCGCGACGCATTTCCGCAAACTCATCATCTCTCGTATCCAATCCCGATTGTCGGACAGCGGAGCGGAACTGTCCGCCCGTGCCCCGGATCCGTATCATGTAACATAATATGTCACGGTTGTGGCGATCCGAAGCCCATTGCCGGGCCTCGGACCGTCACGCCGCGTCACGGCCGGTCGCAGCTTTCGGTCAGGCGGTTGAAGACCAGACCCTTGCTGCAGGTGACGACCGGTGACTGCATCGGCGCCCCCTGTGCCGGTGCGGCGCCATAGGGCTGCTGATACGGCTGATAAGGCTGGTAGGGCTGATAAGGTTGCTGCGGATAGGCGCCGGGCGCCGCTGTGCCGGGATAATAGCCGGGCGGGTATCCCCCATCGTCGCCGCCATATCCGTCGTCATACCCGTCATCGTACGACCCGTACGAGGTCGCCGCCGCGCCGGCCGCCATGCCCATGACGGCGCCGAAGGCCAGTGGCCAGCCCCAACCGCCATAATAGCCGCCGTAATACGGGTAGCCGCCCCAGCCCCAGCCGCCGTAATAGGGCCGGTATCCCCAGCCACCCCCACGCCAGCCTCCTCCACCCCAGCCGCCACCGCCGTGCCAGCCACCTCCGCCACCGCGCCAGCCACCACCGCCACCACCTCCGTGCCAGCCGCCACCACCGCCGCCATGCCAGCCGCCACCACCGCCATGGCCGCCGCCGCCATGCTGTGCCCAGGCGGCCGGACTTCCGGCCGCCGTTCCCAACATCAGGGCTACCGCCCCCAGAACCAGAAATCGCCGCATGACAGGATCTCCCTTCCCATGCGGTTCAATATAGGGGGTCATGTGGTCCGATTCAGGTTGCATCGGTATCGATATGTAACGCGCCTGCGCCTGGAACATGGCGGCTGAGGACGCCGTGCATGGCCCGCACCGAGCTCGGCGGAACGGTTCCGGCTCAGGGCCGGTGGGGGGCGTCCCGATGGTGGTCATTCCGGTGACGATCGTCCCGGTGGCGGTCGTCCCATTGGGCGATCAATTCCATCACGGCCGCCGATGTTTCCTCGATCGAGCGCTGGCTGACATCTACCAGCGGCCAGCCGTGGCGGGCGCACAGGCGCCGGGCCCAGCGGACCTCTTCCTCGACACGCTCGGGGTCGACATAGGGGTTGTTGCGCATCACCAGGTCCATCCGCCGGTCGGCCATCAAATCCAGCCGGTGCCGCCGGATGCCGATCAGCACGTCGGAATCGATGGTCAATCCGACCACCGGCCGCGACAGATGCTCCAGCTCGTCGGGCAGCGGCAGGTCGGGGATCAGCGGTACGTTCGCCGCCTTGATCCCGCAATTGGCCAGATAGAACGAGGTCGGGGTCTTCGATGCGCGCGACACCCCTACCAGCACGACGTCGGCATGCCCCAGGCCCCCCATCTCCTGCCCGTCATCGTGGGCCAGGACGAAATGCATGGCGTCGATGCGGCGGAAATAGGCGTCGTCCATCACGTACTGGCCGCCCGGCCGGGCGATGGCGGGCTCGCCCAGTTCGTCCTGCAGGATGGTGGTGACCGGGTCCAGCACATTGATCAGCCGGACGCCGATATGCGCGCACCCGGCCGTCAGCTCGTGCCGCAGGCGGGGATCGACGACCGATGACAGGACCGGCCCCGGATCCTGCGCGATCCCTTCCAGCATGCGCCGCAATTGCGACCGCGTCCGCAGCAGGTTCCAGCGATGGTAGGTGACCTCGGCGTGGCTGAACTGCGCGACCGAGGCGCGGGCAAGGGAATCCAGCGTCTGCCCCGTGGCGTCCGATGCCAGATGCAGCACGATATGATGTGACGGCATGCGTGTAGGACCCCAGCGCCCCATGGGGGCGGACATGACCGGCAGGGCCGGCCGTCAGAATCCGTTCGGAAACGCATTTCCCCCGGCGGACGTGCCGCGGGACGGTATGCCCGACGCGATTTTCCAGGCATCGGGGCATGGCGGCCCCGATGCCCGCCCGCCGCGACGCAGGAAAAAAACGCGTCGGGTCGCCGACGGAATGCGTTTCAGACGGCCTTTCAGCGGCTGCCGGCCGGCAGCGGACGCTTTTCCTCGTCCCGGCGGGCCAGGGCGGCCTGCGCCGCCGCCAGGCGCGCGATCGGCACCCGGAACGGCGAGCAGGACACGTAATCCAGCCCCACCGTCTCGAAGAACCCGATCGAGGCCGGATCGCCCCCATGCTCGCCGCAGACGCCCAGCTTCAGGCCCGGCTTCGTGCGGCGTCCCTTCTCCACCCCCATCGCGACAAGCTGGCCCACGCCTTCCTGGTCGATGGAGATGAACGGGTCGCGCGGGATCAGGTCATGTTCCAGATAGAACGGCATGAACGTCCCCGCATCGTCGCGCGACAGGCCGAACGTGGTCTGCGTCAGGTCGTTGGTACCGAACGAGAAGAAATCCGCGTCCTGTGCGATCCGGTCGGCCGTCAGCGCGGCGCGCGGCAGTTCGATCATCGTGCCGATGCTGTACTCCAGCGCCACTCCGGTCGCCGCCACGACCTCCGCCGCCACCGCCTCGACATTCGCGCGGGTCCGGCGCAGTTCGGTTTCCAGGCCCACCAGCGGGATCATGATCTCCGGCACCACCTTCTCTCCGCTCTCGCCGGACACGGCGATCGCGGCCTCGATGATCGCGCGGGCCTGCATGGCGTACAGCTCGGGATAGGTCAGGCCCAGGCGGCAGCCGCGATGGCCCAGCATCGGGTTGGATTCCGATAGCGCCGCCTTGCGCGCCGCCAGGGCCTCGACGCTTTCGCTCAGCGCCGCCGCGACCTCGGCCAGCTCCGACTCGCCATGCGGCAGGAATTCATGCAGCGGCGGATCCAGCAGGCGGATCGTCACCGGCAGCCCCGCCATGATGCGGAACAGCGCCTTGAAATCCTCGCGCTGGAACGGCAGCAGCGCGTCGATGGCGCGCGTCCGTGCGGCATCGTCGCCAGCCATGATCATCTGCCGGACGAAGCCGATGCGGTCCGGGGCGAAGAACATGTGCTCGGTCCGGCACAGGCCGATGCCCTCGGCGCCGAAATGGCGCGCGGTCTCGGCGTCCTCGGGCGTTTCGGCATTGGCGCGGACCTTCATCCGGCGCGTGCGGTCGGCCCAGCCCATCAGGGTGGAGAAATCGCCCGACAGGGTGGGTTCGATCGTCCCGACCCGGCCGGCAAAGACTTCGCCGGTCGCGCCGTCCAGGGTGATCCACTCGCCTTCATGCAGGGTCGTGGCGCCGACCGACAGCGTGCGCGCGCGATAATCCACATGGATCCCGCCGGCGCCCGCGACGCAGACGCGCCCCATGCCGCGCGCCACCACGGCGGCGTGCGACGTCATGCCGCCGCGGGTGGTCAGCACGCCGCGCGCGGCATGCATGCCGTGCACGTCCTCGGGCGAGGTCTCGATCCGGACCAGGATCACGTCCTCGCCCCGGGCGGCGCGGATTTCCACGTCTTCGGCGGTGAAGACGATGGCACCCGCCGCCGCCCCCGGCGACGCCGGCAGCCCGCGGCTCAGCAGCGTGCGCGGCGCGTCGGGGTCCAGCGTGGGATGCAGCAGCTGGTCCAGCGACGAGGGCGGCACCCGGCGGATCGCCTCCTCATGCGTGATCAGGCCTTCCTCGGCCATGCTGATGGCGATCCGCAGCGCGGCGGCGGCGGTGCGTTTGCCGGTGCGGGTCTGCAGCATGTACAGGCGGTTGCCCTGGACCGTGAATTCGATGTCCTGCATGTCGCGGTAATGGCGTTCCAGGATGTCGCGCACCGCCAGCAGTTCGCGATAGGCGTCGGGCAGCGCCTTTTCCATCGACAGCTCGTCGCCACGGGCGCGGGCCTCGGACATCGGCTGGGGCGTGCGGATGCCGGCCACCACGTCCTCGCCCTGGGCATTGATCAGGTATTCGCCATAGAAGACGTTTTCGCCGGTGGACGGGTCGCGGGTGAAGCATACGCCGGTGGCGCAATCCTCGCCCATGTTGCCGAACACCATGGTCTGCACGTTGACCGCCGTGCCCCAGCTCGCGGGAATGTCGTGCAGGCGGCGATAGGTGTTGGCGCGCGGATTCATCCAGGATCCGAACACCGCCCCGATCGCGCCCCACAGCTGCTCGTGCGGGTCCATCGGGAACGGGGCCCCGGTCTCGCGCAGGACGATATCCTTGTAGCCCGCGACGACATCCTGCCAGTCCTCGGCCGACAGGCGGGTATCGTCCTGCACGCCGGCCGCGCGCTTGGTTTCCTCGATCAGGTCCTCGAAACGATGATGCGACACGCCCAGGACGACCGAACCGTACATCTGGATGAAACGGCGATAGCTGTCCCAGGCGAAGCGCGGATCGCCCGACGAAACGGTCAGCCCGTCCACCGTAATGTCATTCAGGCCGAGATTGAGGACGGTGTCCATCATGCCCGGCATCGACACCCGCGCGCCCGAGCGGACCGAGACCAGAAGCGGGGCGACCGGGTCGCCGAAGCGCAGGCCCAGCGTCTCCTCGACGCCGTGCAGCGCCGCGTCGACCTGCGCCTTCAGCTCCGCCGGATAGGTGCGGCCGTTTTCATAGAAACTGGTACAGACTTCGGTGGTGATCGTGAAACCCGGCGGCACGGGCAGGCCGATCGCCGCCATTTCCGCCAGGTTGGCGCCCTTGCCGCCCAGCAGGTCGCGCATGCCGGCCCTGCCTTCGTTGGCGCCGCTTCCGAAACCATAGACCCACTTCGTCATGTTGGTATCTCCTTGCGCCCCGTTCCTTCTGCGTGAAACGTAGGCATTCCCCTGGCCCGAACTTTCTTTATCTTGCTTGTTCGGTTTCCGCCCGGCTTTCTTAGCTGTTCAGGGCGCGGATTTCGATCTTTTTATTATGACGGAACCTGTCCGGTCCCCGCCGTGTTGCCGGTGCCGCCGCGGTGGTACGGCCAGGCCCGCGCCCCCGGCGCCGATGTGGACTGCGCCAGGGCATGGGGGCCCCGTCGCCGCAATCGCACGTGCAACAGGCGGCATTCTTCGGACGTCATTATTGTGAACGATCGAGAATAGTACATATTATTTCCATGTCGATATGATATCCCGATATGGAAAGACCGCCTTTTCAGGGTCCGCGTCCTCGATTTTCGGCACCGGGGCATGGAAAATCCGGCAATCCGGTCGCGCGGATGGTCCCGTCCGTCCGGTTGACAGGCCAACGCGAATGGGCAACGTCTGCCCTAACCAACAAGAAATAAGGCGCATCAGGATGAAAATGCTCCGTCTGGCATTGCTGCTGCCGTTCCTGGGGCTGTTATGGCTTCCGTTCTATGACCGGATCGAACCCTCGTTCCTGGGATTCCCGTTCTTCTACTGGTATCAGCTGGCCTGGGTGCCGCTGACGTCCCTGCTCGTCCTGCTGGTCTGGAAGAAGGGCGCGCGCTCGTGACCGCCCAGGCGCCCGGCCCGGCGGCCCTCGTCGTCTTCATCCTGTTCTTCGCGGCCACGATCCTGCTGGGCAGCACCGTCAACTGGTGGCGCGCACACCGCCCCGCGCATGGCGCCGACAAGTCCGAGGAATGGGGCCTCGGCGGCCGGCAGTTCGGGACCTGGGTCACCTGGTTCCTGGTCGGCGGCGATTTCTATACCGCCTATACCGTGATTGCGGTGCCGGCCCTGGTCTACGCCACCGGGGCGTTCGGTTTCTTCGCACTGCCTTATACGATCATCGTCTATCCGTTCGTGTTCCTGATCATGCCGATCCTGTGGCGGATCGCGCATGACGGCGGGCATGCCACGGCGGCGGACATCGTGCGGGCGCGCTTCGGCAGCCGGCCGCTGGAACTGGCGATCGCCTGCAGCGGCCTGGTCGCGGTCATGCCCTATATCGCCCTGCAGCTGATCGGCATCCGCACGGTGATCGCCTCATTGGGCCTGCCGGGCGAAATCCCGCTGATCGTCGCGTTCGTGTCGCTGGCCGCCTATACGTGGCTGGGCGGGCTGCACGCCCCGGCGCTGACGGCGTTCATCAAGGACATCATGATCTATATCGCGGTGCTGGCCGCCGTGACCGTCATTCCGCTGCATCTCGGCGGATATGCCGCGATGTTCGCCACCGCCGCCGCGCATCTGCCCAGGCCCCAGGGCAACCACGCGCTGATGGCGGGGCAGGCCGTGCCCTATGCGACGCTGGCGCTGTCGTCGGCGCTGGCGGCATTCCTGTATCCGCACACGCTGACCGGCGTACTGGCCGCGCGCTCGGCCGACACGATCCGCAAGAACGCGGTCATGCTGCCGGCCTATACGCTGCTGCTGGGGCTGATCGCGATGCTGGGCCTGATGGCGCATGCGGCGGGGATCGTGACGACCCATTCCTCGTCGGTCGTGCCGATGCTGTTCCTGGCCATCTTCCCGGACTGGTTCAGCGGCTTCTGCTTCGCCGCCATCGCCGTCGGCGCGCTGGTGCCCGCGGCGGTCATGGCCATCGGCGCCGCGAACCTGGTCACCCGCAACATCGTCACCGGGCGCGGGAACGATGTCGGGGCCGCCCGTATCGTCGCCTTCGGCGTCAAGCTGGGCGCGCTGGCCTGCGTGCTGTTCCTGAATGCCCAGTTCGCCATCGACCTGCAATTGCTGGGTGGGTTGTGGATCCTCCAGACCTTTCCGGCGCTGGTGCTGGGCTTGACGCGGATCCGTTTCCCGGCGCGCGCGATGCTGCTGGGCTGGGCGATCGGGACGGTGTTCGGGACGTACCTGTGCTTCCAGGACGGGCTGAAGCCCACCCATGTCCTGGCCCTGGGCGGCGTGCACCAGGCGGTTTCGACCGGCCTGCTGGCGCTGCTGGTCAATATCGGCGTGGTGGCCGTCGCGACCCTGCTGGTACCCCGCCGCCGCACGGAAACCACCCAGCCCGTTTGAAAATGCGCGCCGGCGGTGGATCAACCGGTTGGTTCCAAAGGCATCGCCCTTTGGCGGGTTTCAGGGCAGGGCCCTGACGCCTGCCCTGCCTGGCACCAATTCCGCCACCCGCCGCGCCACGTGCTCCACATCGATCCCGTGCGACCAGCTGGCCACATGGTCCTGCCTGTCGGTCCCGGTGGGAAACCGGTCCGCCCAGTAGGCCAGGCCGCCCCGCATGGCCATGGCCAGGAAGCAGGGATTGGCGTGATGGTCCGGGACCAGGTCGTACACCACGGTCCCGGGCCGGCAGAAGCCGATATTGGCCATGCCGGCGCCCAGCGGCCCCACCACGATCGATGCGGCGCGGAACAGGTCGATCTGCGTTTCCAGGGCCAGGGTCTCGGGCCGTACCGCCAGGAAACCCATGTCGCGCAGCCGCGCGGCCAGCGCGCCTTCGTTCGGGATGGCGCGATTGCCGGCTCCCCCCCGATCGACATACAGGCGTACCCCCCGCGGGCGGGTGACCGGAACAGCGGCCGCCATGCGCGTGAAGACGGAGGCGCACAGCCGCGATACCGCGAAATCGGCCGCCCCCGCCACGACATTGCAATATGCGACCCGGTCGATCCGATATTGCCTCCCCGGGACGATCGGTTCGATCCCGCAGCGCCCGGGCCGCAGCAGTTCCAGCGTCCGACGCTGCCACGGCAGCAGCTCCGGCAGCAGCAGCCGCGCCGATCCGCCATGGCGCGGATAGCGCGCCGACAGACCGGACCCTGGAAGGTCGGACAGGGCCGCGACCACCGGCAGGGTGTGGGCCATCCAGTGATAATAATTGCCCGGCCAATGGTCGCTGCATGGAATTGCCAGCCCGGGTGCCGCCAGCCGGCCCAGCCGTGCCGGATCGACGGCGATCCGGTCCAGCGCCTCCGCCGGTTGCAGGTAGCAGGTCTCGGCGATCAGGCGGCCATCCTTGATCAGCACCCGATGATCGACATCGTAGACCACGTCGCGCAGATGATGGACCGTCAGCGTGACCGGCGTGCTCGACCATGCCGAAAACGGGTTCATCTCCCGGTGGCGCATCGCGCCGCCCGCGAACCGGGCAGGCTGGGCAGGACAGGTTTCCAGGCAGGTGACGGAGTCCGCGACGTCGGCAATTCCAATCGTGCGCGCCGGTCCCTTATGGTGACCAGCGTCCCGACGCGCCCCGTGGGGACCGGCCGGCACGGCCCGGCAGCCGCGCTGGAAAAGCGAAATGAACATGATGGTCTCGCGAACCGCGTGCTGGATCGGCGCGGCGCCCGGCGCGCCGCACGACGGCCAGCATGGGGCGGAGGCATTTAAGAAACCGTTTCAGGACGGGGCGCGCCGGAACGGCCGGTCAGCGAGCGGCCCGTACGCACGACAATGCCCTTGCGGACCACCCTGTTCTTTCGAACAGGCCGGCTGCAACGGCGATCATCGTCATATCTTTGAAAAACCTGGTCGGAGTGAGAGGATTCGAACCTCCGGCCCCTGCGTCCCGAACACAGTGCTCTACCAGGCTGAGCTACACTCCGAACTTGACGGGGGCTATACAACCCATCCCGGGTCTTCGCAAGGGCCCCCGCGTCATCTTTTCGCCGGCCGCCCCTTCACAGGCGGCTGACATCCTCGGTGGTCGGCTGGCGGACCGTCGCGGTCAGGCGCGCCATCACCGTGGCGACATCCGGCACGACCTCGAACAGCTTCAGCGCCGATGCCTCGGCGAAGCCATCGCGGACGGCGGCGTCCAGCATCGCCAGCATCGCATCGGCCCAGCCCGCGACATTGATGATGAAGATCGGCTTGTCATGCAGCTTCAGCTGCCGCCACGTCACGATCTCCATCGTCTCGTCGAAGGTGCCCAGGCCGCCGGGCAACACGACGAAGGCGTCGGCCCACGCGAACATCAGCTGCTTGCGGCTGTGCATCGAATCGGTGACGGTCAGGTCGGCCACGCCGGCATGCATGACCTCGCACGCCTGCAGGAAGGTCGGGATCACACCCGAAACCTGGCCGCCGGCCAGCAGCGTGGCGTCCGCCACCGCGCCCATCAGGCCGACATCGCCCCCGCCATAGACAAGGCGCATCCCGGCCTCGCCCAGGCCGGTCCCCATTTCGCGCGCCGCGGCCAGGAAGGCGGGACGGGTTCCGAAACGGGATCCACAGAATACGGCGACGGCGGCAACGGACATGAATCCTCATCCTCCTGATACGATGCGGGCGGGCGGCGGAAACGATCCGGACGGCGTGCGTCGACAGGCGGCCTGGGGCCCGCGTTCGCGCGGCAACCCGGGGCCGGCATGTGCCTCAGGCGATGCCGGGCCGGGTTCGCCCCCGCAGCAGCACAGTGGCACCGACCCCCGCCCCGGTAAACAGGGCCGACGCCAGAAACATCGGGCCGTAGCCCAGGCTCTGGATCATCAGTCCCAGCATCGGTCCGGACACCCCGATGCCGATATCCAGGAACACGCTGAACGCCCCCAGCGCGGCGCCCCGGTTCTGCGGTCCGACACGGGACACGGCCTCGACCCCCAGGGCGGGAAACACCAGCGAAAATCCTGCCCCCGTCAGCGCCGCCCCCAGATCGGCCGACAGCACCCCCGTGCTGCGCCACAGGATCAGCAGGCCCGCCGATTCGACCAGCAGCGACGCGACGGCCACCCTCAGCCCGCCCTGCCGCCCGATCTGGCGCGAAAACAGCAGCCGCACCAGCACGAACACCAGGCCGAACACCGTCAGGGCCAGCGCCGCCCCCTGCCAGTGCCGGGCCGAGAAATAAAGGGACAGGCACGCCGAAATCGCCCCGAAACCGACCGATCCGCAGGCCAGCACGATGCCGTGCGGCAGCACTCGCCAGAAGACCTGGCTGAACGGCAGTACCTCGCCCTTGGGCATCGGCGGCACGGGGGCATAGCGCGATGCGGCCAGCAATCCGCCGAAGGCCAGCACCGCCGACAGCATGCCGACCCCCAGCAGCCCGCCGAAGGGCGCGGGCAGGTGGGACAGCATCTCGCCGACCGGGGCACCGAGGGCGATCCCCCCATAGGAGGTGATGCCGTTCCACGAAATGACCTGCGCCGTGCGCTCGGCCCCCACGCGGCCAATATTCCACAGGATCGCGCCCGTCGCCGTCCAGCTTTCGCCTACGCCCATCAGGATGCGACTGACGATCAGCAGCACGACCGACAGGCCCGGCCGCTGGGGAAACGCCCCCGACAGCATCAGCGCCACGCCCGCCGCCATGCAGGTGGCAAGGCCGATCACGACCGCGGGCTTGGCCCCCCGGCCGTCGACGAATCGCCCCGCCGTCGCGCGGGAGGCAAAGGTCGCCAGATATTGCAGGGATACCGCCAGGCCGGCGACGACGGTGTTGTAGCCCAGCGTCTGGTGGACGAACACGGGGACGACCGCCATCGGCAGGCCGATATCGACATAGCAGATCAGGTTGAACAGCACGACCGCCAGGATGCGCAGCGTTGGAGAACCCGAGGACGTCCGCGGCGATGTCATGGCGAGAGGGAAGCTCCTGTCTTTGTTTTCAGGCACCATACGATCCCGGCCGGGTCGCCGCCAAGGTACCGGGACATCCTGGCAGCGCCCCATCCGGTGCAATCGCCCCCGTGACCGGCCCCAGGCCCGTCACGACCGCGCGAGGACCGGACGCGGCATTGACGCCCCCACCCCCCGGCGCGGCATGATCGCCCGGCGGTCGCGGACCGCGCTGGGGGACAGAGGAGGGCGCATGACCGCCGATACCGAAGGGCCCGACGCGGGCGGGTTCGTCACGCTGTCGTCGCGTATCGTCTACGAAAACCCGTGGACCCGCCTGCGCGAGGACATCATCCGGCGTCCCGATGGCGGCGAGGGTCTGTACGGCGTGGTCGAACGCGGCGAATTCGTCGTCGTGCTGCCGTTGGGAAACGGGCCGGAGGGTCCGAGCGTGACCCTGGTCCGGCAATATCGCTATCCGGTGCGCGCGCGGCTGTGGGAACTGCCGATGGGCATGTGGGAGCATCGTCCCGACACCGACCCGGAAATCGTGGCGCATGGCGAACTCGAGGAAGAAACCGGCCTGCGCGCCTTTGCCCTGCGCCATGCCGGCACGCTGTACCAGGGCGCGGGCTATTCCACCCAGCGGGGCCACGTCTATCTGGCGACGGGCCTGACGCAGGGCCCTCCCCGACGCGAGGTCACGGAAGGCGACATGACCAGCCACACCGTCCCGCTGGCCGAGATGGAGCGGATGATCCGCGACGGCGAAATCACCTGCATGGTCACCCTGGCCGCCATCACGCTGGTTCGCGCCCGGGGCTGGATCCCGTAAGGGGCCGTCAGGGAATTCGGACTATCGGGCGAGAAAGTCGTGCCCCGCGCGCCGGATCGCCGGCAGAGCGACTTTCACGCCGCTTCTAAACGTTCGGTTCACGATCGTCTGGCAGGCTCGCGCTTCACGCGCAGGAGCACGCAGCACTTTCATGACCGAAGGACACGCCGTCGACACCATCTCCGGCGCGGCCGCCGGGCCGCCGGCCTCGTCGCCTCCGCCGACGCCCCGGGCGCTGATCGTCAGCCAGTACGTCAAATCGGTCGCCTTCGCGGTTCCCGCCGCGCCGGGGGTGCATGCCGCGCCCAAGGTGCTGCCCGTCCTGACCCTTGACCTGGATGTCGACGCGCGGCAGATGGACGGATCGCCCACCCTGTTCGAGGTCGCGCTGACCCTGCGCTGCCGGGGGAATGCGGCCCCCGCCGGACAGGCGCCCCCCGCGCCCGTGATCTTCGAGGCCGATATCGCCTACGCCAGCCTGGTATCCCTGCATGACGCGACCCCCGCCACGCTGGAGGCCCTGCTGCTGATCGAAGTGCCCGCCATGATCTTCCCGGCGGCGCGCAACATGCTGGCCGACCTGACGCGGGAGGCCGGATTCGCGCCGGTGCTGATGCAGCCGGTGGATTTCTCCGCCCTGTATCGCGCCCGCCGTTGAGAGGCTGACGCGCCGTCGGATCTGTCGGCACATGGGTCGGCACATGGATTGCATTTCCCGCGTTGTGTTCGCACATTCCCCCTCGACTGTCGTGCGCGCCGACGCGCCGCGACGCCGGATCGAGGATGGGACCATGGACATGAAGAGCGGACGAGACCTGAACCCGGTACTGGACAGGGTGGATCGGACGCTGGAGTCCAGCCTGGACCGGCTGTTCGATTTCCTGCGGATTCCCAGCATCTCGGCCCAGCCGGCCCATGCCGGCGACTGCCGCCGGGCGGCGGACTGGCTGTGCGCGGAACTGGCGGCGATCGGCCTCGACGCCTCGGTGCGCGAGACGCCGGGCCATCCGATGGTCGTCGCCCATGATCGCAGCGCGGCCGAGGGGCCGCATGTCCTGTTCTACGGTCATTACGACGTGCAGCCGGTCGACCCGCTGGAATTGTGGCATTCCGCGCCGTTCGACCCGAAACTGGTCCGTAATGACGACGGTACGGCACGGATCGTCGCGCGCGGCGCATCCGACGACAAGGGGCAGGTCATGACCTTCGTCGAGGCCCTGCGCGCCCTGCGGGCCGAACAGGGGACATTGCCGCTGCGCGTCTCGATCGTCATCGAGGGCGAGGAGGAAAGCGGCGGCGCCAACCTGCTGCCGTTCCTGCAGGCCAACCGCGACGAACTGCGCGCCGACGTGGCGCTGATCTGCGACACCTCGATGCTCGAGGGCGGGGTACCGGCCATCACCACCGCCCTGCGCGGCATGGTGGGCGAAGACGTGACCATCCATTGCGCCAGCCGCGACCTGCATTCGGGCATCTACGGCAACGCCGCACGCAATCCGATCGAACTGCTGTGCGGCATCCTGGCCTCGGTCCGCGATGCCGACAGCGGGCGCGTCCTCCTGCCGGGCTTCTACGACGGGGTGCAGGACCCCCTGGCCGAAGTCCGCGCCCAATGGCAGGCCATCGCGCCGTCCGACGCCGACTTCCTCGGCCCCGTGGGCCTGTCGGTGCCGGCGGGCGAACGCGGCTATTCCGCGATCGAGCAGACCTGGTGCCGCCCGACCTTCGAAATCAACGGCATGACCGGCGGCTATACCGGCGATGGGTTCAAGACGGTGCTGCCGGCCCAGGCCTCGGCCAAGGTGTCGTTCCGGCTGGTCGCGGGCCAGGATCCGGCCCGGATCCGTGCCGCTTTCCGCGACCATGTGCGCGCGATGCTGCCGGCCGATTGCACGGTCGAATTCGCCGCCCACGGCGGGTCGTTCGCCAGCGTCGTGCCCTCGGACGGCCCGGCGCTGCCCGCCGCGCTGGCCGCGCTGGGTGCTGAATGGGGCCATCCGGCGGTCACGGTCGGCAGCGGCGGTTCGATCCCCGTGGTGTCCGAGGTGAAGCAGGCCCTTGGCATGGACTCGCTGCTGATCGGCTTCGCGCTGGAGGACGACCGCATCCACTCCCCCAACGAGAAATACGACCTGACCTCGTTCCATCGGGGCATTCGCTCTTGGGTGCGGGTGCTGGGTGCGCTGGCCGATGCGTAGGCGGGGCCCTGCCCCGCACCCCGCCAAAGGCGGTCGCCTTTGGAAACCAGTCGTTTTATTGAATCGGGGTCAAGGGGCCTGCGGCCCCTTGCGGGTTCGGGCGCAGCCCGAAGAAGACCCCATCCTGTAGGGACAGCCACGATATGACGGATGGCGGACGGACGATGCTGGCGCTGACGATGGGCGACCCGGCCGGGATCGGGCCGGAAATCACCGCCGCCGCCTGGCACGCCCTGCGTGCCGGCGACGGCCCGGCCTTCGTCGTGCCGGGCGACGTCGCCCTGCTGTCCGCCTACGCCCCGGTGCGCGCGGTCGCCGACATGGCCGAGGCTGCTTCGGTCTTCCCGGACGCACTGCCGGTCCTGCCCGTCGATCTGGCGTGTCCGGCCCGGCCGGGCCAACCCGATTCCGCCAACGCGCCGGCCATCACCGGCAGCATCGCACGTGCGGTGCGCCTGGCGCAGGCCGGGCAGGTCGCGGCCGTGGTCACCAACCCGATCAGCAAGCTGGTGCTGAAGCAGGCTGGTTTCCGCCATCCCGGCCACACCGAATATCTGGCCGAACTCTGCGGTGTTGCCGGGCAGGAGGTCATGATGCTGGCCTGTCCTGAACTGCGCGTGGTGCCGGTGACGATCCACATGTCGCTGCGCCGCGCGCTGGATAGCCTGACCACCGCCGAAATCGTCCGCTGCGGACGCACGGCGGCGGCGGCCCTGCGGCGGGATTTCGCGATCGCGACCCCCCGGCTGGCGGTCGCCGGCCTCAACCCCCATGCCGGCGAGGGCGGGGTGATGGGGGATGAGGAAGGCACGATCATCGGCCCGGCCATCGACGCCTTGCGCGCCGAGGGAATCGCCGTCACCGGTCCCTGGCCGCCGGACACCATGTTCACCCCGCCGGCGCGGGCGCGCTACGATCTGGCGCTGTGCATGTATCACGACCAGGCGCTGATCCCGTTGAAGACCATCGACATGGCGGGCGGGGTCAACGTGACCCTGGGCCTGCCCATCGTCCGGACCTCGCCCGACCACGGGACGGCGTTCGATATCGCAGGACAGGGTGTCGCCGACCCGTCCAGCCTGCTGGCCGCCCTGCGCCTGGCGGATGACATGGCGTGCAACAGGGGAACAGCATGACCGATTCCACCCCGCCCAAAATGCCGCGACCCAAAAAGCTGCGGCTGGGCGTCAACATCGACCACGTGGCGACGGTGCGCAACGCGCGCGGCGGCGCGCATCCCGACCCGGTCGCCGCCGCGCGCGTGGCCGTCGCCGCCGGGGCCGACGGCATCACCGCCCACCTGCGCGAGGACCGGCGCCATATCCGCGACGCCGACCTCGCCCGCCTGCGCGCCGACATCGCCGCCCCGCTGAACATGGAAATGGCCGCCACGGACGAAATGGTGGGTATCGCCCTGTCCCTGCGGCCCCATGCCTGCTGCATCGTCCCCGAACGCCGGGCCGAGGTCACGACCGAGGGCGGGCTGGACGTCGCCGGCCAGGTCGCGGCCTTGGCGCCATGCGTCCGCGCGCTGGGCGACGCGGGCATCCGCGTATCGATGTTCATCGACCCCGACCTGGCGCAGATCGCGGCCTCGGCCGCCATCGGCGCGGCGGTAGTGGAACTGCACACCGGCGCCTACGCCGAAGGCCGTGCCGGCGAACTGGACCGCCTGCGTGCCGCTGCCATCGCGGCCGACGCGGCGGGGCTGGAGGTCCATGCCGGCCATGGCCTGACCTACGACAATGTCGGCCCGATCGCCGCCCTGCCGCAGATCGTGGAACTGAATATCGGCCATTTCCTGATCGGCCAGGCGATCTTCGACGGCCTGCCCGCTGTCATCGCGCGGATGCGACAGGAGATGGAGCGGGCGAGATGTCCCGGGTGACCCTGCCCCCAACGTGCCCTCGGTTCCGAGTCAGGGTCGTGATGCTGTCGTGTGCCTTTCTGGCGTCACGCCTTTGAGCCTGGCGTGCGGCCTGACGGTGCTACGGTCGGCCCGCCAGGGCATCGATGACCATCCAGGCATGGGTTAGGTTCCGGAACAGGTGTTCGTTCAGGTACGCGTCGCCCGCTTGCGCCCGCCATGGAATGCCTTCGCGGTCGAGCAGGATAGCAGACGCCGATACCCGAACCGGCGCCGCTCGCCGGCCAGCTCGCTTAACCGCGTCCGTGCAGCGTCTCCGTCCGAACGGCGTGACGCATAGCGCCAACCTTTCGGATCCATGCCAATGCGCCGGCAGCCCCGTCGCGACGAATAATCCCGCTTCCTCATCGTCCAGGTCGCGGCTTCCCGCCGCAAACCGGGCGTCAGGAGTTTGGCCGGCGGTTCCTTCAGCATCGAGACGTCCAGGACGCTCCCGGCCAGGATCCGCGTCAGCTTGGTGTTCTCCTCTTTCCAAATCTTGAGCCGCCGGGCCTCACTGATATTTGCTGTCCGGCGGGCAGCGTCAGGCGGGACGGTTCCTTCCGCAGGCCGAACGGCGCCGGGGGCACGAACTTGCCAAGAAACTCTACAGGTCGATCAGTCGTTTTAAGCGGCAAGGACGTCCGTAAAAATTCTGACGAGAACGGCAGGAGCTGCGAAAGGTTCTGCCGCACCCAAAGGGCGGCTGTTATTCAGGAATCCCCCAGGAAATAGCGAACATGGCCCCAATAACCAAGAAGACGGGGGGTGGTGCAACTCGCCCCGTTCCCGACAACCTGCCTGATATTATTGATCCTGCCGGGGGCACGGCCGAGACTTCCTTTTTTTGTGACGATCGGCCGATCATACTATGTTTGTCACACCTCCGTTGGGACTTTGTATTGCAAAGGCCCCAGCATCTCCTCTGTCGTGCCGCGCGGGCTTATCGGGTGGTTTATGTCCAGGAGCCTGTGTTCGCCCTGCCGGCAGGGGAAGCCCCAGGAATGGACCTGCATTGCGTGGCAGGAAAAGTTCTGGTGGCGACTCCTCGGCTCGCCGCGGAACATGACCCGCGGAAGCTGGATATATTGCAACGCCAGCAGTTGGACCGGCTGCTTATCGCTCTGGCGGGCCCGGTAGCGATCGCGTGGTTCTATACCCCAATGGCCCTGGAGTTTGCCGCCCACGTGCCCGCGGCCATTACGGTCTATGACTGCATGGATGAACTAAGCATGTTCCGCGGGGCATCGCCGCGACTATCGCTGCTTGAGCGGCGCTTGCTCAAGAAAGCCGACCTTGTCTTCGCGGGGGGGCGAAGCCTCTTCGAAGCGAAGCGCCGGATTTGCGGAAACGTCCATCTGTTTCCATCGAGCGTCGATGTGACGCACTTCCATCAGGCGCGCGATTCCCAGAGCGCGCAGCCGCCTGACCAGGCTAACCTGCCGCGACCGCGGATCGGCTTTTTCGGTGTTATCGATGAACGGATCGATTATGTGCTTCTTTCTGCCATGGCAACGGCCCGGCCCGACTGGCATTTTATCATGGTTGGCCCGACGGCAAAAATCGATCCGGCCCACCTCCCCCAGCATCCTAATCTGCACTGGATCGGTAAAAGATCCTATGACGAGCTTCCGGCTTATTTGGCTGGTTGGGACGCAGGCATAATGCCGTTCGCGCTCAATGACGCGACGCGTTTCATCAGCCCTACCAAGACGCCCGAATTCCTGGCCGCGGCCGTTCCGCTCGTTTCAACGCCCATTGCCGACGTGATAACGGATTGGGGCAACGATAACCTGGTGGAGATCGCTGATGGACCCGAAGCGATGATTGCGGCACTGGAGAGGTTATTAAAACGTCCGAGAGCGCAGTGGCTGGCCAATGTCGACGAACGGCTGTCGAAACAATCCTGGGATATGATCTGGGCCGGAATGGAACGGCTGATTGACAGAACTGCCATCGGCAAGTCACTGACAGACCGGCCCCGGCCTCTGGACGTCAAGCGTTATGAATAAAAGCTATGGCTGGACCGGGATCGGTGCCGATTTTGCAGGTGCAGCCCTTGCCGGTCAATGTTGTCGACCGCCGCAACCACGTCGCCGGCAATGCGTTCGATTTTCTCGACGCGGATATACGCGTCCATCTCTGTCCATCTCTACAGCCTGCATATTTTCCACACGAACAGCTGGACCGGGCCCAAATATTTCTTCCGGTTTAGGGCAGCATACGAACACCGGGTTTTAGGGCTGGTGAATGGTTGCTCGTGTCGATTCCTATCTGACACGATCAATCGCCCCCATGCTTTGAGTTGATCAGCGGATCTGGAAAGGTGGTTTGCCGCTCGGGCAGAAAAGATGGACCCTGTTCGCAGTGCGGAGGACGTCGACCTTTCGCAAGGGGAACGAAATGTATGAAAAGTTCTTCCGGAGCTACACGCAGGCAGAGGGGGCTTTACCCGTCTGAACTCGACCGTACTGAGCGGAAGAAAGGTCGTTTAATCTGGATAGGCGGCGTCGACGCGTTTCTTGACCATCGTCTGAGGCGTCTGTCTGACCGTAGCATTCTTCAACCTGCAGTAACCAGGAACTATTCCCAGACGGAGGGCTATACCCGGGTTTTCGAATACAAACACATTACCGGCCAGGTCTGTCCCACGACGAGCGTGAGCGCGACAAAGACCTGGGACGACCATCTGCCTGCCGCTTCGGAAATCAAGTAAATGGCCGGCTCGTTCGAGCACAGCCCGCTCGCGCTCTGGGGCGGCCTCGAGTGCAGCGTCGTGCGTATCGGCAATGGGTGGCGTGACCAAGTCGAGGAGACGGGGCATCAGCTGCGCGGTGAGCAGGATCTCGAATACATTGCTGCGCTGGGGATTCGGACGGTTCGTTATCCTGTATTGTGGGAACGTGTCGATACACGTCACCCGGGTGCCTGTGGCTGGGCGTGGCACGATCGGCAATTGAACGCATTGCAATACCATGGTGTCGACGCTGCGGTAGGGTTGTTGCATCATGGTTCGGGACCGTGCTGGACATCGCTGGTCGACCCGCTCTTTCCAGAAGGGTTGGCGCTTCACGCAAGACAGGTTGCAGAGCGCTATCCATTTCTCACCCTTTGGACGCCCGTGAATGAACCTCTGACAACTGCCAGATTTTCTTGTCTTTACGGTCACTGGTACCCGCACTTATGTGACGAGAACGCGTTCCTGCGTGCGACTGTGGCTCAATGCCGTGCAATCCTGTTGTCGATGCGCGCGATTCGAAGGCACATACCCGAAGCACGTCTTCTGCAGACAGAGGACCTGGGGCGTGTTTTTTCGACAAAGCCGCTAGTGAAACAAGCGGAATATGAAAACAGCAGACGCTGGCTCGGTCTGGATCTGCTGTGCGGTTTGATCAATTGCGCCCACCCGTGGCGACGGCGCCTGGAGGCAGCCGGCGTCAATCCCGACCATCTTGACGAGTTGACGAGTGGAGAGGCGGCACCCGATATAATTGGAATAAACCATTACGTAACCAGCGACCGGTTTCTCGACCATCGGCTGGACCTGTACCCCGCCCATCTTCATGGAGGGAACGAATATCAGGCTTATGCAGACATCGAAGCAGCACGGGTCGAACTCGACGAGGGAGAGACCGGATGGGCGGCCAGGCTGCGTGAGGCTTGGAATCGATACCATCGTCCGATTGTCATCGCAGAAGTACACCTTGGCTGCAAAGATGGATTGGAACGAGTGCGTTGGTTTCTCGAAGCATGGGATGCTGCGAATCGCCTGCGCGCTGAGGGCCTGGATATACGTGCCGTGACCGCATGGGCTCTTTTTGGTCTGGTCGACTGGCATTGTCTGCTGCGGGAGCGTCATGATGTATATGAAGCTGGGATCTATGACATAAGCTCTGGCGTACCCCAGCCCACCCTGATGGCCGACGTTCTGAAGAGGCTCATACGCGACGGCAGCCTGGCTCATTCAGCCTTGGAACAATCGGGTTGGTGGCGCCGGCCAGAGCGGGTTCTTGAATACAACCATAAAAGCAGGTCGAAATACAAGGATAATACCTTCATTGTTCGCTGATTATATTCACCGTGATTTTTTATTTTCCGGTTACGAATGATTCGATGATGCGCCATCCTTCGATGGTGGCGACGGATGCCTGGTCGAAGAGAGAAGGCAGATCCTGAATTCAAAGGATGGAAAATTAAAGAGCATCCCTGTGGAACCTTGTGCCGACGGGGCCGTTACAGTTGGTCAGCGGTCTTCCTGAGAGGAACGACATGGGCCGGCAACGCTGCGGTTCTGCAAAAAGAGAGGGGAATCTCTCTTTCAAAAATTCCTTATGCCCAAAGAAACTCCTGAAATAATTCAGGTATATTTTTGGACCTATAATAGTTTAACTCCGAAACAAACGAGAAGATTCTCGTACCAACCGGAAAGAGGACGTTTTCGGAGAGGAATTTTTCGCGTCGGGCACGTCCCGTGAAATATCCCATGAAATATTGAAGGGCGTTATTTTGCCTGAGGCGAATCACGAAGACGCTCCGGTAATCGGAGCGCGTGTCGCAGATGCCGGATCTCAAAAGGCATTCAAGGCATCTGGGCCAAGATAGACCGGCTAGGCTCAGTAAATTCTCTCTGAAATAGAGGAAGATCTGAAAAAGTTCGGCGCTGGCCGATGCCCTTCTGGTAAAAATTGGCGAGTAAAGCACAAACCCGCAGATCAGGTACCCGACGACGTGTTTGAGGCGGACAGCATGTTTAATAAATATAGGAATGTGTCATGTACCATCATGTGAAAAAACTGATGTACACAGTCCGGATCGGTGAAGCCGATCCGAAGTTCGGTAAGATGCTTCTGTAGCATTTTGGCGGTGCGAACGGTGAACTGGCCGCGGCGATGCAATATTCGATCCAGGGCATCAATACTGACGATCCGATGTTGAAGGACCTGCTGATGGATATCGGCACCGAGGAA
>NZ_JABEQM010000006.1 GCF_014174155.1 Gluconacetobacter tumulisoli | reverse complement strand
GACGACCTGATCCGCAAGGGACGCGACATCGAACGCCGCGTCCTGGCCCGCGCCGTCCGATACCATGTCGAACAGCGCGCCATCATGAACGGACACAAGACCATCGTGTTCGCGCCGTAGGCAATTGCGCGGCGCTTTGCGACCGCTACCGGTTCCAACGAAACATGGCGGCCCCAGGACGGGGCGTCAGAAATCAGGGGATGTGTGATGAGGCTTGCAGACGACGATATCTATCCCACCACTCTGCCGCCGGGTTACGAGTTCGTGATCGAGGACGAGCCCGAGTTCAATCCGGCCGTCCATCTGCAGCTGGAGCGTCCGGAGAATATCTGGATGTTGTCTGACCTGGGGTACGACGAAAAATTCATTTCGCGCTTTGCGTCGCCGGTGGCCATGACCAGCGCGGCGCGCATGCTGTCCGACGAGGGCATCGCCGCGCTGGCCGAGGTGACCCGGAAGCTTCAGCCCTATATTCGCTACAATTCCTCGGCCACGCGGGTGCCGGCGACCTTGCGCGGGACCACCCATCGCTCGCGCTTTATCCGCGATCTGTGCCTGTCGCCCGAGATTACCGAATTCTTTTCGGAGATGTTCCAGACATCGCTGATGCCTCACACGCTGACGCATCAGCAGGGGCACATGAATTTCCAGCCGAAGGAACTGGGGCGGGAAGTCGATTCATGGCACCACGACGCCACGGCGTTCGACTGGGTGCTGATGGTCCACGACCCGAACAAGCTGAAGGGCGGACGGTTCCAGATCTTCGACGGCACCCGCCAGGAAGGATGGGACATGGTCCGCTCCGGCCAGGCCATCCCGGAAGACCGGATCATCACCCCGCACTTTCCGGGGGCCGGCTACGCCTGCTTCATGCAGGGATGCGCCGTCTTCCACCGGGCATCGCGGCTCGAGGAACTGGGGTTCCGCGCCAGCCTGGTACAGAGCTACGTCTCGCGCAATGTGAGCGTGCCCGATCCCAACCGCCTGGAATGGATCGAACTGCAGGATCATCATCTCGAAGATCCGAACTACATGCTGGAATATCGCTGCAATCCGGCCGAGTGGGCCCGCCACCGCGCGTGGGTCGCGCAGAAGCGGCTGGCGAACCTGTGCAAGGATCTGCAGATCGGCGCGACGCCGGCCGAGGCGGCGGCGGCGCTGGAAGGGGCGATCGACGACGTCAATGACCTGATCCGCATCCTGCATCGCGGCGCCGTGCCGTTGAAGGAAGCCTATCGCCTGCGCGATGCCCTGGACCAGGCGCAACTTTCCTGACGGGCAAACGAAAAAACAGCCGGTCGGAACAGAAGGGGAAAATGAAGGACATGCGGGTTGTCGCACCCAAGGTTACATTGCAGCCCAGGATGGCGGATGCTCCGCGCCTGGTGAACGTCCTTGCGACACCCAAGCGGGTGCGCGCCTACCTGGGCGCGCGTCTGGTCGCCGACAGCCGGGCGGTCCTGACCCTGCGGTCGAATCACTTCCTGCCGATCTATTTCTTTCCGGCCGGCGATGTCGATCCTTCTCTTCTGAAGCCGTCCGAGGCCATCGTCGATCTTCCCGAACTGGGCAGGATCGATCGCGTCTGGGATGTCGTCTCGGACGGCGAGGAGGCCACGGCCGCCGCGTGGTCGGGCGATTTTCCGCCTGACACGCCATGGGCGGCGTTGTCGGGCTATATCGGCCTGGAATTCCGCGCGTTTTCACGCTGGATGGAGGAAGGCGAGGAGGTCTTCGTCCATCCGCGCGATCCCTACGCCCGGATCGAGATCCTGGACGGCGACGAACGGATCGATGTGGAGGCAGGCGGCATCCTGGCGGCCTCGTCGGCGCGTCCACGCCTGGTGATCGAGACCCATCTTCCCGTGCGCTATTACCTGCCCAAGGCAGATGTGCGGATGGACCATCTGACGCCATCCGCCCTGCGGACGCGATGCCCCTACAAGGGGGAGGCCTCCTACTGGAATCTCGTGACCGAAAAAGGGACGATCGAAAATATCGCCTGGAGCTACGAGACGCCGATTCCCGAAATGTCGCGCATCGGCGGCATGATCTGCTTTTACGCCGACCGTGTCGATGCCATCCGCCGGAACGGCGTGAATCTGTCCGTCTTCGGAATCTGACGTCCGATACGGTGCTGGTCGGGCGTTCTGTCCCGACCAGCTCGCGTTTTCTGTCCATGGCGGCAGGAATGTGACGCCGAGGCGAATTATTTTCTTAAACGTAACGAAAATTTCTTGATTAAGACGAAAATCGTCTTCAATATAATTCCGATATCGAACCCGTTTCCAGGCGACCCAACCAGAGGACGCGCGGGTCAGACTGAATCCCGGAATCGACAAATATCGCGAATATGGGGACGAAAATGCAATTTAATGGCTTCAAGGCGGCTCTCCTCGCCAGCGCGACCCTGATACCGCTCATGGCGTCATCCCCCTGGGCGGCGGCGGCGGAAGCAGTGTCCGGCCCGGTCCAGAAGAAGACGTCCAATGCCAAGGCAACGGTCGCCAGGGCGGGGGCCGCCAGGACGTTGCCCCCTGCGGCGGCGGCCGAAGACATCCAGGTCTATGGCGGTGGCTCGACCCGACAGATGGCGACCGTGACCTCGCGGGAATTGCGGGCCGCGGCACCGGGCACCAGCGCGATGAAAATCCTGGCCCGGCTGCCCAGCGTCAATTTCATGTCGGCCGATCCGTTCGGTGCGTATGAATGGTCGACCCGTATCACCGTGCGCGGCTTCAGCCAGGACCAGCTGGGCTTTACGCTTGACGATATTCCGCTGGGCAACATGGAATACGACAGCGAGCGCGGATTGAACGTGAACCGTTCGATCATCAGCGAGAATATCCGCAGCACCACGGTGTCGCAGGGCGCCGGTTCGGTGGAGATGCCGTCCTCGACCAATCTGGGCGGCACCATCCAGTTCTATTCCTCCGATCCGCGTGACGTGGCGGGCGGCACCATCCAGCAGACGTTCGGCAGCAACAGCACGTTCCGGACCTACGCCCGGGCCGACAGCGGCAAGCTGAACAGCACCGGGACCAAGTTCTTCATCGCCTATGCGCATTCCACGCTGAATAAGTGGAAGGGGGCGGGAGAAAACCGCTATGACCAGTTCAACGCAAAACTGGTTCAGCCCTTCGGCGATTATACGACCTGGTCGACCTATTTCGACTGGAGCAACCGTAAGGAGGTCGATTACCAGGATCTGTCGATGAACTATATCGACACGCTGGGACAGCGCTGGGACAATTACTATCCCGATTATGCAGCGGCCTATAGAGCAGCCCAGGGCATCTATACCCATGGCGAGGACAAGACCAACGATGCGCTCGACGCGGCGTATTACGCCGGATCGGGCCTGCGCCAGGATTTCGTCGGATCGACGACGCTGGACACCCATGTCGGTCCGGGCATGACATGGCGCACGACGGCCTATGCCATTGCCGATAACGGGTTCAGCACGTGGGTGACGCCCTACAACGCCTCTCCCAACGGCGCGCCGCTGAGCATGCAGGGCCGCGACGAAGGCGGCCAGCGGTTCGGCATCGTCAGCAATTTCAACTGGCGCTACAAGAACAACAATTTCCACACCGGCGTGTGGTTCGAGAACAATCACTATATCCAGAACCGCCGGCTGTACCAGGAACCCCTGTTGGGCGAGGGACAGCCGCTCAGCCCCTACCATTGGCAGAACACCCAGGATGCGTTCCTGGATGAATGGGGGTACGTCTTCAATACCAATACGTTCCAGTACCATCTGGACGATACGTACCACATCTTGCCGAACCTTCAGCTGAACGCCGGGTTCAAGTCGCTGCTGGTGACCACGCGCAGCGGGATTCTGTTCAACAATCCCGCCTTTACCGGTCAGGACACATTGCCGTCCGGCGGCCTGACGGCGTCGGCGGCGTTCCTGCCGCAGGTCGGCATCAACTGGAAAGTGACGCGGAATGACGAACTGTTCTTCGATGTGTCGAAGAACATGAGTTCATATGCCTTCAGCGGATGGAACCAGGGCTCGCCGTTCGGCGTGACCGATCCGACGGCTTTCCGTCAGCAGCAGAAAAATCTGCGCCCCCAGACGGCCTGGGTGTTCGAAGCGGGCTACCGCATGCATCGGAAATGGTTTGACGGGCTGCTGACCGCCTATCGCGCCAATTTTGCGAACCGTTTGCTGACCATCGCGCAGGGGTCGATCATCAATTCCTACGCGACGGTCCAGAACGTGGGCGGTGTCACGATGAATGGCCTGGAAGCCAGCGGGACCATCCACTTCCCGCAACATATCTCCTGGTACAACAGCTTCAGCTGGAACCGCGCGACGTACGACAACAACTACAGCACGGCAACGGGCCTGGTTAATGTGCGCGGCAAGCAGGAGCCGAACGTGCCGATCCTGATGTGGAAGAGCCAGATTA
The DNA here is from genome assembly GCF_014174155.1 of Gluconacetobacter tumulisoli. Classification (GTDB taxonomy): domain Bacteria; phylum Pseudomonadota; class Alphaproteobacteria; order Acetobacterales; family Acetobacteraceae; genus Gluconacetobacter; species Gluconacetobacter tumulisoli. The sequence goes on along the minus strand of NZ_JABEQM010000006.1, from coordinate 235,975 downwards.
CCTATAATTACAAAGGATTTTCGGCCGATATCGATGAAAATTACGAAGGCCATCGGTATGTCGATTACATGAATACGGTCGCCGCCCCGCATTATTTCATTACCAATCTGGGCGCGCGCTACGATTTCGGGAAGTTCGGGTTCGTCCAGAACCTGGCGCTGCAATTCAATGTCTACAACCTGCTGAACCAGAAATGGATTGCGGTGGTAGGTGAGGAAGGCAACCCGGTGCAGGGCGATTACCAGTCCTTCATGCCTGGCGCGCCGCGCCAGTTCTTCGGGACTGTATCGGCCAATTTCTGATCGACGCGGGGGTGTACCCCCCGCGCCGCAACCGGCTGCGATATCGGATACGACAGGCGACATGATGAAGAATGCAAATCGGCGGGCCGCCGGGCTGATGGCGCGTGTGCTCGTGCCGGCGATCATGGCGGTCGGACTGCCGCTTCCGTCGGCATGGGCCTATACCCCGATCGTCCCGAAGCCCGGCCCGGCGGTCATCCTGACCGGTCATGATTTGACGCTGGAACAGTTGGGGCAGATCGCGCGGGATGGCGTGGCGGTGTCGTTGTCGCCAGCCGCCCGGCAGCGGTCACAGGATACGTACGACCTGCTGCTGGAGGCGGCGCGCGAGGGGGTTCCCGTCTACTGGTTCAACCGGGGTGCGGGCGACCAGCGCGAGGTTTCGATCTTCAGCGGCGACCCCTTGTCCCCTGCGAACAAGGCGCTGCTTGAAAAGATCCAGCTGGGGCGTTTCCAGCATTCGGCCCTTGGGGAACCGGGGCCGGAGATCGAGGACGAGGCCCTGGTCCGCGCCATCATGGCGATCCGCGCCAACACAATGACGTACGAGGCCGCCAGCCCCGCACTGACCCAGATGTTGCAGGACCTGCTGAATCACCGCATCACGCCCGTCCTGCCGCTGCGCGGGACGTTGGGCGAGGGCGATCTGGCGGTCCTCGCGGCGATCGGCGCGACGATGGTCGGCAGCGGGGATGCCTATTACCAGGGCCAGCGCATGACCGCCGCCGAGGCGCTGCGGCGGGCCGGGCTGCACCCGTTGCACCCCTTCGGCGCCGACGATGCGGCGCTGATCAGTTCCAACGCCTATGCCGCGGCGCGCGCGGCGCTGGCGCTGGATAAGGCGCGTCGCGCGCTGGACTGGGCGGACCTGGCGCTGGCGATCGACCTGCAAGGCATGAACAGCAGCGTGACCCCGCTGTCGTTGCCGGTACAGACAGCGCGTCCCTACCCCTGGCTGAACTGGGATGCGGGGCGGATCATGGGCCTGGTGCGCGGCAGCTACCTGCTGGACGACGATCCGCACCGGATCATCCAGGATCCCGAAAGCCTGCGGGCGTCGTCGATCCGCCAGGGATCGGCCTGGCAGGCCTGGGCGGCGCTACGGCAGTCCGTGCTGCTGGCGATCAACAGTTCCGACCATAATCCCGCAACCCGTATCGGCGTCTCCCCTGGCGATTCCTGGGAACTCTCGACCCCGCAGATGATGCGCTATTACGTCCGGGGCAGCGACGCCGACCATCACCTGCATGGATATGTTCTGTCGAACGCCAACTGGGACCCTTATCCCCTGGCCAACGAGGTCGAGGCGTTCACGATCGCGCTGGGCAATATGGACGTGGCCGTCACCCAGCGCCTGTACCGGTTCGAAAATCCGTTCTTCACGGTCGTGAAGCCGCGCGACGTCCTGACCGAGGACCAGGTGCGCCAGCATCACGGCTTTCGCGGCAGCTATGCCGCAGCCGATATCTACCAGCATGTGCAGGGAAACCTGAATCCCGTCCCGCCCGAGGGCAACGCCATCGTCGCGACGGTCGAGGATCTTCAGGCCCAGACCAACCTGAAGACCATCCGGTTGCATGACGTGGTCGACGACACGATGCGCCTTCTGGCCATCGATCTGCAGACGGGCTGTGCGTGGATGGATCTGCGCCACGTGCAGGATGCAAAGCGTGCGTTCGGCGCCGCCACCCAGGCGGCCTGCACGGCGCTGGCGGGTGCGTCGGGCCATACCACCTCTTTCGTGAACACGACCGATCCAGCCGGATACCTGCCTGCCGGCCTGCCCAGACCGCCCCTTTCGGGCGGTCCCGGTTAGGGGGGTGTGCCGTTGGCGGCCCTGATCATGAAACGGATCGCGGCGACCTTGCTGACGGCTGTCGCCGCATCCATCCTTCTGTTCCTGCTGTTTGAACTTTCACCCCGTTCCGTTGCGATCGCGACCCTGGGCCCTTTCGCAACGCCCGAACAGCAGACCCTGTGGCTTCAGGCCCATGGCTACATGCAGCCGCCGCAGGTGCGGTACTGTCGCTGGCTGGGACATTTCCTGATCGGTGACTTCGGCCAGTCCCGGGCCTTTGCCGCGCCGGTGTCGTCGGTGCTGTGGCCGCGCCTGGGCCATTCGCTGATCCTGGTGGCCTGTTTCTTTGCGATCACCCTGCCGGTGGCGCTGCCGTTGGGCATCGCCGCCGGGTTGCGCGAGGGCTCGGCCGTCGATCGCATCGTCTCGGCGATTGCGGTCGCCACCAGCGCACTGCCGCCTTTTGCCAGCGCGGTCCTTCTGTCCGCGCTGCTGGTGACCCGTCTGCATCTGGTGCCCGGCACCAGCATCATGACGGAGGGGTGGGACTGGCGGCAGGTCGTCCTGCCGGTCCTGGTCCTTGTCCTGTCCGATGTCGGCTACCTGGCGCGCATCACTCGCACCAGCATGGCCGAAATCATGGCGACGCCCTATATCCGCGCGGCGATCCTGAAGGGCATGAGCCCGGCGCGGATCCTGTTCCGGCACGCCTTGCGAAACGCCATGATCACGCCGTTCACCATCATCATGCTGCAGGTCAACTGGGCCATAGGGGGTGTCGTGGTCGTGGAGGCATTCTATTCCTTTCACGGGATCGGCACCCTGCTGCTCCAGGCGGCGTTGCGCAAGGATTTGCCGCTGCTCGAAGCCGCGACCTTCGTCCTGGTGATGATCGCCGGCATAACCCAGATGCTGGCCGATATCGGATACGCCTTTCTGAACCCACGGATTCGTCTGTCGTGACCGAAGGCCAGGTCGTCCCGCCTGCGGCTTCTCCTGCAGGTTTGCGCCTGAATGTCCTGACACGCCTGTACCCGGCAGTCCTGTTCCGTTCGCCTGTCGGCCTGGCGGGGGCTGCGATCCTGCTGTTCTGGCTGGCGGTGGCGGCTTTCGCGCCATGGATCGCCCCGTTCTCGCCCACGCGATCGTTCATGCCCGTGGCGCCGATGATGGCGGCGGCGCCAGGCGGCGGACGGTTCTGGCTCGGCACCGACCTCCTGGGGCGGGACCTGCTTTCCCGCCTGGTCTGGGGGACACGCAGCGTCGTCGTCTATGCGCCGCTCGCCACCGCCAGCGCCTATGTCATCGGCATTGCCCTGGGACTATGGGCAGGATATCGGCGCGGCGTGACCGATATGCTGCTTTCGCGCACCGCCGATCTCGTTCTCGCCTTTCCCGTCGTGCCGCTTTACATCGTGCTGCTGTCGAAACTGGGCTCGTCGGGTTTCAACATCGTGTTCGCCATCACGCTGTCGACCACGCCCGGGGTCATGCGGATCATGCGTGGGCTGACGCTGGATCTGCGTGAACAGGCGTATGTCGCCGCGGCGCGTCTGCGGGGCGAGGGCACTCTGGCCATCCTGTTCCTGGAAATCCTGCCCAACGCGCGCGCCACCCTGATTGCCGATGCCTGCATGCGGCTTGGCTATGTTGTCACCGCCATCGGCACGCTGGGTTTTCTCGGCATGGGGCTTCCGCCCCCGACACCCGACTGGGGTGGCATGATCGAGGAAGGGCGGGTCCTGGCGATCCTTTTCCCGCACCTGGTTCTGCCGCCATGTCTCGCCATCGTATCACTGGCCCTGGGCTGTTCGATGCTGGCCGACGGCCTGCGTCGCGGGGAGGGGAGGTAGGGGGACATGACACCACGAACCGCCGCCAATCCGCTGTTACGGATCGAATCCCTGAATGTCGCCTACCGACGCGACGGCGACGCCGTGCCCGTACTGTTCGATGTCTCGCTGTCGCTCCGACAGGGGGAAGCCCTGGGGATAGTGGGCGAATCCGGTTCGGGTAAATCCACCCTGGCCATGGCCGTCATGCGCCATCTGGGCAGGGCAGGGCGGATCACGGGCGGACGCATATTCTTCGACGGCGTTGATATGGCCAGCCTCTCCGCCAGGGAGTTGCGGCGCCTGTATGGCGCGCGGATCGGAATGGTTCACCAGGATGCGGGCCTGGCGCTGAACCCCAGCATGACGATCGGCGCACAGTTGACCGAGGTCGCCCGCGCGCATCTGGGCAGCACGCGGGCCGAAGCGTCCGACCTGGCGCGAACCCATCTGCGTTCCGTTCACCTGCCGGATGTCGACCGGATCATGGGGGCTTATCCCTTCCAGCTTTCGGGAGGGCAGCAGCAGCGCGTCGTCATCGCCATGGCCCTGGTGGCCGATCCATCCCTGCTGCTGCTGGACGAACCGACATCGGGCCTGGACGCGACCACGGCGACCGGTATCGTCGCGCTGATCCGCACGCTGGCCGCCGAACGGGGCATGGCCATGCTGGCGATTTCACATGATTTGCATCTGATGGCGCGCCTGTGCGACCGCGTCGCGGTCATGTACGCCGGCCAAGTGGTCGAGGAAAACCGTGCGGATGCGATATTGGCACGTCCCGGCCATCCCTATACGCGCGGTCTGCTGGAATGCCTGCCCCCGACGTCCGGAGCCGGCCGGCAGATCCTGTTGCCCGTCCCCGGCCAGGCGCCATCGCCCGGCGACAGGCCGGCGGGATGTGCCTTCGGTCCCCGCTGTGGCCTGTTCACGCCCGATCCGTGCGGCGCGGGTGCCATTTCCCTGCACCTGTCGGCATCTGGCGGGCTGGTCCGATGTCCGAAAGCCGGCGGCACGGCGGACGCATCCCCCGTGCGCGGGTTGCGCCCGCCCGGTCCCGAGATCGGCGCCGCGCCTGTGCTGTTGCGTGTCGAAGCCCTGGGCAAACAGTACGCGGACCGTACCGGCCGTCGGATGGTCACGGCGAATGAAGGCATTTCGTTTACGGTGCGGCGCGGCCGGATGACGGCGATCGTCGGCGAATCAGGGTCGGGCAAATCAACGTTGGCACGGATCGTCTGCGGACTTGAAACCGCGACGGAAGGCCGCCTGCTGCTGGAAGGGGTGGATATCGCCGACCTGCTTGCGGAACGGCGTACCGTCGCCCAGCGCGCGGCGGTGCAGATGGTGTTCCAGAACACCGAAATGTCGTTGAATCCGGCATGGACCATCCGACGGCAGATCATGCGTACCCTGCGCGCCGCCGGTCGCCCGGATGACATGGGTGCCGAACATCGCTACGCACAGCTGATGGATGCCGTCCGCCTGCCTCTGGAGGCGGGCGAGCGGCGCGCCGGCGAATTATCGGGCGGCCAGCGGCAGCGCGCGGCGATCGCGCGGGCCCTGGCGGCGTCACCGCGCATATTGGTGGCCGACGAACCGGTCTCGGCGCTTGATGTCTCCGTTCAGGCTGCGGTCGTCGAGCTACTGATGAGCTTGTCGCGCGAGCGGGACATGACCCTGGTCGTCATCAGTCACGACCTCCCCCTGATGCGCAGCATCGCCGATGATCTGGTGGTATTGTATCGTGGCCGGCTGGTCGAAGCCGGGCCTGCCGGAACGCTGCTTTCCGCGCCGGTCCACCCTTATACCCGGGCGCTGGTTGCCGCGGCCGACCGGCCCGCGACGTCGGCCCAGACCGTCCCGGATAAAGGCTGCCTCTTCGCCCCGCATTGTCCAGACCGGATGGAGGTCTGCAGCCTCCGTGCGCCACCGGAACGTGTTCTGGGCCAGGATCACCGGGTCGCCTGCCATTTGCCGGACAATCATGCGCTGGGTGCATTCGGCGAGGGGAGGGCGTGCCATGGACATCCCTGATCGTGACGGCGACACGCCGCTCTCGCGTTTGCTTTCGCGCTTCGCCGAGGGCGCGGTTCCGCGCCGCGCCTTCCTGCGCACCGCCACGGCCCTGGGGCTGTCTGCCAGTGCGGCCGGCAGGTTCGCCGGGATTGCCGCGGCGTCGGCGCCGTCTCCGGCGCGGCGCGGCGGTACGCTTCGTCTGCAGATACCGATCTGGGATATTTCCCATCCCGCGACCTTCGAATGGTTCAATCTCAGCCAGATGGTCAGTGCCGTCTGCGACTGGGCCTGCGTGCTGGGGTCGGACGGTATGCTGCACGGCGGCCTGCTGGAGAGCTGGTCCCCATCGCCCGACCTGCGCAGCTGGACATTCCGCGTCCGTCCCGGCGTGACATGGCGCGACGGCCGCCGCCTGATCGCGGAAGACATCGTCTGGAACATTCGACGCTGGCTCGATCCTGCCGTGGGCTCGCCCTATATCGGCGCGGTCGCTTCCTATCTGACCCGGCAGGTCGACGGCCATGTCGTCCCATGGGACGCCAACTGGATCGAGGCGCCGGATGATCTGACGGTGCGCCTGAATCTGCTTCGCCCCCACGTGACGGTGGCCGAGGATCTTTATAACCAATGCACCCTGATCCTCGATCCGCATGAAGACGGCGTATTCGCCGCCGGATCGAACGGTACCGGGCCGTTTGACATGACGACGCTGCTGGTGGGCGAACGCAGCGTCGTGCGGGCGCGTGCCGGATCGTGGCGCGGAACGCCGCACCTGGACGAAGTTCATTTCATCGATCTGGGCGACGATCGCGGAAGCTGGGCCGCCGCGATGGTGTCGGACCAGGTGGACGGGCTGTACGAACTGGGCTTTGACCAGAAGATCCTGCTGGACCAGGTGCCGGGGGTGAAGGTTTATGCCGCCCCGTCTGCCCAATGCGGCGTCGCACGCATGCAATGCGACAAGAAGCCGTTCGACGATGCGCGGGTCCGGCGGGCCATGCGTATGGCCGTCGACCCGCAGCGCGTGCTGGCGCTGGCCCAGGGCGGGGCAGGGATGCCGGGCGATCACCATCATGTCTGCCCGATCCAGCCCGATTACGCCCCCGTACCCCTCGTAACCTGGGACCCGGCGGCCGCCAGGCGGCTGCTGGCCGAAGCCGGGCATGAAAAGGGATTCGAAACGACCCTGTGCTGCATCGACGACGCCGGCCCGATCATGAAGTCGACCACCGTGATGGTCGAGATGTGGCGTGACATCGGTGTCACCGTGAATATCCAGACCTATCCCCAGGAACTCTATGCCGAGCACTGGAAGGAATTTCCGTTCGCCTTCACGATGTGGGAACATCGTCCGCAAGGGATTATGACGCTGGCGCTGGGGTACCGCACCGGCGCGTCGTGGAACGAATCACATTATGCCAATCCGGCGTTCGACCTGCTGGTCGACCAGGGCATGGCCGAACCCGATCCGGTTGCCCGCCGGCACATTACCGCGCAGCTGGAGGAGATCATGCACCAGGACGGCCCGCTGGTGCAGGCGACATGGGTTCCCCATCTGACCAGCTTCAGCATCCGGGTTCGCAATTATCGTCCGCATCCCATGGGCTATATCGCGATCGAGGAACTGTCACTGGACGAGCCCGCCGGGACGACCGGCGGATGAGGCATCGGCAAGATAATCGAATGAGCCGGGCGTGCATAAGATAATATTATAATAGGTTTCCGCGCCGGTCGGCCTGTCCATGGTCCTGTTGTTTCATTCCGATTGCAGGACAGGGACGCACGCGATGGATATGATTGATGGAACGGTCCGCACCCTTCATCCCCTGACGGATGCGCAGGTCGATGCCTTTCACCGGGACGGCTTTGTCATCGTTCCCGGATTTCTGGACCAGGAGGAACTGTCCCCGTTGGCCGAGGCCTGTGCCGCGGATCCGTCCATCGGCGGGCGGCTGCGGGCCGTGGCCGACAGTGACGGCCATGCGCAGGAAGTCGTCGCCTGGACCGAGTACAGCAACACCTATCTGGGCAAGGTGCCGTTCCTGGCCAGGATGGTCGACAATGCGACGGCCCTTCTGGGCAGCCCGAGCTATCATTGGCATTCCAAACTGTCGATGAAACGTCCGCATGCCCCAGGCAGATGGGATTGGCATCAGGACTATCCATTCTGGCATGACGAAGGCTGCCTGTGGCCGGACATGCTGACCTGCTCCGTCGCCGTCGATCATATCGACGAGGATAACGGGTGCATGAAGCTGGTCCAGGGGTCTCACCGGTTGGGCCGGTTGAACCACGCGCGCTTCGGCAAGGCGGTGTCGGTCGATCAGGAGCGCCTGGCACTGATACTCGATCGCCTGCCGGTGGTGCCCATGACGATGAAACCCGGCGATGCCTGTTTCTTTCACGCCAACGTGCTGCATGCGTCCGGACCCAACCGGTCGGACCGAAATCGCACGATCCTACATTGTTCCTACAACACCATCGCCAACACGCCTTTCCTTGCGGAAGGCCAGGTACATCACAGCTATCGTCCGTTTGCCGTCCTGCCAGACACGCTTCTGCAGGATCATGACTACGCGGCGATCTTCGACGGGCATCTTTTCAACCAGGACACACAGCCCGTCCTGAACGGGGGCAAGACGCACGATTATGGCTACACCCTCGTGAATCCGGGGACCTGACACGCGACGATATTCCCCTGTCCGGGGGAAAATGATCGAACGTGCGTTTTCCCCCCTTACCGACCGTACCGGTTCTGGGCATAAGGTCCGCCCGCGCGCCGGACAAAATCCGCCCTTGCGCCGACCTGCAACCTGGAATGTTCCGTGACCCAATTGCCCGCGACGATCGTGCCGGGGCGCATGCGCCTGATGATGGCGGGCGCGCTGCTATCCGTGGCGATCGGGTCGCTGGACCAAGGCATCGTCAATACCGCGTTGCCCCGGATCGCCAGCGGCTTCTCCGCGTTGCCGCATCTGTCGTGGATCGTCACGGCCTTCATGCTGACCTCGACGGTGACCACCCCGGTCTATGGCGCGCTGGGCGACAGCATGGGTCGGCGGCGGATGCTGATGACGTCCCTGGCGCTGTTCACGGGCGGATCGATGCTGTGCGGGGCGGCGTGGTCCATGAATGCGCTGATCCTGTTCCGTGCCGTGCAGGGCCTGGGCTCCGGCGGCCTGATCGCGCTGGCATTGAGCATTGTCGTGGATCTGGTGCCGCGCAACCGGCGCGGGCAGGTGCAGGGCATGTTTTCAGCGGTCATGGGGGTATGCGGCATCGCGGGACCGTTCCTGGGCGGCCTGATCACCACGATCCTGTCCTGGCGCTGGACGTTCTACATCAACCTGCCCGTCGGCATCATCGCGCTGGGCCTAGTCGCGATGCTGCCGCGCGACACCCGTCGTGCCGAGCGGTTCGACTGGATGGGGGCGGTGCTGATGGCGCTGGCCACGACGGCGCTGCTGATCCTGTTTTCCCTGGATAACCGCAGTGGCGCGGGCACGCAGCTGGGCCTGCTGGCCGCCACGCTGGTGCTGGGCGTGGCGGCCGTGGGATGGGAAGTGCAGACCACGACGACCCCGATCCTGGCGGTCGACCTGTTCCGGAACCGGACCATCAGCATTTCGCTGGCGATCGTGACACTGCAGGTGGCGGCGGTATCCGCCGTCGGGGTCACGCTGCCGCTGTTCTTCCAGCTCGAGATGGGGATGGGGGCTGCACGGTCGGGGGTGATGCTGGTTCCGCAGACCGCCGCGATGATCGTGGCATCCATGGTCAGCGGCCGGATCCTGCGCGAAGGGGACCGGATCCGGCCGATCCTGGTGGGCACGCAACTGGCCGCCGCGGGCGCCACGCTGGCGATTGGCGTGTGCATCCGCTTCGCCCCCGGAATGCTGGACCTGTCGGCCTGCATGATCCTGCTTGGCGCCGCCTTCGGACTCAGTTTTCCCTGCATCGCCGGGATCACGCAGAATGCGGCGCTGCATCACCAGCTGACACGGGCCACCTCGCTGATGATGTATCTGCGCTGGCTGGGCGCTTCGGCCGGAATTGCGTTGTGCGGCCGCCTTCTGGTGGCATGGTTGCCGCGCGGGGCCGGGGCGATGGGCATCGACAGCCTGGCCGCGGGTGGCGATGCCTCCCTGGTGACGGCATACCGGACCGGGATCATCGCGATCTTCCTGGTCAATGGCGCGATGTTCCTGCTGGCAGCCGTTCTGGTTCGCATCCTGCCGCTGGCGCGGGCCGGCGACGCGGACTGAGGATTCCGACCCGGCGATCCCTCGTCCGGCCGCCGGCGCCATGTGCAGGCCGTGACCGTTGCATGATCGCGTTTGCGATTGAACCTCCATAAGAATGACTTATCATCGTGGCGGTTCGCGTCGCGCAGGCCATACCTCCTGCCCAGGACGTTCCGATAGGACAAGGGTGGGTAGCGTGTTTTCCAGGCCGGATCAGGACGTGCATCCCAGGCAGCACCCGTGACGAACGAAACCACGCTGCCGTTCGACCTCCAGGCGCTGGAGGTCTTTCTTGCTGTGTGCGAAAGCGGCGGGATGGCGGCCGCCGCGCGCCAGATCGGCGTCAGTCAGCCCGCGGTTTCCCAGATCATCGGCGATATCGAAAGCCGGTCGGGCACCATCCTGTTCGATCGCAGCGTGCGTCCGATGGCGCTGACGGCCAGCGGCATGGTACTGCGCCAGCATGCCATGTCGCTGACGACCGAGGCCCGGCGCATCGCCATCCGGTTGCGCGAAACCCAGGCCGGCCGGATCAATCTGGTTCGCGTCGGCAGTGTCGACAGCCTGTCGCGCGCCGTGATGGGCCAGCTTTCGGCATTTCTGCGGACGCGCGTCGACCAGGCGGTCATCCATTCCGGCCTTACGGAAACCCATGCCACGGCCTTGTTCACCCGCCAGCTCGACCTGATCATCGGCGTCAATGATTTCGAGGACATCGCCGGGCTGGAGCGATGGCCGCTGATGGAGGAGCCCTATCTGTTCCTCTGCCCCGCGGGGGAAAAAATTCCCGGGACGCCACAGGACCTGCTGGCCATGAGCCGGCGGATTCCCTTTATCCGGTTTTCCGCCCGGTCCCGGACCGGGCAGGAGATCGAACGCTATCTGCGCCGCCTGCGGCTGGACCTGCCGGCAGGGCAGGAATTCGATTCCCCTTACGGCGTGACGGCGGCCTGCCGGCAGGGCGGGATGGCCATCACGACGCCGCTCTGCCTGCTGGAATGCGACCTGGCGCTGGACGGGCTGCGCTGGGGAAAACTGCCCGGGCCGACGATGGGGCGGGGCCTGACGATCGTCGCCCGCCGCAGGGAACTCGGGCGCCTGCCCGCCGACCTGGCGGCAACCTTGCGCCGGACGTTGCGCGACGACGTCGTTCCACGCCTGGCCTCGGTCTTTCCCGATTTCGTCGGGCAGATGCACGTCGTGGCCCGTCGTACCGAGGACGGTGCCTGACCTGGGGCCCCTTTCCGTCATGCGGCCCGAACAGTTTTCCTGAAGAGAAACTTATATTCTTTTCGGTTGACTCTTCACGCGACCGACCTTAAGCTCGGGCCATATCTTGCAGGGGGCGGAGAAGTGCGATGTGCGGCATCGTTGGCCTGTTTCTGAAAAATCCTGAATTTCAGCCGCGTCTCGGATACATGACGTCGCGGATGCTTCGCGTGATGACCGAGCGTGGACCCGATAGCGCGGGCTTCGCGGTCTATGGCAGCGCCCCGTCGGGCCATGTGAAACTGACCCTGCGCGGTGTCGCCGACATCGACCTGTCGGCGCTGGCGCTGCAGCTGCTCGGCGTGCTGGGGGGCGACGTTGAATTCGCCCGGCATGACGACCATGCCGTCCTGGCGATCCCGGCCGCGACCGAGGGCGCGGTGCGGGCCCTTCTGGCCACGCTGGCACCGGGTGCGGTCGTCGCGTCGTCGGGTCATGCGATTGAGCTGTACAAGGGCGTGGGCCTGCCGGAAGACGTCGCCGGGCGCATCGGCCTTTCCGGCATGGGCGGGACGCATGCGATCGGGCACACGCGCATGGCGACCGAATCGGCGGTGACCGTGGCGGGGGCACATCCGTTCTCGACGGGCACGGACCAGTGCCTGGTGCATAACGGGTCGCTGTCGAACCATAACGCCTTGCGGCGCATGCTGGTCCGTGAAGGTCAGACCTTCGATACCGAAAACGATTCCGAAGTCGCGGCGGGCTACCTGTCCTGGCGGATGGCGCAGGGCGCCCGCCTGGACGAGGCACTGGGCGCCGCGCTGTCCGACCTGGACGGATTCTACACGTTCGTGGTCGGCACGCGCTCGGGTTTCGCGGTGCTGCGCGATCCGGTGGCGTGCAAGCCGGCGGTGATGGCGGAAACCGACGATTATGTCGCCTTCGCCTCGGAATACCGGGCTTTCGCCGAACTGCCGGGCATCGATACCGCCACGGTGTTCGAACCCGAACCGCAGCGCGTCTATTACTGGGAGCATCAGGCGTGACCACCCGGCCCAACATCCGCCAGATCGACCTGGCATCCACCAGCCTGCGGGACCTGAACGCCGCCCTTCAGGGGGCTGCCGAAGGGTCCGACGATGCCTGGACAATCGTCAATCCGCGTGGACGGCATGCGATCGCCGTCGGCATGACCAACCCCGTCGAGGTGACGATCGCCGGTCATGCCGGCTATTACGCCGCCGGCATGAACCAGCGCGCGATCGTGACGATCGACGGCAACGCGGGCCCGGGCGTCGCCGAAAACATGATGAGCGGCCGAGTCCATGTGAAGGGCAATGCCAGCATGGCGGCGGGCGCCACGGGCCATGGCGGCCTGCTGGTGATCGACGGCGACGCGGGCGCGCGATGCGGGATCTCGATGAAAGGGATCGACATCGTGGTGCGCGGCTCCGTCGGGCACATGAGCGGCTTCATGGCGCAGTCGGGCAATTTGGTCGTCTGCGGCGACGCGGGGGAGGCCCTGGGCGACAGCCTGTACGAGGCCCGGGTGTTCGTGCGCGGAACGGTGAAAAGCCTCGGCGCGGACTGCGAAAAGAAAGAGATGACGGTTGCGGACCGGGATCTTCTGCAATCGCTTCTGGAACGTGCGGGGATGAGCGACGTGCCGGTCGGCGCGTTCACACTCTATGGCTCGGCCCGGCGGCTCTATCATTTCCATGTCGACAACGCGAGCGCGTACTGAGGATCGTCATGACGTCCGACAGCAAGAACATCCCCCGTACCCAGCCCCGATTTTCGGCGACCTTCGATCGGGGTACGATTTCCGAGATCCAGCGCGCGGCAGCGACCGGTATCTATGACATTCGCGGCGGCGGCACGAAGCGCAAGCTGCCGCATTTCGACGACCTGCTGTTCCTCGGCGCGTCGGTGTCGCGCTACCCGCTGGAAGGCTATCGCGAACGCTGCGATACCGATGTCGTTCTGGGCACGCGCTTTGCGAAGAAGCCCATCGTGCTGAAGACCCCCGTCACCATCGCGGGCATGTCCTTCGGCGCGCTGTCCGCGCAGGCCAAGGAAGCACTGGGCCGTGGCGCCAGCGCGGTCGGGACCTCGACCACCACCGGCGATGGCGGCATGACGCCGGAGGAGCGGGGGCATTCCGCGACGCTGGTGTACCAGTACCTGCCGTCGCGCTATGGCATGAACCCCGACGACCTGCGCCGCGCCGACGCGATCGAAATCGTGGTCGGGCAGGGGGCGAAGCCCGGCGGTGGCGGCATGCTGCTGGGCCAGAAGATCTCGGCCCGGGTTGCGAAGATGCGCGACCTGCCCGAAGGGATCGACCAGCGCTCGGCCTGCCGCCATCCCGATTGGACAGGCCCGGACGATCTGGAAATCAAGATCGAGGAACTGCGCGAGATCACGAACTGGGAAAAGCCCATCTATGTGAAGGTCGGTGCCAGCCGACCCTATTACGATGTGTCGCTGGCGGTGAAGTCCGGGGCGGACGTGGTGGTGCTGGACGGCATGCAGGGTGGCACCGCCGCGACGCAGGAAGTGTTCATCGAACATGTGGGCCTGCCGATCCTGGCGGCCATCCGCCCGGCCGTGCAGGCGCTGCAGGACCTGGGCCTGCACCGCAAGGTACAACTGATCGTATCCGGCGGCATCCGCACCGGTGCGGACATGGCCAAGGCGCTGGCCCTGGGCGCCGACGCGGTGGCCATCGGCACGGCCGCCCTGATCGCACTGGGTGACAACAGCCCTGACCTGGCCGACGAATATGCGAAGCTGGGCACCGTGCCGGGCGCCTACGACGACTGGCAGGATGGCCGCGACCCCGCGGGGATCACCACGCAGGACCCGGTCCTGGCCGCGCGGCTGGATCCGGTTCTGGGTGGCCGGCGCATCGCCAACTACCTGTCGGTCATGACGATGGAGGCGCAGGCCATCGCGCGGGCCTGCGGCAAGAGCCACCTGCATAATCTCGAGCCCGAAGACATGGTGGCGCTGACGATGGAAGCGGCCGCGATGACGCGGATCCCGCTGGCCGGCACCGAATGGTACCCCGGCAAGGGCGGATTCTAGGCCCGGCTGTTCGCGGGCATTCGATCGGGGCGGCACCGACGCGACGCCGCCCCCACTTCATTAACCCGGCGGCGTTCCGGGACGGAAACACAGGCGATGGCTTCAGACGGGCAGACAATCCGGCAACCGGCAATCGATCTCGCGGACGAGGCGAGGCGACGCGGCATCCGGTATTTCCTGATTTCCTTTACGGACCTCATGGGCGTGCAGCGCGCCAAGCTGGTTCCGGCCTCGGCGATTGCGGGCATGCAGAAGAACGGGGCGGGGTTCGCAGGCTTCGCGGCCTATTTCGATCTGTCGCCCTCCGACCCGGACCTGGTCGCCATGCCCGATCCCTCCAGCCTGGTCCAACTGCCCTGGAAGCCCGAGGTCGGCTGGCTGGCGTCGGACCTGTGGATGCACGGCCGGCCGGTGCAGCAGGGGCCGCGCAACACGCTGCGCCGGGTTTTGGCGCGCGCGGCGGACATGGGCTTTTCGGTCAAGACCGGGGTGGAGTGCGAATTCTTCCTGGTGACGCCGGACGGCAAGGCCATCGCCGACACCCACGACGACGCGGCCAAGCCGTGCTACGACGCCTCGGCGCTGATGCGGCGCTATGACGTGATCGCCGAGATCTGCGATTCGATCGCCGGTCTGGGCTGGCAGCCCTACCAGAACGATCATGAGGACGCGAACGGCCAGTTCGAGATCAACTGGATGTTCGACGATGCGCTGATCACGGCCGACCGCCATGTGTTCTTCAAGTTCCTGGCGCGCTCGATCGCGGAAAAGCACGGTCTGCGCGCGACCTTCATGCCCAAGCCCTTCATGTCCCTGACGGGAAGCGGCTGCCACGCCCATGTGTCGCTGTGGGACGGCGCGCGCAATGTCTGCCATGCCGAAGATGATGCGCTGGGCCTGTCGCAGGCCGGCTACCATTTCGTCGGCGGCCTGATCGCGCATGCCGACGCCCTGTGCGCGCTGATGAATCCCACGGTCAATTCCTACAAGCGGATCAATGCCCCCCGTACGGTATCGGGCGCCACATGGTCGCCCAATACCGTGACCTATTCGGGCGACAACCGGACGCACATGATCCGCGTTCCGGGCAAGGGCCGGTTCGAAATGCGGCTGCCCGACGGAGCGGCCAATCCGTACCTGCTGCAGGCCGCGATCGTCGCGGCGGGCATCGACGGTATCGCGGCACAGCGGGATCCGGGGCCGCCGCTGGACATCAACATGTATACCGACGGACATCGGGTCACCGATGCCAAGAAACTGCCGCTGAACCTGCTGGACGCCATTCGCGCGCTCGACGCCTCTACGGCGCTGCGGGAGGTCCTGGGGGACGACATGGTCTCGCCCTACGTGAAGATGAAGACCGTGGAATGGAATGCCTATTGCGCCCACCTGACGGAGTGGGAGCGTCAGATGACGCTCGATTGCTGATCCCCCGACATGCGTGGCCAACAATGGAGAGTATGAAAGATGGTCAATAGCTGGCGTTCGACGGTCCTGGGCGACCGTCATCGTGCGCTCGGGTCCGCGCTGGAGGACTGGAACGGCATGGGCACGCCCTGGACCTATCGTTCGGACGTGCAGGACGATTACGTCGCGATCCGGACCCGCGCGGGGCTGATGGACGTGTCCGGCCTGAAGAAGATGCATCTGGTCGGTCCCCATGCCTCCGCCATCCTCGACCGTGCGACCACGCGCAACGTGCAGAAGATCACGCCCGGCCGCTCGGCCTACGCGACGGTCCTGAACGACCAGGGCAAGTTCATCGACGACTGCATTCTCTACCGGACCGGGCCGAACGCCTGGATGGTGGTGCATGGCGCGGGCGCGATGCATGAAATTCTGGCGCCGGCAGTCGTGGGACGGAACGCGGCGCTGCTGTTCGACGACGATCTGCATGACCTGTCGCTGCAGGGGCCGGTCGCCGTCGATTTCCTCGACCGTCATGTGCCTGGCCTTCGGAATCTGCGCTATTTCCACCACGTCCAGACGACGCTGTTCGGTGCGCCGGTCATGATCTCGCGCACCGGGTACACCGGCGAACGGGGATACGAGATCTTCTGCAAGGGGGTCGACGCGCCGATGCTGTGGGATACCATCCTGGAGCAGGGCAAAGGGGACGGGATCGTCGCCACCAGTTTCACGGCGCTCGATTTGCTGCGGGTGGAAAGCTACCTGCTGTTCTACCCCTATGACAATTCGGAAATGTATCCCTTCGACGACGAACCGGCGGGCGACACGTTGTGGGAACTGGGCCTGGATTTCACCGTCAGCCCCGGCAAGACCGGCTTTCGCGGGGCGGAGGCGCATTACGCCCTGAAGGGCCGCGAGCGGTTTCGTATCTACGGCCTGCTGCTGGATGGCGACCAGGCCGCGCAACCGGGCGATGCGGTGTTCGCGGGTGGCGAGAAGATCGGTGTCGTGACCTGCGGCATGTATTCCAGCCTGGCCGGTCGGTCCATGGCGCTGGCGCGCCTGTCGCCGCCCTATGCCGCCGATGGCCATCGTGTCGCCGTTACCATCGACGGGCAGGTGACGGGGGGCGTCACCCATTCCCTGCCGTTCGACGATCCGGACAAGAAGAAGCGCACCGCCCGCGACTGAGACGGCGGGAATCGGGCCAATACCAGAAGGAAGTCCCCTGTGCTGAACGCGTCCAGCCTGCTGCCCGTGGGGCCGTTGCGTTTCGACGAGGGCGGTCGCCGGCATCTGTTCGTGCGACAGGCGCCGCAATTGTCTGTGCCGTCGGGGCCGGTCCCGACGGCGATGACGACATGGACGGTGGGCGGCGACAGCCGCGTCCTGCCGGACCCTTCGGAACACGAGCAATTCTTCCGGTCGGCGGCCCACCTGCTGGACCGCCTGGCCTGGCGCCTGGCGACCGAGCGCGTGGGGTTGCGCCTGTATGCGGCAGGGGACGACACGTTCCTGTCCGCCGTGGCCCTGACGGGCGACGCGGCGGGCATGACAGGGGAAGAAATGTACCTGGCCCCGCCGGTCCAGGGCGGCCGGCGCGTCATCTGCATCCATTGTTCCACCATGCATGACGATGTCGCGGACGAGGGGCTGAGCTGCGCGGGATGCGGCGCGGTCCTGTCCGTGCGGTCGCATTATTCGCGCAGGATCGGGGCCTATATGGGCGTGGCCGAGAGTGCGCCGCCGGTCGGAACCGAGGAGACAGGCCGATGATGATGCCGCGTTCCACGGGATATCCGGCCGTCATCGCGGACGTGGCGCCGGTCACGCCGACGCTGCGCCGGTTCGACATCCGTGCCACCGCCCAGCCATTTCCGCCGGTTTCGGCGGGCAGCCACGGCGTGTTCGCGTTCGGCGATGCCGTGCGGACCTGGAAGAATCCGTATTCGATCGTCGCGCGGTCGGACGATGGATCGATGCTGCGGATCATCGTGCGGCTGGCCCAGGGTTCCCGGGGCGGATCGGCGTTCCTGCACGGCCAGGGACGGCCGGGGCTGGAAATCACGGTGCTGGGGATCGCCAACCTCTTTCCCGTGGTTCGTAAGGCCCGACGCCATATCCTGCTGTCGGCGGGGGTCGGGATAACGCCATTCCTGTCCTACATGGATGCCATGGACGGCATGGGCCTGGCGTATTGCCTGCATCATTATTGCCGGCCCGAGGAACGCCAGGCGTTCCACGCCCTGCTGGCGGACCGCGACCCCGGGCGGGTGGTCCTGCATGACGATCCGGACACCGGGCGGCTCTCGGAGATCCTGGCGGCGGAACCTGTATCGTCGCGCCTGTCGATGTGTGGTCCCGACGGTTTCATGAACTGGGTCGGCGCCGTGGCACGCGACGTGGGGTTCTCGCCAGGCAAGATCCATTCGGAACGGTTTTCGGCCCCCGAGGGCGGCGCCGCCTTCCGCGTCGATCTGGCGCGCAGCGGGCTGTCCGTCAGCGTCGGACCGGAGGACACGTTGCTCGACGCGCTGGAGGCCGCGGGGATCGAGGCCCCCTGCCTGTGTCGCGGCGGGGCCTGCGGGGCCTGCCGGGTTGCGGTCCTGTCGGGCGTGCCAGATCATCGCGACCATGTCCTGGCCGAGGCCGAGCGCGCGGCCGGGGACTGTATCCTGACATGTGTGTCGCGCGCGCGAACGGCGACGCTGACACTGGACCTGTAAGACGCGAAGAGGCGGACCATGGACGGCCGGTTCAATACCGACGAAAGCTATCGTTTTCCCTACGCGGTCCGGAACAGCGACGCGGCGATCCTGCGCTTTCCGTTTCCGTTTCCCGAAGATTCCTACATGTACTCGATGAATGTCGAACCGCATGTGCCGGCGGGCCCCGTCGCGTCCCTGCATCATGCCTTCGACATCGACGAACATTATGTGTCGGAATGCCGGGAAAAGGCGCGGATTCTGGCCGAGGATCCCGAACGATGCCTGGTTCTGCCGCATATGCGGCAGGCCGAATGGGATTTCGTCGAGTTGGCGATGGACAGCCTGTCGCGCGACTATCCCGACCTGTTCGCGCTGGATCGCGACGGCGATCGGTGGCGCTGGACGAACCGCCCGCTGGAGATCACGCAGGATTTCGTATTCGGCAATGCGGGCACGCTGCCCTGCGGCCCGTTCGAATACATGGCGCGCCAGATGCAGGGCGATTTCACATTGCAGGATCAGCGTGACGGCGACCTGTGGATGGATGGCGGCATGGTGACGTCGCAGGCCGACTGGTCGTTGAAATTCGACTTGGGCATGTCGTTCGGCCAATGGCACGCGCCAGTGCCCAAGGCGCCGCAGATGGGCATTTTCGATCGCGCGCTGCGCTTCCTGCTGATGCTGCGGCACGGTCATCCGGTGCGGCGCCTGAACTGGACGATGACGATCAATCCGCGCCTGGACACCTCGCCCGAGAATTTCACGATCTGGGGCGGCGACCGGGGAAGCGTCACGGCGGACAACGTCGCCGACAAGGTACATCTGCGGGTGGAACTGCAGAGCCTCTTCCGCCTGCCGCGATCGAACGCGATCCTGTTTTCGGTCCGCTGCTATCTGCTGCCGGTCGGCGCGATCGCACGGGTGCCGAAATGGCGGTCGCGGCTGCACCGGGTGCTGCGGGACCTGGACCCGGCCCTGGTGGCCTACAAGGGGCTGGACCGCTACCTGCCGCAGACGGTGGCGTTCCTGTCGCGCCTGGATGACGGTGCCGTCCTGTCGCCCGGTATCCAGCCGGACACGGCGATCTTGATTGCGGTGGATGACCTCGTCCCTCGCTGACCGGGGGCACGACGAACGATCGCAATCCGGGCAGCCGGTCCGTCATCAGGGCGGTCTTCATGATGGGAACGACAATGGAAATCGAGACACCGGACTTCGCCGTACTGGACCAGGCCGCCGTCGCCACCCCGACCGACCTGCGGCTGGTGATCGGTGCCTGCATCGCGTCCGGCGTGTCGCATCTGGGGTCCTCGACCATGCCGTTCCAGATCAGCGCGCTGATCGACCGGTTCCACATTTCGGCCAGCAGCGCCGGCATGTTCGGGTTTTTCGAGATCCTGTCGCTGTCGATCGCGATGGTGGCCATGCTGCCGCTGCTGCGGCGCCTGTCCTACGGACGTCGGGCGGTCCTGGGGGCGGCACTGATCAGCATCGGGCATGTGCTGATCTATGTCGGCCCGCCCTGGCTGCCGTGGCTGTGGGGATGCGCCATCGTTGGCGGGACGGGATATGGGATCATCTTTTCCGCCTTCATCGCCGGCGCATCGGGTGCCGACAATCCCGATCGCGTCTATTCCCTGGCCTGTGGGGGCGGCCTGATCGTTCTGGTTGGCACGATAATGACGCTGCCGTGGGGGGCCGCCTTGTTCGGACCGCTGGGACCGTTCCTGAGCATCGCCGCTGTATCCTGCCTGCTGGCGCCGTTCCTGTCCTATCTGGGGGATACGGTCCCCCCCTCGTTCCGCGAGGCCGCGGGGGGAAGGGACAGCCTGGGGTGGGGGGCGTTCCTGCTTTTGGCGATGTGGACGGGATATTCCGTCGGTTCCAGCATCGTCTGGTCGTTCGCCGATAATATCGGCCGCGCGATCCATGTCCCCGAAGGCGTCATCGTCACCTTGTCCTCGGTAGGGATCGTGCTGGGGTTCTTTGCGAACATGCTCGGGGCGGCCATCGCCGGCCGGGTCAACCGCGTCGTGCCGCTGGTGGCGGGCATCCTGGGGACGGGCCTGTCATGCATGCTGACGGCCCTGGCGTGGAATACCGCAAGCTATTGCGCGGGGGTGGTATTGTACTGGATCTTCGTCATGATTGCCTATGCCTACCTGCTGGGCGCGGCGGCGGTGCTGGATCGCGGCGGCCGCGTCGGCACGCTGGGCGGTGGGTGCGATCGGATCGCCTATGCGATCGGCGCGCCGATCGGCGGCCTGATCGTGGATCACGGATCCTATCACATGCTGGGTTTTGCCGGAGTCCTGTCCTGCATCATGCTGGTTCCGGCCTGCATGCCCGCCATAGCCCGTGCCCTGCGCCAGAGCGACGCGCGTTTGTCCTTTGCACGAGGCTGACAGGCGGGAACGTTCACCACGCCCCGATCCGTCGCTCATACCAAAGGACGTAGCCACTGACTCGTGTGTGAAGTGACGAGCGGCGCCTGCTCTGATTCTCTTGATTTGGAGAGGATCTGGCTGGTGACGAGAGCGGTTAAGCTCCGGGATGGCTATTCGGCTTCCGCTTCCGGCCCTGGCGGCGATCCGTGACGGGTCCAGCCGGACGGATGCGGCCCGTGTAGGTGGTATGGACCGCCAGACATTGCGAGACTGGGTTCACCGCTTCAACGCCGAAGGACCCGATGGTCTGCGCGACCATCAGCATATGGGGCCAGCCTGCCGTCTGACTGTCGCACAGCAGACCGAATTGAAGGCCTTGGTCGAGGCGGACCAGAAGAACGGCATCGTCCGACAATGGGCCAGGCGCGGCACGCGGCCACGCCAACCGGCCGATCAGCGCTATGAGAATGCCTGGCTGTTCGGGGCATCTGCCCTGCGCGCGGCAAGGCCGCCGCCCTGGCGCTGCCGTTCATTGGCACCGCCAGCATGCAACTCCACGTCGAGGAAATCTCGCGCTGCGTCGCCTGCGGTGCCCACGCCGTCGTCCTGCCCGATCGCGCCGGGTAGCATACCGCGCCCAAGCTCAAAATGCTGCGCAACGTCAGCCTGATCTTCCTGCCGTCCCGCGCTCCCGAACTGAATCCGGTCGAGAATATCTGGCAGTTCCTATGGGCCAACTGGCTGTCCAACACCGTCTTTGACGGTGTCGATCACATCACAGGTCAATGCCTATGGCCGTTGGTATCAGACCGCGCCGTCGTCAAAATCGATCGGCCGGCGCACCCCCAGGATATAAACCAGGGCGCATCCCGCTGCGATCGCGCCCGCGATCAGCAGGGCGCACAGGAAGGACCCGGTGGCTTGGACCGCGACACCGGTGATGATCGGCGCCATGGCTCCGCCGACCGATCCGCCAACATTCTGGAAGGCTTCCATCGTCGCTACAGCGTCCTCTGTCACCACGACGGTACCCAGCGTCCAGCCGCAGGTCATGGCCAGCCCGACCGCGAACAGGGCCACGGACATGACGGCCAGCGACAGCCAGGGATTGCCGGTGATCCCGGCGACCATCGTCGCGACCGCGGCGACGTACAGCGACCAGACCAGCGGGCGGCGGCAGGACAGGATGGGTGACAGCCCACGGCGGGCTAGCCCATCGACGACGACGCCTCCGCACAATCCCCCGATAAAACCACAAAGTTGCGGAATAGTGGACAGGTAGCCCGCTTCCTCGGTCGAGAAATGCTGCACCGTCCGCAGATAGGTCGGTAGCCACGCCGAATACAGCCACATCAGGTAGATGACCCCCATGAACCCCACCGCCATGGCCCATGCCGTGGGCTGCGCCAGCAGGTGCCGCAGATAGAACGTCACGCCATGCGGAGCCGGCGTGACGTCCGAGGCCGATCCAGGTGATGGCGATCCTGCCGCTTCCGGATCGCGATAGAACACCACCCAGATGACGCCCATGATGGCGCTGGCCACGCCGATCGACATGAACATCGCATGCCATCCCCAACGCACCATGATGAAGCTGAGAATGGCAGGGGAAATGGTCTGCCCGAATGCGGCCGAGGCGTTGAACAGCCCGATGGGTGTCGCACGCTCGGATTCGTCGAACCATTGCGTGATGACCCGCGTTCCCGCCAGGAACAGCGGCGCCTCGCCAATGCCGAGGGCGCAACGGCCGATCAGCAGCCCCGTGACGCCGCCCGCGGCGCCGCACAGGGCCTGGGCCGCCCCCCATGACAGAAGACTGACGAACAGCAGCCACCGCGCCGGCAGACGATCGGCCAGCATCCCCGCCGGGATCTGCGCGATCATGTAGACCCAGGCGATGGACGACAGCAAAAGACCCAGCGTGGAATAGGACAATCCGAAATCGTGGGCGATTTCCAGATTGGCGATCGACAGCGCCGTCCGGTCGACATAGGCGATGCAACCCGCACAGACCAGAAGCCCGATGACAAGAAAGCGATAACGCCGCGACCCGCGCGTCAACGATGTAAGGACCATCGAATTTCCGTATTTCCGACAGGGGGCATGAGCGCCGGCCGTCACTATTGCGGTGCCCCTGTGGAAACACAATCCGTCACGATGCCTCGACCCGCAACTGCCGGCCGAAAAATACCTTTATTATGAAATTTCGTTAAATCTTATCACGAAAAACGATGCTTTTCCGGATAGAACCAGGGGACGTCGGCCCATGTCGTCGACAACTGCGCAATCCTGCGGGGCGAGGCTGGCGACGGTACCGTCGACCGTTACGGCCATCCGGCCATCATGGCAGAACAGGACGACGGATCCATCCGCCGCCTGTATGTCGATTTCGCCGTCAACGGTCATGCGCGTCACGGAATGGGACATGACCGTACGGCGGGTCATGACATTCAGGTCGGTCACCCGGTCATCCGCCAGCGTCGCCGTCGTGGCAGCATCGGCGGGAAACGCGTACGGCGCGCTATCGGTCGTCAGGTATGTCGCGGCCCGATCGGCACATGCCAGGGTCATGCCCTCTCCGGACAGGATCGACAATGTCCTGTCACAATCGGCAAAAATAGAAAACGGACCGTTCGATGAAACGGTCGCCATGCTGATGCGCCAGGCGAAATCATCCATTGTCGCATGCGCGGGGAACACCGCGATTTCCGCGGTTTCTCCGCCGCCATTCTTCCATTTCATCCGGCGGTAGTCCGACGATCGGTAGATTTTCATGACGATGGAGCCTGCATGATCGGGTGCATCATGTCGAAATCCTCATGCATCTGCGGCGG
The DNA here is from genome assembly GCF_014174155.1 of Gluconacetobacter tumulisoli. Taxonomy (GTDB): domain Bacteria; phylum Pseudomonadota; class Alphaproteobacteria; order Acetobacterales; family Acetobacteraceae; genus Gluconacetobacter; species Gluconacetobacter tumulisoli. The sequence goes on along the minus strand of NZ_JABEQM010000006.1, from coordinate 212,139 downwards.
CCCAACGGCGGCTGCGATCCTGTCGCGATCATTCCGATCAGGAGATTATCTGTATGGAGATGTATAGGCAACCGTACCGACCGGCTTAACCCCTGCAGGTTACCGACGGCAGAAATGACGGGCGGGAAAGAGGACCGCTGGGGGCTGGCTATCCCAGCCGCCATTCCGGGGAATGAGTTGCCAGCCAGCGGCGCAGGGTCAGGATGGCCTGGATCTCACCAGTCATTTCCCGCAAATGAGGTCCGCAATCCGGTCCGCTGACCAGTTTGCGCCCGCGGCCGTCTACCAGGGCCTCCACGGCGCTGCTGGCGGTGGCGACGTCGGCGGCATGCCGCCATCCCGCGACCTGCGCCGGCGGGGTCAGCATCGGAAGCACCAGCGCGACATCCAGCGAGGCGGCAGCCGCGACGACTTTCCACGCGTCATAGACCATGCTGGTCGGAGCGTGTCCGCGTTCCTGGACGAAGCGTTCGGCCAGGGTGGGGACCGCCTGGCCGTGGCGGGTGACGCGCACGGTGTCCGACAGGGTAAAGAGGGGCGCCATCCCGTCCTGTCCCAGGCCGTCGAACAGCGCGGCCAGATCGTCCGGCGACAGGGGATCGGAAACCTGGACGACGTCGACCTTGCCGTCGCGCAAGGCGGCCAGCGCGTCCGTCCGGTTGGCGAATCCCGCGACGGGAACAGGGCGCAGGCCGAAGACCGCCATGGCCAGCAGGCTGGCCAGTTCGATCCCGGTATAGGACGATACGGCGACGCGCACGGGCCTGTCGCGCACCAGGTCGCGGAAGCTGCGATGCAGGTCCGCGCGTCCCACGACGACGGGCGACACTAGGCTGAGCATCAGGGGAACCCAGCGTCCGAAATCGAAATGGACGCGCGGATCGCCGGCCAGAGACGCCACCAGGGCCGCGCCGGGCACCAGCAGGGCCGTCGTCCCGTCCGGAACGGTCTGGGTATCGAAAAGATTGGCGCCGGTGACGCCGTCCTGCCCGCTGGTCATGTGGATCGTCAGCGGCGCCGGAGCCTCCAGCCCCTGCATCAGGGCGGGGGACAGCACGGCGCTCCATCTGCCGGCCGTGCTTTCGGCATTGCCGGCCACCAGCAGGGTCGGGTCGGGAATGGTATTGCCGGCGGGCATCACGCTGGCGATCTGCACCATCCGTTCGAACGCATGCGCCCGGGGCATGCCCGTGGCGAGCGCCAGTCCGGCGGAGGCCAGGAAATGTCGACGGCGCAATGTCATCTATGCCCGGCCGGACAGTTTGAAAACGAAGTCGGCGGGTCGGGCAGACGGCAAAATCGGGAACTCCGTGGCAAGGGCCGGTCCGGCCGCCTGTCTGGCGCCGGAATGGGGCAAGTCTATGGCAGGCGTCGGGCCCGCACGGTGGCGCTGGCGCGGACTTTACGGCCAGCGGACTTCGGGGGGAAGACTCATGAGGATCGCCTCGGTGTTTCCGCCGGTCTTCAGGCCGAACAGCGTCCCGCGATCATGGATCAGGTTGAATTCCACGTATCGTCCACGCCGCACCAGTTGCGCCTCGCGCTGCTCGGGCGTCCAGCGTTCGGCCATGCGTTTGCGCACGATGGCCGGATAGGTCTGGAGGAACGCCAGCCCCACATCGCGGGTGAAGGCGAAATCGGTCCCGACATCCCCGCTGTCCAGCCGGTCGTAGAAGATGCCGCCCAGGCCGCGCGCCTCGCCGCGATGCGGCAGGAAGAAATAGCGGTCACACCACTCCTTGAAACGTGGGTAATAGGTCGGGTCATGGCGGTCGCAGGCCAGGCGGAACCCGTCATGGAACCGTGCGGCGTCGGCCTGGGCCGCGGCGCTGTCGGGGAACATGGGGGTAATGTCGCCGCCGCCGCCGAACCAGCCCCGGGTCGTGATGATCATGCGGGTATTGAAATGCGCGGCCGGCACCAGCGGACTGCACATATGGGCGACAAGACTGATGCCTGTCGCGAAGAAGCGCGGATCGTCTGCGGCGCCGGGGATGGTGGCGCGGAATTCGGGGCTGAAGACACCCGATACGGTCGATACGTTGACGCCGACCTTTTCGAACACCCGCCCGCGCATCAGGCTGATGACGCCGCCGCCGCCCGGCGTTCCGTCATCGTTCGTCCGATCCCAGGCCTGGCGTTCGAAGCGGCCGGCCTGCATCCGGCGCGGCAGCGTCTGGACGTCGCCGGCGTCGTCCTCGATTCGTTCGAAGGCGGAACAGATCCGGTCGCGCAGGCTTTCGAACCAGGCCCGGGCCTCGTCCTTCAGGCCATCATGGGGTACGGGCGCGCGGGGTGCTGTCATCGTCGGGCCATCTTCTGCGTCTGCGTCGGTCGGTGGCCCTACGGGTGCCTGTTTGCGCGGACGATTGCAAGAAGGGGTGCCTCGCCGGTAAGGAGGGCGAAGGCGGCCGGCCGCCCGGGCGACCGCCGGGCGGATGGGTAAACGCGCCGGCCCGCAAGCGCGGGAACGGCACGGAAGGATGGATGGATGACGGACGCGGGTTCCGGTGACGTGACGGACGGAAAGGGCGGGGGGGCGGCCGCGTGGCTGGATGCCCGCCTTCCGGTCGTATCGGGCTTCCGGCAGGAATATATCGACTATCCCACGCCCAGAAACCTGAACGGGCTGTGGAATTTCGGCGCGATCCTGACGGTCGTGCTGCTGGTGATGCTGGCGACCGGCATCTTCCTGGCGGTGAACTATACGCCAACCGCCGGCGGCGCCTTTGCCTCGGTCGAGGCGATCGAACGCCAGTTGCCCAGCGGCTGGCTGTTGCGTTCCATCCATGTCACGGGCGCCAGCCTGTTCCTGGCGGCGCTCTACGTCCATCTGTTTCGCGGCCTGTATTACGGATCGTACAAGCGCCCGCGCGAGGTGCTGTGGCTGACGGGACTGCTGCTGCTGGTCATGGTGATGTTCACCGCGTTCGCGGGCTACGTCCTGCCGTGGGGGCAGATGTCGTACTGGGGTGCCGACGTCGCGGGCAAAGCTGTGGACGCCATTCCCGCGATCGGCCCGTGGCTGGAGCATTTCCTCCAGGGCGGGGACGCGCCCGGCGACGTGTCGCTGCATCGTTTCTTCGTCCTGCATTTCGTGCTGGCGTTCGCGGTGCTGGGCGTGGTCGTCCTGCATGTCGCCGCCCTGCACGTCACGGGATCGAACAACCCCATGGGGGTCGAGCCGAAGGGCCCGCGCGACACGCTGACCTTCCATCCTTATTATACAAGCAAGGACGCGGTCGGGCTGATCCTGTTCGCGCTGCTGTTCGCCGTCCTGGTCTTCTTCCTGCCGGGCCTGATGTTCGAGGCGGAGAATTTTCGCCCCGCCAATCCGCTCCACACCCCCGCGGACATCGAGCCAGAGTGGTATTTCCTGCCGTTCTACGGAATGCTGCAATCCGTGCCGTCCAAGTTCGGCGGCCTGCTGGCCGCGGTGGGGTCGATCCTGGTCCTGTTCCTGGTGCCGTGGCTGGATACCTCGCCGGTCCGCTCGGCGCGGTATCGCCCGGTCTATCGCGTGGGCATGGGGGCGCTGGTCGTGTCCTTCATCCTGCTGGGACTGGTCGGGCGGCATCATGCCGAAGGCGGGTGGATGATCGTGGGGCGCGTGGCGCTGGCCTATTATTTCGCGCATTTCCTGGTGCTGCTGCCGCTTTCAAAACGGCTGGAGCGCGGGATCATCCTGCCCGACAGCATCGCCTCCGGCATGGATGCGGGCGCATGAGGGCCGCAATTCTGGCGTCGGTCGCAGCCGGCGCACTCCTGATGGCGGCGCCTGGTGGGGCCGCCCACGGCCAGGAACGCCGCCATGCGGTCGCGACGCCGCAGACGTGGAGCTTCGCCGGCCCGCTCGGCCGTTTCGACATGGCGGCGGTCCAGCGCGGATATGCGGTCTATGCCCAAGTGTGCTCGGCCTGCCATTCCATGAACGGCATGACTTACGGAGACCTGGCATCCATCGGGCTGACGGACGAACAGGTGCGCCAGATCGCCGCCAGCCAGCATGTGCCGGGCGGCATGGACGCGCGGGGGGCGCCGGTCACGCGCCCGGCCACCGCGGCCGATCATTTCCGCCAGCCTTTCGCCAGCGTCGAGGCCGCCGCTGCCGCCAACAACGGTACCCCGCCGCCGGATCAGTCGCGGCTGGCGCTGGTCTATCCCGGCGGCCCTGACCGGATCTATGCGCTGCTGACCGGCTACCGACCGGCCCCGCCGGGTTTCGTGCCGACCAATGCCGGCGCGTTCTACAACCCGTACGCCAGCAATTCCGAAATCACCATGCCGCCGCCGCTGCATGACGGGCAGGTGGAGTACGCCGACGGCACGACCGCCACCACGGCGCAGGAAGCGCGCGACGTCACGACTTTCCTGGCCTGGGCAGCGCAACCGCATCTGGCCGAACGGCACCGCCTGGGCGTTCAGGTCACGCTCTATCTTCTGTTCCTCGCCGTCCTGGCGTTCATTCTCAAACGGAAAGTCTGGTCCGATGTCCACTAAATCCCATTCGTCCCACCCGCATGCGATCGAACCTGTGGTCGGGCTGATCGGCGGGTCCGGCCTCTATGATATCGACGGGCTGGAGGACAAGGAGTGGCGCACGGTGGAAACCCCGTGGGGCATGCCATCCGACCAGTTGCTGTTCGGGCGCCTGGCCGGCGTCCGGTGCGTATTCCTGCCGCGTCATGGACGCGGACATCCGATCCCGCCGTCGCGCCTGAATTATCGCGCGAATATCGACGCGCTGAAGCGGTCGGGCGTGACCGACATCGTGTCGCTGTCGGCCGTGGGTTCGTTGAAGGAGGAACTGCCGCCCGGCCATTTCGTGATCATCGACCAGTTCATCGACCGATCCTTCGCCCGGGAAAAGAGCTTCTTCGACACCGGCTGCGTCGCACATGTCTCGATGGCCGACCCGCTCTGCCCGCGCATCGGCGACGTGCTGGAGGAGAAGGCACGGGGGCTTGGTTTGGGCGTGACCCGGGGCGGGACCTACCTGGTGATGGAGGGGCCGCAGTTCTCCACCCGTGCGGAAAGCAACCTGTACCGATCCTGGGGCTGCTCGGTCGTCGGCATGACCAACATGCCCGAGGCCAAGCTCGCCCGCGAAGCCGAGATCTGCTACGCGACGGTGGCGATGGTGACCGACTACGATTGCTGGCACGCCGACCATGACAGCGTGACGGTCGACGCGGTGGTGAAGGTCATGCAGTCCAATGCCGACCGGGCGCGGGCGCTGGTCGCATCGGTCATTCCGGCCCTGGGCAAGCCGCGCGGGCCATGCCGTGCCGGCTGCGACCGTGCGTTGGAACACGCGCTGATCACCGCGCCGGACCGTCGTGACCCAACCTTGCTGGCCAAGCTGGATGCCGTCGCCGGGCGGGTGCTGAGATGCGCCTGACCTGACCTGGACAGGGCCGCCTACAGATGGCGGCCCAGGAACGCCAGGCTGCGGATGCGCGCCAGTTGCGTGGCGGCGGCGTTGAAGCTGTCACGCTCGGAACAGCCGAATCCATGGCCGGCGTTCGGATAGGTCAGGATTTCCACGTCGGGATGTGCAGCGCGGATGGCCGCGATGTCGGACAGCGGGATCGATCCATCGGTCTCGCCGAAATGCAGTTGCACCGGGCATCGCGGAACCAGCGCGTTCTGCGCCGCGATGCCGCCGCCATACCATCCGATGGCCGCGGCGAAGGCCGACGTTTGCGCGGCCGCCATCCAGGCCACGGTCCCGCCCCAGCAATAGCCGATGATGCCCACCTTGCCGCCGCCCAGCGCGTCGGCGGCCGCCACCACGTCCAGCAGGGTCCTGTCGGCCGGGATGGCCGCGCGAAGCCGCAGGCCGGTCTGGACGCCCTGCGCGTCGTACGCCAGTTCGACATCGCGTTCCGCCCGGTCGAACAGCGCCGGGGCCACGACGCGATAGCCATCTGCCGCGAAGCCGTCGCACACCGCGCGAATGTGATGATTGACACCAAAAATTTCCTGCATCACCACAAGGGCGCGCGGCGCGTCCGGCGCGCCGGCCATATAGGCCGACAGGGTGTGACCGTCCGACGCGGTCAGGGTCGTGGTCGTGCCCATGGGCTGGGTCCTCCTGTTGCGTGAAAGAGGGTGAAACCATGGCCGAAATCGTCAATCTGCGGCAGGTCCGAAAACGCAAGGCGCGCGCCGAGCAGGCACAGATCGCGGCCGGAAACCGGGCCCTGCACGGTCGCACCCGTGCCGAACGCGACCGGCAGTCCCAGGAAGAATCCCGCGCCATGCGGACGCTGGACGGCGCGCGTGTGGAACGCGCACCGGACCCCGAGCCGGGCTGAGAATCCTTTCGACAACGTCTTTCGCTGGCGATCCGACGCGCGTTTCCCGTGCTTCACGGCGGGCGGCCATCGAGGCCGCTCCGCTCCCACGCTCGGAAACCCACGCCGGCCGCTCTCGTTCGGCAAAAGGCGTTTTCCAACGGATTCTGAGGTCCGGCGGCGATGCGGCCAGGTCAATGCAGCGTGAGGCAGGTCCGCGCGCAGGTGACCGAGGGCGGCGTGATCAGCGTCTGCGACGCCACGCGGACGGTATGCAGTCGTCCCTCGATCGAGCGTGTCCAGAAATCGAGGAAACGTCGCAATTCGGGATAGGACGGGGCAAGGTCCATGTCCTGCCAGACATAGGATTGCAGAAGGGCCGGATGATCGGGCAGGTGATACAGGATTTCGGCCGTGGTCAGGCGATAGTCGCGGAGTTGAAGCCGAAGGGTCATGGACACCTCGCTGCATGATCGACGATTGCTGAGGATTCCAGCCTGCGGAAACCCCGCCGCATATTCAACAAAAATTCTTTTATTCCCAAAACCTTGGCAGCCTGGGAAAGAAAGTGCTGCCGATCCTTGACAGGAACGGGGGGTGATCCTACTTGTTGTTGGCACTCTCGTGCGGAGAGTGCCAAAGCGATGTGGCCTGGCGCGCGCGCCAATCCGGTGACGTCGCTTATTCAAGGGCGTTACCTTTTTTTGATGTGGAGCGATCCATAATGACGAATTTTCGGCCCCTGCATGACCGCGTGGTCGTCCGTCGCCTGACTGGCGAGGAAAAGACGGCTGGCGGGATCATCATTCCCGACACCGCCAAGGAAAAGCCGATGGAGGGCGAGGTCATCTCGGTCGGCCCCGGCGCGCGGAACGAGCAGGGACAGATCGTGGCCCTGGACGTCAAGGCGGGCGACAAGGTGCTGTTCGGCAAATGGTCCGGCACCGAAGTGAAGATCAATGGCGAGGAGCTGCTGATCATGAAGGAAAGCGACATCATGGGCGTGATCGCCTGAGGTCCCTGTTCCTTTCCCTCTGATCGACAAGTTTCCTACAGGAGAATTCTGATATGGCAGCCAAGGACGTAAAGTTCGGCGGTGACGCACGCCAGCGCATGCTGCGTGGCGTGGACATTCTGGCCGACGCGGTGAAGGTCACGCTGGGTCCGAAAGGCCGGAACGTCGTACTCGACAAGAGCTTCGGCGCACCGCGCATCACGAAGGACGGCGTGTCGGTCGCCAAGGAAATCGAGCTGGCCGACAAGTTCGAGAACATGGGCGCGCAGATGCTGCGCGAAGTCGCGTCGAAGACCAACGACGTGGCCGGCGACGGCACCACGACCGCGACCGTTCTGGCGCAGGCGATCGTCCGTGAGGGCGCGAAGGCCGTTGCGGCCGGCATGAACCCGATGGACCTGAAGCGTGGCATCGACAAGGCCGTCGTTGCGGTCGTCGAGGAACTGAAGAAGAACACCAAGAAGATCACGACCCCGGCCGAGACGGCGCAGGTCGGCACGATCTCCGCCAACGGCGAGCATGAAATCGGCGAGATGATCTCGCAGGCCATGCAGAAGGTCGGCAGCGAGGGCGTCATCACGGTCGAGGAGGCCAAGGGCCTTCACACCGAACTCGACGTCGTCGAAGGCATGCAGTTTGATCGCGGCTACATCTCCCCGTACTTCATCACGAACGCGGAGAAGATGATCGCCGATCTGGATAACCCCTATATCCTGATCCACGAGAAGAAGCTGTCGTCGCTGCAGCCGATGCTGCCGCTGCTCGAGAGCGTCGTGCAGTCCGGCCGTCCGCTGCTGATCATCGCCGAGGACGTCGATGGCGAGGCGCTGGCGACTCTGGTCGTCAACAAGCTGCGTGGCGGCCTGAAGATCGCCGCCGTCAAGGCGCCGGGCTTCGGCGATCGTCGCAAGGCGATGCTGGAAGACATCGCGATCCTGACCGGTGGCCAGGTCATCAGCGAAGACCTCGGCATCAAGCTCGAGACCGTGACGCTTCCGATGCTGGGCCGCGCCAAGAAGGTGCGGATCGAGAAGGAAAACACCACGATCGTCGAAGGCGCCGGCGAGTCCGAGGATATCAAGGGCCGTTGCAGCCAGATCCGTGCGCAGGTCGAGGAAACCACCTCGGACTACGACCGCGAGAAGCTGCAGGAGCGTCTGGCGAAGCTGGCAGGCGGCGTCGCCGTCATCCGCGTCGGCGGTTCGACCGAGGTCGAGGTGAAGGAGCGCAAGGACCGCGTCGACGACGCGCTGCATGCGACCCGCGCCGCTGTCGAGGAAGGCATCGTTCCGGGTGGCGGCACGGCCCTGGCCCGTGCGTCGGCCGCCCTGGGCCACCTGGAATTCCACAACGACGACCAGCGCGTCGGTGCGGAAATCATCCGCAAGGCCCTGCAGGCTCCGCTGCGCCAGATCGCCCACAACGCGGGTGAGGACGGTGCGGTCATCGCCGGCAAGGTGCTGGAGAGCAGCGACTACAATTTCGGCTTCGACGCCCAGCTCGGCGACTACAAGGACCTGGTCGTGGCCGGCATCATCGATCCGACCAAGGTCGTCCGTACCGCGCTGCAGGATGCGGCGTCGGTTGCCGGCCTGCTGATCACCACCGAGGCGATGGTGGCCGAGAAGCCGGAGAAGAAGGCCCCGCCCGCGCCGGGCGGTGGCATGGGCGGCATGGGCGACATGGATTTCTGATCCGCGTAGCCCCCTCCGATGGCGGTCCGCGGACCGCCATCGGGGTGGCATCCCGACAAACCGACAAAAAAGGGGGCCGTCCATGCGTGGACGGCCTTTTTTTTCTTGCCGACCTTGGATTCCGCGCTTGCCCGTCAGGCGAATTGACAAGACACCACGATCCATGCGCCCATGGAGGCTGGCATGATCGGCGTGTGGACACGGAACGGGTGAAACCCGGCTTCCGGTCCTCTGAGCGTCGATGGTCCGAGAACCCGGATGTCGGGCCAGAGGCCGGACAAGGCGAATAAGGAAATACGACTATGGCTACCGGAACTGTGAAATGGTTCAACGCGACGAAGGGCTTCGGCTTCATCATGCCCGAGGATGGCGGCAAGGATGTGTTCGTTCACATCACCGCCGTCCAGGCCGCCGGTCTGCGCGGACTGAATGAGAACCAGCGCGTCAGCTACGACGTGGTGACCGAGCGCGGCAAGGCGGCGGCATCGAACCTGAAGCCGCTCTGATCCGGCATTCCAAGCTTAACGCGTTCAGTTCCTTTTTCTGAATGCGTCAGGATAGTGCAAGCGGGGAGGACGGGATGCCGTCCTCCCCGTTTTCATGTTCCCGCAGGAAGGCCGCAAGGTCCCGCGCAACGTCCCGCAACCCCGCGCGGCGCACGGCCACGCCCTCGGGGAAGGCCGACAGCAGGCGCGACGGGGCGCGTCGATCCAGCAGGACGAAGACCCCGCGATCCCCGCCGCTCCGGATCAGGCGGCCGAACGCCTGGCGCAGGCGCAGGCGCGCGATCCGGTCGTCATATTCGCCGGGCGCGCCGCCCGACAGATGCAGGCGCCGCTCCCGATGCAGGATGTCCGGGCGCGGCCAGGGCACGCGTTCGAACACCACCAGGCGCAGCGACCGGCCGGGCACGTCCACCCCGTCACGCATCGCATCCGTCCCCAGCAGGCAGGAATTGGCTTCCGAGCGGAAGATGTCGACCAGCGTCGCATTGTCCATGCCGTCGACATGCTGCGCGTAAAGGGGAATGCCCGCCTCCTCCAGCGGCCGCGACAGACGCTGGTGGACGGCCCGCAGGCGTGAAATCGCGGTGAACAGGCCCAGGCCCCCGCCGCCAGCCGCCAGGAACAGCGTCCGGTAGGCAGCGGCCAGCGCGCCGATATCGTCGTGGGGAATGTCGTTCACGATGAAGGCGCGGCTCTGCCGCTGATAATCGAACGGACTGGCCAGCGACGCCCGGAGCGCGGGTGAGGGCAGGTGGCTGGCGCCGGTCCGGGACTCGGCGGCCTCCCATGCCCGTTCGGTCTCGTCACCGTCGGTTTGTCCGTTCTCGTCGCGCAAGGTCGCCGATGTCACCAGGATTCCATGGGCGGGTGCCGCCAGGACGGTCGCAAAGGGAATCGTGGGATCGAGCCAATGGCGATGCAGCCCGACATCATGCTCGCCGGGACGCTGCCCGTCGCGCCGGTCCAGCCGTATGAAATCGATATGCTGCGGTGTCGTGCCATCGGCCGCGGGCTCGCCAAGGGCGCGGAGCATGGAGGTCCATCCCTCAACCCTGCTCAATGCCCGACGGCGAATCGTCCGCACGCCGGCCTCGATTCGCTCGCGGGTAGCCGAATCGAGTTCGCCCGTATCGTCCTCCAGCCGTTCCAGCAGGCGTTCCACCAGCGTGCGCAGGGCCGCGGCCAGGCGGTCCAGCGCACGCGCCAGGCTGGCGGCGGCGGGCAGGACCTCCTCGGGAACGGGATGCAGGTCGCATTCGATCGCGCCGGGACGACGCCCGCCCGGGGAATCGCGGGTCGTGGACCGGGCCAGCGCCTGCTGTCCCAGAAGATGCAGCAGCCATTCCGTCGGGTTCGGCAAGGCGACATCATCAGGACCGAGCGGTGCGAGGAGGGGTGGGGAAGGGGACGATTCCGCAGCGTTCATCAGCATCTCCGCCGACGTTTCCGCCGGCGTGTCGGCCGCCGCCTCGATCGTTGATTGCCACGCGGCTGCCAACCGTCCGGACCAGCCGGGGGCGGGCAGGGCATGGGCGGCCTGCAACGTGGCCTCCAGGGGCGCTTCCAGGCGGGGATATCCCACGACCAGATCATCCAGCCGCCGCTTCAACCCCCGCGCGCGGGATCGCGCGCCCTCGGCACCAAGCAGCCAGCGGCGCAGCTCGGCGGCCTCCAGCCCCGACAGTTCGGCGGAAAACGCGCTGTCGGCGGCGTCCATCACGTGATGGCCCTCGTCGAAGACATAGCGGGTGGGAATATTGTCCTCGTTCGCCGCCTCATCGCCGTCCATGGCATGCCATGCTGCCTGGCTCATCACCAGGGCATGGTTGGCGATCACCAGGTCGGCGTCCCGCGCCCGGCGGATGGAATGTTCGACGAAGCAACGCTGGTAATGCGGGCAGGCGCCATGGATGCACTCGCCTCGCCGGTCGGCGATGCCGGCCAGAAGCCCGCGCCCGAACAGGTCGCCGAACCAGCCCGGCAGATCGCCCCCCATCAGGTCGCCATCCGCCGTGGCCCCCGCCCAGCGCGCGACCAGCGACAAGGCGATCAGGCCCCCGGACGCATCGCCGCGCGCGCCGGCCATATTCACCGCTTCCTCCATGTTCAGGAGGCACAGGTAGTTTTCCCGCCCCTTGCGCAGGACGACATGCCGGCGCCGTTCCGCCGCATCGGGATAGAGCCGGCCCAGCTCGGCCTCGATCTGTCGTTGCAGATGACGGGTGTAGGTGCTGATCCAGACTGCGCCGCCATTGCGTTCCGCCCACAGGCTGGCTGGCGCGATATAGCCCAGGGTCTTGCCGGTGCCCGTTCCGGCCTCGGCCAGCACCATGTGCGGGTCGCCCCGGACCAGACGCGGCGCGAAGGCGGCGGACGCCGCGCCGGCGAAATCGGCCTGTCCGACGCGGGTTTCCGCATGGGGACCCAGGATATCGCCCAGCCGGCGGCGGGCATCGGCGGACGATACGGGCTGGTTGGCCGGCGGGGGCCGGGGGGCCGCGTCCTCCCATTTCGGCAGGCGGCGCCACACGCGGATCGCATCGCCCGGTTGCAGGGCCTCGGGGGGCAGGGACGTCCCGGCGCCCAGCGCCGCCAGCACGCTGCGGCCCCAGGCCCAACCCGCACGTTCCATCCTGACGGCCAGGGCCGCCATTTCCTCGCCCGCCGGGGTAGCGCGCAGGGCGGCGATCCGGTCCAGCAGGATATCCGCAAGCTCGGGCAGCAAGTCGGCCTCGGCCGATCCGATCTGCCCGTCGTCCAGTTCCAGCGCTTGCGCCAGACCACGCACCGTGGGGGGCATCGTTCGTCCGGGCAGGGCGAAGACGAACAGTTCCAGCAGGTCCAGCCACGGCGTGGGCTGCACCGGTTGCGGCAGGCCAAGCCGTCGCGCGGTCAGCGGTGCATGAACCACCAGCGGCGCCGGCCATTGGCGCAGCTCCCGCACCGCGTCTTCGGACGACAGGGTCAGGACCTCGCCGTCCGGCGTCAGGATCGAACACGAACCATGGCGTGCGACCAGGGCGGGCGGCATGTCCGAAGGGGGAAGCGAAGCGGCCATCACAGGAACATATAGGGCACATATGGCCGCCTGTCGCCCGTTACGGACGTCATCGTCGCTTATTCCGCTGTGAAGATGATGTATGGTTTGGATTGACCCGTGTCGTTCCAGTTCATAGCTTCCGCGCATCATGTCCGAACAGAACCGCCCCGATCCCGCTCCCCTGCCCAAGGCCTGGCCCTTCGAGGAAGCCGCGAGGCTGGCCGCGCATGTCGAAAAACGGACGGGGGCCGACGACAGGCCCGCATTGCTGGAAACCGGATACGGCCCGTCGGGCCTGCCCCATATCGGCACGTTCGGCGAGGTGGCGCGGACGTCCTGGGTGCGCCACGCCTATACGCGCCTGACGGGACGTCCTACGCGCCTTCTGGCCTTTTCGGACGACATGGACGCCTTGCGCAAGGTGCCGGACAATGTGCCGAACGGCGACATGCTGCGCCAGCACCTGGGCAAGCCCCTGTCGCGGGTTCCCGACCCCTTCGGCACCCATGACTCCTTTGCCGCGCATAACAATGCACGCCTGCGGTCATTCCTGGACGGATTCGGCTTCGATTACGAATTCGCGTCCTCGACCGACTATTATACCGGTGGCCGGTTCGACGCCGCGCTGCGCCGGGTGCTCGAGGTCCATGACGAAATCGTGTCCGTCATCGCGCCGACCCTGGGGCCGGATCGCCGCGCGACCTATTCCCCCGTGCTGCCCATCCACCCGCGCACCGGCCTGGTGATGCAGGTGCGCATGGACGCGATCGACGCCGATGCCGGAACCGTACGCTGGACGGACGAGGACGGCACGGTGTTCGAGACCCCGGTGACCGGCGGCGGCGCCAAGATGCAGTGGAAGGCCGATTGGGCCATGCGCTGGTTCGCCCTGGGCGTCGATTACGAAATGTCCGGCAAGGATCTGATCGACAGCGTGAAGCTGTCGGGCAAGATCTGCCGGATCCTGGGCGGCGACCCTCCGGCGGGCCTGACCTACGAGCTTTTCCTGGACGAAAACGGGCAGAAGATCTCCAAATCCAAGGGCAACGGGATTTCGGTCGAGGAATGGCTGCGTTACGCGCCGCCCGAAAGCCTGTCCCAATACATGTTCAATGCGCCGCAGCGGGCAAAGCGCCTGTTTTTCGACGTGATCCCCAAAGCGGCAGACGAGTACCTGGCCAATGTCGGCCGCGCCGCCGCCATGTCCGATGACGACCCGGCGCTGCCGGCGAACCCGGCCTGGTTCATCCATGCAGGGCGGATCGGCCCGGACGCCGGCAGCCCGTTGACCTTCGGCATGCTGCTGAACCTGGCCAGCGTCGCAAACGCTGAAACCCCGGACGTGCTGTGGCGGTTCATCCGCCGCTATGATTCGGCGGCGTCGCCGGCGGCCTGCCCGATGCTGGCCCGTCTGGTGGACCATGCGATCGTCTATTACGCCGATTTCGTGCGGCCGGCGAAAACCTATCGCCAGCCCGACGCGCGGGAACGCGCGGCACTTGCGGACCTGGCCGACAATCTGCGCGGCCTGGCGGACAACCCCGCCGAGCCGGACACGTTGCAGAACCTGGTCTTCGAGATCGGCAAGCGCCACGGGTTCGAACCGCTGCGCGACTGGTTCGGATGCCTGTATGAGGTCCTCTTGGGCCAGAAGGAAGGACCGCGCTTCGGGATTTTCATCGGGCTGTACGGCGTATCGGAAACGATCGAACTGATCGAGGCGGCGCTGGCCCGCCCATCCATCGGCGCGTCGACAGGCGCCGGCGTGGTCTGAGACCCCCGGCGGATCGTGACATGACGTTCCCGGACTCGTCATGCCCGTGAACCGGAACATCATGCCTGACGTGCCGACACCCCCGCCGCGTGGCTGGCAGCGGATGCTGCGCCATGTGCCCCACGCGATCGGCCTGGTGCTGATGATCGCCGCGATCGTGGTGGTCCAGCACGAGGTCCGGGACCTGCATTGGAACGACATCCGCGCGGCATTGAAGACGATTCCGGCCTCGACCCTTGCCGCAGGGGTGGGCTGCACCGTCCTGTCCTATTTTATCCTGTCCTTCTACGACTGCCTGGCGGTCGTGCAGGTCGGATGCCGCATGTCGTTCCGGCGCACGGCGTTCGCGTCCTTCTGTTCCTACGTGCTGTCGCACAATCTGGGATTCGCGGCGATTTCGGGGGCCGCCGTGCGGTTCAGGCTGTATGGGAACTGGGGCCTGGGCCCCTTCGCCATCGCCCAGATCATCGCCTTCTGTTCCGCAACCTATCTGCTGGGCGCGGGGGCGCTGGTCGGCGCGGTGCTGCTGATCGAACCCGGCGCCGTGCCGATCGTCGGGCGGCACCTGCCGCATGCCCTGCTGTCGGGCGCAGGGCTGCTGATGTGGCTGGGGGTGGCCACCTATATCCTGCTGGGCCTTCGGCTGTCGGAAGTGCGGCTCTGGCGCCATACGATCACCTTTCCCTCGCCCGGCATGGCGGTGGCCCAGACGCTCGTCGCGGCGGCCGAGGTCGCGGCGACGGCCGGCATCGCCTATACTTTCCTGCCGCCGGGCACCGGCCTGGGATACGGCGTCTTCCTGGCGATCTACATCGCGTCCTATACGGCCGGGCTGATGGCCAGCGTGCCGGGCGGGCTGGGTGTGTTCGACGGGGCGATGATGCTGGCATTGAGCCCGTATCTGCAGGCCACACAAATCATCAGCACGATCCTTGTCTTCCGCCTGTTCTATTACATCATCCCGCTGTTTCTGGCCGGGGCCATGTTCGCGGGCCATGAACTGTTCCTGCGCGGGGATGCCGCCCTGGCCCGCAAGGCCGCGCCGCAGGCCCCGCGCCGCGGCCCGCGCGAAACCCGTCCCAGCCATGTCATCCGCGAGAGCGAGGCCGACTTCTCGGTCGTCGTAGCCACCGGCGCCGTATCGATCTGTGGTGCGCTGCTGGTCGCGCTGACGATCCTGGACCCCGCATCCTGGACGAATGCGGGCGGACTGCACCATCTGGTCGGGGTGGCGGGCGATTACCTGCTGTCGTTGATCGGCGTGGCGCTGATCGGCTTGGCGGTCGGCCTGTCGCAGCGCGTGACCCTGGCGTGGAAGGTAACGTTGGGCCTTCTGGTCTGCGCCGTCGCCCTGACGCTGCTGCGCGGGGCATCGCTTGCCGTTCCGGGAATCCTGGGCCTGGTGGCGATCCTGATCGCCCCGTTCCGCAGTTCCTATTATCGTCACGCGCGTATCCTCAGCGAACCCCTGGCGTTCCGCACGATCCTGTCGCTGGTCTTGCTGATCGGCTGCGTCCTGGTGCTGGTCTGTTCCGGCCCGCGCGACGAGGTCGGCGGAAGCTGGTGGGAGGTCATGCTCTTCACTTCGACCCATGGCGTGGCGCAATGGACCATGGGGCTGGCCGTCGTCCTGGGCCTGGTCATGATCGGGCGCCTGGTCCGTCCTGGCCAGATTGTCGTCCTGCCATGGAACGATGACGGACAGGCCCAATATCGCGCGCTGGACCATGCCGTGGACGATCCGGGCCCCGGCACGCCCGCCGGCCTGATTCCGGGCGCCGCCGGAAGTGCGATGCTGCCGTTTCTTCGAATCGATGGCTTCCTGATCGGCGTGGGCGATCCGGCGGGGGCATGGGACGATTGTGCCTCGGCCATCTGGTGGCTGCGCGATCTGGCGGTACAGGAGGGGCGGCAGCCGGTCTTCTGGCGGGTCGGAACGTCTATGTTGGACGTGTACAACGATCTGGGCCTGACCTCGTGGCCTCTGGAGGGCGGGGTCGGGGAGCCCACGACCTATCTGTGCTGCGTTCCGCAGAGCGTGGCGACCGTCCGGGCGATCATGCAGCCGGCGGATGGCGGACATTCGCTGTCGGTCGTCGCCCGCATCACCGACAAGCCTTGACGGACAGCCGGGCTTCGGAAAAACGGTAGCACTGATCCCGCGTGGCGCCATCCGGCGCCATTGCCCCCCGGGGACGAAGATGATGTCGCCAAGCCTTCACGCCGTCTTGCCCCAGGGCGGGGCAGGCGATTTTGCCGTCGTGGCCGATACGTTCCTGCTGGCGTTTCCGGCATTGTTTTCCATCGTAAATCCGCTTGGTGCCGCGCTGATCTTCACGCAGGTGACGGCCGGACGAACGCGGTCCGAATGCCTGGCGCTGGCCCGCGCCGTTGCATTTTATTCCGCATGCCTGCTGATCGCCTCGATCTGGATCGGCAGTGCCATCCTGGCTTTCTTCGGAATCACGATCGATTCGCTGCGGATCGCCGGCGGGCTAGTCGTCGCGGTCCGCGCATGGGCGCTGCTGCAGGCGCCCGAGGAAGCGGCGGCCCGGAAAGAGAAGCAG
The DNA here is from genome assembly GCF_014174155.1 of Gluconacetobacter tumulisoli. Taxonomy (GTDB): domain Bacteria; phylum Pseudomonadota; class Alphaproteobacteria; order Acetobacterales; family Acetobacteraceae; genus Gluconacetobacter; species Gluconacetobacter tumulisoli. The sequence continues at coordinate 195,244 of NZ_JABEQM010000006.1, read as the reverse complement.
GCCCGGCAGGACGGCCGCACCCTTGCGGCGCCGAGCTGGACGGAAATGGCGTTTTTCCCGATGACGATGCCGTTCACCGTCGGTCCCGGCACCATTTCGGTCGCCATCGCACTGAGCGCCGCGCGACCGGCCTCGGCCGGCAGCATCCTGTTCTATGTCGCGCTTTCGCTGGCCGCCGTGGTCGTGGCCGCCACGATCTGGCTGGCCTATGCCTATGCCGACCGGCTGATGACGTTCCTGGGTGTGACCGGCGCGCGGATCGTGTCCCGTCTGGCGGCATTGATCCTGCTGTGCATCGGGGTGCAGATCCTGTCGGCGGGGATCGAAGGCCTGACCTTGACGATCGTCCACGCAGCCTCATCCTGACGCGCCGTCCCGCTCCAGCAAGGGGCGGATGGCTGCCCGCAGGACGGGCAGCACGTCGGTCGCAAACCAGGGGGTGCGGCGTTCCCATGCCCCAGTGCGCCAGGACGGATGGGGCAGGGGAAAATAATGCGGCATGACGTCGCGGAAATTCCGGACGCGATCCTCGACGCGCCCGGGTCCCAGCACGGCGGCCTGGGCATAGGACCCGACGAGAAGGGTCAGCCGGATATCGGGCATCATCGCCAAGATCCGGTTGCGCCACAAGGGCGCGCATTCGGGGCGCGGGGGACGATCGCCCCCGTTCGGAAGTCGTCCCGGATAGCACATTCCCATCGGTACGAGAGCGATGCGGCTGGTGTCGTAGAAAACGTCCCGGTCGATCCCCAGCCAGCCGCGCAGGCGGTCGCCCGAGGCATCGTTGAAGGAAATACCGGTCTCATGCACCCGCGTGCCGGGAGCCTGGCTTGCGATCAGGATCCGTGCCGTCCGCGACACATGCAGGATGGGACGCGGCCCCAGGGGCAGGTCGGCCGCGCAGACCCTGCAGGCCCTGACCTGGCGGACGAAATCCTCCAGGTCGCTGTCCCCAGGTCCATCCGTCATCGCTGCGGACCGTTCATCCGGCCAGGACCTCATCGACCCAACGGGGCACCATACGCGTGGCGGGACCAGTCATGAACCGGTCGAAGCGGGCCGAGGCAACCGATGGCTCAAGATTGATCTCCAGCGTCTCGGCGTGACCTTCGACCAGGGCGGCGAAACCGGCAGCGGGATAGACGGTGCCGGACGTTCCGATGGAGACGAACAAGTCGCATGCCCCCAATGCGGCCTCGATCCGCGGCATGTGCAGTGGAATCTCACCGAACCACACGACGTCGGGACGCAGGCTTGGGCGGCCACAGAGCGGGCAGGGCGTCTCGGGAAGGCAATCGGCATGCCATTCGGGCGTGCCGCCGCACGAGGCGCATCGCACGCGCAGCAACTCACCATGCATGTGCCAGACGTTCCGGTTGCCCGCACGTTCATGCAGGTCGTCGATATTCTGCGTGATGACCAGAATTTCGCCGTGCCATGCCCCCGTGCGTGCGGCCTCCTCCAGCCGGGCCAGCGCAAGATGAGCGGCATTGGGTCCTACACGGCGTAGTTCGGCGCGCCGGTCATTGTAAAAACGGTCTACCAGCGCCGGGTCGCGTCGGAATGCATCAGGCGTGCAGACATCCTCGATGTCGTACCGGCTCCAGATCCCGTCGGCATCCCGAAAGGTATCGAGGCCTGATTCCCTGCTGATGCCGGCCCCGGTCAGGACCACGATGCGTTCCATGGGATGATCTGCCGCTCCGTCGCTGCCGTCTGGCCCGGATTGTGACGTCCCGATTATGCCAAAGAAGAGCGCATAAGAAAACCGCCGCGGGAGGTTTCCCCCCGCGGCGGCAATCGGCAAGACGACAGACCGGGTGCCGGTTACTGGGCCTGGTCGACCCCGGAATGGGTCTGCGGCGCGAACGTCCATCCGGCACCGTAAGGCTGCGGATGGAAGATCAGCCACCCGCTGCTGGAACTGTTCCATCCGCTGCTGGACACCGGCGCCCCCGTGGCGCGCAGCTTGGTGACATCGGCCGCGGTGACGCTGGCCGGCGCGCGATTGCCCCAGCTGGACCGGATGAAATTGACGACATCGGCGATCTGCTGCGGCGACAATGTCTTGCCATAGGCCGGCATGGCCACGGCGGAGGGTGCCCAGTTGGTCGGGGGCAACACGCCGCCGTTGACGATCACGTTGACCAGGGACGTGGGGTTGTCCGTCACGACCACCGGGTTGCCGGCCAGAGGCGGGAACATGCGGGCCACGCCGCCGCCGTCATTGCGATGGCAGATCGTGCATTGCTTCAGATAGACGTCGGCGCCGGGCGAACTCGCTGTCTTGCCCGATGCCAGCATGTCGGCGGTGGACGGGTCATAGGTATAATCACCCTGCGACGGCGGCACAGGCGGAAGGCTCTTGAGGTATTTGGCAATCGCACGCAGATCATCGTCGGAGAAATACTGCGTGCTCCAGGCCACCACGTCGGCCATGCCGCCGAAGACCGCCGAATGGTCGATGCGCCCCGATTTCAGGAAATAATAGATATCATCCTCCGACCAGCGGCCCAGGCCGACCGCCGGATCGTTGCGCAGGCTGGGCGCGACCCAATTGTCGATCGGGGCCCCACCCGACAGGAACACCGCTCCGCCGCTGCCATCCAGCGCCTTTTCCTGCATGGCGAAACCGCGCGGAGTGTGGCAGGCGCCGCAATGGCCCGGGCCGGTAACCAGATATTCGCCGCGCGCGACGACGGGATCAGTCCCGGGGGCGGGCTTGAACTCGGCGGGCGAGGGCGAGAACAGCATGCGCCAGATCGACAGAGGCCAGCGCATAGACAGCGGCCACGAGATCTGGACCGGCTTGTTCGGCTGCGCCGCGGGCGCCACCCCGTGCATGAAATACGCATAGAGCGCATGCATGTCGTCGCTGCTCATGCGCGAGAAGGCAGGATAGGGCATCGCAGGGTAGAGCGTCGACCCGTCCTTGCGTACGCCGTGACGAACCGCCTGGTCGAAATCCTCGAACGTGTAGCGTCCGATACCGTAGGTCGGGTCGGGCGTGATGTTGGTCGAATAGATCGTGCCGATCGGGCTCTTGATTTCCAGGCCCCCTGCATAGGCCTGGCCATGCAGGGCCGTATGACAGGCGACACAGTCGCCCAGTCGCGCAACATAGGCCCCCTTGTCGATCAGCGCCTGATCCGGCGCCTGCGCCATCGCCCCCGTGGCAAGAAGGCCGAACGCCGTCGTGCCGATCGCAACTTTAAGCCTGTTGAGCATTCTGTTCACCATGCGTCGCATTGATGCAAAAAAGATGGAAAACCGGCATGAGGGACCTCATTGCTGGGGCACGCCGGCATCGTTCTTCCGGGCATCAACCTCCCTCTGGTAGGTGTCGTTGGCGCGCTTGATCAGGAACTGGCGAATGTCCTCGATCTGCTCCGGCGTCATCGAAGTGTCGAAACGATCCATGCCGTAGGCCGTCAGGGCACCGCGCCCGACCACATTGTAGAACGCATCCTGATGGCGGATCGCGCCGGACCAGCGCAGATCGGGCAGCACGCCCCCGGCCTCGGCATTGTCGCCGTGGCAGGCTGCGCAATAGGTCTGGAACTGGAAATATCCGTTGTCGGTCCGCTTGCCGTCATAATCGGCGGGCGGCTTGACAGGCAGGAACCCCTTGTCGTTTTGCGGCGGCAGTTTGGCATTGCCATCCAGCGAGAAGGCGATCACCCGCGAATGATTGACCGTCCAACCGCTGGTCCGTGCCAGTCCGCCGAGGAAGAAGGGATAGATGCCGCCCCAGCCGACCTCGACCGCAACATACTGCTTGCCATTGGCCAGGTAAGTGACGGGCGGGGCGATGATGCCGCTCTGTGCCGCGAAGTGGAACAGATCGGTGCCGTTCGTCGCGTCGTAGGCGTGGAATTCGCCGTTGGCCAGGCCCTGGAACAGCAGGTCGCCCGCCGTTGCCACGATGCCGCCGTTCCACGGTCCCTTGTGATCTACGCGGAAGGCTTCCTGTTGTTTCACCGGATCCCAGGCGACGATCCAGCCCTTCAGGTCCTTGATGAAGGCCTGCTTGGCTTCCGGCGAGTCGGGAATGCCGACCTTGTTCATGTCCAGGCCGAGATTCCAGCTGTCGGGATGCGCCTTGAAACCGCCGACCTGGCTCGTGTACAGGAACGGCACCTGTTGCGCGGGGATATAAACCAGGCCGGTCCGCGGACTAAAGGCCATCGCCGCGAAATTATGACCGCCCAGATCGCCGGGAATACCGTACCAATCCTTGCCGTTCAGGGTGTACAACGCGTCCGGATTATAGATCGGGCGACCGGTCTTCGGATCCAGCCCGCTGGCCCAGTTCACGTAGACATAGTTCTTGCCCGACAGGAATTCGCCGGTCTTCGCGTCGATGATGTAGAAGAAGCCGTTCTTCGGCGCGTGGACGATGACGTGCCGGGTCTGCCCGTTGATCGGCAGGTCAAGCGTCATGATCTGCTGGACCGAGGTATAGTCCCACTGGTCCATCGGCGTTTCCTGGAAGTGCCAGACATACTCGCCGGTCTCGGGCTTGATGGCCACGATGCTGCCCAGGAAGAAATTGTCGCCCTTTCCGTCCGACCGGTACTTGTAATTCCAGGGCGATCCGTTGCCTACGCCCAGATAGACCAGGTCGGTGACGGGGTCGTAGACGATCGAATCCCAGACCGTTCCGCCGCCGCCCTGGGTCGTCCAGGCTCCGGTCGGGCTCCATGTCTGGTAGGCCTTGTTCATCAGGACACTGTCCGACGCCGCGTTGTCAGGCTTGTTCTGCGCATTCGGCACGGTGAAGAAGCGCCAGTCGAGCTTCCCGGTCTCGGCATCGAAGGCCGAGACGAAGCCGCGTGCCCCGAATTCGGCACCGCCATTGCCGATGATGACCCGGCCCTTGGCAATGCGCGGGGCGCCGTCGACGGTATAGGACCGCTGGTGGCCCAGGCTTGCGTCCGCGGGAATGGTGTTCACGCTCCAGACCAGCTTGCCGGTCTTGGCGTCCAGCGCGATCAGCCGGCCGTCGAACGTTCCGAAATAGACTTTGCCGTTCCAGTACGCGGCACCGCGATTGACCGTATCGCAGCATCCCTTGTCGGCGATGTTGCCCGGAACACGCGGATCATAGGCCCACAGCAGCTTGCCCGTCGCCGCGTCCAGGGCCTTCATCTTGCTCCAGTTCGTGGTCGCGTACATGACGCCGTCGACCACCAGGGGGGTGCCTTCCTGTCCCCGGTTGGTGTCCAGATCGTAATACCATGCCAGTTTCAGGTTGCCGACATTCGACCGGTTGATCTGGTCCAGCGGGCTGTAGCGCTGTTCGGAATAGGTGCGGCCATAGGTCAGCCAGTTTCCGGGATGGTCGTCGGCGTGGATGATCGCCTCGCCCGTCGCGCCGAAATCGGTGTCAGCGGCAAGTGTGGAAACCGCGTGGCCCGAAAGCAGTGCCGCGCATATCGTTCCGGCGGCAAGCGCTCCTCGCAGAGAGCGTCTTTTCCCGAAAACGGCTCGCATCATGTCCGAAGTCCTCGTGACAGAAAGAAAAACCGGATAGTTCCGGCCCCGGACCGTCCCGACATGGGGCGCATCCGGCTTGTTCAGACAATAATGTGACGATTTCGGCCGTCTCCTGACGTTTTAGTGTTCCGGTGTCACACGAATGCGAAGGATGCGTATCCTGCATGACCAGGAGGGAACGCCTGGCAGCCGGTTTCCCGGCACGCGCCTGATAAACGGCGGTCGACTGCGGGTGGCTCGGATTGAGGTTAAGCCTACATATAAATTAATATTTATTAATCACATTGGAAATATACGCGAAAAGCATAAATCGGCGACTCGATTTGCGGTTTATTCCCCATCAAATAAAGGGAGTTATGATGCGAACGGGTATTCGGCCATCGCTTCATAAACGGGACGCCCGGCACCGCGCAGGGATTGGAACAGCGTGAAACGGGTCGCTTGCATGGTGGGCAGCGGGGTCCTCGCATAATGGGCCAGCCACGCTGACATCGTCCCGTCAGGAAGCCGCGGACCGGCACCGATCGTGACATGCGGCAGGAAGCGCCGGCGTTCGACTGGCACCCCGGCCGAGCGCCGTAACGCGGTGTCGATCTTCTTCTGGAGATGCAGCAGCGGATCGGTCCTGGCAATGCCGACCCAAAGCATGCCCTGTCCGCCATTCTGCTCGAACAGGCCGGGCGGTTCGGGGATCAGGGGGCAGGGGCGCGCGTGGATGGCCGACAGCGCATGGTGGATGTCTTCCTGCGCCGGTCGGCTTGGGACCTCGCCGATGAAGCGCAGGGTCAGGTGATATGTCTCGGGATCGGCCCACCTGATATCGGGAAGGCTTCCGCGCAGGGCCGCAATGGCCTCACGCAGGGGGGATACAATCTCCAAGGCGACGAAAAGTCTCATCGGCCGACTCTGCCCTCTGATATCGCAGGAGAAAGGCTCCACTCGCCTGCCCGTTGCATATATAATACAATGCAAGAGGTAGGGTGGTCAGGTCGTAATGCGCGACGTCAGCCGCCAAGATTTACAGATGGTAATTCGAGTGGCGGCCCTTTTTTCCTTGAATTGATCGTTTCGGGCCCCACATCACAAGAGCAATATGTCCGGACTGTCCGGACAAGGAAGGATGACATGGCTTTCAGCCCGGATTTTCGGACAATGTCCCGACCCGCCGGCGCCGGTGCAGGCGCCGGGGTGCTCGACCTGGGACTGCGTGCCTATATGCTGCGCGTCTACAACTGGATGGCGTCTGGCCTGGTGCTGACCGGCATCGTGGCGTTCCTGATTGCCAACACGGGGCTACGCGCGGCGTTCTTCAGCGAGGTCGTGACCGAGATGGGCGTCGCGGTGCGTCCGACCGGCCTCGGCATGCTGGCGATGATTGCCCCCCTCGGCTTCGTGCTGGTGATGTCGCTGGGCGTGAACCGCCTTTCGCGTCAGACCGTCCAGACTCTGTTCTGGCTGTTTTGCGCGGTGATGGGTGCAAGCCTGTCCAGCATTCTCATGACCTTCACCGGTGTTTCGGTGGTTCGCGTCTTCTTTGTAACCGCCGGGACGTTCGCGGCGATGTCGATCTGGGGTTACGTCACCAAGACGGACCTGACGCGGTTCGGCTCGTTCCTGATCATGGGACTGTTCGGCCTGGTGATCGCCGGCGTCGTCAACATGTTCCTGCGCAGCTCGGGCCTGGCGTTCCTCTACAGCATCGTCGGCGTCTTTATCTTCGTCGGCCTTACCGCGTTCGACACCCAGCGCATCAAGCTGAGCTACCAGCAATTCGCCTATTACGAGGGGCCGGAAGGCGCGGCCAAGCGGAGCGTGTATGACGCGCTGGCGCTGTATCTGAATTTCATCAACCTGTTCCAGTTCCTGCTGCAGTTCATGGGCGTACGCAGCAACCAGGACAACTGATCCAGGACAATTGCCCGCCGCGATATTCGCAGCGAATCAACGAAGAGCCCCGCCAATTCGGCGGGGCTTTTTTTGTTCGGCTGCGGGATGGGAACAAATCAAAAACGTTCCCGGAAATCGGGGCCGCAAATTAGGCTAAAATAAGACTTATTCTTCCTCGGAAAAAGTGCGATGACGTGTATGTGATCGAAGATCATCACGTATAACATACTGAAATAAAGAACTTTATAAAAACTGGACCAGTTCAGTATGAAATAAACAGAAACATTGCGTGAAGTCTTGCCTGCGAGGTCGTTCCGGACGGATAAGGCAGATAGAGAACTGTACGAAAGGGTAACTGCGCAGAGAGACGCTTCAGACCACAAGGCGGCACTGCTACCCGTTCCCATCCGAAGCCGGAGTATGAGGCTGCCGTCGGATCGGAATCCTTGATCGAGATCATGGCCGGAAGGCACAACGATACTCATGACGGGACCGAACCGACGAAGACCTCATATTCCGATATGAAGGGTGGACGAAGGCTGGATGTCACTTGAAGTGAGGCACTGCGGGATGTCGGGGCCGGGACTCCGGTCCCGTGACGTACATGAAGCGTGACCGTGATTGTTTGGGCCCGTGGACGAAGCGAGCATATGAGCAAGGGTGATGTCGAAACCAACGAGGCGTGAGATGAAGAAAAAAATCTTGCCAAGACTATCGAGTTTATTAAGTTTGTCCTCAGCGTTCCTCTTGGCGGGATGTGACTGGGATACCCTCAACCCCAAAGGCGTGATCGGCGTTCAGGAAAAGAGCCTGATCCTGACCTCGACCTATGCGATGCTGCTGGTCGTCGTGCCGGTCATCGTCCTGACGCTGCTGTTCGCCTGGCAGTACCGGCAATCGAACACGAGCGCCGAATACCTGCCGAAATGGTCGCATTCCAACAAGATCGAGATCGTGATCTGGGTCGTTCCCAGCCTCATCATCCTGTTCCTGGCGGTCCTGACCTACCAGACCTGCATGTCGCTGGATCCGTATCGCCCGATCGATGAAGAGGCGAACGTGAAGCCCATCCATGTCGATGTCGTGGCGCTCGACTGGAAATGGCTGTTTGTCTATCCGGACGAGGGCATTGCCACCGTCAACCAGATGGCCTTCCCGGTGAACACCCCGGTCGAATTCCGGATCACCTCGGACTCGGTCATGAACTCGTTCTTCATCCCGCAGCTGGGCTCCATGGTCTATGCCATGGCGGGCATGCAGACGCAGCTTCACCTGATCTCGAACGAGGCTGGCAACTACGCGGGCGAGTCCGCGAACTTCAGCGGCCGCGGATTCTCCGACATGCGCTTCCGCGCACTGGCGCTGAGCAACGACGATTACGCCGCCTGGGTCCAGAAGGTGAAGGCGTCCTCCGAACAGCTCGACAGCTCCAACTATCCGAAGCTGGCGGCGCCGAGCGAGGCGAACCCGGTCGAATATTTCTCACATGCCGAACCGGGGCTCTTTGACGGGATCGTGGCCAAGTACAACAACGGCATGGTCATGGATAAGAGCACCGGCAAGATGATGCATGTGCAGTCCGCGATGTCCGACATGAATATGAAGGAATAGGACAGATGTTAGGAAAATTAAGCTGGTCGGACATCCCGTTTGATGTGCCGATTCTCGTTGGAACATTCGCTGGCGCCGCGATCGCGGGCCTGGCGGTGCTCGGCCTCATCACCTATTACGGCAAGTGGGGCTACCTCTGGAAAGAGTGGCTGACCTCGGTCGACCACAAGCGCCTGGGCGTGATGTACATCGTCCTGGCGCTGGTGGCCCTGTTCCGCGGCTTCGCGGACGCCATCATGATGCGCTCGCAGCTCGCGCTGGCCTATGCCGGCAACCCGGGCTATCTGCCGCCGCATCACTACGACCAGATCTTCTCCGCCCACGGCACCATCATGATCTTCTTCATGGCGATGGCGTTCATGACCGGGCTCATGAACGTGATCGTCCCGCTGCAGATCGGTGCGCGCGACGTGGCCTTCCCGTTCCTGAACTCGCTCAGCTTCTGGATGACCACGGTCAGCTTCGTGCTGATCAACGTCTCGCTGTTCATCGGTGAGTTCTCGCAGTGCGGCTGGCTGGCCTATCCCCCGCTGTCCGAATCGCAGTTCAGCCCCGGTGTCGGTGTCGACTACTATATCTGGGCGGTGCAGCTGTCGGGTGTCGGCACCCTGCTGACGGGTGTCAACTTCTTCACCACCATCGTGAAGATGCGCGCGCCGGGCATGACCTACATGAAGATGCCGGTGTTCACCTGGACCATCTTCTGCACGACAGTTCTGATCATGGTGGCGTTCCCCATCCTGACGGTGGCGCTGGGTCTGCTGGGCCTCGACCGCTATCTGGGCATGCACTTCTTCACCAATGACGGCGGCGGCAACCAGATGCTCTATCTGAGCGTGATCTGGGCCTGGGGCCATCCGGAAGTCTACATCCTGATCCTGCCTGCCTTCGGCGCGTTCTCCGAAATCACGCAGACCTTCTCGCGCAAGCCGCTGTTCGGCTACAACACGATGGTCTATGCGACCTGCTCCATCATGGTGCTGTCGCTGGTCGTGTGGGTCCACCATTTCTTCACCATGGGCGCCGGCCCGAACGTCAACGCGTTCTTCGGCATCATGACGATGATCATCGCGATCCCGACGGGCGTGAAGATTTTCAACTGGCTGTTCACCATGTATAAGGGCCGCGTCGAATTCCACGCGACCATGTACTGGGTGATCGGCTTCATGATCACCTTCACCATCGGTGGCATGACCGGCGTGATGCTCGCCATCCCGGCCGCCGACTTCGTCCTGCATAACAGCCTGTTCGTCATCGCCCACTTCCACAACGTGATCATCGGCGGTGTGTATTTCGGCTATGTCGCGGCCATGAACTTCTGGTTCCCGAAGGCCTTCGGCTTCAAGCTGAACGAGGCCTGGGGCAAGCGGGCGTTCTGGTTCTGGTTCATCGGCTTCTACTTCGCGTTCATGCCGCTCTATGTCCTCGGCTTCATGGGCATGACCCGTCGCATGAACCACTATGACAATCCGGACTGGTATCCGTGGCTGCTGGTCGCCGAATTCGGCGCCGTGCTGATCGCATGCGGCATCGTCTGCCAGCTGACGCAGCTGTATGTCTCCATCCGTGACCGGAACCTGGCGGAAAACCGTGACCTGACGGGCGATCCGTGGAATGCGCGCACGCTGGAATGGTCGACCTCTTCGCCGCCGCCGTTCTACAACTTCGCCGTCGTCCCGACGGTGCATGACCTCGACGCCTTCGCCCACGACAAGGAAGCTGGCATCGACACGCGCGCGGCCGGTGCGGACTATCAGCCGATCCACATGCCGAAGAACACCTCAGCCGGTTTCTTCGTCGGTGCGTTCAGCCTGGTCCTCGGCTTTGCTGCGATCTGGTATATCTGGTGGCTTGCGGCTATCGGCCTGATCGGCGTCATCGCGACGGTGATCGCGCGGAGCAGCAACAACGATGTCGACTACTACGTGCCGGTGTCGGAAGTTGCCCGTATCGAGAACGAGCATACTCGTAACCTCATGGCAGCACAGGCGGCGGAATAATGGCGCACGATATGACAGTTGATGCGGCCCATGCCCACGACGAACACCACGAATCTCCCGTGGTGTTCGGGTTCTGGCTGTATCTGATGACGGACTGCCTCATCTTCGGAACGCTGTTCGCAGTGTTCGCGGTGATGCGGAACCAGTTTGCCGGTGGTCCTACCGGCAAGGAACTCTTCGACCTTTCGGGTGTCGGAATCGAAACCGCGATCCTGCTGGTCAGCTCGATCACCTACGGTTTCGGCATGATCTCGGCCCACCAGAACAAGCTGGGCACGATGCGGATGTGGCTGGCGGTCACGTTCCTCCTCGGCCTGGGCTTCCTGTTCATGGAAATCCGTGAATTTTCCCACATGGTCGCCGAAGGCAACGGCCCGGATCGCAGCGCGTTCCTGTCGTCGTTCTTCACGCTGGTGGGCACGCACGGCCTGCACGTCACGTGCGGTCTTCTGTGGATGGCGGTCCTCATGGTCCAGTCCACGGGCAAGACGGTCCTGTCCGAGCGGATGATGAACAAGCTCACCTGCCTGAGCCTGTTCTGGCACTTCCTGGACATCGTCTGGATCTGTGTCTTCACCTTTGTCTATCTGATGAGTGTGATCTGATGGCTGATGCACATACAGCCCATTCGGGCGAGAGCCACGGAAGCGTAGGGTCTTACCTTACCGGGTTCGTGATTGCCGTCCTGCTGACGGCGGCTGCTTTCGGGCTGGTCATGGCCCACAGCTTCTCTCCGGCCGGTACCATTGCCGCGATTGCGGTCCTGGCAGTCGTGCAGGTCGTCGTTCATCTGGTGTTCTTCCTCCACATGAACGGATCGTCGGCGCAGCGCTGGAACGTGATGGCCTTTGCCTTCACCGTCATGTCCGTCGCGATCCTGATCGGTGGTACGCTGTTCATCATGCATGACACCGCGATCAACATGATGTCGCGCTGATCCCCGGTGCCCGCGGTCGCGACCGCGGGCCCGGTTATCCGGACCGTCTCGGCGGTCCGGATGCTGGATATGGAAAAGGGCCGGTGAGGATCATCCTCACCGGCCCTTTTCCATGTTCCATGTTCGCAGGCCCCGATGGGGGCAATCGGCGGAGGAGGCACCTCCGCCGATCCGGATGTCGTGGGCTGCCTCAGTCCTTATGCGGCTCGGCGGACAGCAGGTCCTTCTTGTTCGGCTTGTCCTTCCACTCCTCGGCGTCAGCCGGGGGCGTGCCCTTGCGGGTGATGTTGGGCCATTTGACGGAATAGCTGGCGTTGATCTCGGCCCAGGCCGCCGCGCGGTCGTCGCTGTCGGGGACGATGGCCTCCGCCGGACATTCGGGCTCGCACACGCCGCAATCGATGCACTCGTCGGGATTGATGACGAGGAAATTGTCGCCGGCATAGAAGCAGTCGACCGGGCACACCTCGACACAGTCCATGAATTTGCAGCGGATGCAGTTTTCGGTGACCACGTAGGTCATCGTTCGTCTCCGATCATCTGGAGGCTGGCATGACGTCGCCAGCCATAGGGGTCCTGCGAGGGGGCCGGCCATGCTGGTCCTCGCCTACAATGCGCGCAGATATGAAAGTCTTTTGACGCCATGGCAAGTCAAAGACCGTGCCACCCGGTGCGTTCGCCTTATCCGGCCGCGACCGACGGGGGCGGGACCTGTTCCGGCACGATGTCATACAGCAGGCGGGCCGCGGGGGCCGGCCCGCGTCGCGCGGCCAACGCGACGATCCTCAGGACCACGACGCCCCGTCCGCCGGGGCCGGGCAGGGTCAGGATATCCCCCGGCCGCACCAGGGCATGGGCCTTCTCGGTGCGCTGACGATTGATCCGCACCGCGCCGGCCTCGGCGATGCGGGCGCAATCGGGACGGCTGCGGGCGAAGCGCGCGCACCACAGCCACAGGTCCAGCCTCTGCGCCTCCTGCGGGTTGGCGTCCCCGCGTGCATCACGCCTCACGACGACTGGCGCTTCTTCAGCACCGCGAGGACGGCGAACGGGCCATCGGGCACGGTGGGCACGCGTCGATCGTTGCCCGGCCGGGACCGGGCGACGATCGGCACCGGCATGGCCGCTTCGACAATATCGGACGTCGCCGCAGGGGCCGATGCGGTGCGATGCTGGTGGCGTTGACGCCGCCGGACCTCGGGCGTAGCGGCCAGCATGGGGGGAACCGCCGGCCCATATTCGCACTCCTTCAATGGGCGCGCGGCACGCACAGGGATGTCGAGCGCCTTCAGGATGGCGGCCACAGCCTCGGGCCGGACGCCCAGGCGCGACGGCAGGCCGTCGGGCAGGGGAACGGGGCCGTTGCGCGCACGCCAGCGCAGTTCCGCCGACAATTTTTCGGCGATGTCCAGGCGCAGGCGTATGGGACCGGCCAGGATCCAGCCCATGCGGGTCAGCATCGGATCCCGATTCTCGTCCACCGGTATGGACACCGCACCGGCAGGCGGCATGGCGGGAAGTGGCCGTCCCGCCCGCGCCGCCATCAGGACGGCACGCAGCCGCATGGCGGCGGGACGCAGCAGGGAAGGCATCAGTACAGCATGACGCCCGACCCGGACCCCCAGCGCCTTCAACCGCCCGCGCAGGATCGGGGCCACGGGGTCGCCGCCGATCGCGACCCCCCCCTGTTCCATCAGGCGATGCAGGATACCGCGCAGTGCCGGATCGTGCTCCACTGCGGCACGGGCGGCAAAGAGCGGCGCCATGACGTCCTGGACCTGTCGGTCCAGCCACGCCGCCAGGCGGGCGCGGATCCTCTCGCGCTGCGCGCCGTCCAGGAAGGCGTTGTCGAGCACCTCGATCCGCGGACGCAGCAGGTCGTCGCCACCGCGCAGCCGGGCAATCGGGGCGCCGTCCCAAAGCAGACACCGCCCGTCGGGCGAGATATCGAACGCCTCGTCCCCCGCGGTGGTCAGGCTGTGCACGCGGCGCGGAATTTCCGCGCGCAATGCCCGCCGCGCGGCACGCAGCAACAGGCGCCGGTCAGGATGCTCACAGTCCGGATCCGGTGCCAGATCCAGCCCGGCGACCCTGCCGACCGGATGCCCCTCGACCACGACCTCACCCTGGGACGTGACGGCGGACAGCAGTTCGTCCCCGCCCGAGGATTCGTCCAGGCGCCGGATCAGCGAGGCGGCGCGACGGTCGACGAAACGCGCCGTCAGCCGTTCATGCAGCGCGTCCGACAATTGATCTTCGACGTCCCGCGCGCGGGCCTGCCAGTGCTCGGCATTACGGACCCAGTCCCTGCGCGCCGCGATATAGGAACAGACGCGGATCCCCGACAGGCGGTGCATGAGCGAATCGATATCGCCCTCGGGCCGCGCAAACGCCGCGATCTGGGAGTCCATCCAGGCTGCGGGAACATCTCCGTCGCGGATGACATGGGTGAAGATGCGCGCGCACAGACGGGTATGGGTCTCATCCCCCAGTTTCCTGAAATCCGGGATCTGGCAGGCTTCCCACAACAGCCGCGTGGCGCCGGAGGATCGCGCCAGGGCCCGGATATCCGGAATTGCGGACAGGCTGGACAATGTCAGCACGTCCGATGCTTCGTTGCCGGCGGTCAGCCCGTACGTTGGCGGGGGACGGTTCAGGCTGTCCAGCAGGGCTTCGGGACTGGAGAAATCGAGGGCGCTGTTGCGCCAGAACAGGCGTTCGATCGGGTCGAAGCGGTGCGTTTCAACCGCCTCGGCCACCTCGTCCGGCAAGGCGGGGCACGTGCCGGTGCTGCCGAAGGTGCCGTCGCGCATCCCGCGTCCGGCGCGCCCGGCGATCTGGGCGATTTCGGCCGATGTCAGGCCCCGCGCCCGGGACCCGTCGAACTTCGACAGGCCGGCGAAGGCGACATGGTTGACATCCATGTTCAGGCCCATGCCGATCGCGTCGGTCGCGACCAGGTAATCCACCTCGCGATCCTGATAGAGGGCGACCTGTGCGTTGCGCGTGCGGGGCGACAACTGGCCCATGACCACCGCGCACCCGCCCCGGCGTCGGCGGATCAGTTCGGCGATGGCATAGACCTCGGTCGCCGAGAACGCGACGATTGCCGAACGGGGGGGCAGGCGGGTCAGCTTGCTGGCCCCGACATGGGTCAGTTGAGAAAGCCTGGGACGGCTTTCGATTTCCACCCCTGGCACCAGGCGGCGCAGCAACGGGCGAATCGTCTCGGCGCCCAGGAACATCGTCTCCACCAGGCCGCGCGCATGCAGCAGCCGGTCGGTGAAGACATGCCCACGATCAGGATCGGCGCAGAGCTGGATTTCGTCCACCGCGACGAATTCCGCCATCCGGTCCAGGGGCATGGCCTCGACGGTGCAGGAAAACCAGCGCGCGCCGGGGGGAACGATCTTTTCCTCGCCGGTGATCAGGGCAACGGCGCCGGTGCCCTTGGCGGCCACCATCCGTTCATAATTCTCGCGGGCCAGCAGGCGCAGGGGAAAACCGATGATGCCGCTGGAATGGGCCAGCAGCCGTTCGATCGCCAGGTGCGTCTTGCCGGTATTGGTCGGGCCAAGAACCGCCCTGACGCGCGAGGCGACAGCTGGGCCGGAGGAGCGGCGCGCGGCGCGAAGGGGGCCTGCCCCCATGGGTACACCCGTCATGTCCGCATGCTCAGATGACGCAGGGCGGAATGCAAGCAAAACCCGCGACATTCTGTGGAATTGTCCGCCAATGGTTGCGCCGGCGCCTGCATGGACGCAGGCTGCGCCTACAGGACGTCCAAAAGGATCCGGGAGGTTTGTCATGTCCGTAGAAGATTTTTCGTGCCTGCTGCCGGCGACCCGCGGCAGGCGCGCGCGGACACGGACGGTACATGTGCTCCGCCAGGCCGACGCCGGTGACCTGGCGACCCGAATCGGCGACTCCGGGGCGGCGTTCCTGCGGGAGTCGGGGTTCCGCGGGCGGGCAGGGGAACTGGCCCTCGTCCCCGGAAACGGCGGTGTGGCGGCGGCGGTGCTGGGCGCCGGCGACCGCACCGACCCGTTCCTGTTCGGCGGCCTGGCCGGCGCATTGCCCCCGGGGCCGTGGACGATCGCGCTTCCCGACGGGCTGGCGCCAGCCACCGCCGTGCTGGGATTCTGTCTCGGCGCCTATCGGATGCCTGCGTTCGGCCGGAAAGTGGAGGAGACGCCTGACGTCGCCCGCCTGATCGTGCCGTCCGGTGGCGCGGCTGGTGCCGAGGTGGCACGCGCCATCCGGCTGGGCCGGGACCTGATCAATACCCCGCCGAACCTGATGGGGCCGTCCGAACTGGCACGCGCCGCGCGCCAGGCCCTGGAACCGCTGGGCGCGGACGTCCGGATCGTGAAGGGACGGGACCTGGCCCAGGCCTACCCGACCATCGCCCATGTCGGGGCCGGATCGGCCCGCGCCCCCAAGGTTGTGGTCGCACACTGGCGCGGCACGCAGGCCGGCGACGACGCGCCGCTGCTGTCCCTGGTGGGAAAGGGGGTCTGCTTCGACACCGGCGGCTACGACATCAAGCCCGCATCGTCGATGCTGCGCATGAAGAAGGACATGGGCGGGGCCGCGCTGATGCTGGCGATGGCCCAGCTGATCATGACACGCGACCTGCCCGTGCGGCTGGAACTGCGGCTGGGCTGCGTGGAGAACAGCATTTCGGGCGAGGCGATGCGCCCGTCGGATGTTGTAACGACACGATCCGGCCTGACGGTGGAAATCGGCAACACAGATGCCGAGGGACGCCTGGTCCTGTGCGACCTGTTGAGCGAAGCCTGCGAGAGCCTGCCGGCCCTGCTGGTGGATGCCGCGACCCTGACCGGCGCCGCCCGGGTGGCGCTTGGTCCCGACCTGCCGGCGCTGTTCAGCAACGATGATTCGGTGGCCGACATGATTCTGGAGGCCGGCCGCGCGTGCCACGATCCCCTGTGGCGGCTGCCCCTGTGGGATGGATATGCCGACTGGCTGCGGAGTCCGGTGGCGGATTTGAACAATGTGTCGGCCAAACCCATGGCCGGGGCGGTCACGGCGGCCCTTTTTTTGCGGAATTTCATCAAAACAGGCGTGCGCTGGGCACATATCGATACATATGCGTGGAACGATAATTACCGTTCCGGCCGTCCGGAGGGGGGTGAAACACCTGCCTTGCGGGCCCTGTATGCATCATTGTTGCGAATTCTTAATGTCACGGACAGGCAGCAACAGTGAAGTAACGATATGGAGAACGAACTAATCCGTACCAAGCGACTTATATGTGCCGCATTCTGAAACTATATAGCCGTCAGGACAGGATGAAGGGCCGCCCGAGGGGGCGCTCCGATCTACGACAGACAGGGCCTGTTGGTGGCCCGACAGGAAAGGTTTTTTACAATGGCACAGACATCGACGACATCCGACCAGCTGATCAACACGCTCCGCGATACCGTGGTTTCCATGGTGCGTCGTGACGGGCCCGACCTGTCCGCCCGCCAGCTGGGCGTCTTCCTGACCTGCTACCTGCAGGAAGGGGCCCACACGGTGCGGGGGCTGGCCTCGGCCCTGAACGTGTCCAAGCCCGCGATCACGCGCGCCCTGGATCGCCTCGGCGAACTCGACCTCGCGCGCCGCAAGGTCGATCCGATGGATCGCCGGTCGGTCCTGGTGCAGCGGACGCTGAAGGGCGCGGCCTATCTGCGGGAACTGCGGTCCATCATGAACGAGGCGGCTGGCGTGCCGGCCACGGGTCGCGCCGGCAAGGCCGCCCGGGGCGAAGAACGCGCACCGCGTCGCGCCGCCGGCTGATCATCGCCACAGGCCATCCGCCCCACGCATGGGACGGATGGCCACTGGCCCGATCGAGGGCCGGGCAGCCTGACGAACAAGGCCCGGCGGTCGCGTCTGCGCGTCGCACGGGCCCGCTTATCCAGACAACAAGCAAGGCATCCGAACATGCGACTGGCATCACGCTTGGCCGCCGTGGCTATTCTTGCGACTCCGCTTCTGGGCGCGTCCGCGCTGGCGGCCGACGAACTTGGCACGCCTTCCGGGCACATCCGGCTGGTCGCCAAATCCGCCGATGTCGGCGTCGGCTGGACCTGGGGGTCCGGGACCCTGACCTACGGGCACCATACCTATCGGTTCTCGGTCAAGGGCGGATCGATCGCCGCGGTCGGCTATTCCTCGGTCGAAGGGACGGGCACGGTCTATAACCTGAAGCACCTGCATGATTTCAACGGCAGCTACGTCGCCGGAAATGGCGAGGCGACTCTGGGCAACGGGGTCGGCGGGTCGTTGCTGCACAACGGCAACGGCGTCACGATCCGCATCGATACGGTTTCGAAGGGCGCGCGGCTGGCCGGCGCGGCGCAGGGGCTGGAACTGACGCTGGTCAAGTAACGTTCGACCCGGCCCGGCCCGGCTTCATGCGTTTCGAGGCGTTCCGCGTCGCATCCGGATGAGGACCAACCATGTCCACAGGATCTGCGGCGGCAGGACCAGCAGCAGGGCCGGGCCCGGGCCGCACCAGCCCTGCAACACCGCGACCATGAGGACCCCGCCCCATATGACGAATCCCCAATGGATCAGTGTCACCAGGGCAGGGGCCATGCCCCGCTGGGTCGCCAGTTGATAGAGATGGTCCCTGTGGCTCTCTGTCAGGCGCGCTCCAGCCCGCCAGCGGCGAAACAAGGTCAGGGTGACGTCATAGAGCAGGCCCGACATCAAAAGCGGTACACTCGCCCAAGCTCCGTGCCCCCACTCTCCGGGCACCCAGGTTCCCGGCACCGCTACTCCGGCCTCCGATCCATTGGCGGCGAACATCAGGCCGAAGGCGCCGATCAGCACACCGCAGCTCTGGCTCCCGACGTCGCCCATGAAGATGCGCGCGGAGGGAAAATTGAAGGGAATGAAGCCCGCAATCGCCGCCGTCAGCACCAGGGCGGGTACGGCGACGGCGGGGATCGGCGCCACGCAGGCCATGATCAGACATGCGATCATGATCGTCCCGGACGCCAGGCCGTTCAGCCCATCCATGAAATTGACCGCATTGGTCACATAGACCACCCAGACCACCGACAGGACGACGTCCCCTGCTTGCCCCGCCACGCCGGACAGGCGGGTTCCCGTCACGACCAGGATCGCGGCGGCGACGAACTGGGTGGCCAGCTTGATGGCGGCCCGCCATTGATACACGTCGTCCAGCCAGGAAATGACGGCCAGGACGGTCGTCGCCGCGATCATGCCGAAGGCGGCGACCGACAGGACGGGCAGGCCGTCGAGGTGCCGCCCGATCGGAACCGCCACGACAAAGGCGGCGGTAATGCCGATTCCCCCGCCCTTCGGCGTCGGCCGCGTATGGGAACTGCGGTGGCCGGGATGGTCCAGCACATTCAGCCGGATCGCGCCCAGGACCATCAGGGCGGCAGAAATCCAGGTCGCGACCAGAAGAATCGCGAAGGGCATAAAGGGGGGCAGGGACGGATCGTTCATGCGCCGCGGGAATTTGTCATGATGGCTGCTTCTAGCATGGAGGTGGCTCGGCTATACGGACGGGATAATGGCCTCGCAATGCCCTGATACCCGGCAGTCTGCTGACAGGCTGCGTCCGGTCAACCGAATCGCCGTCAATATCCTGCTGGACGGCGCTCTTGCTGCACTGTCGGCGCCATTGGCGCGCTGGCTGGCCGATCCGCATGGCGGGCTTCTGCATCCGTTATGGTTCCTGGCGGGCGGGGCGATCACCCTGGTGATCAGCGGCCTGCCCTTCCGGGTGCCGCTGCAATACTGGCGGTTTTCCGGCGTCGGAGATCTGTTGGGAATTGCCGGGGCGTCGATTGCCAGTGCCATCCTGTTCACTCTGGGCCTTCGCCTGACCGGCTTTCCGATTCCCAGCCCCACATTCCCCATCATCCACGCACTGGTCCTTCTGGTGCTGATGGGGGGGGTGCGAATCGTCTACCGGCTGTCCCACCGCCGCCCCTCCCGGCACGAAGCGTCGAGCCAGGTGATCCTGATCGGTGCAGACGTGTCCGCCGACCTGTTCATTCGGGCCGTGGAACGCGATCCGGCCCCGCGATTTCGGGTCACGGGCATCCTGACGCAGGGCCGCCAGCAGGCGGGGCGGCGTATCCACGGCATTCCGATCCTGGGCCATGTCCAGGCGATCGATGACATCCTGGACCGGGTGATCGCCGACGGCGGCGCGCCCGAGCGGCTGATCGTGACCGACACCGATTTTCGCGGCGAAGGCCTGGCGGAGGTCATGCGGGCCGCCGAACGCCATATGATCGCGGTCCAGCGCACGCCGGTGCTGACCGACCTGACCCCGGCCGACCGGCTGGAGCTGCGTCCGGTTGCGATCGAGGACCTGCTGAACCGGCCCCAGGTCGGGCTGGACCATGCGGGGATGGCGGCGCTACTGCGCGGCCGCACCGTGCTGGTGACGGGCGCCGGGGGGTCGATCGGTTCGGAACTTGCGCGGCAGATCGCCCATTATGCGCCAGGCCATCTGATCCTGCTGGATCATGGCGAATTCGCCTTGTGGCAGATCGACCTGGAACTGTCGGAACGCGCGCCGGATATCCGCCGGAAGGCAATCCTGGCCGATATCCGTGATCGCGACCGGATCGAGCAGGTCTGTGCACAGTACCGTCCCCATCTGGTCTTCCACGCGGCGGCGCTGAAACATGTGCCGATGGTCGAGGCCAACCCGTGCGAGGGCACGCTGACCAATGTGGTCGGCACGCGGATCGTCGCCGATGCGGCATCGCGCAATGGCACGCAGGCGATGGTGATGATTTCCACCGACAAGGCGGTCAATCCGTCCAGCCTGATGGGGGCCTCCAAACGCGCAGCCGAAATGTATTGCCAGGCCCTGGATGTCGAGGCCCGCGCGGGGGGACGGCCCGATGCGATGCGATGCGTCACGGTCCGTTTCGGCAATGTGCTGGGTTCGACCGGATCGGTGGTGCCGCTGTTTCGCCGGCAATTGGAACGTGGGGGCCCCCTGACGGTCACCCATCCCGACATGCAGCGCTACTTCATGACGGTGTCCGAAGCGGTCGGCCTGGTCCTGCAGGCCAGCGTGCGCGGGACGATCCGCCTGCGCGAGGGCAGCGGGACGGATACGCTACTGCGCGGGGGCGGGATCTTCGTGCTGGACATGGGCAAGCCGGTGAAGATCGTCGACCTGGCCCGCCAGATGATCCGCCTGGCCGGACTGCGCCCCGACGAGGACGTGCCGATCCGGTTCACCGGGCTGCGGCCGGGCGAAAAACTGTTCGAGGAACTGTTCCATGGACGCGAGGCCCCGGTTCCCACGGACCATCCCGGCCTGAAGATGGCGACCCCGCGCATGGTGGACCGGCACGATGTGGGGATGGTGATCGACCGGCTGGAAGCCGCCTGCCACGTCGCCGACACCACGCGGATCCTTGCGCTGATCGAAGGCCTCGTTCCCGAATTCGCCCATAACCCGTCGGGGGACGTGCGCGATAACCTTGCCGGGCGTACCGCCGCCGAAAGGACCATGACGACATGACCGCCCCCGATCCGTCCGCCTGCCCGCCCACCATTGCCTTCCTCGACCTTCCGGCCCAGCAGGCCCGCCTGGGGGATGCGATCCGCAAGCGGATCGATACCGTCCTGGATCATTGCCGTTTCGTGATGGGGCCCGAGGTCGTGGAACTGGAGCACGCGCTGGCGGATTATGCCGGGGCGGGCCATTGCGTGGGCGTGTCGTCGGGTACCGATGCGATCCAGATCGTGTTGATGGCCGAGGGAATCGGACCGGGCGATGCGGTGTTCCTGCCGGCGTTCACCTACACTGCGACGGCCGAGGTGCCGTTGCTGCTGAATGCCACCCCCGTTTTTGTCGATGTCGACCCTCGGACATTCCAGATCGACCCGGCCAGCCTGGAACGTCGGATCGCCGATGTCCGCGCACGTGGGGAATTGCGTCCGCGCGCGATCATCGGCGTCGACCTGTTCGGCCAGCCGGCACCGTGGCAGGCGCTGCGTGCGATCGCGGAACGCGAGGGCCTGTTCCTGATGGACGATTGCGCGCAATCCTTCGGCGGCGCCCTGGCGGGACGCAAGCTGGGGCGGGAAGCGACCGCGACGACATTGTCCTTCTTCCCGTCCAAGCCGCTGGGCGGCTATGGCGATGGAGGCGCGATTCTGACGGACGACGCGGAACGGGCCGATCTCTACCGGTCGCTGCGCACGCATGGCGAGGGCAAGACCCGGTACGAGGTCCTGCGCACCGGCATGAACGGGCGGCTGGATACTTTGCAAGCCGCCATCCTGCTGGCGAAGCTGGACGGGTTCGAGGACGAACTGGACCGTCGCGATGCCATCGCCTCGGCGTACGATTCGGGTCTGGAGGGGGCCGTGGTAACGCCGGCGCGGGTGCCGGACTCCCGCAGCGCCTGGGCCATCTATGCGATCCTGTTGAAGGACGAGGCCGAGCGCGCGGCCCTTCAGGACCGCCTGCGCGCGCGCGGCGTGCCCTCGGCGATCTATTACCCGCGCCCGCTGCATCTGCAGCCCGCATACCAGGCGCATCATGATGGTACGTCTTTACCGGTTGCCGAAGACCTGTCAGCCCGTATTCTCGCGCTGCCCATCCACCCCGAACTGACGGACGCGGACGTTGCCAGGGTGATTGCGGCCGTTCGCGGATAAGACGAGAAAAGAGACGAGACATGAAACGGGAAACGGCATATCTGCTGGGCTTCCTGGCGATCACAGTCGGTACCTCGGCGGTGTTGTGGTCGTTCGCGGTTCCGAATTTCCGGCCGCTCAATTTCCCGCGGATGACGGCGGGCACCATCAGCGTCGGCCCCATGCGGACCCAGCGCGTGCTGTCGGCCAACGAAATCCGGACGGTCAATGACTGGCTGGACCATCATCATGGCGGCTGGGGGCCGCTGGGCCAGACGCCGCCGTCCAGCGGCGACGCGACGATGGTGCTGACGGCGGATCGCCCGGCCGGGCCGGACGGCAAGGCGGCGCCGTACACCATCACCCTCTGGACCGGAATCAGCGCCGCGGACTGGAACGATACCGTTTTCCTGGAAGACAGGCCGGGCAGCGTGATCCGGATCCAGAAATTCCCGGACCGCGATTTCGCCACCCTGCGCCGCATGGTGGACCAGCAGCCCTATGAACGGTCCGCCTTCCCATGATCGTCGTCCCCTCGGATACAGGGGCGCTGATCTTCGATTGCGACGGCACCCTGGTCGATACGCTGCCGTTGTACCTGCGCGCGTGGCTGGGCGCCTTCGACACGGTCGTCGGCCATTCCGTGGCGCCGGACTGGTTCCGGGGCCGGGGCGGCCTGTCGGAACAGATGGTGCTGGACGTGCTGGAGGCCGAGATCGGCCGTGCGGTCGACCGCACGGCCGTTGTGCGCGCGGCACGTGCCGGTGCGCTGGCGGACATGGGCAGCCTGACTGAAATCGCGGTCGTCGCGAATGTCGCGCGCCGCTTCCGGACGGTACTGCCGATGGCGGTCGCCTCCAGCGGATCGCGCGAAGTCGTGACCGCGTCGCTGACCCGCACCGGCTTGCTGTCGCTGTTCGATACCGTGGTCACGATCGACGACGTGGCCCGGCCGAAACCCGCGCCCGACCTGTTCATGGAGGCCGCGCGACGGCTGGGCGTTTCCCCCGCCGCCTGCCTGGTGCTGGAAGACAGCACCGAAGGCCTGGCCGCCGCCGCGCATGCCGGCATGCGCGGCCTGGACGTCCGGCCGTTCCTTCCCTCGTCCGGGGGCTGAATTTCAGGCGCGACAGGTCATACCCGGTCCTCGTCGTTCAGCTTGGGCGTCGCCTCGTCCATGACGGCCAGCAGCGCGGCGGTGAGGGGAGAGGCCAGGATCAGTCCGGGCATGCCCAGGATCGTGCCGAAGACCGTCTGTGACAGGATGGTCAGGCCGGGCGGCATCTGCACCGCATGCCGCTGGATAAGGGGCGCCATCACATTGCCTTCGAAGAACTGGATGGCGCCATACAGGGCCGCGACCATCACCCCTTCGCGCGTTCCCTGGGAGAAGCCCAGCAGGATGGCCGGGACAGCGCCGATGAACGCGCCGATATAGGGGATGAAATTGGCCAGCCCCGCGACGATCCCCAGCGCCAGGGCCAGGGGTACGCCGATGAACCACAGGCCCAGCGAGGACAGGATACCCACCACCAGCATGTCCAGCGCCTGGCCCGCCGTCCAGGCCCACAGCGTCCGCCCGGCCGTCAGCAGCAGCGTGCGCGCCAGCGGACGATGCGTCGGCGGGATCAGGCGTAGCGCGCCATTGACGTAAAGCGTCGGTGCCAGCGCGAAATAAAGGCCCGCGATCAGGATCACCGCCAGCGTGCCCGCCGCACCGAAAGCCGATGACAGGAAGCCCGTCATCGACCCGGCGATCCGCGTCCCCATGCCGCTGTCGCCGCCTTCGGCCTGGTTTCCGCCGAGCGATTGCGGCAGATGGTCCAGCACCGTTCTGCCCAGCGAGCTGGCATTCAACTGATCGCGCAGGGAATGGGCCTGGGTCGTCAGGGCGACGCGCAGCCGCGTCGCCTGTTCGGAGATGGCTGGACCGCTGCTCCACAACACGCCGCCGATCGCGGCCAGCAGGGCGACAACCACCAGGCTCAGGGCCAGCCAGTACGGCAGGCGCATGCGTCGTTCGACGATGGCGGCCAGATTATGCAGGATGACCGCCATCAGCGTCGCGGCGAACACGACCATCAGCACGTCGCCGATCAGCCAGATCGAGACGACCAGGACGGTCAGAAGGATGGTGATCTGCAACAGCTGATGAATTCTGCCGAGTTGCACCGCCCGAGCGTCTTCCTCCGGTTCGGGGTGGAGAGGCGGCGTGGCAGGCCGGGAATTCGTCGCAGGGGAAAGGGTCATGAGGCATCCGGATTGGGGGCGGGAGCAGATGGTAGGCATATCCGCCGGCCTTCGTCGATTCCATCGATGTGCCGGCCTTGTGCCGACAACATGATGATAAGTGCCGGATATAACGACGTGACCGCCGCCAGCCGGCAACGGCATCCTGGATCGGATTGGTAAACGAAAAGGCATACGCGATGAACGCCGGGGCCGAAGCGTGCGCGCCCGTGGGGCATTTCGCCTATTCGGCGACGCTCTCCTCGATCGCGGCCTCGGCCTCCAGCCATTCCTCCTCGGCCTGCGCTTCTTCACGCCCGATGGCGGCCAGCCGGGTATTGATCGACGTGACCTCGTCCGCGCGGCCGGCCGCATACAGCGCGGGGTCCGCGAGCCGCGCCTCCAGCCGCGCGCGTTCGCCGGCCAGGCCGGCCATCCGGGTCTCGGCATCGCGGGCCTTGCGGCGCAGGGGGGCGATGGCCTTGCGGGCCTCGGCACGTTCCCGCCGGTCCTCGCGCTTGGGCGCGGGTGCGGCGGCCGACGGGCGGGATGCCGCCCGGGCGCGTTCCGTCAGCCAGACGCGATATTCCGCCATGTCGCCCTCGAACGGACGGACGGTGCCGTCGCCCACCAGCCAGAGCCGGTCGGCCACCAGTTCGACCAGGTGCGGATCGTGGCTGATCAGCAGGACGGCCCCCTCGAACTCGGCCAGGGCGCGGATCAGGGCTTCGCGCGCATCCAGGTCCAGATGGTTCGTCGGTTCGTCCAGGATCAGCAGATGCGGCGCGTCGCGCGTTGCCAGCGCCAGCAGCAGCCGGGCCTTCTCGCCCCCCGACAGGTCCCGGGTCACGGTATCGGCGCGGTCCGCATCCAGCCCGAAGCGGGCCAGTTGCGCGCGCACGGCCGTCTGCGGCGCCTTGGGCATCGCACGGGCCATGTGATCGACCGGGGTTTCGTCGGGCAGCAATTCCTCGGCCTGATGCTGCGCGAAATAGCCGACGCGCAGGCGCGGACTGTGCGACACCGTGCCGCGCATCGGCGCCAGCCGTCCGGCGATCAGCTTGGCGAAGGTGGATTTGCCGTTGCCGTTCGCGCCCAGCAGGGCGATCCGGTCCTCCATGTCCAGCCGCAGCGACAGGTCCGACAGGATCGGACGGGCGTCGTATCCCACCGACACCCGGTCCAGCACCAGCATCGGCGGCGGCAGGGGGGAGGGTTCGGGAAAGGCGAAACGGGTCGGCGCATCCTCGACCACCGTATCGATGACCGGCAGCTTCTCCAACGCCTTCAACCGGGCCTGGGCCTGCCGCGCCTTGGTGGCCTTGGCCCGGAAGCGGTCGACGAAGGATTGCATGTGCGCCCGCTGGGCCGCGATCCGTTCCGCCGCACGGGCCTGCTGCAGGGCCTGTTCCGTGCGGATGCGGACGAATTCGCTGTAGCCCCCGGGCGTCAGGGACAGCTTGCGCTGGTCCAGATGGACGATGGCGTCCACCGCGCGGTCCAGCAGGCCCCGATCGTGACTGACGATCAGCGCGGCGCCGGCAAACCGGGCCAGCCAGTTTTCCAGCCAGATCGTGGCTTCGAGATCCAGATGGTTCGTCGGCTCGTCAAGCAGCAGCAGGTCGGGGTTGAGGAACAGCGCGGTCGCCAATGCCACGCGCATCCGCCACCCGCCGGAAAAATCCGATACCGGGCGCGCCTGCGCGTCGCTGTCGAACCCCAGGCCGGACAGGATGGTCGCGGCCCGGGACGGTGCGCTGTCGGCGCCGATCGCGCGCAGGCGTTCATGGATGTCGGCCAGCCGGGCGGGATCGCGCGCGCGGTCGGCCTCGGCCAGCAGGGCGGTCCGTTCGGCATCGCCGGCCAGCACCGTGTCCAGCAGGTTGGCGTCGCCGGACGGCGCCTCCTGGCGGATCCGCGCCATGCGTGCCCGCGACGACAGGTGGATGGAGCCCCCGTCCGGAGCGATGTCCCCTGCGATGGCGGCCAGCAGCGTGGATTTTCCAGCACCGTTGCGGCCGACCAGGCCGATCTTGCGTCCGGGATCGACGGTCAGGCTGGCGGCATCCAGCAGCGTGCGGCCGGCGATGCGCAGGGTCAGGTCGGAGATGACGAGCAGGCTCACGGACCGGTGGCTCCAGGAATATGCGGCAAAGGGCTAGGATTCATGACGCTGTACCTACCAGTCTCCGGGAATATGCTCTAGATGGCGCGCGCAAGGGGCGCCGGTCCGGACGGGCAGGGGGTCCTGGCGACGTATTTCGAGAAGCAAGAAGGAGCCACCCCATGGCGACCGAACGTACCCTGTCGATCATCAAGCCGGACGCGACCCGGCGCAACCTGACGGGCAAGATCAATGCGGTGTTCGAGGAATCGGGCCTGCGGATCGTCGCGCAGAAGCGCGTGCAGCTGACCGAGGCCGTGGCCGGCGCATTCTACGCCGTGCACAAGGATCGCCCGTTCTTCGGTGACCTGGTGTCCTTCATGGTCTCCGGCCCGGTCGTGCTGCAGGTCCTTGAAGGCGAGAACGCCGTCCTGAAGCACCGCGACGTCATGGGCGCCACCGACCCGAAGAAGGCCGCGCCGGGCACCGTCCGCGCCGAGTTCGCCGAGAGCATCGAGGCAAATTCGGTCCATGGCTCGGACAGCCTGGAGAACGCCACGAACGAGATCGCGTTCTTCTTCGCGCAGACCGAGATCCTGCCCTGATCCGTCCCTGGTCCGTGCCGCACGGCGCGGCCCATCGACATGGAAAAGGCCGCCCCGGTCGGGGCGGCCTTTTCCATGCGTGATCCCTACAGGAACAGCAGGCTCTCCGTGGCCGGGTCATCCGCGCCGTCGGGGTCCAGGATTTTGCGCAACGCCGCCGGATACAGATGATGCTCCTGCCGCAATACGCGGGCGGCCAGTCGGTCGGGTGTGTCGTCGGCGTGCACGGGGACGGCGGCCTGGCCGATGATCGGTCCGTCATCCATGATTTCGGTGACCAGATGCACGGTGCAGCCATGCAGCTTCACCCCGGTGGCCAGCGCGCGCTCATGCGTGTGCAGGCCGGGAAAGGCGGGGAGCAGGCTGGGATGGATGTTCAGCATCCGTCCGGACCATGCCCCGGTCAGGAACGGGGTCAGCAGGCGCATGTAGCCGGCCAGACAGACCAGTTCGACCCCAGCCTCGCGCAGCATCGCATCGATGGCGCGTTCATGCGCTTCACGGTCACCACGGAAGGGGCGGTGATCGACCGAAGCGGTCCGCAGCCCGGCGGCCTGCGCCACGGCCAGGCCGGGGGCGTCCGGTCGGTTGCTGAGCACCAGGGCGATGCGGGCCGGGAAATCCGGTGCGGCGCAGGCGTCGATCAGGGCGCGCATGTTGCTGCCGCGCCCGCTGATCAGGATCGCGATGGGGCGTTTCGTGGCCCGCCGGTCGTGCGTCACGGGGTCAGCCGGCAAAATCGGGCCGGGTGGTGAAGCGCAAGCCCGCCGCCGACCCATCGGCTCCGGCCTCCAGATGGCCGATCACGTAGGCTTCCTCGCCCAGTTCCGCCAGGCGACGCATTGCGGCGTCCCCGTCGCGGGCGATCAGGACCATGCCGATGCCGCAATTGAAGACCTTCAGCATTTCGTCGGCATCCACCTGTCCGGCCTGCGCCAGCCAGCGGAAGACTGGCGGAATGGACCAGCTTGCGCCATCGACCACGGCCGTCACGCCCGCCGGCAGGACGCGCGGCAGGTTTCCCGGCAGGCCACCGCCGGTGATATGGGCGGCGCCCTGCACCAGCCCCTGGCGATGCAGATCCAGCACGGTCTTCACGTACAGCCGCGTGGGCGTCATGAGCGCCTGTGCCAGCGTGGGCGCCTTGGCCGCCTTATCCGTGAAGGGACATGGGACGTCCCAGCCCAGGCCCGTCTGCCTGACGATCGCCCGCACCAGCGAGAACCCGTTGGAATGCACGCCGCTGGAGGGCAGCCCGATCAGCGTGTCGCCGGCGCGGATGTCGGCGGGCAGCAGGGCGGTGCGTTCCGCCGCGCCGACCGAGAATCCGGCCAGGTCATAATGCCCGGCACCATACATGCCCGGCATTTCAGCGGTCTCGCCGCCCACCAGGGCGCAGCCCGATTCACGGCAGCCCTCGGCGATTCCGCGCACGACCTTGGCCGCATCGGCCACCGCCAGGCGGCCCGTGGCGAAATAATCCAGGAAGAACAGGGGTTCCGCCCCCTGCACCACCAGGTCGTTCACGCACATCGCCACCAGGTCGATGCCGACCGTTTCGTGCAGGCCGCTTTCGATGGCCACCATCAGCTTGGTGCCCACGCCGTCGGTGCAGGACACCAGCACCGGATCGGTGAACCCCGCGGCCTTGAGGTCGAACAGGGCGCCAAAGCCGCCCAGCCCGCCCATGGTGCCGCGCCGGTCGGTGGCCTTCGCCGCCGGCTTGATCGCGTCGACCAGCGCGTCACCGGCCTCGATATCCACGCCCGCGTCGCGGTAGGTGGCGCCGGTTCCGGGCGAAGGGGTCAGGGGGGCGGAGGTCATGCTGGTCGGGCCTTCGTCGTCAGGATGCCCCGGATGTCGACCCGCCGGTGCGGTGGGGGTCGAAGAATGAGGCAAGGTAAGGTAAACGGTCTCCGGGTTCCTTTACGGCAGGCGGGGCGGCACGCAAAGCAGTGGTTGAATGGACGGCACAGAATAAGCACGAAACCGCCGGACGGGCCCCGTCCGGACAGCTTGTCCTGCCCTTCGCGCATGCGGCGCGCTTCACCCGCGCGGATTTCGTGGCGGCGCCGTCGAATGGCACGGCGCGGGCCTGGTTGCTGGGCCAGACCGAATGGCCGGAGCACCGGCTGGCGATCTGGGGTGCAGCCGGCACCGGCAAGACCCATCTGCTGGAGGTCTGGGCCCAGGATCGCGGCGCCGTCCTGCTGGCGGGCCGGGCCATCGACGAATCCACCGTGGGACGCCTGTTCGGCGGCGACAGCCAGCCGCCGGTCCAGGCTATCGCGGTGGACGACGCCGATGGTTATGCCGACCGCCGGGCCATGCTGCATCTTCTGAATGGCGCACGGGAACATGCCGTACCCGTCGCCTTGGCAGCCCGCCTGTCACCCGCGCG
This sequence comes from Gluconacetobacter tumulisoli, assembly GCF_014174155.1. Classification (GTDB taxonomy): domain Bacteria; phylum Pseudomonadota; class Alphaproteobacteria; order Acetobacterales; family Acetobacteraceae; genus Gluconacetobacter; species Gluconacetobacter tumulisoli. The sequence continues at coordinate 165,306 of NZ_JABEQM010000006.1, read as the reverse complement.
ATGGGGGGTGGACCTGCCCGACCTGGCCAGCCGACTGCGCGCAACCATGGCGGTGGAGGTCCGGCAGCCCGAGGATTCGCTGTTGCGGATCCTGCTGCTGCGCCATCTGGCGGAACGCCAGATCGTGGTTACCCAGCCGGTAACGGACTGGCTGCTGCGCCGCCTGCCGCGGACGGCGTCTTCGGTCCGGGAGGCCGCGATTCGCCTGGATCATGCAGGGCTTGTCTCGGGCAGGGGGGTTACCCGCGCGGTCGCGATGACGGTGCTGCGGGACATGCTGGCACATGATACGGGGCCGGGCGTCGCCGTCGCGGACTGACCGATATTCTTCATGATGCGCCGCGTTGGCAACATCCGCGGTTCATGGCTAAATCTGGCAAAGCACGGCGGATCCGGGGCAGGAGACAGGATTGACAAAACCGACGGGGAAATCCCCAGCGCGGCCACCGGCCGGGCGCACGGTTCGCAAGCGGACGACGACCACATCGCCGGCACGACACCGCGCCGCCACGAAAGGCACGACAATGTCGCCGCCGCCGATCGATATCCAATCCCCTGCGCGGTTCATCAATCGCGAACTGTCCTGGCTGGATTTCAACCAGCGCGTGGTCGAAGAGGCCGACAATCCCCGCAATCCCTTGCTGGAGCGCCTGCGCTTCCTGTCGATCAGCGCGGGCAATCTCGACGAATTCTATTCCGTCCGTGTGGCCGGCCTGGTCGGGCAGGTGCGCGAGGGGCTGGTCGCCAGTTCGCCCGACGGCCTGACACCTGGCCAGCAACTGGCGGCGGTGCGCGCGCGGACCGCCCGCCTGCTGCGCGAACAGCAGCGGATATGGAAGGACCTGCGGGGGCATCTGGCCGATGCCGGGATCGTGCTGTGCGACCTGGACAGCATGAACGACGCCGACCGCGAGTGGCTGGATACCTGCTTCATGGACCGGGTCTTTCCTGTCCTGACGCCGCTGGCCATCGATCCGGCCCATCCGCTGCCGTTCATTCCCCACATGGGGCTGGCCCTGTCCCTGCGGCTGATGAGCGCGGATACCGGCCGCTTCGTCATGAGTGCGATGATCCTGCTGCCGGCGCAGATCGAACGTTTCGTCCGCCTGCCGGCGTCGCTGTCGCCAGAGGGGGGCGCGCGGTTCATCCTGCTGGAAAACCTGATCGCCCTGTGCATCGGCCGGCTGTTTCCGGGCCTGGTCGCCGGGGAATGGGGCGTCCTGCGGGTGATTCGCGACACCGACGTGGAGTTCGAGGACGAGGCCGAGGACCTGGTCCGTTCCTACGAAACCGCCCTGAAGCGCCGCCGGCGGGGCGTCGTCATCCATCTGGACATAGATTCGCGGATGCCGGCCGACCTGGGCCAGGCGGTCGCGACCGACCTGGACGTTCCGCCCGACGAGGTGGAAATCCAGCCCGGCCTGATCGGCGTGGTCGACCTGAAGCAGATGATCGGCGACGACCGGCCGGACCTGCTCTTCCCCCCCTATGCGCCGCGCTTTCCCGAACGGATCATCGACTACGGTGGGGATTGCTTCGCCGCCATCCGGGCGAAGGACATGATCGTCCACCATCCGTTCGAAAGCTTCGACGTCGTCATCCAGTTCCTGCGCCAGGCGGCGCTGGACCCGGCGGTGGTCGCAATCAAGCAGACATTGTACCGCACCTCGCGCGACAGCCCGATCGTCAAGGCGCTGATCGAGGCGGCGGAGGCCGGAAAGTCGGTCACCGCCATGGTGGAGCTCCGCGCCCGCTTCGACGAGGAGGCGAACATCCGCCTGGCCCGCGCGCTGGAGGCCGCGGGCGTCCAGGTCGTATTCGGGTTCGCCGACCTCAAGACCCATGCCAAGCTCAGTCTCGTCGTCCGGCGCGAGGGCGGGTCCCTGCGGTCCTACGCCCATTTCGGAACGGGGAATTATCACCCGATCACCGCGCGGATCTATACGGACCTGTCGTTCTTCACCTGCGATCCCGAACTGGCCCGTGATTCCGCCCGCCTGTTCAATTACATGACCGGCTATGCACTGCCCACGCGGATGGAAGCCATCGCCTTCTCGCCGGTCACGATCCGCCGGACATTGGAAGAACTGATCCAGGCGGAAATCGACCATGTCCGCGCCGGACGTCCGGGGCAGATCTGGCTGAAGATGAATTCGCTGGTCGATCCGGACCTGATCGACCGGCTGTATCGGGCCTCCTGCGCCGGGGTGCGAATCATGGGCATCGTGCGCGGCATCTGCTGCCTGCGCCCCGGCGTGCCCGGACTGTCGGAAAATATCCGCATCAAATCCATCGTCGGACGGTTCCTGGAACATTCCCGGGTCTTCGCCTTCGGCGATGGCCACCGCCTGCCGTCGCGTCACGCCAAGCTGTACATATCGTCGGCCGACTGGATGGTGCGGAACATGGACTGGCGGGTCGAAAGCATGGTGCCGATGCGCGATCCCACGGTGCATGCCCAGGTCCTGGACCAGATCATGGTGACGGACCTGAAGGACAACCTGCAATCGTGGATCCTGCAGCAAAACGGTGTATGGAGACGGCTGGAACCGGGCGCGAAACCATTTTCGGCCCATGACTATTTCATGACCAATCCGTCCCTGTCGGGACGGGGGTTGGCCGCGCAGGACACCGCGATCCGTGTCAGCACGCCGATGCCCCGCCATCAGGACCGCATTCTCGATGATTGAGGAGGTCGCCATGACGCAGCTACCGACCCGCGCGCGCGCGAAGCCGACCCCCCGGGTTCCGACATGGCGACGGGTCCGATGACCGCCGCCACGCATCGCCGGTCGGCCGTCGTCGACCTGGGCTCGAACTCCGTGCGCCTGGTGGTGTTCGACGGGATTTCCCGCAATCCGATCTCCATCTTCAATGAAAAATCGGTCCTGCGGCTGGGGCGGGGGCTGAATGCGACGGGACGCCTGAACGAGGAAGGCGTGGGCATGGCGATGGAGGTCATGGACCGCTTCCACGCCATCGCCCGCGGCATGGATGCCGACCCGTTCGAGATCCTCGCCACGGCGGCGGTGCGCGACGCCTCCAACGGCCCGGAATTTGTCGCCGCCCTGCGCGCGCGCATGCCCGGCGTGCCCATCCGCATCCTGTCGGGCGAGGAGGAGGCGGATTATTCCGCCACCGGCGTGCTGTGCGGCCTGCCGGAGGCCGATGGGCTGGTCGCGGATATCGGCGGCGGATCGCTGGAACTGATCCGGCTGTCGGGTGGGCAGAAAATGGATGCCTGCACCCTGCGCCTGGGGGTTATCCGCCTGAATGACCGGGCCGGGGGAGACCTGCAGAAGGCGCGCAGCATCGCCGACGCCGACATCGCGCAGGTCGGGTGGCTGGACGACATGCGCGGTCGTCCGCTCTATCTGGTGGGCGGGGCGTTCCGGGCGCTGGCGCGGCTGCAGATCGCGCGCACGAATTATCCGCTCAATATCGTCCATCTCTATACGCTGGGCGACGAGGCCGCGCGCGAGATGAGCGACTGGATCGCCGGGTCGTCGCGCCGTGCACTGGAACGTCTGCCCGGGGCGCCACGCAAACGCCTGGAGGACGTGCCGTTCGCCGCGACTGTCCTGCGTCGCCTGATGCGCCGGATCCAGCCGAGCAGCCTGGTTTTCTGTGTCGATGGCCTGCGCGAGGGGTGGTACATGCGCCGCGTCGCGGCCTCGGTCGGCGGAATCGACCCGCAGGAAGCGGTTGCGCAGGAAATGTGTTCCCGCCTGGGGCGCAGTGAAACGCTGCCCGACCATCTGATGCACTGGACGGCACCGCTCTTCCCCAACGAGGAACAGATCGACCGGCGCCTGCGGCGCGCGGCGTGCCTGATGTCCGACATCGGTTCATACGACCACCCGGAATATCGGGCGGAGCAGACCTATCTGCGGGTCCTGCGAATGCAGGGCGTGGGGTTCGACCATCCGGCACGCGCGTTCGTGGCGCTGACGCTGGCAATCCGGTACGAAGCCGAACTGGGACACGCCTTCCTGCAACCGTCCCGGCAATTGCTGAACGATGCCCAGTTCCGGCGCGCCGTCGTACTGGGGCTGGCGCTACGCCTGGCCTACACCGTGTGCGGCGGCACCGAGGAACTCCTGGACGGGACGGGGATCGAAATCACGGACCAGGGTCTGGCGCTGCATCTGGCGGCGGGGCGGACCGTCGTGCGTGGCGAAAGCGTCCGCCGTCGCCTCGACCGGCTGGGCGACATGCTGGGCCTGCCTGCCAGTATCATCGAAGGCGGGGCGGCATGAGGCGCGTCCTGCTGGCAATCGGCGTTCCCGGCCTGCTGGCGGCGGGGGTCCTGCTGACGGTAGCGCGGGCGAGCGGCCCGTATAAGGCGACGGAAAACCCGAACGTTCTCTGGACTATCGTGCATGATCGCTGCGTGCCCAACCAGATCGGGGAAAACACGCCCGCACCCTGCGCGGTGGTCGATACCGATCGGGGCTACGCGGTCCTGAAGGACAGGATCGGCCGCGCCCAGTATCTGGTGATCCCCACCGACCGCGTCACGGGAATCGAGGACCAGGCCCTGCTGGCGCAGGATACGCCCGATTATTTCGGGGCGGCATGGCATCAGATCGACCGGTCATTGGCCCGCCTGGGCCACACCATGCCGCGCGAAACAGTGGCGCTGGCGATCAATTCGAAATTCGGCCGGTCGCAGAATCAGTTGCATATCCATGTTGACTGTCTCGCCCCGAATATCCGGGTGGCGCTGCATTGGGCGCGGCAGAATATCGGGTCGGGATGGACGCCGCTGGTGCTGGATGGACATACCTATCGTGCCACGCGGATCGACGGGAACACGCTGGACGGAGCCTATCCGTTCCGCCGCCTGGCCGCCTCGCTGGCCGATCCGGTGCGCGAGATGGCGGAACATACCCTGGTCGTGGTCGGAACGGTGTGGCCCAACGGACATCCCGGTTTCATCCTGCTGGACGATGTGGTCAAGCCCTTGTCCGGCGACCGCGCATCGGGCGAGGAATTGCAGGATCATTCCTGTCATATCGCGGCGTTCGAACCGGGCCATCCGATCCGACCATCCGATCACCTCCTGTAGGAAACCCTGAATCCCGATCATAAATCAGCGGATCGGTTTCCAAGGGGCGATCACAATGTGGCGTTGGACAGGGACGCCGTGTCTTCGGTTCCATCCCACATGTCCTGGTCCTGACGGCGGGACAGGGCCAGGTACAATCCGGCGCCGACCGCCACGCCGATGAACCAGGACACGGCACTCAGCCCCCCCAGCCCGGGCACGACGTGACCGATGGACGCCATGCCGCCGCCGGCGACAAACGCGACCAGGGCAGGGGGATTCCAGCCTTTCCGCCCGGCATAGCGTCCATCGAGGCGATAGAGCGCCGCGACATCCAGGTTCTGTTTCCGTACTACGTAGAAATCGGCCAGCATGATGCCGGTCACTGGGCCCAGCATGCCGCCGATCAGGTCGAGCACGCGATAGATGCTGGCCGCCTGGTTGAACCACAGCCAGGGCATGAAGAAGATACCCAGCAGCAGCACCAGCCTTGCCGCGCGATGGAAATCCAGCCGGCGCGGCATCAGGTTCACCAGGTCGTACGACGCCGGCATGATGTTCGCGACGACATTGACCGACAGCGTCGCCAGCACCAGCGTCGCGCCGCCCAGGACCGTGATGACGGGGTAGTTGAGCGCCAGCAGCAGGTCGACCGGGTTCCAGATCGGATGTCCGAACAGGATGATCGTGGCCGATGTCGTAATGATCCCCATCGGGGTGAACACCAGCGCCGTGACCGGCAGGCCGATGGCCTGACCGACCACCTGGTCGCGTTCCGACCTGACGAAGCGGGACAGGTCGGGAATGTTGACGGCGAACGTCGCCCAGATCCCGATCATTCCAGTCACGCCCATCGCGAAGGTGGACCAGAAGGCCGCCCCATGAAGGCGCGACGGCTGGGCGAACAGCGGCCCCAGACCGTGCCCGACATGCAGCCCCCAGATCGTGGCCAGAAGCCCCACCAGGATCACGAGCGGCCCTGCCACCAGTTCGAAATTGCGGATGCGGTGCACCCCGTGGCTGACGATCCAGGCATGCAGCGCCCAGACCATGGCCATCGCCACCCAGGTGCGGGCCTGCATACCAAGGAACGGCGCCGTCATGCCCGCCCAGGCGCCGCTGAGTGTCGACATCACGGCGTCCACAGCCTGCGCCGCGGCATAGGCCTGCACCGAAAACCAGAATACCGCGCAGAACCCCCGCAGCACGACCGGGACCTGTGCGCCGTACGGCCCGAACGCCGAACGGATCAGGACGCAGAACGGAATGCCGTATTTCGTGCCCGCGCGTGCGTTGAACCACATGGCGACGAACAGGACGGCATAGGCGACCGCCACGATCTCCAGGCATTCCCAGGCCGAGAACCCCAGGGCCATCAACCCCGACGCCGCTTCATAGACCACGATGTTGTGGACCATGCCCATCCACACCGTCGCCATGTTGACCCAGCTCCAGTCCCGGCGCCCGGCGGGAACGGGCGCCAGGTCCGCGTTGTACAGGGCGGGATCGTAGCCGGGCGGCAGGTCGGAGGGTGTCTCTGCGGTCGCGGGCGCTGCTGTCATATCGGGGCCTCGGTCAGGGATCGGCCAGGGACGGGTCGTGGGGGACGGGTCTTCGTCCACGTGGTCATTCGACCGCGCGGATGATGTCCGACAGGGTGCCGAACAACTGGTCGATCTGCGATTTCTCGATGATCAGGGGCGGCGAGACCGCGATCACGTCGCCGGTATAGCGGACGAGAACGCCCTGGCGGAACGCCCGGTCGAAGACCTCGTACGCACGCGCGCCCACGGTACCGGGACGGGATTCCAGCTCGATTCCGGCGACGAGGCCCACATTTCGGATGTCGATGACATGCGGCAGGCCGCGCAGGGCATGGACGGCATCCTCGAAATACGGGGCGATGTCGCCCGCGCGCTCGAACAGATTTTCCTCGGCATAGGTGTCCAGGGTGGCGATGGACGCGGCGCAGGCGACGGGGTGACCCGAATAGGTATAGCCGTGCGGCAGTTCGATCCCGGTCTCCGGCCCGTCCATGAAGGCGGCATACACATGTTCGCGCGCAATCGCGGCCCCCATCGGAATCGTGCCGTTGGTCACGCCCTTGGCGCAGGTCAGGATATCGGGCAGGACGCCGAACTTTTCAGCCGCGAAGGGGGTGCCGCCCAGGCGGCCGAAACCGGTGATGACCTCGTCGAAGATCAGCAGGATGCCGTACTTGTCGCAGATATCGCGCAGGCGCTTCAGATAGCCGACGGGCGGCGGCAGGACGCCGGTCGATCCGGCCATGGGTTCGACCATCACCGCGGCGATCGTCGACGGGTCGTGCAGGGCGACGATCCGCTCCAGATTGTCCGCCAGTTCCGCGCCATAGGCCGGCAGGCCGCGGGTAAAGGCGTTGCGTTCCATGTCCAGCGTGTGCGGCAGGTGATCAACCCCGGTCAGCAGCGATCCGTACAGTTTCCGGTTGCCGGAAATGCCGCCGACGGAAATGCCGCCGAAGCCCACGCCGTGATAGCCGCGTTCCCGCCCGATCAGTCGCGTGCGGGACGCATCTCCACGCACGCGATGATAGGCAATGGCAATCTTCAGCGCGGTATCGGCGGCCTCGGACCCCGAATTGCAGAAGAAGACGTGGTTCAGGTCGCCCGGCGCCAGGGCGGCAATGCGATCGGCGGCCGCGAAGCTCAGCGGGTGGCCCATCTGGAAGGTCGGCGCGAAATCCAGCGTCGCGATCGTTTTCTGCACCGCCTCGGTAATGCGGGGCCGGGCGTGGCCGGCATTCACGCACCACAGGCCGGCGCAGCCGTCCAGGACCTTCCGCCCGTCATCGGACGTATAGTACATGCCCTCGGCCGAAACCAGCATGCGGGGGGTCTTGCGGAACTGGCGATTGGCCGTGAACGGCATCCAGAACGCATCGTGGTTGCTCTGCGACATCGCGCACTCCATGCGAAAGATTTGATCAGGATCCACCCGGCACAGACGATCCTGTCGCGGTTCGGAAACCGTGACGAAGATGGAACATGTTCACCGCTCTGGACAGATGATTCTTTGAACCGGAGGCCGGTGTCGGGCCTGGCCCGCGGATCAGGCGTCCAGGCGCGCGTCGGCCTCCAGCACAGCCCGCAGCAGGACGTTGGCACCGGCGGTGACGTCGGCGGATTCGGCGCTTTCGGCCTCGTTATGGCTCAATCCCCCGGCGCAGGGGACGAAGATCATGGTCGTCGGCGTGATCCGCGCCATGTAGGCCGCGTCGTGCCCGGCGCCGGACACGATGTCGCGCGCGGGATAGCCGAACGATCCGGCAGCCCCGCGGACGGCGTCGATGCAGGCCGGATCGAAATGGACGGCAGGGGAATCCCACACCCGTTCCAGAACCATCTGCATGCCGCATTCGGCGGCGATGGCCGTCGCGCGATCGCGGAAGGCGGCCTCCATCCGTTCCACCACCGCATCGTCGGGGTCGCGCAGGTCGATGGTGAAGAAGACCTCGCCCGGGACGACATTGCGGCTGTTGGGCCGGTTTTCGATCAGTCCGACGGTGCCAACCGCGTCGGGGCCATGGGCGAGGGCGACTTCGTTCACCGCCTCGATCATCCGGGCGGCGGCCAGCAGGGCGTCGGCGCGCATCGTCATGGGCGTGCTGCCAGCGTGGGAATCCCGGCCGGTCAGCGTGACCTCATACCAACGCATGCCCTGGACGCCGGTGACGACGCCGATCGTCCTGTTTTCGGCCTCCAGGATCGGCCCCTGCTCGATGTGCAGTTCGAAATAGGCCGCAACCGGATGCTGCCCGCAGGGTTCGGTCCCGCGATAGCCGATGCCGACAAGCGCGTCCTCGAAGCGGATGCCGGTCCGATCAGTCTTGTCCAGGGCCTCCTGCTCGGTAAACACGCCGGCGAAGACGCCGGAGGACAGCATCGCCGGGGCGAAGCGGGCGCCTTCCTCGTTGGTCCAGTTGATCAGTTCGATGGGATGCCGGGTTTCATGCCCCGTGGCATGCAGGGCGCGCAGGACGGCGAGCCCGCCCAGGACGCCGACGATGCCGTCGAACTTGCCGCCGGTGGGCTGGGTGTCCAGATGGCTGCCCATCGTGATCGGCGGCAGGCTGTCGTCGGTACCCGGCCGGCGGGCGAACTGGTTGCCCATGGAATCATAGGTCACGGTGCAGCCCAGGGCCGCGCACGCCGCAATGAACCAGTCGCGGACCAGCCGGTCTTCCTCCGTCAGGGTCAGGCGCCGGATCCCGCCTTTCGGCGTGCCCCCGAAACGCGCGGTTTCCAGGATGTCGTTCCACAATGCCGTCCCGTCCACGGTGACATTGTCGCCGACCCGAAGGCCGCCCGTTCCGTTCGTATCGGTATCGTTCATCGTCCTGTCGTCGCTCCTGCTGGTCGCGCGTTCGTCCATGGCCAGGGTCAGCCGGCGTCGGCCATCTGTCCGCGCGTCGGATTGTTGGGATGCTCGGCCCATGTCTGCACCCCGTCCACCGGCTGCGGCATCATGGTAATACAATCATCCACAGGGCAGACATGGGCGCACAGGTTGCAGCCCACGCATTCCTCGTCGATGACCTCGTAACGGCGTTCGTCACCCGACCGGATCTTGGCGATCGCCTGGTGGGACGTATCCTCGCACGCGATGTGACACAGGCCGCACTTGATGCAGGCGTCCTGGTCGATGCTGGCAATCGTCCTGAATTTCAAATTGAGCTGGTTCCAGTGGACATAGCGCGGCAGCGCCTGCCCCCGAAGGTCGTCGAGCGCGGCATAGCCCTTTTCATCCATCCAGTTCGACAGGCCGTCGATCATGTCCTCGACGATCTTGAAACCGTAATGCATGGCTGCGGTGCAGACCTGCAGGCCCGTGGCCCCCATCGCCAGGAATTCCGCCGCGTCCCGCCAGGACGAGATGCCGCCGATCCCGGAAATGGGCAGGCCGGCCATTTCGGGGTCGCGGGCGACATCGCCCAGCATGCGCAGGGCGATCGGCTTGACGGCCGGCCCGCAATAGCCGCCATGCGTGCCCTGGCCGCCGACGACCGGCATGGGCGCCATGGCATCCAGATCGACGCCCACGATCGACTGGATCGTGTTGATCAGCGACACCGCATCCGCGCCGCCCCGGCGCGCCGCGCGGGCGGGGGCCAGAATGTTGGTGATGTTGGGGGTCAGCTTCACGATCACCGGCATGCGAGTGTACTGCTTGCACCAGCGCGTGACCATCTCGACATATTCCGGGACCTGGCCGACGGCGGAACCCATGTTCCGTTCCGACATACCGTGCGGACATCCGAAATTCAGCTCGATCCCGTCTGCGCCGGTGTCCTCGACCAGCGGCAGGATGGCTTTCCAGCTTTCTTCCTGGCAGGGCACCATCAGGCTGACCACGACGGCGCGATCGGGATAATCGCGCTTGACCGACCGGATTTCCGCCAGGTTGGTCGCCAGCGGCCGATCGGAAATCAGTTCGATATTGTTCAGCCCCGCCATCCGCGTGCCATTATAGCTGACAGCGCCGTAACGACTGCTGACATTGACGACCGGAGGGTCTTCGCCAAGCGTCTTCCACACCACGCCGCCCCAGCCGGCCTGGAAGGCACGGCGGACGTTGTATTCCTTGTCCGTCGGCGGGGCCGAAGCCAGCCAGAACGGGTTGGGAGAGCGGATGCCAGCAAGGATCGTGCGCAGGTCGGCCATGGTTCACGCCTTCTGGCTGAATGAAATGGACATCAGGTCGGCGTGTATCTGTTCGGCGATGTCGCGGCCGTCGCGGACCGCCGACACCGTCAGGTCGGGCCCGGGGGTGCAGTCGCCGCCGGCATAGACCCCCGGGACCGAGGTCCGGCCCGCGCCGTCCACCAGGATCCGGCCACCGGCCACGCTCACACCCGATCCGTCCAGCGGATCAGCGACGAAGACCTGTCCCACGGCCAGCAGGACCATGTCCGCCGCGATGGTGAAGGGCAGGCCGTCATAGACAGGCCGCCCGTCCGCGCCAGGGGCGCCCTGGGCGAACCCCACGCCGGTAACGGATCCGTCTGCGCCCAGGATGTGGGTGGGCGCGGCCCAGCGACGGATCGTTACCCCGTTGGTCTGCGCCCATTCCTGCTCGACAGGGGTGGCGGACATGTGATCGGCGCCGCGGCGATAGACCATGGTCACTTCGTCCGCGCCCAGGCGCCTGGCCTGCACGGCGGCATCGACGGCGGTGTTGCCGCCGCCGATGACCACCACCCGCCGGCCGACGGGAACGTCATCCTTGGTCGGGGAAGCGCGCAATGCCGCGATGAAATCGACGGCGCTGGCGACGCCGGCCAGATCCTGCCCGGCGAGGCCCGGCGAGCGGACGCCCGCGTGGCCCAGCGCCAGGACTACGGCATCATGGCTGTCGCGCAGCGCGGGCACCGTGATTTCCCGGCCCAGGCGATGATCGGGGTGCAGGACGATACCGCCGATCCCCAGCAGGAAATCGATTTCGCGCTGGGCGAAATCGTCGGCCAGCTTGTACGCCGCCACGCCGTATTCGTTCAGCCCGCCCGCCCTGGGCCGCGCATCATAGACATCGACATCGTGCCCATGCATCGCCAGCCGATGGGCGCAGGACAGGCCCGCCGGTCCCGCGCCGACGATGGCGATGCGACGGCCTGTCGCAGCCGCCCGTGCGAAGGGCTGGCCCCCATGGGCCATCTGCCAGTCCGTGGCATGGCGTTGCAGGGCGCCGATCTGGATCGGTCGGGCGTCCTGCGTGTTGCGCACGCATTTCTGTTCGCAAAGGATCTCGGTCGGGCAGACGCGGGCGCAGGATCCCCCCAGAATGTTGGATTCCAGGATCGTGCGGGCCGAGCCGCGCAGGTTGCCCGACGCGATCTTGTGAATGAAGGACGGGATGTCGATTCCGGTGGGACAGGCCTCGATACACGGGGCGTCATGGCAGAAATAGCATCGCTCTGCCTCGATGACCGCCTGGTTGGCCGTCAAAGGCGGGTGGGCGTCGGCGAAATTACGCGCCAGGACGTCGTCGGACAGGCGTGCAGCCGCGATATCGGGGGTCTGGTCCATGGGATCTCGCTCGATCTGGGTGCCCCATCCTAGGAACGATTTCGGCGATTGGGTAGCATAAAATCTGACCACATAGTCAGATTAGATAAAAAACCAAGCGGATATCGATCGATCGGAAGAAAAATGCTTCTCTTAGTGATTTAAAAATAATCACGATGATTAATTTTTAGCCGGGATGCATCCGCTCAGCACCAATGACGTTATGGTCGTCGCGGCGTCCTCGTAATCCTGGATTTCCATCGTGGCCTTGCCGAGGACCGCGACGATCTGGGCGTTCATGTCGGCATAGGTCTGCGTCATCGACCAGATGCAGAACATCAGGTGCGTGCTCGGAACCGGGCGCATCAGCCCGGCCCGCTGCCAGGCGGTGAAGACCTTGTCCAGGTTCTGGACATGAATGCGCAGCGAGGTGCCGAGAAACAAATTGATATGTGGCGCGCCCTGCAGAACTTCGTGCGCGAAGATGCGCGATGCATCGGGACGGTCGCGGGAAAAGGCGATCTTGGCGCGGATATAGCCTTCCAGCCCCTCACGCGGGGTGAGATCCTCGCGGATCCACAGGGTGGCGTCGTCCAGCCAGTCGACCAGGATGTTTTCCAGGACGGCGCGGTACAGATCTTCCTTGGTGCCGAAATAATAATGGATGTTCGCCTTGGGCAGGCCCGCCGCTGCCGCGATCGCGGCCATGCTGGTGCCCTTGTAGCCGTCCCGTCCAAAGAGATGTTCCGCCGCGCGGAAAATCTGCTGCATGCTGGCCCGACGCGGCGCGCCCGCCGGCTTGTCCTGCGACGGGAGCGGGGAAGTGGATTGGATCGGTAGGAGGCGGGCGTTGCTCATGTTCGCATCGTTCCGGCTTGGCCGTCCGCGCGCAAGTCGCAAACAGTTACAATTGCCCCGTAGTCGCGTCTGGCGGGCAGGCATGCATTTTGCTGGGGGATGGCCGGGAGATGATCGCGCATCGCCGATCGCCCGATATCGAGGAATGGAGGACTGACATGCTTCTGGTACGTGGTGGCACGGTCGTGACGGCGGAGCGCACCCTGCGGACGGACGTGCTCTGCGACGAGTCGGGGCGAATCACCGCCGTCGGCCCGTCGCTGGAGGCGCCCGCGAGATGCGACATCGTCGATGCCGGCGGATTGCTGGTCATGCCCGGCGGCATCGATCCGCATACGCATATGGAAATGCCCTTCATGGGATCGGTGGCCAGCGACGATTTCCAGACCGGCACCACCGCCGGCGTCGCGGGCGGGACGACGACCATCATCGATTTCGTTATCCCCGATGCCGGGACATCGCTGCTGGAGGCCTGGAAGGACTGGCGGGCGAAGGCCGAGAAGGCGGTTTCGGATTATTCGTTCCATGTCGCCGTCACCCATTGGGACGAACAGGTGCATCGCGACATGGGCACCCTGACCCGGGAATGCGGCGTCAACTCCTTCAAGCATTTCATGGCCTACAAGGGCGCGCTGATGGTCGATGACGGGGTGCTGCTGCGCTCGATCGGCCGGGCGCTGGAACTGGGCGCCCTGTGCAATGTGCATGCCGAAAACGGGGACGCCGTGGCGTACCTGCAGCAGGACCTGCTGCGCCGGGGCGTCACCGGACCCGAAGCCCATCCGCTGTCCCGGCCGCCGGCCGTGGAGGGCGAGGCCGCGCAGCGCGTGATCGCCATCGCCGGCCTGCTGGGCGCCCCGGTCTATATCGTCCATGTCTCGACGGAAGAGGCGACGGCCGCGATCGCCGCGGCGCGCGCACGTGGGCAACGGGTCTATGGCGAGGTCCTGGCCCAGCATCTGGTCATCGACGACAGCGTGTACGCCACCCCTGACTGGCTGGGCGCGGCGCAGCATGTCATGAGCCCGCCCTTCCGGCCGAAACACCATCAGGCAGCGCTGTGGGCAGGCCTGGCGTCCGGGCAGTTGCAGACGACGGCGACCGATCATTGCTGCTTCTGCGCCGGGCAGAAGCAGCAGGGGCGGACCGACTTCACCAGGATCCCCAACGGAACGCCCGGCATCGAGGACCGGATGAGCGTGCTGTGGCACCACGGCGTCCGGACCGGACGCCTGACGCCGGAGGAATTCGTCGCGGTCACGTCTACCAACACGGCCAGGATCTTCAACATCCACCCCCGCAAAGGCGCCATCGTGCCCGGCGCGGATGCCGATCTGGTGCTCTGGGACCCGGAGGCCAGCCGTACGGTGTCGGCGGCAACGCATCACCAGAATGTGGATTACAATGTCTATGAAGGCATGACCCTGACCGGGCTGGCCCGCCATACGATCAGCGGGGGCCGAATCGTATGGTCGGACGGCGACCTGCGCGTTACGCGCGGGGCGGGGCGCTATGTCGAACGACCGTGCTTCAGTCCGGACATGGCGGCACAGGCGAAACGGAATGTCACCCTGGGTGGATCCGTGATCTGATGCGCCTGCGGTTTGGAAGGCGATCGATCGCGGCGGCGTGCCTCGCCGGACTGCTGGGGGGATGCTGCGGCGTGATGCCGGCGCCCGTGGACGGCGCGGCGTCCAAGGGGCTGGTCAATGTCGGCGATGCCCGCGCGGCCGCGACGCACTATCACGACAGCGGCGCATATGACCGCGACCTTGTCCGGGTGGCCGATGCCGCACGCCGGTGGGTGGAAAAGCGGGCAGGACAGGTGTCTCATCCGGCACTGGTCCTGGATGTGGATGAAACGTCGCTATCGAACTGGCCGGTCATGAAGGCGGACGATTTCGCCTATATCCGATCCGGCGCCTGCGACAGCCTGCCCGCCGGCCCGTGCGGATATCTGGCGTGGGAAAACCGTGCCGAAGCCGTGGTCCTGCCCGGGACATTGACCCTGGTGCGTGCCGCACAAAGCCGTGGCGTGGCGATCTTCTTCGTCACCGGCCGTGGCGAAGCCGAGCGTGCCGCCACGGCCGCGAACCTGACGCATGCCGGCTATCGGGACTGGACGGGCCTGTATCTGCGCGCACCAGGCCGGCCGACACCGTCGGCCGCGGATTACAAGGCGCCGATCCGCGCGGTGATCGAGGCCCGGGGCTACACGATCATCGCCAACATGGGCGACCAGCCGTCCGACCTTGCTGGCGGGCATGCCGAGAGGACATTTCTTTTGCCCAATCCGTTCTATCGAATTAACTGACAGGTCGGGTCGCCTCGGGGGAGGCTGGTCCCAAAGCCCAGTTCCGGTTGTCTGTCTTGAGGGGGCAAGGCGGCCAGAACGTCCGAACATGAACGACGGAACCGAACGATGCGAAACCGTATCCAATTCTATATGGGCGACACGCTCCATACCTTGTCCGGCTTTTCACCGACGCTGACGGTGCTGGACTGGCTGCGGGAGCATTGCGGCCGGACGGGGACGAAGGAAGGCTGCAATGAGGGCGATTGCGGCGCCTGCACGGTGCTGGTCGTGCGGCTGGAGGGCGAACGGCTGGCATGGCGGGCGGTGAATGCCTGCATCCAGTTCGTAGCGATGCTGGATGGCGCGCAACTGTTCACGGTGGAAGACCTGCGCGCGGCGGACGGCACGCTGCATCCGGTGCAGCAGGCGATGGTCGATCTGCACGGATCGCAATGCGGGTTCTGCACGCCGGGCTTCGTCATGTCGATGGTGGCCTACCGCAAGGCGCCCGGGGCGACGGCCGAGGATGGGTCGATCGACGACGCGCTGGCGGGCAATCTGTGCCGCTGCACGGGCTATGCCCCGATCGTCCGCGCAATGAAGCAGGCCATGATGGCCGGTCCGGACCGGTTCGACGCGCGCGCGCAGAACATCGCCGACCGCCTGTCGGCCCTGCGCGATGGCCGGACGGTCGAGATCGCGGGACCGGCGGGGCGGCTGACCATCCCGGCGGATGCGGAGGCGCTGGCGGCCGTCCTGCTGGCCGATCCGGACGCGACGATCGTGGCGGGGGCCACCGATGTCGGGCTCTGGGTGACCAAGGGGCTGCGCGCCCTGCCGCATGTGGTGTCGATCGGCCGCGTGCCCGACCTGCGGACGCTTGAACGCACGCCGGATGGCCTGCGGATCGGCGCCGCCGTGACGTACGAGGACGCCCGCGCCGCCCTCGCCGAGCTGCTGCCCGACGCCGGGGAGGTCGTGCGGCGCATCGGCTCGACGCAGGTGCGCAATGCCGGGACGGTATGCGGCAACATCGCCAACGGTTCGCCGATCGGCGATGGGCCGCCGGTGTTCATCGCGGCGGGGGCGACGCTGCATCTGCGGCGCGGCGGCGACCGGCGATCCCTGCCGCTGGAGGCGTATTTCATCGCCTATGGCAGGCAGGACCGCCAGCCGGGCGAATTCGTCGAGGCGGTGACCCTCCCACGCCCGGCGGCCGGCACGCTGTTCCGAGCCTACAAGATCTCGAAACGCTTCGACCAGGATATCTCGGCGGTGCTGGGGGCGTTCGCCCTGACGCTGGATGCGGACGGCATCGTCACCGCCGCGCGGATCGCCTTCGGCGGCATGGCCGCCACCCCGAAGCGCGCATACGCGACCGAGGCCGCCCTGGTCGGACGGGCGTGGGACGCCATGGCGCTGGAGGCCGCGCGCACGGCCATCGCCACCGATTTCGCGCCGATTTCCGACATGCGGGCCAGTGACTGGTATCGCCGGACGGTGGCGGCGAACCTGCTGAGCCGGCTGTTCGCCGAAACGGTGCCCGATGGCCCGCGCCCCGAAACCCGGCTGGCCGGTCGGATGGAGGCCGCCCATGTCTGACCCGACGGTCGCCGACACGCACATGGACCGCACGGTTGCCCGCGATGCCTCCGGGGGCCGGGGCGCCGGGCTGGGGACGACCCCGGACGCCGTCGTCGCCGGCGGGGCGTCGCGCAGCCTGCGGCACGAAAGTGCCGCGATGCATGTGTCAGGCACCGCGACCTATATCGACGACATGCCCGAGCCCAAGGGGCTGCTGCATGTCGTGCCGGGATTGAGCACCAGGGCCCATGCGCGGATCGTCGCGATGGACCTGGAGGCGGTGCGTGCGGCGCCGGGCGTGATCCGGGTGCTGGTGGCGGCGGACATTCCCGGCCACAACCAGGTCAGCCCGGTGGGCAGGAACGACGAGCCCCTGCTGGCGACCGACCTGGTGTCGTTCCACGGCCAGCCGATCTTCGCCGTGGTGGCTGAAACCCGCGGGCAGGCCCGGCGCGCGGCGCGGCTGGCGCGGATCGAATATGAGGACCTGCCGGCGGTGCTGGACATCGCCCAGGCCCGTGCCGCCGGCGGCGCGCTGGTCTGGCGGCCGCTGACCATGCAGCGCGGCGATGCCGAAGCCGGGCTGGCGGCAGCCCCCCGCCGCCTGTCGGGCCGCATCGTCATGGGGGGCCAGGAGCATTTCTACCTGGAAGGGCAGGCGGCGCTGGCCCAGCCGGGCGAGGAGGGCGAAATGCGGGTCTGGTCGTCCACCCAGCATCCGACCGAGACCCAGCACATGGTCGCCCATGTGCTGGACCGGCCGAGCAATCTGGTGACGACGGAAATCCGCCGCATGGGCGGCGGGTTCGGCGGCAAGGAGACCCAGGCCAACGCCCCGGCCTGCCTGGCGGCGCTGGCGGCCGAACTGACCGGACGCGCGGCCAAGATCCGGCTGGACCGCGACGACGACATCATGATGACCGGCAAGCGGCATGATTTCGTGGTCGATTACGATGTCGGCTTCGACGACGACGGCCATATCCTGGCGGTGGACATGGTGCTGGCGGCCCGCTGCGGCTGGTCGGCCGACCTGTCCGGACCGGTGACGGACCGCGCGCTGTTCCATGCCGACAACGCCTATTACTACCCCGACGTGCGCCTGCGCTCCGAACCGCTGAAGACCAATACCCAGTCGAACACCGCCTATCGCGGCTTCGGCGGCCCGCAGGGCATCGTGGCGGCGGAACGGGTGATCGAGGAAATCGCCTTCGCCACCGGGCTGGACCCGCTGGATGTCCGGCTGCGCAACGTCTACGGCATCGGGACGCGCGACCTGACGCCGTATCACATGACGGTCGAGGATTCGATCGCCGCCCCGATCATGGCCGAACTGGCCCGGCGCTGCGACTACCGCGCACGGCGGGCCGCCATCCGCGCGGCCAACGGCGCCAGCCCGCATATCCGGCGCGGCATTGCCCTGACGCCGGTGAAATTCGGCATTTCTTTCACCGCCACCCATTACAACCAGGCCGGCGCGCTGGTGCATGTCTATACCGACGGGTCGGTGCAGGTGAATCACGGCGGCACCGAGATGGGCCAGGGCCTGCACACCAAGATGGTGCAGATCGCCATGCGCGAATTCGGCCTTTCGGCCGAGCGGGTGCGGATCACCGCGACGACGACCGGCAAGGTGCCGAACACCTCGGCCACGGCGGCCTCATCCGGCGCGGACCTGAACGGCATGGCCGTGCTGGACGCGGTGCGCAAGATCAAGGACCGGCTGGTCGCCTTTGCGGCCGGACAGTGGGGCGTGGCGGCGGACGAGGTGCGCTTCCTGCCGGACGGCGTGCATGTCGGCGCGACCGTCGTGCCGTTCGCCGAACTGACGAAGGCCGCCTATTTCGCCCGGGTGTCGATGTCGTCCAGCGGGTTCTACAAGACGCCCAAGATTTCGTGGAACGCCGAGACCGGGCGGGGGCGGCCGTTCTTCTACTTCGCCTATGGCGCCGCCTGCGCCGAGGTCGCGGTGGACCTGCTGACCGGCGAGATGCGGATCGAGCGCGTCGATATCCTGCACGACGCCGGACAATCGCTGAACCCGGTGATCGACATCGGCCAGGTCGAGGGCGCGTTCGTGCAGGGGGCGGGCTGGCTGACGACCGAGGAACTGGTGTGGGACGAGGCCGGCCGCCTGCGCACCCACGCGCCCAGCACCTACAAGATCCCGGCCTGTTCCGACCGGCCGCGCATCTTCAACGTGCATCTGCTGGACCATGCGCCCAATCAGGAGGAGACGATCTTCCGGTCGAAAGCAGTGGGCGAACCGCCCTTCGTTCATGGCGTCGCGGTGCTGCATGCCATCTCCGACGCCCTGGCCAGCCTGGATGACTATCGCACCTGTCCGCGCCTGGACGCCCCGGCGACGCCCGAGGCCATCCTGCGTGCGGCCATGCGGCTGCGCGGCGGGACGGCCTGACCGGACGTGCCATGGACGAAATCATATCCGCCATACGCCGCCGGCTGGCCGATGGTCAGCCGGCGGCGTACGTGCGCATCCTGTCCGCGCGGGGGTCCACCCCGCGCGAGGAAGGAGCATTCATGCTGGTGACACCAAGCGCGCAGGCCGGGACCATCGGCGGCGGCCGGCTGGAATGGGACTGCGTGGCCGAGGCCCGCGCGCTGCTGGCCGCCGATGGGCCGGCCGTGGAGTGTGAGATCGCCCTGGGACCGGAGATCGGGCAATGCTGCGGCGGTGCGGTGCGCGTACGCATCGAACGCGCTACCCCCGCGTTGCTCGATATCGTGGCGCATGAGGTCGCGGCCGTGCGTGCCGCCTGGCCGCCGCTGCTGCTGTTCGGGGCCGGGCATGTCGGGCGGGCGCTGGCGCGCGCCCTGGCGCCGCTGCCGTTGCGCCTGGTCTGGATCGACCCGCGCGCCGGAGAGTTCGGCACCATTCCCGATGGGGTCGAGGCCCGGATCAGTGATGATTGGGAAAGCGCGATCGCCGCCGCCCCGCCCGGCGCGGGGGTGCTGGTGCTGACCCCCAGCCACGCCCTGGATGCTCTGATCGTGGCTGCGGCGCTGGAGCGGGGCGATTTTCGCTATGTCGGGCTGATCGGCTCGAAGACCAAACGTCGACGCTTCGAAGCCGGCTTCCGGGCCCTGGGCCTTGCCGAGGATCGTATCGCCACCCTGGTCTGTCCTGTCGGCGATCGCGGCGTCCGCGACAAGCGGCCCGAAATCATCGCCACACTGGTCGCGGCCGAGATCGTGGAGACCCTGTTGCAGGATCGCCCGGTTGGGGATGGGCGCACGTGCTGAAGGTGGACAGGACGGCGCGGATGATGCGGCTGCATGCGCGCTGCATCCTCTATTTCAATGCGGTGCAGGAAAACGGATCGATCCGCGAGGCCGCGCGGCAATTGAACGTTACCCCATCGGCGCTGACCCGTCAGATCGCGCAGATGGAAGACGAAATCGGGTCGCCGCTGTTCGACCGCCTGCCGGGCGGAATGAAGCTGACCGCAGTGGGTGAAATCGTTGCCCGCCATATCGTCACGATCATGCAGGACGCGGCCCGCACCGACGACCAGATCGCAGCCCTGGCTGGGCTGCGAGGCGGGCGCATCAGCCTGATGGCCGTCGAAGGCGTCGCTGGCGACCTGCTGTCGCGCCTGCTGTCGCGCATGGCCCGGACCTATCCGGGGGTCGCCTTATGGGCGGAAACCGGATCGCCCGATGCCATCATCGCGGCGCTCAGCGGCGGTACGACCGACCTGGGAATCGCATTTTCCCTCGAACCACCGGACGAATTGCGGCAGGTCGCCGTTGCCCATTTCCCGGTCGGCGTCGTCATGCGCCCCGATCATCCGCTGGCGACGCGCCGTGCCGTGCGGGTGGAAGAGTGCGTGGCCTACAAGCTGATCCTGCCTTCCGACTCCCTCTCGCTTCACCGGGTCATGGACCCGATGCTGCGTCCCTGGCGCGACCGGCTGGACGTGGTGCTGGAAACGGGATCAATCGAACTGACCAACCGAATGGTGGCGGCGGACGTCGGCCTGGCTTTCCAGTCCCGGCTAGCGCTGGAATTCGACATCGAACGCGGCACGCTGGTGCATGTTCCGCTGGATGACGCACGGGCGACCACGGATCTGGGCGCCTATGTGCGCGACGCGCGATGGCTGCCCCCGGCGCTGGACATGCTGATCGCCGAGGTACGCGACGCCTTGCACGAGTTGGAAACCATCGCCCGGCGTTGACGGCCCGGCCGATATTTATGTTGTCGATTCCGCAACGGATTGGTCATTTTATTATACTGGACGAAACACTCCATCATCCGGATAGTTTCGACGTCAGGATGGTGCGAGTGGGAAAGCCGGTCCGTGCCGGGGGGCGCGGATCGGCCATCCAATCAGGGGATCGCTTTTCTTGGGCGAAGACCTGAGCGCATAAAAATATTTGAAAACCAGTTTCTTGAAGAACCTTCTTGATAAGGTGATTCAAGACCCAGAGGCGACAGGAGGCGTGGCAATGGCCGCCGACAGCGAAATTCTTTCGGTGGACGGGGGGCTCGCGGCGCTGAATGTCGCGGTCCGGCGCGATCTCGACATCATCAACTATCCGCGCCATGCGTGGACGCCCCGGTTGTTCCGTGATGGCGCGCCCGTGCTGGATGTTGCGATCATCGGTGCCGGACAGGGGGGGCTGGCAACGGCGTTCGCCCTGCAGCGCGGCAATATCACGAACATCCGCATCTTCGACCGCGCCCAGCGCGGGGGCGAGGGGCCGTGGATCACCTTCGCCCGGATGATCACGCTCCGTACCCCGAAATATGTCACCGGACCGGACCTTGGCATTCCGGGCCTGACGCCGCGTGCGTGGTATGAAGCGCGATACGGCGCGCAGGCGTGGCAGGCATTGGACAAGATTCCCCGCGGCGACTGGCAGGCCTATCTGGACTGGTATCGCGCGGTGCTGGAACTGCCGGTCGAGAATGACCGGTCGTTCCAGCAGGTCGATTGGGACGATGGCCTGCTGCGCCTGACATTCCGGGATTCGGCGGGCCGGGAATATCGCCAATGGGCGCGAAAGCTGGTGCTGGCCACCGGTATCGACGGGGGCGGGGCGTGGCATGTCCCCGATTTCATCCGCGATGCGCTGCCGCGCGATCGCTATGCCCATACGTCCGACCCGATCGATTTCACCGCCTTGAAGGGCAAGCGCATCGGTGTCCTGGGGGCGGGGGCGTCGGCTTTCGACAACGCCGCAACCGCACTGGAGGCCGGTGCGGCCTCGGTCGCGCTATGCCTGCGCCGCCGGGTGATCCCGTCGGTGAACCCGTATCGATGGATGGAAAATACCGGATTCCTGGCGCATTTCCCGTCTCTGCCCGACATCCTGCGCTGGCGGTTCATGCGTCATATCTACGATCTGAACCAGCCTCCGCCGCAGGATACGTTCTGGCGCTGCCGCCGGCATCCGACCTTCTCCTTCCACACCAGCTGCGGCTGGGACGCCGCGCGGATGGAGGACGGGGATATCGTGGTGGGGACACCGGACGGCGAGAAGCGGTTCGATTTCGTCATCATCGGCACCGGATTCGCCACCGATCTGGGGCGCAGGCAGGAAACGGCGTCTTTTGCCGGTTCGGTGGCCCTGTGGCGGGATCGCTTTACCCCGCCCGAGGGCGAGGACAGCGCGCTGCTGGCGGCGCATCCCTATCTGGGCGACAGCTACCAGTTCCTGCCGCGCGACGCCGCCGATCCGCTGGCGCCGATGCTGGCGCATATCCATAATTTTACCTTCGGCGCCACACCCAGCATGGGCCTGTCCGGCGCGTCCATCAGCGGCATGCGCTTCGGCGTGGAACGCCTGGCACGTGGGCTGGGACGCGACCTGTTCGTTGCCGACGGCGCGTATCACCTGGACAGCCTGCTGAATTACACGACACCGGAACTGGTCAGCCTCGATCCTCCGGATGCATGATCCGTTCGGTGCGCCGCCGGGACGGCGCGCGCCGAACGGAATGAGGATATTTCCATGAGCGAAACTCACGACGATCCGGATCGGGCGTTCGTCAGGGCCCTGGCGCGGGATATCGGATTGACGATCCCCGAGCCCTGCCTGCCCGGCGTAATGGTCAATCGGGACCTGCTGCGGCAGTACGCCGACCTCGTCAACGGCTTTGCGTTGCCGGACACGTGCGAACCCGCGTTCGACTATCAGCCGTGAGTGATCCCGACATGACGGAAATGCCCAGCGCCACGCGGCTCGCGACCGATATTCGTGCCGGCCGCCTGACCGCCGTATCCGCGGTGACCGCCGCCATCGCCGATATCGAAGCACGCGACACCCGGATCAACAGCGTGACCCGGATCTTCGGCCCCGGTGCCGTTGCCGAGGCCGAGAAGATCGACCGGCGGATCGCCGCCGGCGATGACCCCGGCCCACTGGCCGGCGTACCGTTCGGGGTCAAGGATCTGTTCGATGTCGCGGGCGAGGTCACCACGGCGGGATCGGTCGTCCTTCGCGAATCCCGTCCGGCAACACAGGATGCCACGGTGGTCGCGCGCCTGCGCGCGGCGGGGGCCATTCCGGTCGCCAGCCTGAACATGGACGAATTCGCCTACGGCTTCGCCACCGACAACGCCCATCACGGCATCACCCGCAACCCGCACGATCCGGCCCGGCTGGCGGGCGGCTCGTCCGGCGGATCGGCGGCGGCGGTGGCGGCCGGCCTGCTGCCGTTCACGCTGGGATCGGACACCAACGGATCGATCCGCGTGCCCGCGTCGCTCTGCGGCGTCTGGGGGCTGAAGCCCACCTTCGGCACCGTTCCGCGCCATGGCGCCTATCCGTTCGCCGCCAGCCTGGATGTCGTGGGGCCGTTCGCAGGGACGCTGGAAGACCTGCAAATGGTCTACGAGACGATGTACGGCGCGGACATGCCGGACCTGCCGTCCGTGAGCACGCTGCGGGTCGGGCGGCTGGGTGGCTGGTTCGCCGACAATGTGTCCGAACCGCTGGCACGCGCGATCGACGCGGTCTCGACACATCTGGGGGGGGCCGAAACCGTGGTGCTGCCCGAGGCCGCGCGGGCACGGGCGGCCTCGTTCCTGATTACCGCCGCCGAAGGGGGCAACCTGCATCTGCCGCACCTGCGCCGCCATGCGCAGCAATACGACCCGGCGACGCGCGACCGCCTGATGGCGGGCGCCCTGCAACCGGCCGCGACCGTCATTCAGGCACATCGGTTCCGGTCCTGGTTCCGCGCGCAGGTCCATGCCGTGTTCCGCAATGCCGATGTGCTGGTCGCCCCCGCGACTGTCGGCGAGGCGCCACGCATCGACCAGCCGACCATCATGGTGGATGGACAGAGCGTGTCGGCACGCGCGAATCTGGGCCTGTATACGCAACCGCTCAGCCTTGCCGGCGTCCCGATCCTCAGCGTGCCGCTGGCGATTTCCGGGGGCTTGCCGCTGGGCCTCCAGCTGGTCGCGGCCCCGGGACGCGAGGCCGCCCTGTTCGCGGTCGCGGCCGAACTGGAACGTGCGGGCCTGGCCGGCCGGGTTCCCCTGCCGATGGCGAAGGGACGATAGCATCCATGCTGCACACACCCCGTTCCCTGCGCGGGATGGTGACGTCCCCGCATCACCTGGCCAGCCAGGCCGGACTGGACGTGCTGAAGGACGGCGGTACCGCGATCGAGGCGGCCGTGGCCACGGCCGCCGCCCTTGCGGTCGTCTATCCGCACATGACGGGCATCGGGGGGGATGGGTTCTGGCTCGTGCTCTGGCCGGACGGCCGCACCGCAAGCATCGACGCCTGCGGTGCGGCGGCGGCCCGCGCCGATTTGTCCTTCTACCAGGGGACAGGTGTGTCCACGATTCCATGGCGCGGCCCGCTGGCGGCGAATACGGTCGCGGGCACCGTATCGGGCTGGGACCTCGCCTTGTCATGGAGCCACGCGATGCAGCCCGGCCTGGGCCTGCATCGCCTGCTGCGCGACGCGATCTATTATGCCGAGCAAGGCGTCCCGATGACGGAAGGCGGGGCCGAGATCACGCGGGCCAAGATCGGCGAATTGGGCAACATCCCCGGTTTCCGCGAGGTGTTCCTGCCGGACGGACAGGTACCGAACGCTGGATATATCCTTCATAATCAGTCTCTTGCACAAAGTTT
Source organism: Gluconacetobacter tumulisoli (assembly GCF_014174155.1). GTDB lineage: Bacteria > Pseudomonadota > Alphaproteobacteria > Acetobacterales > Acetobacteraceae > Gluconacetobacter > Gluconacetobacter tumulisoli. The sequence continues at coordinate 140,354 of NZ_JABEQM010000006.1, read as the reverse complement.
TCGACGCCTGGCCACCGATGGCCTGGATTCGTTCTATCGCGGGGCGCTGGCCCGTGACATGGTGGCGGACCTGCGGGCGCTGGGCAGCCCGCTGGACCTGGCCGACCTGAATGCCCATCGCGCCCTGTCCCGTCCTCCTTTGCATGTGGATATCGACGGCGCGCGCCTGTTCAACATGGCGCCACCGACGCAGGGCGTGGCATCGCTGATGATCCTGGCACTGTTCGATCGCCTGCGCGCCGGGCAGCTCGACGGGTTCGATCATGTCCACGGCCTGGTCGAGGCGACGAAGCAGGCGTTCCGCTATCGCGACGCCCATGTCGGCGATCCGGCCTTCATGACGGTCGGGGCGCAGGATGTCCTCGATGACGCGGCGGGTCTCGACAGCATGGCGCTGGCCATCGACCCGGCGGTCGCGGCCCCATGGCCGCACCCGTCGCAGGCGGGCGACACTGTCTGGCTGGGGGCGGTCGATGCCGACGGCGTCGCGGTCAGCATGATCCAGAGCGTTTATTTCGAATACGGATCCGGCGTCGTCCTGCCGCGTACGGGCGTGATGTGGCAGAATCGCGGCTCCAGCTTCCGGCTGGCGACGGACGGATGGAATGCCCTGCGTCCGGGACGCAAGCCGTTCCATACCCTCAACCCCGCCGCGGCGCGGTTCGCGGACGGGCGGACCATGGTCTACGGTACCATGGGGGGTGAAGGGCAACCCCAGACCCAGGCGGCGGTGTTCAGCCGTTACGCGCGCTATGGCGTGCCGCTGCAGCAGGCGGTGACGGCCCCGCGCTGGCTGCTGGGCCGTACGTGGGGCGAGGACAGCGTGACCCTGAAATACGAGGACCGCTTCGATCCGGACATGATTGCACAGATGGCAGCGGCGGGACATGTGCTGGAACGTATGCCGCCCTTTACGTCCGTCATGGGTCATGCCGGCGCGCTGGTGCAGCATCCCTCGGGCCTGATCGAGGGGGCGACGGACCCGCGCAGCGACGGGGCGGTCGCGGCATGGTGACGTCGCCGTCAGGCGCGCGCGCGGTCGCGCGGTGCGATGAACTGGGCACCGTCCCCTATTCGGACGTGGCGGGAATGCTGTTCCGGCCATATCTGGGCGGGGGTCATGGCGCGACGCTGGACCGGTTGGCGACCTGGATGGAAGCCGCCGGAATGCTGGCGCGGATCGATGCGGCGGGCAACCTGGTCGGCCGGTATGAAGGGCTGGTCGCGGATGCGCCGGCGCTGCTGATCGGGTCGCATGTCGACAGCGTGCGCGATGGCGGACGGTATGACGGCATGCTGGGAGTGATCCTGGGGATCGAGGCGGTCGCGTGGTTCGCCGAACGCGGCCGGCGTTTTCCCTTCGCGATCGAGGTGATCGGCTTCGGCGACGAGGAGGGTTCACGCTTTCCCGTCTCGATGCTGACGACCCGCGCCGTCGCGGGCACCCTGGGCGGGCAGGATCTTGACCTGCGCGATGGCGAAGGAACCACGCTGGCCGAGGCCCTGGCGTCCTTCGGGCTGGATGTGGCGCAACTGGACGGCGCCGCCCGCCGGCGGGACGACATCCTGGCCTATGTCGAGGCCCATATCGAGCAGGGCCCCGTTCTGGAGGCCGAGAATCGCGCGCTGGGCGTCGTCAGCGCCATCGCCGCGCAATACCGCTTGCGCGCCGTGGTGGGCGGGGTCGCCGGCCATGCCGGAACGATGGCGATGCATCTGCGCCGCGACGCGCTGGCGGCGGCGGCCGAGATGGTGCTGGCGATCGAGACGATCGGCGGCGGCGGCCCAGACGATCTGGTGGCGACCGTCGGCCGGCTGGAAGCCCATCCCGGCGTGCCGAACGTGGTGCCGGGCGAGGTGGCCTTCAGCATCGACATCCGCGCCGGCACCGACGTGGCGCGCGACTGCGCGGCCGGGGCGGTGCGTCGGGCGCTGGACGAGATCGCCGCGCGCCGGCGGGTATCGCTGGACCTGGCCCTGCAGCAGGATTTGCCGGCGACGCCCTGCGATGCCGGCCTGACGGCGCTGATGGGGCAGGCGGCGTGCGCGGCCACGGGGGAGGACGCGCCCCGGGTGCTGGTCAGCGGCGCGGGGCACGACGCCATGGTGATTGCCCGGCTGGCGCCGATGTCCATGCTGTTCATCCGCTGCGCGGGCGGCATCAGCCACAACCCGGCCGAGTCGGTGCGGGAGGCGGACGTCGAACTGGCCCTGCGGACCATGACGGACTTTATCGCGCGTTACGAAAGACAAGGATCATGAACGGGGCCATGCCACAGGATTTCTTCGGCCAGATCGACCCGCCGCAGCGGCTGCTGATGGGGCCGGGCCCGGTGAACGCGCATCCCCGCGTGCTGCGGGCGATGGCCGCGGACATGCTGGGCCAGTTCGACCCGGAAATGACCAGCTACATGAACCAGACGATGGCGCTGTATCGCTGCGTGTTCATGACGGAAAACCACTGGACGTTCCTGATCGACGGCACGGCGCGGGCGGGGATCGAGGCCGCGCTGGTCTCGCTGGTCGAACCGGGGGCGCGGCTGCTGATCGTCCGGGCCGGACGGTTCGGCCTGCTATTGTCGGAAATCGCGCAGCGGATCGGGGCGGACATCCGCGCCATCGACATCCCGTGGGGCGAGGTCGCGACACCCACGCAGATCGAGGCCGCGATCGTCGCGCACCGGCCACAGGTCTTCGCCTGTATCCACGGCGACACCTCGACCACCATGGCGCAGCCGCTGGACGGCGTGGGCGAGATCTGCCGACGGCATGGCGTGCTGTCCTATGTAGACGCGACCGCCACCCTGGGCGGCATGGCGGTGGCGACCGATGCCTGGGGCGTGGACGTCGTCACCGGGGGCTTGCAGAAATGCATGGGTGGGCCGCCGGGATCGGCGCCGATCACGATCTCGGACCGGGCGGCGGCCCACATCATGGCGCGAAAGCATGTCGAGGCCGGGATCCGCGGCGACGATAGCGAAGATGGCGGACGGGCGCGGATCGGGTCGAACTATTTCGACCTGGCGATGATCATGGAATATTGGTCGGACAGGCGGCTGAACCACCATACCGAAGCGACCAGCATGCTGTACGGCGCGCGCGAGGCCGCACGGATCATGCTGGCGGAAGGGCTGGAGACGCGTTTCGCCCGGCATCGCGCGGCAGGCCGGGCGATGGTGGCGGGCCTGCGGGCGATGGGCCTTACGGTCTACGGGCAGGACGCCTACCGCATGACCAACGTCACCGGCGTTTATATTCCCGACGGCGTGGACGGCGAGCGGGTGCGGGCGCGGATGCGCGCGGATTTCGAGATCGAGATCGGCACCGCCTTCGGGCCGCTGGCGGGTCAGATCTGGCGCATCGGCGCCATGGGCTACAACGCCATGAAGCACAAGGTGCTGCTCACCCTCGGCGCGCTGGAGGCCGTGCTGCGCCAGGAAGGATATGCCCTGACCTCCGGCGCCGCCGTCGATGCCGCGCGTGCCACGTACGAGGCCCTGTGATGGAAAAGGCCACGACCGACGCCTATCCGCGCGACATGGTCGGCTATGCCGGGCGGCCGCCGGATCCGCGCTGGCCCGGCGGGGCACGCATCGCCGTCCAGTTCGTCATCAATTACGAGGAAGGGGCCGAGAATTCGGTCCTGCACGGCGACAAGGGATCCGAGGCCTTCCTGTCAGAGATGGTGGGGGCGCAATCGATCCCCGGCGCGCGGGCCATCGCGATGGAAAGCCTCTACGAATATGGGGCCCGCGCCGGATTCTGGCGTCTGCACCGGCTGTTCACGGAACGGTCCGTGCCCGTCACGATCTTCGGCGTCGCCGCCGCGATGGCGCACAATCCTGTCGCGGTGTCGGCGATGCGGGATGCGGGATGGGAAATCGCGACCCACGGCCTGCGCTGGATCGACTATCAGCACGTGCCGGAGGAAGTGGAACGCGAGCATATCCGCCAGTGCATCGCCCTGCATGCCGAACTGACCGGGTCGCGCCCGCTAGGCTGGTACCAGGGACGTACCAGCCCGAACACCGCCCGCCTGGTCGCCGAGGAAGGCGGGTTTGCCTACGACGCTGATTCCTATGCCGACGATCTGCCCTATTACGACCGCCGGTACGGGCGGACGCAGTTGATCGTACCCTATACCCTGGATGCGAACGACATGCGCTTCGTCGCGCTGAACGGCTTTACCGAGGGCGAACAGTTCTTCCGCTACCTGCGCGACACGTTCGACGTGCTGTACGAAGAAGGCGCCACGTCGCCCAAGATGATGTCCGTCGGCCTGCATTGCCGCGTTGCCGGCCGGCCGGGGCGGGCACGGGCGGTTGCCCGTTTCCTGGACCATGTCCTGGCCCGGGACGACGTGTGGATCGCCACCCGCCTGGACATCGCGCGTCACTGGCTGAAGGTGCATCCCGCATGAGCCCCCGGACGACTGACATCATGGATCGGGTCAATAGCCTGGACGCCGAACGATTCGTGGCCCTGTTCGGGCCATTGTTCGAGCATTCGCCCTGGGTGGCGGAACGCGCCGCCCCCTTGCGGCCCTTTGCCGGGCCGCAGGGGATGCTGGCGACGATGAAGGCGGTGCTGGATCGCGCGACCGGGGCCGAGAAACTGGCACTGGTGCGCGCGCATCCCGAACTGGCGCGCCGGGCCGGGCTGGATCCGACATTGACGCAGGCTTCGGCCGCCGAGCAGGCGTCGGCCGGGCTGGACCGGTTGAGCACGCAGGAATATGCCCGATTCAACCAGCTGAACGACGCCTATGCCGCGCGGTTCGCCATGCCGTTCGTGATCTGCGTGCGCCTGTCGGACAAGGCGTTCATCCTGTCGGAAATGGAACGCCGCGTCGCCCATACGCCGGACGAGGAGCTGGACACCGCGCTCGTCGAGATCGGCAAGATCGCCGGCCTGCGGCTGGCGGACCGTCTGGCGGCACTGGAGCGGGAAGGAAAAGAGGCATGATCACTCTGTCCAGCCACGTCCTGGACCTGGTGTCCGGCCGGCCCGCGGCCGGCATGGATATCGCGTTGTGGCAGGGGGAGTCCTGCCTGTTCAGCGGCCGCACGAACGCGGACGGTCGCTGTCCGGACCTGGCAACGCTGGGCGGGCTGGCGCCGGGCCGCTATCGGCTGGAATTTTCGGTGGCGGCCTATTTCCGGGGACAGGGCGTCGCCCAGAGCGACCCGCCCTTCCTGGATATCGTGCCGATCACCTTCGGGGTCGCGATGCCGGGCGCGGACGGGAAGGGCGGACACTACCATGTGCCGCTGCTGGTCTCGCCCTATGGGTTTTCGACCTACCGGGGAAGCTGAACCGGTCCTGAAACTGCAAAACGCGCGACTGGACCAGGATCCAGTCGCGCGTTTCAGGATCCGGATCTGCCGGCCGAGGCCGGCAGGAGAGATCAGACCAGCTTCTGCTTCAGCGCCGCCGTCAGTTCCCGCGTCCCGGCGGTGCCGCCCAGGTCGCGCGTCCGGACTTCGCCGCTGGTGATGACGGATTTGATCGCGCCGTCGATACGGGCGGCAAGGTCCTGGCGGCCCACATGCTGCAGCATCATGTTCGCGGCCATCAGCAGGGCGAGCGGGTTGGCCAGGTTCTTGCCGGCGATATCCGGGGCGGAACCGTGGACCGCCTCGAACACTGCCGCCTTCTCGCCGATATTGGCGCCCGGCGCCATGCCCAGGCCGCCGACCAGGCCGGCCGTCAGGTCGGACAGGATGTCGCCGAACAGGTTGGTGGTGACGATCACGTCGAACTGCCACGGATCGATGACCAACTGCATGGCGCAGGCATCGACGATGCGCTCGTTCACCTCGACGCGGCCTTCATATTCCTTCGCGACCTTGCGGCCTTCTTCCAGGAACAGGCCGGTCAGCAGCTTCAGGATGTTGGCCTTGTGGACCAGCGTCACCTTCTTGCGGTTGTTCTTGACCGCGTAATCGAAGGCGAAGCGGACGATGCGGTTGCATTCGGCCCGCGAGTTGTAGCCGGCGCCGGTGGCGATGCCGTGCGGGTCGTCGCCGACGGGGATGTAGCTTTCCATCGCCGCGTAATACCCCTCGAGGTTTTCACGGACGATGACGAGGTCGATATTCTCGAAGCGGCCGCCCGGTACGATCGTGTGGGTCGGGCGAAGATTGGCGTAGAGGCCGAACTCCTGCCGCAATGTGACGTTGATCGACTTGAAGCCGCCGCCGACCGGCGTGGTCAGCGGCCCCTTGAGCGCGAGGCCGGTGCGATGGATGCTTTCGATCGTCTGCGCAGGCAGCGGATTGCCCGTGGCATCGACGGCCGCCATGCCGGCAAGCTGGCGGTCCCAGTCGAACGGGGCGCCGATCGCGTCCAGGATTTCGATGACGGATTCGACGATCTCGGGGCCAATCCCGTCGCCGGGAATCAGGGTGGCCGGGATGTTTTTTTCTGCAGCGGACATTGTGGAACGTCTCCCTCTGTGCAGGGTCTTTGACAGGGTGCGCGCCGGCGTCGGACTACCTGGTCGCGAGGCAGAGCAGCCGTGTCGGAACCCGTATGGTCCTAGGCCCGTGGCCGGCATGTGACAATTCCACAGCCCCCCGGCAGACGGGCTTTCGCGGTCACAATATCCGGCGCTATTCCCCCACCAGTGGGGCACAGGCTGCCCGCAGCCACGCCTGACCGGCACTGTCCAGATGCGGCGCAACCTCTTCACAAACCCGTGCATGATAGGCATCGAGCCACGACCGCTCGTCCTCGGTCAGAAGCGTGACGTCGACCAGCCGGCGGTCGAACGGCGCCAGGGTCAGGGTTTCGAATTCCAGGAAAGGCCGGTCCGGGCTGCCCACGGATGCGGGGCGCACCAGCAGCAGGTTTTCCAGCCGGATGCCGAATGCCCCGGGACGGTAGTAGCCGGGTTCGTCCGACAGGATCATCCCGGCCTCGATCGCCACCGGCCGGTACACCGCTGCGATCGAACATGGCCCTTCATGAACCGACAGATAGCTGCCGATGCCGTGGCCGGTCCCGTGATCGTAGTCCAGACCCGCCTGCCACAGGGCCTGGCGGGCCAGCGCGTCGATGGCATGCCCCGTGGTCCCCGTGGGGAAGCGGGCCCGCGCCAGCGCGATATGCCCCTTCAGCACGCGGGTGAACGGCCCGCGCACCTGATCTGGACCTGTATCCGGACCGGTCCAGATCGTGCGCGTGACATCGGTCGTGCCGAACGGATACTGGCCGCCGCTATCGATCAGGTAGACTTCGTCCGCGCCGATCCTGCGATTGCTGTCCGGCGTGACGCGATAATGGATGACCGCCCCGTTGGGACCGGCGCCAGAAATGGCGGGAAAGCTTTCCTCGCGATAATCGGGGCTGGCGGCACGAAAGGAATCCAGCCTGCCGGCGGCCTCCAGTTCGCCCTGGCCCACGCCCGCATCGTCAAGCCAGTGCAGGAAACGGCAGAGCGCCACGCCATCCTGCATATGGGCGCGCCGCGCGCCGTCCTGTTCGACGTCGTTCTTGACGGCCTTGGGCACCACGCACGGGTCGCCGCCCCGTACCACCGTGGCGCCCGCCGCCTGGACCGTCTGGATGAACCAGACCGCGGTGCCGACGGGATCGATCCGCACTCGCTGGCCGGCCAGTGCCGCCAGCGCCGCCTCCAGCCCTTCCGGAGCGGCGATGGCGACCTGCGGTCCCAGCCACGCACGGGTGTCGTCCGGCACGCGCGCCGCGTCGATGAACAGGTCAAGCCGCGCATCGGCATGCAGGATGGCAAAGGCGAGGCAGACCGGAATGTAGGGGATGTCGCCGCCCCGGATGTTCAGCAGCCAGGCGATGGAGGTCGGATCGCCGAGAATGACCGCGTCCTGACCCTCGGCCTTCAGGATGTCGGCGATCCGGGCCCGCTTCGCCGCGCTGTCGATCCCGGCATAGGCCAGCGGGTGGGGAAGGCAGGGCGTGGCTGGGGCGGCGGGGCGGTCGGTCCAGACCTGGTCCACCGGGTTGGCGGCCAGCGGGACCAGGGTCAGGCCGGCATCCAGGAAGGGTTGAAGCCCCGCCTCGCCGACCAGCCTGGGATCGTAGCCGATGCGCTTGCCCACACCGCCATTGGTCGCCAGCCAGCGGGACGGTGGCGTATCGCGGATATGCAGACGGGACCACAGCGCCCCGTCGACCTGCTGGTCCATCTGCGTGATATACCGTCCATCGGAAAACACGGCGGACGGCCCGTCCCGCTGGACAACGGCCATGCCCGCGCTGCCGGTGAAGCCGGTCAGCCACGCCAGCCGTTCGGCACAGGGCGCGACATATTCGCCCAGATGCTCGTCGCCGCGCGGCAGGATGAAACCATCGACCTCCATCTGATTCAACGCCGCGCGCAGGGCCGCCAGACGGGATGCAGATTCGGTCATGTCATTGTCCTTTATCGTTCAAAGACAGAATTTTATCGGTCGATATTCGCAAGTCAGATTAAATATCCGAACAGCTTTATGCAGGGCTGGACGCCTTGCGCAGGACCAGCGTCGTCCAGTCGCCCTCGTTCAGGCGGCGTTCCAGGACCAGGCCCTGCCGCCGGTGGGCAGCCAGGACCATTCCGGCCTGGCTGTTCAGCAACCCGGCCAGGATGGCCGTCCCGCCGGGTGCCAGGTGCAAGGCCAGATCCTGCGCCATCAGGCATAGCGGGCGGGCCAGGATGTTGGCGAACACCAGGTCGAACGGCGCGCGGCGGGATAGCCCAGGCGTCCGCCAGCCATTGCCCAGGCGGGCGTCGATCAGGGGACCCAGCCCGTTCAGTTCCGCGTTTCGCGCCGTGGTGCGGACGGACCAGGGTTCGATATCGATCGCCAGGACCGGGCGATGCAGCAGGGCGGCCGCCGCCATGGCCAGGATGCCCGAACCGCAGCCCATGTCCAGGATCCGACGCGGACGGCGATGGGCGACCGTTTCCAGCGCGCGAAGGCAACCGCGGGTCGACCCGTGTTCCCCGGACCCGAAGGCGACGCCCGCGTCCAGCGTGATGGTGATGCGGCGTGATGAGACCGACCGATCCAGATGCGTGCCGCGTACCGCGAAACGCTGTCCGACCGTTTGTTCGGGAAAGGATTCGTAGGTGCGGGCCAGCCAGCCCTCGGCCTCGGTCCGGGTCCGGTCCAGCGTGGCTCCATGACCGGTCACGGCGGCGGCAAGAGCGAGGGCGCCGGTCAGTTCGACCTCGCCATAACCGGCGTCCCGAACGCCTTCCACCCGCCAGAAGAGCTGGCTGTCATCCATTTCGAAGATGCCGATCGTCGTGCAGACAACGGCCAGGGCGTCCTCGTAGGCCTCGACGGCCTCGGCCGGCACGGTGACGGAAATGGTTTCCAGTTCCGTCGCATGCCGACGGGTCAGTCTTGTCATGATGTTTTCTCAATAAAAGTATCGAGGACGCGTTTCAGGCCGGCTTTCTCGAAGGCGACCTCCAGCCGGTTTCCATCCTTGGAGGAGACCGTTCCGTATCCGAATTTCTGGTGGAACACCCGGGTTCCGACGGCGATGCCCCGTTCCGGGGTGGTGGCGCCGCCATCCGCCACATCCGTCACGCGGGGTCGTCGCGCCATGACGGGGAAGGCGGAGGCAAAGACCGGGACGTGCCCATGCCCCCGCTGGCGGGCCTGCGCCGCGGCGCCTGTCAGGGTGACATGTTCGGATGGCAGTTCGTCGATGAACCGGCTGGGAATCGCCGATTGCCAGTTGCCGTAGATCCGGCGGTTGGCGGCATGGCTGATGATGGCGCGGTGCCGGGCGCGGGTAATGCCGACATAGGCCAGGCGCCGTTCTTCCTCCAGCCCCTTCAGCCCGCCCTCGTCCAGGGTGCGCTGGGACGGGAAGACGCCTTCCTCCCATCCTGGCAGGAAGACAGTGTCGAATTCCAGGCCCTTCGCCCCGTGCAGGGTCATGATGCTGGCGCGCTCGGCACCGGCATTCTCCTCGTTCTCCATGACCAGGGCGACATGTTCCAGGAAGCCGGCCAGGCTTTCGAAATCGGCCAGCGCGCGGACCAGTTCCTTCAGATTGTCCAGCCGTCCGGGGGCCTCGGGCGAGGTATCGGCCTTCCACATGTCGATGTAGCCGCTTTCCTCCAGCAGGGTTTCGACCACCACGACCTGGCCTTCGCGCGGCAGCGCGTCGCGTCCCCGGGCGAGGCATGACATCAGGGCGGTCATCTGTTCGCGGGCGCGTCCCTTCAGTTCACCGCGCGCGATCATGTCCATGACCGCTGCGGCCAGGGGCATCTGGCGTTCCCGCGCGGCCAGGTGGAATTTCTGCATCGCGGCGGCGCCGATGCCGCGCCGGGGCACGTTGATGATCCGCTCGAACGCCAGATCATCCGCTGGCTGGTTCAGCACCCGCATATAGGCCAGCGCGTCGCGGATTTCGGCACGTTCGTAAAAGCGCAATCCACCCACCACCCGGTAGGGGATGCCCAGCGTGATCAGCCGTTCCTCGAACGCCCGGGTCTGGAAACCGGCGCGCACCAGGATCGCGATTTCCGACAGGGAATGGCCGCCGGCGCGCGCGCGCTCGATTTCCTCGCCAACCATGCGGGCCTCGTCGTCCGAATCCCAGACCGAGACGACCCGGACCTTCTCGCCCGTCGCGTCGTCGCGTCCCGGACGCAGCGTCTTGCCCAGGCGCCCGTCGTTATGGGCGATCAGTCCGGAGGCAGCGCCCAGGATCTGCACGGTCGAACGATAGTTGCGTTCCAGCCGCACGACGGCGGCGCCGGGAAAATCGCGTTCGAAGCGCAGGATGTTCTCGACCTCCGCCCCGCGCCAGGAATAGATCGACTGGTCGTCGTCGCCCACGCAGCAGATATTTGCGGGCTGACCTTCGCGCTGGGCCAGCAGGCGCAGCCACAGATACTGGATGGTGTTCGTGTCCTGGTACTCGTCTACCAGGATATAGCGGAAGAACCGGTGATATTGCGAGAGCACGTCCGGACGGGTGCGCATGATCTCGGTCATATGCAGCATCAGGTCGCCGAAATCGCAGGCGTTGAGCTGCGCCAGCCGGGTCTGGTAGTCGGTGTAGATCGCGCGGCACTTTCCGCCGGCGAAATCGCTGTCCTCGGCCGGGGTCACCCGCGCGGGCGTCAGGCCGCGATCCTTCCAGCGCTGGATCACGCCCAGGATGCCCTGGGGCGGCCAGCGTTTTGTGTCGATGCGGTAGGGCTCCATGACCTGCTTCAGCAGGCGAAGCTGGTCGTCGGTATCCAGGATGGTGAATCCGCTGGTCAGGCCGACATATTCCGCGTGCCGGCGCAGCATCCGCGCGCACAGGGCGTGGAACGTCCCCAGCCACAGCCCTTCGACCGGCGTGCCCAGCAGGGCGCCGACACGCTCGCGCATTTCGCGCGCGGCCTTGTTGGTGAAGGTGACGGCCAGGATCTGGTTCGGCCGCGCCCGGCCGGACAGCAGGATATGGGCGAATCGCGTCGTCAGAACGCGCGTCTTGCCGGTCCCGGCGCCGGCAAGGACCAGCAACGGGCCATCCGTCGTCTCGATCGCCGTCCGCTGTTCGGGATTCAGCCGCTGGAGGTAATCGGGACCATCGGAAAAGGGGGAAGGGGTCTGGGTCACGATTTCCGTATAGGGCGTCCCGGGGCTATGACCAAGCACGTGGGCGCACGTCGCACACGAAACAGGGGGAAGGATGGCACGACGGGGCGGGAATGGGGCGACGGTACCTCCGCGGGATGTGCCGTTCAGGGATACCGGCCCGCAGGGACACCGGGCCCGCATGCGCACACGGGTGCTGACGGCGGGCGCGGCCTCGCTCGCCGACTACGAAATCGTCGAGATGCTGCTGTTCTACGGCATTCCCCGACGCGATACCAAGCCGATGGCCAAGGCACTGATCAACCGGTTCGGCAGCCTGGCGGCCCTTTTGTCGGCATCGTCCGACGCGCTGCATGGAGCGGGCCTGACCGACGGGACCGCCCTGCCACTGATGCTGCCCGCATGCGCCGCGGCCTGCCTGTCCCGACAGGAGCCGGTCACGCGCGCGCATGTCGGGGACTGGGACGCCGTGATGACCTATTGCGACATCATGCTGGCCGATGCGCCGCCGGGGCAGTTGCGGATCCTGTTCCTGGACAGTGGCAACCACGTCATCGCCGACGAACCGCTGCCTGCCACGCTGGATGGCGGCGAACTGGACGCTCTCCAGCGCCATATCCTGCTGCGGGCCCTGGACGTCCACGCCACCGCGTTCGTCGGCGTTCGCATCGCCTCCTCCTGGCCGCCGTCGCCCGGGCAGATCGATCGCGACACCGTCCTGATGCAGGCGATCTCCCATCATGCCCAGACATTGTCACTGACCGTGCAGGATCATCTCCTGCTCGGCCGGGGCCGGTGGATCAGCCTGCGGCAGGAACGACGACTATAAGGGCACGATATCCGTTCAGACGGTTTCCTGTTCGTCGGCCGGGGGCATGCCATGCACGACGGTCCCCGCATGCAGGCGGGTCGCGGCAAGCTGATCGCGGATGGCGGCCAGAAGCTCGCCGGGATCGTTGACCAGCCCGTCCGCGCCGGCTTCGGTCAGTTCGGTCTCGCCGCCATAGCCCCACAGCACGCCCAGCGCGCGGATATGGTTCGCATGCGCGCCGCTGATATCGAACCGGCGGTCGCCGACCATGACCGCGCGATTGGTCGGGATGGCGTGTTCGCGCAGCAGATCCGCGATCAGTTCCGGTTTCTCGGCGCCGCTATCGTCGGGCCGGGCGCCATACAAAGCCGTGAAATATTTGGTCAGCCCCCGCAGGTCGAGAATCGCGCGCGCAAGATGCACGGGCTTGGAGGTCGCGAGGAACAGCCGCGCTCCGGATGCGACCACGCTCTCGATGACGTCCTGCATGCCCGGGAAGACAGGGCTGCGATGCATGCCGCGCCGCTCGTAATGATAGCGGTACAGCTTTACGGCTTCCTCGGCGCGGTCGTCGCCGTAATGCTCCAGGACGCGGGCGACCAGATCGTGCAGCGGGGGGCCGACCACCCAGGTCAGGTCTTCCTTCGGATCGGGTTCATGGCCAAGATCACGCAGCGAGTCGTGTAGAGAGCCAATAATTCCAGCACGCGAATCAACGATGGTGCCATCAAGATCGAGAAGAACAGCATCGCGATGGCTCAGGGACGACAGAAAATTCATGCGGGTTATGGTCCTTCGGGCTCCATGAGGTCCATCTATAGCAATGCCGGCACGCGGATGCGACCTGCCCCGCGCCACGATCCCGTGTCCCGCCGGACAGGCACGCCGCAGGCGGGGCAGGGCGCATGACGACGGCCCCGCGGATCCCCCCGGACGCGACCGATCCCGCCCGCGCCGCGATCCTGGCGGGTACGGGGGACGAACTGGATGACATGACGCTGATGACTGCGATCCTGTCCCTGGCCCTGCCTGCCAGCGCCGATCGCCCGCGCGTTGCCGGCCGGTTGCTGGCCCGTTTCGGAACGGTCGGTGGCCTTCTCGCCGCCGACCCGGAGGATCTGGCGGCGGCGGTCGAGGGCAAGGTGCCGGTCAGCGTTGCCATCCTGCTGCTGCGCGAGGCGGCGATACGCCTGATGCGGGCACGGATCAGCCAGGGAAACGTGCTGTCGTGCCACGCTGCGCTGATGTCCTATCTTCAGGCTGCCCTGGCGCGGGACGATGTCGAGCAGTTCCGGGTGCTGTTCCTGGACCATCAGGCCCGCCTGATCTCGGACGAGGTGCTGGCGCGTGGGACGGTCGACCATACCCCGGTCTACCCGCGCGAGGTCATGCGGCGCGCCATCCGGCTGAAAGCGCGCGAACTGATTCTGGTCCACAACCATCCGGGATGGAATCCGATGCCTTCACGCGAGGATATTGCGATGACTCGCCGGCTGGAACAGATCGCGACCGTACTGGGCCTGTCGATCCGCGACCACATCATCGTCGGCAACGGAGCATCCACCAGCTTCCGGCAATCCGGGTTGCTCTGATCCGGGACGGGAGGTGTTCAGAGCAGAACCTGAGTGGAGGGCACGGAGGCCATCTGGAGACGATTGCGTCCCGCACGCTTCGCAGCATAGAGCGCCTGGTCCGCCCGGGAGATCAGCAGGTCCCGGTCCTCGCGGTCCATGCGGGTGGCGAGGCCCATGCTGATCGTGACCCGGATCGTCGCGCCGTCCGGCAGGACGATCGAATCCGCCGAGACGGCACGCACGATCCGGCGCGCCAAGGCGACGGCCTGCTTATGGCCGTCGCCCACGATCAGGATCGCGAACTCTTCCCCGCCGATCCGGGCGACCATGTCCCTCTCGCGCACCGCCGCACGGACGGTCAGGGCGATATGGCGCAGCACGGCATCCCCGGCCGGATGGCCGTACTGGTCATTGACGTGCTTGAAATGGTCGAGGTCGAACAGCGCGACGGTCAGGCCGGCGGACGCAGTCCCATCCGTCAGATGGACGCCAAGCGCCTGAAAGAACGCGCGACGATTGGGCAATGTCGTCAGTTCATCGGTATTGGCGGCGGTTTCATAGGCTGCGGCGATCTGCCGGTTCTGCTCATCGAGCGTCAGCTGGTCGGTCACGTCGCGGATCAGGCCGCCGAACCCGTCCCCTTCGTCCAGCCGGTAGGCCAGGATTTCGACATGACGGATGGTACCGTCCCGGCGGTGAATGCTGACGACCAGCCTGATCTCGTCCCGGGTTCCGTCGGTCAGTTCGGCCTGGGCCCGGGCGAGGGCCGGCCGGTCTTCGGGCACGATATCGTCCAAAACGGGCTGGCCCAGCCTGCTGCTGACGTCGAAGCCGGACATCTGCGCATAGGCAGGGTTCAGGTAACGCCACCGGCCCGCAGCATCGGCACGGAACAGCACGTCACCGACCCGGTCGGCCAGATGCCGGAAATCCTGGAAGCGCTGTTCCGCCAGATTTGTCTTCTGGTCACGCTGGGTCAGCACGGCGCCCAGTGGCAGCGCGCAGAAGAAGATGGTCGCCAGGTAGAGCTGGAAAATATAGATCTTCGTCGCGGCGGGACCATGAACCAGCATCAGCGGCCCGGTTTTGGTCAGGGTGAAGAAACTGCCGATTACCGCGACGATGGCCACCGACAGCGCAGCCCCTTTGGCATTGAGATGATACGTCGCCAGCAGAAGAGGCGGCAGGATCAGAAACTGGACAGGGTAGCGGGATTGCGCGAACACCCCGACGGACGTCGCGGCGACGAAGATCATCAGGATCAGTGTGGTCGCCCGATGCGGTCCGGCGGTCGCAAGCCGCAGCCTGTCGCGGCCGGGAGAGAGCGCCAGGAGCATAGGCACGATGATCAGCAGGCCAGGCAGGTGCGACATGCCCCAGAATATGCTGCCCCCCAGCCAGGCGTGGCCTTCGCCGATGGCCAGAGCGCCCCCCGCGATGGCGGCGGAACAGGCGACCGCGGCGAAGATCGCGATCGCAAAACGAAACGCCCATCCCGGCTGCTCGAAGAAATTCACGATCGGACTGATCCTGCGGACCAACCCGGCCGCCAATGCGACCTCGATCACATTGGCCAGGGAAAATCCCAGGACGACACCCCAGGGGCGATTGTCCCCGATATTGATCAGGGCCGTCATCACGCACAGCGCCAGAGCGTAAAGACGACCGTCTGATCGGGGCGACCGCAGCATCGCGACCACGATAATGGCATTGGCGGGCCAGATCGTGGCAACCCCGCCCACATGCTTGGTCCAGGTGACGCTGATGAACGCGCAGGCCGCAGCCAGCACGAAGACCAGCGCGTGCGCAATTTTCCTGTTTTCGAATGATATGTCAGTCATTGCCCATGACCCGCCAGCGCCACCTTTGTCCTAACAGGAAACAGGCGGTCCGAGAACCGGGGCGCCATCAGGTCGACCGAAAATCGGCCGTTATGTCGGGCCATTTGGAACATCGGCGTTCTGGTGCCGGGTGAGGGATTTGAACCCCCGGCCTTCGGTTTACAAAACCGCTGCACTACCGCTGTGCTAACCCGGCAACTCTGCGATAAAGCCTGACTTTATCACGGAAGAAAAAACTGGCTGAACGTTCCGGCGCGCGTCCGCGATCCGTTGTCTTTGCGCGCCTTTCTGCCTTTCCCGTCGGTCCCGGTCAAGGGCCGAGTGCGCGGCCGCCTGGATGGTGGTTTTCGTATCGGAACGTCCCATGCGTGTGACCGTAATGATCCCGGCCCGTGCCACATTCCTGCCGACATTATCCCATTGAACTGCCCGCGCCGCAGGGGCGAGCAGGTCGGGCATGGTCGGGCATGGTCGGGCATGGTCGGGCGACACGGCCTGAAAAGCTGACATCCGGAAACCGGAAACTCGTCTAAGCGTTTGATTTGGAAAAGGTCGGGGACAACCCGTCCCCAGATCGATAGTAGGTATCTTGAGGTTTTTTGATGTTGCTGGATTCCACGATTATCGAAGTCGACGGCGTTTTCCTCGGCACAGCGATCCTGTTCGCCGGCGGCCGTCTGCTGCGGTTTTACGCGGTGCACGACAGCGTCCGCGCCTTGCATGACCAGATCCTGCCGGACCTGGATTCACTGCGCCGCAAGGTTGGTCAGCATTTTCGGAAAATGGCGCCTGTCCCACCGCGACCGGCATAAGTCCGGTGGGACACGCCATCGGGAAATGCGGGGCCGATCAGGGCTGCTGATAAAGCAGTCGCGCCCGGATCGTTCCCTTCAGGTCACGCAGGCGCGCCAGGATTCGGTTATCCTTTTCGACGTCGCGTCCGGTATCGGCCTCGACAACCACATAGCCCAATTCGCCATCGGTCTGCAGGTACTGGGCGGTGATGTTGCTGCTCTCGGACATGAAGATCTCATTGATCTGCAGCATGATGCCGGGAACGTTGCTGTGAACGTGCATGAAGCGCGTGCCGCGCGGGCTTTCGGGAAGCTGGACCGTCGGAAAATTCACCGCGCCAAACGTCGATCCGATATCGGAATATTCGATCAGCTTGCGCGCAACCTCGACGCCGATGCGTTCCTGCGCCTCGGCGGTAGAACCGCCGATATGCGGGGTCAGGATGACGTTGCTCAAATCCTGCAGCGGCGACGTGAAGCGGTCCCCCGCACCCTTCGGCTCGGTCGGGAAGACGTCGACAGCCGCCCCCAGCAAGTGTCCGTCGCGCAGGGCCACGGCCAGCGCATCCAGATCCACGACATTGCCGCGCGCGTTGTTGATCAGGAAGGATCCCGGCTTCATCGCCCGGATCTGCTCTTCGCCGATCAGGTTGGCAGTGCTGGCCATCTGCGGCACATGCAGACTGACCACGTCGCTCTGCATCAGCAGTTCGTTCAGCGTATCGACCGGGGCGGCATTGCCATGCACCAGCTTGTCGATCACGTCGAAATAGATGACGCGCATGCCGAATGCCTCGGCAAGCACCGAGAGCTGGGAACCGATCGAGCCATAGCCCACGATGCCCAGCGTCTTGCCGCGCACTTCCCAGCTGTTGGCGGCGGATTTGGTCCACCCCCCGGCATGGCACTGCACGGATTTGGGGAAAATCTGGCGCATCAACATCACGATTTCGCCCATCACCAGTTCGGCGACCGAGCGCGTGTTGCTGAACGGCGCGTTGAACACCGGAATGCCGTGGTTCCGCGCCGCCTGCAGATTGACCTGGTTGGTCCCGATGCAGAAGCAGCCGATGGCGATCAGGCGATCGGCGGCGGCGATGATCTCGTCCGTCAACTGGGTGCGGGACCGGATGCCGACGATGTGCACGCCCTCCAGGGCGTCGCGCAATGCCTGGCCTTCCAGCGCCTTGGTCAGGCGGGTGACGTTCTCGTAGCCGTTGCTCTTCAGCAGCGATACCGCGCTGTCGTGAACGCCTTCGAGCAGCAGGATACGGATCTTGTCCTTGGGAAGGGACAGGTGGCTGGTGGTCTCGCTGCTCATGTCGAATACTCGCGCCTATTCGAAGAAGATGTCGCTCCTATCCGATCGACGGATAAATGAATAGGGGCGACATCGACATCGGAGGTATGTCGCCTCCGTTCAAGTCCGCGTCGGACGCCCCGTGCAGAGCAGCGCCGAGGCCGTGTCCAGCAACGCCGGATCGCCGACCGCCAGCACCGTTCCGTCGCCGCCGGCCCGCAGGGGGCGGCCGCTCCAGTCCGTGACGCGGCCGCCAGCGCCCTCGATGACGGGCACCAACGCCGCCCAGTCCCAGATCTTCATCGTGCATTCGGCGACGACATCGATCTGCCCCAGCGCCAGCAATCCGTAGGCATAGCAATCCCCGCCCCAGCTGACGCGCTTCGCGCTGCGCCGCAGGGTGTTCCAATGCGGGGTGGGGGCGCCCTCGATCATCTCGGGCGCGGTGCAGGACAGCTCCGCCTGTCCGATATCGGGACAGGGGCGGGTGCCGATCGCGCCCGGCCAACGGGATTCATAGCGGGTGGGGCGCCCGCGCACGCCGATCCAGCGTTCGCCGGTCACCGGCTGGTCGATCACGCCCAGGACGGGAACCCCGTCCTCCAGCAACGCGATCAGGGTGCCGAAGGTCGGTCGGCCGGTCAGGAAGGCCCGGGTTCCATCCACCGGATCGATGACCCAGCAATAGCGTCCCCCGGCGCGTTCCTGCCCGAATTCCTCGCCCAGCACCCCATGGTCCGGCAGGCGCTCGGCCAGCACGGCGCGGATGGCGCGTTCGGCCGTGCGGTCGGCGATGGTGACGGGGCTGCGGTCGTCCTTGTCGTCGGCGCCGACGCCCTGCCGGAAGAAGGGACGGATCACGCAGCCCGCGACATCCGCCGCCGCCGTCGCCGCCGCAACCAGTCGGTCGCTGTCATTCGGATCCATGGTCATTTTCCACCATCGGACAAGGTGCGCAGGAAGGCGATAATGGCGGCACGATCATTTTCGTCCGCCACGCCGGGAAAGGCCATCTTGGTTCCGGCGGCGAAGGCCGACGGGCTTTGCAGCCACGCCGACAGGGTGTCGTCGGTCCAGGTCTCGGCCTTGTGGGCCGCCAGGGCCGGGGAGAATTCATAGCCGGGAATGTCGCCGATCTGCGTGCCGACGACGCCATACAGCGCCGGGCCGATCAGGGCCGGCCCGTCCTTGGCGAAGCTGTGGCACATGGCGCACATGCGCGCCGCCAGCGCCTGTCCAGCCTTGGGATCGGCATGGGCCACTACCTCCGCGATGGAGTGCGGGGCGGCCGCCGACCCTGGTGAAGGGGAGGAAGAGGCGGGCGCAGGCAGCACGAAGGCCGGATGGGCTGGGGCGGCGGGCGGCACGGCCAGGTATCCGGCGCCCCAACTGCCGCCCAGGGCCAGGGCGGCCACCAGGATGGCGGCTCCAATACGGTTGGCGTCCTTGCTGTCCATCCGGAATACGTTGCTCCACCAGGGGTACGGTTGCATGAGGGCGGGTCCTTACCTAGACTGCCGGCCGCCTTGTGTGAAGCATTGCCGGATTGTCCCGTAAAGGCGGGATTCCCATGTCCGCACCGGCATTTCCGTCGTCCGGATCGTTTCCGCCGCTTCCGACCTGAGGCCCCGTTTTCCGTATGAACCCGATCGTTGTCATCCCCGCCCGCATGGCCTCGACGCGGCTGCCGGGCAAGCCGCTGGCCATGATCGGCGATCGTCCCATGATCCTTCATGTAATGGACCGGGCCCGATCGGCGGATATCGGCCCCGTCATCGTGGCGGTGGCGGACGCCGAACTGGCCCGGGTCGTCGAGGCGGCGGGCGGCACGGCCGTCATGACCGATCCGACACTTCCATCCGGATCGGACCGCGTCTGGCAGGCGCTGCGCGATGTCGACCCCCAGGCGCGCCATGACGTCGTGGTCAATCTGCAGGGCGACCTGCCGGGGCTGGACCCGCGCAACCTGGCGGCCGCACTGCTTCCGCTGGCCGATCCGGGAGTCGATATCGGAACCCTGGTCGCCCCCATGACCGACCCGGAGGAATCGGGGCGCGAGTCGGTGGTCAAGACAGCCTGCGCCTTTTCCGACGAGGCGGCAGAAACGATTGCCCGGGCGCTGTATTTTTCGCGTGCTTCCGTGCCCTGGGGGCAGGGGCCGCTGTGGCATCATGTCGGGATTTACGCCTATCGCCGACAGGCGCTGGCCCATTTCGTCGGTCTGGCGGAATCGGCCCTGGAAAGGAGGGAGAAGCTGGAACAGCTCAGGGCCCTGGAGGCCGGACTGACGATCGGATGCTGCCGGATCGCCGCGGCGCCCTTCGGGGTGGATACGCCCGACGACCTGGAGCGGGCACGCCGTCTCCTGGCAGGTGCACGATGAACGTCGAATCATCCACGCCGCCGGCCGGCACGATCGCGTTCCAAGGGCGGCCCGGTGCCTATTCGGACCTGGCCTGTCGCCAGGCGCGGCCAGGCTGGGCGACCTTGCCATGCGTGACATTTGCCGATGCGATCGCCGCGGTGCACGATGGTCGAGCGGACCTGGCGATGCTGGCCTGCGAAAACAGCCTGGCCGGGCGGGTGCCGGACATCCATGCCCTGTTGCCGCAGGCCGGCCTGTATATCATCGGCGAGCACTTCCAGCGGGTCGAGCATTGCCTGATGGGGGTGCCGGGCGCCCGCCTGTCCGATGTCCGGCGCGTCCACACGCACCCCGTCGCCATGGCCCAGATCAGAGGCATCATCGGCGAATTGGACCTGACCCCGGTCGTGGAGTTCGACACTGCGGGGGCCGCCGAACTGGTGGCGCAATGGGGCAATTCCGAGGACGCGGCCGTGGCCTCTTCCCTGGCGGCAGAACTGAACGGCCTGACGATCCTGCGCCGCAATGTCGAGGACGCGGCCCACAACACGACCCGGTTCTACATCGCATCGCGCGAGGCGTTGCGTCCCGCGCCGGGGCAGGCCGGCACACTCACGACCGTGCTGTTCCGCGTCCGCAACGCGGCGGGTGCGCTCTACAAGGTCCTGGGTGGCTTCGCGACTAACGGCGTCAACATGACGCGACTGGAAAGCTACATGCTCGACGGATCGTTCGCCGCGACCCAGTTCCTGCTGGATGTCGAAGGCCATCCCGACGACCCGGCGCTGGGCCGCGCACTGGCCGAACTGGCGTTCTTTTCCGAAGTGTCGACAATCCTGGGCGTCTATCCGGGATCGCCCTTCCGCCGGACGGCGGAACAGGGCGCGGCCGGCTAGGCGGTGCCGACAGGGTCATGGACCGGCGCGGTTGGCCCGCGCGACCGCGGGCCCTATGATGCGAAGAGGGATGGACGGTTGTCTTCCCGGGTCGCCCCGCATTAACAGGACAGGCAGGATTGCCGTCCATCCGCTGCATCGGGTGGTCGGCGCTTTTTTCAGAACGCACGACATCAAATGGAAACGACCATGTTCAAGGGTTCCATCACCGCCCTGATTACGCCGATGAATGACGACGGAACGCTGGATCTTCCGGCATTCGGCCGATTTGTCGACTGGCAGGTCAAAGAGGGATCGTCGGGCGTGGTCCCCGTCGGCACGACAGGCGAAAGCCCGACCCTGACGCATGAGGAACATGCGCGCGTCGTCGAATACACCATCGAGACCGTGGCCGGGCGCGTCCCCGTGATCGCTGGCGCCGGCTCGAACAGTACCGCCGAGGCCGTGGGCATGGCGCGGCACGCGAAGCGGGTCGGGGCGGATGCGGTCCTGGTCGTGACCCCCTATTACAACAAGCCGACCCAGGAAGGGCTGTATCGCCATTTCATGGCCGTCGCGGATGCGACGGACCTGCCGTTGATCCTGTACAATATTCCCGGACGGTCGGTGGTCGAGATCACCGTCGATACGATCGCGCGGCTGGCGCGGCACGCCAATATCGTAGGGGTCAAGGATGCGACGGCCAACCTGCTGCGCCCGCTCCAGGTCCGGCAGGCGATCGGGCACAAGCCATTCAACCAATTGTCCGGCGAAGACGGCACGGCGGTGTCCTTCCTGGCGGCCGGCGGTGACGGTTGCATCAGCGTCACTTCGAACGTCGCCCCGCGCCTGTGCGCGGAAATGCAGCTGGCATGGCAGGACGGACGGGTGGCCGACGCCATGGCGATCCAGGACCGGCTGCTGCCGCTGCATGATGCGCTGTTTTGCGAAAGCAGCCCCGGCCCTGTGAAATATGCCGCAAGCCTTCTGGGACTGACCGGCGAGACCTGCCGCCTGCCTCTGGCACCCCTGGCGGAAGCCTCGCGCGCGCGTGTGCGCGAGGCCCTGCAGGTCACCGGCCTGCTGGACTAGGATCATGGCCGAAAAACGCAAGAGCGGCATGATTGCCACGGGGATCGCGGCCCAGAACCGCAAGGGCCGCTTCAATTACACCATCCTGGAGACGATCGAGGCCGGACTGGTGCTGAAGGGCCCCGAGGTCAAGAGCCTTCGGCTAGGCCGGGCCATGATCAACGAGGCTTATGCCGGGGACCGCAATGGGGAGATCTGGCTGTTCAACAGCTATATCCCGGAATACCAGGGTGGCGTGCTCTCGCGTTTCGAAACGCGCGCGCCGCGCAAATTGCTGCTGCATGGCAAGCAGGTGGACAAGTTGCTGGGCGCCGTGGCGCGTGACGGCGTCACGCTGGTGCCCCTGGACATCCATTTCAACGATCGCGGCCTGGCCAAGGTGACGCTGGGAATCGGCGAGGGTCGCAAGAAAGCGGACAAGCGCCAGGCGATCGCCGATCGCGACTGGCAGCGGGACAAGGCGCGCCTGATGCGCAACAAGGGCAGGGGCGATTAAAAGGCGGCAAGCCTCAGGGCACTGCCCTGAAACCCGCCAAAGGCCATCGGCCTTTGGAAACCAATTCGTTATCCATGATCAGAGGCCAGAGCCGTAGAGGCTGGTCTGGCATGTGGGCCTATTGAGCAGGAAGGCGCGACGGATCACCACCAGGATGCACGTCGGACCAGCCTCTTCCGCAAACGCAGACGGGGCCGCCCAAGGGCGGCCCCGTCCTATAGTCGCAGGTAAAGTGCGCTCGTCAGTCGACGCTGATGGACGCAGCCTCGGGGCCTTTCTGGCCCTGAACAACCTGAACGTTCGCCGTCTGGCCTTCGGTCAGGCCCGTCAGGCCCGAACGCTCCAGCGCGGAAGCATGGACGAAGATGTCCTTGCCGCCAGTTTCGGGCGTGATGAAACCGAAGCCCTTGGTCGCGTTGTACCACTTGACCACGCCGCGCATCTCCTGCGCATGCGACAGGTCGGGGGCGGGACGGGACGGACGGGCACCGCCGAAACCACCGGGGGCACGCGGAGCGCCGAAACCACGGGGACGCTCCGGCTGGGCCGTGCTCTCATCCACCGACACCACGGCCGCGACCTGGCGGCCCTTGGGGCCCTGGCCGATGCGGACCACCAGGGTCGCGCCCGGAGACACGGAATCGTGCCCGCTCTGCGCCAACGCGTTGGCATGAAGGAAAACGTCGCCCGAACCATCGGCTAGTTCGACGAAGCCGAAGCCCTTTTCGCCGTTGAACCATTTGACGGATGCGCCGATCTCCGGCCCCGAGGCGAGGACCTGAGAAGGGCTGCTCCCCATCGGACGACGAGGTGCGCCGCCACGATCGCCAAACGAAGGCGACGGCATGAAATCGTCGTCAAATCCGCCGCGGCGCGGGGAGCGGGGGCTGCGGTCGGTCCTGTTACTTCTCAACGGTCGTAATCCCGAGGTCTAGATGGCGGGTCCCTGTCCCAGGAAACCACCGGATGAAAACTCTTTACGAAACAAGGCGCCCTGTCCCCAATATTCCCGCCGTCACGACGACCGGGCCAGAAAGCATCCCTGTTCCATGCGGACCCTAGCACGAATGCGCCGGTGTCCGATACAGATAAGCATATCCCTCGGCCGGGGTTCCATCATGATTTGACGTCGCTGACCGGTTCGTGAGCACAAGAATTATGTCAGCGCGGCGATCACGATGTCCGTTCCGGGCTTTCTCGGAGCGGCCGAACGATTTAGAGAGGTCAAAACAGATCTCTAGTGAGCGGGGAGCCGATGAGCCAGGCGAGGATATCGACAATGACCGACTGGCTTCTGCGGGTGGGTGCGCTGGCGGCCGGTCTTGGCGGCCTTGCGACATGGGCGGCGCCGGCCGGCGCGACGCCGTTGCAGGATCCGTACGGCACCTGGACCCTTCAGGGCGAGAATGACGCGGTCAGCACCCTCAAGGGCACGTCGGACCAGTACTACACCAGTGGCCTGCGGCTGAACTGGACGTCGGGCACCGACAACCAGCCCGCGCCGATCGAGACGATCAACCATGCCATCATGGGTCGTGGCGTCACCCGCATCAGCCTGGGCGTCCAGCAACTGATCTTCACGCCGCACGACACCCAGACCCCGCTGGCCCAGCCGCATGACCGGCCGTACTCCAGCGTGCTGCTGGGCACCGTCAATTTGATCAACGACACCGACCTGTCGCGGACGGTGTTCGGCATACAGTTCGGCGTCATGGGCCCGGCAGGCCTGGGGCGGCAGCTGCAGAACGGATTCCACGGGGCGATCGGCGACACCAAGAACCTGGGCTGGAACCACCAGTTGCAGAACCAGCCGATCTTCCAGGTGCAGATGGGCCGGACCTGGCGCCTGCCGTTGGCGGATGTTTTCGGTATTTCGATGGATATGCTGCCGGCGGCCTCGGCGGCGGCGGGCGATTACCGGATCTACGGGTCGGTTGCCGACACCTTCCGGATCGGGCAGGGGCTGAACAGCGATTTCGGAACCCCGACCATCGGGCCGGGCGTCGACGGTACGGACGCCTACGCCCTGACGCGCCCGGTCGCGTGGTACGCCTTCGGCAATGTTACCGGCAGTGCCGTCGGCTATGACGCCACGTTGCAGGGCAACACGGTGCGCAGCAATTCGATGCATGTGCCGATAAACTGGGATGTCGGCGAGATCCATGCCGGCGTCGCAGTGATGTGGCACGGCATGCGCCTGACCTACAGCCAGGTCTGGCAGACCCAGGAATTCCGCGGGCAGCGCAGCGGCCTGTTCAACTATGGATCGCTGGCGCTGTCGGCGAAATTCTGATCGCAGGGCGGGGCGCGTCGCGACGCGCCCCGCTGCATTCGTTTCCGTTGCAGCGCGTTACCCTGACCGCAGGATGCGGGCCGCATCGTCCCGGGCAAACAGTTCCAGCAGCACGGAGATGGCATCCCGGCGCGGGCCGGTGATCTGGCCGTCCGGCGCCACCAGCCGTTCCGCATCCTGCGACGCCAGCGCGACCAGCAGGTCGAGGCGCGCGCCCGTCGCCAGGCGCAGATCCGGCAGGCCGGACTGACGCCGGCCCGTCATATCGCCGCCGCCGCGCAGGCGGAAATCCTCGTCCGCGATCAGGAAGCCGTCGTCGGTATCGCGCAGCAGGGCCAGCCGGCGCCGTGCGGTCTGGCCCAGGGCGTCGTCATGCAGCAGCAGGCAGAACGATTCGTCGTGCCCGCGCCCTACGCGCCCACGCAACTGGTGCAATTGCGCCAGGCCGAAACGCTCGGCATGTTCGATGACCATGACCGTCGCGGCCGGGATATCCACCCCTACCTCGATGACCGTCGTCGCCACCAGGATTCGTGTCCGTCCGGCCGCGAAATCGGCGATCGCGGCCTCGCGTACCGTGATGTCCTGCTGGCCGTGCGCCAGGCCGACGACAGGGCCGAAACGTTCGGTCAGGGCGGCGAAACGCGCCTCGGCCGCCGCGATATCCATCGATTCGCTTTCCGTGACCAGCGGACAGACCCAGAAAATCCGCGCACCGCGCCCGATCGCGCGGCCGACTCCGTCCAACAGGCCGGCAATCGATGCCATGCCGTGCAGCGACGTCCGCACCGGCTGCCGGCCGGCGGGTTTCTGGTCCAGGCGGCTGACCTGCATTTCCCCCCATTGAGTCAGCAGCAGGGTGCGGGGAATCGGGGTGGCGGTCATCACCAGGATGTCGGTCAGATGCCCCTTTTCGCCCAGCAGCAGGCGTTGTTCGACGCCGAAGCGATGCTGTTCGTCGATGACGGCCAGCGCCAGATCGTCGAACACCACCTTGTCCTGAAACAGGGCGTGGGTGCCGATCACCAGAGGGGCCTTGCCCTGGGCGATCTCCTCCAGCACCGTCTTGCGGGCACGTCCCTTGATGCTGCCGCTGAGGAACGCCACGGGCACCGGGGCCAGCTTCTGGAACGTTGCATAATGCTGCCGCGCCAGGATCTCGGTCGGCGCCATCAGGACCGCCTGGTGCCCGGCCTCCGCCACGCCCAGCATCGCCATCAGCGCAACCAGTGTCTTGCCCGCCCCGACATCGCCCTGAAGCAGCCGCATCATCGGATTCGGAGCGGCGAGATCCTGGTCGATGTCGCGCAGCGCACGGATCTGCGCGCTGGTCGGGGCGTGGCCGAAACGCGCCAGGGCAATGGCGCGCAACGCACCGGTCCCAGCAATCGCTCGACCGGGCCGGTTACGGTTGCGCCGCCGCGCCTCGACCATCGCGATCTGCCCCGCCAGCAATTCGTCGCAGGCCAGACGCAGACGCGCCCGTTCGCTGGCAGCGACATAGACGTCGTCCTGCAGCAGGTCGGCGAAGGCGGACGGGCAATGCAGATGCCGCAGCGCCGTTTCGAAATCCGGCCATTGGCGGCGCGCCACCAGCGCCGGGTCCAGCCATTCCGGCACGGCCGGAAACCGCAGGAACGCCTGATGCAACGCCCCGCGTACATGGCGGGGAAACAGGCCCGCGGTCAGCGGCCAGACCGGTTCCAAGGCGGGAATCGCATCGGCACGATCCCGCGGGACGATATGGTCGGGATGGGCGATCGACAGCCGGTCGCCGAATCTCTCCAGCATGCCCGACACGGCAATGGCCGAGCCCACGACCATCTGCCGCGCCTGGTAAGGGGAAAAGAACGCCAGTTCCGCGACGCCGCTGTCATCGGCCACCTGTACCCGCCAGGGCTGCCGCGTTCCTCGCGCGGGGGCGTCGATGCGGCGGACGGTGACCGCCAGCGTGCACACCCGCCCCGGAATGGCGTCGCACAGGCGGGGACGATACCGGCGGTCTATGACCGACTCGGGCAGGTGAAACAGCAGGTCCATCACCCTGTCGCCCCGCACGGCCCGTGCCAGCAGCCGTGCGACCGCCGGCCCCACGCCGGGCAGGGTGCCGAGCGGGGCAAGCAGCGGGGCAAGGTTGTTCCCCCGGCCGTCCTGAAGGATGATACCCGACACGCGTTCTTCGTCCGCTCTCTACTATCCCTTGCCGGGCCCTTGCCGGGCTGACAGGATTCTGTCGCAGGGCTATAGGACAGCGACGCCAAGGAACAAAACGAAACCATGTCTGGGCAGGGTGCTATGGCTGTCGATACCTCCGATCTCGCGACCCTCGATCCGCGCCGCCGCCGGATCTATTACCGCGCCACCCATCGCGGCACGCATGAGACCGATATTCTGATCGGCGGCTTCGTCGCCCCGCGCCTCGCCGGCATGAGCGACGCGGAACTGGATGCGCTGGAGGCGGTGATGGACCTGCCGGACGCCGACCTCGCGGACTGGCTGAGCGGCCGCCGGCCCGTCCCGGCCGAGTTGGACAGCCCGATGATGCAGGCCATCCTGGCCGACGCGAACGACCCCGCCCGCCAGGCCGCGATCCGGGGAGAGCGATGATCGCGGCGGCCGGATCGCCGTCGCCCGCCATCGCCACCATATGGGGCGTGCCGGACGGCTATGACGCCTTTCTGCTGGCCCGTCGCCTGGGCGACCATGGCGGCCCCATCCTGCATGTGGCGCGGGACGATGCCGGGATGGCACGGATCGGCGACCTGCTGGCCCTGGTCGCGCCGAATGCCGAGATCCTGCGCTTTCCGGCCTGGGACTGCCTGCCGTATGACCGGGTATCGCCCAACCCCGCCATCGTCGCCGAGCGTGTAGCGACCCTGACCCGGCTTCTGGAGCCGGCAACGGCGCCGCGGGTGGTCCTGACCACGGTGGGCGGGCTGGTGCAGCGCGTGGCGCCACGCGCTGCATTCCAGGGCCAGTCCCTGGCCCTTGCCACCGGTGAAAGCCTGGACCAGGCCTTTCTGATCGAATTGCTGGTGGCCAACGGCTACAACCGTACCGACACGGTCATGGAGCCTGGCGAATTCGCGACCCGGGGCGGAATATTCGATATCTTCCCGGCTGGCGAGGCCGAGCCCGTACGCCTCGACCTGTTCGGTGACGAGGTCGAGAATATCCGCCGCTTCGACCCCGCCACCCAGCGGTCGTCGGAACGACTGGACCGGTTCATCATGCGGCCCGTGGCAGATTTTTCGCTGGACCAGGCGAGCGTGTCGCGTTTCAGGACGGGATGGCGCGACCTGTTCGGCCCCGCGGCGGCGGCCGATCCGATCTACCAGCATGTGTCCGACGGACGGCGCCATGCCGGCCTGGAACATTGGCTGCCGTTATTCCACGACCATCTGGAAACGCTGATCGACTATCTGCCCGGCGTATCGGTCATCCTGGCGCATCAGGCGCAGGACGTCCTGACCGCACGGCTGGAGATGATCGCCGATCATTTCGAAGCCCGTCGCCAGCCCGTGCGCGAGGGCGAGGTCCCGTACCGCCCTCTGCCGCCGCACCTGATGTATCTGGACCGCAAGGGCTGGGACGGCATCCTGTCGGGCCGTCCAGTCATGGCGTTCAGCCCGTTCGCCCGCCCCGAAGACGGGCCGGGGATCGATGCCGGCGGCCGGCCCGGAATCCTGTTCGCGCGCGGCACCGGCACCGAATCACGGGAAAATGTGTTCGCGCTGCTCGACACGCAGGTGCGGCAATGGGCGGAGGTCGGACGCCGGGCCTATGTCACGGCCTGGACGCGTGGCTCGCGCGAGCGCATCGCGACTCTGCTGCGCGAACACGGCATGGCAGTGGACCTCTACGAGGACTGGACGCGTGCGCAGGGCCTGAAGCCCGGGACGGTGGGCCTGCTGACAATGGGTCTGGAACGGGGTTTCGTCGCCGATAACCTGGCCTTCGTGTCCGAGCAGGATTTGCTGGGCGAGCGGATATCGCGTCCGCCCCGCCGTCGAAAGAAGGCCGATCAGTTCATTGCCGAGGCATCGGAAATCGCCGAGGGCGACCTGGTCGTCCATCAGGATTACGGCATCGGTCGCTATGACGGGCTGGAGACGATCGGCGTCGGGAGCGCGCCGCACGATTGTTTGCGCCTGGTCTATGACGGCAACGAGAAATTGTTCCTGCCGGTCGAAAATATCGAACTGCTGAGTCGCTTCGGCTCGGACCAGGCGGGCGTGGCGCTGGACAAGCTGGGCGGGGCCTCCTGGCAGAACCGCAAGGCCCGGATGAAGCAGCGCATCCGCGACATGGCGGGCGAACTGATCCGCACCGCCGCCCTGCGGGCCCTGCGCGAGGCGCCGAGCCTGACGCCTGCCGAGGGGCTATGGGACGAATTCTGCGCCCGCTTCCCCTTTGTCGAGACCGAGGACCAGTCGCGCGCCATCGCCGACGTGCTGGAGGACATGGGATCGGGTCGTCCGATGGACCGCCTGGTCTGCGGCGACGTCGGGTTCGGCAAGACCGAGGTCGCGTTGCGCGCGGCCTTCGTCGCCGCCATGTCCGGCGCCCAGGTGGCCGTGGTGGTGCCGACGACCCTGCTGGCGCGCCAGCATTTCCGCACGTTCTCCGCCCGGTTCGCGGGCCTGCCGGTCACGGTCGCGCAATTGTCGCGCATGGTCACCGCCAAGGACGCCGCCGCCGTGCGCAAGGGCCTGACCGACGGGACGGTCAACATCGTCATCGGCACCCATGCGCTGCTGGCCAAAACGGTGCAGTTCGCCGACCTGGAGTTGCTGATCATCGACGAGGAGCAGCATTTCGGCGTCGCCCACAAGGAGAAGCTGAAGGCCCTGCGCGAGGACGTGCACGTCCTGACCCTGTCGGCGACGCCGTTGCCGCGTACCCTGCAGCTGGCTCTGACCGGGGTGCGGGAAATGAGCCTGATCGCCACCCCGCCGACGGATCGCCTGGCCGTGCGGACCTTCATCATGCCGTTCGACAGCGTGGTGATCCGCGAGGCGATCCAGCGCGAACGCTTCCGGGGCGGCCAGATCTTCTGCGTCGTGCCGCGGATCGAGGATCTGGACCGGATGGCCACCCGTCTGCACGACATCGTGCCCGACGCCCGGCTGGTCCAGGCCCACGGACGCCTGTCGCCGACAGAGCTGGAACGGGTCATGACCGAGTTCAGCGACGGCAAGTACGACATCCTGCTGTCCACCAATATCGTGGAGAGCGGGTTGGACATGCCGGCGGTGAACACGCTGATCATCCATCGCGCCGACATGTTCGGCCTGGGGCAGCTGTACCAGCTGCGTGGTCGGGTGGGGCGCGGCAAGCAGCGCGGCTATGCCTACCTGACCTGGCCGCAGACCCATGTGCTGTCCGCCGCCGCGGAAAAGCGGCTGGAGGTCATGCAGACCCTGGACACGCTGGGCGCGGGCTTCACCCTGGCCTCGCACGATCTGGACCTGCGCGGAGCGGGCAATCTGCTGGGCGACGAGCAGTCGGGGCATATTCGCGAGGTCGGGATCGAACTCTACCAGCAGATGCTGGAGGACGCGGTCGCCGAGATGCGGGCGGAAAAGGGACGCCGCAAGATCCAGGATCGCGATTGGACGCCCAATATCATCCTGGGCCTGCCGGTTCTGATCCCCGAAACCTATGTGACCGACCTGCCGGTCCGGCTGGGTCTCTATCGCCGGATCGCCGCCCTGGCCAGCGATGCGGAGGTCGAGGCAATGGAGGCCGAACTGGTCGATCGCTTCGGTACCCTGCCGGACGAAGTCCGGAACCTTCTGGACGTGGTCGCGATCAAGCGACTGTGCCGCGAGGCCGGGGTGGAACGGCTGGAAGCCGGACCGAAGGGCATGGTCATCCAGTTCCGGGGCAACCATTTCGCCAATCCGGGTGGACTGGTGACGTGGATCGCGACGCAGAAGGACGGCAATGTCCGCCTCCGCCCGGACCACAAGCTGGCCCTGGTGCGGGAAATGACGAACGCGCAGCGCATTCGTCTGGCCAAGGACACGGTCCTGACGCTCGGCCGGCTCGCAAGCCAGGAGAAGGCGGCCTGACGGCGACAGCACGAAAGGAACAGGCGACATGAAGATCGATCTGACGGGCAAAACGGCCATCGTCACGGGCTCCACGGCGGGAATCGGGCTGGCCATCGTCGTGGCCCTGGCTGAAACCGGGGCGGAGGTCATCGTGAACGGACGCGGCCAGGCCCGGGTGAACGAGGCCCTGGCCCATGTCCGCGCGCGCGTTCCGACGGCGCGGTTGCGCGGGGTCGCGGGCGATCTGGGTACCGAGGCGGGGGCCGATGCCTTCGTCCGCGCGGTGCCTCGGGCCGATATCCTGGTCAACAATCTGGGGATCTTCGAACAGGCGGATTTCCTGCAGACCCCCGATTCCGCATGGCAGCGATTCTTCGACGTCAACGTCATGAGCGGCGTCCGCCTGACCCGTCACTATCTGCCGGGAATGGTCGAGCAAAAATGGGGACGGGTGGTCTTTATCTCCAGTGAATCCGCACTGAACATTCCACCTGACATGATCCATTACGGCTTCAGCAAGGCCGCCCAGGTCGCGATCGCCCGCGGAATCTCGGAAAGCGTTCCCGGCACAGGCGTCACCGTCAATTCGGTCCTGCCGGGCCCGACCCGGACGGAGGGCGTGATGGCGATGTTCGAGCACGCTGCCCAGGAGAGTGGTCGTCCGGTCGCGGAGATCGAGGCCGAATTCGTGCCCGCGCACCGTCCGACCTCCCTGATCCGCCGTCTGGCGGAACCGGAGGAGATCGCCAGCATGGTGGCTTATATCTGCTCGCCACAGGCATCGGCGACGACCGGCGCCACGCTGCGGGTCGAAGGCGGATTGCTGCGCCACCCGGGCTGAGGGAGCACAGCCGGAGGGGGAATCAACGGAGGGGCAGGGGGATCCGGTTGACCGTCAGGATTCCTCCCTGCCACGCCACGTCCCACGAGGTGTCGTCGGCATCGGCATGATGCCCCACCAGATTGGCCAGGATCAGCGCGGTGGCGACCCGGGTCTGTCCCATGGCGCGGACGGCGGCGATCAGGTCGGGCAGGTTGCGCATGCTCATATGCCCGGTCGCCGACGCGGCGTCCGGATTGCCCGTCAGGACCGCCGAGCCGCTGCCGTCCAGGCGCATGTCCGAACGTTGGGCCGTCAGGCTGCGAATGGTGACGGGCACGGCGACCCCCTGTGTCGGCCGCCCGCTGACCGCCGCCAGAAGCGGGCCGAGAGACCGGGCCGGGATCGAGAAGACAGACCGTGCCTGCTGCGGCAGCAGGGATGACAGGCCGCCCTGACCAGTGGTGGCCGCATCCTGGATTTCGAGAGAAGCCACGACCGGCATGTCCGTCCCGGCACCTGCCAGATGCAGGTGGATCGTCCTGAACGACATCCGGGTCAATCCATTGGCGATCGTCGGGTGGGACCAGGTCAGATCGTAGGACCCGTCCGCCCCCAGCCCACGCAGGACGGGACTGACGGTGTCGGTAAAGTAGCCGGGCGTGCAGCCCGGGACGTGGTGGTTGGTCAGCGCCCCCAGCAGCACCACGGACGCCGCGTCCAGGATGTCGCGACCCGGCGTCGCGGTCCCGCCGCTCCCCTTGACACTGACGGTGGCGGCGTGAAGAGAAGGAGGCTCCATGCCGCCGGAAAAGCGCAGGCGATAGCCATGGGCCGTAGCGGTGCCTCCACCGCCAGCCGGGCTGTCAGCACCTGCGACGGCGCAATCGCCCGGCAGCGGCGCAGCCATGGCGGACGGGAGTATCGCCATGGTGCCGCCCAGGACGATGGCCATAAGGACGGCAGGGGAAAGGATTCGCATTTTCTTCATCTCGGCCAGAGGGTGACGCGACCGCGTCCATAAGGCAATTTGGCACGAGAGTGTGACGGCCGAGAGGCGATATCCCCCCTTCGGCCGGTCCTACGATGTCTTCCTCTACTGCCCAGGGCCCACCGATGCTCAAGCCGGATCCGTTTCTGCTCAGCCTTATCTGCACCGTCGTTCTCGCGACGGTCCTGCCGTGTCACGGCGCCGCGGTGCCGGTGTTCCAGGACCTGGCGATCGCGGTTATCGCGCTGATGTTCTTCATGCAGGGCGCCCGCCTGTCGCGCGACGCCGTGCTGGGCGGCATCGTGAACTGGCGGCTGCACCTGGCGATCCTGCTGTGCACATTCGCGCTGTTTCCCGTGCTGGGGCTGGCGCTGCACGTCCTGTTTCCCAACCTGCTGGAACCGTCGGTCTGGCTGGGCATCCTGTTCCTGTGCTGCCTGCCATCCACCGTCCAGTCGTCCATCGCGTTCACGTCCATTGCCCGGGGCAACGTCCCCGCGGCCGTCTGCGCGGCCACGACATCCAATATCGTGGGAATTTTCATTACCCCGATCCTGACCGGGCTGGTGCTGGCCCGGCATGGCGCCTCGGCCGGGCATGGCGGCGTCCTGGCGATCATGACGCAATTGCTGCTGCCCTTCATCCTGGGGCAGGTACTCCAGCCCTGGCTGGGCAAATGGGCGCACCGCAACAAGAAGCTGCTGTCGCTGAGCGACCGGGGATCGATCCTGATCGTCGTCTACACCGCGTTCAGCGAGGCCGTGGTCCAGGGCCTGTGGCACACGCTGCCGCTGTCGCAGATCGGCCTGGTCATGGTCGTGGATGGCGTTCTGCTGGCACTGGTCCTGCTGGCCACCACGCTGGGCAGCCGGGTATTGGGATTTCCCAAGGACGACGAAATCGCCATCGTCTTCTGCGGGTCGAAGAAAACGCTGGCCTCCGGCGTGCCGATGGCCAACGTGCTGTTCGCACCAAGCACCGTCGGTCTGGTGGTGCTGCCCCTGATGATCTATCACCAGATCCAGCTCTTTGTCTGCGCGATGCTGGCCCGGCGATATGCGGCGGCACAGGACGCGGCCCGAGGTCCGGTGGATCGCGCTTCTTCCCCTCTGACCTTGCGATAGGTTTCCGCAGTCAGTTTGGGTCGAAAAAGCGCGTCAACGCGCCGGCAAGGGCTTCCGGCGCTTCCTCGGGAACATAATAGCCGCAATCCAGTTCCAGGCCCATAACACTGTCGCGCGCATAGGGGCGCCACAGGTCGCAGGGGTCATACCAGCCGCCGATCCGGCCGTGTCGCGACCAGACTACCAGGACCGGGCAACAAATCCGCATCGTGCCGGGATAGGGCGGAAAACGGGAATGGCCCGCGCTTCCTGGGGTCTGTCCGGGGGCGGCCTCCAGATAGTCGGCCACGGCCGATGGATTGAACGGACCCGACGACTCGCCGTCCGGCTGCGTCCACTCGTCGGGAATCGCGACCGTCGTGGATTCGGGCTTCGGATGAAGCTGCGCGAACCAGCAAGCCTGGTAGCGCGAGAGTTCAAATGCCAAATCGGCGCGACCGTGATGACCGGGCGAGGGGATGCACTCGACTTCCGCCAGGTGGCTGACCCGATCGGGCGCGGCGGCAGCAGCATAGGCACCCACATGCCCCCCGGTCCCGTGGCCTGCGATGGACAGCCTCTCGTGCCCCAGCGCCGTGGCCAGGTTCAGAAGATCGCGTCCCTGCGTCGCGAAGTCACTGTCCGGGGGAAGGTCGGGACAGACCACCGTGTGTGTAGCGGCCAGAATCGGGGCAACCTCATGCCATGCGACGTGGCTCTGCGCCCGTCCGTGCAGCAAGACCACCAGAGGGCCGCTGCCACCGATCCGCGCACGGCAGCGGGTTCCGCCCCACGCCAGTTCCGTCAGTTTGAGTTGGCCGAAAAACATGGAAGATCCACAAAAGACACGACCCGACTATAAGGGCATTATCCGAGGATGGACAGAACCGGGTGCATTGCCCGGATCGGGCACACGCCTATCACGCAGGTACAGGGACGACAGGACCGCATGACCGGACTGGACCCGGACAACTGGGACGAATTGCGGGGCCTGGGGCACCGGATGCTGGACGACATGATCGATCGGCTGATGACGCAACGGGACGGCCCGGTCTGGCGCCCGATGCCCGACGCCGCCCGTGCGGCGCTGAAAACCGGCCTGCCGGTCGAACCGACATCGCCCGAAATGCTGTACGATCGCTTCCGGGAGGTGATCGCGCCCTACGCCACCGGCAACACCCATCCCGGCTTCATGGGGTGGGTGCATGGGGGCGGCACGGCGGTCGGCATGCTGGCCGAATTGCTGGCCGGCGGCCTGAACGCGAATTGCGGCGGCCGCGACCATGCACCGATCGAAGTCGAGCGCGAGGTGATCCGCTGGGCCGCCGACATGCTGGGCTTCCCCCGGGAGTGTTCCGGTCTGCTGGTTACGGGATCGTCGATGGCGAACATGATCGCCGTCATCACCGCCAGCCGGTCTGTGCCCGAGGGAGAGGCCTTGCGCCGCACGGGGATCGGCGGACGTCGGTTGGTCGGATATGCCGCCGCCACGGCCCATGGCTGCATCGCCCGCGCGTTCGACCTTGCCGGACTGGGCACGGATGCCCTGCGGATCATTCCCGTGGACGACCGTCACCGCATGGACCTCTCCGCACTGCGCGCCGCGATTCGGACCGACCGTGACGACGGAGCGGAGCCGTTCATCGTGATCGGCACGGCGGGAACGGTCGATACCGGTGCGATCGACGATCTGGACGGGATCGCCGCGATCGCCCGGCAGGACGGAATGTGGTTCCACGTCGACGGCGCCTTCGGCGCGCTGGCCATGCTGTCGCCGGACATGCGCCCGGCCCTGCGCGGGCTGGAGCGTGCGGACAGCGTGGCGTTCGATTTCCATAAATGGGCGCAGGTTCCCTACGACGCCGGCTGCATCCTGGTGCGCGAACCGGGGCGGCAGGCGGCGGCCTTTGCGCAATCGCTGGCTTACCTGTCGCGCGAGGATCGTGGCCTCGCGGGAAACGCGCCGTGGTTCTGCGACCTGGGTCCCGACCTGTCGCGCGGCTTTCGCGCCTTGAAGGTCTGGATGACACTGGGCACCTACGGCACGGCCCGCATGGGGCGCATGGTCGAGGAATGCTGCGCCGTGGCGCGCCATCTTGCCGACCGGGTCGAACGCGAGCCGCTGCTGGAATTGCTGGCCCCGGTCACCCTGAACATCGTCTGCTTCCGGGTGCGGGTGGCGGGGATGGATCTGGACGCGCTGAACGGCGAACTGGTCAAGGATCTTCATGAATCGGGGGTCGCGGCGCCATCGACAACCCTCGTCGACGGGGTGAAGGCGATTCGGGCCGCGATCGTCAACCACAGGACCGTGGCGGGGGATGTCGACCGGATGGTGGACGAAGTGCTGCGTCTGACCCGGCTGCGGCATGGGGCCGCGTAGGGACGGCTGCGTCAGGCGACGCGCCGCCGTCCTGCCGCCGCCTTTTCATCGAACAGTTCGGAGAGTTTCTGCATCATCGTGCCGCCCAGTTCCTCGGCGTCGGTGATCGTCACCGCCCGCCGGTAATAGCGGGTCACGTCGTGGCCGATACCGATGGCCACCAGTTCGATGGCGCTGCGTCCCTCGATCTGCGCGATGACCTCGCGCAGGTGGGTTTCGAGATACGACCCCGGATTGACCGACAGCGTACTGTCATCCACCGGCGCGCCGTCGGAAATGACCATCAGGATCTTTCGGCTTTCCGGCCGTCCCTGAAGCCGCCGCCATGCCCATAGCAGGGCCTCGCCGTCGATATTTTCCTTCAGCAGCCCTTCGCGCAGCATCAGGCCCAGATTCTTCCGGGCCCGCCGCCAGGGCATGTCGGCCCCCTTGTAGACGATGTGCCGCAGATCGTTCAGCCGGCCCGGATTGCGGGGTTTGCCGTTCGCAACCCAGCGTTCGCGGCTCTGGCCACCTTTCCAGGCGCGGGTCGTGAAGCCCAGGACTTCGACCTTCACGGCGCAGCGTTCCAGTGTCCGGGCCATGATATCGCCGCACATCGCAGCGACCGAAATCGGGCGTCCGCGCATCGAACCCGAATTGTCGATCAGCAGCGTAACGACAGTGTCCCGGAAATCGGTGTCCCGTTCATGCTTGTAGGACAGCGACAGGGTCGGGTTGACCACAACCCGCGACAGCCGGCCGGCGTCAAGAATGCCTTCCTCCAGGTCGAATTCCCATGCCCGCGTCTGCTGGGCCAGCAGGCGCCGCTGCAACCGGTTGGCCAGCCGCGCCACCACCCCCTGCAGGCTGACCAGTTGCTGGTCCAGCTGCTGGCGCAGGCGCGATAGCTCGTCGGCGTCGCACAGATCCTCGGCCCCGACCTCTTCATCGAAGGCAGTCGTGTAGGCGTGATAGGTCAGCGCCGGATCAGGGGTATCCTGGTCGTCACCCGAGCGTGGACCACCGGCCTGGTCCGACCCCGACGCCGTACCGGTTTCAGATTCGTCCGAATCCTCCTCGCCTGTCCCGGCGCCCTGCGCCATCTGGGGCTGCAGGCCGGTTTCATCCTCCTCCTGTCCGGTACCGTCCTCGTCCTGCTGTTGCGGCTTCTCGGGGGCCTCGCCCGGTTCCTCGTCGGCTTCATCGGACGGGGCTGTGTCGTCGCCTTCCGGGCTGTCTTCGATTTCGGCCTCGCCCTCGATCAGGT
This sequence comes from Gluconacetobacter tumulisoli, assembly GCF_014174155.1. Classification (GTDB taxonomy): domain Bacteria; phylum Pseudomonadota; class Alphaproteobacteria; order Acetobacterales; family Acetobacteraceae; genus Gluconacetobacter; species Gluconacetobacter tumulisoli. Next base: position 102,729 of record NZ_JABEQM010000006.1, on the reverse strand, counting down.
CGCAGGCCACCAGAAGACGTCGCGCGGCGCGGGCGAACGCGGTCTGGTCGTCCTGGGTCGCAGCCATGTCGTCCAGGGCGCGTCGCGCCGCCGGCCCCAGATGGTCCCGCCACTTGTCGGCGATGCCCCGCATGGAGGCGGGCACCGGTTCGCCCGACAGGCGTTCCCGGGCCAGGAGACCCAGCGCCACCTGGACCGGCAGCTGGTCGACCGTCTCCGCCCGGTCATGGCCGCTGTCGCGATAATCCTGTTCCAGCCGGTCGCGCAGATTGGCGGCGACACCGGCCATGTAGCGCGCGCCGACGCTTTCCACCCGCGCCTGTTCCAGCACGTCATACGCGACACGGGCCTCGCCCGGGTCGGGGCGGGCGGAATCGTGGATCGCCTGGCTATGGTGGCGCAATTGCAACGCCGCGGCATCGGCCGCGCCCCGCAGCCTGCGGATATCGGCCTCAGGCAGTTGCAAGGCCGGCTGGGGCAGGCGGACGTGCTCGCCTGTCAGCGCCCCCGCGGGCGGGATCGGCCCGCTCTGGAACGTGACTTCGGCCGTCGCTCGACCGCCCAGCGCCCGAACCGCGCCAACCGTCGCGCGCTTGAACGCATCGGCCCGCTCCGCCGTCGCATTCGACCGCCCGGAACGGCTGTTGTCTTTCCTGTCCGCCATGCGCGTACCCCGCCCGGTCAGCGCGCCCGCAACGCCGTGCCGACCGGATCGACGTTGAAGCAGCGCTGGTAATATTCCGCCACGGTCGGACGTTCCGCCTCGTCGCACTTGTTCAGGAACGACACCCGGAAGGCGAATTCCAGATCGTGGAAGATCCGATAATTTTCCGCCCAGCTGATGACGGTACGGGGGGACATGACCGTGGAAATATCCCCGGCGATGAAGCCCGACCGCGTCAGATCGGCCAATGCGACCATGCTTTCGATCCGCTTGCGGCCCGGGACGTCGCTGGTATCGACGCCCATCTTGGCCATTATGATCGCGGTTTCCTCGGCATGGGGCAGGTAATTCAGGGTGGTGACGATGTTCCAGCGGTCCATCTGGCCCTGATTGATCTGCTGGGTGCCGTGATACAGGCCCGTCGTATCCCCCAGGCCCACCGTGTTCGCCGTGGCGAACAGCCGAAAGAAGGGGTGGGGCCGAATGACGCGGTTCTGGTCCAGAAGGGTCAGGTGGCCTTCGATTTCCAGCACGCGCTGGATGACGAACATGACGTCGGGCCGGCCGGCATCGTATTCGTCGAAGACCAGCGCACAGGGATGCTGCAGGCCCCAGGGCAGCAGGCCCTCTCGGAATTCCGTTACCTGCATGCCGTCGCGCAGGACGATGGCGTCTTTCCCGATCAGGTCGATGCGCGAGATATGGCTGTCGAGGTTGATGCGCACGCACGGCCAGTTGAGGCGCGATGCCACCTGTTCGACATGTGACGACTTGCCCGTACCGTGATACCCCTGGATCATCACCCGACGGTTGAAGGCGAACCCGGCAAGGATGGCCAGGGTCGTGTCGTGGTCGAACCGGTAGGTCGGATCGGCATCGGGCACATGGTCGGTCCGCACCGAAAACGCGGGCACCTGCAGATCACTGTCGATACCGAAGACATCGCGCGCCGAAACCATGCGGTCAGGTGCGGTCAGGGCCGAGATCGGCGGAAGGGCATCGCCGTTTTCGGCTAGGGATCCGGCGGTCAGGGTGGCTAAATCATTCATCAGGATGGCATCCGTCACGGCTGGTTCGTCCCGGCGGCGCCGCAATGCGAGCAATGCGACGGGACGCATCGTCTTCTTGAAGGAGTATAGACCGGATCGGCCGCGTGACCATGCCTATGCGGTCTTTTCCAGATCAGCCTGCCGCGAGGACGCAAGATGGGTCCGTACTGCGGTATAGGCCACGTTGATGATTTTCAGCCGTTCCTCGGCATGCCGGTCACCGCCGTTGGCGTCGGGATGATGGCGGCGCGCCAAATCCTTGTACCGGACCTTGAGCTCGTCCATCGACAATGGCCATTCCAGGCCCAGCGCGCTCAATGGCTGCCGCAGGGCCTCGGGCACCTCCGGTCGGGGCGGAGTCGTGCCGCGCGCGCCCGGACGGCGCGCACCGTTCAGCAGGTCCAGCGGATCCAGCACGTCCTCTTCCGAGAAATGCGGGCCTCCGCGTTGGCCCAGCCGCCAGGATGGCCGGTTCCAGGACACGTCGTCGCGGATGTGGGCCTCGATCTGGCCGGGGGACATGCCCTTATAATAATCCCACCGGGCATTATATTCGCGCACGTGCGGCAGGCAGAACCAGAAATATTCATTCAGCGTCTCACGCGACCGGGGCGCACGGTATCCGGCGGCCTCCTCGCAGCCGGCCATGTCGCAACACCGGCTCGGTGCGTCCGGATCGGGATCGAAAGCCCTGTGTCGTGTGTTCCTTCGGTTCATCATCTGGCGTTATGTGCGTCCGGACCGTATTCGTGCAAGAGCGAAGCGCGCTTGCAAACAGGAGGGCAGACCAGTGACCCAGACAGGACCGGACCGCGCGGCCCGGATCGGACGCCTCATCCGCGACCGCCTTGCCCCGGCCACGCTGGATATCGTGGACGACAGCGCCCGTCACGCCCACCATGCGGGCATGCGCGGAGCGGGTCCGGGAGGCGAGACGCATTACAATGTCCTGGTCGTCAGCACGGCGTTCGAGGGCATGGGCCGGGTCCAGCGGTCGCGGCTGGTGCATGACCTGCTGGGCGGGGAATTCACATCGGGCCTGCATGCCTTGTCGCTGACCCTGCGCACCCCCGAGGAACATGGCCGGATACCCCGCGGATGAGTGCGCCCCCTCCGATCCGTCGTCCCCTGACCCGCCGTCGCCTGGTCCTGGGCGCCCCGCTGGCGCTTGCGGCCTGCCAGGCCATGCCCGGATCGCCGGGGGGACATGACGTCACACGGATTGCGCACTATCTGAACACCACCCGAGGCCTAACGGCGCACGTGGTACAGACCTGGCCGGACGGCAGCATCGGTGAGGGACGATTGTCCTACGATCCCGGATATCTGCGCCTGGATTACGACACGCCCCACCGCATGGAGCTGGTGGCGGCGGACGGCCATCTGGTCTTTCGCGATTCAGTGCGCCAGTCGGTGACGCGCATGAACCTGTCCCGCCAGCCGCTGGGCCTGTTGCTGGCCACCCCGGTACATCTCGGGGGGGCGATTGCAGTGACATCGGTGCAGCACGGCAGCAATGTCGTGCAGATCTCGCTGGCCCGGACCTCCAATCCCTCGCAAGGCCTGCTGACGCTGGGCTTTTCCGACTTCGCGGGCCAGCTCTCGCTGGTCGCCATCGAAATCCTGGACGAGCGGCGGAACCGCACGCGCCTGCACCTGACGGACGTGCGGACGGGAACCGTGTTCCCCGACGGCTATTTCTCGTTGTCCGCAGGGGAATAGGGGACACTGCCGAACAGTTCCTGCCAGCATGCGCGGAGCGCCGCGTCGGCCTCTGCCACCGTGACGGTCCGTCCCAGCGCATGCAGGCTGGTGACGCCGTGTTCGCGAATGCCGCAGGGCACGATCCCGCCGAAATCGTCCAGACGCGGCGCCACATTCAGCGCGACGCCATGCCAGCTCGTCCAGCGGGATACCCGGACCCCCAGGGCCGCGATCTTGTTTTCCGTCCCGGTACGGGGATCGGCGACCCATACGCCGATACGGCCGTCGCGCCGCTCCCCCGTGACGTCGAAGCGATGCAGGGTCCGAATCAGCCATTCTTCCAATGCATGGACATACTCGCGCAAATCACGCGCGGGCACGACGCCATGCGGCCGGGTCAGGTCCAGCATCACATAGGCGACACGCTGCCCCGGCCCGTGATAGGTCCACTGGCCACCACGCCCAGCGGCATAGGTCGGAAAGCCCTGGGGATTGAACAGATCCTCGTCCCGGGCCGAGGTTCCAGCAGTGAAGGTGGGCGGATGTTCCAGCAGCCAGACCCGTTCGGACGCGGTTCCGTCGCGGATTCCCGCCACCTGGCGCTCCATCTCCGCAATGGCGTCGGGGTAGGGCACAAGGCCACTGCTGGAATTCCAGAGAATCGTGTTTTCGGTCATTGCCCGTCGGTCATGCATCAGTTATACGGCCTCCGTCACACGGTATCGCTCAGGCGGTGGCCGTTGTCACGGTGCGGTCGTGGCGGAATGGTAGACGCGCAAGCTTGAGGTGCTTGTGGGGGAAACCCCGTGGAAGTTCGAGTCTTCTCGACCGCACCAAAAGACGTTTGACGGCTGGTTCGTCGACGCCTTATGACGTTTCAGGGCATCCTGTGTCTCTCATAAAAACAAAGCTGAATAACGCCCGTACCTTACGGCATTGTATCGCTGCGTCCCGACCAGAACCGGAACAGCCCGCAAACATACCGGTAAGACCCACAGCCTCGACCTCGAGCCGCAAGATCAATCCCGCCGCCCTCTGCCCCCATGAACGTGCTCTCGAGTCCAAGCGGTTCGGGGCATTCGGTCTCGCCGGTGAGCGGCTGTTCTGGAAGATCGGGTATTACGATCCTCGCTAAGTGTCGGCGGCCATGATTGCCCCCTTGGCCTAGCGTTTACAGCCGTCCGGCGGCGCAGCGCGCAGTTGCTGCGCGCGAATCAAAATGATGAATGTTTAACGGGACAGCCACACGCCGGGACGCGAGCATCCACCATCGTGCCTACGGCAAAAAAGTTGTTAGACCTAATGATTGAGTCGAACCTGAGCACCCTCGCCGAAAGTGTTGTGTTAACTTCATTCCTATCGACCAAACTGGCCAGTCGGCCACGGCGGGATTCGGCGAAGAGGCCTTGGAGACCTCTTGTCCAGGCAATCCTCAATGCCGCGATTTGTGGTTTCGGACTGCTGGCTTCTCACCCGGCGTTCGCGGATTCCGCGATCAATTGCCATATCGGCTCCTATCGGCTGGCGAGTGGCGCGGCGTTGGATATCGCGCCGTCGGAGGGAGACACGCTGCGCTGGCGACTGTTCAACGGCGAGACCGGACAACTGCTTCAGCAGGCCGACGGCACGTGGAAGAGCACTTCAGGCTGGACCGGTCGGCCGGACGAAAAGATCGTTTCCTTTTCCGATTGCGACAAGGGCGACGTCAGGTTCGATGCCGACGTTGGCCATCGCATCGCCTTCGACGTTACCGACACGAAATTCCTCAGCAACGGCGTTACACTAGTCGGCCGTCTGGTCATGCCCAAAAGTCGCGACAAGGTTCCCGTGGTGGTTCTGGTACATGGCTCGGAGCATACCTCTGCCCTGGATTTCTATTCCCTGCAGCGCATGTTCCCGGCACAAGGCATCGGTGCCTTCGTCTATGACAAGCGCGGCACCGGGGCGTCCGGCGGCGCCTATACCCAGAACTTCGAGACTCTCGCCGACGATGCGGTGCTGGCGATGCGCGAGGCGCGCAGGCTTGGCGGCGTCCGCGTGGGACGCATCGGTTATCAGGGCGGCAGCGAAGGCGGCTGGGTCGCGCCACTGGCGGCCGAGAAGGCGCCTGTCGATTTCACCATCGTCAGCTTCGGCCTTGCCGTCACCATCCTGCAGGAGGACCAGGAGAGCGTCGCGCTCGACATGCATTTCCACCATCACGAGGCCGACACGCCCAAGGCGCTTGAATTGGCCAGCGCGGGCGAACACGTCCTCGAGACCAATGGCAAGGAGGGCTACGAAGCGTTCGAGGCCCTGCGCCAGAAATACAAGACCGAGCCCTGGTACAAGGACGTCCACGGTGATTTCATCTTCTTCATCCTGCCCCTGGACAAGACCGAGATCGAACAGGCCGCCAAACAGTTCGGCGCTGAACCGCCGCCGTTCCGTTACGAGCCGATGCCGGTGCTCAGCCGCTCCACCACCCCGCAGCTCTGGGTCCTGGGCGGCGACGACCTCGACGCGCCCAGCGCCGAAACCGGCCGCCGTATCAAATCCCTGATTGCCGCAGGCAAACCCTACACCCTGGCCGTCTACCCCGGCGCCGAACACGGGATGACCGAGTACGAGCTGAACGCCAATGGCGAACGCGTCTCGACGCGCTATGCGCCGGGATATTTCCAGATGATGGCCGACTTTACCCGGAACGGCCGCATCGGCGCGCGCTACGGGGAGGCGGAAATCACACAGCCTTTGACGCGTTCTGGCACACATTGAGCCCCGGTCGGGATGCAAGAGTTTGGGCCGTCGCAGTCGTCGGCGGCGTCTTCGCTACTTAATCACGTCCCAAACCGGTCCCGCCGCCGGCCCGGTCATTCTCCCGGCAGAGCCTCGTCGGGAAACCGAATCGCCCCGATGGCAGGTGTATCCGGGGCCGACCGTCCTAGGGGGACTATTTTTTCACTTTCCCGCAACGTTCCAGGACGTGTTATCGTTCACTTCGCTGCCTGCAAGAAGGCAGACCGGATGCGCCTGAAATTGAAGATGAGGACCTGGAAACCAGGTCGATAGTTCGACGATGCCTCACATAAGTCATTTTTTTTTCGAATTTTGCGGATAGAAGAATTTCAGGAGCAACCGGTTAACGGCTGTTGTTTCCGCCAGGCGGAAGCGGTTGAATGTTCTGGATTCATAACGCGGATAGAAGGTGACGTTTGTGATAAAGCCCTTGCGAAAAGCCGTCCTTCCGGTGGCGGGCCTTGGCACGCGATTCCTCCCGGCAACCAAGGCGATGCCAAAGGAAATGCTGCCTGTCGTCGACAAGCCGCTGATTCAGTATGCGATCGACGAGGCGCGCGCCGCCGGGATCGATCAGTTCTGCCTGATCACGGGGCGGGGCAAGGATTCGCTGATCGATTATTTCGACGTCGCCTTCGAACTGGAAACGACGCTTCGAGAACGTAACAAGATCGAGGCGCTCGAGGCGCTTGCCCCCTCCAGCATCGAAGCCGGAGCGCTAAGCGCCGTTCGCCAGCAGGAGCCCCTGGGCCTGGGCCACGCCATCTGGTGCGCCCGCAGCTTCATCGGGGACGATCCGTTCGCGATCCTGCTGCCCGACGATATCGTCAAGAGCGATGTGCCCTGCCTGAAGCAACTGGTGGATGCCTACAACCAGACCGGCGGCAACGTGGTGGCAGTGAGCGAGGTTCCGCGCGAGCACACCAATCGCTACGGCATCCTCAAGACCGGTGCGGACGACGGCAAGCTGGTCGAGGTCGCGGGGCTGGTCGAGAAGCCGAAGCCGGAGGAGGCGCCGTCGAACCTGTCCATCATCGGACGCTATATCCTGACGGCTGACGTCATGCCCCACCTGGCGAAGCTGGAGCGCGGCGCGGGCGGCGAGGTCCAGCTGACCGATGCGATGGCCAAGGTCATCGGCCATGTGCCCTTCCACGGCCTGCGCTACGAAGGACGTCGCTTCGATTGCGGCAACAAGATCGGATTCCTGGAAGCCCAGATCGCGTTTTCGATCGACCGCCCGGACCTGGGCCAGGCGGTGCGCGAGTTCCTGAAAACCTATACCGGTGAACTTTAATGTCCTTCACGCATAGCTTCGATCCGACCAGCCTTCGCGAGTACGACATTCGCGGAATCGTGGGCAAGACCCTGCATCCCGAGGACGCCTTCGCGATCGGCCGCACGTTCGGCAGCATCGTTGCCCGCAAGGGTGGCCGGACGGTCGTGATCGGATATGACGGCCGCCTGTCGTCCCCCTCGCTGGAAGAGGCGCTGGTCAAGGGCGCCCTGGCCTCCGGTGTCGAGGTCGTACGCGTCGGGTGCGGTCCGACGCCGATGCTCTATTTCGCATCCGTAACCTTGAAGGCTGACGGCGCGATCATGGTGACCGGCAGCCACAATCCGCCGAATTACAACGGCTTCAAGATGATGCTGTCCGGCAAGCCGTTCTTCGGCGAGCAGATCAAGGAACTGGGCGCGCTCTCCGCCGCCGGCGACGTCGTGCCAGAAGCCGCGGGGACCGTTCGCAGCATCGACATCAAGGACGATTACGTTGCCCGCCTGGTCCAGGACTGGGACGGCGGCACGCGCAAGCTGAAGGTCGTCTGGGACAATGGCAATTCTGTCGCGGGCGAGGTCCTGGCCGAACTGGTCAAGAAGATCCCGGGCGAACATACCATCCTGAACGGGGAGATCGACGGAACCTTCCCGGCCCATCATCCCGATCCGACGGTGGCGAAGAACCTGGAACAGCTGATCGCCAAGGTGGGTGAGACGCATGCCGATATCGGCATCGCCTTCGACGGCGACGCCGATCGTATCGGCGTCGTCGATGACAAGGGACAGATCCTGTGGGGCGACCAGATCCTGGTTATCCTGGCACGTGACGTCCTGCGCGACCGGCCGGGCGCCACGATCATCGCCGACGTGAAGGCCAGCCAGGTCCTGTTCGACGAAATCGCCAAGGCCGGTGGCACGCCGCTGATGTGGCGTACCGGCCATTCGCTCATCAAGTCGAAGATGGCCGAAACTGCGTCGCCGCTGGCCGGTGAGATGTCGGGGCATATCTTCTTCGCCGACAAATGGTACGGATTCGACGATGCGCTGTACGCCGCAGTGCGGCTGCTGGGTATCGTTGCGCGCCTGGACGTGCCGCTTTCGACGGTGCGTGACGCGTTGCCGGAGACGATCTCCACCCCCGAATTGCGGTTCGATTGTGCCGACACCCGCAAGTTCGCGGTGATCGAGGAAGTCGCGGCCCGTCTGAAGGACAGCGGAGCCGACGTGTCCCTGATCGACGGGGTCCGGGTCAATACGAAGGATGGCTGGTGGCTGCTTCGAGCCTCCAACACCCAGGCCGTGCTTGTAGCGCGGGCGGAGGGTAACACCGAAGCCGGCCTGGAGCATTTGAAGACCGCATTGACGGAGCAACTGGAGAAATCGGGCCTCGCAGCCCCCGATTTCTCCGGAGAAAACGCCGGTCACTGACCGCCGGCTTTCATAGGCTTTGAATATTCGGAAACGGCTTGGTATCCTGCCAAGCCGTTTTTCGTTATGGCCGGTAGACGCGTACGGCCCATGGCGATTACCGTCAGGGCCGCACGATCGGTCCGGAGTTCCGTGATTTCATGCCCGCTCTCCCAACCTTCCGATCGTTTCTTGAACCCGGTCAGTCCGTCATCCATCCCGATCATCCCGAATGGGGGCGGGGACAGGTGCAATCGGCGGTTGCCCATCGCGTAACGGTCAATTTCGAGCACCAGGGAAAAGTGCTCATCGATGCTTCGGTGATCGTGCTGACGGTCCTGTCCTGAGGATCCATGCCGTGATGATGCCGTTCCAGGATTCCTTCGGTCGATCGGTGACATATCTGCGCGTGTCGGTTACCGACCGGTGCGACATGCGCTGTGTCTACTGCATGTCCGAAAATATGGTGTTCCTGCCGAAGGACGAAATTCTGTCTTTCGAGGAACTGGAGCGTATCTGCGCGGCGTTCATCCGCAATGGCGTGACACGGATCCGCATCACGGGGGGGGAACCTCTCGTTCGCCGTGACATAGATAGTTTTTTCAATGCATTAGGGAAATATATTCATAAATCGGGTGATGACGGCCATCTGGAAGAACTGACCCTTACGACCAATGGCTCTCGCCTGTCGGTTCATGCGGAAATGCTGCGCCGGGCCGGCGTACGGCGCGTGAATGTCAGTTTGGATTCTCTTGATTCCGAACGATTCAGCTGCATTACGCGCCGGGGCCGCCTGGACCAGACATTGGAAGGCGTCCGCGCTGCGCAAGAGGCCGGCCTGGCGGTGCGGATCAACACCGTCGCCATGGCTGGCGTAAACAACGACGAATTCGACAGCCTGCTGTCCTGGTGCGGCGAGATCGGCGCCGATCTGTGCCTGATCGAGACGATGCCGATGGGCGAGACCGGCGAGGACCGGACCGATCGTTATCTTCCGCTCTCGACGGTCCGCGCCGATCTCGAACGGCGCTGGACCCTCGAGCCCCTGTCCCTTCGAACGGGCGGCCCGGCCCGTTACCTGCGGGTTGCCGAAACCGGTCGATTGCTGGGCCTGATCACACCGATGACCCACAATTTCTGCGAAAGCTGCAATCGGGTTCGCCTGTCCTGCACCGGACAATTCTATACCTGCCTGGGACATGAAGGGGCGACCGACCTACGTCAGCCGGTGCGGGACGGAGCCAGCAATGCGGAGTTGCTGAACCTGGTCCGGGATGCCATCGGCCGCAAGCCGAAGGGCCATGATTTCGTGATCGGCCGTCGGCCCGACGACCCCGCCGCGATCAAGCGACACATGAGCGTCACAGGCGGATAGTTTTTATTTTATTATTAGATGATTATTTTATGTTTTTAAGGGCATCTTCCAAGGGCGTCGTAAACTGCCCGGGGCGCAGCGGCTTCGGTTGACGGGCATCGGGGGCCCAGCCGGTCATGATGGCAAGGCGCAGCGGCACCGTCAGGTGGCGGTCGCCTTCGGACGAGACCAGGTCCGCCAGCGCCACGGGAAACAGCCCCGGGGGTGCAAACCGACGGCTTCGCAGGGTCAGGGCGTTGGTTTCTCCTGCGGCCCTTAAATCCTTCAGCAGGCCAAAGGGCGTGCGATAATCCAGCATGATCGTGTCCGCGTCCGCCACCGGCAGCGCGAATCCTGCGCGCTGCAGCAGTGAAGCGCAGTCCCGCAGGTCGGGGAAGGGCGACACGCGCGGGGAAGCCCCCCCCAACAGCGCGCATTCGGCATCGGTCAATGCACTGCGCAAGCCAGATAGGGTGGGCAGCACCGGCAGGCTGGCCAGGAACAGCCCGTCGGGTTTCAAGGCATGACGAATCTGCGCCAAGGCGCCGGGAAGGTCATTGACCCAGTGCAGCGACAGGTTGGCGACCACCAGATCGAACGCGCCGGCCCCAAACGGCAGCCATTCCTCGTCGGCGCACAGGCAGGGCGTGCCGTTCAGCCGGGCCATGGCAGGCGACAGGTCGCAGGAGATGACGCTGTCGATACCCCGACCCCGCAGGCGGGGCGCCACGACACCACGTCCACCGATATCCAAGGCCGCGGAGAAACGATATGTCGTATCGTCCAGACGGTCGAGCAGGCGCTCGGCGACCTCGTCCAGGACCGCGGCGACGCTTCCCACCAGCCCTGCGGCGCGATCACGGTGCCGGCGCACGGCGCGGCGATCGAAAATCACGGAATCGTTCATAAGGCAGGATGTGCTCTTTCGACCCGGCGCCGCCAATGGCACCTTTACGTGATGATTCTGTATCGTGACGCTGAACCGGGCAAGGGGACGGGCCGGGGGATCATTCCAGGCACGGTGCGCGCGGCACGCCGTGCCGGATCATGGCTGCTCGATACCCTTCTGCCGCCGGACTGCCCCTGCTGCCATGGAGACGTGGACCGTATCGGACATTTCTGCCCGACCTGTTTCAGGCAACTGACCTTCATCGCCGACCCGTGCTGCACGCGTTGCGGGCAGCCCTTCATATCGGCATCGTTCGGCGGCCCCCGGATGATGTGCGGGCCGTGCGAGGATACACCGCCCCCATGGCGCGCCGGGCGGGCTGCGCTGGTCTATGACGACTGGTCGCGTCCGCTGGTCCTGGGGCTGAAATACGGCGACCGGACCGAACTGGCGCCGGTCCTGGCCGCCCACATGGGCCGGATTGGCCGGTCCCTGCTGGAGCATGCGGACATCGTGGTGCCGGTCCCGCTGCATCGGGGGCGCCTGTTCAGGCGTCGCTACAACCAGGCGGCCCTGCTGGCGCGGGCCCTGGGCCGGCCGACCGGTACGATCGTCAGTCCGGACATGCTGGTCCGTGTCCGGTCGACTGCGCCGCTGGGGCGGATGGGCCCTGCGGCACGGCGCGATGCCTTGCGGGGTGCAATCGCGATCCGGCCGACAAGACGCGACACCGTCGCGAATCGACATATCCTTCTGGTGGACGACGTCATGACGACAGGTGCGACCCTGGGCGAATGCGCGCACGTGCTGCTGGCCGCCGGGGCGGCATCGGTCGACGTGCTGGTCGCGGCCCGCGCGCCGGCACCGGGCGAACCGCGCCGTCCCGAGAAAAATGCCGTGTTGCGGGAACGGTATGCCGTGGTGGGATGAATGCGCTATGTCTAGTGGGCTATGCCTGAGAGGCTGGTTTGAAATTCGTCCTGTGGAGCGAAAGTGCCGAGGCGCAGAAAAATCGCATCGGATCGTCAACAGGACGAATTTCAAACCAGCCTCTGACATCCCATATGCCAAGCCGAGGACGAACATGCCCAAAATCGAGATCTACACCCAGCCGGGTTGCCCCTATTGTGTCCGCGCTCTCCGCCTGTTCGACCAGAAGGGCATGAAATTTACCGAGATCCGCGCCCTGCACGGCACAGCCGAACGTATGGAAGCCCGGGAGCGTTCGGGCGGTCGCACGACGGTGCCGCAGATCTTCATCGGCGGAAGGCATATTGGGGGATGCGACGACCTGATGGCGCTGGAACGCGACGGCAAGCTCGACCCGCTTCTCGCCGCCGCCTGACAGCCAGGGGGAGCATGTGATCCGCTATCAGTTGCGTTGCGGAGACGGGCACGCGTTCGACGGCTGGTTTCCCAGCAGCGATGCATTCGATGACCAGGCCGGGCAGGGATTGCTATCCTGTCCGCAATGCGGCGCCGCCGACGTGACCCGTGCGCTGATGGCCCCGGCGGTCCGTACCGGGGCGGCGCGTCCGACACCAGTTGAGATTCCGGCATTACCCGCCGAACGCGACATGACGATGCCGGCCGCGATGCTGGCGGCATTGCAGCGATTGCGACAGGAAATCGAACGGAGATGCGAGGATGTCGGCGACCGTTTCGCGGAAGAAGCACTGAAGATTCATCGTGGCGAGACGGAAGAGCACGGCATTTACGGTAACGCCACCGAAGAGGAGAGGGAACGCCTGGCCGATGAAGGCGTGGACATCATATCGGTGCCCTGGGTCAGGCGCGCCGACAGCTGAGAATCGTCGGGATGGATGTGGCGGCACGGCCTGAGGCAGGACCGGGGAAAATGGGACGTATGCAGGACAGAAAAGACAGGCCGGACGCGGCTTTCCCTGCCTGGAACCGGGTGATGCGAGGAGGACTGCCGCGTCTAGCCGTGGCGGCCGGGATCATCGCCCTGGGCGGTCTTCCGGCCATGGCCGCATGGGCGGCCCCCGCGAATGACACGGGAATATTATCCACCCTGGGGTTGTGGGAAACCCAGGAACACGATGGTGTATTCGACGTAAGATCCTGTGGGGGCGGGCAAATCTGCGGCCGGCTGGTGGGTATGCGCTACACTGGCGAGGTTCCGAAGGCCAAGGATGGCGGATCGGAATGCGGTTTGCTGATGCTGACCGGTTTTACGCCCGATTCCGAGGAGGCCGGGCGGTTGAATGGACATATTCTGGATCCGGATACGGGACGGGTCTATCACGCGCAGATCTGGTCCCCTCGGGAAGGCGTGCTGAAATTGCGCGGTTATATCGGTATTCCCCTGTTCGGCGAGACCCATACATGGACGCGCTATACCGGAACGATCGGACCGCGCTGCCAGATGCCTTGACCTGTCCATCCTGTTAGCCGAGACCGCCGATCCATGAATCTGCCCCTTTCGCGACGTGCCCTTCTCCTCTCGCTTGCCGCGTCCGGCGCATCGCCGCTGTTCCGGTTCGCGCCGGCCCGGGCCGCCATACCGGCCGGGTCTCGCACGATCTGTTATATCGGCGGCTATAACAAGCATGCCCCGCCGGGCGGCGCCGGCAACGGGCAGGGCATCTCGGTCTTCGAGATGAACCAGGAGACGGGTGTCCTGACCCCGGTCACCACCTATGTCGACATCGCCAGCCCGTCATTCATCACGATGTCGGCCGATACGCGTTTCCTCTACGCCCTGAGCGAGATTGACGATTTCAATGCCGCTCATGACGGGTGCGTCACGGCATTCTCGGTCGACCGCACGTCCGGCGAACTGAACATGCTGAACCAGAAGACCTCGGGCGGTTCCATCCCGGCACATCTCAGCCTGCATCATTCCGGACGCTACGTCCTCGTCGCCAACTATGTCGGCGGCAGCATTGGCGTCCTGCCCGTGCGGCCGGACGGCAGCCTTGGGGATCCGACGGACGTCGTGCACAATATCGGCCCCAGGATGCCGGAACGCGCCGAGGACAATCCGCCGGGAAATTACGCCGTCAGCGACCATTCCGGACCCCATCCGCATATGGTGGCCTGCGACCCGTCCGGCCGGTACGTGCTGGCCTGCGACGCCGGGCTGGATCGGGTATATGTCTGGACGCTCGACCTCGCGACGGGAAAATTGCGACCGGCCGCGACACCTTTCGTCAGTCTGATGCCGGGATCGGCCCCCCGCCACTTCGCCTTCGGCCCTGACGGGCGGATGGTCTATATCCTGTGCGAGCAGGATTCGAAGGTAATCGTGGCGACCTTCGATTCCCGGACCGGTGCGCTGGTCCCGCAGCAGAAGGTCAGCACCGTGACCCCCTATTTCCAGGGAAGCACGCTCGCGGCCGAAATCCTCCTGTCGCCGAATGGTCGCTTTGTCTATGCCTCCAATCGGCTGGGCGATTCGCTCGCGATCTTTCGGGTCAGTCCCGACGGCTCGCTGACCCTGATTGACGAAGTCTGGATGCATGCCGATTACGGGCGCGCGATGATGTTCGACCCCAGCGGAAAATTCCTGTTCTGCGCCAATCAGCGCAGCGATTCGGTGACGTCCTTCAAGGTCGACCCGACAACCGGCGCCCTAGATTTCACCTGGCATTTCACCCCGGTCGGCAGCCCGACGACCTTCGCCTTCATGCAGACGGCCTGAGCCGCCCCCAAACGCGTGTCGGATACCCTCGGCGCGCGTTTTCAGACGGACTCTCAGTCAGCCACCATGCATGCGATGTAATTCACGCCCAGATCATGGCTTTCGCGCCAGCCGCCAATGGCGGGCACCATGCCGGCGATGTCCGATACCCGCAGGCCGGCCTGACTGGCAAAGCCGCCCAGTTCGGCCGGCGTAATGAATTTCCGCCATTCATGGGTCCCTGGCGGCAGCAGGCGCAGAATGTATTCCGCCCCGATCTTGGCCGTCGCCAGCGCGCGCAGCGAACGGTTCAGCGTCGACAGGATGATAGTGCCGCCAGGGCGCAGCATGCCGGACAGCAGGCGCAGGAAGGCGGCAGGGTCGGTCACATGCTCGATCACCTCCAGCGCCGTGATGGCGTCGAAGCGCGCCCCTTCGGCCTGAAGATCCTCGGCGCTGCCGACCCGATAGGACAGGGGGCCGCTGCCGGGGGGCAGGGGATTGCGGTCCAGGTGCATCCGCCCGGCGGCAATCGCCGCGGCCGCCGCATCCAGGCCCAGCACGTCATATCCCAGCCTGGCCAGCCCCTCGCTGGCCAGGCCGGCCCCGCATCCGATGTCCAGAACCTGCCGCAGTCGTCCGTCGCCGTCACGCGGCGCGGGCAGGTGGCGACGCGCCCAGTCGATCCGCAGGCCGTTCATGGCGTGCAGCGGGCGCATCGGACCGGACGGATCCCACCACC
This sequence comes from Gluconacetobacter tumulisoli, assembly GCF_014174155.1. GTDB lineage: Bacteria > Pseudomonadota > Alphaproteobacteria > Acetobacterales > Acetobacteraceae > Gluconacetobacter > Gluconacetobacter tumulisoli. The sequence goes on along the minus strand of NZ_JABEQM010000006.1, from coordinate 87,218 downwards.
GGTCGGCCAGGGCGCTGAAGCGCGCGATTTCGTCCGGTGCGACGGACAATCCTGCCGGAAGGGACGAATCGTTGTCCTGCATGACGCCACTACCTTTCCACTTTGCCATCTCCCGCTGGACGGCGCAGCGGGGGAAGGCTATGTGACGCGCCTTGCATATAACCGCAATGCCCCGGCTGCCGCCCAGGCGGCACCCGTCGGGCTGGATCGGCCGTCGCGCTGAGCTGGAGAGCCTCGTCCATGTTTCCTACCGTACCACGGATCGTGATGAAATTCGGTGGCACCTCGGTGGCCGATATCGATCGCATTCGTGCCGTTGCGGAAAAAGTGCGCAAGCAGGTCATGTCGGGATGCGAAGTCGCGGTCGTCGTTTCGGCGATGTCCGGCGTAACGAACCGGCTGGTCGGCTATTGCCAGTCGCTGTCGGCATTGCACGACGCGCGCGAATATGATGCCGTCGTCGCGACGGGCGAACAGGTTACCAGCGGCCTGCTGGCCATCGCCCTGCAGGCGATCGGAGTGGACGCGCGATCCTGGCAGGGATGGCAGATTCCGCTGAACACGGACGACGCGCATGGCAAGGCCCGGATCGGGTCGATCAATGGCGCGGCGCTGATCGAACGGATGCGGGCCGGTCAGGTGCCCGTCATTGCCGGCTTCCAGGGGGTTGGTCCTGATGGCCGGATCACGACGTTGGGTCGGGGCGGGTCGGACACATCGGCGGTCGCGCTGGCTGCGGCGCTGAAGGCCGACCGCTGCGACATCTATACGGACGTGGACGGAATCTACACCACGGACCCCCGCATTGTTGCGAGGGCGCGGAAGCTGAATAAGATTACGTATGAGGAAATGCTTGAGCTGGCATCGGTCGGCGCCAAGGTGCTCCAGACCCGCAGTGTCGAGCTGGCGATGAAGGAACGGGTACGCGTACAGGTGCTGTCGAGCTTCGCCGACGGCCCAGCACCTTCCGAAGGCAACCTGCCCGGTTCATTAGTGGTGGATGAGGATGAAATAGTGGAAAAGGAACTGGTCGCCGGCATCGCCTATTCCCGCGACGAAGCCAAGATTTCCGTCAGGCGGGTGCCTGATCGACCGGGAATCGCGGCCGCGATTTTCGGACCGCTGACGGCCGCGAACGTCAATGTCGACATGATCGTGCAAAGCACGGGCGCCGACGGTCTGACGAACATGACGTTCACTACCAGCAAATCGGACCTCGCCCGCGCCATCCAGTCACTGGAGCAGGCCCGCGATATCATCCAGTACGGCGAGCTGGTCACGGACGACGACGTGGTGAAGATCAGCGTCGTCGGCGTCGGCATGCGGTCGCATGCGGGGGTGGCCAACACGATGTTCCGAACCCTGTCGGACCGCAATATCAATATCCAGGTCATCTCCACCAGCGAGATCAAGGTTTCGGTGCTGATCGCAGCGGAGTACACCGAACTGGCGGTTCGTGCCCTGCACACCGCCTATGGCCTTGATGCTGCCTGAGATGGTGATGGACAATTTCGTCGCACGACCGCCGATGGATGAAACTGCATTGCGGACCGCCGCCCGCGCGCGGCTGGATCAGCTGTGGGCCGCCGGCACGTCCTTCCTGGGCACCGAGTTCGCCATCCTGGCCGGGGCGATGTCGTGGGTCAGCGAACGGAATCTGGTATCGGCGATTTCCAACGCCGGGGGATTCGGGGTGCTGGCGTGCGGAGCGATGGAACCCGACCGGCTGGCTGAGGAAATCGCCGCCACGAAGGCCCTGACCAGCCGCCCGTTCGGTGTCAATCTGATCACGATGCATCCGCGCCTTGACGACCTGGTCCGTGTCTGCATCGAGGCCGGGGTGACGCATGTCGTGCTGGCCGGCGGCATCCCGCCGGGGCCGGCGATCCGCGCCCTCAAGGATGGCGGGGCGAAGGTGATCGCATTCGCGCCCGCCCTGGTCCTGGCCAAGCGCCTGGTCCGGATGGGCGTCGACGCCCTGGTCATCGAAGGGGCGGAGGCCGGCGGGCATGTCGGCCCGGTGTCGCTGACGGTCCTGGCACAGGAAGTCCTGCCGTTCATCCGCACGGTCCCGGTCTTCGTGGCCGGCGGCCTGGGGCGGGGCGAGGCCATCCTGTCCTACCTGGAGCAGGGGGCCGCCGGCGCACAGCTCGGAACCCGCTTCGCGGCTTCCGAGGAAAGCATCGCGCACGAACGCTTCAAGGCCGCGTTCGTGCGTGCGCATGCACGTGACGCGGTGACCTCGGTCCAGCTGGACGAACGATTCCCCGTCATCCCGGTGCGGGGCCTGTCGAATGCCGGCGGCCGGCGCTTCCTGCAGCATCAGGCGGAAACGATCCAGCGGTTCCTGAACGGCGAGCTGACGCGGGAACAGGCCCAGCTGGATATCGAGCATTTCTGGGCGGGCTCGCTGCGCCGGGCAGTGATCGAAGGGGATGTGGAAAACGGATCCGTCATGGCCGGGCAGTCGGTGGGCATGATTTCCGGCGTACAACCGGTCGCTTCCATCATTGCCGAACTGATCGACCAGGCCGTCGATGCGCTGGTCCGGCGCGAGGCGCCGACGGAGGGGTCGTGACCGAAGGCGGCGGCACGACCGAACCAGCTGCCGGGACCAAGGGGGCCGACAGCCCGCAAGGGGTGGGACCGACCCTGCGTGCGCGTCGGGAACAGCTGGGTTGGGCGTTGCCCGACGTGGCCACCTGGCTGCGCATTCGCCTGTCCTATCTCGAGGCTCTGGAAGACGGTCGCCTGAACGACCTGCCGGGGAACGTCTATACCGTGGGCTTCCTGCGCACCTATGCCACGGCGCTGGGACTGGACGGCGAAGGGATGGTCCATCGGTTCAAGACAGAGGCGCGGGGCAGCATCGACTACAAGCCGGAACTGTCGTTTCCAGCCCCTGTACCCGACCGCAGCGTGCCGGCGGGCGTTATTTCATTGCTGGGGGGCCTGATCCTCGTCGGGGCGTATATCGGCTGGTATCGGATGACGGGATTCCAGACCACGCCGCCGCAGCAGGTGCCATCCGTTTCATCAGCGATCCCGGGCATGGCGCACCAGGCCGCAACCTCGCCGCAGGTAGCGTCCGTCCTGCCGCCGCCGGGCCAGACACCGGTTCGTCTGCCCCAGCCCTTGTCCAGCGCCGAAAAATCGGCCCTTACCGGGGATAATACTCCATCGGCGCCCCTATCGCTCACGCCGACACAACCAGCCGCGCCGACCCCTGTCCCAGCCCAGGCACCCGTCCAGGTCCCAGAACCGACAGGCGCGCCGCTTCCGTCCCCCGGCGTAACCGGCGCACCGCTTTCCACCGTTCCGTCCCCCGAAACCGCCGATACCGTGCCGGCTGGCCCAGCATCCGTTCCGGGCCAGATGACGCTCCGCGCATCTGCCCAGACCTGGGTGCAGGTCAGGGTTGCAGGCGGTCCGGTCATTTACGACCATATCCTGCAAGCCGGCGAGAGCTGGTCCCCGCCGCCGGACAAGGGTGATCTTCTGTTGACGGTGGGTAACGCCGGCGGGTTGACGTTGAGCGCCGGAGGCGTGACCACCCCGCCGCTGGGCCGGAACGGCTCCGTGCGCCGGAACCTGCCGCTGACGCCTGATACGATCCGCAGCGGTACCATAGTCGCCGTCCCGTCCGCGCCTGCCGCGCCGCACCCCGTCGCGAATCCGCAGCTCCCGATCGATGGGGCAGGGGCCGCCCGCGCGATCGCGCCGTCGACCGTTTCGCCAGTGCCTCTCCCGGCCGTGCCTCCTGGGGGCGGTCACTGATCTTGTTCCGCTGCGGGCTGGTCAAGAGGGGCGCTTTTTGGCAGGAAGCACCGACGGGAACGCACCTGGCCGTCAGGCCGTCGGATAGAACCGTGTTATCATCGCCTCATCCGGAGGGCAGACCATGAGCAGCTATCGTCCGTATCAGCATATCGAACGCCGCAAGTCGCGTCAGATCCATGTCGGCAAGGTCCCCGTCGGCGGCGACGCACCGGTTTCGGTGCAGACGATGACGAACACCCTTACAACGGATGCCGAGGCGACGATCGCCCAGATCCGCCGGGCCGAACTGGCGGGCGTAGATATCGTGCGCGTGTCCTGCCCCGACGAGGAAAGCACCGCCGCACTGGCCGAGATCGTGCGCGAGGTGAACGTGCCGATCGTCGCCGACATCCATTTCCACTACAAGCGCGCGATCGAGGCCGCCCAGGCCGGCGCCGCCTGCCTGCGGATCAACCCGGGCAATATCGGCAGCGCCGAGCGCGTGCGCGAGGTCGTGAAGGCGGCGAAGGATCATAATTGTTCGATCCGGATCGGCGTGAATGCCGGATCGCTGGAAAAGCACCTGCTTGAAAAATACGGCGAGCCGAATCCCGATGCGCTGGTGGAAAGCGCGCTGGAACATGCCAAGATCCTGCAGGACCACGATTTCCACGAATTCAAGATCAGCGTGAAGGCGTCCGACGTCTTCCTGGCGGTTGCCGCCTACCAGCAGTTGGCCGAAGTGTGCGACCATCCGCTGCATATCGGCATTACCGAGGCGGGCAGCCGACGCGCCGGCACGGTCAAGTCCTCGATCGGTCTGGGCAATCTGCTGTGGGCGGGCGTCGGCGACACGATGCGCGTGTCCCTGTCGGCCGAACCGGAGGAAGAAGTCCTGGTCGGGTGGGACATCCTCAAATCCCTTGGCCTGCGCCATCGCGGGGTGAAGATCATTTCCTGCCCGTCCTGCGCGCGTCAGGGCTTCAACGTCATCCAGACTGTGCAGACGCTGGAAGACCGGCTGGCACACATCCAGACGCCGCTGACGCTGTCGATCATCGGCTGCGTCGTCAATGGCCCCGGCGAGGCGCTGATGACCGATATCGGCCTGACCGGCGGCGGCTCCGGCCGTCATATGGTCTATGCGGCCGGTCGCCAGGACCACACCATCCCGGCCGCAGACATGATCGAGCACATCGTCGACCTGGTCGAAAAGAAGGTCGACCTCATGCAGGCCGAGGAAGCCGCCCGCAAGGCGGAAGCCGAGGCAGCTGCCCAGGCCGTCCTGTCCACGGCGGTCTAAGGACCCGGACCGTCCGGGAATGACCCCGGCGGCCGGCCAGTTCAGGTTCGGGACACCCGATAAAACACTATCTTGATGTCCTGCCTCTGAAATGCGTTTGCGAATTTCAGAGACAGGACATTGGTCCATGTCAGGAATTCCATTCGTGAGCAGCTTGCAGCCCGTCCGTGGCACCCATGACCTGATCGGCGAGACGCAGCGGCGTCATGCCCATGTGGTCGAGACCGCGCGGCGGATCGCGGGCCTGTACGGATTCGACGAATGGGCGACCCCGATCTTCGAGGATACCCGCGTGTTCGCCCGGTCCCTGGGCGATACCTCGGACGTCGTATCCAAGGAGATGTATTCGTTCGAGGATCGCGGCGGCGAATCCCTGACCCTGCGGCCCGAGGGCACGGCGGGCGTGTGCCGGGCCCTGGTTACCAACGGCCTGACGCAGTCGCTGCCGCAGAAAATATTCTATGCGGGACCGATGTTCCGCTACGAACGTCCGCAGAAGGGACGTTACCGGCAGTTCCATCAGATCGGGGCCGAACTGATCGGTGCCGCCGAGCCCCTGGCCGACGCCGAGGCCATCGCGATGGGCCGTGACATCCTCCAGGCGCTGGGCATCGCGGACGAGACGGTTCTGGACCTGAATACGCTGGGCGATACCGAAAGCCGGGTCGCATGGCGCGCGGCGCTGGTCGCCTATTTCACCGAGGTCAAGGATCAGCTGTCCGAGGACAGCCGCAACCGCCTGGAACGCAATCCGTTGCGCATCCTGGACAGCAAGGCGCCACAGGACCGGGCGCTGGTCGCCGATGCGCCGATGATCGGCGCCTTCCTGACGGACGACGCACGCAGCTTCTGGGACGGCTTGCGGACGGCGCTGGACCTGCTGGGCGTGCCGTTCCGCGAAAATCCGGGTATCGTGCGCGGCCTGGATTATTACGGACATACGGCCTTCGAATTCGTGACCGAGCGGCTGGGCGCACAGGGCACGGTCCTGGCGGGCGGCCGCTATGACGGGCTGGTGGCCGAGATGGGCGGGCCGCGCACGCCGGCCATCGGCTGGGCCGGCGGGATCGAGCGGCTGTCGATGCTGCTGGAGGCGACGCCGCCCGCACCGCGTCCCGTGGCGGTCGTGCCGCTGGGTGATGCGGCCACCGGTGTTTCCGTCACGCTGTTGCAGGCTCTGCGCGCCAGCGGCATCCGGGCCGAGATCGCCTATCGCGGCAACGCCAAGCGCCGGCTGGAACGGGCGAACCGGATCGGGGCGACACACGCCATCCTGATCGGCGAGGACGAGGTCGCGCGCGCCGTGGCGCAGGTCAAGTCGCTGGACGAAGGAAGCCAGGGCGAAATCGCGCTGGACGCGGTGGCAGAGTACCTCGCCGGGGCCGTGCGCGGGTAAGAATCATGGGGCTCGACGACAGGCTGGACAGGATCGTCGCACGATCCGAGGAATTGCAGGCGATGCTGTCCCAGGGGCTGGACGGCGAAGCCTTCAGCAAGGCGTCGCGCGAATATGCCGAGCTGGAACCGATCGTGGCGAAGATCGGCGAATTGCGCCAGGCCGAGCGGGAAGAACACCAGTCCCAGACCCTTCTGTCCGATCCCGAGATGCGGGATCTGGCGGAGATGGAACTGGACGCGCTGCGTGCCCGCATTCCCGATATCCGGCAGGCGATTCGCATCGCCATGCTGCCGCGCGACGAGGCCGACGAACGCAGCGCGATCCTGGAAATCCGCCCGGCGGCCGGCGGAGATGAGGCCGCCTTGTTCGCTGCGGCCCTGTTCGACGCCTATCGCCGCTATGCTGCGTTGCGCGGCTGGCGCTTCGAGGTGATGGAATTCGACGAATCCGAACTGGGCGGACTGCGCGAAGGCATTGCAAACATCACCGGGCGTGGCGTCTTCGCGCGGCTGAAATACGAATCCGGCGTGCACCGGGTGCAGCGCGTGCCGGCGACCGAAAGCCAGGGACGCATCCATACCTCGACCGTGACCGTGGCCGTCCTGCCGGAGGCCGGTGACGTCGACGTCCAGATCAATGACGGCGAACTGCGGATCGATGTCTATCGCGCGTCGGGCGCGGGCGGGCAGCATGTCAACAAGACCGAAAGCGCCGTGCGCATCACCCATCTGCCCACGGGGCTGGTCGTGGCGATGCAGGAGGAAAAGAGCCAGCACAAGAACCGCGCCAAGGCGATGAAGATCCTGATGGCCCGGCTATACGAACGCGAACGCGCCGCTGCCCACGCCACCCGTGCCGCCGACCGCAAGTCGCAGGTGGGAACCGGCGACCGGTCGGAACGAATCCGGACCTACAATTTTCCGCAGGGCCGGGTGACCGACCACCGCATCAACCTGACCGCCTACAAGATCGATCGGGTCATGGCAGGCGAATTCGACGAATTCGTCGATGCGCTGAGCCAGGACGAACAGGCGACCCTGCTGGCGGCGGAAGGGCTATAGGACAAGCGGAAACGGCCGCACCGGTCACGAGGATGGCGCCGCGCACAGGCTGGACCGGCCGGCATGGCGTTCGACCACGGTCGGATCGTCAGGATCGGACAGATAGAATTCGGTGAAATTCCGTGTGCCCAGGGCGTCCAGCGTGTGCCCGTCGGGATGATGCAGGACGCCTTCGCCATTGACCGCATGAATTTCCGTGCGCCCGTCGGCCAGGCGCAGGGTAATCTCGCCACACAGGACATAGCTGTGGTTCAGGCGGCCGGCCGGTGTCTCGATCGTGACGGTTTGCTGCGGGGTGCCGGCGTCCAGGCGGAACGTGGCCGCAAGCTGGTCATCGACATAAAGTCGGGATATTTCCGATATCTCGGCCTGGGCCCGCATGTCGGCCACGACGAACGACCCGGCGCGGGCCTGTCGCAGCGATACCGCCAGGGCCAGGCAGGCCCACAGGACGCAAACGCATATCCGTGGGCGGACAGGAACGTTCATGGGGGCAAGAATAGGATGGATCATCGTTGAAATGAAGGGGCTGGACATGGCAGGCCAGCAGGCTCCGGGACCCGTCCTGGCCGAAGGAACCGAGCGCCTGCGGGCGGCCGGCCTGGACAACCCGCGGCGCGAGGCACGGCTGCTGATGGCCCATGTCCTACAGACCGATCTTGCCGGTCTGCTGGCGCGGCAGAATGTGGACATGTCCGCCAGCCGGGCGTTCTTTGACGCGATCGACCGCCGGGCGGCCCATGAACCGATCGCCTATATTACCGGTCATGCCGGTTTCTGGTCCCTGGACCTCGAGACCTCGTCGACGACCCTTATCCCGCGGCCCGACAGCGAGACGCTGATCGAGGCCCTGCTGCACCACCGCCGGGATCGCGCGTCGGTCCGCAGCGTGCTGGACCTGGGAACGGGCACGGGCTGCCTGTTGCTGGCCGCCTTGTCCGAATATGGCGATGCATGGGGGGTAGGGGTCGATATCGCGCCCGGCGCCGCCCGCCTGGCTGCCCGTAACGCCCGCCGCACGGGTCTTGCGACACGTTGCGCCGTGATGAACGCCAATTGGACGTCGGCGATCCAGGGCAGGTTCGACGTCATCTTCAGCAACCCGCCTTATATCCCGCATGGCGACCTGGCCGGCCTGATGCCCGACGTCCGCGACCACGAGCCGGCAAGGGCCTTGGATGGCGGGGTCGACGGGCTGGACGCCTATCGTGTCCTGACGGAGGCTCTACCGTCGCTTCTGGCGCATGACGGTATTGCGATTTTCGAAATCGGGATCGGCCAGGAACGCGACATGCCGCGACTGGCCCGGCAGGCGGGGCTGGAAATCCTGGAAATCCGCGCCGATCTGGGCGGTATTCCACGGGCGGTCCTGATGCAGCACGGCAGGCGTTGAACAAAAAACCATTTGGCAGACCGTGTATAAGGGAATAACTTGGCTGCGGAATGCTGGCAGGGGCATATGACCCTTATAACTGCCGCGTCCCGATCCTGAACGCATGACAACGTATCTGACCGCAGGCGCGGCAGAAAACTGCAATCGTTGCGTAGGGCGATGGGATCACATGCCTGGTGGTATGCCGGGCACCCAAAATGACAATAGGGGACAGGTGGTCCCGACGGTCGACTCCCTATGGTGACCGTTAACAGGAAAGTGCTGCGACAGCTTATGAACATGAAACGCATGCGAGGCCGTCACCATCGTTCGGGCGGCAGCAGTGGCGGCGGTGGCGGCGGAAGTGTACGCCAGCAGAACGGCCAGATCCCGCTGAACCGGAACCATGTGTTCGACAGCAATGGGCCTGACCTGCGTATTCGCGGAACGGCCCAGCAATTATTTGAAAAATATCTGCAGTTGGGCCGCGATGCCAGCGGTTCGGGCGACCGCGTCATGGCGGAAGCCTACTTCCAGCATGCCGAGCATTATTTCCGCATCCTCAATGCCATGACCCAGGCGGCGCAACAGAACCAGCAGGAACGGCAGGCCCGTCAGCGTCCCGCCGCCGCCGCAACGGAAAGCGATGACGGCGAGGGTGACGAGACCGGGCCGGCGGAAGAACTGTCGAACGACAAGGGCAAGCCGCAAGCCGACGTCGAACTGGCCTCGGCCGAGGTCTGATCTTCTCCGAAGGCCTGCCCGGGACGCGCTGTCCCGGACAGGCCCGATCGCGGATCAGGCGGGATCGGACAATACGGTCCGGATGGCGCGGGTCAGATGCGTCAGTTCTGCCGGGGCGATGGTGAAGGAGGGCGTCAGATAGACGATCGTCCGGAACGGACGGATCCAGACGCCCTGCGCGACAAGACTGGCCTTCAGGCGATTCATGTCCTCGATCCGGTCCAGTTCCACGACGCCGATGGCCCCCATGACCCGCACATCCCGCACACCGGGCAGGCCGCGACACGATTCCAGTTCCATGCGCATCTGCGCACTGATCGCCGCGACCTGTTCCAGGCGCGGCTCGCGCTCGAACAGGTCCAGCGATGCGTTGGCGCACGCGCAGGCCAGCGGATTGGCCATGAAGGTCGGGCCGTGCATCAGCGCATGCATGGGATCGTCGGACAGGAACGCCTCATAGACATGTCGCCGGGCGACGGTCGCAGCCAGGGGGACGGTGCCACCCGACAGTGCCTTGGACAGGGTGACGATATCCGGCACCACCCCGGCCTGCTGGCAGGCGAACAATGTCCCGGTGCGTCCGAATCCGGTGAAGACTTCATCGAAGATCAGCAGGATCCCATGACGATCGGCGAGGCTGCGCAGATGGCGCAAGGTCGCCGGATCATGGAAGACCATTCCGCCCGCGCCTTGGACCAGCGGTTCGACCAGGATGGCCGCCACGTTGCCCCCTTCGCTGGCGAGCAGGGCATCCAACGCCCCCCGCGATGCGTCATCACGGGGCAGATCGGCGATGAAATGCGTCGGCAGGACCCCTGAAAACAGGCTGTGCATCCCCTCCTCGGGATCGCAGACGGCCATCGTCGCCAGAGTGTCCCCGTGATAGCCACCGCGAAACGCCACCAGGCGGGTGCGCCGGCTTTCACCCCGGTTCAGCCAGTACTGAACGGCCATCTTGATCGCGACCTCGACGGCGACCGAACCGGAATCGGTGAAGAACACGCGTTCCAGGTCACCCGGCAGCAACCCGGCCAGGCGATGCGCCAGGCGCAGGGCCGGTTCATGGATCAGCCCGCCGAACATGACATGCGGCATGCGCGCCAACTGTTCGACGGCAGCCTGCCGGATATGGGGATGGTTATAGCCATGGCAGGCCGTCCACCACGATGCGATGCCGTCGATCAGTTCCCGGCCGTCGGCCAGGCGGATCCGGCATCCGTCGGTCGCGACGGCGGCCAGGGGGGGGGGAGCCGTCCGCATCTGCGTATAGGGCAGCCAGATATGGGGCAATCCTGCCTCGAACCAGTCCGGTGCGGTCATCGCTGCGTCCTCCGACAGAATAGACGGGAATTGACCGGCACCTTGGGGTCCGGCAGAAAACGTCGCTTCATGACCCGTTTCGATCCTTTTTTCCAGACCGCCCTGGACGCACTGTCCCGACGACAGGTGCGTCGCGGCCTGTCGGCCGTCGAGCGCGTGGGACCGGTGGTCGTCCACAGGGACGGCACACGGCTGCTGAATTTTTCGTCGAACGACTATCTGGGCCTGTCCTGGCATCCCGCCCTGCGCCAGCGTGCAGCGGAATGGACCGACCGGTTCGGGACGGGCAGCGGCGCGTCGCGGCTGGTGACGGGGACCAGCGACCTGCATCTGTCGGTGGAGGAGAAGCTGGCCCGCTTCAAGGGAGCGGAGGCCGCCCTGCTGCTGGCCTCGGGCTGGCAGGCCAACGCGGCCGTCCTGCCGGCGCTGTTCCGCCTGTCGGTCGAGCAGACCGGGGCGCCGGCCCTGGTCTTTACCGATCGGCTGAATCACGCCAGCCTGCATCACGGCTGCATGGCCGCCGGCGTGCGGCAGATCCGCTTTGCGCATAATGATATCACTCATCTGCAACGTCTTCTGGAACAACGGGAGGCCGAGGCCGGCCTGCGTTTCATCGTGACCGAGAGCGTGTTCAGCATGGACGGCGACCGCGCGGACATTGCCGCCCTGCGCGCGCTGGCCGACCGTCACAATGCATTCCTCTACCTGGACGAGGCACACGCGACGGGCGTCCTGGGCCCTCACGGCGGGGGATTGTCCGTCGCGGCCGGCGGCGTCGATCTGGCCATGGGAACGTTCAGCAAGGCCCTGGGCGGGTTCGGCGCCTATGTCGCGGGTTCGCGGGCGTTGTGCGACTGGCTGATCAGCACCTGCTCGGGGTTCATCTATACGACGTCCTTGCCACCAGGGGTCCTGGGTGCGATCGACGCGGCGCTCGACCTCGTGCCGACGCTGGACGACGAACGTTGCCGCCTGGCCGGCCTAGGCGAGCGGGTCAGGGCAGGGGTCGCGGCCCTGGGGCTGTCCACGGGGCCGTCCAGCACCCAGATCATCCCGGTCATGGTGGGGGATTCCGGCGCGGCGCTGTCCCTTGCGCAGGCTCTGGCGGCACGGGGCATCGTCGGTACGGCAATCCGGCCACCGACGGTGCCGGCCGGCGGGGCCCGCATCCGCCTGGCACTCAGCGCCGCGCATGAGGATGGCATGATCGACAGCCTGCTGCACGCACTGGGCGCCGCCGCGAAGGATTTCGGCCTTGGCGCCTGATCTGTCAGATCGGGCGGGGACGGGGGGCGTGCCGGGCCTTATGTTCGTGCATGGCTGGGGATTTACCCCCGATTTCTGGGCCCCGGTCCGCTCCGCCCTGGACAGAACGGATGGAATCGACCTCGATTTCGGCTTTTTCGGGCCGGAACGAATGACCGCTCGCCCGTCGCGTCCCTTTGTCGCCGTGGGTCATTCGCTGGGGGCGCTGTGGCTGTTGCGCCGTCGCCCCGAAGGATGTGCCGGGATGGTGCTGATCAACGGTTTTGCCCGCTTCAGCGCGGCGGTGGACTTTCCGGCAGGCGTCCCCCCGCGCGTCGTGGGGCGCATGATCCAGGGCCTGGATCAAAACGCTGACGATGTCGTCCTGACATTCCGCCGTCGTGCCGGGATCGCCGCCGACCTGCCGGGTCCGGCGCAGGCGGAACGACTGGCGGCGGGACTTGCGATACTGCGTGACGAGGACGCCCGTCCCGCCCTGGCTGATGCGGCGATCGGTAGGACAATGCCGCCCCTTGCCATTCTCGCAGGGGGGAACGATCCGATCGTGACGGCCGAAATGACACGGGCCTGTTTCAGCACGCGCGTGCCGATCGAGTGGGTGGCGGAGGGCGGCCACCTGCTGCCATTGACCCATCCGGCCATCTGCGCCGCCGCCATATCCGGCATGACGCGGCGGGGAAGGGTGTCGTGACGACACGCAGGCAACTCATTGCCGCGCGATTCGGTGGTGCCGAATCGTACGATGCGGCCGCTCGGGTCCAGTTCCTGGTGGCGAACCGGCTGGCCAATCGCATCGCGTCGGCTCACGCCGCTGCCTGCCCGCCCACCCGCATTCTGGAGGTTGGGTGCGGCACCGGATTCCTGAGCGAAATACTGCGACGGATGTTTCCCGATGCCGTCCTGACGGTCACGGACCTGGCCCCCAAGATGGTCGAACGGGCGCGACGGCGGCTGGCCCCCCTGGGGGGCGAGACCCGATTCCTGGCGATGGACGCGGAATGCCCCGCCCTGGCGGGGGAAAATTTCGACCTGATCTGTTCCAGCCTGGCGATGCAATGGTTTGCGGACCGCGCAAGGACGCTCGCCCGGTTGGCCGGCCTGCTGGCGCCGGGGGGTACGCTGGCACTGTCTACCCTGTGCACCGGCAGCTTCGCGGAATGGCGCGCAGTCCACGCCCAACAGGGTCTGGTCTGTCCCGTACCGTCCTATCCGGACCGGCACCAGCTGGATGCGGACAGGCCTTGGCCAGTCCAGGGAAGATGGAACGCCGAGACCATCCTCGATCGTCCGGGCACGGCGCTCGATTTCGTGCGGGAATTGCGCCAGATCGGTGCATCGCTGCCGCGCGAGGGGGTACGCCCCACCACTCCCGGAATGTTGCGGCGCCTTCTCCACCATCTGGAGCGCGACGGAGCGGTCACTGCGACCTATGAAATCGGCTACGGCCTCTTTCGCATGCCGGCGCGGCAGGGAGTCTTCGTGACCGGCACCGATACCGGCGTGGGCAAGACGCTGGTGTCGGCCTGCCTGCTGCGGGCATGGGAGGCGTCCTACTGGAAGCCGCTGCAAACCGGCATCGCCGAAGACACCGCCGACAGCGACACGGTCACGGCTCTGGCTGGCTTGACTGCCGAGAGACTGCATGCGCCTGCGGCGGTCCTGGCGGCCCCCCTGTCCCCCTTCGACGCGGCGGAGCGGGAGGGGGTTTCGATCGACGCCACGGCCCTCGCCCTGCCGACAGTGATCGACCACAGGCCGCTGGTGGTCGAGGGGGCGGGGGGAATCATGGTTCCTGTCACCGCAGACTGCATGATGATCGACCTGATCGCCCGCTTCGCGCTGCCGGTGGTCCTTGTCGCACGCAGCCAGCTAGGCACGATCAACCACACGCTGATGACCCTGGCTGCCTTGAGGCAGCGGGGAATTGCCGTGGCCGGGGTGATCCTGAACGGACCGCCGTCTCTCGAGGCCCGGCGGGCAATTACATTGTTCGGGGGGGCCAGGGTTCTGGCGGAATTTCCGCACCTGGACCAGGTCGGGCCGGAACAGGTCGGGCATCTGGCCGAAATGCTGCCGCCCTTCGGCGCCCTGTGGCACGGACGCCCTGACGACGGGGATGTGACGCCCCGATAAGAAGCCGGTTGAAAGCGGTTTCTAATATTGCCGCAGCAGGCCCACCAGTCGTCCCTGAATCCGCACGCGGTCCGACGGAACGATGCGGGACTCATAGCGCGCATTGGCCGGTTCCAGGGCAATCGTGCTGCCGCGCCGGCGCAACCGTTTCAGCGTGACCTCCAGATCGTCGATCAGCGCGACGACGATCTGCCCGTTCTCGGCAGTATCGCTTTGCCGGATGATGACGGTGTCGCCGTCCAGGATCCCGGCTTCGATCATCGAATCGCCCGCGACCTCCAGCGCATAATGATCGCCCTGGCCCAGCAGGGTCAGCGGGACCTCGATCTGCGCACCGGTGTCGCGCATGGCCTCTATGGGCTGGCCCGCCGCGATCCGCCCATAGAACGGCAGGTTGATGGCCCCGGCCTCGGTCGCGACATGGGCGCCGGTCAGGCGGCTGGCAAAATCACCCTTGATGACGTTGGGCACGAAGGCCCCGGCCAGCAGCGGGGCAGGGGTATCCTTCTCCTGCGCCGGCAGCGCCACCTCGGGCAGGCGCAGAACCTCCAGCGCACGGGCACGGTGATGGCGCCGCTTCAGGAAATCGCGCTCCTCCAATGCGGAAATCAGGCGATGGATACCGGATTTCGAACGCAGGTTCAGCGCATCCTTCATTTCGTCGAAAGAGGGTGAAAAACCTGTCTGCTTCAGGTGCCGGTCGATGAACAGCAGGAGTTCATGTTGCTTGCGCGTAAGCATTCGGGCCCCCGTGATCTTGCCATTCCGATGGTTGACCGTTCCGTTGCCAGAATTTGGAACAAACAGGAAACCTCTCCGGCGTGTTCTATATTGGTTCCGGGTGTTCCGTCAACATCCCGGACGGTCCGGATATTAGATGAACAGCGTGTCCAGCCGGATGATCCGGCACGTCTCGCCCCGTTCCGCCGCAGGGGCGTGCGGCGGGCGGACAATCAGTGCCTGGCTGTCAGCGAGGGTGCGCAACATGGCGGAATCCTGCCGGGAAAACGCCGTCGCGACCAGCGCACCGTCGTCCGCGCGGGCCAGGCTGGCGCGCAAATGATCCATCCGAAGGTCGTTGGCCGGCAACGCGCTGCCCAGGCGCGCTAGGTCATGGTCGACCGTCAGGTCCGCCCGGCCGGACATCGCGCGAATCGCCGGCATGATGAACAGGATGCCGCAGACCAGCGCCGCCACGGGATTGCCGGGCAGCCCCAGGACCGGTACCCGGCCGATCCGGCCATGCATCAGGGGCTTGCCCGGGCGCATGGCGATCTTCCAGAAATCGACCGACAGCCCGATCCGTCCCAGCCCCTCCTGCACCAGGTCATAGCGCCCGACGCTGGCCCCCCCCGCGGTCAGCAGCAGGTCGGCAGCCTCGATGCCGCTGGCGAGGCGCGCGATCTCGGCGGCGTCGTCGCGGGCGGTCGGCAGGATCAGCGGCGTCGCGCCGCAGGCCCGCACCAGCGCCGCCAGCATCGGCGCGTTGGAATTGGCGATCCCGCCCGGGGGAATGTCCCCCCCAGGCAGGCTGACCTCATCCCCGGTCGACAGGATCGCGACGACGGGGCGCCTGTACACCGGCACCCAGGCATGGTTTGCCGCCGCGATCAGCCCGACCTCCCGCGCCAGGATGTGTCGCCCTTCCGGCACGACCGGCCACCCCAGCGCGAAATCCTGCCCGCGCCTGCGGATATGCTGGCCTGTGGCTACCCCGGACAGCACGGCGATGCGATCGCCCGCTTCCGTCCGCGCATTCTCCTGGATCAGGATACTGTCCGCGCCGTCCGGCAGGACGCTGCCGGTATAGAGGCGCACGCAGGTTCCGGCCTCCACCTGGCCCTGGAAGGGGTGGCCGGCCGGACTTTCGCCGACAATGCGCAGCGTGTCGCCCGATCGGCAATCCACCGCGCGTACGGCATAGCCGTCCATGGCCGACACATCCGCCGGCGGGTTGTCCAGCCGGGCGCAGATAGGGGCCGCCGCGACCCGTCCCCAGGATTCGGCCAGCGAGACCAGTTCGGTTCCCGTGGGCGTAAGGTCCGCCAGAATCCGCTTCTGGGCCTCGGAGACACTCAGCATCTATCGGATTCTCCCTGTTTCCCGGCGGGATCGACATATATCTCGCCGATTCGTGCGACTAACGCTTGACCTGAAGGCTGTGTATGCGCATTTTCCGCCGACTTGAACCACTGCTGCACCTGATTGTTCCAGCAGCGGCGGAGCAGTGCTGAGGATTCCATGGCCAAGACCAACACCATCCAGATCAAGCTCGTCTCGACGGCGGACACCGGGTATTTCTACGTTACGAAGAAGAATGCCCGTGCCCAGACCGGCAAGCTCGAGATGCGGAAATACGATCCCGTCGCGCGGAAGCATGTTGCCTTCCGCGAAGCGAAGATCAAATAACGAGCCGACGATCCGTCAGGGGATTTCCCCTACGGATCGCGTGTCATGAAAAAGCCGGGCGGTCCGTCATCGGACCGCCCGGCTTTTTTTTGTCTGGAGGCTGTCCCGCCTGTCAGTCAGTAGAGGTGGTCGTGCGGCCCGTAGGGAACGATCAGTTCGTCGGGGCGCCCCAGGTTGAGCATCGCCCGCGACCGCTCGTCCAGCGTATCGGTATCCAGCGCGCTTTCCTTCAGGCCGCGCACGCGCCGGCTCCAGGCCGCCTGTTCCGATATTGCGTCCTGCTGGGCGGCCCTGGCCTCATCCAGCAGGTGAAGCTGGGCGGCGTAGCTGTGCAACCCATGGTCCCCCTGCATGACGTTCCAGCCGAAATAGGCGGTCAGGCCGATGAACAGGGCAGGGGGAACGACCATGCGGACTACCCGTCGGATGATCCGGCCGATCTGCATGGTCTAGGTTCCCTTCCGCCAGGCCCCGGACACGGGGTCGGGGCGGTTTTCGCCCGAAAGTATTCCCGATCCGCCAGGGGCATGGAACTGTTTTTCTTCCAGTTTCCGCCGGATCGGGGAAAATTTTCGGGCAATCAGGCCGATTTGAGGATCGTGCGACCCGCGTACCGGGCGGCCGTGGCCAGTTCGTTCTCGATACGGATCAGCTGGTTGTATTTCGCCGTCCGGTCGGAACGCGATAGCGACCCGGTCTTGATCTGTCCGCAATTGGTGGCGACCGCCAGGTCGGCGATCGTCGAATCCTCGGTCTCGCCGGACCGATGGCTCATGACCGCGGTATAGCCGGCGCGATGGGCCATCTCGACCGCCTCCAGCGTCTCGCTCAGCGTGCCGATCTGGTTGACCTTCACCAGCAGCGAATTCGCCACCCCGGCCTTGATCCCCCGCCGCAGGCGGTCGGGATTGGTGACGAACAGATCATCACCCACCAGCTGGACCGTCTTGCCCAGGGTCGCAGTCAGGGTCGCCCAGCCTTCCCAGTCGTCTTCCGCCAGGCCATCCTCGATCGACACGATCGGGTAGCGGCTGGCCAGGTCGGCCAGGTAGGCCACCATTCCCGCCGAATCCAGGGTCTTGCCTTCGCCTTCCATCACATAGCGGCCATCGTGATAGAATTCGGTCGACGCGCAATCCAGCGCGAAGGTCACGTCCTCGCCGGGGCGATAGCCGGCGGCTTCGACCGCCTTGGTGATGAAGCCCAGCGCCTCGTCGGCGGATTTCAGGCCGGGGGCGAAACCGCCCTCGTCACCGACATTGGTGTTGTGGCCGGCGGCCGACAGGTTCTTCTTCAGCTGTGCGAAGATCTCGGACCCGACGCGGACCGCGTCGGCCAGGGTAGGCGCCCCGACCGGCTGGATCATGAATTCCTGGATGTCGATCGGGTTGTCGGCATGCTGCCCGCCATTGACGATGTTCATCATCGGGACGGGAAGGGTGCGGGCATAGACACCGCCGACATAGCGATAGAGCGGAACCTGCAATTCCTCGGCCGACGCCTTGGCCACGGCCAGCGACACGGCCAGGATCGCATTGGCGCCCAGTCGGGCCTTGTTCGGCGTGCCATCCAGGTCGATCATCGCCTCGTCGATCGCGACCTGATCCATCGATTCGGCGCCCTGAAGGGCCTCCAGGATCTCTTTCTCGACATGCTCGACGGCCTTCAGGACGCCCTTGCCGCCATAGCGTGACTTGTCGCCGTCACGCAGTTCGACCGCCTCGTGCGCGCCGGTCGACGCGCCCGACGGGACGGCGGCGCGGCCCTTGGCGCCGGACGCCAGTTCGACATCGACCTCGACCGTCGGATTGCCACGGCTGTCCAGGATCTCGCGCGCGATGATATCGACGATAGCACTCATGGATCTGCTTCCTCGTTATGTGGATATTGGGCCCGTTGCAGGTTCGGCCGGAAGACGCAACGGCGACCGGCTCGCCCCCCCCTTGAAGACCGGACAAGACGAGGCGGATGTCCCATCGTCCGTCACGATCCGGCATAATGGGGCGCCACCCGTCGCGGTGGGGACCTTAGCAGGAGGTGATGGAGAAGAACATGAAGCGCCTGCCCCTTCTGGCGATCATAATGGGGATCGTCAGCCTGTTTCCAGTCATCGTCTGTTCGGTCGGAGTGATCTTTTTTCCGGCGGATCGTCCGGTACCCGGCCCCATGATGGCGCTGGTGGAATATTCCGCCCTTCTGCTGGCCTTCACCGGGGCGGTTCATTGGGGGCTGGCGCTGGAGGCACCGGCGATCCTGTCCGCCCCCGGAACGGCACGGACCGATAACCGGCGCCTGCTGCTGGGCGGACTCCCTGTCCTGATCGGCTGGCTGGCCATCCACCTGACCTTCCTGGGCCACACGGCCGCGGCCCTTGCCGTCCTGCTGGCCGCGTTTGGGGGCATCTTCCTGATGGAAAGGGCGGCATGGCGCAGGGGAGAGCTGCCGTCGGGCTATCTCGCCCTGCGGCTGTGCATCACCGTCGTCGTGCTGACGTGCCTTTTGGCCGTCTTTCTGGCGCGGCTGATATAAGGGGCCGGGCCGGGTCCTTCAGACACCGCCCTTGGTCAGGCGGTCATACGTCGCCAGGCGCGTCACCAGCGCCTTCATCTCCCTGATCGGGATCATGTTGGGGCCGTCGCTGGGCGCGCTGTCCGGATCCTGGTGGGTTTCTATGAATACCGCGGCCACGCCGATCGCCAATGCAGCGCGCGCCAGAATCGGCGCGAATTCCCGCTGGCCGCCCGACGCGCCCCCCAGTCCGCCCGGTTGCTGGACCGAATGGGTGGCATCGTAGACGACCGGATATCCCGTCGCGGCCATGATCGGCAGGCCGCGCATGTCGTTGACCAGGGTATTATAGCCGAACGTGGTGCCCCGTTCGCACAGCATGATACGGCTGTTGCCGGTCGACGCGATCTTGGCAGCGACGTTGGCCATATCCCAGGGGGCCAGGAACTGCCCCTTCTTGACGTTGATCGCGGCCCCTGTTTCCCCCGCGGCCAGCAGCAGATCGGTCTGCCGGCACAGGAAAGCAGGGATCTGCAGCACGTCCACCGCCTCGGCCGTGGGCGCACATTGCTCGGCCGTATGCACGTCGGTCAGGACCGGGACAGCGAATCGTTCGCGCACGCGAGCCAGGATCTCCAGCCCCGCGGCCATGCCGACGCCGCGCGCGGCCCCCAGACTGGTCCGGTTGGCCTTGTCGAACGAACTTTTATAGATCAGCCCGACGCCGGTTTCGTGCGCGATCGCGTGCAGGGCCTCGGCCATCTCCATCGCATGGGATTCGGATTCGATCTGGCACGGCCCCGCGATCAGGGCAAAGGGCCGGTCATTGGCGACGACCAGCCCACCGACGGAGACGGCGACGGAACCGGTCATACCAGGCGCATCTTCTTTACCGCCGCCCCGACGAAGCCGGAGAACAGCGGGTGCGGATCGAACGGCTTGGACAGCAGTTCCGGATGGTACTGCACGGCGATGAACCAGGGATGGTCCGGATATTCCACGATTTCAGGCAGGATGTCGTCCGGGGACATGCCGGAGAAGCGCAGGCCCGCCTTCTCCAGGATGTCGCGGTAATGGACGTTCACCTCGTAGCGGTGACGATGCCGCTCCCGGACCTCCGTCTCGCCATAGACCTCGGCCACCCGCGACCCGGGGACAAGCTTCGCCGGATAGGCCCCCAGGCGCATGGTGCCGCCCAGTTCCCCGCCTTCGCGCCGGCGCAGCCAGTCGTTGCCCCGTGCCCACTCGGTCATCAGGCCGACCAGCGGCTCGTCGGTGGCGCCGAACTCGGTCGACGAGGCGTTCGGCAGCCCGGCCAGGTTCCGGGCACATTCGATGACCGCCATCTGCATGCCGAAGCAGATTCCCAGGAACGGAATATTATGTTCCCGCGCGAAGCGGACGGCCTGGATCTTGCCCTCGGCTCCGCGCTCGCCGAAGCCACCGGGGACCAGGATCGCATGCGCGTCCCGCAGGGCTTCGATCGCCGTTTCCGATTTCTCGAAAATCTCCGATTCGACCCAGTCCAGCTTGACGCGCACGCGATTGGCGATTCCGCCATGCTGCAGCGCCTCGATCAGGGATTTATAGGCGTCGAGCAGGGCGGTGTACTTGCCCACGACTGCGATCCGGACCTCGCCCTCGGGATGGCGCATGGCCTCGAGCACCCGATGCCACGCCGCAAGGTCGGGTTCCTGGTCGAAGGGCAGGCCAAAATGGCGCAGGACCTCGGTATCCATGCCCTCGGCATGGTACGAGATCGGGCAGGCGTAGATCGTGTCGACATCCAGGGCCGCAACCACAGCTTCGGGCCGCACATTGCAGAAATTGGCGATTTTCCGACGCTCGTTGTCGGGAATCGGACGATCGGACCGGCAGAGCAGCATCTGGGGCTGGATACCCACGTTCTGCAGTTCCTTGACGGAATGCTGCGTCGGCTTGGTTTTCAGTTCACCGGCCGATGGGATCCAGGGTAGCAGCGTCAGGTGGACGAACATCGTCTGGGCCGCGCCCAGGTCGTTGCGCAACTGGCGGATCGCCTCCAGGAACGGAAGGCTTTCGATATCGCCCACCGTTCCGCCGATTTCCACCAGGACGAAATCCAGGTCGTCCGTGCCGGCCACCACGGCTTCCTTGATGGCGTCCGTGATATGGGGGATGACCTGAACCGTCGCGCCCAGGTAATCGCCGCGCCGTTCGCGGGCGATCACGTCGGAATAGATCTGTCCGGTGGTGGCGTTATCGGCCCTGGTGGCATGAACGCCGGTGAAGCGTTCATAATGCCCAAGGTCCAGGTCGGTTTCCGCACCGTCATCGGTAACGAAGACCTCGCCGTGCTGATACGGGCTCATGGTGCCCGGATCGACGTTGAGATAGGGATCGAGCTTGCGTAGCCGGACCCGGTAGCCGCGCGCCTGCAGCAGTGCCGCGAGGGCTGCTGAGGCGATGCCTTTACCGAGGGAGGAAACCACGCCGCCAGTGATGAATACAAACCGCGTCATGGATGGCCTCCCTACACCGTTTCCCCCCGCCGTGGGAAGCCCATAGTCGAATACGCCGACTGGACGGGAGCGATAAAAGCCCGCGCCCATGCCCGGGCGCGGGGATGTCCATGCGTCTTCAGTGAGCCGGAGTGGGCGTGGGCGCCGGCGCCGCGGGCTGCGCCAGGATGTCATGGCCCGCGCCGGTCGAAGCCCCGCGATTCATGACGGCCAGCGTCAGCGACAGCATCATGAAGATCGCCGCCAGGATCGAGGTGGCACGCGTCAGCAGATTCGCGGTCCCGCGACCGGACATGAAGGTTCCCATGCCCTGGCTGCTGCCGATTCCCAGACCACCGCCCTCGCTGCGCTGGATCAGGACCGTTCCGATCAGGGCAAGGGTGACGAACAGATGCAAAAAGAGAAGGACGGTAATCATACTCGCTTCCAGATGAGACGCCACGTGACGGACCGTCTACAGTTCGACGGCGGCCCGGACAATCGGGAGAAATGTATCGGCCTGCAGGCTGGCACCGCCGACAAGCGCGCCCCCGACCTCGGCGATGGGCAGTATGGTCGCCGCGTCGCGCCCGTTGACCGACCCACCATAGAGGATCCGGATCGTTTTTCCAGCCGCGCCGAACTGCCGCACCAATTCGGCGCGAATGAAGGCCATCATGTCCGCGATATCCTGGCTGGATGCCGGCACGCCCGAACCGATCGCCCAGACCGGTTCATAGGCCACGATCCCGGTAAACCCGTCGGGCAGGGACCCCTTGATCTGCCAGCCGATCGCATCACGGCAGTCGCCCGATGCCCTCTGGTCCTCGCTTTCGCCCACGCAGACGATGGGCGTCAATCCGGCCGCCGCCGCGGCGACCGCCTTTTCACGTACCGTCTCGTCCAGTTCGCCATGATCGCGGCGACGCTCGGAATGACCGAGAATGACGTATTCGACGCCCACATCCGCCAGCATCGCGGCGGAAATATCGCCGGTATGCGCGCCGGACGCTGTTTGATGGCAATCCTGCGCGCCAAGGAAAATGCCCGTCCCCTTCAGCGCCGCCCCCAGCTGCGCGAGCAGCGTGAAAGGGGGGCAGACCACGACCTGGGGCGGAGACGGCATGGCGGCCACTCCCTCCGCCACCGCCGTGACCAGGTCGCGCGACGCGGCGCACAGCCCGTTCATTTTCCAGTTGCCGACGATCATCTGCCTCATATGTCTTGATCCCTCTGCCTGCGTGCCGCCGTTTTGTCCGGTCTTTCGACGGTCTTTATCTTTTCCAGGGGGAGTATCGACCGGATATTGTACCCTACACCATGCGCGCCATCCCGTGGCAATGCCGCAATGTCCCTGAATCCCGCACGGACCCGAACAGGGTTCTGGTCAAGCTGCGGTCCTGTCCTTATGGTGCGCGGCCGAAAAGGTGGCCGCCTGCCGGTCGCGACGCCTCTGCCGCTTATGTTCGGATCCTGTACTTTATGATTTCCTTTCTGCGCCATGCCTTCGTCGATTCCTGGGTGGGGCGTGTCATCGCCGGCCTGCTGTTTCTTGCCTTCGTCGGCTGGGGGGTCGGCGACGTGCTGTCGAACATGGGAAGCGAGCGTGCCGACGTCGTGGCACATGTGGGGCCCCGCACGATCACGACCGATGCGTTCATGTCGGCGGTGCAGAACGAGATGCCCCAGGTCGCGCGGCAGATGGGGGTTGCCGATGCATCGCAGCTTCCGCCCGCGACCCGCCGGGAAGCGGCCCAGCAGGTCCTGCAACGCCTCGTCATGCAGGCCGAGATTGCCCTGTCGGCCGAACGGCATGGCCTGATCGTTCCCGACGACGTGCTGCGCGACGAGGTCTTTGGCCTGCAGGCCTTCAAGGGCGCCGACGGCCGCTTCGACCGCAAGCTGTTCGACGCGCGCCTGCGGCAGATCGGCATGACCGAGGGGCGGCTTCTGGACCTGGTCCGGATGGACATCGCATCCCGCGCCCTGATGGAACCGATTCGCAACGGCGTGCGCGCGCCGGAGACGATGGTGCGCCGGGCTTTCGAGTTCGACGCCCAGACCCGCACGCTCGACCTGGTCCGCGTCGCCGTCGGCGATCAGTCCGCCCCCACGCCGGACCCTGCGCAGCTGCGTCGCTTCTATGACAATCATCCATGGCTGTTCCAGACGCCGGAATATCGCCATGCCCGGATCGTCGTCCTGTCGCCCGAGACGATCGCCCGGTCAGTGGAGGTTCCGGAGGAGGAACTGCACCGCCTGTATGACGCCCAGCAGGCGAAATACCATCAGCCGGAAACCCGGACCGTACAGATCGTGACGGCTTCCGACGAAGCCCGCGCCCGCGCGATCGTTGCCCAATGGCAGGCAGGCACGACCTGGGCGCAGGTCCAGGCCGCCGCGAAGGACAGCGCGTCGGTGCAGATGGACGGTGTCCGGGCGGCATCCATTCCGTCGGCTTCCCTGTCCAAGCTGGTCTTTGCGGCCCCCGTGGACACCCTGCAGGGTCCCGCGCAGACCGATACCGGGTGGGTCGTGTTCAAGGTGACGCAGGTCACCCCGCCGCATGACACGGATTTCGCCGCCGCCCGGCAGGAATTGCACGACCAGATCGCCCAGGCACATGCCGGCGAGTTGATCGGCGCCCGCGTCCAGAAGCTGCAGGACGCCATCGCCGGCGGCGGCCTGGACCGGATTCCCGACACGCTCGGCGCCAGCGCCACCGCCGGCACACTGGATGCCCATGGCCAGACGCAGTCCGGCGACGAAGCGCCCATTCCCGCCTCCGGCGCGGCCCGCCAGGCGATTGTGGCGCGGATCTTCAGCCAGGCGAAAGGGGCGAACCCCGCCCTGGTCCAGGGGCCCGACCAGACATGGTACGCGGTGTCGGTCGACAGCGTAACGCCCGGACAGCTCCAGCCCCTTTCGTCCATTTCGGACCAGGTCGGCGCGGCATGGCAGGACGAGGCCCGGCGCCATGCGGCGAATGTGCAGGCGACGGCGCTGTATCTGGCGGCGAAGACCAGGGGCGGGGTGTCGCAGGCGGCTTCGACCGGCCAGACCGTGGTGCATAGCGCCCCACTGGTCCGCGGCCGCCAGACGGCCGGCATCCCCGACAGCCTCGCGCAGCTGGCGTTCCGGATCGGCTCGACCGGCCAGTCGGTTATGATCGAGGACGCCGACGGGTTCTACGTCGCGACCCTGACCGCCATCACGCATCCCGACCCGTCCACGCAACTGATGCAGGTCGGCCGGATCCGCACGGGCCTGACCCAGTCGATGGCGGACGATATCGAGATGTCCTACGCCATGGCCCTGCAGAACGACGTAAAGCCCAAGACCAACATGACCGCGATCCAGTCGGTCCTGTCCTCCGTGACCGGTGCCGATGGCGCGGAAGGCGGTGTCAGGTGACCTTCCTTTCCGATTCGTCCCGTCCGATCCCGCCCGACCGCGAGGAAACCCTGTTGGTCCTGCGCCAGGGGGACGCCGCTATCGTCTGGAGTGTCGAGGTCGCCGACCTCCTGACGCCGGTTTCGGCATTCATGCGCCTGTCCCGGCTGGCCGGGGCCAGCGACATGTGCCCCCCGCGCAATGCCTTTCTTCTGGAAAGCGTCGAGGGCGGCGTGGCGCGCGGACGCTATTCCGTCATCGGGCTGCTGCCCGACCTGATCTGGCGCTGCCATGACGGCCAGGCCACGGTCACCCGAAACCCCGACGACACGGCCGCGTGCCCCGAGCCGGTGGCGGGCCGACCGCTGGAATCACTCCGGACGATCATCCGGGACAGCCAGATGACGCTTCCCGACGGCCTGCCGCCGATGACGGGCGGCGTGTTCGGCTATCTGGGCTACGACATGGTGCGGCAGATGGAATATCTGCCCGACATGCCGCCCGATGATCTCGGCCTGCCGGAAGGGATCATGATCCGGCCGGGGCTGTTCGCAATCTTCGACACCGTGCGCGACGAGCTGACCCTGGCCGTCCCGATCCGCCTCCGCGACGACCGGTCACCTGAGGAGGCCTGGCAACACGCGCAGGACCTTCTGGCACTGGCACGCCAGACCCTGTCGGAACCGCTGGCGCTGCAGGAGATCATGCCGACCTATGCCGGGCCGGTCGATCCGCCGCGATCGACCTTCACCCGAGAGGCCTTCTGCGACGCCGTCCGGCGGATCCAGGATTATATCACCGCCGGCGATGCGTTCCAGGTCGTGCCAAGCCAACGTTTCTCGACTTCCTTCACGCTGCCGGCGCTAGCGCTGTACCGGGCGCTGCGTCGTATAAATCCGGCGCCGTTCCTGTTTTATCTGGCGCTGGACGGCTTCAGCCTGGTGGGGTCGTCACCGGAAATACTGGTGCGCCTGCGCAAGGGGCAGGTAACCGTGCGTCCGCTGGCCGGCACACGCCCGCGCGGCCGGACTGCCGCCGAAGACCGCGCCCTGGAGGAAGAGCTTCTGGCCGATCCCAAGGAACGGGCGGAACATCTGATGCTGATCGACCTGGGCCGCAACGATGTCGGGCGCGTGTGCAAAATCGGCTCGGTCCGCGTCACGGAAAAATTCGTGATCGAGCGGTTCAGCCACGTGATGCATATTTCCTCCAACGTAGAGGGAACGCTGCGCCCGGGGCTGGAGGCGCTGGACGCCCTGGTCGCCGGCTTTCCTGCCGGCACATTGACCGGGGCACCGAAGATCCGGGCGATGGAGATCATCGACGAAGTCGAACCGACCCGCCGTGCAGCCTATGCCGGTTGCATCGGTTATTTCGGGGCCAGCGGCGACATGGACACCTGCATCGGCCTGCGCATGGCGGTGGTGAAGGACGGCGAGATGCATGTGCAGGCCGGATGCGGCGTCGTCGCCGACAGCATCCCCGAGGCCGAGTACGAAGAAACGCAGCACAAGGCGCGGGCGCTGTTCCGTGCGGCGGAAGCCGCCACCCAGTTCACGCGCGGCCGGAACGAAGTGTAGGGGGGCGCGGACGGACTCCACCGATCGGGTTATAAACTTGCGCCGAAATTGGGGTTTAACGCAACAAAACCTTACGTTTCCGCAGATAAAGATTATTTCGATCAATTCCCGATCTGCTGTTTGACCGGGCTGAAACGGGAGGTCATCATATTGCCATGATCCTGCTGATCGACAATTACGACAGCTTCACCTTCAACCTCGTCCATTACCTGGGCGACCTGGGGGAAGTGTGCGACGTCCGTCGCAACGACGCCCTGACAGCCGACGAAGCCCTGGCGTTGAAGCCGGAGGCCATCGTGCTGTCGCCCGGCCCCTGTTCACCGAACGAGGCGGGGATCTGCTGCGACCTGATCCGCAAGGCAGCGGGCCATGTTCCCATCCTCGGCGTGTGCCTGGGGCATCAGGCGATCGGCCAGGTCTTCGGCGGCACGGTCGTCCGGTCCCCGACGCCCATGCATGGCAAGGTCAGCCCGGTCATGCATGACGGAACAGGCGTGTTTGAAGGCCTGCCCAACCCCTTCCGCGCCACGCGTTACCACAGCCTGACGGTAGATCCGGCAAGCCTGCCGTCCGACCTGGTGCCGGTCGCCCGGACCGAGGACGGAGTCATCATGGGGCTGCGTCATCGCGTCCTGCCCATCTTCGGCGTCCAGTTCCATCCGGAAAGCATCGCGTCCGAACACGGGCACGATATCCTGGCCAACTTCATGGCGATCGCGCGGGGCCGTAACACGCCGCGGAAAGCGGCCTGAGCCGATCATGGAGGGTGTGCCCCAGTCCGTCGATCCAGCCGGAGCGTTTCGGGCCATCCTGGGCCGTCTGGCACAGGGCAAACGCCTGACCGAACGCGAGGCCGAGCAGGCATTTGGCCTTATCATGGACGGCGGCGTGCCCGACACGCTGATCGCCGCCTTCCTGATGGGCCTGCGCGTGCGGGGCGAGCAGCGCGCGGAATTGCTGGGCGCCGTCCGAGCCGTACGGTCCCGCATGCGCAGTGTCGCCCCGGTGCCCGCCGGCACGATCGACGTCTGCGGCACCGGCGGCGACGGATTGGGGACCCTCAATATCTCCACCGCCGTGGCCTTCGTCCTGGCCGCGCTGGGCGTGCCGGTGGCGAAGCACGGTAATCGCGCCCTGTCGTCGCGATCGGGCGCCACGGATGTGCTGGGGGAACTGGGCGTGCCGTTGTCGGACGACCCGGCCGTCATCAGCGACAGGCTCGCCCGGCTGAACCTGGCGTTCATGGCAGCCCCCGCCCATCATCCCGCCATGCGGCATGCGGCGCCGGTACGGGTGGCGCTGGGGATCAGGACGCTGTTCAACCTGGTCGGGCCATTGTGCAATCCGGCCAACGTGACGCGCCAGTTGGTCGGCGTTCCCGGTTCCGTCTGGCTGCGGCCGGTCGTGGAGACGTTGCAGCTTCTGGGAAGCGAGCGCGTATGGGCGGTCCATGGCCAGTGCGGGGCGGGGCGCGGGATTGATGAACTGACGCTGGCAGGGACGACCGCTATCGTGGCGCTTCAGGACGGGCAGATCCATGAACTGAGCCTGGAGCCTGAAGACGCGGGCTTGCGCGCCGCGCCGATCGAGGCGATCACGGGGGGCAGCCCCCGGGAAAATGCCGAGGCCCTGGCGGCGATGCTGGCCGGCGCCCATGGCGCCTATCGCGACACGGTCCTGCTGAATGCCGCTGCCGCACTTCATGTTGCGGGACGCGGGGAGGTGCTTCACGATGGAGCCATCCGGCCGGCGGCGTTGCGGACGCTGGTCGCCGATGCCGCCCGGGTTCTCGATAACGGGGCGGCGCTGGCCGTGCTGAACACCGTGCGCGACCGCAGTGCCGTTACCGTAGAGGGGATTGTGCAGGCTATATGATGAACGACACGCCGACGAATCAGGCTGAGACCGCTGGCGGAAGCGGGCCGGACCCGGACGACATTCCGGACGTCCTGGCGCGGATCTGCGCCAGGACACGGGTCGATGTCGCCCAGCGTGCGACGATTATGCCGCTGAAGGACGTGACCGCCCGCGCGCGCGAGATCAATACGCCGACGCGCGGTTTCGGCCAGGCGCTGAAGCAGCGGACGGCGGATCGCCAGATCGGACTGATCGCGGAAATCAAGAAAGCATCTCCGTCGGCGGGCATCCTGCGCCCCGACTACAATCCGGCCGCGATCGCCGCGCAATACGAGAAGGCCGGGGCCGCCTGCATCTCGGTCCTGACCGAAGGATCGTGCTTTCATGGCTGCACCGAGGACCTGGAACGGGTCCGCGATGCATGCGGCCTGCCGATCCTGCGCAAGGATTTCATCCTGGATCCCTGGCAGGTCCATGAAAGCCGCCTGATCGGGGCCGACTGCATCCTGCTGATCCTGGCGGCATTGACCGATGCCGAGGCATCGGAACTGCTGGATGTGGCGCGGGGCCTGGATATGGACGTCCTGGTCGAAGTGCATGATGAGACGGAACTCAATCGCGCCCTGGCCCTGGATACGTCGCTGATCGGCATCAATAACCGTAATCTCAAGACGTTGAAGACGGACCTTGAGACAACGATCCAGCTGACCCCCCTGGTTCCCCCTGATCGGATCGTCGTCTCCGAAAGCGGCATCAGGACGCATGGCGATGTCTTGCGCCTCAGCGACGTGGGGGCCAGCGGCTTCCTGGTCGGGGAAAGCCTGCTCCGTCACGATAACCCCGGCGATGCCGCCCGCGCGTTGCTCGGCTTCTCGTAAGATGACGGACGCCGGAAAACTGTCCCACCTCGATGCGGCCGGACATGCGGTGATGGTCGACGTGTCGGACAAGCCGGCCACGGCGCGGCAGGCGCTTGCGCGAGGACGGGTCTGCATGCGCGCGGAAACGCTGGAACTGATCCTGTCCGGCGGCATGCCGAAGGGGGACGTCCTGGCGGTGTCGCGGGTCGCCGGCATCATGGCGGCAAAGAAGACGGCCGACCTCATACCTCTTTGCCATCCGCTGCCGCTGTCGTCGGTACGCGTCGGACTGGCGGCGGCCAGGGACGGGACGGGGATAGACATCGAGGCCTGCGTCGGGACCACCGGACCAACCGGGGTGGAGATGGAGGCCCTGACGGCGGTCAGCGTGGCGGCGCTGACGCTGTACGACATGTGCAAGGCCGTCGATCGCGGCATGACGATCGAAGGCGTGTATCTGGAGCGTAAATCGGGTGGGCGGTCCGGCCTGTACGAAAGACCCGGGGCAGGGGCGGGATCACCGGGAGCGGATTAGGCGCCGACCATGTCCGGCCCGGCGGCGTCAGTATGCGGTGTTGTCTGTTATAACAATAACAAGGGAGCGTTCAGAATGAGCGAAAAGCAAGAACCCAAGACAGAGACCGGACGCAATAGTCCGTCCATGAGCGCAGAGGATCTGACGCGCGCGTTCCATGACATGGTCCTGATCCGGCGGTTCGAGGAACGGGCCGGGCAACTTTACGGCATGGGGCTGATCGGCGGTTTCTGCCATCTGTATATCGGGCAGGAAGCCGTGGTCGTCGGCGTGCAGATGGAACTGAAGCAGGGTGACAAGATCATCACCTCGTACCGTGACCACGGGCAGATGCTGGCGGCCGGCATGGATCCGCGCGGGGTCATGGCCGAACTGACCGGGCGCGAGGGGGGATATTCCCGCGGCAAGGGCGGGTCCATGCACATGTTCTCGTCCGAGAAGCATTTCTATGGCGGGCATGGAATCGTCGGCGCCCAGGTATCGCTGGGCATCGGCCTGGCCTTCGCGAACAAATATCGTGGCTCGGACGAGGTCTCGATCACCTATTTCGGCGAGGGCGCGTCGAACCAGGGCCAGGTCTACGAAAGTTTCAACCTGGCCGCCCTGCACAAGCTGCCGTGCGTGTTCGTGCTGGAAAACAACCATTACGGCATGGGCACCAGCGTCGAGCGGTCCTCGGCCTCGAAGGAGCTGTGGCGCAATGGCGAGCCCTGGGGCATCCCGGGCCGCAAGGTCGACGGCATGGATGTCGAGGCCGTGCGGGATGCCGCGCGCGACGCGATCACGCATTGCCGCCAGGGCAAGGGGCCGTTCCTGCTGGAGATGGCGACCTATCGCTATCGCGGTCACTCGATGTCCGACCCGGCGAAATATCGCCCGCGGACCGAGGTTGACGAAATGCGGAAGAATCACGACCCGATCGATCGGGTCCGCAAGGAACTGTTGGGCATGGGAATCGACGAGGCCGAACTGAAGGCCATCGAGGACAAGGTGCGGACCATCGTCGTGGACGCCGCCGATTTCGCGCAGACCAGCCCGGAACCCGATCCGTCGGAACTCTGGACCGACGTTCTGGTGGAGGGCTGAGCGGTCATGAGCACGCAGATCCTGATGCCGGCGCTGTCGCCGACGATGACCGAAGGCAAGCTGGCCCGCTGGCTGAAGAAGACGGGCGACCATGTCGCGGCCGGCGACGTGATCGCCGAGATCGAGACCGACAAGGCGACGATGGAGGTCGAGGCCGTCGACGAGGGCACGCTGGGCGACATCCTGATCGCCGAGGGCACGGAAAACGTCGCCGTCAACACACCGATCGCGAACCTGCAGTCCGAGGGCGGCGAGACGGCACCGGCGGCCGAATCCCCCGCCCCGACCGCGACCGTCGCCAAGCCCGCGGCGCCGCAGGCGTCGGCCCCGCCGGCACCCGTTGCCGCGCCCGTCCTCGCACCTGAGAAGGAATGGGGTGAGACGGTGGAAATCACGGTCCGCGAAGCCCTGCGCGACGCCATGGCGGCCGAACTGCGCCGGGACGAGGATGTCTTCCTGATCGGCGAGGAAGTCGCGCAGTACCAGGGCGCCTACAAGGTTTCGCAAGGGCTGCTGGACGAATTCGGCGAGAAGCGGGTGATCGATACCCCTATCACCGAACATGGCTTCACCGGCATGGCCATCGGCGCGGCGCTGACCGGGCTGAAACCGATCGTCGAGTTCATGACCATGAACTTCGCGATGCAAGCCATCGACCAGATCATCAATTCGGCAGCCAAGACCCGCTATATGTCCGGCGGCCAGATGTCCTGCCCCATCGTCTTCCGCGGCCCCAACGGGGCGGCATCGCGCGTGGGGGCCCAGCATTCGCAGTGTTATGCCAGCTGGTATGGCCATATTCCCGGCCTGAAGGTCGTGGCGCCATGGTCGTCGGCCGACGCGAAGGGCCTGCTGCGTGCCGCGGTCCGCGATCCCAACCCGGTGATCGTGCTGGAGAACGAGATTCTCTACGGCCAGAAATTCCCATGTCCGGTCGATGAGGATTTCATCCTGCCGATCGGTCGCGCGAAGATCGAGCGCGAGGGCAAGGACGTCACCATCGTCGCGTTCTCGATCATGGTCGGTACCGCGCTGGAAGCGGCGGCGATCCTGGCCGAACAGGGGATCGATGCCGAGGTGATCAATCTGCGGACGATCCGTCCCCTGGATACCGAGACGATCGTCGCCAGCGTCAAGAAGACCAGCCGCCTGGTCTGCGTCGAGGAAGGCTGGCCGTTCGCCGGCATCGGCGCCGAAATCTCGATGCAGGTCATCGAACATGCGTTCGACTATCTCGATGCCCCGCCCGCACGGGTCGCCGGCGCGGACGTGCCGATGCCGTTTGCCGCCAATCTTGAAAAGCTGGCCCTTCCCAACCCGGCCTGGGTGGTGGATGCGGTTCGCAAGCTGGTCTGAGGGGGCGCCGCGATGTCTGTGAATATCCTGATGCCGGCCCTGTCGCCGACAATGACCGAAGGCAAGCTGGCCCGCTGGCTGAAGAAGGAAGGCGAGCAGATCCAGTCCGGCGACGTGATCGCCGAGATCGAGACCGACAAGGCGACGATGGAGGTCGAGGCGGTCGACGAGGGGACCCTGGGACGTATCCTGGTCACCGAGGGCACCGAGGGCGTGAAGGTCAATGCGCCGATCGCCATCCTGGTGGCCGAGGGTGAAACCGTGCCCGAGGGCGCGGAGCCTGCACCCGCGTCCACGCCGGTCCCCGAGGCGTCGGCACCGGTCGAGGCTTCGGCCCCCGTGAAAGCCGCGCCGGCTGCTGCCACGCCAGCCGCGGCCCAAAATGGCACACGCGTCTTTGCTTCACCGCTCGCACGCCGGATCGCGAAGCTGAAAGGTATCGACCTGTCCGGCGTGACGGGGTCCGGCCCGAATGGCCGCATCGTCCGCCGCGATGTCGAGGGCGCGTCGGCCGCCCCCGCGTCGGCTGCCCCTGCGCCTGCCCGCCCGGCCGCGTCCGCCCCCGTGGCCATCGAGGCCTCATACAAAGCGGTCCCGAACTCGACGATCCGCAAAGTCATCGCCAAGCGCCTGACCGAGGCCAAATCGACCATTCCGCATTTCTACGTGGCGATCGATGTCGAACTCGATGCCCTTCTGGCGCTGCGTGCGCAGTTGAACGCAGCATCCCCGGCCGACGGACCTGATGCCTTCAAGCTGTCGGTCAATGACATGCTGGTCAAGGCTGCCGCCGTGACGCTGCGCCGGGTGCCCGGGGTCAATGCGTCGTACACCGAGGACGCGACGATCCTGTACGACGACGTGGATATTTCCGTTGCCGTGTCGATCCCCGACGGGCTGATCACGCCGATCATCCGCAATGCCGACAGCAAATCCCTGCGCCAGATCAGCCAGGACGCCAAGGATCTGATCGCGCGGGCGCGGGCGGGAAAGCTGAAGCCGCAGGAATTCCAGGGGGGGTCGTTCTCGATCTCCAACATGGGAATGTACGGGGTGAAGGAGTTCTCGGCCATCATCAACCCGCCGCAGGCGGCGATCCTGGCCATCGCGGCCGGTGAGAAGCGGGCGGTCGTCAAGGGCGACGAGATCCGGATCGCCACCGTCATGACGGTGACGCTGTCGGTCGATCATCGCGTCGTCGACGGGGCCCTGGCCGCCGAATGGGTATCGACCTTCCGCTCGGTCGTCGAATCGCCGTTCAGCCTGGTGGTCTGAGGACATAATCCATGAGCAAGACAGAATTCGACATCGTCATCATCGGCGGTGGTCCCGGCGGCTATGTCGCCGCCATCCGCGGGGCCCAGTTGGGCCTGAACATCGCCGTGGTCGAGGCCGCGCATCTGGGCGGCATCTGCCTCAATTGGGGATGCATTCCCACCAAGGCGCTGCTGCGGTCGTCCGAGATCAACCATCTTCTGCATCATCTGGGCGAATTCGGCTTTGCGGCGGATAATATCCGCTTCGACCTCGACAAGGTGGTCAAGCGTTCCCGCAAGGTCGCGGGCCAATTGTCCTCCGGTGTCGCGCACCTGCTGAAGAAGAACAAGGTTACGGTCTTCGACGGGTTCGGCAAGCTGGCGGACAAGGACGGCGCGCGCCGCAAGGTCGAGGTCAGCAAGGACGGCAAGCCCGTCGCGACCCTGACGGCACCGCACGTCATCCTGGCCACGGGCGCGCGGGCGCGCGTCCTGCCGGGGCTGGAACCCGACGGCAAGCTGATCTGGTCCTATCGCGAGGCCATGGTGCCGACCGAACTGCCGAAGCGGCTGATGGTGATCGGATCCGGGGCCATCGGCGTGGAATTCGCGTCGTTCTACCGGAACATGGGGGCCGAGGTTACGCTGGTCGAGGTCCTGGACCGCATCCTGCCGGTCGAGGACGAGGAGATCAGCGCCCTGGCCCACAAGGCCTTCCTGAAGCAGGGCATGACCATCCTGACCGGGGCGAAGATCGGCGCCGTCCGCAAGAATGGCGACAGCGTGACCGTCCCCGTCGAGGCCGGCGGCAAGAGCCAGGAGATCACTGTCGATCGGGTCATCTCGGCGGTGGGTATTGTCGGCAACGTGGAAAATCTCGGTCTGGACGGGACGGCGATCGCGGTCGACCGGACCCATATCAAGGTCGATCCGTACTGCCGAACCGGCGAACCCGGAATCTATGCCATCGGCGATATCGCAGGCCCGCCCTGGCTGGCACACAAGGCCAGCCATGAGGGCGTCCTGTGCGTCGAGGCGATCGCAGGCCACACGATCCATCCGATCGATCCCACCAACATCCCCGGATGCACCTACTGCCGTCCCCAGATCGCCTCGGTCGGCCTGACCGAGGCCCGGGCCAAGGATGCCGGGCATAAGGTCCGTGTCGGGCGTTTTCCCTTCATCGGCAACGGCAAGGCCATCGCCGCGGGCGAGCCCGAAGGCATGGTCAAGACCGTTTTCGACGCCACCACCGGCGAATTGCTGGGGGCCCACATGATCGGTGCCGAGGTGACGGAAATGATCCAGGGCTATGTCATCGCCCGGACGTCCGAACTGACCGAGGCCGAACTCAAGGAAACGGTGTTTCCGCATCCGACGATTTCGGAGACGATGCATGAGGCCGTCCTGGCTGCCTACGACGGTGCCCTGCATATCTGACATGCATGTCCGGCGGTAAGGACCAGGCATCGGGGCCGCCCTCCTTTCCGGGCGGACGGCCTCCGCTGCTTGTGATCGTCGCTGCCCCGGCGCCGGAGATGTTTGCTTGACGCGTTCTCCGCGCCGTTCCACTTCTGGGTGTCTATTGTCCTGCTGGGTTTGCCGCCATGTCCACGCGCCTGTTGATCGACCATAGAAAAGGCGGTGTTTCCGTCCGCCATCCGGAAAAGGCGCACCGGCCGGACAACCCGATCGCGCGCAAGCCGGACTGGATTCGCGTCAAGGCACCCAATCACCCGATCTATCACGAGACCCGGACGCTGATGCGCGAGCAGAAGCTGGTCACGGTCTGCGAGGAAGCGGCCTGCCCGAATATCGGCGAATGCTGGTCGCAGCGCCACGCCACCATGATGATCATGGGCGAGATCTGCACCCGGGCCTGCGCGTTCTGCAACGTGACCACCGGCATGCCGAACCCGCTGGACGGCGACGAACCCACCCGCGTGGGGGACGCCGTGGCGAAGTTGGGCCTGCGCCACGTGGTGATCACTTCGGTCGACCGCGACGATCTGAAGGATGGTGGCGCACAGCATTTCGCGCGGGTCATCGCCGCGATCCGGGCCGCCGCGCCCGACACGACGATCGAAATCCTGACCCCCGATTTCCTGCGCAAGCCGGGTGCGCTGGAGGTCGTGGTCGCCGCCCGGCCGGATGTCTTCAACCACAACCTGGAAACGGTTCCCCGCCTGTATCCTGGTATCCGGCCCGGCGCGCGCTATTATCAGTCGCTGCGCCTCCTGGACGATGTGAAACGCCTCGATCCGTCGATCTTCACCAAGTCGGGCCTGATGGTTGGCCTGGGAGAGGAACGCCCGGAGATCCTGCAGGTCATGGATGACCTGCGCGTCGCCGATGTCGATTTCATCACGCTGGGCCAATATCTGCAGCCGACGGTCAAGCATGCGGCGGTCCGGCATTTCGTGACACCCGACGAGTTCGCCGATTATGCGGCAATGGCGCGTGCGAAGGGCTTCCTGCAGGTCAGCGCTTCGCCGCTGACGCGGTCGTCCTATCATGCGGATTCCGATTTCGCGGAACTTCGTGCCACGCGGGAGGCAAAACTCGCGGCGACGCGTATCGTGGCGGAGGTTTCCTGATGCCGACTCATGCCGAACGTCGCCTGATCGCCTATTCGTCGGAGCAATTGTTCGATCTGGTCGCCGACGTGGGCAAATACCCGCAATTCCTGCCCTGGTGCACCAGTGCCCGTGTCCGCACGCGCACAGCGACGGAACTGGTCGCCGATCTGACCATCGGGTTCGGCCCGTTCCGCGAGACGTTCACCAGCCGGGTATCACTGGAACGCCCGTCGCGGATCCGCGTGCAGTACGAAAAAGGCCCATTCCGCTATCTGAACAATGTCTGGACCTTCACGCCGGACGAGCGCGGGTGCCTGATCGATTTCTTCGTCGAATTCGAATTCCGTTCCCGCCTGCTGCAGGCCGCGATCGGGGTGGTGTTCAACGAGGCCGTACGCCTGATGGTCTCGGCCTTCATCCGTCGTGCCAGGGAAATCTACGGCCCCCCTTCAGGACGGAATGCGATGGCGCCGGGCCATATCCAGCCCGCCGGAACCGGAGGCATCTGACGGGCGTTTCCCCCATGTCCGGCCGCATGGGTGGTTCCGCCACCGATGCGCCATGCGTCATGGACGGACACGACCCAGTTGAAGGAGCCTACCCGATGAAGATGTCTTTTGGCGCGATCCTCGTCGCCGCGACGATCGTCTCCACCGTTCCGGCACTTGCCGCCACGCCGACCCATATGGCCAGGCACAAACACATGGCCAAGGGGACCGAGAAGAAATCCGAAGTCAACGCGACGGAAGATCTGAACGCCAAGAGCCTCGCCGCAGCGCGCGCCAGCATGACGACCCCGGGCATGCCGGCCGAGCCATCAGTTGAAGCGCCATCGCCCACGGCACCGTCGGTTGTCGTGCCGTCGGGGACCGGGGTCACCACCCCGCCGACCGCTCCGGCGCCCTCGATGCCTGGAAACGGCCCCGGCGGCAATTGATCCCCGGCGTCCGCATGATCCGGACGCTGGCCTGCCTTTTCCGATATCCTGGGCCTGAAGATCGTGCATGACCTTCGGACCCAGGATATTTTTAACTATCGGTCGGGCGCCCTCGACAAGGGACTGCGGGTCGCCGACGCCCGGCTTCAGGAGGAATGGACACGTTGTCCGATCAGGTCCAGCGCCTGCGCCACCGCCTGTTGACGGACGGAGGCGCGATCCCCGTCGAACACACGCGACAGCGTGACCGTCGCCCCATTCCGGCGGGCCGTGGCGAACCAGACCAGCCCGACCGGCTTGGCGGCCGATCCTCCTCCAGGCCCCGCAATACCCGTAATGGACACGGTGATGTCGGTGGCGGGCA
The DNA here is from genome assembly GCF_014174155.1 of Gluconacetobacter tumulisoli. Classification (GTDB taxonomy): domain Bacteria; phylum Pseudomonadota; class Alphaproteobacteria; order Acetobacterales; family Acetobacteraceae; genus Gluconacetobacter; species Gluconacetobacter tumulisoli. Next base: position 49,661 of record NZ_JABEQM010000006.1, on the reverse strand, counting down.
CGCGGACCAGCGCGCCGTCTGCCATTGCGGCGGCAGTTTCGGCGCTGACCGCGCCATGACGGGCCAGCAATCCGGGATCGACGCCCAGCAGGGTGGTCTTCATGCCGTTGGAATAGGTTACGAACCCGCCTTCCACCACGTCGGACGACCCTGCGTGGTGGGTCAGGGATGCAGCGACCAGACCGCCGGTACAGCTTTCGGCGGTGGCGACCCGCAGGCCGGCCCCGCGCAGAACGGCCAGCAGTCGCCCCGCCTGGTCCAGGGTCACGTTGTCCAGCAGGAAGGGCGGCATGGGCGGCCTCGCGGTCGGGTCAGGACAGAGCAGGCAGGTAACGGAGGACGAGCAGGATCGACGCGGCAAGCAGTCCGGCAACGACATCGTCGCCCATGATCCCGACCGAATCGTGACGCCGATCGAACCAGCCCACCGGGCCGGGCTTGGTGATGTCGAACAGACGGAACAGTGCGAACGCCAGAACCAGCATCAGGATGTCCCGTCCATGCAGGTGCAGGGGATCGACGGGCGCCAGGGGCAGCATGGCGATCCACATGCCAGCGACCTCGTCGATCACGATCCATCCATGGTCCTCGCCGCCGCTGACCCGTTCGGTCGCACGATATCCGATCCAGCAACAGAGCAGGATCGCCACCCCCATCAGGACGGGACTGGACAGCAAAGGCACCCCGCACACAAGGGCGGCAAACGACCCCACCGTGCCGGGGGCCTTGGGGGAAAAGCCGCAGCCGCCAAAACTGGCGATCAGGCGGGCAGGGGTCATGGTGTCGCCTCCGACCGGGAATCGGAAGCCATGGCCTGGTAGATGGCCATGCTTTCCTCCACCCGCTGGATATAGCCCCGGGTTTCCGCGAACGGAATGCTCTCGATCCAGTCCAGCATGGCATCGGATGTCGGCGCACCCCTGGCCGGATCCCCCAGTTGCCCCAGCCATTTGTCCGCCCGGTGTGGTCCGGCGTTATAGGCGGCCAGCACGTAGGGAATCGCACCGCCGAATTTCTGCATCAAACGGGAAAGATAGGTCGTGCCGATCCGCATGTTCAGGCCGGGATCGATCAGGGCCGTGGCCGTAACCGGGCCGCTGGCCATGCGGGCCTGTCGCATCACGTCCCGCGCCGCCGCGGGCAGAAGCTGCATCAGGCCGTAGGCCCCCGCCGGACTGACGATGGCGGGATCGAACCCGCTTTCCTGCCGGATGACCGCCATCACGAAGCCGGGCGGCAGATTGTCCCCCGATGGCGGCAGGACCGGATCGGGGAAAACGGGGCTGGGCCAGCCGGATTGCAGCAGCGCGATCCCCTCGCGCCCCGCGCGGCGCGCAACGGCGACCGCGACATCGGGCATGCCAAGCCGGAGGGCAAGCATCGCGGCCAAGGCATGCCCGGCAGGAGTATCGGTCCGTGCGTCCTGCAACAGGACGAAATCGCGCGCGTGCGCGACATCCTGGCGCGCGGCCAGAATTCGTGCGGCCTGGACCAGGTCGCTGCCCTCGAAACGCGCCATGTCGGCGCGCGTCCAGGCCGGTTCGGCCTGTCGCCGCAACAGGTCGCGCAGCCCTTCACCCGACCGTGCCGGAAACAGCAGGGGATTGAACGTATCGCCGCCCAACCTGGACAGGGCCATCTGGCCATAGAATGTACCGGGCATGCGCGTCGCCTCGGTCCAGGCAGCGCGCGCGGCAGGCAGATCGCCGGCGGCCTCCAGCGCGCGGCCGGTCCAGTAGAATCCCCGGCTGCGAGCAATCAGCGCCCGGGCATCGCACAGGGGCCGGAACTGCGCTTCGGCAGCCCGCGGATCATGCCGCCGCTGCAAGAGGATCCAGCCTGCCAGGAAACGCGCTTCATCCCGGCCGACGGGGGGCATGTCATCCGTGGCCGATGCCAGGGCGAGCGCCGCGTCGTCATTGTCGGCCAGCAGCATGTCGTGGGCCAGCGCCTCGCGCTCCGCCCAGAAGGCGGGCAGGCGCGCACGCCGTTCCGCCGCCAGGCCGGAATGGACCCACACCGCATAGGCGTCGTCAAACTGCCCGGCCCGGCGTAGCCACCTGGCCTGGTCCAGAATCAGGACCGGGTCGCCGGACAGGCCCGGCGGCACGGCGCGTAGAAGATCAGGCGCGTCCGCCCGACCGCGTCGCAACGCAAGCCGCGCCTGCGCCAGGACCTGGTACCCGGCATCCAGACGCCCGACCTGCCGGGCCGCATCATCCATATGTCCGGCCAGTTCCTGCCGTCCGAACCGCGCCCACTGGTCGTCGGCCGTCACCGACGCGCCGAAATCGGCGAGAAAGATTGCCTCGTCCCGGGGCGAATCGATACCGGCGATCCAGGCGCGCCGCGCGCGGGCCGGCAGATCCCGCGCCGGTACCGGGCGATGCGCGCAGGCGACCAGGGCCGGGGCCGAGGTCAATGGCAGCGTCACGCAGGCGTCGTCCATGCCGGGCTCGGGCAAACCGGCCCCCATTTGTGCCAGAAGACGGGCCACCATCGCCTGATGCCGCGGCCATGCCGGTGTCCGGGCCAGGAACGCGACATATTCGGCGATCGTGCCGCCCTGTGGCGACAGCAGGCGCAAATAGAGATCCAACCGCGCCGCGACATCGGCGTCCTCGGCGACGATCGGGGGCGGGGACGGGGCGGACGCGGCGTGGCCGCCGGCAGGGAACATGGCGAAGGTCGCGACGCCCAGCCAGGCCAGGCACCGGCCGGCCCTGTCAACCCGGGGTCGGGCGGCCCGCGATAGGGTGGGCGGATGTCGTACGCGCTGCATGGGCCGGCATGACCTGATGGCGGGGAAACGCGATCATGCCACGGAATGCCAGATTTCGCCGCCCCCCTTGACGATCAATTCGATCGAGACGCCCAGCACGATCAGCAGGCCGACCCAGGCGATCCAGCGATAGCGTTCCAGCAGCCGCGCGATCAGCGCCGCGGCGACGGCCATCATCAGCACCGATACCGCCAGGCCACTGATCAGGACCCATATATGCTCGCCCGCCGCACCGGCGACCGCCAGCACATTGTCCAGGCTCATCGACAGGTCGGCGACCACGATCCTGATGATCGCGGTGCGCAGCGAGGCCGGGGGCCGGGACATCCCGCCCGCAGCCCCATCATGCGGTCCGCGCAATTCGCGATACATCCGCCAGCAGACCCAGAGCAGCAGCAATCCCCCCGCCAGGGTCAGGCCGATGATGGCCAGAAGCCTGACTGCGACGATGGCAAGTCCGATCCGGATCAGGGCCGCCGCCGCGACGCCGGACAGGATGGCCTTGCGCTGATGATCGGCCGGCAGCCCGCGGACAGCCATCCCGATAACGACGGCGTTATCCCCCGCGAGGGTCAAGTCGATCAGGATAACCTGCAGGAGCGAGGCGAGGGCGGAGAGCGAAAAAATATCGCTCATGAAAACATAATCATCGGCAAAAGGATCTCGACTGCTTCATGCGGGCCGGCTTGGGATAGCACGCCCAATGCGATGACGCGCGCCGTGATCTTGCCCACCGCGAGCGGGCTTCCGCAAGGGTTGCCCTTTTCGGCAGGAGACGCGGCGGCGGAAATCGGCTAAAGGGGCGGCCCGCCCGCATTTGCCGACAAGAGGAAGCTGACCACGATGGTTCCGCGTTATACCCGTCCCGCCATGGCCGCCATCTGGGCCCCCGAGAACCGGTATCGCATCTGGTTCGAGATCGAGGCCCTGGCGTGCGAGGCCATGGCGCAATACGGCGCCGTGCCCGCCGAAGCCGCGAAGGTCGTGCGGGAAAAGGGCGATGCCGCGATGGCCGCGTTCTCGCAGGCTGACCTGGACCGGATCGACGAGATCGAGGCCGAGACCCGGCACGATGTCATCGCCTTCCTGACGTGGCTTGCGGAAAAGATCGGGCCGGACAGCCGCTTCGTGCATCTGGGCATGACATCGTCGGACGTGCTGGATACCTGCCTGTCCGTCCAGTTGACGCAGGCGACCGACATGTTGCTGGCCGACCTGGATGCGGTGCTGGACGCCCTGAAGCGCCGCGCGTTCGAACATAAATACACGATCACCATCGGCCGAAGCCACGCGATCCACGCCGAACCGACCTCGTTCGGTCTGAAGCTGGCGGGGCATTACGCCGAATTCGCCCGGAATCGCGAACGCCTGTTGCGCGCGCGCGCCGAAATCGCGACCTGCGCGATTTCGGGCGCCGTGGGCACCTACGCCCATGTCGATCCGCGGGTGGAAGAATTCGTGGCCGAGCGCCTGGGCCTGGCGCCCGAGGGCGTGTCGACCCAGGTCATTCCCCGCGACCGCCATGCGGCCTATTTCTGCGCGCTGGCGGTGATCGCCAGCGGGATCGAGCGCCTGGCGGTCGAGGTGCGGCACCTGCAGCGGTCCGAGGTGCGGGAGGCGGAAGAATTCTTCCATCCCGGCCAGAAGGGGTCGTCGGCGATGCCGCACAAGCGCAACCCGGTCCTGTCGGAAAACCTGACCGGTCTGGCGCGCCTGGTGCGTGCCCACGTCATCCCGGCGCTGGAGAACGTGGCCCTGTGGCATGAGCGCGACATCAGCCATTCGGCCGTCGAACGCAACATCTGCCCCGACGGCACCATCGGCCTGGATTTCGCGCTGGTCCGCCTGGCCGGCATGATGGACAAGCTGGTGATCTATCCGGATCGCATGATCGCCAACCTGGAAAGCCTCGGCGGGGTCGTCCATTCCGGCGAAGTCCTGCTGGCCCTGGCACGCGCGGGCATCCTGCGCGAGGATGCTTACCGCATCGTCCAGCGCAACGCGATGGCTACCTGGACCATGCTGGGCAAGCCCGACGGGCGCAGCTTCCGCGAAAACCTCGCGGCCGATCCCGAGGTCGCCGGGCGTGTGGCGCCGGCGGTTCTGGATGCCGCGATGAACAGTGACGCCCATCTGGAGGCGCTGGACCACACCTATGCCCGCGTCTTCGGCGAGACCGGACCCTCCCGCGCGGGCTGACCGCAATCCACGGCCGCAACCGGGGCGGCGCTCAGGATAGAAGAGAGAACCGTGTGTACCATCGTCCTGTCCTTTGCCCCTGGTTCCGCATGGCCGCTTCTGGTCGCCGCAAACCGTGACGAACGCCTGGACCGTCCCTGGGACCCGCCGGGTCGGCACTGGCCGGAACGGCCGGCGATCGTCGGCGGGCGCGACCGCGTCGCCGGCGGGTCGTGGCTGGCCCTGAATGACGACGGCGTCGTCGCCGGCGTCATGAACCGGGTCGGCAGTCTGGGCCCGGCACCGGGCAAGCGATCGCGCGGCGAATTGCCGCTGATCGCGCTGGAACACGACAAGGCGACTGATGCGATGCTGGCCATCGCGGCGCTGGATGCCGGGGCCTGGCGGTCGTTCAACATGGTCATCGCCGACCGCCACGCCGCGTATTACATTTCGGGACTGGGTTATGCGACCCCCGAGGTCGCGACACTGGAACCCGGCGTCCACATGGCCGCGACCACCGGGCCGGACGACATGGCCATTCCGCGGATCGGCCGTCATCTTCCCCGTTTCCGAGAGGCGACGCGCCCCGTTCCACCGGACTGGACGTCCTGGACGCGGCTGCTGTCCGACCGCTCGCTGCCGGCGGGCAGCGAGCTGAACATCCCCCCACGGTCGGGTTTCGGAACGTGCAGTTCCTCGGCCATAGGCATTCCGGCGGACCGGAACGCATCCGCCTCATGGTATTTCGCCGCGGGCGCCCCGGACCGCGTCGGCTATCGCCCCCTCGACCTGGGCCGCACGCCCGCCTGAGGGCCGTTGCGACATGACTGCGGGGCAGGGCGGCGTTTCCATGAAAGGGAGTGGTATCTTCCGCGTGCAATCGTTGCTATGAGGCTCTCGCATTATCGAGACCTCGTTGGACGTCTCATCGGGAGGATGCCCGGGCATGCCTCCACAGCCGTATGAAGGACGAGTATGGCCCGCCGCCGTCAGCTCTATGAAGGAAAAGCCAAGATCCTCTTCGAGGGTCCGGAACCGGGAACGCTGGTCCAATATTTCAAGGACGATGCGACCGCCGGCAACGGCGCCAAGAAGGGTATCATCACCGGCAAGGGTGTCCTGAACAACCGGATCAGCGAGCATCTGATGCTGCGCCTCCATGATATCGGGATTCCCACCCATTTCATCCGCCGGCTGAACATGCGCGAGCAGCTGATCCGAGAGGTGGAGATCATCCCGCTAGAGGTCGTGGTCCGCAATGTCGCCGCGGGCAGCCTGGCCAAGCGCCTGGGCATCCCCGAAGGCACGCGCCTGCCCCGGACGATCATCGAATACTACTATAAGAACGACAGCCTGAACGACCCGATGGTGAGCGAGGAGCACATCACGGCGTTCGGCTGGGCCTGCACGAACGACCTGGACGACATGGTCGCGCTGACGATGCGGGTGAATGATTTCCTGTCCGGCCTGTTTGTCGGCATTGGCATCACGCTGGTCGATTTCAAGCTGGAATTCGGCCGTCTGTGGGAAGGCGAGGAGATGCGGATCGTCCTGGCGGACGAGATCTCGCCGGATAATTGTCGCCTGTGGGATGCGAAGACCAGCGAGAAGTTGGACAAGGACCGCTTCCGCCGGGACCTGGGACGGGTCGAGGAAGCATATCAGGAAGTGGCCTGGCGGCTGGGCATCCTGCCGGAAGCCACGAATTCCGACATGAAGGGGCCGGAGGTAATGCAATGAAGGTACGCGTGACTGTCATGCTGAAGGACGGCGTGCTGGATCCGCAGGGCAAGGCCGTGGCCCATGCGCTGCATGTCCTGGGGTTCGGCGGCGTCGGCGAAGTCCGTATCGGCCGCGTCATCGAGCTGGAGCTGGACGAGACCGACCCGGTCCAGGCGCGCGAGAAGGCCGATGCCATGGCGCGCGGCCTGCTGGCGAACCTGGTCATCGAGGATTTCGTGACGGAGGTCGTGGCATGACCACGGGACGCTCCACCCTTCTGCTTGCCGCGGGTCTGGCGCTCGGCCTGCCGGCGGGCTCGGCGCTGGCCCAGCGCGTATCCCCGCTTCAGGGCGGACGGTTCCTTCAGCTCTGCACCCGCGCGCCCAGCGTCGGGATCTGCGATGCCTATATTTCCGGGCTGGCGGACGCGGTGGCGCTGACGCATGTGTACGACAAGAACGAGGGCGACAAGACCGCGCCGACCGGCTTCTGCGTCGCCTCCGGCGTCAGCAGCGCGGAGATGCGGACCAAGGTCGTGACATGGCTGAAAGGCCATTCGGACCAGCTGACCAGCCCCGTTGGTGGCCTGGTCTTCACCGCCCTGCATGAATCCTATCCCTGCGGCGGTAGCAAATGAAGGCGGGGATCGTCGTTTTTCCCGGGACGAACCGGGAACGGGACATGGCGATCGCGCTCCGGACCGTGACCGGGAAGGCCCCGGCGATGATCTGGCATCGTGAGACCGAACTGCCGGACCTGGACCTGGTCGTGCTGGCCGGTGGATTCAGTTACGGCGATTATCTGCGCTGCGGCGCGATGGCGGCCCACGCCCCGATCATGACCGCCATCCGCGGCTTTGCCGAAGCCGGCGGTCATATCCTGGGCGTCTGCAATGGGTTCCAGATCCTGACCGAGGCCGGGCTGCTGCCCGGCGCATTGCTGCGCAACGCGGCGCTGCGGTTCCTGTCGCAGGATTGCCATCTGCGGGTGGAACGCAACGACACGCCCTTTACCCGCAACTGGACGACGGGCGACGTGTTCCGCACCCCGATGGCACATGGCGACGGGAATTACATCGCCGATGCCGACACGATCCGGGCCCTGGACGACGAAGGCCGGGTTGCGTTCCGATATGCCCGGCCCGACGGCCGGGTCGATCCCGGCGACAGGCTGAGCAATCCCAACGGCAGCATAAACGCGATCGCAGGCGTGCTGAGCGCCAACCTGCGCATCTGCGGCATGATGCCGCATCCCGAAGACCTGGTTGATCCGCTGATGGGCGGGGAAGACGGAAAACCCCTGTTCGAGGGGCTGGTGGAGGCTCTGGTCCGATGAGCAGCGGTAGCGCGGGGCAGAAGCCCGTCGATCAAGGCCTGGCGCAGGAATTCGGCCTGACCGCCGATGAATACGGCAACGTCCTGTCGATCATGGGACGCACGCCGACCCTGACCGAACTGGGCATCTTTTCGGTGATGTGGTCGGAGCATTGTTCCTACAAATCGTCGCGCGTGTGGCTGAAGACGCTGCCGACCACCGCACCGTGGGTGATCCATGGCCCGGGCGAGAATGCGGGCGTTGTCGATATCGGGCAGGGGCTGGCTGCCATCTTCAAGATGGAAAGCCATAACCACCCGTCCTTCATCGAACCCTACCAGGGCGCGGCTACCGGCGTCGGCGGCATCCTGCGCGACGTCTTCACGATGGGCGCGCGCCCGGTCGCCAACCTCAACGCGCTGCGCTTCGGCAGCCCGGACAATCCGCAGACCCGTCGTATCGTCGATGGGGTGGTGCGCGGCGTCGGCGGCTACGGCAATTGCGTCGGCGTGCCCACGGTGGGCGGCGAGATCAATTTTCATCCGGCCTACGACGGCAATCCCCTGGTCAACGCCATGACGGTGGGCGTCGCGCGCCAGGATCGGATTTTCCTGTCCGCCGCGGCCGGCGTCGGCAATCCCGTCATCTATGTCGGGTCCAAGACCGGCCGCGATGGTATCCACGGCGCCACGATGTCATCGTCCGAATTCGACGAGGACGCGCTGGCCAAACGTCCAACCGTGCAGGTGGGCGATCCGTTCGTGGAAAAGCTGCTGATCGAGGCGTGCCTCGAACTGATGGCGACGGATGCGATCGTGGCCATCCAGGACATGGGGGCGGCTGGCCTGACGTCCTCGTCCGTCGAAATGGCCGGCAAGGGCGGGGTGGGGATCGACCTCGACCTCGACGCCGTGCCGCAGCGCGAACGCGGCATGACCGCGTACGAAATGATGCTCTCCGAAAGTCAGGAACGCATGCTGATCGTGATCCGGCCCGACCGGACCGAGGTTGCGCGCGCGATCTTCGACAAGTGGGAACTGGATTTCGCGGTGATCGGCCATCTGACGGATACCGGCCATATCGTGGTCCGTCACCAGGGACAGGTCGAGGCCGATATCCCGCTGGATCCGTTGGCCGAACAGGCCCCGATCTATCGCCGGCCGACCGCGCCGTCGCCCGCGCCGGCACCGCTGGGGCCCATCACCGACCCGATCGGGATCGAGCAGGCCCTGATCCGCCTGATCGGCTGCCCCGACCTGGCGTCGCGCGCCTGGGTTTACAACCAGTACGACAGCACGGTCGGCGGACAGACGGTCAAGCGTCCCGGTGCGGCGGATGCCGCGATCGTCAAGATCGAGGACACCTCCATCGGGCTGGCGCTGACTACGGACTGCACGCCGCGCTATTGCCGCGCCGACGCCCGCATGGGCGGGGCCCAGGCGGTGGCAGAGGCCTGGCGCAATATCGTCGCGACCGGCGCGCGCCCGCTGGCGGTCACCGACAACCTCAATTTCGGGTCGCCGGAAAAGCCCGAGGTGATGGGCCAGTTCGTCTCGGCCATCGAAGGCATGGGCGAGGCCTGCCGCGCGCTGGATTTCCCGGTCGTCAGCGGCAATGTCTCGCTCTACAACGAAACGCGTGCGCCGGATGGATCGTCGGTATCGATCCTGCCGACGCCGGCCATCGGCGGGCTGGGCGTGCTGGACGACGTCACCGCGGCGATCGGCCTGTCGATGCCCGCCGATTGCACGCTCGTCCTCGTGGGCGCCACGGCGGGCGAACTGGGCCAGTCGCTGTGGCTGCGCGAGGTTCATGGGCGCGAGGACGGGCCGCCGCCGACGCTGGACCTCGCGGCCGAACGCCGGAATGGCGATTTCGTCCGGGCAAGGATCCTGGCGGGTGACATCTTGGCATGCCACGACGTCGCCGACGGCGGCCTGCTGGTCACCCTGGCGGAAATGGTCATGGCTGGCGATGTCGGCTGCGTGCTGCTGGCCCCGCAGTCCGGCATGCGACCCGAGGCTTTCTGGTTCGGCGAGGATCAGTCACGATATGTTGTGGCGGTTCGCGACGTAGACGCCTTTACCCTCGCCGCGACGCAGGCCGGTGTGGAAACGCGGGTTCTGGGCCATTCGGGCGGCAGCGGTTTGACATTGCCCAGTGGCGCCACAATATCGACGGCGCGGCTGAATGCGGTCAATTCGGCGTTTTTCCCCGCCCTGATGGACCAGTAGGCGTAACGCGCCGGAGAAGGAGTTCCCCGCCGATGGCAATGACGGCACAGGAAATAGAAGACTATATCCGCACCGCCTTGCCGGACGCCTCGATCAGTATCGAGGATCTGGCCGGTGATGGCGATCATTATGCCTGCACGGTGGTCTGCGAATCCTTTCGCGGATTGTCGCGTGTGCGCCAGCATCAGATCGTGTACGCGGCGTTGCAGGGCCATATGGGCGGCAAGCTCCATGCCCTGGCGCTGCAGACAAGTGCTCCGGACCGATAAGACGACCCGATAAGAAAACAATCGCGCGGCCGCCCCCGGCTGCCCTTCGGACAGGACCGAACCATGGCTGACACCATTACCCAGCGTATCCAGAACGAGATCGATACCAATCCGATCATGCTGTACATGAAGGGCAACGCCCTGTTCCCGCAGTGCGGCTTCTCGGCCCGGGTGGTGCAGATCCTGACCCACATGGGCGCCCCGTTCCAGACCGCAAACGTTCTGGAAGATCCGGAACTGCGCCAGGGGATCAAGGATTTCTCGAACTGGCCGACGGTGCCGCAGCTCTATGTCAAGGGCGAGTTCATCGGCGGCTGCGACATCGTGACCGAGATGTTCCAGACCGGCGAACTGGAAAAGCTGTTCGAGGAAAAAGGCATCGTTCCCGCATCGGCGTAAGAGTACACCGCCTCGGGGCTGGAAAGGACGGACCGGATATTCATCCGGTCCGTTTTTTTATACCATTTTCCAACGTGGCTCTTGTCGCCGCACCGGGCTTTCGCCTAGCCTCGGCCCACCCGGTTGGTGATGAGGACAATGATGCTTCAGGTCGTGATCAGAAAAGTCGCCCTGTGCGTGGTCGGAACAGGGAGCCTTCTGATGGCTGTCGGAACTCATTCGGCACGGGCGCAGCATCTGGTCACCGATTACGAAGCAGGCCGCCTGACGCTCGACGCCCTGACCGCAGCGCCGCCACCGGTGCGGCATGTGGTCTACAGCCGGCCCGTCCATGCCCTGCCAACCCTGGCCCATCACGCCTCGGCCATGGCAACCGTCCGCAGCCGGGGACTGGTGCATAACATTGTCTACCATCCGCATGCGGCCGTACATCACGCGGCGGCGCGCAAGGCACGTCACCGGACCTGAGAGTCTGTTCTTCCCTTATTCCAGCCTGAAGGCGTCAGCGATCTGGTGAACGGTATCGTCTGCCGTCACCACCATGACGTCGAAACGCATTTCGTCATAAATCCACCCGGGGTTTTCGGCGCACAGCATGGACGCCGCGTCGATCAGACGGCGAATCTGGCGGGCACCGAGACTGGACGCCGCCAGCGAGAATGTCGGACGGCATTTGACCTCGACGAAGATCATCATGCCGCCTCGCACGGCAACCAGGTCGATTTCGCCCCATGGGGTACGGGCACGATGTTTCAGGATCGTCCAGCCTTCACCCGCCAGCCTTTCCATCGCGACCTGTTCGGCGCGTCGACCGCGCCGATATGCGGCCGCCCCGGCAATACGCCGTGCCGTCGGGCCGGCCGTTTCCTGTCCGTCCGTTCGCCGTGAATTTACCATGCCCCGTTCTTGCCGCCTGAACGCCGTCGCGTAACGACGGTGACCCATCCGGGCAGATTCGGCAATCCCGTCAGGCTGCATGTTGGATCGAAGTGGTTTCATGTTTCCCATTTACCTGCAGACGTTCCTGTATCTTGTCCTGGCGACGCGGGTGGTCGTTGCGGGAACGGTCAGCCTGCATGTGCTTCTGACGAAACGCGATGTCGGCGCGTCCATCGGCTGGATCGGGATCGCGGTGCTGATGCCGCTGACCGGCGGCGCGCTCTACGCGATGTTCGGTATCAATCGCGTCCATCGACGGGCGCGCAAATTGATCGGGCGACAATCCTGGCACAGTCGCACCCTGACCTCGCGCTGGAAGCGGGCAGAGCAGGGCGGCTTCGCCCCACTGGCGGACATGGTCAGCAAGCTGACCGGACGCCCGCTGATGGCGGGGAACAGCATCCGCATGCTGCATGATGGGGACGAAGCCTATCCGCAGATGCTCGATGCCATTGCGAACGCCACCACCAGCGTCTTGCTGTGTTCCTACATCTTTCGCGACGACAAGGTGGGCGCGCGGTTCGTGGCCGCACTGGTCGCCGCCCATCGGCGGGGCGTGGCCGTCCGCGTGCTGGTCGACGGCGTCGGCAGCGGTTACTTCCGATGCCCCATCGCCCGTGCGCTGCATGCCGCGGGCGTCCCGGTCGGACGATTCATGCATTCCATGCTGCCCTGGCGCATGCCGTTCATCAACATGCGCAACCACAAGAAGATCCTGGTGGCGGACGGACGCGTGGGATTCCTCGGCGGCCTGAACATCGGGCAGGAAAACCTGATCGCCAGCCGGCCCGCACATCCGGTTTCGGATACGCATTTCCGTATCGAAGGGCCGATCATCCACCAGTTGACCGAGGCATTCGCCCAGGACTGGTCCTTCACCTCCGGCGAGGACCTGCATGCCGATCCGTTCTTCCCGGACGTGAGTCGAAGCGGCGAGACCCTGACGCGCATCGTCACCGCCGGCCCGGATTCCGACCTCGAGAAGATCGAATACACGATGCTGCAGGCCATCACCCTGGCCCGTCGTTCCGTCCGCCTGATGACCCCCTACTTCCTGCCGGGCGAACGATTCCTGACGGAACTGGCGCTGGCGGCGCTGCGTGGAATCGAGGTCGATATTGTCGTTCCCCGGCACAGCAACCACACCTTGATCGACTGGGCGCGTGCGGCCAATCTGCCGCGCTTCCTGGATTCAGGCTGCCGGGTCTGGCAGGCCAGCCCGCCGTTCAATCATTCGAAACTGATGGTGGTGGACCGGCATTGGACGTTCGTCGGCAGCTCCAATCTCGATGTCCGGAGCCTGCGGCTGAATTTCGAAATCAATCTGGAGGCCTATGACGACGCGCTGGCTGGCATGATCGACGATTTCGTCGTCCGTCACCGGCACGATCGCCTGACCCATCACGATCTGGACCGACGTCGGCTTCCCATCCGGATCCGCGACGCCGGGGCCCGGCTTCTTCTTCCCTATTTGTAGTCTTCCTTATTTGTAGCCCGACAGTTCCAGCCGGACCGTAATCGGGCGATGATCGGACACGTAATTGTCCAGCACCCGCGCCTCGGTGCAGGTGAGGCCCCGAACCAGGCAGCGATCGATACGGATCGGCACCATGTCCACCATGCGATGGGTCGGGGCCCGCGGACCGACATCGCGGAAATGCGGCATCATGGTGGGCCCGACAAGATTGAAATCACCCAGGACGGCCGCGTGCGGCGGCAGGATTTCCGCGATACGGCGCAATTGCCGCCGGTTCATGATCTGGCCGTGCGACAGATGGACGTTCGCAACCGTGAATGTAAACGGCGCGCATTCGATCATCTGGGCAACACGCCTGACCAGTGGCCCGGACGGCAGCGTGCAGGCCAGGGGGGGGCGACGAAAGGGCCACGGGCTCCAGCACGCGACGCCATGGATCCGGCCGGGCAGCGGGGCCCGGGCATAATAGCCGCCGATCAGGCCGGGCAGGGCATCGAAATCGGACGTCGCCTCCTGCATCAGCAGCAGATCGGGTGTCTCTTCCTCGATCAGGTGGATGACATCACGCGGCGTGGCGCCGACCCGCCGCAGCAGGTTCCAGCTGACGATCTTGCGTTCGGACCCACTTGCGGTCGCGGGCAGATGGATCGGGCGCGGGCGCTGCCCAGGGGGCAGGGGAACCGACACGTACGAGGAAGGACGGGCGAGGGTCATGATTCGAAAAAAGGCTCCTGTAGCGGGTCGCCGTGTCGCGCGCGCCCGGATCCATTGGCGGCGAATTCCGCCGTCAGCGTGTAGCCGACGCCCAGCAGTACCGGCCCAAGGAAGATCCCCAGCCCCCCGAACGTCCACACCCCGCCCAGTACACCGAGAACCGTCAGCAGATAAGGCAGTTGCGCACCGCGCGAGATGAACATGGGACGGATGATATGATCCGCGCCGGAGATGATGACGATTCCGTAGATGATCAGAAAGACGCCCCAGCCGACATGATGGGAGAGAAGCAGGGCGACAGCCCCCGGAATCCAGATCAGCGGGGCGCCGATCGGCAGGACAGCCACGAACGCCGCGATCCCGCCGAACAGCACGGGATAGGGCAGGCCGGTGATCGCGAAGCCGATCCCCGTCAGGATTCCCTGGACGATGGCCGTTCCCAGGATACCGTAGACCGTTCCCCTGATGGTCCGGCCGATGATGTTCAGGATGCGATCGGCATACGATCCGGCAATCCGCCGGATGATCGCGGCAAAGGTAGCACCGAGCGAATCCCCGCCCAGCCAGAAGAAAAACGCGATGAACAGCGCCATGCCCAAATGCGCAAGGCCGCTTGCGATCAGCATCAGGCCGGCAAGCATGGATTGCGCGATGCTGCCGGCATAGGGGCGGATCATGCGTTCCGCATGTCCCAGGTCGGTTCCCCAATGGGTCCAGATATCGGCCAGGTCGGGGCCGAAATGCGGAATACGCGACAGCCACAGGGGCGGCGGGGGCAGGTGGATCGATTGGGTCACCGTGCCTACCAAATTCTCGATGGTTCCCGGCAGGTCGGCGATGCTGCTGGAAACGACCAGACCGAAAGGCAGCACCACGACCAGCGCCGACAGGATGGTCATGCCCATCGCGGCTAGGACAGGGCTGGACTGCCGGCGCAACCGGACATGGATCGGCCAGGTCGAGAATGTCAGGATCGCCGCCCAGAGCAGCGCGGACATGAACGGATAGAGAATGGCGCCGCACCCGAAGGCCACCCCGCCCAGCAACAGCCCCATCATGATGCGTTCGGCCATGCGCTCCCGCCATTCCGTCCGGTGCCGGACGGCATCCGGCATGACCTGATGATGTGGCAGACCGGCAGGGCGGTAAAGACCCGGCCACGCCGCGTCCGTCATTCGTTCGCGGTCGTGATGACGCGGGGCCGCACGGGGCCGGACCAATGGCAGTTGATCGCCGCACGCACGCTCCGGTAAGGACAAGGACAGGATCGGTCGACGGCGCGCGTCTGTTGTGCGCCGGACCGGTGAGGGACCTGCGCATGCATCCTCTGATTTCGCCGGCCCGACTTCTGGACGGCCTGTCCTCACCTGGCCTGGTTGTCCTCGATGCCACGCTCGCCTTGCCGGGGGAGGAGTTCGACCCCGTGCAGCGATTCAGCCAGGCCAGCATTCCCGGCGCCAGATATTTCGATATCGAGCTGTTCTCGGATCCGGATTCGGCCCTGCCGCACATGATACCATCGCAGGCGCGATTCGAACGGCTGGCACGGGCCCTGGGGATCAGCGGCGACTCCCGTATCGTCTTCTACGACCAGGGCAACGCGGCGTCGGCGGCACGCGCGTGGTGGCTGGCCGGACTGTTCGGCCTGGATCGCGTGCAGGTCCTCGATGGCGGGCTGCCGGCCTGGCTGCGTGCCGGGGGGCCGGTACAGCCGGGGCCGATGCCGGGGGAGGCCGGTTCCGCCGAGACGACAACCGCCACCTTCCAGGCCGCCCCCCGGTTCGGAAGGGTACGGGGGCTGGGCGACATGCGCGATGCCATCGGACGGGACGACGTGCTGATCCTCGACGCACGCTCCCGGGGCCGGTTCGAAGGCACGGCGCCGGAGCCACGCGCCGGCCTGCCGTCGGGCCATATGCCCGGTGCGGCCAGTTTGCCTTACGGCGATTTGCTCGATGAAAGCCGGGCCTTCCTGCCATGCACGGCGCTACGGCAACGCTTCGTGCGCGCGGGCGTCACCGACGGCCGGCCCGTGGTCACGACATGCGGGTCCGGCTTGTCGGCATCCGTCCTGTCGCTGGGTCTTGCGGCATGCGGCTGGAGCCTGCATGCCCTTTATGACGGGTCATGGGCCGAATGGGCGGCGACCCCGGGGGTGCCGATCGAGACAGGCCCGGGACGGAGTGAGATGGCGTGACGTTAGACCGCGACGCATTGCATCGAAAAGTTTCGCGCGGATGGCGGGAAATGGCGACGCTGCTGGTCCAGGTGGCCCGCGATCTGCCGACGAACCAGGCCGGCGCGCTCGTGAACCCGGCGGTGACGCGGGGATCGACGGTCCTGTTTCCCACGATCGATGCCATGCAGCGCAATGGCCAGCGACGCTATGACCATGAACTGATCTATGGCGCGATGGGAACGCCCATCCAGCATCAGCTTGAGACCGCGATCGCGGCCGTCGAGGGCGCACGCCATACCCAGATCGTATCGTCGGGTCTGGCGGCCTGCACGACCCCGCTGCTGGCTTTCCTGGGCAGGAACGGCCATTGCCTGATCCCGGATTCGGTCTATGGCCCGACGCGACGATTCGCGAATACCGTGCTGCGCCGCTTCGGGGTGGAGACGACCTATTATCCGCCGACGATCGACGCATCCGGCCTGCACGCCGCGATGCGCCCCAATACCCAGATCGTGTTCACCGAAAGCCCTGGCAGCCATACGTTCGAGGTCCAGGACATCCGGATGATCGCTGACGTGGCCCATGAACATGGCGCACGGGTGATGCTGGACAACACCTGGGGCATCGGCGTGTTCCAGCCCTTCCGGCACGGCGTCGACATTTCAATCCAGGCCCTGACCAAATATCCGTCAGGCCATTCCGACACCATCGTCGGCGCGGTATCCGTCGCGGATGAACAGGATTGGCATGTGCTGCGCGACACCTGCATCCAGATCGGGCAGGTGGCCGGGCCGGACGATTGCTGGCTGACGCTTCGGGGCCTGCGCACCATGGGCGCCCGCCTGGAAAAGCAGTCCCGCGCGGCCATCGATGTTGCCTTGTGGCTGGCCCAGCGGCCGGAAGTCAGCCGCGTGCTGCATCCGGCGCTGCCGTCTTGTCCGGGACATGTCCTGTGGGAACGCGATTTCACCGGTGCGTCGGCGCTGTTTGGCCTGGTGTTCAAACCGGAATACGCAATGGCGGACATGACCGCGATGATCGAATCCCTGACCATGTTTGGCCTGGGGGCGTCGTGGGGCGGCTACGAAAGTCTGGTCCTGCCTACGACCCACGGCATCACCCGATCATACCCCGTGCCAGGCGACGACGGTCCTGCCTGCCGCCTCCATATCGGGCTGGAAAACCCGGACGACCTGATTGCCGACCTGGCGGCGGGACTGGACGTCCTGTCGGGTAGATCCAGGACTGAATGAACGGGCAGGGGGAATAACTGCCTCCGGCCTGCCGCTCCCAACAAACGCAATTCTTCCTGGCCGGATGATGTCCTATCGCCGGTTCGGCCGTCGCAGCCGGTACCCCACGGCCTCGGCCACATGGGGCTGCGCGATTTCCTCGTCGCCTGCCAGGTCGGCGATCGTCCGGGCGACCCGCAGCAGCCGCGTGAAACCGCGCGCGGACAGATGCAGCCGCTCGGCCGCCAGCACGGCGTAATCGCGCGCGGCGGCGGCGGTGGGAAACAGGTCCGGCGCGACCTCGGCATTGTACAGGCCGTTCTGGCGTGCTTTCTGCCGTGCACGGGCTGCCGCAACCCGTGCCGCCACCACCGCGCTGGTCTCGCCGGTCGGCAGGCCGGCCAGTTGCGACGGCGGCACGGGTTCGACGTGCACGGCCACGTCCATCCGGTCCAGCATCGGGCCGGAAATCCGCGACACGTAATCCTCGCCGCAGCGCGGGGCCTTCCGGCATTCCTGCGCGGCATCGCCGAGGTAGCCGCACCGGCAGGGATTCATCGCGGCAATCAACTGGAAGCGGGCAGGGTAGGTCACATGGGCGGATGCGCGTGCGATAGTGATCGTCCCGGTTTCGATGGGCTGCCGCAAGGCCTCGAGCGCAGGGCGCGAAAATTCGGGCAGTTCGTCCAGAAACAGAACGCCGCGATGGGCCAGGCTGACCTCGCCCGGCCGGACCCGGCTGCCACTGTAAACTCTCATGGATAACTGCACTGTAGGTCGATTTTGCGGCCCTGTTCCAACTACGGATAATTGCACTAGAAACCATGGATGACTGCGCCAATGGACGAATTACAAAGATTGCTTGCACTGGTTCCAGCCAAACCGGCGCGCACGGTTAGCTACGGGCATCGCGGAAATCGCGGACGCATGTCCTTTCTCGGCCAGTCTGTAGATCATGAGTCCCATCTCGAGCGCGACTTTCTCCTCATTATGCAGTTCGACCCAACGCTCGCCGCCATCCGCGCCCAGCCCTTCACCATCCCCTGCGTCGGAGCCAATGGCAGGCAGACCCGCTACACGCCTGATTTTCTCACAATCCACAAAGGCTCCCGCCCGCGCGGCTTCGTGGTCGAGATCAAGCCCATGGCCGACCTCCGACGGGACTGGCGCACGCTCAAGCCTCGCCTGCACGCGGGACGCACTTTTGCCCACGAGAACGGCCTGGCCTTCGAGCTCCTAACGGAGCGCCAGCTCCATCGCTGGCCGCTCGACGCCTATCATTTTCTGGCTCCATTCAGAACTCTGCCGGACGACGATTCCATGGAGGAGCACCTGGTCCACACGCTCGCCGGCATCGGCCCTTCGACGCCGCAGAGACTGCTTGCGGCCGCGTTCATGACCGAGTCAAATCGGATCCAAGCTATTCCTCACATGTGGAAGCTGGTCGCCACACGCCGGATTATGGCGGGGCTCGATGAGGGCCAGATCGACATCAGGACCACGCCCCTCTGGATTGACCGGGATTCCGACTGGCGGCGCTGCAATCCATATTCACGCAAGCACCTCATGCAAACGGAAACCGACCGATGACACCGAACCCCAGGTTTCTCGACATATCGAAAGGAGCGATGGTCCAGGTCGGGCAGGCCCGATACCGGATCGAAGCGCAGACCTCCGAGCAGACCGTTCTTGCCCAGAAAGCGGACGATGGCCGATACGAGACCCTGCGTATCGCGACGCTCTCCCCGGCCACCGAAACGGCAGCCGTCATGCCGAACGCCCATGATCTCGTGGCGGACGCCCCCGCCTACGCGACTGCCCAGCAGCGTCTGGAAATCATCAGGCCCCTTGTCGGCGCCGTGGTGAGGCCGCGATCACAGGTCGAGGCCGTGGCCGCCTCGGCCGGCAGAAGCGTGCGCACGATCTACAACTGGCTGTCCGCCTATCACGACGCGCCGCAACTCTCCTCGCTCATTCCTACTCCGCGCGGCCCGGCGCCAGGGCAGAAGACGCTCGATCCCAGGCTAGACGCCATCATTGATCACGCCATCGAAACGAACCTCAAGGTGCCCCAAAGAAAACGGGTGAGCCACGTCATCGAGGCCGTCGAGGACGCCTGCCAGAAAGCCGGGATCGAGCCGCCTCATGCCAACACCATTCGTCGCAGGGTAAAAACCATTCCCCGCGCGGAACTCCTTCAAAGCCAGGGGCGATCGGACGAGGCGGATGCGTTCCGGCCGATGATCGGTAGCCTTCCTGGCGCCGTCGCCCCGCTGTCCATCGTGCAGATCGATCATTCCGAGGCCGATGTCATGATCGTCGACGAGGCGTTGCGTCTACCTCTGAACAGGCCGTGGATCACCGTCGCCATTGACGTCCATACTCGCATGATCGTCGGATTAGTCGTCTCCATGGAAGCTCCGAGCGCGTTCGCGGCGGGACGGTGCATTGCCCAGGCCATGACGCCCAAGGATGAATATCTCCGGGAACAGGGGGTTCCCGGAGACTGGCCGGCATACGGAAAGCCTCACATCGTCCACATGGACAACGCCAAGGAATTCAGGGGCGAAGTCCTGAAGACTGCCTGCGCCGAGTACGGCATCGACATCCAGTTCCGCCGGGTCAAAACCCCGCGTTACGGTGGTCATATCGAACGGCTCATGCGAACCTTGGGCGAGGCCATCCGCGAACTGCCGGGCGCCACCTTCTCCAACCCGAAAGAACGGACCGGCTACGACTCAGACGCGAAGGCCGTCATGACGCTCGCCGAATTCGAGTCCTGGCTCGTCGATCACGTCGTCAACCGCTATCACCAGCAGCCGCACTCCCGGCTCGACGGAATGCCTCCGATCGAGAAATGGCGACAGGGCATCGAGCGCATCGGGCTGCCCAGACCGCCGAGCGACCCGCAACGATTGCAGCTCGACTTCCTGCCGTTCGAATGGAGGACCATGGGACGCAGAGGCATCATCATCGACCACCTCCACTACTATGAGAACGAACTAAGGCACTGGATCGGCAGGACCGATCCGGGCCAGCCCAAACAGCTCATGAAATTCCTGATTCGGGTAGACCCCCGCGACATCTCTCGGGTCTGGTTTCTTGACCCGGACAGAAGAGAATATCTGCCCATTTCGACCCTCGACAAAACCAGGCCGCCCATCAGCCGCTGGGAATGGAAAGCGGTGCAGCGGCAACTTCGATCCGAGGGAGCCAAGGCCGTGGACGAACCGCTCCTATTCAGCACTTACGATCGCCTCCGCAAGCGCGCGGAAGAATCTGCCATAAAGACCAAGGCCGCACGGAAGGTCCACCAGCGCGCCGCAGATACTCGCAGACACGCCGCCTCGGCCAGGAAACCGTCAGTCAGACTCCCGGCCGGCAATGATGCCAGAAAGTCGGACGCGCCAGCGCCCACAACGAAAGTCCCGAGCCTGTTCGACATCCCTGTCGAGCCGTTTGACGACATCGACGCCTGAAAGAAGTGGTTGTTTCGCTAGCCAAGGGGCGACTGTTAGCATGCAAAGGCACATAGCATGAACAACGCTTGTGGAAAACCAATGTCTGCTGATCAGGATAAGGAACTGCACCATCTGGCGCCGAGCACGCGAAACGTGCTGGACCTGACGGTGGAAGAGCGCGTCTGGTTCGCCCGCGAGGATCGCTGGATCGGCTACTCGGCAGCGAACGCCGCGCTCGCCGCCATGGCCGATCTGGTGCGCAGGCCTCGCACTACGACATCTCCCGCCATGCTGCTTCTCGGCCGCCCTGGGAACGGCAAAACAACTATTCTTGAAAGGTTTGCGTCACAGTTCCAGCCGCGAACCACGCAAAACGGCGACCTCGTTGTTGATGTTGTGCGAATGGCCATGCCGGCCGGAGCCACGGAAAAGGACCTGTGGTCGGAACTGCTGCAAGCTTGTCAGACCTGCCACCGAGCCACTGACCCAGCCGCGCTGCTGCTGCGTCAGGCCTACGCCGTTCTGGGCACGCTCGAACCGAGGATCATTATCAGCGACGAGATCAACAACCTCCTATCCGGCTCCGGCGTCAACCAACGCCTCATCCTGGGCAAACTCAAGGATCTGACGAATCGCTTCAGGATGCACCTGATCCTTGCCGGCACCCAAGACGCGCAAGCCGCCGTTCTTAGCGACGAACAGCTCAAGCGCCGCCTCGACCGCTTCGAATTACCGAAATGGACCCTTAATGCCGAATTCCTGCGCCTGCTACGCAGCCTCGAGAAGGTCTTACCACTCCCAGCCCCCTCAGGCTTGGCGGACCAGCAGGCCGCGACTCTCATCAGCTTGCGAACCGACGGCAGCATCGGCAGCATCGCACGCCTGGTCAAGGAGGCGGCGGTTCTAGCTATTCGGAACGGACGCGATCGCATTGATCTGGACATGTTGCAATCCGTCCGCGTCGAAACCGACGATGCGCGCAACGAAAGGGCGCGCAGCCTGTGACGAACAAAAGCTGGACGCGCCGCCTACCACCGTTGCCCGGCGAACTGCTATCCTCCTGCCTTACCCGAAACGCATTCGCGCACGGCTTGTCGCCTTATCGCTTTCTGAACCTCATCTGGGACCACGATCCCGTCTGGAACCGCGATTTCGATCGTGATCCAGAAACCCTTCTCCGGATGAACCGGACCCCAGAAGCAAGAACCTGGCTGGACGACATCGCCGAACGTCTTAGTGTTCCCTATGAAACCGTGATTGGCGCAACTCTAACGGGCTGGCGGGAGGTCCTCGGGACGAACATCGCGGTCAGTGCCGCCGACAGCCGGCTCATTCTGTCCGCCGGTATCTACCATCGGACGCGAACCCGCCATGCACTTCAGTATTGCCCCAACTGCCTCGCCGACGGCATCCCGTATTTCCGACGGGAATGGCGACTTGGATTCTCCACTTGGTGCTCGGGTCATGGTCGGCCGCTTCGGGACGCCTGCCCGCACTGTGATGCCGCCGTGATCCCGCACCGCTCCATGTCCATTCGCTTGATCGATTGCCACCAATGCGGCAGGGACCTTACCAAGGGGGGGCGGGAGATTCGGGGGGGACCCGTCCCGCAGTCCGCGCGACGCTTGCAGAATCAACTGCTTGATCTTCTGGCCCAAGCGGATCGGAGGCCGACAGCTTTCGCATGGCTGGAAACGGGACGGGCCGAACTCCCGTTAACAGTCCGGGGCCTCATCGCCGCATCAGCACCGTGGTCAGCATATTCTACGCTCCGTGAGGCGCTCGGTCTCGCGCCAACCACGACATACGATGATGCCGACCGTCGGCGTTTCGAGCACGCGCGGTTTGCTGTCCGGACGCCATGGCTGGAAACGGTGGCAGCCTGGATGGAGAACTGGCCCCGCAATTTTTTCCTCGGCGCGGAGGCCATCGGCGCTAGCCATCGAACCTTTGCGCGGTGTCCCATGTCCCAAACCCTCGCGCGGCAGGTCGCCCAATTACCAGCACGGCGCAAGGCGGCCCGGAAGCAGTGGAAACCAATCCTGAACGAACCGGTCATCAACCGTCTTCGCCGGACGGACCGGACCGCCTACAGTGCGCTCCGTGCATGCCGAATCTTGCACGCTATCGGCGTCCATACCGATGCCTGATCCGCACGTCACCCGCAGGATCTGCTCGCGCTGCATCAAGTCGTTCACCAAGGCGGGCCGGATCGTTAACGGCAAGCCGGTCTGTCCGACATGCGGCAACGCAACTCGCCCTCCTGTGATCTGTGTGGCCTGCACCCGCTCGACGAGGCGTCCCGTCCGATCGGAGGCACACGGTGGTCTCATCTGCGAGCCATGCGCTCGCCGTAACACCCATGCGACATGCAGCGTCTGCCGTCGGCACCGGCCGATTTCACGGAGGAATGATGACGGATATCCCCTCTGCCGTGACTGCGCAGGGGCCGTGCCCGTCACCCATAGCTGTCCAATCTGCGGTCGTACGATTCCTGGTGGCGGTCTCACACCTTGCGCGTCATGCGGGCTGCGCCGCCGCACGATGCGGGCGGTCCACGCAGCGGCGGAAGATCTCCGGCAGTCCTGGGCGAAGGAACTCCTCATCGCTTTCCATGAGTCGCTCGACTATGGACGCATGCCCGGCGATATGACGCGACGCGTGGCTGCCAGCGCCACCTTCCTCGCGTCGCTGGATAGTGTTCTGTCCCGCCCAACGGAGATCGACCAAACGACGCTGATCGATCTCCACGGCCGCGAAGGGCTGCGCCGGCAGGAAAGGCTGGTCACATTCCTGGTAAAGCGGCTTGGACTCTCATGGGACGCCCGGGCCGGTGCCGTGCATTCCGCACGCAGAGTCACCTTGGCGGCGTTGAACGAATCGATTGACGCAGGCTGGCACGAAGATCTGGTCGCGTTCTCCGCGACCCTTAGACAGTCAGCGAGGCCTCTCTCCGATCGCACAGTGAAGTCCTACGTCAGCGCCGCGCGGGGTCTACTGGAAGCCGCCGGGATCGAGCATGCATCGGATTTGACCCAGCGTCATGTGAAGAGCTGGCTACGGCACCGGCCCGGCAGGACCAACGACGTGTACTGCTTCTTGTCTTGGCTCAAGGAAGCCGGCGGCCCGGAACTCGAAGTTCGGTTCCGCGCCGGAAAGACGGTCCGCGTGCGCGAGTGCGCCACGCTGCGAAAAGCGAAAACGTTTATCGACCAATTGACCGCTTGCGACGACCCGCGAAAAGGCCGCGCACTCCTCGCATGGGCCATCACCACAATCCACGGCGTCCGGCTCGAAAAGGTACTGGCCATGCGCAGGAACGATGTGGTCCCAAAAGTGGACCGCGTCGAACTACGGATTGACGATACGATCGTGGATCTCTGTCCAATCCTTTCGAACGCTTTTCTCCGGTTCGCCGACAGATCGGCTGACATGCCTTTTGCCGGCCGCGCAGGCATCGCCCCGTACTCCGTCGATAGCGCGCGTTATTTTCTTCGTGGAACTCGCATCAAGAATATCAAAAAGGCCAGCTACCGAGCTTGATCCCCCCAGATGCCTGGCGGGCGCCGATTATCAGGACCGCGAAGGTAACATGTTCAGTCTGAGCAACGGCGTCTCGGATAGGCGGCCTTTCCAAGCATTAAATGATACCTCCGTGCCTGTCTTGGCGAAGCTCTGATGGTTGACTACACGAGGCCGAACAAAATGACGAACAGGACAAAATCACGTCCGGAATCGCTTGTTCGTTTGCGTGAGGGTAGAAAATACTCACGAGAATGTCTCGATATTCTCTTTGCTTCTGCTTGGAGGTAATATTTAGTTCTGGGTCAAATCCCAGAACTGAATGACTCCGAAAATTTGGAATCCCATCCGGTATCACCAAGAATATCGGACAACCCTCTTCATTTTTT
The DNA here is from genome assembly GCF_014174155.1 of Gluconacetobacter tumulisoli. Taxonomy (GTDB): domain Bacteria; phylum Pseudomonadota; class Alphaproteobacteria; order Acetobacterales; family Acetobacteraceae; genus Gluconacetobacter; species Gluconacetobacter tumulisoli. Next base: position 24,847 of record NZ_JABEQM010000006.1, on the reverse strand, counting down.
TCTTGTTTTATTTCTGATTCAAAGGCAACTAAAATTCCCCTAAGCCGAAATTTCGGATTTTTTAGTGCCTGCGGCGATATTACTTGATCATTTATTTCATTTGGGCTGCTAAAATATAACCGCACTACTGAGCAACTGCATTTTACCAAATCGTCTTTTTTTAGAGTTGCAGAAGGATCAAAAACACCGTGTGGAAAATGCCTTGGGTAGGATACCACAAGACCGATTTTCTCATCACAATCGTGCTTTTCATAAGACCAAACGCTGGGCATCGTACATTAAGCCATTAAAGCGACATTAATTTCATCGTGGACTCACCCGATTTGAGCGAAGTGTCACAGCTTGGAGAGTATTGCTTTCCATGGAAAGCGGATACTATCTGGGTCAATCCTCTGATAATTGCGTTATTTTTAGTATCAATATTTCCAGACCCCGAATTCCTAAACTTGAATGTAACATCGGATTTATCGTCTTGGTCTACATATATAATGAAATAGCGGCCAGCTGTGCGCCAACTGATAAGGACATCCCCATCGAGTGAGGGGGAAATCATTGGAGGTTCAAGCACAGGATCTGCTTGATAGAGTTGACAAACAAGCGTTACTGTTTTGTCCACCACGGCACGACTTGGCCGAGGATAACCAGCTTCTTCATCTCCTTTAAAGCTCTGTAACAGCCCTATTCGCTTCGTCACCTCAGCATTCATTTTGCTTAGACGATCTAAAGATCTCCCTACGTCAAACACATATGCTGACGTAGAATCTTTAGCTGTCATCAAATTAAATTTTGCAGTATTATTCTCTACACCACTCTCTGTTGTTGAAAAATTCATACATAAATCGTTTAATGAAGAATATTCTTTATAATCAACAGAATCCGTCGAATAAAAAATTTCCGGACGATTCTCGATTGCTGACGAATTTGCACGAAAACTCTTGAGCATGGGACGCTCTACAGCATAAATTTTTTTATCACTGCAAAATTTCCATAGATTTTTATTTTCACATGACAATTTTTTATTATCAGTCATGGAATAATCCTCTGGACATGCCAATCGCCTGGCGTATAAATTGATTCTTTATTTCCTGTAAATCATCTTGACGCAGCACGACTTGGTTTTTTACATCAGTATTGATGTCAATCGTCAGTTGTAGCCATACTTCATTTGAGGTTGCCGGTTCAATAACAAGCGCAGGGTCGAAACGAGCAGTCGCAACGGCCCAAGAGAATATCCGATTTAAAGGTATCCCCCCCTGAATTTCTACAACAGTGGGGTAATTTATTTGAAGCATAAAATCCTTCGTTTTGGGATATCGAGCAGTAGTCCAATCTATTTTACGTGATAACTCGGCATAGGCGTCTTCAGCCGATGAATATGGAATAAATAACAATGCACCCAAAGCTAAACGTGTAATATCAGCGCATTGATCCAAGAGCGGCCATCCCGCGTCTACAAATTCCTGAATATTGGAAATATTTCCCAGTGCCGCCTCGCTTACTCTTCCCTCTAACGCAGCCGCGAGAGGGTCAACTGGACCTTGCATCGTCAAATCTACCCGATGAAGTTGCTCAAGCAATTCGAACCGCGTTATTCCAGCTACACCAGCTCGACGTCTAAAGCCTCCCTGTAAGCGCTTTTCATCAAATTCAGGCTCTATTCCAGTTAGGCCTTCGAATAGGGCTTCAGAGCCCTCGCTTCTCAACGCCTTGAGGAGCGGTGAAAAAGCAGTAAGCCTCACATGTTGCAGGAACCATTCGGTCATCACTAAACCTACCGCAAATTTATTGCGCCATTTGAGCAACACAAGTCGACAATTTTGATTATTATAGCATTTTTGCATCAAATCACAAATTTTCAATATTTTGCGGTTATTTTTTCATTTTCGACTAGATGTGGTGGTTGATCTGCAATTTGTCGGGAATTCGCTCTGTTACACTGCCACCCTCAGGATGTGCTATTTTCGCAGCAGTGTTGCTGTGTGGTCCGTTTCATCGAAACCTTAACTGAAGTCGATCGCCATGTGTGACGTTGAGAGGAAGGGAATGCCTTCTGAAAAAGGGACTGTGCTCCGTTAGGGCCATCTCGATCCAGACGCCAAAGATGAGCTTGACGTGTTTCTGGAAGCAAGAAAAGGAGATGAAGAAAGCTTATTTCACCCAAGCCCATAATTGCACGATCCTGAAAAAACATTATTCAGATGCGACAGGCCCGGATCTGTTCTGCAAAATAAATGAGCGAATCGAACGGCTTGCCGAAGCAATACGTATGGCACCGGTGTCGTAATAGGCATGCCGAAACGCCTTCGCCGCAAACGTCCCTTTGTCCACATCCCCGAGCTTCCATACCCCTTTCTCCTTCACCGCTGACATCAGGAGACGACCGATAGCGTCTTCCAAGTAATCAGGCCGAACTTTCAAAAGAAGATAGCAGAATCCGTCAGAATGCTTTCCAACAGGAAGTCGCCGTTCGAGTTCGAGCCAAAAGACTTTTTCTTGGCCCAACGTGATCTCGATCACCAAGCAGGTACGCCGATTTCCATCGCGCAGAAAAGAGAACGCAGCCCGCTTCGCTTTAATCTCAGCCGGCAAATCCCATGCTTCGAGGCCAGACACCGTCCTCCATGGCCGGTCCAAAGGAATGACTGGCATCCAGGATGTAATGTCCCTCGTGCGCAGAAGCTCGTTCAGGACGGTCCCCACCGCATCGAAGCCAAGGGATGCTCGCACCTCGGGGAGATGCGCGAAAGAACCCACGGGCCGATGGCCACGCTGATGCATTGCTGTCGAGCCGACGTTCGTGGGTTCCAGCACCGTGAGACGCCTTCGCCGCTCAGCTTCGGGCCGCATCGGAGGATCCAGCGGCAAGCGAGAAACCTCCGGAAGTCCCTCTATGGCAGCGGCTTCGCAAGGCGACTGTCGCTCGATGGCCGCCGAGGAAGGCGGTTCGGCGATGGACAGCGCAATCGGCTCGGACGTCGACTCCTCCACGATGGGCGCGGTCTGCACGAACGGAGTCCTATCTTTCATCTCCCGATCGGATGATCGCTTGACAGTGTAATTATCCAGCCGGAAACGCACCGGGACTCTCATCTCATGAAGGCCGGTTATCCTTACCGCCGAGATTCTCAGCATGAGGAACCGGCTCGTTCCTTCCCGGTTACTCAGCTTCAAACCTTCGCCAGAAAGTTCAATTCCTTCAAATCCATACGGGATCATCGCCTGAAGGCGATGGTCGTTCTGAAGCAAGCCGGATCTGAGCTGGTTTCTTACCGCAGCTCCGGCGTCCGTCCACCGATAGGCCGCCAGAACCGCGGCCGATGCCCCCGTTAGGCCTGTGCGCAGACCGACCCGCCATTCGGTGGGGGTCTTTTCGCAGAAAGATTCGTTCAGGAGCTTTCCGGCGACATCCTTCCATTCCCCCGACAGGATCACATTGGCCAGTAGCCTTTCCGGAGCGCAGAATACCCGGAATACCTCGGATGCCGGAATGATGACCTCGCAGCCACCATAGACCAGTCGCAGGCAAAACGAGTTTCTCACATTTCCAAGCGGATAGCTCGTAGTAGGGAGAACGGTCCAGCGGACCGAAGCCCATTCCGGCGTTTCCACCGGACTATTGGCCGCGATAAGTTCAGCGTCGCGGGACGGTCCCAGCGATCGACGTTCGAACCGTTCCATCCGGAGGTCACCTACGTGCTCGCCGTCCAGAAACACCATTCCTAATCGAAGGGCGGGCAGGGAGCCCACAACCACCTCATGCCGTGTAATAGGCGCGCCACTGGCGGCGACTACGGCGAGCGTCAGCAGGTTTTCTGGATTCGGAGCGTCGGGGAGGGTGACGAGATGTGCTTTGATCGTCGGCGATCCGGTCGGACCGTGGAGATCGAGCCCATCAATCCACCTCAGCCAGCGGTGACGGCCATCCATCGGAAAACCGTCATATCGAAGTCTTCCTGAATCGGTCATGGAGCCGATCGCTCACGCGAATCTGGGCTGGTTGTCGGTCCGACAGCCGGTTTAGCCAGTCCGTTATTCGAATGAGAAATCAAAATACAGGATGCCCGTCAGACTACTATGAAGTCGCCCGGAATCATACCGAGCCCTAACAGCATACGGCGACGGAGCTACCGATCCGAGTCATTTCGGTGCAAATATCCTTTGTGCTTTGCAGTTATCCGTGAGAATTTTCAGCCACCACCCACAAGTGCGACCTGGCTGGTCGAATGATGCGGGTCGCGGAATGGGGGGCGAAAGATCGGGATGCCCATGGGCAGATGCCCGGCGACACTGTGGATGCGGCTGATCTCCAGGATTTCCTCGGTCGTCAGGTCCGGAAGCAGGGAGGGCAGGCGCGCGGCCAGCATCGATTTTCCTGCCCCCGGTGGCCCGGTCATCAGCAGGGAATGGCCTCCTGCCGCCACGATTTCCAGCGCGCGCTTGGCGGTTTCCATGCCGCGCACGTCGGCCAGGTCCAGATGCGGACCCTCCGAAGCGTCGGGCAGACGCTCGGGCAGTTCCACGGACGGAAGAACCTGCTCGCCGGTGAAATGGTTGACCAGAGCCAGAATGGATTCCGCGGCCAGGATATCCAGGCCGTCACCCGCCCATCGCGCCTCGCGCCCCTGGGCTGCGGCGCAAACCAGCCCCACGGACTGCTCCACCGCGCAGATGGCCGCCGGCAGGACACCGGGCACCGCATTGATTCGCCCGTCCAGCGACAATTCGCCGATTGCCCCGAAACGTCCGCTATCCTCCGGCGGCACCACCTGCATCGCCGTCAGCAGCGCCAGAGCGATCGGCAGGTCGAAATGCGAGCCTTCCTTGACGATGTTGGCCGGGGCCAGATTGACCACGATTCGCTTGGGCGGCAACGCCAGTCCCATGGCGGACAGCGCCGCGCGGACGCGTTCGCGCGCTTCGGCGACGGCCTTGTCCGCCAGGCCGACGATCAGGAACGATGGCAGCCCCGACGCCAGTTGCACTTCCACCCGCACGGGGATTGCCTCAATGCCCGAAAAGGCAAAGCCCAACACAGTGGATATGGTCATGCGCTCCCGATCGTCAGACAATTTCCCGGAATGATCGTTTGTAACCGAGAAACCGGAATTCGGAAGCCCAGCTGCGCCACCGTTGCCAAACATGCCGTCCTCCCCCGCATGCTCGGCCATATGAGTTGGCATAATATATCTTATGCGACTTTTGGTTCAGGCAATGAACAACATGCTCAGACGCGCGACGACCGGACGCAATCCAGTTGCCGCGCGTCTGATCCGAACGTGGACCGTCCTTACAACCGTGTCCCTTTCGGTTCATCAGGAACCGAAACGGTCCCGATCCCTTCGATGTCCTTCGTCAGGGATGCCGGCCTTCTGGTCAGTTCGACCGCGCCGACACCACTGAGATGAACGGCCGCGTGCCCTGTGGGGCCGATGCTGACATGGCCGGCGCCCTCGATCTCGATATCCGCATCCGTCACGATCATGTCGGAAAGATCGGCATTCGCCGCACCGGCGACGGATAGCGAGACCTTGTCCGCCCTGCCATGGCCGACCACGTCCGCCGCCCCTTCCACCGTCAGCTTGAGATGATCCACCGCAAGGCCCTGCAGGGTCAGTGTCCCGGCCGAATTGACGGTGATGGCCTTCAGCGCCGGCGCCGTCACGACGATGCGGAGACGACCCGAATGCCAGTGGTGGTGGCCATGCTCGTCCGCCTGGAGCGTATTGTCCTGCAGGCTGACCCGATCAACGACCTTGCGCGGGCCGCTGACGGTGATGCTTGGGGCCGGCCCCTGCGTATAGACGATCGTGGCCGGCACGTCGAAGGTCAGGTTCTCGGCCCCTGCCCAGGCGATGGTGCGCGTTGCCGGCGATGTCTCCTTGCCAGCGTCCTCGTCATCATCGGACCATATCATGTCCGGAATGTGCCATTGCATGGGCCCCCGGACGGCCGCCACGCTGAAACATGCCACCGAAAGCGCCGCCCCACCGACGGCCACAAGTGCGATCCCGCGGATCATGAAACAATTCTCCTGTTATCAGACGGAGGGTTGGGGCGCGATCAGGCGATAATGCGCGCGGCCGTAGCGGGCGAGCACGTTGATCAGCCCGATGGTAAAGAGGATGCAGAACGCGATCAGCGACGCCCCGCCGCTGGCCAGGCCCAGGCTGAGCAAGCCGGCCTGGAGGCGATCGCCCGCGAAGCCCGGCAGGTTGGTGATCAGCGCAAAGGGCAGCATCACGCTGCCGCTCAGGCAGACGGCCAGGCCTGCGACAAAGAACGAAAAGACGGATGCCACCGCTGCGATCAGCAGCGGCAGGACGATGAACAGGTCCAGCGCCGCCAATCCCAGCACGCCGACGATCACGCCCAGGGCGGCGGCCATGCTGCGTTCGTCTTCCCACCGGCGGAGGCCGGCCTCCGCCTGCAATTCCCGCGCCAGGCGCGTCGGATCCCCCAGACGGAAGGCGACTTCGGCCTCGCTTCGACCGGCCGCCTGCCCTGCCTCGAAATGACTGTCGTAATCGGCCACGATGTCCGCGACGGTCGATCGCGGCATCCCCTTCAGGCCGGCCTTCAGCCGCCGAAGGAACATCTGTCGCTCATTCATGGCGTTTTCTCCTGATGCTGCTCCAGGACGGCGGCGACAGAGCGTGTGAAATCGGTCCACGCGGCCTTTTGGGCATTGAGGCTGTCCCGACCGCTCGCGGTCAGGCGGTAATATTTCCTGGGGGGGCCCGAGGCGGATTCGACCAGGTAGGTCGTGACCATCCCGTCTTTCTGCATCCTGCGCATCAGCGGGTAGATCGTGCCCTCGCCCATGTCGATCGCATCCGCCAGGCGGCTGGCGATGTCGTATCCGTATGAGTCGGCCTGGGACAGAAGCGCCAGGACACAGAGTTCCAGCACCCCTTTTTTGAACTGGACGAGATTAGGGTCCACGGCGTGTCGATCCTCGGAGCGGTCCCGCACGGCGCGGAACTGTTCTATGCAAGATAGCCATCATTCACCGGTTCCTTGCAATAGTCTTTTTATGCCGGCATGGATATCGCGCGAAAACGCGCATCCCCTTGGCGGATCGCGTGCGCGCCCATGGTCCCTGCCCGCACCCGCCTCAGGCGGTGATGCGATGCGGGACGGCAGGACGTCGTTTTTTCAGCTTGATGTCAGCAGCCGTCTGAAAACGGATTTCAGGACGTCGCCTGTCGGGTGGCGCCGTCCTGTTCGCGCTTCGCCAACGTGGCACGCATCCGCGCGAGGACGGCGTCATCGGTTCGTTCAAACCGCAGGGGCGTTACCGCGACATGCCCGGCGGCGATCGCCGCGGTTTCCGTGCCTGCCGCGTCATCCTTCGCGGAACGGGACAGTTTCAGCCAATGATAGGCCAGTCCTCGGGGATCGGAACCTGTCGCGACGTCGATGCCGTCCAGCAGGCCAGCCCCCTGTTCGGTCAAGATCATCGGTCCCGCACGCTCTGCCGGACAATCTGGAAAATTGATATTCAGGCACGCCCCCGCCCAATCCAGGCAGCGCAGGGCACGCATGACATCCGGCGCCAGACGGCGCGCCGTATCCCACTGTACCGCCTGCCCGCCGGTAAAGGCCTGGCTGAGGGCGATGGACGGGAGACCGAGCAGCATGCCGGTCATGGCCGCGCCGACCGTGCCCGAAAATACCGTTTCCACCCCCAAATTCGCCCCGCGATTGACGCCCGAGAGGATCAGGTCGGGCGGCTGGCCCGCCATCAGGTGCCGCACGCCCATGACGACGCAATCCCCGGGGGTGCCCAGCACGGCAAAGCGCCGCTCCCCCTTCCGGCTGACCCGCAACGGATCGTGCAGGCTGATGGAATGGGAGGTGCCGCTCTGATCATGCTCAGGGGCGACGACCCAGATTTCGCGGGCCAGCGACATCGCAACTTGTTCGAGGATCTGCAATCCCGGCGCGTCGATGCCATCATCGTTGGTCAGAAGAATGCGACCCGCAATGAACTCCGTCCCGGTCATCGTTCTCTCCTGGCAAGGGGCATTCACGACGGCATATTGCTATGAATTAATAGATATTATAAAGTAGCAAAAAAAGAGAGGTTCCAGGTGCAGGAAATAGAGATATGCGGCATGGACGCAACCGCTGTGTCATGCCTGCGTGGCGACCTGACCCGCCTGGCCCGTCGCCTGCGGCAGGAAGCCCGGAACGATCCCGAATCGTGGACGCGGATGCTGGTCATCAGCGCTATCGACCGCCTGGGCGATGAGGCGACGCCATCGGCGCTGGCCCGAGCGGAAAACATGCGGTCGCCCAACCTGGCGGCTATCCTGCGGGATCTCGAGGCATCGGCCCTGGTCACCCGCACGCCCGATCAGGTGGATCGACGCAGGATTCGCGTCCGTCTGACGGATGAAGGACGCGAAATTTTGCGGCAGAATCGCCGGCGGCGGGACGAATGGCTGGCCGAAGCCATGAACGCCTGCCTGACCGAACGGGAACGGGCGCAGGTTTTCACCCTCGGCCCGCTTCTGGTACGCATCGCCGCCTATGGCGGCATAGCGCTCATTGTAATAATATTACAAAATACGCCCTCATAACGCTTCATTTATATCAATAATTAACTTGATCACCTTATATTTAGACGGTATCAGTCCCGACTTTCCCATCCTATGCGTGTCATGCATAACTAGCCCCGCCTTCGGCGCGCATGGACATGACATTCAGGAGTTACGGTCTTGCCTGCTCTGCATCGAATCCGACGCTGCTGTCACGGTCACCTCCCATGCAGATGAACCCTCTCCTGGCCGAGGTGACGGATCGCGTGATCCGTCGCTCCGCGCCGACTCGCACCGCCTATCTCGACCTGATCGCCCGTCAGCGGGACCGTGGCGTCGCCCGTCCGCGCCTGGCGTGTGGGAACCTGGCCCATGGCTTTGCCGCGTCGGGCGAGGACAAGTCCGCGATCCGCGCGGGCGGCGCGATGAATATCGGAATCGTCACCGCCTATAACGACATGCTGTCGGCGCACCAGCCCTATGCCCGCTATCCCGACCAGATGCGCCTGTTCGCGCGTGAAAAGGGGGCTACGGCCCAGGTAGCCGGGGGCGTCCCGGCCATGTGCGACGGCGTGACCCAGGGCCAGCCGGGCATGGAACTGTCGCTGTTCAGCCGCGACACGATCGCGCTGTCGACGGCGGTGGCCCTCAGCCACGGCATGTTCGAGGGAGTCGCGCTGCTGGGCATCTGCGACAAGATCGTCCCTGGGCTGCTGATGGGCGCCCTGCGCTTCGGCCACCTGCCGACGGTGCTGGTGCCGGCCGGCCCGATGTCGTCCGGCCTGCCGAACAAGACGAAGCAGAAGGTCCGCCAGCTTTATACGGAAGGAAAGGTCGGCCGCGAGGAACTGCTGGAAGCCGAGGCAGCGTCCTATCATGGCGCCGGGACATGCACCTTCTACGGCACGGCGAACACCAACCAGATGATGATGGAGGTGATGGGCCTGCACGTTCCGGGCGCGGCCTTCGTCCCCCCCACGACCCGGCTGCGCCAGGAACTGACGCGCGAGGCCGTGCATCGCGTCCTGGCGATGGGCATGGATAGCGACGACTACCGCCCGCTGGGGCACTGCGTCGACGAGAAGGCCATCATCAACGCGGCGGTGGGGCTGCTGGCGACGGGGGGGTCCACGAACCTCGCAATCCATCTGCCGGCGATCGCTCGGGCCGCCGGCATCGTCATCGACTGGGAAGATCTGGACCGTCTGTCCGGCGCGGTGCCCCTGCTGGCGCGCGTCTATCCGAACGGCGCCGCGGACGTGAACGCGTTTCACGCGGCGGGGGGCATGGGTTTCATCATTTCGACGCTGCTGGACGCGGGCCTGCTGCATGGGGACATCCTGACCGTGGCCCCCGAGGGTTTCCGGGCCTACACACGCACGCCGGAATTGCGTGATGACCGGCTGGTCTGGACGGATACGCCATCCGTTCCGGGTGACGAGACGATCCTGCGCCCTGCCTCAGCCCCCTTCAGCGCCGACGGCGGCATGCGCCTGCTTCAGGGCAATCTCGGACGCGGCATCTTCAAGACCAGCGCGGTATCCAGCGACCGCTGGACCATCGAGGCCCCGGCAGCCGTCTTCAACGACCAGGAAGAGGTCCTGGCCGCCTATCGCGCGGGCCGGCTGGACCGCGACGTTGTCGTGGTCGTGCGGTTCCAGGGACCGGCGGCAAACGGCATGCCGGAACTGCACAAGCTGACGCCGTCGCTGAGCGTGCTCCAGGATCGGGGACATCGGGTCGCGCTGGTGACTGACGGACGCATGTCGGGCGCCAGCGGCAAGGTCCCGGCGGTGATTCATCTCTCGCCCGAGGCCCTCCCCACCGGCCCGCTTGCCCGGCTGCGCGACGGCGACCTGGTGCGGCTCAGCGCCCAGGACGGCCGGATCGACGCATTGGTCGACCAGGCCGAATGGGACGCCCGGGAACTGTGTCCCCCGCCCCGGGCGGAGGAAGGCACCGGCCGCGAATTGTTCACCTTCATGCGCCGTGGCGCCGACAGTGCCGAGCGTGGCGCGTCGGCGATGCTGGCCGCGATGGAGCAATAGGCCCGTCCAACAGATTTCGCCGGGCGGTCGTCATGTCATCCGATCGCCCGGCCTGCCGCCCCATAGGAAGAAAGAACCAGCCATGTCCGAAATAGATCGCATCATGTGCCTCTCCCCGGTCATCCCGGTGCTTGTGGTGCAGGACGCGGCCCACGCCCGCCCGATTGCCGAGGCACTGGTGGCAGGCGGGCTGCGCGTACTGGAGGTGACCCTGCGCACCGAGGCCGCGCTGGACGTCATCGCGGAAATGGCCAAGGTCGAAGGGGCGGTCGTCGGCGCAGGCACCGTGCTGAACGAGGCCGACCTGGATGCCAGCATCGAGGCCGGCGCGGAATTCATCGTCAGTCCGGGTCTGACCGACGGTCTGGCCAAGGCCGCGATCGCCCGCCGCATTCCCTTCCTGCCCGGCATCGCCAACAGCAGCGACATCATGCGCGGACTGGACCTGGGCCTTGATCGCTTCAAGTTTTTCCCGGCCGAGGCCTCCGGCGGCATCAAGGCGCTGAAGGCCCTGTCCGCGCCGTTCGGCCGCATCCGCTTCTGCCCGACCGGCGGCATCGACCTCGAACGGGCGCCCCAATGGCTGGATCTGCCGTCGGTACGCTGCGTTGGCGGATCGTGGCTCGTTCCCCCCGGCGTACCGGATGTGGCCGAAATCCGCCAACGTGCGACCGCAGCGGCGAAGCTGGCGACCGTCCGTTAAATCGTCAGCCCGACCGTCGTCGCGCCTCCTGTCCTTCGCCCATTGAAGGTCGGGGGGAACGGCGTCACGGCGTTCCCCAGCGCCGTACCAGATTATGATAGATGTTGGTGAGCGACAGGATGCGCGGATCGTCGACGAGATCCGCGGCCAGGTCCTGGATGCTGCGGTCCAGGTCGAACAGGATACGGCGCTGGCCCTCGTCGCGAACCAGGCTTTGCATCCAGAATACCGCCGCCAGCCGTTCCCCACGCGTCACGGGAGTAACGCGGTGCAACGACGACGACGGGTAAAGCACCAGCGAACCCGCCGGCAGGCGTACCTCACGCGGGCCGAAGACATCGTCGATCACCAGCGTGCCGCCGTCGTATTCGTCGGGTGGCGTCAGGAACAACGTCGCCGACACGTCCGTCCGGATCGTTCCGCGCGCGTCGTAGCGAATGGCATTGTCCACATGGTTGTCGAACCTGTCCCCTGCCCCCGCCCGATAACGGCTGAAGAGCGGGGGAAAGATGCGCTGAGGCAGGGCCGCGGACACGAATAACGGCATCCGTCCCAGCGCCCGCGCCAGTTCCTCGCCCAGTTCGCGCCCCAATGGATCGTCCTCGGCGATCTGCAGGTTCTGCTTCGCTCGCGCCGATTGATGTCCCGCAGTCGCGCGGCCGTCGGTCCAGGACGCCGTCATCAGGCGCGTCCGAAACGACGCGATTTCCGCGTCGTCCAGAACATGCGGAATCGCCAGAAGCATCAGAAGCTCGCGCTCAGCGAGAACAGTGCGGAGCGGGCGGGGCCGACGACGATATGCGTCGGATGCAGACCACTGTAATAATAGGTGTTCGATATATTGGCGATGTTCACCTGGGCGGACAGGTTGGGGTTGATGCGATATTTCACCATCAATTGCGCGGTGGTGTAGCCCGGGGCGCGTTCGATCACCGTCGTTCCCGTCACAGGCAGAGAGCTTGCCGTCCGGCTGGAAACATAATTCACGCCGCCGCCCACTTCGACGGGAAGCCAGGGGAGGTGATATTCCGTCCAGAAGGCGATCGTATGCTTGGGCGCGTTCGGCGGCTGGTTGCCAAGTTCAAGGATGTTGGGCGATGCGACCACCGTCACGTCATCATAGCTGTATCCGCCGAAAACGCTCCATCGCGGCGTGATATGGCCGGATGCCGACAGTTCGAACCCCTGCGAACGGTAGTTGCCCGCCAGAATCGTTTCGGTCGCGTCGGCCGGGTTTGTCTCGCGCACGTTCGTCATCTCGATCCGGTAGGCGGCCGCCGTCAGCGACAACCGGTCGAAATTCCATTTCGTGCCGAACTCGAAGGTGCGCGACTTCTCCGGCGCCACGGCGGCCGTGGAGGCCGTCAGCGAGATATTTTCCCCCGACGGGTCGAAGGATGTGCCGTAATTGAAATAGATGCTGCTGTCTTCGGTGGGCTTGTAGACGATCGCCCCGCGCCAGGTCGAAACCTTGTCGTCCCGCGTGACATACGTCGCCGGGGCGACGATCTGCTTGTATTCGGTGGTGTAATGATCCCAGCGCCATCCGCCGAGAATCTGCCAGTGCCTGCCGATCGACAGGGTATAGTTCAGGTACGGCGCCAGATCGTTCGACACGCTGCCCGACATGCTTCGCAGCTGGGACACGTAGGTGAATGGAACCTGCACCGGATCCAGCAGGGACGTCAGGCTTTTCGGGTAGGTGTAGCGGGTGATGTCCGCCGTCTGGCGCTGCTCCTCCAGCCCCAGCACGATCTGATGGCGCAGGATGCCGGTCTGGAAATCGGCATTGCCCTCCGTCTGGTTGTCCAGCAGCGTCGACGGGCCACTCAGGGCCAGCGTGTTGCGCGACACCTGGATCTGGGACAGTGGAACGCCGGCCGGCACGATATCAGTGGACGAGGTATAACCCAGCAGCTGCCCTTCCACCGCGCGCTGGCCGGTATTGTAGGTCGAATAGCGGATCTGGTCGTGAACGGTGAAATGGCGACTGAAATCGTGCTCGACCCGCACCGTTCCGATATTGACCGCCGAACGCAGGTAGTCCCCGTCATAGCCATAAAAGTTGGAGCGCGAGACCGGCGCCGGAGACCCGTTCAGCCACGGGATGCCATAGGACTGGGAATCATAGGATTGCTGACGCAGATAGTCGATCCGAACCCGTGTCGACGTGTTCAGCCCGAACGCCAGAGACGGCGCGATGCCATAGCGGCGGGTTTCGCCAAAATTCACGCCCGCGATTCCGGCATCGTGGACCATCGCGTTCAGTCGGAATGCCATGCCGCCCAGCATATTCGACGACCGGTCGATATCGATCGTCAGGCGCTTCGTCGCATCGGTACCAAAGGATAGGGTGCCGGCCGTCCGGGATGTCATGTCCGCGTGCTTCGTCGCCTGGTTGATGACGCCACCGGTCGATCCGCGCCCGAACAGGGTGCCGGACGGCCCCTTCAGGACCTCCACGGTCTCGAGGTCGAACGGGTCGCGGTAGTAGCTGCCGAAATCCAGCATGCCGTCACGATAGAAATCGTTTTGCGCATTGAAACCGCGAATCGACAGATTATCGCCCTGCTGCGCGCCCTCGCCGGCCGCGATGCTGATGCCCGGCACGGTCTTCAGCGCGTCGAGCATGTTGGTCGTATTCTGATCCTGCATCAGCTCCTTCGGGATCTCCGCAATGGTTTGCGGCGTATCCACCAGCTTCGTCAGGATGCGATCCAGATGCGGGCGGGTTTCCTGATAGTCGTTGACATGTCCGGTGACGATCAGGTGCTCCGCACGGTGTCGGGCGTCGTTCTTTTCCTTTTCCGCCGTCTCGGCACTCTTGTCCCGTGACGGGGTGGCGGGGGTCTGCATGTCGGCCGCCCCCGCGTCGTGGGGAAAGAGCCATGCCGCCCCAAGCATCAGACCAAGTGTCGTCGAGCCCACGTTCTTCTGGCCGGACGGTGCAGGAAGACCGGATCGGATTGTCATGAAGGTCACCAGTTGATAATGATTATCAGAATTGCTCTCACCAACTAGCCTAGGTGTCAAACTGTGACAATTCCCTTCGACCGTATTTTTGACGGCTTGCGTCGTCATGCGGTGCGACGACAACGGCCCATGGCGGTGCCCCTGTCGCCCAAAATGCGGGATGTATGCGATGGGGCGGAACGCGGTCATGTCGCGGCCCAGCTGCTTCTGGGTCAGGCCCTTCTGGACGGTGTCCTGATCGAACGGGACCAGGCGCAGGCGCTCGCGTGGTTCACGATCGCGGCGCGGGCCGGCCATGCGCCGGCCATGAACATGCTGGGCCGTTGCCTGGAGCGCGGATGGGGATGCACCGCCGATCCGGCCAATGCCGCGACATGGTATCGCGCGGCCAGCATCACCGGCGACAATTGGGCGCGCTACAATCTGGCGAACATGCTGATGCGCGGACGCGGCGTTCCACGGCAGCAGCACGAGGCATGGCGGCTGTTCCTGGCGGCGGCGCAGGACGGCCATGCAAAATCAATGAATCTGGTGGCGCGTTTTCTCGATGAAGGCTGGTGCGTGCCGCAGGACCGCGTCGCGGCGCTATCCTGGTATCGCCGGTCGGCCGAGGCCGGCGATTATCGCGGGCAGCATAATCTTGCCACCCTTCTGGCCGAAGCGGGTCAGGTCCCCGACGCCCTGGCGTGGTGGACCCGCGCCCTGCCCGACGCGACCCAGGACATTCTGCAGGCCATGCGGGAAACACTGGCCCTGTTGCCGGGAGGCGAGGCCGCCGACCTTCATCGGCGGGTCACCGAACGTCTGCTCCCTCTCGGCCAACACCCGGCCGGGGAGAAGGAAACCATCAGGACGGATCGACGAAGAAAGTCGGGATAACGCCGCCCTGCCGTGCGACGTCCAGCACGCGATCCGAGGCCGCCAGGGCTTCGGAGATCGTCACATCCATATCCAGGTAACGGTAGGTTCCCAGCCGTCCCATGAACGACACGCCCGGCGTTGCCCGCGCCATCTCGATATAGCGGGTCAGCAGCGCCTTCTCCCCGACCTGACGGATGGGATAGTACGGGATGTCGTCGGCACCGGCCTGGCGGCTGTATTCGCGGAAGCAGATGGTGCGGGTGAAACGCTCCTGCTCCCACGGCGCGAAATGCTTGTGTTCGGTGATCCTGGTATAGGGTACGGTCTCGTCACAGTAGTTGATGACCGCCGTTCCCTGGTAATCCCCGTCGGCGACGAAAGCCTCGAAATCCAGGGTCCGGTAGCCGAGGCGTCCCAGCGCGTAGGAAAAATACCGGTCGATCGGCCCGGTATAGAAGACATGGGCGAAACGCTCGTCCACCGTCTCGAACGACTGGCCGAGACGAAGCTCGATCCCCTCGGCCTTCAGAATGTTCTCTATGATCGCGGTGTAGCCGTTCTCCGGCATGCCCTGCCACGGATGGCTGAAATAATTGTCGTCATAATTGAATCGGACCGGCAGGCGCTTGAGGATCGAGGCCGGAAGCCCCGTCGGCGATACGCCCCACTGCTTCTTGGTGTACCCATGGAAGAACGCCCGGTACAGTTCCGGACCGATCATCGACAGCGCCTGCTCCTCGAACGATTCGGGCGTGGCGATGGACTGGTCGGCGCGCGCGGCGATGAACTGCCGGGCCTCGTCCGGACGCAGCGTCGTGCCGAAGAACTGGTTGATCGTCATCAGGTTGATGGGCAGGCTGTAGATCCGACCCTGCGACTGCGCCTTTACCCGGTTGACGTAGGGCTTCATCACGCCAAAGCGGTTGATGTAGGTCCATGCCCGTTCGTCGGCCGTATGGAAGATATGCGGTCCGAACCGATGGACCATGACACCGGTCTCGTCATCGCGGCTGGTATGGCAGTTTCCCGCCACTTGCGCTCGTTCGTCCAGCAGCAGGACCTTGTGGCCGGCCTCGGCAAGGGCACGGGCCATGATGGCCCCGCTGAAACCAGCGCCTACGACACAATATCGCAACAGCATCTTCTCCAAGCGGACTCTAAAAGCGGTGAGTATCGCCGATGGGGCATGGCTGTCCACGCCCGCGTCGCATGAAGGATGCAGACACCAGGTTTCCAGGGCATTACGATCCGATGCCGCAATGACGGAAAATCCGCCGGTTACAGGAGAGCATTCGACGTGAAGACCCCTATCGCACCCGTCGTGACCAGCGCGGCCGAGCGCCCGGTCGAACATTCGGCCACGGGATTTGTCTCCTGGCATACGCTGATCAGCGGGAACATCACTCCTACGGACACTTTGACCGCCGGTCTGGCGACGGTCCCCGCCCGCGAAGGCAGGCTGGAGCTTCACCGGCATGAAGATCCAGAAATCTATTTCATTGTCGAAGGCACCGGGATCATGACTATCGATGGCCAGGACACCAATGTCGGTCCCGGGACGACGATCTTCATTCCCGGCAATGCCGAACATGGCATACGCAACGAATCCGCTGCGGACCTGAAATTCTTCTATGTCTTCGCGACCGACCAGTTTCCGGACGTGGTCTATCGCTATTCCTGACCATGCGATGCGGCGCCCGGCAGCGCCAGGCCATGCCCGTTCGGTCCGCGCTCCCGCTGCCAGAGCAGCGCGGCCGACAGGAATCCCAGGAAACTGACCAATCCCAGGAATGCCAACATCCCGTCATAGCCTGACGGGTTGTCCGGACCGGCCCCCCACGCCGTGTTGATCCGACCGATCAGCAGGTTAGCAAGTGTCAGCCCGGCGTTCTGCAGGACGTTGACCAGGCCGAGCGCCGTGCCCAGCACCCGTCGATCCACCAGCCTTACGGTGGACGGCCAGATCACGGCCGGCACAATCGAAAAGCTGACACCCATCAACACCGCCGAAATCCACGGGCTCCAGCCGGTGATCCCTAGGATGAGGAAGGCCAGCGGCATCAGGCCCGCGCCAAACGCCATCAGCAACGTCCTGTGCCCGAAGCGGTCCGCGACCATGCCGCACAGCGGCGTGACGAAAATGGCGGCCAGGAAGACCAGGCTGTTGATCCGCCCCGCATCGGCCAATGTCAGGCCCCGTGCGTCCTGGAAATAGGCGATGGCGAAGGTGCTGCGAAATGGAAAGACCGCCGAAGCGAACAGCACGTTCAATGCCAGGATATACCAGAACGACAGGTCGAACTCCTTTAACCCGACCCATGCGTCGCGCACCGTGCCATGGGGGACGTTCCCCCCGGGATACGCCACCGCCATCGCCCGCCGGTCCAGCCATGCATAGGCGCACACGGCCAGCAGACTGACCCCCGTCAACGCCGCCGCCAACCAGAGCGGGGCCTGCCAGCCCCAGGCATACAGCCCATGCGCCCAGACCGGCGACAGATCCGCCAGCGAGGACCCCACGCGCGCCAGACTGAAGAACGACGCCATTGCGAAGGCCATCTGGTCGGCCGGAAACCAGCGCGCCAGACCGCCCAGCAACGCGATCAGCAGCGTTTCCTGGCCCAGTCCGAAGAACAGGCGCCCCGCGACCATGACCGGATAGGCACTGCCCATGGCCGTCAGCACGCCGCCGATGAAACACAGGGCGGCCGTGCCCAGAAGCACGCGCGTCACGCCCTGACGATCGATCAGCAATCCACCCGCCAGCGCCACCACGATATTCGGCAGGCTGACAACGGCGTTCAGCAGCCCTATGCGGTCCTGCGACCAGCACGCCCATCGGCGCAGCAGGTCCGCGACCGGCGCGATCGAATCATATGCATAATAATTTCCCGCGATCGCGAGGCTGAACAGCATGAGCATCCACCAGCGGCGCGCCGCTGCGGCTGTCCCGCCGCTGCTCGCCGTCAACGGATGCGTGCCCCCTGTCGCAGCAATTCGGCCTGGACCAATGAAATATCCAGGCAATCGAACGGCTGCCCGGTGCGCACCGACAACGCAGCTGCGACCCCGGCCCCCTGTCCGCTGACCGCGCAGCACATCATGTTGCGCACGGCGGCATGCGACACCCTGTCGCCCCCGATGGACCGGCCCGCGACGATCAGGTTTCCAACCCCCTTGGGCAGCAGGGCGCGATAGGGCACATGGAAATAACGGCCGGTGGTCGGCAGGATCAGCAGACCGTACCCGTCGATGAATTCAGGAAAGATACCGATCGAATCCTCGAAGCGCGCCTGTCCGCGCACGTCGTGGGCCGTAAGGTTGTATTGTGCGTCGATCTTGCGTGTATCGCGGATGCCCAGCGTCATGCCGAAATTACGCAGCTTCGCCCCTTCGCACCCCGGCATGAAGCGCCGAAGCGCCTCGACCGCCAGCACAGCCTGCCGCCGGCCGGCGATTTCGCCGCGCGTCAGATCGTCGGGATCGGTGCCATCGCACTCCGACAGATGCACAAGGTTGAGATAGGTCAGGTCTCCCTGATCCGTCACCGATCCCCAGGTTCCCGCAATGGTCGCCAGCGACGGCGGAATCAGTCCGGCCTCGGCTGCCATCCGGAAGGGCTTGCGCAGAAACGGAGAAAACATGTCGTCCTCCTTTCCTGTCGTCTCGATGTCCCATTCGCCATTGCCGGCCCAGTCGGCGTAGGTCTGCGGGTCGGCCTTCACCTGTTCGATGAATCGCGCCTTGTCGACGCCGTTCATCGAAAACATCACCGACACCGACATCATATCCGCGCGCGGGGTCTTGTGGACCGGCGCGCCGGCCCGCGTGGCGACATCGGCGTCGCCGGTTGCATCGACAATCCGCGCGGCCATGATGGCCTCGCGCCCCGCCTTGCTTTCCGTGATGATGCCGCGCAGCAGCCCCTCTTCGACGATCGGGGCGACGAACGTGCGGTGAAGCATCGGCGTGATGCCTGCCTCTTCCACCAGGCAGTCGGCGACGTACTTGAACATCTCGGCGTCGAGCGCGTGGCTGATCGATTGAGGTTCCGGCGTCGTCGCGCCCATCGCCCGGGCACGCTCCTCGAACTCCACGCCGATGCCTTCGCTGTCGATGGTGTGTTCGTGTCGGTACCAGGCGAATCCCTCGACTCCGACCTGGGTGATATTGCCCCCGAAACACCCGTTGCGCTCCAGCAGGATGGTCCGTGCCCCGGCACGTGCCGCCGCGAGGGCCGCGGCCAGACCGCCGGGGCCGCTGCCGACCACCAGGACGTCGGTTTCCACGATGACATCGATCATCCGAGCGGGTTCGCAAATCTGGCGTGTCATCCTTGCTGCTCCCTGGCCCACGGCGTCGCAACGCCCTCCGATCCTGAAATTATCATCATATCGTATCGATCTGAAAGGTCGTCGCAGCATCCGTCATGCACCACATTCGACGAATATGCGGCGCATGCTTGAAAATGCGCGCGGTGGCCCGACACGCCTTTTCCGCGCTCGGCTTCGGTGCTCGACACATCCGAGCCGAAAAGCGGGCGTCAATCCGGTTGCAGCGGGTGAGAAATTTGAACGGGATTTGCCGGTCCGGCAGCCTAATCAGGAAAATCCGAAATACCTGCCTCGGTCATATGACTGGCCTGGCATTTCCTACAGCTCTCCGCGATAGAGAAGCGGAAGCCGAAGTGATTTCACCCATTCAGGGAAATGGCTGGGGGACCTGGATTCGAACCAGGGCTGACCGGGTCAGAGCCGGTAGTTCTACCGCTAAACTATCCCCCAACACTGCCTTGCGGCGTGTCGTGCCGTGCGGTGAGCGGCTGATAGCATCGGCGGATCGGTGTGACAAGCACCTTTCTGGCGAAGTTTCCTGCATGCGGCATATTTGACTTGCCCTTCGCGCAGGTCGGAATCCACTATGAATCCAGCAGCGGCAAAGGGACCGTCCGATGGACAACAGCATGTCCTGGCGCGATGGCCAGGAGGGACAACCATTCTCCCGTGCCTCCGGATTCACAACGAATCACGGGATGTCGGGCATGTACGCTGCCATTGATCTCGGGACCAACAATTGCCGGTTGATGATCGCGACGCCGTCGGCCGACGGATTCCGCGTCGTCGACAGTTTCAGCCGCATCGTCAGGCTGGGCGCGGGTCTGCAGCGGACGGGACTGCTGGACCAGGACGCGATGGATCGGACCGTCGACGCGTTGAAGATCTGTGCCGCGCGTATGGGACGGCGTCGGCTGCGCCGGTATCGCGCCGTGGCGACCGAGGCCTGCCGCCGCGCCGGAAACGGCAGCGCCTTCCTGGAGCGCGTCCGGCGCGAGACGGGCCTGGATATCGGCGTGATCTCGCCCCGCGAGGAGGCTGAGCTGGCCATGGACAGCTGCTCGGCGCTTCTGCACGATGAAAGACTGTCCCCCGCACGGAACCGCGCGGTCCTGTTCGACATCGGCGGCGGCTCGACCGAAGTGGCATGGGTGCGGACGGAGCGACGGTCGCGCAGCCAGGAGCTGATCGGCTATCTCAGCCTTCCGGTCGGCGTCATCACCCTGGCCGAGCAATTCGGCGACGCGGCCCTCACTGAGGACGGCTATCGCCATATGGTCGACGCCGTGACGCGGCAATTGCGCGCGTTCGAGGACGTCCATTGCATCGGGCGGGAAATCAGTCGCGGCAATGTCAGCCTGATGGGAACTAGCGGCACCATCACGACACTGGCCAGCATCGCCCTGTCCCTGGCGCGCTATAGCCGTTCGGCGGTGGACGGCACCATCTTGCCGTCCGAGGCGGCCCTGGCGGCGATCCGGACCCTGGCCGGCATGGGGCCGGACGGCCTGCGGCAGCATTCCTGCGTTGGGCCGGAACGTGCGCTCTATGTCCTGCCGGGATGCGCGATTTTCGAAGCCATCCACAAAATATGGCCGGTTCCCGAGATCGTCGTGGCGGATCGGGGACTGCGCGATGGTATGCTGCTGCGCATGATCAACGATTCGGCCATGGCGCCCCTTTCGCCATTCCCTCCCGCCCTGCCCTTTGCACGGCCCAGACTGACCACGGTCGGCGTCTCTCGTCCATGAAGCGACGTCCCCCGGCCGGAAACGGCAAGTCGCGGGTTCCCGGCAAGTCCCTTTCCAGCAGCGCAACGCCGGGCGGCACGTCCGCACAGGCGGATGCCGGCGCCGCGAAAACCACGCGCGCGCAGGCCGTATCGCTGCGCACCGCCCGTGGCCGCACAACCGCGCAGCAGCGCTGGCTGAACCGGCAGCTGAACGATCCCTATGTCCTGGCGGCGCGTAAGCAGGGCTGGCGGTCCCGCGCGGCCTTCAAGCTGATCGAACTGGACGACCGTTTCCACCTGATCCGGCCCGGAATGCGCGTGGTGGATCTGGGGGCGGCACCCGGAGGATGGACGCAGGTCGCGGTCAAGCGCGGCGCGGCGCATGTGGTCGGCGTCGATCTGCTGCCGGTCGATCCCGTGTCCGGCGCGACGATCCTGGAAGGGGATTTCAACGATCCCGACCTGCCTGATCGGCTGATCGCGCTACTGGGGGGGCCGGCCGACCTTGTGCTGTCGGACATGGCACCGAATACGACGGGCCATGCGCCGACCGACCATCTGCGCATCATCGGCCTTGCTGAACTGGCGCTCGATTTCGCGACCAAGGTGCTGGCGGAAAACGGGGCGTTCGTCGCGAAAGTCTTCCAAGGCGGATCGGAACGGCAGATGCTGACCCCGATGAAACAGGCCTTCGCCACGGTCCGCCATGCCAAGCCGCCGGCCAGCCGCAAGGAATCGAGCGAGCTATATGTGGTAGCCACGGGCTTCCGGCCCGATCGGATCAAACAGGATACCTGACCGGCCGCGCGACCTGCTCTTCCGCGTGTCTTCACGCTTCTGGATCACGTTTGGAACGAGGACCCGAACGCGTGAAGATGCCCGCAACGCCAGATCTGGCCGATTCTTTACTCTAGGCCGGCACCTCGCCGTCCGACCACAGCCATGCCGCCCCGCGCACGCCCGAACTGTCCCCATGCCGGTTCCGTATGATCGGCGTGGTGCAGCGAGGCGTGATGACGTAGCGCGGCATCAGCAGCGGCACGCGTTCATAGATCGAATTCAGGTTCGACACCCCGCCCCCCAGGACGATGACATCGGGGTCCATGAAATTGATTGCCATGGCGCACGCCCGGGCCAGGCGGTCCATGTAGCGGTCCAGTGCGCCGATCGCAGCCTGGTCGCCGGCTTCGGCCTGATCCTCGATTCCGGCGGTGCTGCGGTTGCCTGGCCCCTTCCAGTCCTGGGCCAGGGCCGAACCGCTGAGAAAGCGTTCCAGGCAGCCCTCGTTTCCGCAGAAACATTTAGGCATGGGCATTTCCTCGAGCCTCGGCCAGGGCAGCGGGACATGTCCCCATTCGCCCGCGATGTGGTGCGCGCCGGTCAGCAGCTTGCCGTCGACGACGATTCCACCGCCCATTCCCGTACCGATAATGACACCGAAGACCACGCGATGCCCGGCTCCCGCCCCGTCCACGGCCTCGGACAGGGCGAAGCAGTTGGCGTCGTTCTCCACCCGGACCTCTCGCCCGACGGAGGCAGTCAGGTCGCGGCCGAATGGCTGGTTGTTCAGCCATGTGGCGTTCGCGTTCTTGATGACGCCGCTGTCGGGACTGATCGAGCCGGGAATTCCGATGCCGACGGTGCCCTGCCCGCCCAGTTCCCCGTCCACGCCCGCGACCAGATCGCGGATGGCCTGGATCGCCCCGTCATAATAGCCGGGGTTGGCGATGCGTCGCCTGACGAGTTCGCGCCCGTCGCGGGCCGCAAGGGCCGCGATCTCGATCTTGGTTCCGCCGAAATCGATACCGATCCGATAGCCGGTCATGTCCGTCCCATTGTCCGTCGTCATATTTTATCCGCTGGCTGTTTCATCATATGATGCGTCGAGATGTGTCGTAAACATCGCACCCGCACCAGGCCGGACGCGGCCGCCCCCCGCCGGAGCCCCCATTTTCATGAGCGAGACTGTGCTCGACGTCAAAGGGCTAAGTTGCCCGCTTCCCGTTCTCAAGGCCAATCGCACCTTGCGCGGCATGCAGCCGGGCGAGCGATTGCGCGTCATTGCGACCGACCGTGCCAGCGTCGCCGATTTCCAGGCGTTCTGCCGGGAAACAGGCCACGCGCTGATCGCCTTCGGCGAGGATGGCGGGGTCCTGTCCTTCGTCATCCGCCGCCGCCCCGACGCAGTTCCAGGGACCTGAAGAGGCTTTTCCTTCAGCGTTCCGAACACGTTGCGTGGATGCCACATCTTCCACAAATTCCTGCCATTCCCCCTATGCCCTTGGCAGATGCGCCCGGCAGGGAGTAATTCCTCCGCCTCATGATGGAAGTACCGCACCCATGACGGACGACCTGTCCCTGCTGTCCTTTGAAGACGCCCTCGTCCAGTTGGAGGAGATCGTTCGTCAACTGGAAGGCGGGCAGCTCCGGCTCCAGGACGCCATCGCGTCCTACGAGCGTGGCGCGGCCCTGAGACGACATTGTGAGAGCAAGCTGAACGAGGCCGAGGCCCGCGTTCAGGCGATCATCCAGCGGGCCGATGGCACGCTGGAGACGAAATCTATGGATTGATGCGCCGATGAGCCAGACAATAGCGACAGCCCCCGTGGGGAATTCCGGAGATCGGGGCAGCCTTCTGCGTGCATCCATGGCGAAGCGGGCCGCGGCGGTCGAAGCCGCGATCGACAGCCTTCTGCCGCCGGTTCCGGGCAGCGAGGCGCGGGTTGTCGACGCCATGCGCTACGCCACGCTGGGCGGGGGCAAGCGGCTGCGCGGCTATCTGGCCGCCGAAGTGGCCAGCCTGTTCGGCGTTGCCGAATCCGGTGCCTATCGCGTGTCCGCGTCGGTGGAGATGCTGCACGCCTATTCCCTGGTTCATGATGATCTGCCGGCGATGGACGACGACGACCTGCGCCGCGGCCAGCCCTCGACCCACCGGAAGTTCGACGAGGCCACGGCGATCCTGGCGGGCGACGCGCTGCAGACCATGGCGTTCGAGATCCTGGCCGACGCGGCGACCCATCCCGACGCCGGCGTGCGAATCGGTCTGGTCGCCGCCCTGGCCGCCGCATCCGGCGCCGCTGGCATGGTCGGCGGCCAGATGATCGACATGGAGGGAGAAGGACGCGCCCTCGCCCTGCAGGAGGTCGAGCGCCTGCACGCGCTGAAGACCGGCTGCCTGATCCGCTATTCCGCCGAAGCCGGCGCCATCCTGGGCGATGCCGACCTGTCGGTGCGATCGCGCATCGCCGCCTACGGACGGGATCTCGGGGCAGCGTTCCAGATTGCGGACGACGTGCTGGACGCGACGGCCAGCGCCGAGGAACTGGGCAAGACCGCGGGCAAGGACCAGGCTGCCGGCAAGTCCACCTATGTCGCCCTGCTGGGGGTCGACGGCGCGGCGCGGGAAGCGCGACGCGTGGCCGAGCAGGCGGAATCCCATCTCGATATTTTCGGTGCCGAGGCCGACAGGCTCCGGGATCTCATCCATTACGTGGTCGATCGCAGGAGCTGACAATCATGACCGAACAGCAGTCAGAAGGGCAGCAGGCGGGATCGGTGCCGACGCGGGGTCGCTTTCCGCTTCTGGACCGGGTGTCCTGCCCGGCGGACCTGCGGAACCTGTCGGTGGAGCAGCTGAAGCAGTTGGCCGA
>NZ_JABEQM010000005.1 GCF_014174155.1 Gluconacetobacter tumulisoli | reverse complement strand
CTGGTCGATCATGGGCACGCTGGCCTGGAGCTGGATCGACCAGAAGGGGGCGCTGAATGCCAGCAGCGCACTGAAGAAAACCTTTTCGGCCGACGCGGCTTTCAGCCCGACCACCAGCGTGATGTACAAGCCGACCGACAACCAGACCCTCTATTTCACCTATGGGCGGTCGGTCGAAGCGGGCCCCGTGACGCCCAACAGCCAGTATTATACCAACACGAACATCGCGCTGCCGATCGCGCATTCCGAAGAATATGAAGTCGGCTATAAATTGCGTTATCAGAAGATGCAGTTCAACGTCGACGGTTTCCGCATGACCTCGCCCTATGCGATGTATGTCGCGGCGGCAAACGGCACCTGCGCCGGCGGCACGACCTGCCAGACCTACACCTATGGCGGAACGCAGCGCAATTACGGCGTGGAAGCCCAGGTTTCGGGCGAGGTCCTGCCCAACCTCTCCGTTCTCGCCGGCATGACCTGGCTGGATGCGGAACTGGTCGGCAGCAGGACCGCCGCCTATAACGACAAGGAAATCGTCGGCGCCGCACCGCTGCAGGCCAGCCTGCTGCTGGATTACCGCCTTCCGGCCTCGATGGGCAGCTTCGCGTCGGGCTGGGCCTTCAATGCCGGGGTCCATTACATGGGCAACCGCGCGGCCAACGTAACCAACACGCTGCATACCGGATCATACACCACGCTGGAACTGGGCACGCGCTATGCTTTCCACGTCGCCCGCTTTCCGTGGGTCGCGCGTTTCGGCGTTAGCAATGTCACCAACGAACGGTATTGGGCCTCGGTCTATACCGGCGCGCCGAGCGGCACGTCCGGTGCGGCATCGACCTTGTATGCGGGACTGCCGCGCGTCTACCACTTCACCCTGTCAGCGGAGTTCTAAGGCGTCGTCGGTTGCGCGGGGTATTGCCCTCCTGGCTGCGCCTTACGCGGCGACCTATAATCCGAGCCCGCGCTTCCGTCCGAAATTCCAGTCGACGTTGCCGCCTGGCGACATCGTGCCGCTGACATGGCGGCCGAGCTTCTGCTCCAGCGCCGGGCGCCACGGCACGAGCTGGAAGCCCAGCCCGTCATCGACCATGGCGAAGCGACCCGACGACAGGACCACCCGCTGGCGATAGACCCCCGAGACGATCTCGCCTTCCTTCGCGGGCCGGTGCTCCAGCCCGGTCTGCGTCGCAAGCCTGGCCGCCACCTGATCGAGATCGCGCTGGCGCAGGGTGCCGATCAGGTCGGGCGCGAACACCACCCGCTCGCCCTGCCGCCGGACCAGCCCCTCGGATTCCAGACGGTCGATCCGTTGCGCCATCGCCTTGTGGACCTCTGCGCCGAAGCCCGCGTTGGCCAGCGCCGGATCCTTGGCAAGCAACTGGCGGTCGAGCCAGGTCGCACCGGGTGCCGTCACCTGCTCGGCCAGCGTGAAGTCCGAGCGGGTCGCCAGCGACAGGCGCTGCGTGCCCTTCGCGTCTTCCCAGCTCCGGGTCTCGACGATCGCGCCGAGTTTCGCGTCCCCGGTCAGGTCCAGATCGGGGAAGCGGACATGATGCGTCCGCCCGTCGGTGCCCGCGATCACCACATAGCTCGAGCCCTTCAACTCGTCATCCAGCCCGCGCTCGACCAGCCGGCCGAGAATGGGATCAGCCAGCGTCTCGCCATGAATCGCAAAACCCGCGACATCGGGTTCCACCCCGCCGCCGGCCATGGCGCGGTGCATGGTCTTGATGATGTCGCCCCGAAGGGAGAGATCGCGCAGCGTCGCTTCCAGCCCCGGCTTGAGGGTCCAGCGTGCCACCCCGACCCGTTCGGCCACGCCCAGCCCTTCCAGCTTGGTCGCCCTTCCGACCAGCAGGCGCCGCAGTTCCGGGTCTTCGGCACCCGCGCCCGGCCGCAGATCGACGATGCCGCCGCCTTCGTCGCTGAAGTCCTGCAACGCGCGATCGAGGCTGGTCCAGCGGTCGGCGCCGATCTCGGTGTCCAGGGCGGTGCGGATTTCCTGCTCGCTGCGTGGGCCAAGTTCCAGCGTCACCCGTTCGGCGGCGCGGTCGCGCAGGCCCTGGCTGATATAGGCGCGGCTGATCACCAGATCCTTGCCGTCATCGGCGACCCCGCGCACCAGGATGTGGACATGCGGGTTGTCGGTGTTCCAGTGGTCGACCCCGACCCAGTCCAGCCTGGTGCCAAGGTCGCGCTCCATGTCCTGCATCAGTTCGCGCGCGAAGCCGTGGACATCCCGCATCTGCGCCAGATCCTCGGGCGAGACGGTGAAGCGAAAATGATGGCGGTCGTCAGCACAGCGTTCGGCAAAGGCGCGATCATCGGCGGCATCAGACCCGGCGTCGAACATGCGGGCCTTCTCGCCGTCGCGAGTGACGCCCTCGCGCCTGAGATAGGCGATGTGCCGGGCGAGCGGTGCCGAGCGGAAGCGTGTGCCCTGATGGCGGACGATGCGCGCCTTGACGACGACGCGGCGGCCGGGCGAGCGCTTGGCGATCGACAAGGCCGCGCGCCGGCCGCGCCCGAAAGTCGATCGTCCTTTCGGACCATCCGCGCCGCCAAAATGCCTGCCGGTATGACCAGCCTTCCTGGCGGCCCGCATGACCTCGCCGACGAACGATCTGGGACGGCGCGCGCCCTGGTTGCCATGCTGGATGCGGCCGGGCCGAACCTGGAAATCATCGTCACCCGTCGCCATGGGCCAACTCCATTCTTGCTGAAAGGGTGCCGGCGCCCGGAGCATTGAAATGATTGGGGAAAACAATGCAGGGGCCGCTCGTGACATGAGGCAGAAGATCGAAAAAGCCAATCCAACCAACCATTTGCCGCCGATCACGATCGCGGCTTTTATCTTGCCGTCCTTCTGTCCGTTGCCTGTCTCCCCCCGGCAGCCCATCCCCAAGGCACCCATAGCCCGCGAGCGCCCGATGGACCGGAACGGGGATCATCGGCGCGCCTCCCCATGCCCTGACGCGATGAACAGCCCGGCTGACTGCGGTGCGAGCGCCGTCCAGTCGGTCAGCCGGGAACCAGATGAATGTGCCGGATCATGTGCGCCATCGACAGACCGGGACGCATCTCCTGCGCGCAGGAATGACGCCGGAAAGAGGGAAGAGTCCTGCCAGGATGGTGCCAACGGGACGCCAATCGTGATGTCGTCCGCGAACGGAAGAGCCAGCCGCGCGCTGACCGACGCGACGTAGTTCCGCGTCTCGACAGGCAGCGGTCGGCCGGTCGCGAGATGCTCGTCATAGCGCGCGGGACCGGCATTATAGGCAGCGAGGAATCCGGCCTCGCCGTAGCGATCCCGCATCCAGCGCAGATAGGTCGCCCCCGCCAGAATGTTGTCGTGCGGGTCGAACGGATCGTCGCCGAGCCCGAGCGACGTGCGCAGGCTGGCCCATGTTCCGGGCATCACCTGCATGAGCCCCATCGCGCCCGCCGACGACACGGCATGCGCATCGCCCCGGCTCTCGGTATGCAGGACGGCAGCGATCCATGAGGCCGGAATCTGCGCGCGCGTGGCCGCCTCCGCGATCATGTCGGCGTAGGGATCGGCGACCGCGACATGCCTCGGTATCGTCATGGACACGACGACCGGAAGCACGACACCGAACAGCCGGAGCCTCAATTTACCGCCGGTCATCACGCTTCACCGGGCGGCTCCAGACCAGATGGAAGGCTCGGCCCTGCCGGTCGGACTGGAACAGATTGGCGCGGATCGGTTGCGCCAGCATGGGGTCATCGAGAACGAGCGAGAGGTAGGTGCCCGCTTTCTCGCCCGTGCGTTTCCAGCCGGCACCGATCTCCGGTCCGGCGTCGGCGTCACCGAGATGGACACGATAGTCGGGCGCGTGTTCGGCGTCCGACGAGGTCGCCGGCACGATCGTCAGTTCGACGTCGAGGGCGAGTGTGCGCAGGCGACCGGCGAAGCCGTCAGACGTGCGCGTGAAAGTACCGATCTGGGCCATGTCAGCCTCGTTTCTGCTTGGGGGTGGGAGAAATCGGTGACGGCGCGAGCCACAGCGGCTGGGCATGGCCGAGCACCGCATCGACCGGCAGAACGCCGAAATAGCGGCCGTCGAGACTGGTCGGGACCGCCGGGTTCATGACGAAGATCTGGCCGGGCAGGACGTGCCGACAGCCCTGCCAGACTGGCAGCGGACGGCCGCGATGATCGTGAGTCCGCGCATCGCCGAGTGGCTTGCCGTCAACCGACACGATGGCGCCGACCCGACAGATCAGTTGTCCCGGCAGTGCCGCGACCGGCTTGAGCAACGGCACGCCGAGCGGCAGATAGCCACCGCGCGCCAGCATCCCAGCGATGTCGGCCGGGGGCCGGATCGCGATCAGGTCGCCGACATGCAACTCGTGCGTTGGCTGCAGGCGATACAGCCCGACCGGTGTGCTGGCGGTGGCATTCCAGATCAGCCGGGGTGCCGGACGGAAGACCGCACCCAGCACGATCGCCATCACCGCGACATAGGTGGTGAGGAACCAACCAAGCCGGCTCATGACACCGCCCTCCGGCGCAGCCAGGCGTGGTGATGGTCGGGAGTGTAGGGACGTGACGCCTGCCCGGAGAGCATCCGATTGTGCAGATGCCGCCAATGGTCGGGCGCAACATCGACGGGGTCGATGCCGATAGCTTCGATGCGGTCTATCGCTTCCAGCACCAGCCGGACCTTCGGCCAGCCGCTCTGCCGCAGCAGGCTCTCACCACCGGGGCGCACGAACGGCACCGTCTGATAGGGCTCGCCGGGACGGGTGACGCGCACGATGTCGATGCAGGACACCACCGTGCCGTAATCGTTCGCCGCCCAGCGCAGGAACGCGAACACGGTGCCCGGCGGAAAACTCAGTATCCGCCGGCGACGATCAAGAACCTGCTCATGGACGACGTGACCAAAACGGATCCAGTGCTCGATACGCTTCTCGATCCAGGTCATTTCGACATGGGCGAAGACGTCGGCGGAACGACCGGACGCTGCCTCGTGCGTGGCGTTCATGGCGTGTCTCCTGGGTTATCCGGGAACTCGCGGGCCAGCAGGGCGCGCAGCATGTCGGCGACCGTGATGCCGCGCTGGAACGCCGCGACCTTGAGCCGCGCGCGCAGCGCCGGCGTGACGTCGATCGTCAGCCGGGCGGTGAAGCGGTTGGTGATCGCGGACTTGTCCGGCGCCTTGACCCAGCGCTCCGGGTCGGCGGGGCGCGACGCGAAGCCGGGCAGCGTGCGACGGCCTGTCATGGCGCAATTCCCTCGCCGAGCGGCAGCACGGAGGCGATGCGGTCGCGCGCCCTCTGCGCCATGACAGGATCGATCTCGGAGCCGAGATAGCGACGGCCGGCAAGCCGGCAGGCGACGCCCGCGGCGCCCGATCCGGCGAACCAGTCGCCCACAAGGCCACCCGGCGGGCAGCTCGTGCGGATCAGGATCTCCAGCAATGCCACCGGCTTCTCGGTCGGATGGATGGCGCGGCCATGCGCATTGCGGACCGGAATCACGGAGCGCATCAGGCGTGGGCCGCCATCCTCGCTGACGTAATGGCCGGCATCGATCAGCCCCATGTGCGGCGGCCGGTGCTTTCGCCGCACGGTACGCCCCCGTGCGTCCGGCGTCGTCGGGACGTCGTTGTAGACGCAGCTCCAGGGCGCATCGTCGCGATAGAACTGGACGATCAATTCATGCGCGCGCCGGAAACGGTCGGCGTGGAAGCTGGAGCCATTCTGCTTCTCCCAGACCAGTTCCTGGGCATATTTCCAGCCCGCGTCGCGAAATTCCGCACCGGTCGCCAGAAAGCTCCGCAGCGAGCCGAACACCCACAGCGAGCCACTCGGTTTCAGGGCGCCGCGCGCCTTCGCCGGCCAGCCCGAAATGCGGCGATCCCAGGCGAGCGCGGTATCGCCATAGGGCGGATCGGCCAGGATCATGTCGTAGGGGCCGCACCGAGGCATCAGGAGCGCGCTGTCGCCAGTCAGCAGGGTCATGGCACCAGCCCCCCGATCTCGGCCGTCAGGGCGGCGATTTCGCGGGCAGCAATCCCTTGGGGGCGCAGGTCGGAGACCAGGCGGCCTGTGCGCGCAGCATCGGCAAAGGCGACCCGCTGACCGATCCGCGCCGCCAGCGCCGCCGGCTCGTGCCCGGCGAGCACCAGCCGGGTTTCGCGGGCGATGACCGTGCGCGCGGCGCAGCGGTTGAGCACGAAACGGGCCAGCAGACCGGGACGGAAGAGACGTGCTTCCGCCAGCAGCCGCAGCATTTCGGCCGAGGCCCAGCCGTCGAAGGGCGAGGGTTGGGCTGGAATCAGCACCAGATCGGCGGCTAGCAGGGCGGAGCGCAACAATGCCGCCACACGCGGCGGACCGTCGATAACGACGTGATCCACCCCCTGAGCCAGTTCGGGCGCCTCGTGGTGCAGCGTGTCGCGCGCCAACCCGATCACGCCGAACAGCCGGGGTAGTCCCTCTCGTGCGCGCTGCGCCGACCAGTCCAGTGCCGAGCCCTGCGGGTCGGCGTCGATGACCGTCACGCGCCGGCCTTCCCGAGCCCATTGGCCGGCGAGGTGCAGCGCCAGCGTCGTCTTGCCGACGCCGCCCTTCTGGTTGAGGAAGGCCACGATCACCGCCTCTCTCCGGGGGTTATCCACAGATCGGGCGGGGTGCCAACATCCTTAAAGTTAGACTCTTTTAAGTTAGATTCTAAGTTAAGGGCGTCATAATCCTTTGATTCACTGTCGCGATTCGGCGATTTTTGTTCACATAAGCACGGCTTCGCTGTTCCCGAAATCACGGCTTCCGCCGGTTCGGGCGTTCCCGATAGCACGGACGGACTCACAGTTTGTCCACATGACCCTGTGGATAATTTGTCGCGAGAAAAGGTCAGGATTTCGCGGCCATCCATGGTCCGCTCGACGGTCAGCCGATAGCCGGGCAATGGCTGCCGCCGGACGATGGCGCGGAGTTCGAAGGCGAAGCGACGATAGGGGGAGAGGCTGGCGGATTTGAGATGCAGAACCTGGAAATCGAATTTCCAGCCTGAACGCTGGCGGCCGCCATGCTTGCGGACAAGCCGGTAGAGCCAGCGCTCCAGACCGCCGGTCAGCCGGAAATAGGCTGGATCGATGGTCAGCACCAGCGCGTCATCGAGCACCGCCTGGTAAAACCAGTCCGGCAGGATCAGCTCAACGACGCGGGCGCGGCCCTCCTGCGTGGTATGCCGCTTCCATTCGTTGATCCAGGAAAACCGGTGCAATTGTCCCGTACCGGCATGGCGCAGCGAAGTCTTGATCGTGGTGGATTGCAGCCGGTCGAGAGCCGCTTCCAGCCGTTCGTAATCCCGCGCGCTGTCGCCCCGGCCGATGAAGGCCAGGATTTCATGCGGCGTCGCCACCATCAGACGCGAGGTGCAACGACCCGCGTCCCGTGCTTCCACGATCTGGCTCGCCGCCCAGATCAGCACGTCCGCATCCCAGATCGTCGCCATGCCGTATTCGCCGGTCGCTTCCACGCGGATGGTGACGTCCGGCGTCCGGAAATCGATCGGTAGGATCCGCGATGTCTTGGACAGGCTGAAGAACGGAAATGCCATCAGATCCTGCGCGTCGCGTGGAGCGAGTTTGCCAGGGATGGCGCGGAACACCGCGAGCTTCGTGCGCTCGGAATGGTTCCGGTCGGACGTGCGCATCAGCGGCGGTTCCCGCGTGTGGTCGCCGGTGTCGGCGGGATCAGCGGGCTCTGCCGCGCGGCGGCCGACACCGTGCCGGCGGTGGTGTCGGAGGTGTGGGCACGTGCCCCGCTCTCGACCCAGGCCTGCAACTCATCGACCCGATAGACTACGCGGCCACCGAGCTTCGAATAGCGCGGGCCGGTGCCGTAAATACGGTGTTTTTCCAGGGTGCGAATGGAAAGCCCGACGAAGCGCGAAGCGTCAGGCGTGCGCAGATAGCGCGGCGGCAGGTCGCTGTAATTGGCGGACATGAGAAAGCTCCGTGATCGCTGTCTGGGGCCGCGGGACAGATGCGGCCAGCAGGGATCAGCGTGGCGGAGCGGGGTCTTTCGGGACTAGGACCGATCTCACCGGGGGGCGAGATCGGTCCTAGACAAGCGGATAGAATGGCCATGACGGCTCACCGCTATCGGCTACGGAATCAATGAAAGTTTCTTGATTTTACGGAGAGTGTCTCGACAGAACGATCTGCGACGGCCCCGTGGACCCGGTCGAAATCGCGGTTGCCGACATCGGCGAGCAGGGCGGAGAGATCAGTGATCTCGAGCGCCACCAGATGCACGACCTCGCCTTCTTTCTGGAGCCGCCCCTTGATGCCGAGCATTTGCCCCGCGAGGACGACGCGGCGATATTTTTCGAAAATATCCTTCCAGATGATGACATTGAGGACGCCGCTTTCATCCTCCAGGGTCAGGAACACGACGCCTTCGGCGGAGCCCGGGCGCTGACGGACCAGAACCAGGCCCGCGGCATCCAGCCGCTTGCCGTCGCGCGCGTCCAGGGCCGCACGGCAGGAAAAAAATTTCCGCTGGCGCAGATCGTCGCGGAGAAAGGAGACGGGATGATCGCGCAGCGTCAGGCCGATCCGGTTATAATCGCGCGTGACCTCGGCCCCGGCGCGCATCGGCTGGAGCAGCACGTCCGGCTCCTCGGCCTCGCGGGCGACCGCCGCCGCCGCGAACAGTGGCAAAGGCTCGTCCCGCAGCGCCTTGATCGCCCATAGCGCCTCGCGTCGGGCGAGGCCGAGCGCCGGCCGGAAGGCATCGGCTTCCGCGAGATGGGTCAGTGCCGCGACCGGCACGCCGGCGCGGCGCCAGAGATCGTCCACCGATGCGAAGGGCCGCGCCCCGCGCGCCGCCACGATGCGGGCGGCGTCGGTGTTGGCCAGACCCTTGACCAGGCTCATGCCGAGCCGGACGGCGAACCGGCCGCCCGCCGTTTCCGGTCCTTCTAGCCTACTGTCCCAGCGGGAAGCGTCGACGCAGATCGGCCGGATCTCGACACCATGCTCGCGCGCATCGCGCACCAGTTGCGCGGGCGCGTAGAAGCCAAGCGGCTGGGAATTGAGCAAGGCGGCCAGAAACACATCAGGATGATGGCATTTCAGCCAGGAGGAGGAATAAGAGAGAATCGCGAAACTCGCGGCGTGGCTCTCCGGGAATCCATAGGATCCGAACCCTTCGAGCTGCAGGTAGATCCGCTCGGCGAATTCTTCCGTATAGCCGTTCGCCTTCATGCCCTCGATCAGCTTGGTCTGGAACCGGCCGATCGTGCCGGTGTTCTTGAAGGTGGCCATCGCGCGACGTAATTGATCGGCCTCACTGGCGGTGAAATCAGCGCACACCATGGCCACCTGCATCGCCTGTTCCTGGAACAGCGGGATGCCCAAGGTCTTTTTCAGAACCTTTTCCAGTTCCGGGGTGGGATACTCTTCCGGCTCGATGCCCTCACGCCGGCGCAAATAGGGATGGACCATATCACCCTGAATCGGACCGGGGCGGACGATGGCAACCTCGATCACCAGGTCGTAGAACACGCGCGGCTTCAGGCGCGGCAACATCGACATCTGGGCGCGGCTCTCGATCTGGAAGACGCCGATCGTGTCCGCCCGGCGGATCATGGCGTAGGTCAGCGGATCCTCGGCCGGGATGGTGGCGAGCGCGAAGCGCTGCCCCTTATGCTCGGCCAGCAGGTCGAGCCCCTTTTTCATGCAGGTGAGCATGCCCAGCGCCAGGATATCGACCTTCATGAATTTGAGGACGTCGATATCGTCCTTGTCCCATTCGATGATCTGACGATCATCCATCGCGGCGGGCTCGATCGGCACCAGCTCGTCGAGCCGGTCATGGGTCAGCACGAAGCCTCCCGGATGCTGCGAGAGGTGGCGCGGGACACCAATCAGGCAGCACGCCAGATCCAGCGTCAGCCGGATGCGCCGATCGGACAGGTCGATGCCGGTGTCCCTGAACTGCTCCGGATCGGCATTTTTCGACCAGCCCCAGATCTGACCGGACAAGGTGCCGATCAGATCCTCCGGCAGGCCCATCACTTTACCCACATCCCTCAACGCGCCCTTGGCGCGATAGCGGATCACCACCGCGGTCAGGGCGGCGCGCTCACGGCCATAATGCCCATAGACCCATTGAATCACCCGCTCGCGCCGGGCGTGTTCGAAATCGACGTCGATATCCGGCGGCTCGCCCCGCTCCTCCGATACGAACCGCTCGAACAGCAGCGAATTGCGCGCCGGATCGATGGCGGTGATGCCCAGCACATAGCAGACCGCACTATTGGCCGCCGAGCCACGCCCCTGACAGAGAATGTCCTGGCTGCGGGCATAGCGGACGATGCTGTTCACGGTGAGGAAATACGGCGCGTATTGCATCCGGCCGATCAGGGCGAGTTCGTGATTCAGGCTGGCCGTTACCTCGTCAGGAATCCCTTCGGGATAGAATGACCGCGCCCCTTCCCAGGTCAGCGCTTCGAGGGCCTGCTGCGGCGTTTGGCCCGGCACCGAGACTTCATCGGGATATTGGTAGGCCAGGTCATCGAGGCTGAAGCGACAGCGCTCCATGATCGCAATCGTGCGGTCGACCGCCTCGGGATAGCGCCCGAACAGACGCGCCATCTCCTGGGGTGGCTTGAGATAGCGATCGGCATGGCGCTCACGCGCGAAACCCGCCTCGTCGATGGTGGTATTGTGCCGAATGCAGGTCACGACATCCTGCAGGATGCGGCGGTCGTGGGTGTGGAACAGCACATCGTTGGTCACCACGGTCGGCACGCGTGCCTGATGGGCCAGGTTCGCCAGTTCATAGAGCCGCATCTGGTCATTGGGCCGGCGCAGCAGGGTCAGCGCCATGTAAGCGCGGTCATGGAACGCATCCTTCAGCTTGCGCAGATGCAGGGCGCAGGCCTCGTCCGCGACGTCGGGGACCAGGATGGCGAGCAACCCGTCGCCCCAGGCCACCAGGTCTTCCCAGAGCAGATGGCATCTGGCTTTGCCGGCACGGCTCTTGCCCAGGCTGAGCAGCCGGCATAGGCGGCCGTAGGCTGCGCGGTCGGTCGGATAGACCAGCACCGGCGGGAAATCGGCGAGGTCGAGGCGACAGCCGACGACCAGCCGGACGCCGGAGGCCTTCGCCGCGACATGGGCCTGCACCATGCCGGCCAGGGAATTGCGGTCGGCGACACCCAGCGCCGCGATACCGAGCGCCTTCGCCTGCTCGAACAGTTCAAGCGGCGATGACGCCCCGCGCAGGAACGAGAAATAGCTCGTCACCTGCAATTCGGCGTAGCGGGTCATCCGAAGATCCCGTGCAGAAACCACCCCTGCGAGCCGGTTTCACCGTGCTCGCCGTCGCCCGACCGATAGACCCAGAACCGCTCGCCGGACGTGTCTTCCAGACGGAAATAATCGCGCACCGTGGTCAGTTCGGCATCCCCCTGCCACCATTCGCCGAACACCCGCTCCGGACCGTCGGCGCATTTCACCCGGCGGCGAATGCCGCGCCACACGAAGAACACCGGCGGATGGTCCGGCAGCACGGCCATCGTCTCGATCGGCTCCGGCCGCGGCAGCAGCCGGGTCGGCCGGGGCCAGTGATGGGGCCAGTCCTTCTGGTCGTCCGGTGCCAGCGCCGGCACCCGGCAGAAGGACCGCTCCGGCACATCGCTCTCCACCGGAGCGAAGCGGTACAGGGAATGATGGCCGACACGATTGGCCAAGGTGTCGATCAGATCCGAGACATCGGGCTCCTCCTCCGCGATCAGCGAGGAGATTTTCTGGCGCGGCGCGATCGGCTCGGCCAGCGTGGCGGTCAGGACCATACGCTCGATGCCAAAGCCCGGATCGATGGTTTCGATCTTCTCGCACAGCAGCCTGGTCAGGCGTTTGACGTCACGCACCGGCGTCGCGGTGGCGATGCGGATCGCCTCGGTGCGGCTGTCGACGCGGTGCAGCACCAGGTCGAGACGCCGGGCTCCTTGCCCGCGCTCTTCCAGTCCCTGACAGAGCGGCAGGACCAGCTTGCCGATATAGCGGGCGATCGTCTCGGCGGCCCCGATCGGCTCGGCAAAATTCCGGCTGACCGTGACCGGGTCAACCGGCCGAACCGGCAAGATGGCCTCACTGATGCGACCATAAGCCTGGTCCAGCCGGCGGGCGACGTCCGGCCCGAAGCGGAGCGCCAGCGGCGCGCGTGGCATCGCGGCGAGCGAAGCGATGGTCGCGACGCCCAGCGCCCGCAGGCCCTCGATCATATTGTCCGGCAGGCGCAGGGCCTCGATCGGCAGGTCCGCGATCGTGGCGGCCGTCTCCCCGGCCGACACCACCAGGGCGCGCGCACGGCCATAGCGCGCCAGCGCATGGGCCGCGCCCAGCGTGTCGGCGACCACAGCCTTGGCGGTGATGCCGGCTTCTCGCAGCCGCCGCACCATCTCCGCCAGCATGGCCGGCTCGCCGCCATGCAGATGATCGGCGCCCGTCGTATCCAGCACCAGACCGTCCGGCACATCCACCGCCACCAGGGGGGCGATCCGCTGCTGGAACCACAGCGCCAGCTTCTCCAGCCCGATCCGGTCGCCCTCCTGGTCGGCATCCATGATGATCAGATCAGGGTAAAGCGCCTGCGCCTTGGCGACTGGTGTGCCAGGGCGCACGCCCGCCTTGCGGGCGGCGAGGTCAACCGACAGCACGACGCGGCGTCGTCCCTCGCGCCCGACCAGCGCCAGCGGCGCCTCAGGCGCGGGTGCGTCGGCGCCCAGCCTTTTCCTGATCCGGTCCGTCGGCCACAGCGGCAGGAAGAGAGAGACGACCCTTGCCATCGCAAGCCTCCACTTCGAAATCGGCGGATTCCCCGGCCCGCGCCCGGATCAGTTCCAGCAGCCAGCGCGCCCGTCCGACGCCTGGCACCGGCAGGGTTTCGGACGGCAGGACCGAAATCCGCCAGCGCGTGACACTGGCGGTCGGCTGGCCGAAATCAGCCGCCTCGGTCTGCCGTCGCCAGCGGCGGACGGCGATCCCCAGCGCGCCGGACGTTTCGGCCGCCAGTTGCAGCCGGCGGGAGGCGGTCATCGACAGGCGCGCGACCTCAGCCACGACGGCGCCCAGACCGCCATGCCGCAGCCCCTCCTCGAAGCAGGCCAGGACATCCTGGTCCGCCCCAGCCTCGACATAGATCACCCGGCTCCCGCCCAGTCCGACCTGTTTCAGGGCGGGGGCGAACAGATCCTGGCGGGTGACGATCCACAGCACCTTGCCCTTGGTGCGCGCGGCGATGCCGGCGGCAAACTGCCCGGCGGCCGCGCTGTTGAGAGCGTCGTTCCCGCCGCCTGCCACCTCGTGCAAGGCGCCGAGCGCCAGGCCGCCACCCGGCAGGCGGCGATCGATGTCACGGATGCCAAAGGGCAGCACGGCCCGCCGGCGGGTGGCCGATCCTTCGAGGCGGCGGATCTGGTCCCGCAGCGCCTCCAGCGGGGGACGGGATAGGGGCGTGGACATGGTCGATCGGTTTCCGGGATGGTTTCCCAACCGGCGGTCGGGCAGTTTGTTCCCTATCTGTTCCTGACCCTGCCCAAGAGTCAACGCCGCATCGGGCGTGCGGGGGTCGCCCCAAATGGAGAGGCCGGGATCGACATCGTGGCGGCGACACCGTGATTCCATTGCAGGACAGCGGGTTACATCCGCATCATGAGAGCGGCCCCTCTCGACGGCTTGAACGCGGCGCAAAGCCAGGCCGCCATGCATCGCGCCAGAGCGGGGATCGGCCGTCCGCCCGAGTCCCCGCCCACCGGAGGCCGGTCAGGATGGCGCAATTTCACGAAAAATGATGTGTTCCTTGCCTTCGCCCATGCGTTCCTGCCATTGCCGTATGTACGGAGATACCCATGCCCGACGATCTTCCCGCGGTTCGGACGCAAACCCTGGCCCGTATCATCGGGCCCTATCTCGTCGTGCTCGCTGTCGCGTTGTTCGCCCGCCTGGGCACATTGCCCATGCTGCTGCCGGTCTTCATGCAGAACGGCCCGCTCGTGCTGGCCACCGGCGCGTTCACCCTCATGGCGGGCCTCGCCATCGTCGCGCTGCATCTTCGGTGGGAGAGCCCGAGCGCGATTGCGCTCTCTCTGATCGGCATTGTCATCACACTCAAGGGCGCGACGCTCATGGTCGTGCCGAGCCTCGGCGCCGCCATGACGGCCGCGGTCGTGGAAACGCCCCCGCTGCTGCTGATCGCCGCCGCAATCGTGCTGCTGTTAGGCCTTTGGCTGAGCTTCGTCGGCTGGATTTCGCGGGCGTAGCCATCGCGTGCGAGAAAGAGAAGAGAAAGCGATCCGTGTGCAATCTGTTTTCGATGACCACCAACCAGCAGGCGATCCGCGACCTCGCAAAGATCATGGTCGACCGCACCGGTAATCTGCCGCCATTGCCTGGTATCTATCCCAACATGATGGCGCCGATCGTCCGCAATTCGGCGGAGGGTCGCGAACTGGTGATGGCGCGCTGGGGGATGCCGACGCCGCCCCGCTATCTCGTCGGCAAGACGGTGGATCGGGGCGTGACCAACATCCGCAATCCGCAGTCGCCGCATTGGCGGCCGTGGCTCGATGTCGTGCATCGCTGCGTCGTGCCCTTTACCAGTTTCGCCGAGCCCGAACCGCAGCCGGACGGTTCCCGGCCGTCGGCCTGGTTCGCGTTCGGCGAAACCCGTCCACTCGCTTTCTTTGCCGGCATCTGGTGCCGGTGGACGTCCGTGCGCAAAGCGAAGGACGGAGAGACGACGGATGACCTGTTCGGCTTTCTCACGACCCAGGCGAATCACGAAGTCGGAGCCATTCATCCCGAGGCCATGCCAGTGATCCTGACCAGCAAGGAGGAGATCGACCGCTGGATGACGGCGCCGATCGACGATGCGCTGCGCTTGCAGCACCCGTTGCCTGACGGGACCCTGACCATCGTTGCCAGGGCGACCCCGGAAGACCCACCGCCACAGCAATAGCCCCTCTCGCTATCGTCCCCGGAACGGATGAAGCAGCAGGCGCGGGTATCCTCCTTCTGTCAGCCCCCGCGCGAAACGTACCAGCCGTTTCATGCGAAAAGGCAAATCGTGTGAGGCCCGTCATCCCAACGAGGTCCGAGACGGGCCGAGAGAACGGAACAGGAGCCGAGACGGCGCCTTGGCGCCTTCCGTTCGCGGCGCGGAGCGCCGTGTTGTCCTGGCAAAAAACGAGATCGAAATTGACAGGGACGGCACCACCGAAATACGTGCCCCGCTATCGCCCCCGGAACGGATGCAGGAGCAGGCGACGGTAGCCACCCTCGGCGAGACCACGTGCGAACGACACCAACCGTTTCGTGCGGAAATGCAGATCGTGCGAGAGCCAGTGCCGCGCGGAAATGTCCTGGCCAAAGAGAACGGACGCAATTTCGCGTTGCGAGACGCCGGCGGCCAAGCCATCGAGTGTACGAAGCGCCAGGATCAGCCGGCTGATCCGCCCACGCGACAGGATCGAAGGATCGGGCCCAGGACGCCGCCCCATCAGGGCGCGCCAGAGCCGCAACGCGGCCTGGACGCGCACCTCGAACAAGGCGTCGAGCGGCAGGACGACAGAGGCCGTTTCGATCCCGGGCGGGGCGAGATGCAGGCGAAGAACGGCGCCCGGACGCTGGATCAGGAGTTCACCAGCCTCGCCTGGCGGCAAGCCGATGAAAACGGAGGAAAGCGGCGGGTGATCCGGATCAGCCAGACCGGCCGGAAGATCCGTCAGTGCGATCACGCCCGGCAGCGCCGCAGCAGTCCATAAGGCAGTGCGCGGGTTCAGCGCACTGCGCACACTTTCGAAATCGCAACCCCCAGCGCCGGGCGAACGCCTCGGCGTCTGATGCGGACAGCGCAGCCCGGCGCGTGGCGCGCTGAAGGGCGGCCCGCTCACGGAGGAAGTCACGGTTACGGCTGACACACTGCAAGGCAAAGGCAGGGGCGTCGAGCGACCGCAGGCCCTCATACGCGCCCGCCGACCGCCAGTTGGCGCGGTTCATGGCGTCGTCTCCATTGCGTAACGGGTGGGAGCAGGGCAAGCACTTGCTCGCGGGAGTATGCCAGCCCATCCCGGTGCCCGCTACGCCCCGGCCATGCAACAGGTCTTGCGAATCACGCAACGATTAAGGGTGTCAGTGGGGGGCGCCGCCACGGAGGAGATGCTGGTAGCCGTGCTCTGTCATCCAGTGCGCTCGCGCCAGATGGCTGTGCCAGCAGCGGTGGACGCCCTCGGGATCGGCCGCCGGGTCGCGGTGGAGCACGATGCGGGCGACCTCGCGCCAATCGGCGCCGTCGGCCTCGGCGTCCAGCAGGCGGAGATATGTGATGAGGTGCTGTTCGTCATAGCCGGTCAGACAGGACGCCTCCGGGGCGCTGTCGGCGACGGAGGGGTCGAGCGGGGGCTGCTGCATGATTGAACCGATCAGGTCGAGGAACGGACGCGACGGATCCTACCCTGCCGCGTCTCGGTGCCGGAAGTCTCGTGAAGAAACATGACGCCACGCCCTTGTCTGGACTCGATGAACAGGATGCCCGCCGCCTCCAGCGCGCGGCGGACCTGGTCGATCGTGCCCTCATGGACACCGAGACCACGCTGGGATTCGAGACGCTTCAGCGCGGTCAATGCTACAAGGGCCTCTTCGGCGAGCCGTTCCTGCGTCCAGTTCAGGAGTGCCCGCGCTGCCCGTACCTGTCGGCCAGTGATCATCCACGATCACATCCGACAAGAGATGGGCGCACACCAGAAATACGACTATATTAGTCGCATAACGACGATTCAAGTGTATTTTTTCAAGACGTGCCGCTTTCCGAATCGGTCGCGGCACATCTTCGCCGTGACCGGTGGGTCCCTTGCTCGGGGCCTGCCGGCGTCCCTTGGGGAAGACGAAACCCCGCCCGGAGAGCCGGGCGGGGCCGAGGCGGCTCACTCCCCGTTGCGCCGCCCGTTGGGCCGG
This sequence comes from Gluconacetobacter tumulisoli, assembly GCF_014174155.1. Lineage (GTDB taxonomy): Bacteria > Pseudomonadota > Alphaproteobacteria > Acetobacterales > Acetobacteraceae > Gluconacetobacter > Gluconacetobacter tumulisoli. The sequence goes on along the minus strand of NZ_JABEQM010000005.1, from coordinate 240,713 downwards.
GACCAGATCAGGCTGTAATCCTCGCCATCCTCGTCCCGGAAGAGATTGGCGTAGATCGGCGCGTTGAAGCTCGGATCGTCCAGCTTGACCGAGAGATAGTCGCGGCCCTCGTTGGAGATCTTCTTCCATGCCGCCCCGATTTCGATCCGGCCGACGAAGACCCGGTGGCTGGGCGCGTTGTCGTTGCTCCGGTTGGCTTCGGCGACGAAGCGGACGTTCTTCGTCTGGAGGGACAGGGTGACGATCTCGCCCTGGATCTCGTTGCCGGCCTTCTTGAAGGAACCGATGTTGGCCATGTGACTTCTCCTGCTGTTATCGGGCGGCGACCACCGCGGCCTCGATGGCGATCGTCCGCACGAGGGCGAGCGACCTGGGCACCCGCTTGCGGGCCGGAGCACCGCGCAGGACGGCGGCGGCAGGACTTTCTTGCCTCGCGAGGAATGGCGCCCTGGCGCCAGGGGAAGAAAGTCCTGACGACGGCGTTGCCCAAGGGCGATCAAGGCGAAGCCGACCTCGGGCAGATCAGGCCAGAAGAGGACGGGGTGGTCGTTGCCTCACAGCATCTCCGGGAGAAATGTGGCTGACCGGCGTGTTTCCGTCAGGTCGCGCGGAGAGTCGGGTCGAGATACAAGCTCCTCCGACGGACGATGGACGCTGCCCTATTTCGAAGAAGGCGACGTCGGGGACGATGTGCTGCGCGCGGCCACCTGAGTGCCCAAGCGACGGAGTTGGAGCGGCGGGAGAAGATCTTTCGTCCGAGCGGCCGCATTCGCGGTCTGGATCAGGCTGGATGATCCCGGCCTTGATGCCCCGACCGTCTCCATGGCGGCCGGAACAGCAGAGCGCGGCCTATGCCTGTCCGGTCGGATCGATCAGCGCGCGACCGGGGAGCGTGCCATCCTTGCCAAGAGCCGGCGTCGCCGGCGGGAGTTCCGCGCCGATACGGACCCAGGCCGTGCCGCCGACAAAGACCGCACCGATCACGGCGAAGATGTGCCGCCAGAGAGAGGACGGGACGCAGAGCTGCGATACGTCGAGCATGGCGCAGTAGCCGGCGATGACGGCGGGAATGGTGTAGAGCAGGCCGAGTGCCATCCGGAACCAGACGACTGGCACCATCGCAAACGCCATCTGCCCGGCAGCCTGCGTTGCCGCACCGGCGACGATGCCGATCACAATGGCACCGAGGTAGCCTGCGCCGGTATGCAGGCTGCCGAAGAAGGCGTTGAGCCCGACATAGAAGGGCAGCGCGTAAACGGCGACCACAAAGATCAGCCAGCAGAAAAGACCGAGAGCGGACAGGAGGATGAAGGGCGCGAAGATAACCATCTGCGATCTCCGTTGTACAGGATTGGATGATCGCGCTTTCCACCACCTCCCCAGCGCACGACTAATATAGACGCTTTGAGCGCGAAATTCCATCAGGAAGTTACGGCAGCGGAGAGAACACAAGCCCATAGGCGGGGCCGCGCGCCCAAAGGTCAGAAAGCTCCCGCGTCATGCGGGAGCCTCCTCATCGGCAGCCCGGTCGCGTTCCGCCTGCCGGGCAATCGCCGCCGCGAGTTCGGCCTCGATCGCCGCCCGCTCCCGGCGGGTGAGATGGAAGCTGGCGAGTTCGGCGCGCAGTTGCTGGATGGTGTCGTACAGCGTGGTCATTGTCCTGCTCCTTTCGTATTGAAGACAGGACAGATGGGTCATGCGGGGACGGACCGGGTCTTGGATCGCCCCTGGGCGACCGGCTTGCCGGTGGGTGGGGGAGCCGATTTTGTCGAATGGGGCCAGGAACATGGCGCGCGGCAGCACGCTCCTTGCTCCGTTCGGCAAAATTGGGGGCACCGCCCGTCCACGACGCGGTTCGGCCACGCATGGTAGGATGGGCAGACTGAAGAGACGGCCCCCCTTCCAGATTTCGCAGAGGTCAACCTGGGGCAGCCGGATGATACCGCAGGCGTGGGGCAAGAGAACCCGAAGGGCCGGATCAGCGGCACCGGGGCAGCCGCGCGTGTCATCAGACAGGCTCCAGTTAAAAGGCGTCTAAAATAGTTGCCTACGGATAGCGATGGGCAATACTGTGTGACATCCGGGAGGTGGCGTGTCGCAGCGCTTCTTGCGTGGAGTCGAGCACCACTGTCGGGTATCGACTCATACAACATCGGACCATAACCAGCGGCGAATGGGGAAACTTGTTTTTTAAATGGGGATAAGAAGGTCATACCCATGTCTCATGACGATACGCTGTTACCCCCAACGCCAGAAGCGGCGTGTTATCACCTGCTGCCTGCCGTTGCACATCCATCGGACGCAACCGGGCGCATAGCGATGCAGAACGACTATGATGGGCCAGGCATGACGGCTCTCGCCGTGGCGTCGACCATGATCTGGACCTGCGGCATGGCAGCCCTTGTCACGATCCGACGTCATGTCGCACGCTGTCTGGAAGATGGGTTGATCGATGACGCTGAATTCTGGCTAAAGGTGCGAAACCAGGCTGAAATCCTGCTGAAGATGGAGCAGGATTACGGCGGAACACGCCATTGACCCGCCACATGCCGAGGTCCATCCGCGAGTGGGAATTCCGAGATCGGGCATTTGATGTCTGGCTGAAAGGTGCCTTGCGGCGCACGTTTGATAACGTGACGAAAGAGCCGGTTCCAGACGCGCTTTTGCGCCTGGTCAGACCGCCTTATCCTCAAGCGAAGGCTGGAATACAATCCGCCAAAACGGGGGAGCACATCATGGCGCGGCGTGTACTGTATGATTGCGGACCATCCGGGAATTGCTACAAAGTGCGCCTGTTCGCGGCGCTTGCCGGCATTCCGTTGAAGACCCTGGAGGTCGACCTGGCAGGTGGCGAGCACAGGCAGCCCGCGTTCACGGCGCTGAATCCCTGGCAGCAGGTGCCGGTGTTGCAGGACGGCGAGGTCGTCATCTGGGATTCCCAGGCGATCCTGGTCTATCTGGCGGAAAGATATGCGGAACCGGAATGGTATCCCCCGGACCCATTGTCGCGTGCGAAGGTTATGCAATGGCTCTCGGTCAGCGCCAATGAGATCCAGCACGGCCCAGCCGATGCGCGGCTGGTGCGCAAATTCGATTATCCCCTGAATTACGATCAGGCTGTGCGTCTCTCATCGCACGTCCTTGCTACGATCAATGCGCACCTCACGGATCGCGACTGGTTGGCCCTGCGCGGGCCCAGCATCGCCGACTGTGCGGCCTATCCCTATATTGCCCTCGCCCCGGACGGCGGAATAGATCTGGAGCCGTACGATGCGATCCGCGCATGGATGACGCGGATAGAAGCCCTGCCGGGATATATTCCAATCGCGTCTTAAGGAAATTGGGGATCTAGGCCAAAACAAGCACCTGCTCTGGCGAAGGCACGCACGTGATCGGCGAGACTCGGAGGGTCTATTTGGATACCTCGTTAATATCGAGCCACAGCAAGTGACCGTTGACAGGATTGCTCAGCACGGCGTGAGTGGCGTCGTGTGCCTTTAGCGGAATATCCGAGCAAGTACTCGCATCGTTGCTTTTCGCGCATGCGAACAGGTGGATGCCGGAGAGAGACGATTCTGCCCAAAGCGCAACATTGTATTCGAAATCTTGATTTTCAAACTTAAATATATTTGGCCCGCTATCGACAAACACGCGCTGGAGTGTTGAGTCCATTCGACCAGAAAAGCTGGCGTGGACTGAAATCATCCCATGGTTGACATGTCGATCCTGGAACACTTTGACCCCAAACGGGGTGGTAATGCTCCCCTGTAATGAAGGCAATGGCTTGGTCGGCGTAGCCAGAGCCGCGCTAATTGCGAAAAGAGGAGCTACCAAACCTGTTAACAGAATACGCATGTTGTAGATTTCTCTGTAATCTCTCGGATCATGGTCCCCGCGGCCCGGATCAGAACTGCGGTGCGCATTGGGAAGGTAGGAGGCTTTGGCTACCAACGATCAGGACGAACGCTGCATGGCGTTTGCCAACGTTTGTCGCTCGCGGCAGCGAGAGGGACGAGGAAACGGAACTTTTCCTGCCCGGACGCCTCGGAGAAACGCGCTCAAGTGCGCCTGTCCATCATGCACCCATGTCTCTAGACACGGCTCGGATGCGGAGGAAAATTTTCATCCCCGGAATCCTCAGTATTTGTATAGATCCGCGCGCCATCTTGACACATGTCGCCGCGTTCGTGTTCAGCGGTTAGGAAGCCGCTCTTGTCCTCATCAAATGGTTCAAGGAGCCGGGCAAGGGCGTCCGGGATTGGAACCGAGAGTGTATCATCGTACAAACTCTTAAGATTTTGTCTTAAAAACATCGAAAAAGCGCTATCGGTCATGACGTGCCTCCGGCGGAGGTAATTGGAAAAAAGGATCCATGAGCGGTAGCCGCGACACAACTGCAATTTGAGGCTCATTCTGAATACGCAGTCTTTGGAGCATCAATCGGTCTAATGATGTTTCAAGGATGCGCTCTATCGTCAAGAATGCCCTTATTTGGACCCTATGCATGGGCCATCTATAAGGTCGACCGTTCTCGAAATTGAGCCAACAATGTCTCAATGATGGGATATTTTCTATATAATGTCAGATGTCCGATATCGAAGCCTTCCGAGCCCGAGAGTCATTAAGGTTTTATGAACATCCTATTCAGAGGATGAAAGCTCCCCGATGTTTCGGCTATGAGCGGGCCAAAACAGATCAGGTGCGCTTCCCCATGCTGCATTTCGTTCCCTTTTCGGCGTTGTCCATTCTCGCTCTAGTCGTCTGCTTTCTGCTGGTCTGCGTCTTTGAGTTCGTGAACGGATTTCATGATACGGCCAATGCGGTGGCGACCGTGATCTACACCAATTCGCTCAAGCCCAGGACCGCGGTCATCTGGTCGGGTCTGATGAATTTCGTGGGCGTCATTCTGGGTGGCATCAGCGTGGCTTATGGCCTGGTGGAGCTGTTGCCGGCGGATGTGCTGTCGCCGCCCAATGGCGATCCGGCGGTCCCGATGCTGATGGCGTTGTTCGGCACGGCGCTGGCGTGGAACCTGTTCACGTGGTGGTTTGGTATCCCGAACTCCAGCTCCCACTGCGTCATCGGGGCCCTGATCGGGGTGGCGATCGGCGATGCGCTGCTGCACACACGCGATCTGGGAAACAGTGTCGACTGGTCGCAAATTTGGAAGGTTCTCCGCGCGCTGGCAATCTCACCCATCCTCGGCCTCGTCGGCGCCGGGGGGCTCTATTTCATCCTGAAGCATCTGGTGAAGGATCCCGACCTGTATAGCCCGCCGAAGGGCGATAAGCCGCCGCACGGCTGGGTGCGCGGTCTGTTGATCCTGACCTGCACTGGGGTCAGCTTCTCGCATGGCAGCAATGACGGCCAGAAAAGCATCGGCCTGATCATGCTGACGATCATCGGCATCCTGCCGGCGACTTTCGCGCTCAATCCGGGCGCCGCGCCGGATGTGTCGCATGTAGCCGAACGCGCGGCGATCGTGGCCCCGCTGCTCGACAGATACGACCATGATGGATTGCGGGGCGAAGCCCTGGCCGCCGCCGGCCGACTGCAGCAGACGAAGCCGGATGCCGTGGTGCCATCGCAACTGCGTGCCGATATCTACGAGGTGGTGGCCGGTCTGAAGGCCGTTGCCGCCAATCCGGCGGCGTCGGCTGAGGAAAAGAAGGTGGCGAAATCCATCGGCAGCCAGTTCCGCCCCACGGTCGAGTACGCGCCCTGGTGGGTTCGTCTGCTCAGCGCTCTGTGCCTGGGGATCGGCACGATGGTGGGCTACAAGCGTATCGTCCATACGCTGGGGGAAAAGATCGGCAATACCCATCTGACCCCGGCGCAGGGGGCTTCGGCCGAACTGGTGGGCGCGGGGCTGATCGCCACCGCCGGCTATACGGGGCTCCCGGTCAGCACTACCCACATCATCACCGCCGGCATCGCCGGGACGATGCTGGGCTCGGGTTCGGGCATCAATCGGGGCATGCTGGTCAAGATCGCGCTGGCCTGGATCTTCACCCTGCCGGTGACCATCGCCATCGCGACGGGTCTGTTCTACGTCCTGAGCATGTGATGGCCGCGCCTGATCGCGCAGCGGCCGTATATTCGGGTAACCGAAGTTTACTGGCACGCTGCATGTGCGGAAATCAACGTGACCGTGGGCGAACTGCCTAGCCAATATCCGATTTGGGCGACGCCGGGTTTCACGGCGGTGCCGATCGCGCGGCGGGCGGTGCCGCGGTGCGCGGCAATGGATGATCACCGGTATCAGTTCGCTATATTGATCGTAGATGAACTCCTAGCTTTATCGGCGGCACTCGGTTGCAATGAGAAGGCGGTTTCCGGATCTGACGAAGCGGCGGTGCCTACGCACCGCCGAACGTCCAGACCGGGATGCCAAAACCCTTCGCCTTGTCGGCAAGGTTGGCATTGATACCATTGCCGGGGAAGTGCAGAACCCCGATCGGCATAGTGTCGAGCATCGCATCGTTGCGGCGGAAGGGCGCTGCCTTGCGGTGCTTCGTCCAGTCCGGCTTGAAAGCGATCTGCACGACCTGCCGGTGATCGGCCCAGCGCGAGGCGATGAACTCCGCACCCCTGGGCGAACCGCCATGCAGCAGCACCATGTCGGGATGCTTGGTGCGGACCTTGTCGAGACGGTCCCAGATCAGCGTGTGATCCTCGAAGTCCAGGCCCCCGGTGACGATCACCTTGGGTCCGGGCGGCACCAGCAGTTCGCCCTCGGCGCGGCGACGGGCGTTGAGGAAGTCACGGCTGTCGATCATCGAGGCCGTCATGGTGCGGCGAGAGACCAGCGATCCCGTCTTCGGACGCCACGCGCTCATGGTCAGGCGCTCGAACTGCTCCTGCGCCTCGTCGCGGAAGATCTCGTAGGCAGTGCGGCGCTCGATCAGGGTCAGCCCTTCCGCAATCAGCCGCTCCAGTTCCACCGAACGAATTTCGCTGCCATCCTGCGCCTGCTGGCTGCGTTTCTGCGCCTGCTCGTTGCGGTCAAGCTCACGCTCCACCTGGCCGGCCATGCGGTGGAAGATGTTCACGGCCGACCAGAGCAGTGCTTCGAGATCAGGTTCGAGCCTCGTGTCGGTCAGCGTGGCGGCCAGGGCGTCGAATATGTCGGCCACCGCGCCGCCGATGCGTCCGGCGTCAGGCAGTGGCCTCGGATCCGGCTCATCCGCGAAGGGACGGTAGCCATAGAGCTGAAGCTCGGTCAGGACGTGGGCGGTGGATGAAGCGGCGTGCGGCGGCTCGAAGGGATCGGTGTCGGCGGCGGTCATGATGCATTCCTCCGGGGAGCCGCGCCCATCGCGGCCTTCCCTGGGGGCGGACAGCGGCGGCCGGGACAGGCCGGAACCGCGCATCGCGCGGCCGGAGCACCGCGCAGGATGGCAGGGAGGACGGCTATTTTGCCTCGCGATGTAAAGCGCGCCCCGCCCCACGCGACCTGTCGCGTGGGGCGGGGCGCGCGACGGAAAATAGCCGGCCTCCGCCATTGCAGGCCCGGCCCGGCTGACGCCCGCTCCCCTCCTCGGGAAGGCCGGCGCGCGCTTCACCGGGGAACATCCTCGAGCACGGACATCGGGCCGAGCCCCCCTCCTGCTTTCCCGTCCCGGCCATCCGGGGAAAGCACGCGATCCCTCCGGGCGATAGACACCAGGCTGATGCCTGGACCCGCTCGTGCATCGCTGCCCCGCATTGGCGCCCCTGTAACCTGCCCGGTCGCATCCCCACGTCTAGAGAATTGGAAACGCACCCGCAGAACAGGATGGGATCGACATGACTGACAGGCTTCCTCATGAAACGAGCAGTTTGCACGCCCTCGCCGAGCGGGCCGTCAAGGAGCCCAAGCTGCTGACGAAGGCCGATGTCACGGAACTGGCGGATTTCGTGCTCAAGGGCGGCGAACATGCCTCGGAGTTGGAACGCGAGATTGCGAAGAAAGCGCGGCATAACCCCGAGGGCATGGAGAAATCCGACCTCGTGGCGCTCGCCCGCAAGGTTCTGGACCGGAAATAGGAGCGAGAGCATGACCACGCATCACGAACCGTCCGCCGCAAGCCTCGCCCACCGCCTGAAAGAGGTGGAACGCGATTTGGCACGCGCGGAGAAGGACAATCCGGAGCACGTCCACGCGCTGACGGAAGAGAAGAAGAAGCTCGAAGGCCAGCTCGCCCAACGCTGACGGAGCCGTATGTCCAAATCCCTGATCGCCGTCGGCGTCGCGCTGGTGCTCGCCGGCATGCTGTGGCCGTTCCTGGCCCGGCTACCGCTTGGGCGACTGCCCGGCGATATCGTGATCCAGCGGCCGAATTTTACCTTCTACGCGCTGATCGCGACCTGTGTCGTGATCAGCGTGGTCCTTTCGCTGATCCTCTGGCTAATCCGGCGGTAAGCCGGACCAGCCGACATTCTCGATGAACCGGGCCACGTCCTGGGGCGCGAGCTGGGCCCGCAACGTCGTCCGGAGCGCGTCCCGTCCGAAGGCTTGCAGATCGTCGTTGAAGTCGCCGAGACGCGGATTGAGCGTCAGCGCCTCGATCCCGGCCTGATCGGCGCGCTGATGCAGGGTCATGCTCGCATGATCGCCGGCCGGATCGCGGTCGCGGGCGATATAGAGCCGGCGTAGCGTAGACGGAAAGAGAAAGGCGGAGAGATGCGCCGAGGACAGGCAGGCCACCATCGCCATGATCGGAAGCGCCGAGCGCAGCGCCAGCACCGTCTCGATGCCCTCGCCGACGGCCATGATCTCACCAGCCACGCCGAAACGCACACCATGGCCGAGCAGCGCGCCCATCGCCCGGCGGGGAAATGCGACCGGTGCCTTGTCGCCGTCAGGCGCGAGCCAGGTCCGATGCACCCCAGTCAGATGACCCTCCGCATCCGTCACCGCCGCGATCATCGCGGGCCAGGTTTCCATCGGACCGCCATCCTCGGGCCGATAATAGCAGGCCGGATGACAGCGCAGGGCGTCGGCTTCGTGCAAAGCCGTAATGCCGCGTTTACGGAGATACGCTTCCACGATCGTGCCCGACAGCGGGCGCGCCATATGGAACAGCCGACGCGCAGCCCCGGTGGAACCAGACGGCGCGCTTTCGACATCTCGCCGGTCTTGTCGCGGCATGGGTTCTGGCCGCGGAAGCGCGAGGAAAGCGCGCGCCTCGTCCGCGACATCGCGGAAGTCCACCAGACCGAGCACCTCGCGGATGATGTCGAGGAGATCGCCGTGCTCGCCGCTGGCGGCGTCGGTCCATTTCCCCGCCGCCCCCTTTCCGCTCTCCGGCCCGTGCAACCGAACGAACAGAGACCGGCCCAGCGCGTTGCGCGCATCACCGACCTGCCAGTAATTGCCGTGTCGGCGACCATTGGAAAGATAGTGACGGCAGACTGCCTCAGCCTGCTGCGCAAGGCAACGCGACAGGTCGCCGGCATCGTGCATGCTCACAACAATCCCTCCCGAGATCCTGAACCGTGTGGAAATCCCATGCGCCCGCCGGGCGCAAAAGCTGGAAAACGCATATGACGGGGAAGAGCGGGACATCGGATAGAAATCGGACATCCTGACAGGACACATCATCAGGGCGTATCCGCATCCCGCGGCGCACGGTGACGTTTGTCCTGCCCGGTCATCTGCGCCAGCCAGCGATCGGTCGTGACCCACGAAACCGTCCGGCGTTTGCCCAGATCCACCACATGCGCACCGCCGCTGAATGCCCCGATCCGGGGGCGCGAACAGCTATTGGCCCACTGGAACCCCCATCTGCCCGTCAGCCGGAACGCCCTCGCGCAGCGCAGCACGAATTCCACGACCTGCTGCGGATCGCCGGTCGTCTCGTCGCGCATCCAGAGCTTGGTTCCACCGTATTCCGGTTCTACGGAAAGCCGAAACCCGTCAGAGCGCGGGTCTTCCGCCTCCAGATCGTCCATGAATTTATTATAGAGGTCGAGCGCCTTTGCAGCGTTTTCCACCGTGCCCACATCGAGAACGCAGGAAAAATGCGTGAAGAAATCGGCCATCGGAAGAACTCCCGAAACGAAAAAGCCCGGCGCAGTGGCCGGGCTCGTAAAAACGTCTTTACGGAAAAACGTGCAGTGGTCTTTCAGGAAGCACGCTCCATCAGTCTGCGGGCTTTCTCTTCCAGATCCAGCCGCGTGTCCTGATTGGCCCTGGTGCGGGCCAGCGCCGTGATCCCTTGCACGAAATCGAACACGCTCTCGGGCTTGCGCCCTTCCTCATGCAGCACGGTTTCGATGATTTTCACGGTTTCCGGCTTCGAGAAACCTCGGCGACGCAGGAAACTTTCACGGTCCTCATCGGTCTTCGCGACCAGGGCCTGCCGAGACGCCCGGATACCCGAGACGAACGACGCCGGGCTGGCCGTCGCAAAATTCCGCAGCGCGGGTGCTGCCTGCTGCACGAAACGCGACGCGGCAAACTTGCTATGCCGGATCGTGATCTGTTCGAAGTTTTCTACGCCCCAAAGCATCCTATTTTGACACACTCCGCGCAGATAGAAGGAGGCGATACCGAGGCTCTTGCTACCGACCTCGCTGTTCCAGGCATAGAACCCCCGGAAATAGAGGTCGGGGTCGCCGTTCGGCAGGCGCCCGGCCTCGATGGGGTGCATATCGTCCACAAGGAATAAAAAAACGTCCCTGTCTGACGCATACAGCGTCGTGGTTTCCTTGGTGATGTCCACATAGGGGTTATGGGTCATCGTGGCCCAGTCGATCACACCGGGCACCTTCCAGTTGGTATCGCCAGTCCCGTCACCAGCAATCTTCCGCACGGCACCGACCAGCTCATGATCCCAAATGCGGCCATAATCGGGTCCGGTCACAGCGCGCAGCTCGACACGGCCGTCGTCTGTCTCCAGCGTCTTGACCAGTTCGGCACGGTGCGACAGCAGCCCGTGCTGGAGATTGATCGCCGCCAACGGAGCCGGTAGGTCGCGCAGATAGGAAGAAGGCGCCCCGACCAGACTGCAAAGCTGGCCGAAGGACCAGTGTGTCGGGGCGATGGACTCCTCCTGCCCCGGCACACCCAGGGTCAGGCGCTCGGTGTTGTCGCGAGACGCCTCCACGCGAACGGCACGGCTCTCGACCGTGCGGGCGGTGGCCCGGTCGGCGCGGGCGAGCGTTGCGTCGTGCAAATCCGCCAGTGACAGAAACCGCTCGTCGTCAGGACGGGACCACCATTCGGAGGAAACCCGTCCGACTGTGGTGCCGCGCGAAGTGTCCACGCGGAAGCCGGACCGCGTGCAGGAGGAAGAAATAGTGTTCATGATCGACTCTCCTCTGATGCTGACCAGTCAGCACCCGAGGCAAAGCCGCCCTCTCCCTTTCGCCGCTCCCTCACGCACGGTACATCGCCGGGTCGTCCCCACCTCCGAAGGCGAAAAGACACGTTCTTATCGAAGTTCAAGCAGCTTTGACGACGGGAACGGATACCGTTACGACGCGGGTATATTCGCTACGAAGATGATTCAATCAATCGCCCGGACGCTGATGGCGTCGGTCACCATCAGCCCGCCTATCAGGGACAGAAAGGAGTGTCGGTAGATCAAGAATATGGAAGAGAGGCACCGGGCTCGCATGAACGGCCCCAGCAGTTTCGCCTTCCTGCGCACTAAACGAAGTGGCGAATATTCAATGTCACAAATGACTCACACCACGAGCTTTCCGCTCGGATTTTCGTCCGCACGGTTTGGATCGAAGGTTCGCCCCATGGACATCAGGCTTGGGCGCACGACGGCACGTGCCTCCGCGATCGGGGCGGCCGGAGGCAGGACGCTGGGCCGCGGCCCCATGAGCGATGGTGTCGCCCGTGGAGCCGCATAAGCCGCCTCAGTAACGCGCGGGCACGATCATGGCATCTGGCGTCTGCTGCCGTTCGTAATCGGGGTGATGCACGCGCTCGGGCAGCAACACGTCCGGCTTCGCCACCGGCTCATAGGGCACGAGCGAGAGCAGGTGGGCGATGCAGTTCAGGCGGGCGCGCTTCTTGTCGACCGCCTGGACCACCCACCATGGGGCTTCGTCGATGCTGGAACGTTCGAGCATCGTCTCCTTCGCACGGGTATAATCCTCCCAGCGGCGGCGGCTTTCCAGATCCATCGGGCTGAGCTTCCACTGTTTCAGCGGATCTTCGATCCGTGCGCGGAAGCGGGCCTCCTGCTCGTCATCTGTGATCGAAAACCAGAACTTGACGATCTGGATGCCACTGCGGACGAGCATCCGCTCGAACTCTGGCACCGAGCGGAAGAACTCCTCATATTCATCCTCGGTGCAGAAGCCCATGACGCGCTCGACCCCAGCACGGTTGTACCAGCTCCGGTCGAACAGAACGATCTCACCTGCCGCCGGCAGGTGGGCCACATAGCGCTGGAAATACCATTGCGTGCGTTCGCGGTCATTGGGCGCCGGCAGGGCGGCCACGCGGCACAGGCGCGGATTCAGTCGCTGGGTGATCCGCTTGATCGCGCCGCCTTTGCCGGCGGCGTCTCGCCCCTCGAAGATCACGACCAGGCGATGGCCGGTTGCCTTTACCCAGTCCTGCAACTTGATCAGTTCGCCCTGGAGGCGGACCAGTTCTCGGAAATAGACGCGCCGGAACGCGCGATCGGCTTCATCAAGCGTCCCGCCGATCGCCTCTTCCTCCAGGGAGAGTTCGAATTCCTCGTCGAGGTCGTCGATGAGTTCGCGGCGCATCTGCACACGCTCGCGTTCTTCCGCCGACAGGCTGTTCAGATCCTCATCGTCCATCGTCGTTGCCTCCTCGCCGCGCACCGTGCGCCGCATTCACGGGAATAGGATTTCCGACAGGCAAGCGCCTTGAAATTTTCATGAAATCCATAACCCGAAACCGTCAGAACGTGGTGGTCACGTTTACGCCCAGCACGACACCATTGCCGATCGGCCGCCCCGTCTGGGGATCGAACGACGTGCCGCCAACATGCCAGAAATATTGAAAATCGGGCTGGATTATGAGGTACGGGGTCACGGCGGCCTGATAGGTCGCTTCGATATGCTGCTCGGGCTTCAGCGCGCCTGCCAGGCTGGTGCCCAGGCGCGCGGCGTCGCGCGCATTACCGATCGCACGACTGCCGTAGAACCCGGTCCCCCAGGCGATACCGATCGTGTCGTCGGTCCGGCCCGGAACCAGCCCGTCGAACGTCACGCCACCTTGGATTTCGGTCGAAAACCGGTTGCGCGAACCGTCATTGGCGGTGGCGCGCACGAACAGGCTGATGGTCTTGCTCGACTCCGAAGACGCCCGCCAGATCATCTGGTCGGCCACCATGAAGACCATCCAGTTGTCATGATGATAGAGCGGCTGGCCGGTGCTGTCCGGCTCGGCCAGCAGGCCGCCACGACTGTCGTATCGTTGATCGGGGAAACGGCCGGTGTCGTAGAGCCCGCCGAGCTTCCACGTGCCTGGAAGGGCCGGCGCGTCCTTGCCGGCGAACCGGCGGGCAAGATCGAGCGAAAGCTGGGCCTCGCCAATGAACAGCGTGCCTCCTCTGGTAGAAAACGCGGTGCCAGAGGGATCGCGCTGCGTGGGGGCGACGTCGCTGTAGAACGGGCCACCTGTCGGATTGTCATTGGTAACGGCACCCATCAGCACCAGCGCATAGGTAGGCACCCATTTCACCCGCGCCCCCAAGGCCGAAAACGGCCAGGACGGCCCGCCGGAATACAGGTTGCTGGAGGTCGAGAGTGGCCAGCCAAAACTGGAATTGAGGAAGAAGGAGGCGTTCTGGCTGACGAGGAACTCGGTATCGAGATCGATTGACCCTAGACGGATATCCAGCCGGTTCGCGAAGAATCCTTGATCATACCAGAGTTCGAACAAACGGGTCGAACGGCCCGCGTCATAGCCGCTGACGGCATTCACTGCGCCGAGCCGTTCACCCGTCAGCGACCGGCCACGGATCTGCAACGCGCTGACGTTCAGCAGCCCGTCGGGCCAGCCGAAGCCGCGCCGGGTATCGAACATCAGGGCCATAGCCGTCATGCCATCATAGGTAGGTCCGGGCTGAAGACCACCTGCCGCGACGCCCCATAACTCCTCGACATCCTGAATATTGACGCGGATACCATGACGGGCCAGCCAGGGCCGCGCACCCCCGGCCTCGCCCAGAAGTTCGGTGCTGGAATCCTCCGCCGGCAGCACGAATCCGGGTGCAGGAGAGGGCAGCGGCACGCCCGACGGCAGGATATCAGTCACCAGCGGCGTGCTGGCGGCCAAGGCGGCGCCACCGGCCATCAGCGGGCTGATGGCAACCATGAGACCCGCCACGTGGCGCGAAATGGGACCGAGAAGCTTGCGCATCATGTCTGCAGCTCAGAAGACATGCCTCGAGATGAAGAGCCGCGCGCCGCTGATCAACATCGACACCCACATCGCCCACGTCGCGAGGTTCCAGACGATGGCACCGGAGACCACCAGCACGCCCAACAGATTCCGCGCGTCCGACCACATGACAGCCACCACGGCCGGCAGGCTGTTGGTGTAGATCACGGTCGCGACCGCGTTCGCCGTATCGTGGGAGCCGTTGACGAATTCGAAGCTCCGCGCACATGCCAGCGTGGCCAGGAAGGATATCCTGAACGCGGGCGCCTCTCCGCTGTCAATTCCTGAGCACAGAAAGCGCCTGCTCGCTATGGACGTTTCCGACAAGGCTTTCCCCCTTGGCCCAAGGCGCTAAGACAGTGCGACACTCAGCGAAAAGGCGGCGGCAGAAACAGTGAAGTTATTTTGAAACGGGCCCCCTGATCGGCCCTTCCGTGCGATATCCGGAGCCCGGTCCATCACCAATTCCACGTCATGAACGGACTGAAACAGAAGCATTGGGCCAGCTCGCGGAACCAGCCGTAAAGAGTCCGCCAGTGCCCGAAGTGGATCGGCAACCTTCGCTAGCCGCAGCCCGGACACACCAGATGGCGCACCGAGTTGATAACCTCGCGGAACTCAATTTCGCGCGGCTGTCCACGACGTCCGGGATGCGGCGTCAACGGCGCGATCCGCTCCACGGCACTAGGCGTCGTTCCTTTCGCCAGACGACCCCGAGCGGCTGGCATACTACCGACAAGCTGAAGCTGCCCCGCAACGTCAGCCTGATCTTTCTGCCGTCACGCGCGCCCGAACTGAACCCGGTCGAGAATGTCTGGCAGATCCTCCGCGCCAACTGGCTGTCCAATACCGTCTTCGATGGCATCGAGCACATCATCGACGCCGCCTGTTCCGCTTGGAATAACCTTGCCGCCCTGCCTGACACCATCCGATCCATCGGGCTCAGGAAGTGGGCTCACACAGGTCAGTGCCAATAACCGTTGTTATTACCTAGGCGTGCGGGATGAGCGCGAATTCAGCCGCTGTTCGATGTGTGAGAAGGCGCCTCCGAACGTGGCCGTTTGGTTCATCTGGAGTCCTCGCAAGATCCAGCAGCTTGGCCAGATCTTCCGCGATAGCCGGGTTGGGTCATCGTCAGCGAAGCAGGTCGGGGAGTTCATAAAGCAGTTTCAACGCGTCCGACCAACCGACGTCGGAGAACAGGCGTAGGATCTCGACGAGCGCGGAGCGGCGCGTGTCATCCTCGAAGATCGAACGATGATCAGCGATGTAGCGGGTGATCATCCGCACGATGACCGGCGCGGCAAGACCTTCGTGATGATACCCCTCTTGCGCGGCCGGGCCTGTAAGCAATACATGGAGCGCGTCGAACACGGCGGGCGGATCGCCGGGGATTAGAAACTCGTAGAGTTCGACGAGGCGATGATGCGTCGAAGGTTCGTGCGACGCCGCCAGCAGCGCGAGCATCGGGCGAAAATCGACAAGGAACCGTCGCTTCGCGTCGAGCGACATAAGGCCGACAGCCGCCTCGCGGTTACCGGCATACGCGCCCGAGCCGAAGTAGAGCTGGTTCGTAAGGTGGCTGATCACCGACTCCGCCGCCCTGTAGGTGGCGATGGTGGCATCGCGCTCGGCGCCCTCTACCGTCCCGCCCGTTACCGCAGCATGGCTAGCTTCTGCGGCCGCCGAGCACGCCTCCAGAATGACCATCGCCGCCTGTTGCGAGCGATCGGCAAGCCCGACGTCGCGCTCTTCGCCATCCGCATAGCGGGCGAAGAACGCGCCGCGCAACATCGACAGGAAGGCGGTGCAGAACTCACGGTGCGTAGCAGGATCGCTGGCCCAGGCCTTGAGCCATCCGAGCGCGAACGTCTCTGCTTGCCAGCACCAGAGCTGTGCAGTCAGGCCGCCGAGCTCTTCGGCGACCTCGTTGCAGGCAGGTCCGTTGTCGCACTTGGCCGTCTCGCAGCGGGTGCGGACGATCTCGATGATCGGTTTGCACTTCTCGACATCGTGGCGAATGAAATGCCGGATCACATCGTGCAGGAGGTCTCTGAGCACCTCGATGTGTGCCTCATTTCGCGCGACGCGCTCGGCCAGGGCCCACATCCTGTTGAGCGCGATGCGGCTCAGAACCTGCAAATTCTGCACTGCCTTCAGGCGGACCTGTGGAGCCGGATCGTCGAGGATAGCATCGAAGATATCAACGATCTCGCCATAATCTTCGCCGAACCTATCAGCGAGAGAGACATAGGCACTGGCCGCATTGACGCGCACGTCGCTATCTCCCCAGCACAGCCTGGAATCGTCGCCCTTCTCGCTGGTTGACGGGAAGCGGTTCGCCCATAGCCGCCGCAACACGGCGAGCAGTTTCTCGATCGACGGCATGTCATCGATGCCAGGCATATAGGCTGTGGCGCCGGCGATGCGCTTGACCGCATCACTGATACGCCCCCAGGCTAGCTGCTCGACCTTCGCGTGCAGTGTATCGGCATGAGCATCGTATAAGCCGATCGTCGCCAACACGTCTGCCCAAAGCTCGGCGAGCCCCAGGCCGCCGCTGGACGAGGGCGTGGCCTCCACTTTCTCGGCGAGCGCCTCGGACCGAGAAATTATCTTGGCATCCACGCCTCCCTCGACATCGACGCCTTCACTGGCGAGTTGCTCGCGCACGGCGCCGCGCGACGATTCCCAGCGCACCAACATCGAGCGCGTCGGCGGGTTGCCGGCCAGTTCGTCCGCCGCCATTAGTTCCTCGCGCAGCGCACGCATCGGATCGGTCGCGGTTACGCCCGCATCGACCAGCGAGAGGAAGCGGCTGAGCGTGCGGCGCCACCAACGCTGCTCGGCTTCACCCGTAAACAGACTTGCCCGCAGCGCTTCGTCCTCGAATGCCGCCCGCTCGGAAAGCGAACGCGACGGATAGACCGCCGCCAAAAAGCGGACGGCGTCGCGGACAATATCGCCGTGCGCCAGGATCGTGATGTTGCATGCGAACGGCCACAACAGGTCTCCGACCTCGCCGACGCGCTCGGCGCCGATGCCGAGGATACGCGTCCACACCGCTGGCCCGGCATAGCCGGTTGCGGCCGCATCGACCGTCTCGGCAAAGGCGGCAGGCGAGCAGCTACGCAGATGCGCGACGAGTTGCGCGAGCACATCGTCGTCCTGCGTGCCGTGGCGATCCTTCGTGTCGTCCCAGGCCCTATACTCATGATCGTGACCGAGCAGGTCGAACGACGCGCGGTCCGGCACGACGACCTGTTTGCGATCGCCCAAGGGCCCCGCGCGATCGGTGTCACCGAGCGATGCCTCCACGATCGCGCGGGTGCCCAACAGCACCGACAGTTCGAGGAGGCGTGTGACCTGCCGGCCCAGATTATAGCGGCAGTGACGGTAATCCTGGCTGCGGTTGGACGAGAGCGGCATGATCCGGCTCGCGTGCCCGCCCATGAACGAGGTGCTGTTATCGGTGATGTCGCGCGAGTAAAGCACGCGGTAGATCTCGATTGCGAAATCGGCGTCGGCCCGCGCGATCGGCATGATCTGCTCGGAAAGCCAGGTCGCCTCCTTGTCGGCATGGGCCGAAAAATGCGGATCACGGAGCATCCGGTCGAGCGATGCCCGCGACGCGGCGGGATCGGCCGCGAAGCTCTTGCCGACGAAGCGGATCGCGTTGGTCGCCGTCTGCTGCATCGGTGGATCGGCGGCCCAGGCAAAGGCCAGCAGCGCCCGCGCGACGCGGTTGAACACATTGACCAACTCAGGTTCGGCGAGATTGCCCTTGTCGAACAAGGTGTGGAGCAGGATGCGCGTCGCGTCGGAAAGGCCGCGCGAGCCCGCCCTGATCGCGGCGTCGGCGACCATCGCCCAGGCGAGCGCTTCGTCCGGCACGGCGCTGCCGACTGCATCGACCGCCAGACTGACGAAGCGGGCAAGCCGCGAGAGCATCGTCGCCAATGCCTCGTCGCTCGCGCGGGCCGCGATCAGCGCGACTAGCCCCGCGATATCAGCCTGCGTGCCCACGCGCTCAATCGCGGTGCGCAATGCGCCATTGGCGAGCACCGGATCGACCGCCGGATCGGCGTAGATATCGGCTATCAGGCGCCAGACGCGCGCCTTGCCGCCTGCATCATGCCGCCACAGCCGCTCGATCGCGAAGCGCAGCGCCGGTGCGAGCATGAGCGCGATTGAGCTGTCACCGCCGAGCTGGGAGATCAGCCGCGCGGGATCGTCCCATTCGAGAAAAAAGCGACCGGCGACATGGTCAAACAGCACATGATGGGCAAAGCTGACCAGATCGCCAGATTCGGCAAGCACGCCGGTTTGGATGACCATGTCGAGCTGATCATGCCCGACGACCACCTTCCGCACCGCGAGACGGCGGCGCTGCACCATGGCACCGACCGTCGCAGCTGCGGCCTGATGCACCGATGTTCCAACGAGCCGACGATCCTCATAGGCGTCGATCAGATCTGACTGGGTGGCGGCGGTGCGGATGCTGTCGGGGCTTGCGCCATCAGCGAGCAGTTGCGCGGCGAGCGAGAGGTTGAAGACGTTGCGCAGCAGGTCGCGCAGCTTGTCGGGCGCGGCGGCAAGCAGCCCGCCAAGATCGGCGGCAGCGACGCCGGCGGCGTCGAGATCATCGTCCGCGAGCCGCGGCACCTGGAAATGCCGGACATTGCCCAAGCCCGTCGCCGCATAAGCCGGATCGGGTGAAGTGCCCAGCATGGCGTCGCGGAACCGCCGACCGTTGCGCAGATCGAACGTGCGGATCGAGGCGATGACGGTCCAGTCCGGCGCCGATACTCCCAGCCCCTCGATCAACTGGGCGAACACGCCCTCCGCCGGACCGCCGCGCGCGGCATCCAGCGCATCGATGACGAGCAGCTTGCGTCCCGAACCCGGCGCGGCGGCGAGCACCTCGGTCAGCGGGTGCGCCAACCCCAGATCGGACTGGAGATCGGCAGCGATGGCGACGCCCGGGAAGCGATCGACTGAGAGGAACACTACCGTGTCGCCCGCCACGCGGCGCGCGTGCGCCAGCGTGACCAGCGCACCGGTCTTGCCAGCGCCGGGCTCACCGATGACGATCAGCGAGCCTGTATCGACCGCCGCGCCAAGCGGACCGTCGCTGGCCCGCGCGATCGGAATGCCGCCGGCGATCGGCAGGCGCGTGTGTCCGGCGAGACGCGCAAGCTCGGTCTCGGTCGCGGCCGACAGGCGCTCCAGATCGACGGTGTAGTCTGCCGCGCCAACCTCATTGTGGCCCAGCCGACGAAGCTCGCGCAGCAAGCCGACACGATTCGCGGACGCGCCGCTGCCGATCATGCCCCGGATGATGCCCTTCAACTCGCGCAACGGCGCGTCGCCGGCGGCTTCCGAACCATAAAGCCGTGCGCCGAGCAGCCGCGAAGCTTCTCGCCAATTGTCTTCGCCCTCGTTCATTGAGAAGCGCACGATGCGGAACAGCCGCGCCATCATCGCGAACTCGTCGTCGGTCGGCGGCCGGGCAGAGTGCGTCGACCATGCGATTCGCGCATGGGTCTCGAAGAGATCGAGCGCGTCCCGCTCGGTCGAGGATCTCCCGGCCTTGGTGGTTGCCCAGCTGCCACCAAGATCGAATGCTCGGCACCCGCGCTCCAGCACGTCGAGCGTGCGCGGCGCATTGGCGGCAACCGCCAGCACGGCGCTCGCTTTCGCCGGATCGCCCACGACGCCAGCGGCGCGGGCATCGATCATGACGCGAACAAGCTGGCTGATGGTCTTGCCGAGCGGGCTCTTAGGACTGGTGTCCAGCCCGGCGCTGGTCTTGCTCTGCAGGTCGATGCGGCCAGCGTCGTCCAGTTCCACACGGATGTCGTCGAGCCCGTCGCCGGTTTCAAGCTGGATTGAGGCCAGCAAGGCGGTGTTGGCAAGGCCGAAACGCCTGCCAACCGGCATCCGCGCCAGCAGATGGGCGGCGAGCCAAGTGCCGACCTCGGCCTGGAAGTCCATCCCAGCTTCGGTTGCCCGCCCACCCGCGTTCATTCTAGGTGTCCGTGGCGTTTCGCTAGCCAATTGCGTCCCCCTCAAAATAAAGTGCCGCCCAAGATACTGGTGGAACTGGCCGAATCTGCAACGTGGCTATCTGCATAAAATCAGGCATCGCCCCTTGCACGCCGATAGGTGCCAGCCCGAAACCGGCCCTATGACAGCCGTGCCCGCCGATAATGCGCACGTATCCACTTCCACGATACTCTGACCCGAAGGCCGCCAGTCCGCTCTCGGCCCAAGCCGGCTGCTGTGCTGTGATTTAAGTCATGTCCGCTAACGGGAATGGAGGTCGCCGTGCCCAATGTCTGCGTTGAGGCGGCTGCCGCCTATCCGACCAACGACCGTTGAGCAGATGGAGAGCTTGGCGGGGAAACCAGGCCGTCCGGTTCCGGGCGGCGGGACAAGGAAAGCGGTCGTTCAAGAGATATTCATTAGAGACGGTTCCGCGCTCATTTGAAGCATTCAGGGATGCGCTATGCCGGGCCCAGAAGAGCTTGTTCATTTACATATATATATCGACGCGAGCACCACGCTGACGGCGCAGTCTGTCGTCGTCTAGGTAGGCTGACTGTCGAACCAGTCTTGCCGACGCTTCAGGACGTCCGGTCGGTCTTGCTCTGCCGCATGGGCGGTCTTTTTTTTCCATGTGATCCGGTGCTGGGCAAAGAAGCGCCACAGCGAGCCGACGCGGAAATGATGGCCTTCTTCATCCAGTTGCGCCCGGATTTCGACCAGCGTCAGGTCATCCTTCTCGTCGATCAGGCCGCAAATACGCGCGGCCTGCGCCTCGATCAGGTCTGAGAGGCGATCGCCGCCGCGCGGCTTCGGCGTGGCACTGCCGGTCTCTCGGGCCAGGGCGCACCAGCGGATCGCACTGGCTGGACTGACGCTAAACCGTTCGGCGGCTTGGCGGCGGGACAGGCCACCGGACACGGCTGCGACAACACGTTCCCGAAGATCAAGAGACAACGTACGTGACGACATTCAGGCCCGGCCGTCACCTTGAATCAGATCATGCCTGATCGGGGAATCCCAAATGATTCAAATCGGACAGAAACCGCTCTGGCTCGGGTCACCGAGAGATCCGTAACCCCGTTGGACTGGCCGGAGCCTGAAACGAGAAAATGTCCGCGCCCTATGGCAGAACGAACATTTCTGTGCGAGAGAGCGTGAAACTATAATTCTATGCAATTGTCCAGCAGTCTATACGAAACGCAGCGCTCGACTTAGACGATCGCTAAAGCACATCGGGGACCTATGCCAGATTTTCCGTTCATCACCGTTAAGCAGAAGGAACACTCCTTTAAGCTCACCTCTCTTCCAGCGGGATTGCTGACGAAGATTGCATACGCCGCAGTTCGTCGAAAGGATGTCGAGGAAGGTGCCGTGCAACGTGTTCTGAATGGTGCTCGCATCGCAGGCGTAAAAGACTTCGCTTTAAGGATTGGGGACTTCCCAGCTTCGATCGTTTTGAATTGGAATAAAGCTCCTCTTGTTTCCAACGGAAGCTCAATTAAGATTCCAGATGAAGAGAAATTGGCGCAGATCTTAGATGGTCAGCATCGAGTTGCGGGACTGAAGGATGCGATCGCAGAGAACCCGCTTGCAGCCGCCTATGAGATACCTGTCGCAATCTACGAGGGGCTCGACACGCCAAACAGCGCTAGAATCTTCATCTCGATCAATACTGAGCAGCGTCCGGCACCCAAGAGCTTGGTATTTGATTTATATGGTGTCATCGCTTCCGATTTAATGGACCCGACAGCCTTGCGCGCCGGAGACATCGTAGCTCACATTGGCTCCGAAGGTCAGCCTTATCACGGCTGGATAAAGCTCCCTAACCAAGAGCGGCAAAGAGGGGGCGTTGCCCTATCAACAGCTGTGAGCGCAATAAAGCCGACGGTGGATGGAAAAGGCATACTGGAGCAGGTAGGAATTACTGAACTCGAAATGCAAAAGGCGATTTTCTCAAATTACTTTTCTGCGCTTCGAGCGCTTTATGGGCATTCTTGGAACGATCGGAGTAATGCCTTCATTTATGCATCGGGATTTATCGGAGCGATCGAATTCTTTCGTAGCCATATGTTCGATTATTGCAAGGGACGGTCTTCATTCGAAGTCGACACGATCAAGGATGCGCTTGATGCTGAAGAGACGGCTAGGATTCTCCAAGTTGACGTGAAGGGCCTCGGAGGTACCGAAGCAGCGAACGCAGTCCGCGATCGGCTTATCAGCGCCTTCCGGCCCGCAACGGCCGCCCACGGTTTCAAAATCTAGTCACAGGCGCCCCCATCATGTCAGATCCGGCAAGACTCGCGAAGAAAGGTTTCTCTGGAAAGCCTAAGGGAACTCCTTATACTAAATTCAGCATTTCGTCGCTGGAATTGCAGTCAATAGTCCAACAAATGCCAGTGGCAATAATAGACACGGCGTACGCGGCAATCATCTCTTACATCGAAGCGATTTCAGGCATACAACAAGGATCGTCTTCGTGGTCTATCATACGCTTATATTATTCAGCATTCTACTCCATAAAGACGATGATGCTGATACGCTCTATCATACCATTTAATGGGGGCGAAGAGATGCTTCTCGATGCCTCGACTGGAAAATTTTACAAGGGCGGTAAATCGAGCCACCACTGGAATTGGCACTCAGTTCGACAGACGGTTCTTAAGTATGACTGGTTTACGTCGCAAGACTCTCAGGATGCATACGCTTTTTTGCGAGAATATCGCGAGAATGTGAATTACACGCATGCATTTACGGACCCAACTTTGCATCGATGCTTGGTCTATGATCAATTAGATCTTGGGCGGAGATTTAGAATCTATCGCGACGACGCCACTTTCCTCTACACTTATCTTCCTGATCACCTAGCCATAGCTTATCCAACGAAACTGATTTTCGAAGTAGATTCAAGTATATCTGGGCTAGGCTATCAGTTCGATTCAGAACGCATTGAGCATGTGCGCTCTCTCTGGAAAATACGCGATCGTTGTCCTATCATCTGAGACAGCGCAATTACCATTCGAGAAACCAGAGGCCTATCTAAGCAATTGACGTGGCCCCAACCTTCTCCTCATATTCAGAGAAAATACAGAATTTTACTTCAGTTTCCGGAAACCGCCGTGCCGGAATCGGCCCGTCCGGTTGGGCACAACATATTAAATCTACGTCCGTTTTTGGTAACAGCATGTCCCTGGGCTGAACGACCGACATGAGGGCGGAAGCGGAAGTAACCCGAGAAGCAAAAAAGCGGCTCCCGAAGATTGGAAGCCGCCGTGTCAAATGGAATTGATGTCACTCCGCCGCAGCTGCTTCAGGGCTATTGGGCGTGCGCACCTGCGCTTCTGCCGTCTCAGACCGCCCCGCCAAACCCTTTGTCCGCAACGCCTCGGGCAGCCAGGCGGACCCGTCGAGCACCTGTTCGGCCGCATGTGCCATGTCGGCCTTCTTCAGATGGGCGATGCGATCTGCCGCCTCGTCACCCCGTGCCTCGCGTACGGCTTCGAGGATACGCGCCTTGGTGACGCGGCCGAGATAATTGTCCACCGTCGGTTGCCAGCCTGCCTCGGCCAGGTCGAGCCGGAGCGCGGTGGCGAGCCGGTCGGCGCGGGCCAGTCGTTCTGAGACGCTACGCTGTGACACCGCACCGTAGGGCGGCATCCGCTCGTAAAGCGCGTTGATGCCGAAGGACAGGCAATGGGCCAGCAGTGCCAGGCGGCTGGTATCGTCCAGCCGGTCGAGCCACTGCCAGAGCCCCTGCTCGTCCTCCGACAGGTCGTGCTTCCAGCCCTCGTTGCGCTGGCGAAGCTCATGAGCGGGAACGCTGCCAGGCATATCGGGCGAATGGACCAACAGCGGGATGTCCCGAACATAGGCTTCCAGGCAATCCGCACCCGAGACCTGCCAGTAGAGATCGCGAACCAGCGTGTGCAGCAGTTCGGTCAAGGCAATATGCGGATTGGCCGCAAAGGCGTCGCGTAGGGCAAGTGTACGCCAGGCTGTCAGTTCGGTCAGCAGGCGGTCGGGCAGCGGCTTCAGTCCGTCTTCCTCCTCAGGCTCGATTTCGGGGACCTTTTCGCCCTCGGAATTGAGCACCTCGACATCGGTCTCTTCACCGTCTCCATAGGTTGTCGTTTCACCGCTGCCTTCGGCCCCAATGGCATCTTCCTCCAGTTCCGCCGGCGCGTCTTCCGCCCGCACGAAACCCCGCTCGACCAGCAGCGTGCCGTCCGTGTCAAGACTAACGAAAGCGCCGGCCCGCACAATGTCCTCCGGGTCGAACGCCAACGGGCGCTCTTCCAAAGCCTCGATGGCGTGTTCGATTTCACCCAGCCGGACATCGACGTTTTCGGGGTATTCATCGGCATGCGCGTATTCCGCCTCGATGATTTCCTGCTCGCTGTGCAGCGCCGCAAGACGCGCAGCTTCGTCTTCCGAAAGGGCGGCCGGCACGCCATCGATCTCTGCAAACTGCCGGGTATGCCCCCACGGGAAGGACAATGCCGTCTCAACCCATTTCCAGCCTTCGGCGCGGATTTGTTCGGCCGCCTCTTGGAGTTTTTCTATGAGCAGCCGGTCGAGCAGCGTCGGATCCTGCAGCCAGCCGCCGTCGTCGGCCTCGAACAGGTCACGCATGATGTGCCCACCCGCAGCGAGATAGGTCCCCAGCCCGATGAAACGCACGCGGCGATCCGATGCCCGCACGGTTTTCTCGGTCAGCATGCGGCGGATCAGATACGGTTCGCGATTATGGCCCTGGGATACGATCTCCCAGACCTGCTCCTGCCGCAGGGGGTCATCGCAAATCGAAAACGCCATGAGCTGATCGAGCCGGATACTATCATCTTCATAGAGCGACAGAAGCTTGTCGGAGACGGTCGTCAGGCGCAAACGCTGCTTCACCACAGCTGGCGTGACGAAGAAGCGGGCCGCGATCTCCTCCTCGGAGCGGCCCTTGTCCAGCAGCGCGCGGAAGGCCCGGAACTGGTCGAGCGGGTGCAGATCCAGCCGCCGGACATTCTCTGCCAGCGAGTCTTCTTCGGCCGGGATCGCCGATCCGGCTTCGCGCACGACGCAGGGGATCGGCGCCGTCTTCGTGAGCTTCTTCAGCTTGACCAGAAGGGCCAGGGCACGATAGCGGCGGCCGCCGGCCGGCACCTCGAACGTGCCGGTCTCCGCGCCCTCGGCGTCGAGGACCGGGCGGACGTTCAGGCTCTGGAGCAGCCCACGGCGCTCGATGTCGGCGGCCAGTTCCTCGATCGACAGGCCGGATTTTACTCGCCGCACGTTAGCCTGCGACAGCACCAGCTTGCCGAACGGGATGTCACGGGAGGGGCTAAGGGTGATTTTCTGGATGGCGGTTGCCATGATGGAACACTCCGCGACGGACGGGCGAAAGCCTCTCTTCCATCCCCTGAATCCGTCGCGAAACCGCCACTTCCCTTTAGCTCTTTCCCGGTCACACACCGAATAATCGGAACAGGATTCCACACGGCCAAACCGTGATGGCTCGCCGCCGGCGCGACCAAATGGCGACACTGGAGCCGCAGTGGATTTACGAGAATACGGAGCGAGGTACGCAACTCCAGGCAAGTCGGCCCGTGAAACGCATCGCTTCAACTCGCGGATTGGGATAGGTTCAGAGGACCGTCACAACAGCGGAAAGCCACCGTTCGTCACACGCCTGTCATGGGAGACGACTCATGCCGCGAGTATCCGCAACCGACCGCGATTACGCCGCCGTTTGCTTCCCCCCTGCTTCCCCGGTCAGTCTGCCAGGGGCGGGGAAGCAAAAAACGGCCCCGAAGGGCCGCTTTAACCGACTGATTTTCCGTGGAAAATCTGGAGCGGGCGATGGGATTCGAACCCACGACCCCAACCTTGGCAAGGTTGTGCTCTACCCCTGAGCTACGCCCGCCCACCGTGTCGGTGAACGGCGGTTTAAGGGAAACTGGATGGCCTGACAAGGGGGGAAAAACGCTTGCTGCGTTTTTTATGGCGGGAAGGGGGAGTGGCTTGTGGGACATCGCGCGGATAACAATGTTATCCCTTGGATTATCCCACGGCGCCGCAGCCCGGCGCCGTCCCGGCCGCCCAGGTCCCGGACCGGCGGCGGGGAACGACACAGGCAAGCAGGATCGGGTTCTATGGATTATATCATCGGGCAGCCCCGCGCAGGCCAGCGCCCCGCCAACGGACTGGTGGACGAGGCGGGTGCTTCGACCTCGGCCTCGGGCAGGGCAGGGGCTGCTGATGCGGGCCTGATCATCGACGGCAACCAGGACAGTTTCATGCAGGACGTGCTGGAAGCCAGCCGTACCCTGCCGGTCCTGGTCGATTTCTGGGCCAGCTGGTGCGGTCCGTGCCGCCAGTTGACCCCGGTCCTGGAAAAGATCGTCCGGGCCGCTGGTGGCCGTGTGCGGCTGGTGAAGATCGATATCGACGCCAACCGTGCCCTGGCGCAGCAGCTGACCCAGGTGGGGCTGCCGCTGCAGTCGATTCCGCTGGTGGCGGCGTTCTGGCAGGGACAGATCCTTGATCTATTCCAGGGTGCCTTGCCCGAGAGCGAGATCAAGCGATTCGTCGAGGGCCTGCTGGCTTCCGCCGGGGGCGGCACGATGCCGGCCGCCGACCTGATCGCTGCCGCCCGCGCGGCTCTGGAAAACGGCAGCGCCGAAGAGGCCGCCGGCCTGTATTCCCAGACCATCGAGATCGAGCCCGAAAACCCCGCGGCCTGGGGCGGGCTGGTGCGCGCCCTGATTCTGATGAGCGACGAGGAGGCGGCCGAAGCCGCGCTGGCCGACGTCCCGGCCAAGATCGCCGACCATGCGGAGATCACCGGCGCCCGCGCGGCGCTGGACCTGAAGCGCGAAGGCCGCAAGGCCGCCGAGGAAGCCGAAAGCCTGCGGCAGCGCCTGGCCGCCAATCCGGCCGACCATGCGGCGCGCTACGAACTGGCGGCCGCCCTGAATGCCGCGGGCAAGCGGCAGGAAGCCGCCGACGAATTGCTGACCATCATGCGGCAGGACCGGACCTGGAATGATGGCGCGGCCCGCCTGCAGCTGATCCGACTGTTCGAATCCTGGGGACATGACGATCCCGCAACCCTGCTGGCGCGCAGGCGCATGTCGTCGCTGCTGTTCTCGTGACCCGAGCACGGATGGCACGCCGCCGGTGACGGGCGAGGATGACATACCCCGCAGGATTCCGCGCCCCCGCGACATGACGCTGGCGGACATTCCGCCGGAGCTGGGGCTGTTTCCCCTGCGCGAGGCCCTGCTGCTGCCGCAGGGCAAGCTGCCGCTGAACGTGTTCGAACCGCGCTATGTCGCACTGGTCGAAGACGCGCTGGCCGGAACGCGGCTGATCGGTATGATCCAGCCGCGCCATGACGAACGGGATGAGGACGAGGACGGGGAGGGAGGCCGGGACGACGGGATGGACGGGCCGTTCCCCGCCCTGTACCGAATCGGCTGCGTCGGGCGCATAACCTCGATGACCGAGCGATCGGACGGCACCTATGCCGTGACCCTGACCGGTCTGGCGCGCTTCAGGCTGTTGCGGGAAAGCGGGCTGCATCGCGGCTATCGCCGGGCCCGCATCGATGTTTCGTCCTTCGCCAGCGACCTGACCGAGGCCGAAGCGACATTCTACGACCGGGAACGGATGATGCAGGCCCTGCGCCGCTACTGCCGCAGCCGCGGCATCGGCGCGCGATGGAGCATGATCGAGCAGATGGACGACGAGGCCCTGCTGGTCACGCTGCCGATGATCTGTCCCTTCCTGGCCGCCGAAAAGCAGGCGTTGCTGGAATCGGGCACACTGGCCGATCGCGCGCGTACTCTTCAGACCCTTCTTGACCTGGCTGGACATGAACCCGACGAAGGTGCATCCCGGCCCCCATTATCCTGATCTTTCGCAGGGAAGCCGATCCGATGACCGAAACCGCCCAACCGTCCCCCCCGCAACCGCCCCTCGATCCCCGGCTGCTGTCGGTTCTGGTCTGCCCCGTCACCAAGGGGCCGCTGATCTATGACCGGGAGGCCGGGGAACTGATCAGCCGCCAGGCCGGCCTGGCCTTCCCGATTCGCGACGGCATTCCGATCATGCTGCCGGACGAGGCGCGCCCGCTGCAGCCGTAAGCGGGTCGCGGGCGGGCGCAGCCGCGGGCCGGGCGCTGCGCCGCATCAGGCGGTGCGGTCGTCCAGACCGCTCGGGCCGTCCACCGGCACGTTGTCGATCAGCCTGACCGTCCCCACCCGGCCCGCCGCCAGCAGGCGCGCCGGCTGGCCGTCGCGTTCCGACAGCGGCGCAAGGTCGGCGTCCCGCCGGAGTTCGAGATATTCGATTTCGGCAAAGCCGGCCTTCAGCAGCCGCGCGCGGGTTGCCGCCAGTACGGTTCCCACCGGGCGGCCGGACGCGATCTCTCGCGCGGCGTCGGTCAGGGCCGCCGGCAGGGCGCCGGCGCGGTCGCGGTCGCCCGTGCCTGTCAACCGCCGGTTGCGCGACGACATCGCCAGCCCGTCCTCCTCGCGCCGGGTGGGGCAGGCCACCAGGCGGATCGGGATATCCAGGTCGGTCGCCATGCGCCGGACGACATGGATCTGCTGGAAATCCTTTTCCCCGAAAAAGGCGGCGTCGGCCTGGCTTTGCAAAAACAGCTTGCAGACCACCGTCGCTACCCCGTCGAAATGGCCGGGACGGTGGGCGCCGCACAGCCCCTCGGCCACGCTGCCGACCGAGATGCTGGTCGAAAAGCCCGGGGGGTACATTTCCGTCGCCGTGGGGGCGTACAGCAGATGCGTCCCGGCTTCGGCCAGCATCTGCGAATCCTCGTCCTCGGTCCTGGGGTAGGTGCCAAGATCGGACGGGTTGTCGAATTGCATCGGATTGACGAAGATCGAGACGATCACCCGGTCCATCGTCCTCAGCGCCGCCCGCACCAAGCTGAGATGCCCGTCATGCAGCGCGCCCATGGTGGGCACCAGTCCGACCGTCAACCCGTCCTGCTTCCAGCCGCGCACGATGCGCCGCAGGGCTTCGACCGTATGGACCGTGCGCATCTCGGGCGTAAGCGTCTTCAGCATGGTATTCTGCCATTCCCTTTGGGAGACTGTCCTTGCCGGGATATATCGGCCCGATCCCGCGCCAGGGGAAGCCCCGCGCGATTCGGGTCGGCGGAATACGCCCCGCCCCACGTTTCGCCTGCGCATCTTCCGCGCAGGCGGGGTTGTCTGCTAAGGACGGTGCCTTCCCCGGCAGGAGGCATCCTTGACCCATACAATCCGGCTTTTCAGCATGACCGCTGTTCTTCTCCTGCTCGCCGCCTGTGGCGGGGGCGGCGGAAAGCATCATCATGGTCCCGTGAGCCAGCGGGAACGATGGCAGGATCTGGGCTACCGCGACGGATTGCAGAAGACCGGCACCCCCTGACGCCCCCCCGCCCCGCGATCGCGCGGGAGCCCGTCAGGCCGGGACGAGCGCGGGCCATTCGTCGGCGGGAACCAGGTCGACTCCCACCGTCAGCACGTCGTCCCCGCCCCCCAGGATCAGGCCCCGCACCGGGCTGATGTCGCCGTAGTCGCGGCCCCAGCCCAGCACCACGTGCTCGGTCCCCACCACGATCCCGTTCGTCGGGTCCAGCCCGACCCAGCCGTGCTCCGGCCCCAGCCAAGCCGCCACCCAGGCATGCGACTGGTCGGATCCCAGGCGGCGCTTCTGTCCCGGAGGGGGCCGCGTGCGGATATAGCCGGACATGTAGCGCGCCGGTACGCCGACCTGGCGCAGCGCGCTGATCATCAGATGCGTGAAATCCTGGCATACGCCCTCGCGTCGGCTCAGGACCTGGTCGACCGGGGTGGACAGTGTCGTCACGCCGGCGCGAAAGCGGAATTCGGTGAAGATCCGCCGGTTCAGATCCAGCAGCGCCGCCAGGATCGAGCGGCCCGGAGTGAAGGACAGGGCGGCGTACTCCCCCGCCGCCGAGCTGGCCGCGCACATCGGGCTGTCGAACAGGAATTCCGCGGCATCCCAGGCCGGGGCGCCACCCGTTCGGGCCAGGGTTACGATATCCTCCCACGCCGGGGTCGATGCCTCGGGCGGGGGCGGGGCGAAATCGACGTCGACCTCCGATTCCGTCAGGACGTCGAACGTCCGGTGCGGGGCCTCGTGATACAGCCAGGCGACGGGATTGCCGAAATAATCGACGCCGTCGACGCGTCGCACCGGGGCGGGCGTGACCTCCAGCCGCGTCCAATGGATTTTCTGTCCGGGCAGGGCGCGCGGCGTCACATGGACGATATGGGCGGCCAGGTCGACCGGGCGGCCATAGGCGTACCGGGTCGCGTGGCGCACGCGATAGATCATGATTCGTCCCCCGTTCCGCCCCTGTCGACGTAATGGCCGCCGCCGACCGCGCGCGGAGGCATCAGCACGACGAAATACCGGCGCGCGATCTGCCGGGCCAGGTCGCGGATATCGTCGCGGATGTCCAGGATCCGGTCCGGCAGGGTCGCGGCCATGCTGTCCTGCCGCGGGGCCGCCAGCACGTCACCGACCACTCCGCGCAGTCGGTCCATGATCGCGCGGACGGCCAGGACCAGGTCCGCCCCCGCCGCCTGCTCGGCGAGCGGCCGGTCTGGATCGGCCTGGCCCAGATCGGCCAGCGCGTCGCCGATCATCGCCAGCTGGCTGGCGACGCCGCGCGGATTGCCCTCGTCCAGCAGCAGCAGGTCCAGGACCGGCGCGGGCTGCAGCACCGCGAAATAGCGCGAGCGATAGGTGATGACGCAGTCGCTCAGTTCCAGCATCAGGCGCAGCGCGCCCTCCATCCGGCCGCGCTGGGCGACGTCCTTCTGCTGCAACACCAGCGCGACGGAGGTCAGGATCGCCCCCGCGCGTTCGATCCGCCGGCCGAGATCGAGGAACTGCCGTCCCCCATTGCGTACCATGTTCTCGGCCGTCAGGCCTGAAATCGTGGCGCCATAGCGCAGCAGCCCGTCCGTGACGCGCTCGATCCGTTCAAGGGTGCGGCCCGGATCGCCCGGCACGCGGGCATCCTGCAACTGGCTGCGCAGGGAGCCGGTTCCCTGGACCACGGTGTCGTAGGTCTCTGCCGTCAGGCGATCCTGCAATCCCGCCGCGACCCGCGCGATCTCGGACAGCAGGCGCTGCGGCAGGCCGGAGTCGAACGTGACGCCCGACAGCGTCCGCACCAGGGTCGAAAACCCGGCACCGCTTGCCGGTTCGTCCTGCAGCAGGCCGACATGGCCCGCCAGCCGCAGCATGGTTTCCAGTTCCACCCGTTCGCGTGGCGAACCGTCGACCCGGCCGATGCGCCGCGTCACGATGCGCAGCACGCGGCCGGCGTCTTCCAGCTGTTCCAGGTATCGGCCCAACCAGAAGAAATCGTCGGCGGCCCGGCTGGGCAAATCTCCCTGCCCGCGGCGGATGGCCAGCGTCATCGTCGGCAGCACCGCCGCCCCGATGATTTCGGTGCTGTCCTCGGCCGTGACCCAGACGTCCTTGGTGACGACCTGTCCGCTCCAGGGCCGGCCCGGCGGCGCGTCGGCGTCGGGCAGCAGGCGCGCCAGGCCGCCGGGCAGCACCTGCCAGTCCGCGCCGTCGAACAGGGCGAACAGGCGCAGCACGACCGCGCCGGGCTCGATCCCGCCGGGCTGGATCGACGGCATCACCGAGGGCGACAGGGCCTCGACCGCCACGAACCGGTCGGGTGCGCGGCGCAAGGCCGCGATGGCCTCGTCGGTCTGCCGGTCCAGACGCCGGGCCGGCGCCGCGGCATCCGCGACAGGACGCAGCCACCAGCGAGACCGGTCGCCGGCCAGAAGATCGTCCAGCCGGCCGGCATCCGATCGATGCCCGCCCAGCCAGATGGTCCGGATGTCGGGCAGCAGCAGGTCCTGATCCAGGAACCGGGCGGCCAGATCGGGCATGAAGGCGGCGACTCCCGGGGCCTCCACCACGCCGGCGGCCGGGTCGTTCACCAGATGCACGGCCCCGCCGCGGGCGGCATCCAGCAACCCCGCGATGCCCGGCACCGGCCCGCCGTCCAGTTCCAGCGGATCGACCGTCCACCCGTCCTGCCGCAGCAGCAACACATCCACCCGGCGCAGGCCCCGCACGGTCTTGAGCCACAAGGCACCGTCGCGCACCGTCAGGTCCCCGGCCTCGGCCAGGACGCAGCCCAGTTCCCGCGCCAGGATCACATGTTCCGCCCAGTGCGGCCCGCGCGGTCCCGGCGTCAGCAGCGCCAGCCCCGGATTGCGGTCGGGCAGGTCCGCCAGGCGTTGCAGGCTGTCCTGCCAAGATTCGAAAAATGGCGTCAGGCGCCGGACCTCGCGGCCCGAAAACAGTTCCGGCAGGACGCGCGCCATCTGCCGGCGGTTTTCCAGTGCCCGTCCGATCCCGTTGGCCCGCGCCACCCGGTCGGCCACCACCCGCCACGCGCCATCCGGTCCACGGATCAGGTCCGCCGAATAGAAGGAGAGGAAACGACGGGCCGGGGCCTCCGGCTTCGATGCGGGATCGTCGCCCATGCGCAGGAAGCCCCGTGCCGGATAAACCAGCGCCGGCGGCAGAACGCCATCGGCGAGCAGGGTCCGCGGGCCGTACAGGTCGCGCAGCGTCTCCTCCAGGATGCGCGCGCGCTGCACGATTCCTTCCCCCAGGCGGGCGAATTCCTGTGCCGTCAGCAGCAGCGGGACCGGATCGCATCCCCCGGCAAGCGAGGCCGCCGCGCCCGCGACGCCGGTCTGGTCGTGCAATGAGCGTGCCATCTGCCGCGCCCGTTCCAGCAGTTCCCGGTGACCGAGATCGCTGATCGTGCCCAGCAGGCCGCGCCAATGGGGTCGGACGCCGCCGCGTCCGTCCACCATTTCGTCGAGGGGGATGCGCTCCAGGTTCATGATGCCCGATGTATGGGCGAACGGCGGTCAACAGTAAACGACCTTGCGTCGCCGTGCCCCTAGGTCGTTGCCGGAGACACCGCCGCGCGATGCACCAGAGCATGGATGAAGGCGAGCTTCCGCAGCACCGCCAGCGGCAGGACGAACGGGTAGAAATCCGGCTGGCCCATCGACCGGTTGAGGCTGTTCACCGCATAGGTCAACGGCAGCCATGCCCGCGCCACCTGATCGAACGAATCCACCGTATAGGGGTTGAAATCGACCGCCGTCTGGAAGGACGGGTCGCTGGAAATCCGCACCCCGACCGACAATCCGTACGCCTGCGCGGTTTCCAGCGTCGAGACGATATGCAGGTAATGTGCCCAGGTTTCGGCGAAATCCTCCCACGGGTGGGTGGTGGCGTACTCGCTGACATATTCGTCCTGCCAGCCCGGAGGCGGGCCCGAGTCGTAATGGCGCTGCAACGCGGCCTGGTAGTCCTGGCTGTCGTCACCGAACACCGCGCGGCACTCCTCCAGCCGGCCGCCGTCACGGACCAGGACGTTCCAGTAATAATGGCCGACCTCGTGCCGGAAATGGCCCAGCAGGGTGCGATAATGCTCGCCCATCTCGACGCGCATGGTCTCGCGCGTGGCGTCGTCGGCCTCGCGCACCGCAATGGTGATGACGCCGTCCTGATGGCCGGTCATCACCCGGCCGCCGCCCGTCGGGTCTTCCAGGAAATCGAAGGCCAGGCCGCCCTGCGGGTCTTCCTGGCGGGTCCGCATGGGCAGGTCCAGGCGCAGCAGGGTATAGAACAGCCGGTGCTTGGCCGATTCCAGCTGCCGCCAGCGTTCGGCGTTGCCGTCGATCGACAAATCGGGGATCACCCGGTTATGGCGGCAGGCCACGCAGAAGGCGTCGCCCCCGTCCGGCACCAGCCAGTTGCACACCCCATGCTCGGCGTTGGCGCAGAAGCGCACCGTATCGGTGCCGGCCGCTTCCGACAGCGGGCGCCATGTCCCCTCGCTGTCCTCGACGGGTTCCAGCGCGGTCAGGTCGTTGCAATCGGGCAGGTAGCCGAGCACATGATGGCAGCGCTCGCACATCGTGTTCTCGAAGAACAGGATCTGGTTGCAGGACTGACAGGCAAACAGTTTCACGACGTGCCCCCACGGCAGTTGTCCCCGAAAAGGGAATAACGCCGGGGCGGCGGCGGCCGTTCCCCCCAGGCGGGGAAAGGGGGATGCGTCAGGAAAAGCGGCGCAGATCCAGCGTGCGCGGCTGCTCCAGCGATCGGCGCAGGACCGGGGGCGTCATCGTGCCCACGGTATGGCCGAACGGGAAGAAGCGCGTGCGCCGCCGGGCCTCGGCCTCGTTGGCGTTGACGGGCCGCGTCTCGTAATTGCGGCCGCCCGGATGGGCGACATGATGGGTCAGGCCGCCCACGCTGCGCCCCGTCCAGCTGTCGTAGATGTCGAAGATCAGCGGCGACTGCACACCCACCGTGGGATGCAGGGCGCTGGGCGGGTTCCAGGCCTTGAAGCGGACGCCGCCGACATATTCGCCCTGGCGGTCGGTCCGCGTCAGCGGGATGCCGACGCCGTTGCAGGCGAGGACATAGCGTTCGTCCACCCAGCCGGTCACCCGCGCCTGCACCCGTTCGGCCGAACTGTCGACATAACGGACGGTGCCGCCCGATCCCGGCTCCTCGGCCAGGGTATTCCACGGTTCCAGCGCATGGCGCAGGTCCAGTGTCATGCCCAGCACGGACACCGATCCGATTTCGGGAAAACGGAAATCCATGTGCGGCGCGAACCAGTCGGGATCCAGCGGCGCGCCCAGCGCACGCAGTTCGGCCAATGCATCGTCGAAATCCTGCCGGACGTAATGGTGCAGCATGAAATCGTCATGCAGGCGCGTACCCCAGCGTACCAGCCGCCGTTCATAGGGCTGCTTCCAGAACGCCGCCACCGCGGCCCGCATCAGCAGCATCTGCGCCGCCGCCATCTGGTGATGGGGCGGCATCTCGAACGCGCGATATTCCACCAGGCCCAGCCGTCCCGTGCTGCTTTCGGGCGCATAGAGCTTGTCGATGCAGAATTCCGTGCGGTGCGTATTGCCCGTCATGTCCGCCAGGATGTTGCGGAACAGGCGGTCGGTCAGCCAGGGCGGCGTGGGCTGGTCCGGATGGACCTGGGAAAAGGCGATTTCCAGTTCCGCGACGCTGTCGTCGCGGGCCTCGTCGACGCGGGGATGCTGCGAGGAGGGGCCGATGAACAGCCCGCTGAACAGGTAGGACAGCGACGGATGGTTATGCCAGAATCCCACCAGCGACTTCAGCAGGTCCGGCCGGCGCAGGAACGGGCTATCGGTGGGGCGGGCGGCGCCCATCACCACGTGGTTGCCGCCGCCGGTGCCGACATGTCGGCCATCCAGCATGAATTTTTCGGCGATCAGGCCGACGTGCCGCGCCTGGTCGTACAACTGCTCGCTGCGGGTGACGTGCTCGTCCCAGCTGGCGGCCGGATGGACGTTGACCTCGATCACCCCCGGGTCCGGCGTGATCGAGAAATTCAGCAGGCGGGGGTCGCGCGGCGGCTGGTATCCTTCCAGCACCACCTTGCGGCCGGCCGCCCGGGCCGTATCCTCGACCGCGGCGCACAGGTCCAGCCAGTCCTCGACGGCGTACAGCGGCGGGAAGAACACATGCAGGATGCCGTCCCGCGCCTCCACCGCCAGGGCGGTGCGGACCAATTCCGGATCCTCCTGGCCGACGGCGACCAGATGGTCGCGCATCGCCTGGTCCAGCGACATTCGCCCGGTGCCCCCGCCGGGATAGGGCGGCAATGCCGGCAGGTCGGACAGGGCCGGCACCTCGCCGCCCGATGCGCCACCCGCAGCCGCGTCGCCCGGCACCGCGCCGGACGGCACGCCCTGGCTGGTCCATTCGGGTGCGACCGTCCCCGTGGCGCCCGTGCGGCGGGCCAGCCCCGGATGGGGCGGCAGCGGCAGGCGGGGCGCGAAGGGGTCGCGCTCCATATCATGGTCGATGCTGGCCTCGTCGGCCCAGAGCAGGCTTTGCAGGGGCAGGCGGAAGCCGACCGGCGCGTCGCCCGGCACCAGGAACATCAAATCGCCGCGGAAGAACCAGCGGCCGGATTGCCATCGCCGCACGCCATCGCGTTCCACCACGCGCAGCGGCAGCACGCTGCCGACGGGCACATTCAGGCCGTGGCCATAGACCCGGGCCAGGCGCTCGCGCTCCAGCGGGTCGCGCAGCTTCGCGTCCTCGACGATCGCGTTCGCGGGCAGGCGATGCTCGCGCCACAGGTAATAATGGATGTCTTCATAGGCTGGATTGACCAGCCCGGGATCGACCTGCAACCG
Source organism: Gluconacetobacter tumulisoli (assembly GCF_014174155.1). Taxonomy (GTDB): domain Bacteria; phylum Pseudomonadota; class Alphaproteobacteria; order Acetobacterales; family Acetobacteraceae; genus Gluconacetobacter; species Gluconacetobacter tumulisoli. Next base: position 204,011 of record NZ_JABEQM010000005.1, on the reverse strand, counting down.
GGTGGCCAGCGCACGGCAGAACACGGCGGCGTCGGCCTCGGTCGCGGTATCCGAATCGTCGTCGGACGCGAGAAGCGACGGATCGGTCCAGATCGGTTCGCCATCCCGGCGCCAGTGGCACAGCAGCGCCCAGCGCGGCAGCTGCTCGCCCGGGTAGTGCTTGCCCAGCACGTGCTGGATGGCCGCCCCCTTGGTCCACAGCGGCATCAGCCGCCGCAGCAGCCGCCCGGCATAGGCGCGCTTGGTCGGGCCCAGCGCGTCGGTGTTCCATTCCGCCGCATCCATGTCGTCGGCGGCGATGAAGGTGGGCTCGCCCCCCATCGTCAGGTCCACGTTGCCGGCGTCCAGACTGGCGTCCACCGTCCGTCCGGCGTCCAGGATCGCCCGCCATTGCGCGTCGCTGTAGGGCCGGGTGGTCCGGGGCGTTTCCAGGACCCGGATGACGGACATGGCGAACTCGAATTCGGTCTCGCATTTTCCGATCAGGCCGGAAATCGCGGCGGCCGAGGCGGGTTCCGGCGTCGCGGCCAGCGGAATATGGCCCTCGCCGGTCAGCAGGCCCGACGTCGCGTCCAGCCCGACCCAGCCGGCGCCGGGCAGGTAGACCTCGGCCCAGGCATGCAGGTCGGTGAAATCCTCGGTCGGGCCTTCGGGACCGGTCAGCGGCTTCTGGTCCGCGACCAGCTGGATCAGGTAGCCCGACACGAACCGCGCCGCGAAGCCCAGGTGCCGCAGGATCTGCACCAGCAGCCAGGCGCTGTCGCGGCACGAGCCGGTGCCGCTTTCCAGCGTTTCCTCGGGCGTCCAGACGCCGGGCTCCATCCGCACGACATAGGCGATGCGCGCCTGGATCTGCTGGTTCAGCGCGACCAGCATGTCCACCGTATGGCGTGGCGTGCGGTCGATCCCGTCCAGCAGCCCCTGCAGCAGCGGGCCCGGTGCCTCGCACGTGCGGTAGGGCGCCAGCTCCCCGGCCAGGACCGGATCGTAGGCGAACGGCCATTGCTCGGCCTCGGGTTCCAGAAAGAAGTCGAACGGGTTGATCGTGGCCATGTCGGCCACCAGATCCACCGTGACGTCGAAATGCGTCACCGGCTCGGGAAAGACGATTCGCGCCTGGTAATTGCCCGACGGGTCCTGCATCCAGTTGATGAAATGCGGCTTCGGCTCGATCCGCAGCGCGTAGGACACGATCGGGGTACGGGCGTGGGGCGCGGGCCGCAGCCGGACCGTCTGTGGACCGAGGGTCACCGGACGATCGTAACGATACCGTGTGCTATGTGTCAGCGCGACGTGCAGGGTCATGCATCGACCTTAAGGTGAGTGTTCCGCCCGCAGAACGCTAACCCACCTGACATACGGACGAACAGGGGGTGCCCGAGAAAATCGGATATCGTGAAATTTCAGGCCTGACGACGCCGGCGGCCGCGCCACGGAACGGCATGTGGGCGGCAACATGATCCGCCGTCGGATTGGGCCTTGGCGAGCGGGCGATTTCTTGCTTGGCTGTAACGGAATTAACGGACCAGCAGGTGGGTGGACATGACTCCTTCGCGCCTGATCCCCCGTTCCGGACGGGGGACATAGGACCATGAGTGACCTGACAGATCGGGATGCGGCCCGGCGGGCCGGCTTGTTCGTGACCTACGACACGCCGGATTTCTTCTGCGAACTGATGAACCGCAAGGATATCCCGCCCGACAGCCTGTCGCTGGTGCGCGAGCGCCTGTTGCGCTTCGACCTGCCGGAACTGCGCCAGCGGGCCAGTGCGGCGGAAGCCGAGCTTTACAACCTGGGCATCACCTTCACCGTCTATACCGATCGCGACGCGATCGACCGCATCCTGCCCTTCGACCTGATCCCGCATGTCCTGACCGCCGCCGAATGGGACCATGTGGAACGCGGGGTGCGGCAGCGGGTCACCGCGATCAACCATTTCCTGTGGGACATCTACCACGAGAAGCGGATCCTGAAGGACGGGATCATCCCGGCCGAACTGGTGCTGGGCAACCCCAACTACCGGTCGGAAATGGAGGGCCTGAACGTTCCCGGCGGCGTCTACGTCCACATCAACGGCACCGACATCGTGCGCGATGGCGATGGCCGGTTCCTGGTCCTGGAGGACAATGCGCGCACGCCGTCGGGCGTGTCGTACGTGATCGAGAACCGGCACATGATGCTGCGCGTCATGCCGGACCTGGCTGCGGGGCTCGACCTCATGCCGGTCGACGAGTACGGCATGCGCCTGCAGCAGGCCCTGGCCGAGGTCGCCCCCCCGGGGGTCATCGACCCGCAGGTCGTGCTGCTGTCGCCCGGCATCTATAATTCGGCCTATTTCGAGCATGTGTTCCTGGCCCGGGAAATGGGCGTGCCGCTGGTCGAAGGACGCGACCTGGTGGTGGAGGGCGGCCGCGTCTACATGCGCACGGTCGCCGGCCTGCGCCCGGTCCATTCGATCTATCGCCGCCTGAATGACGATTTCCTCGATCCCCAGGTTTTCAATCGCGACAGCATGCTGGGCGTGCCCGGGCTGGTGGACGCCTACCGTCGCGGCAACGTGACCATCGCCAACGCGATCGGCACCGGCGTCGCCGACGACAAGGCGGTCTATGCCTACATGCCGCGCATCATCCGCTATTACCTGTCGGAAGAACCGATCCTGTCGAATGTCGACACCCATATCTGCGCCGAGGACGAGGGCCTGGCCTACACCCTGGCCAACCTGGACAAGCTGGTGGTCAAGCCGGTCGGCGAATCCGGCGGATATGGCCTGATCATCGGCCCGCACGCGACCCAGACCGAACTGGACGATTTTCGCGTCAAGCTGCTGGCGGATCCGGCCAATTACATCAGCCAGCCGGTCATCAGCCTGTCGGTCTGCCCCACCCTGTGCGAGGCAGGGGTCGAGGGCCGGCATGTGGATCTGCGGCCGTTCGCGGTGACGGGCCGGTCCACCTGGGTGCTGCCGGGCGGGCTGTCGCGCGTGGCCCTGCGCAAGGGGTCGCTGGTGGTCAATTCCTCGCAGGGCGGGGGGTCGAAGGATACGTGGGTGCTGGCGTCATGAACCCGATCATCGTCGATGCCCCGCCCGCGGGCGGGACCATGCCCAACCTGCTGTCGCGCTATGCCGAATGCACGATCTGGCTGGCGCGATACATGGAGCGGATCGAGAACCTCGCCCGCCTGATCGACGTGACCGAGACGTTCGTCCGGTCGGGCAGCACCGTGAACGGCTGGGAATCGATCATCCAGATCAATGCAGATGAAGAGCGGTTCTTCGGACGGCACGCGGTGGCAACCGAGGAGAACGTGGTCGGTTTCTATGTCACGGACCGCGAAAATCCCAATTCCATCGCCTCGATTGCCCATGCGGCGCGGGAAAACGCGCGTGCCCTGCGCCCCCTGATTTCGACCGAGATGTGGACGCAGCTCAACATCTTCACCAATACCGTCCGGGGGCTGGGCACCACGGACATCCGATCGTCGAACCTGTCCGCGCTGTGCACCCGGCTGAAGCAGGAATGCCAGACCCATCACGGCATTACCGAAGGCACGTTCTATCGCGATCAGGCCTGGCTGTTCTACATCATCGGGCGGAACCTGGAACGGGGCGACCAGATCACGCGGCTGATTGACATCAAATACCACACGCTGCTGCCCAGCGTCGCGGGCGTGGGGTCGGAGGTCGATATCGGCCAGTGGACCGCCGTCCTTCGCTCGGCCGCCGCCTATCACGCGTTCCGCCGCGTCGTGTCGGGCGAGATGACGCCGGGGACCGTCGCGGGTTTCCTGCTGAAGAACGACGGCTTCCCCCGGTCGCTTTCCACCTGCCTGCGGCAGCTGCACTGGGCGGTGGGGCACCTGCGTACGGATTACGGGCTGAAGCATGGCTATGCGGCGGCCGAACGGATCGAGGAACTGCGCGCCACCCTGGCGGAGCAGACGATCAAGGACATCATCCTGCGCGGCCTGCATGAATTCCTCGACTGGATGCAGCGCGAATTGCAGCATGTCCAGGGCGAGATCGCCCAGGCCTTCTGGCCGCCCATGGAGCCGCCCCCCGCCCCTCCGCCCGCGCAGAGCCAGTCCCAGGCCTGACGGCCTGGCGCATACCTACCCCGGGAGCCTGCTGTCGCCCCGCGACCTTGTGACGGGAGGCCCCGCCTGACCGGAGACCCATGATGGCCCATGCCTTGCAGATGTATATCGACGGAAAATGGGTCGATCCGATCGTTCCCCGGACGGTCGACGTCATCAATCCGGCGACCGAGGCCCCCTGCGCCACCATTGCGCTGGGCAGCGCCGCGGATGTCGACCTGGCCGTGGCCGCCGCGCGCCGGGCGTTCGGGACCTGGTCGGTTTCGACCCGGGCGGAACGGATCGAACTGATGGAACAGATCCTGACAATCTATCGTCGCCGCATGGACGACATGGCCGCCGCGATCTCGCAGGAAATGGGGGCGCCGCTGCCTTTCGCCCGCGATGCGCAGGCCTGGGCCGGCATGGCGCACCTGGAACAGATGGTTCGTGCCCTGCGCGACTTTACGTTCGACCAGCGGGTGGACGACATGCTGATCACCCGCGAGCCGGTGGGCGTGGTCGGGCTGATCACGCCCTGGAACTGGCCGATGAACCAGATCGCCTGCAAGGTCGGCCCGGCGCTGGCGGCCGGATGCACCATGGTGCTGAAACCCAGCGAGATCGCGCCGTTGAGCGGCCTGGTCTTCACCGAAATCATGGACGAGGCCGGGGTGCCCCCCGGAGTCTACAACCTGGTGAACGGCGATGGGCCAGGCGTGGGCGAGGCCATCGCACGCCATAAGGATATCGAGATGGTATCCTTCACCGGTTCGACCCGCGCCGGCACCATCGTCGCGCGCCTGGCCGCCGACACCGTCAAGCGCGTGCATCAGGAACTGGGCGGCAAGTCGCCGAACATCATCCTGCCGGACGCGGATTTCGCCGACGCGGTGCGGCGCGGGGTGGCGGGCTGCTTCGGCAATTCGGGCCAGTCCTGCGACGCTCCCACCCGCATGCTGGTCCCCCGCGCCCGGATGACCGAGGCAATGGCCATCGCCGCCGAGGCCGCCGCCGCGTTCGTCGTCGGCCCCCCGGATGCCCCGGAGACCCGTCTGGGACCGGTGGTCAGCGACGTGCAGTTCGCCAAGATCCAGGCCCTTATCCAGGCTGGCCTCGACGAGGGCGCGACCCTGGTCGCCGGTGGTCCCGGGCGGCCCGAGGGGCTGCCGGTCGGTTATTACGTGCGTCCGACCATCTTCGGCGACGTGACGCCGGCCATGACCATCGCGCGCGAGGAAATCTTCGGGCCCGTCCTGTCGATCATCGCCTATGACGACGAGGAAGACGCTATCGTCATCGCCAACGACACCCCCTATGGCCTGGCGGCCTACGTGCAGTCCGGCGACCTGGCCCGTGCCCGGGCGGTGGCCCGGCGGTTGCGGGCGGGCAACGTGAACATCAACGGTGCCGCCTGGACCGTCGCCGCCCCGTTCGGCGGCTACAAGCAATCGGGCAACGGACGCGAGTGCGGCGAGTACGGCCTGACTGACTTTCTGGAAATCAAGGCCATCCTGGGATACGGACCGGAAGCGTGAGCCACGCCGCCCCGGCCGAAGGTCAGCCCCTGCCGGCCAGCCTGTATGCCGATACCGCCCGGCCCGCCGTCGCGACCCCGCCCCTGAGCCGGGAGATCCGCGTCGGAACCGCCCTGATCGGCGGCGGATTCACCGCCCTGTCGGCCGCGCTGCACCTGGCCGAGGCCGGGCATGCCGTTGCGGTGCTGGAAGCCAACGCCCCCGGCTGGGGCGCATCGGGCCGCAATGGCGGGCAGGTCAATCCCGGCCTGAAGACCCTGCCGTCCGAGGTCGAACGCGATTTCGGCCCCGAACGCGGTGCGCGCCTGGCCCATGCGGCATGGAACGCCCCCGACCTGGTCTTCGGCCTTGTGGAGCGATACGGCATCGCGTGCGCCGCCGCCCGGGGCGGAACATTGCGCGGGGCAACCGCCGACGACCAGATTCCGGCCCTGCGGCAGTTGGCGGACGAATGCCGTGCGCGGGGCGGCGACGTCGAATGGCTGGACGGCCACGCGATCGCGGGACGCACCGGCACGACCCATTATCGGGCCGCCCTGCTGGACCGGCGCGGCGGGCAGGTCAATCCGCTGGGCCTGGCGCGCGGCATGGCCGAGGCCGCCATCGGGCAGGGCGCCCTGATCTTCGGTGGAACGCGCGCCCTGTCGCTGCGCCGCGCGCAGGGACAATGGCGCATCGGCACCCGCGCCGGCGCGGTGCGGGCCGACCGCGTCATCTTCGCCACCAACGGCTATGCCGACCGGCTGTGGAACCGCCTCCGCCGGACCGTGGTGCCGTTGTCCAGCGCCATCGTCGCCACCGCCCCCCTGCCACCGGACATTCGTGCGCGCATCCTGGCGTCGCGCGAGGTCCTGTACGAACTCGGCGAGATCACGACCTATTACCGGATCGACGATGCCGGGCGGCTGCTGATCGGCGGCCGTTCGACACTTGCATCCCGATCCGGGCCGGAGGCCTTTCCGTTCCTGCAACGCCACGCGCGGATGCTGTGGCCGTTCCTGCGCGACGTGCAATGGACGCATGGATGGAACGGGCATATCGCGGTGACGCTGGACCATTACCCGCACTGGCACGAACCGATGCCGGGCATCATGGCCTGCGTGGGTTATAACGGGCGCGGCGTCGCAATGGCGACGCTGCTGGGCCGCGAGATCGCGCGCCGCGCGCTCGGCGCCACGACCGAGGATATCCTGCTGCCTCCGGGACCCCTTCGCCCCATCCCGTTCCACGCCGCCTGGCCGCTGGGCGTATCGGCGAAGGTCATGCAGGGCCGTCTGGCCGATCGCCTGTCCCGCCTGCGCGGGTGATCTGAAAACTTCCCGGTGTCGGGGCGTGTCAGGCGGGCCGTCGGGGAGGGTCGTCGGAAAGAATGCGTCGGCCGATGGCGAAAAAGAGAAGCACGGTTACCATCGGGGCAATCGGGACATGCAGATCGATCGCGATCGTCCGGAACAGCAGCGGGGTCGTATAGGCGATGCACAGGATCGTCCGCTCCCACGGGAGCCATCCGGTGCAATTGCCGCGACCGGCAAGCCATATGATCGGGATCATGAGACAGACGAGGTCGTAATCCACGACATAAGGGGTGCAGAGCGGCGCGGCGGCGATGATGAGCATCCCTTCCGCCTCGGCGCCCGGACGGCGCCGGGCGATCTTCCAGGCGAAGCCCAGAACGATAACGGCGGCAGCGGCCTGAACGGCGAAAGACATGTCCTGCGGCAGGTGCATGACGCGCGCCGCCCCGAAGATGCTGGACATCCTGGCGGGGTCCAGCATCCCCCGGGTGAGGACCGTGCGGGCCGCCGGCGCATGGTCCAGGAAGCTGCGCCAAATGGCATTCCCGAATGCGACCCAGGACAGCATGCACAAGGTCGCCATCGACGCCGCGGCGCCAACGATGGCCCGCCATCGGCACGCAGCACAGAAAACCACGGGAACGGCCAGGGCGAGATGCGGCTTCATCACCAGCGCCCCGAAGCACATGCCCGCCAGCATCGGCCGGCGCCGCAGGAGCGCCGTTCCCGCGGCGAAACAGGTCGCGGTCAGGAACCCCGTCTGCCCGTTGAGGGCGTTCAGGAGCGCGAGGGGCGAAAGCGCCACCGGCAGGATGGGAAGGCGGTCATGGAACAGCGCACGCAGGCAGCCCATCCAGCCGACGAGACCCGTGATTGTCCAGGCGCCCAGAGCGGCCAGATAAGGGAGTGCCGCCAACGGCAGGCAAAGCAGCAGCAGGGGCGGCGGGTAGAAAAACGGAAGCCGGAATGACGCGGCGGTGCGGAACGCCAGCCGTGTCGTGGCTTCGTGCAGCATCGGGACGTAGGCATCGGCCGGATGTCCATCCCAGGCCTGGCGCGCTGCGCTCCAGAAGGTGACGAAATCCGCTCCGGCAGGAGGGGTGGCCGAACGGGCGGCCAGGGCGACGGAAAACACGTATCCGATCAGGATGGCCAGCATGACGGCAACGTAAATTCGGAAATAGGCATGCACCCGATCGGGGGTGGGCCACGCGCCATCCCGGAGCCGGGCGACCAGGCTTCCGGGGGACTCGCCTTTTGCGCCAGCGTACATGTGTCGCGGTTTTATTTGGATCCTTTTGCGCAATATTTGTTTCTGTCCCCAGATGCGGAAGGCGAGGTGCCGCTTGTAGCGCGGTCCGTATTCGACATCCATGGTCGGGTATGCCCTGTGCGGATGTTCGCGCTTTTCCGGTGCTTCTCCGCGCATGGCCGATAAGGCTGCTGCGCTCCGATGCGTGGGAAAATACGATGGGCGTGCCACTGGGGGGCTCTTGCCCAGCAGGACGAATTTTAAACCGGCCTCGCCGGATTTTCGGCAACGGGCGTGGCGTAATGCCGCACTGTCTTTTCTGGTCGGGGGACTCCGTTGTCCCGCATGCGTCATATGCAACGTCGACAATCCATCGGGCACCTTGCGTCCCTTTAAAATCGTCCGCGCGGGAAATGGTCGGGAAGGGGGACAAGATGCCGAAGGATCCGGGATGGTATCGGCATTACTTATGGGATTCCCGGAAAGCGGCCCCTGCTTAAATAATATCGGGGAAGACCCGCCATATCTCAACGAGGCGGGAATCGATCTGGAAATAATTTAAAAAAATTTTTTCGCCTTTATAGGGTTTATCGGCATTTGTCCATCCCCCTGAAAGGCTATTCGTTCCTTTGCGTTATGGATTAATTACTATTAAATAAAGGTTCATTGCGGGGGCAATGCTACGATGGGGTATCTCCGCACGTACATGAGGCGCAACGGTGTGGTCCCGTGGCCGGGCCGTTGGTACGCAGGTTTTGATGCGCCAGGACGATGCGGGTTTGCGTCCCTCCGGTCAAGCGGTCGGGGGCGTAAATCGGCTTGCGGCGACGCTCTCGAGGTCGGGCTGTCGGGGCGGCTCTTGGGTGCGCGCCGCGTATCGGAAGCGGGCAACGTGCAGTGCACGCGTAGGGGAAGGAAGGAAAGTGTCAGTCAGGGATGCTTTCCGATGTGGGTTCGAAACGAACGGCTGCGATGCGTGATGTGAATATGGAAAATGGTCTTGCGACGACGGAGAGGTTTCTCAGCTCTCCGTTCGTCTCGATGGCCGTCGCGGCCCTCGGTATCGGCATGATGCTTGTCGTGGGAGGTGTCGAGCTGAGCCTGTACCAGCAGGGATTGCTTTCCATCGGGACAATCGGCCTGATGCTTCTCGTGAAACGCCGGAAAGGGCGTGCCGCGAACTGCTACCTGATGGCGCTGTCGCTGCTGGTGTCGATGCGGTACATGGCCTGGCGGCTGAACACGACGATCGAATGGGGGAACTGGCTCCAGGCGATATTGTCCATGATGCTGTTGCTGGCCGAAATATACGCCCTGCTGATATTGTGCCTCAGCTATTTCCAGATGGTATGGCCGTTGCGGCGCCGTTCGTATCCGTTGCCGGCCGATCAGGACGGCTGGCCCACGATTGACGTATATATCCCGACCTATGGAGAAGATCTGGCGGTAGTGCGGCCGACGGTGCTGGCATCGCTGGATCTCGACTGGCCCGCCGACAAGCTGAATGTCTATGTTCTGGACGATGGCCGGCGCCGTGAATTTCGCGATTTCGCGATAGAGGTCGGGGCAGGCTACATCACCCGTGCCGACAACAGGCATGCCAAGGCCGGCAACCTCAATCACGCCGTCAGCGTCACCGACGGGGAACTGATGGTCGTTTTCGATTGCGACCATGTGCCCACCCGCGGGTTCCTGAAGAAGACGGTAGGATGGCTGGTTGCCGAACCCGGGATGGCGATGCTGCAGACGCCGCATCATTTCTATTCCTCCGATCCGTTTCAGCGGAACCTGACGGCGGCCGAGGAAGTGCCCCCCGAAGGAAACATGTTCTACGGCCTGATCCAGGACGGCAACGATTTCTGGGACGCGACCTTCTTCTGCGGATCCTGCGCGGTAATCCGGCGTACCGCGGTGCTGGGGATCGGCGGTTTCGCGACCGAAACGGTTACCGAGGATGCGCACACGGCGCTCAAGATGCAGCGCCAGGGCTGGAGCACCGCCTATCTGCGCGAACCGCTGGCCGGCGGGCTGGCGACCGAACGTTTGATCTTCCATATCGGCCAGCGCATGCGCTGGGCACGGGGCATGCTGCAGATCATGCGCCTGGACAACCCGCTGACGGGACGTGGCCTCCGCTGGGAACAGCGGCTGTGCTACCTCTCCGCGATGTCGCATTTTCTCTTTGCGATTCCACGGGTTATTTTCCTGATTTCGCCCCTGGCCTTCCTGGCGCTGGGCCAGAACATCGTCGCCGCGTCGCCGCTGGCGATCATGGTCTATGTGGGGCCGCATATCGTACATTCGATCATGACCCTGTCCCGGATCGAAGGGCGCTGGCGCTACACGTTCTGGAGCGAGATCTACGAGACGTCGCTGGCCCTGTTCCTGGTCCGCCTGACGGTCATGACGCTGTTGCGGCCGCAATCCGGCCGCTTCAACGTCACCGCCAAGGGGACGCTGCTGGAAAAGGATTTCCTCGATTTCGGCGCGATATATCCGAACGTCATCCTGGCGGCCGTTCTCGGCGCGGGGCTGGTACGCGGGGTGATTGGCGCGATCTGGCAGCATCAGGACCGTCTGGTCTTCCAGTCCCTGATGCTGAACATGGTGTGGGCCGCAATCAGCCTGTTCACCGTACTGGCCTCCATTTCGGTCGGTCGCGAAACGCGCCAGACCCGCATGCAGCACCGCGTGCGGGCGGTCCTGCCGATTACGGTTACCACCGCATCGGGGAACGTATGGACCACCCGGACCACCGACATCTCGCTGGGCGGCCTGGGCATGAAATCGCCATGGACGCCGTCGCAGACTGAACAGATGCAGACCGGACAGATGCAGGTGACCATCGGCTATCGCAACGCGCAGGACGCTATCGACGTGTCGGTACCGGCGCGGATCCTGCGTCAGCGTGACGGCCTGCTGCACGCGAAATGGGTCCTGGGTGGTCTGGCCGACGAACGCCAGGTTGTGGCCATGGTCTTCGGGCGTCACGATGCCTGGGCGGAATGGGCGAATTACGCGCCGGATCGCCCGATCCGGAGCTTTTACATCGTCCTGAAAAGCATCATCGGCCTGTTCAAGCCCAGGGCGGGCTATGAGGGACGGACACTCCCCGTCACGGACAAGGCGGCCGGCGCCGCCGCCAAGGAAGAAAAATTGGAAAAGAGAAGCCTCGTGCTGCAACCTGCGCGACGTACCGCCCGGTGTGGAGCGGTTGCCTCCTTCATGATTGCGTTCGGAATTGCCGCGACGGGTGCGATGGCTGTGGCCCGGGCACAGACGACGACGCCCCTGTCGTCCCCCTCGGTGCAATCCGACCTGCCACTGGGCGATCCCAACGCGGGGGACGTCGCGCCTGCGGCGCAGCCTGCGATCGACCAGGCCGCGGCCGACCGCGTATCGGATGTCGAGGTCACCAACACCCTGTCCTTTCGCGACTTGGGCGCGGTGAACGGTCCGCTGACGTTGCGGGGGTCCAGTCCGATTCAGGGCCTGGACGTCGCCGTGCCGTTCAATCGCGTCGTGACCCATGCGCAGTTGACATTGTCCGGCGCGCTGTCGCCGTCGCTGCTGCCCGAGGCCAGCGCCGTCACCGTCACGCTGAACGAACAATATATCGGGACGATCAAGGTCGATCCCGAACATCCGGAATTCGGGCCGCTGACGTTCGACGTCAATCCCCTGTATTTCGCCGGCAGGAACACCCTGAATTTTCATTTTGCCGGCGAGTACCGGCGGGACTGCAACGATCTGTATAACGAGGTCCTGTGGGCGCGTATTTCCGACTTGTCCCGGATTACGCTGACCACGGTCCGGATCGCGCCCGAACGGATGCTGGCGCGCCTGCCGGCCCCGTTCTTCGATCCGAACCTGCGCTCGGCCCTGCGGATTCCGATCGTGCTGCCGTCGCCCACCAGCGGCAGCCTGCAGGCTGGCGGCGTGATCGCATCCTGGTTCGGAAAGGTGGCGGATTTCCGCGCGGTGTCCTTCCCCGTGACGGCGGACATCCCCGTGGCGGGCAACGCGATCGAGATCGGCGAGAACCTGCCGACCGATCCGGACGGCAGGCTGCCCATGGGACCTACCCTGGCGGAAATCCCCAACCCCCACGATCGCTGGGGAACGGTGCTGCTGGTCACCGGGCGCGACGCGCGGGAGGTCGAGATCGCGGCGCGCACGATGGTCCTGTCGCCGGACACGCTGGGGGCGGTCGGGTCCAAGGTCGTGACGGACGTCACGATGACGCCGCGCCGCCCCTATGACGCCCCGGCCTTCGTGCCCACCGACCGTCCGGTGCGCTTTGGCGAGCTGGTGCCGGCCAGGGACCTCCAGGCCGACGGTTTCGTGCCGGCCCCGCTGGCGCTTCCGTTCCATCTGCCGCCCGACCTTTATACATGGCGGCACCGTCCCTTCATGATGAATCTGTGGGTCCGCGCGCCCGGCGGTCCGATCGTGGACCTGGAGACGTCGCGGCTGGATGTCCGTCTCAACGACAATTACCTGCAGAGCTATTCCCTGGTTCCCCCCGGCACGTGGGACAGATGGTCGCGGCGGCTGATGGATCCGCATGCGGGCGCCATCGGTCACCGGACCGCGCTGCCGGCGTGGCTGGTCTTCGGGCAGAACCGGCTGCAATTCGATTTCGACGCGCGTCCGATAGACCACGGCGCCTGCCGCCGTGTGCCCGGCGACCTGCGCATGAGCGTCGATTCCGACTCCACGCTCGATTTCCGCCGGGGCCGCCATTTCGCCACCCTGCCGAACCTGTCCTATTTCACCGGGGCGGCCTTTCCCTTCTCGCGCATGGCGGATCTGTCGGAGACCACGATCGTCATGCCGCGCAATCCGGATGTCGCGACGGCGGCTGCCTATTTCGACCTGATGGGGTTCTTCGGCGCGTCGACATGGTATCCGGCGACCGGGGTCCGGATCGCCTATCCCGACGAACTGGCCGGTCATCCGCCGTCGGGCGACATCGTGCTGCTGTCGACGGCCGATCGTCTGTACGGCGCCGAACCGCTGCTGTCGCGTTCGCCGTATGTCGTCGCGGAGGGGCGGATCTCGGTTGGGCAGCATATCGCTCTGCCGGGCATGGGGTACCTGTTCGGCGATCGCGACCATGGCGGGATACGGAACGGGATTTCGGCGAACCTGAACGTGCCGATCGCGGGGGCGGGCCTGCTGATCGGCGCGCAGTCGCCCTTCGCCGCCGATCGCTCGGTCGTCGCGGTCCTGGGCGATACGCCGCAGCGCCTGCAGGATGTCGTTCTGGCGCTGCGCGACAGGCACGCGGCCCCGCTGATCCAGGGTGACCTGGCGCTCAAGAACGGCGACCAGGTCACCAGCTATCGCACCGCCCCGTCCTATACGGTCGGGTCGCTGCCGTTCTGGATGTGGCCGGACTGGTATTTCGGCGACAATCCGGTCGTGCTGTATCTTGTCGGGCTCGTCGGGGCGGGGCTGCTGGCGCTGGTGGCATGGCGGTGGCTGCGGGTCCGCGCGGTGCGCAGAGGCGGGAGCGCCGACCCGGCCGAGGAGCCTTAATGCCATGTCCTTCCGCCCCGGGGCAGGTGGAAGGGCATGTCGACCGTCCGGGGGACGCAATCCGCCGGACGCATGCAATCAGGAGAGTTGAGTATGAGTGCCCTTCTTGCGGGTCTGACGTTGCTGATCATCGGGGACAGCCACGTGACGTTCAAGGACTCGCTTCTATCCATTCTTCCGGACGAACTGACCCGTCAGGGCGCGCGAGTGGTGGCCTACGGCGTCTGTTCGTCGCAGGCGGCGGACTGGGTCGTGCCCAATCCCAACAATGGCTGCGGCGCCGCCCAGCGGGTTGATGACGAACCGCTGGGGCCGCCGAACATGCAGCCGGCCTCGCCGCCGCCGATTTCGTCGCTCATTGACAAATGGCATCCGAATGTCGTGATGGTGGTTCTGGGCGATACGATGGCGTCGTACGGTCAGGACTCGTTTTCCAGGGACTGGGTCGACCAGCAGGTCAAGACCCTGACCTACACCATCGGCAAGACCGCCTGCATCTGGATCGGTCCGACCTGGGGGCAGTACAGCCCGCGCTACGGCAAGACGGACGCGCGGGCGACCGAAATGGCGACCTTCCTGAAAGGCGAGGTCGCCCCCTGCGCCTATGTCGACGGCACCGCCCTGATGAAGCCGGGAACGGTCCAGACCATCGACGGAATCCACGCGACGCCGGCCAGCTACAAGGTCTGGGGCGACCTGATCGTCCAGGCGACGGTTCCGATGCTGCAGAAGGTGAAGGATGGAGGGGCGCCCGCTCTGTAGGGGAATGCGGGACGTCCTGCCCGAGCAGGGGCGGACGTCCCGCCGCCTCGTTTCTTCCCCCGATATCGCTTCTGACGGAACACCGGCATGCTTGAGCGTTATGTGATGCCCCCTGCGAAGACGTCCTGGACACGGCTCCTGCAGCATGAATTCTTCCCTACGGACCGTCGACGCGATATCGACGGGCTGCGGGGCGTGGCCGTTCTGATGGTGGTTCTGTTCCATGCCGGATGGCTGCGCGGCGGCTTTGTCGGTGTCGACATCTTCGTCGTCATATCAGGTTATTTCATGGGCCGGTCCGCGCTCATGCAACATCCGTTCAAGCCGGTGAATTTCGTCTGCAGGCGTCTCTATCGCCTGCTGCCCGCCCTGCTGTGCATGATCATGCTGGTATCGGCCGGCATGCTGTGGTGGGTCCTGCCGAGCGACCGGGCCGACATCGCCCTCAACGGCGCCTATGCGCTGGTCTATCTGTCGAATAACTGGGCATCGGGACATGTCGGTTATTTCGAGGGGCAGAGCATCGCCTATCCGTTCCTGCACACCTGGTCGCTGTCCCTGGAAATGCAGTTCTACGCCGTCATTTTCCTGATGGCGCTTTTCCTGCCCTTTGTCCGGCATCGCAAATGGGCGATCTGCGCCATCTGCCTGCTGTCGTTCGCCTTCAGCATGGTCGACCACCTGCGCGGCGACACGCAGGGCTATTACAATATCTTCGACCGGATGTGGCAGTTTTCGCTGGGGACGATGATCTGGATCCTGCCGCCCCTGCGCCTGTCCAGGACGGTGGCCAATCTGGTCTTTCTTGCCGCCTATGCGGTCCTTGTCGGGGTGGCGCTGTCCTACAGGCTGGACTATGCCTGCCCGTCCTACATGATGGCGCTTCCGTGCCTGGCCGTCGTCGTGCTGATCCTGCTGCCACAGACCGCCGCCGCGCGGGGCGGACTGGTGCCCCTGTCGCCGGTCGGAGTGATTTCCTATTCGATCTATCTCTGGCACTGGCCCGCGATCGTCATTGCGAACTATCTGATGGCGTTTCGGGTCCAGGGCTGGACGATGGCGGCCGTGCTGGGCATCGCCATGGTCGCCAGCCTGCTGAGCTACCTGTTCGTCGAGCGGGTGGGGCTGGATTACGAGAATACGGCCCCCACGGGCGCGCGGGTGCGTGGGGCCGGTATCCTGGTGGGGGCCTGCACGACGCTGGCGCTGGTGCTGTTCTCCATCTCGGCCCTGTCCCGTGTCCATTAGTCATCCTCCCCCTCCAGGCCGGGGCGGGCGCCCCCGCGCGTGGGTCGACGGCGGCCCGTGGGCGCATGCATGTGGGGCGACGATGCTGGGCGGGCTGTTCCTGGGCGGACTGGTCGCGGGTGCGTCCGCGCTTGCCCAGGACGCGCCGGCGCTGCTGCGGGGCGGGCCGCCCGACGGGTCGTTGGCGGCGGGCATCCAGCAGGTCGCGCTGTCGCCCGACGAGGCGCGGCGCATGCATGCGGAATCCATTCTCGACCTGGTCCTGGAGGAAGGACATTACTGGATCGATGCACGCCAGCCCGCCAAGGCGCTGGACAGCATCCAGCGGGCGCTCGCCATCCAGCCCGGCAATGGGGACGCGCTGGCGATGCTGGGGATCATCCAGGTCGACGGCGGCGATCTGGACAGCGCCCGGAACACGCTGGACCGCCTCGTCAGGGCGGGCGGCAGCGCGGACCAGGTGGGACGCCTGCGCGCGGCGCTGCGGTTCGGTCCGGTCGATCCCCAGGGGCTGGCGGAGGCACGCCGCCTTGCCGGATCGGGCAACATGCTGGCGGCGATGCTTCGCTACCGCGACCTGTTTCACAATGGCGATCCCCCGCCCGGGCTGGCGCTGGAATACTACCGTGTCCTGGGTGGGACCATCCTGGGATATAACGACGCCCGCGCGAAACTGTCGGCGCTGGTCGCCAGCAGTCCGCACGATCTGGATGCGCGCCTGACGCTGGCCCAGATCCTGACCTATCGCGACGTCACGCGTCCGGCGGGGCTGGCGGAACTGCGCCGGCTGGCGCTGGGCACCGCCCCGCCGGTCATTCGCGGGCTGGCGGTGCGGGCGTGGCGGGATACGCTGTCGTGGATGCCGATCGTCGGTGCCAGCATCCCGCTTTACATGGACTGGCTGGCGCTGCATCCCGACGACGCCATGATCGTCGGCCGGCTGGAGAAGGCGCGGGCCACCCAGGCGATGATCGACGAGGGGAACGACCGGACCGAAGGCTATGTGCTGCTGGCCCATGGGCGGCTGGATGCGGCCGACGCGGCGTTCCAGCGTGCCCTGGCCGTCAATCCGCAGGATGCGGACGTGCTGGGCGGGCTGGGGCTGACTGCCCAGCGGCGGCGGCAGCCGGCGGTGGCGCGCGGTTATTTCCGTCGGGCGATCGCGGCGGACGCGGCGCGCGCGCCGCACTGGCGCGCGGCGATCAGGAGCCTTGACGAGGTCGGGGGGGATGATCCCGACATCGTCCGGATCACCCGTCTGATGGCGGACGGCCAGTATGACGCGGCGCGTGCCGCCCTGGCCCGCCTGGCGCAGCAGCGGCCCGAACTGGCGCTGGCCGTCCTGATGATGGAGGGCGGCCTGGACCGGCGGCAGGGACGCGTCGCCGATGCCGAACGGATCTATCGCGAGGTGCTGCGTCGTCGTCCGCATGATCCCGACGCCAGCTTCAACCTGGCCGACCTGCTGTTCCAGCGCGGGCAGGGGGACGAGGCCCGGGTTCTGATGGCGCGCCTGGCGACGGACCGGCCGGCGCTGCTGCCGCGGCTGCAGGCGGCCGACGATGCGGACCGTGCCGCCCATGCCAGGACCGACGTCGAACGGATCGGCTTCCTGCGCCAGGCGCTGGACAGGATGCCCGGCGATCCGTGGCGGACCCTGGGCCTTGCGCAGGCGCTGTACCGCGACGGCCGGACGCGGGACGCCCGCGACCTGATGGCCGGGCTGACACAGGACGTCCATGCGCCGGCGGCCAATCTCCAGGCCGGGATCATCTTTGCCATGTCCGGTCATGATATCGATTGGGCGCAACGATTGATAGCCCGGCTGCCGCCTGCGGCGGACAATGCCGACATGGCGCGGATCACGCGGCAGATTGCCCTGTACCGGCAGATCAGGGCGCTGCCGCCCAACGACATGCGCTCGATCCTTGTCCTGGCGGACCAGCCCGATCCCACGGGCGATCGCGCTGCGATCCTGGTGAACGCGCTGCTGGACGGGCACGATGTAGGCAGCGCGCGATGGGTCGTGGCGCATGAGGCCGCGATTACCCCGTCCCCCCGACCCAGCCAGCGGCTGGCTTATGCCGGCCTGTCCCTGCGGCTGCAATCGGTCGGCGACACGCAGCGGTTCCTGGAGGATTACGACCGCCTGATGCAGGAACAGGTCATGTCGCCCACGGCGGACGAGGCCCAGGCGCGCGAGGATGTGGCGGTCGGCCTTGCGGTCCTGAAGACCGACCGTCTGGTCGGGCAGAAACTGCCGGACGATGCCTACGGCACCATTGCGCCCGTGGTCGCGGCGCATCCCGACGCCGCGCGAGCGTGGCTGGCGTTGGGACGGGTCTATCGCGCGCAGGGCAAATCCGACCTTGCGCTGCGCACCGACCAGGGCGCCCTGCGGATGCGGCCCGACAGCGTGGAGGCGATGGCCGCCGTCGCGCTGGATGCGCTTGCCACGAACGATCGTCCCCTGGCCCGGTCGATGGCGCAGCAACTGACGACGCGCGATCCTGACAACCCCCTTTCATGGCAGGTGCGGGCCGAGAACGACCGTGCCGATGGCCACGACGCGCAGCAGCTTGCGGACCTCCGGCATCTGCGCGACCTGCAATGCCGCGCGGCGGCCGACGCCGAATGCGGCGCGGATGCGCTACGGCAGCCGGATGATCGCTGGCCCGAGATCGACATCGCGTACGATCCCCAGCGTGGCGCGGCCCTGCCGGCCAGTTACCATTATCGGCCGCAGGACGGCCAGGCAGCGGCGGTGAATCGGCAGATCGTCTATCTGCGCGATTCCGTCTCGCCGCAGGTCGATGCCAATGTCTATGTCAGAAGCCGCCTGGGCAGCGGCGGGCTGGGGCAGTTGACCGAACTGGCCATCCCGATGACCGGGACGCTGCCTTTTTCGTCCTGGCTGCATCGGATGAGTTTTTCGGTGACGCCGATCATGCTGTTCACCGGCGATCCGCTGGATGCCGCCTACACCGCGCGCCAGTTCGGCACCGTCCTGGTCAACGGCGCGGCGGCGTCGGCCTATCATCACTATTATGCCCAGGGGGTCGGGCTGGACCTTCGCTATGTCAATCACTGGTTTTCGGCCGATGTCGGATCGACCCCGCTGGGTTTCCCGATCGCCAATGTCGTGGGCGGTGTCGAATTCGCCCCGCATCTGGCGCCCGGCCTGACCCTGCGGATCACCGGCGACCGCCGCATGGTGACGGACAGCGAGCTTTCCTACGCCGGGATGCGCGATCCCGGCACGGGGCGCGTGTGGGGCGGCGTGACGCGGCTGAGCGGCCACGGCGCGCTGGAATGGGCGACGCCGATCTGGAATCTCTATGCGGGCGGCGGCTTCGCGTATCTCAGTGGAACCCATGTTGCCGACAATACCGAAATCGAGGCCGGGCTCGGCGGCAGCGCGACGGTATGGGAGATGGATCAGCGTCAGCGTCTGCGGCTGGGCATCGACCTGACGTATTTTGGCTACAAGAGGAACGCCTACGTCTTTACCTGGGGCCAGGGGGGGTATTTCTCGCCGCAATCCTATTACGCCATCATGCCCACGATCGAATATTCCGGGCATGTCGACCGCTGGACGTGGTTCCTGCGCGGCGAGGCCGGGTACCAGAATTACGATGATGCCGCCGCGCCGTACTATCCGCTGGATGACGGGTTGCAACAGGCATCGATGGCGGCGCAGCCGAACAGTTTCGGCAAGCAGGGTGCAAGCGGTGTGGCCGGCACAGGGCGGGCGCGCGTGGCCTACCAGGTGAATCCCGAGTTGAGGCTGGGCCTGGAGGGCGGATATACCCGCGCCGGAAGCTGGTCGGAGGCCAGCGGCATGCTGCTGCTTCACTATGTGTTCGACGGCCAGTGAGGGGAGATACCAGCATGCCGGTCCCGGTAGCCTGCCGAAGCAAGCGGATCGGTCGGCGACAGGGACGGCCGCCGATCTTTCCCGCAACTGCTCTCCTGCGTACCGTCCTGGCCTGCCTGTCCGTCGTCGGCGTCCGGTCGGCCTGTGCGGCGGCGCCGGCGTGTCCGGCCGATGGCGGCGGCCTGCGACTGCCCCTCTGCATTCCCGCCGGCAATGCCTCCACCAGGCTTGATCGCCGCCCGACGGCGCAGGATGACAGCCGCGCCGGCTATGCCGAGGGCGATCTGTGGCAGGCGCAGGGACAGGTCTGGCGGGCCGCGTCGGTTCAGGCCGGGGCCGCCAGGTGGGTGGGGCTGAAGACCGGGCGTCCGGGGGACGCCTTCGGCGCGCATACGGTCTTCGCCGGCGGGCCGATGCAGATGGTGACGGGATATGCCGGACCGGTGCTCGATCTGGCCGTCCTGGTATCCGGCCAGCGTCGTACGCGGACAATCGCCGTTCGTCCCGACGGCACGTTCGACGGCGGGGCGCTCGACGCCGCCCTGGCGGAGAGGGACCCCGGCACCGACGCGATCGTCCTGCGGATCTATGACCAGTCCGGTCACGGCAATCACCTGACGGCCATTCCGGGGCGGGAAGTCGCACATATCGGCGCAATCCGAATCGCCGGACACGAAACGATCTCGTGGGGCGAGGACAACGGTCCGGGCGGATTCGTGATTCCCGACAGCCTGACGGTCCCTGCAAATGGTTTCTTCTTCGGCACGACGGGCATGTATGCGTCGTCCAATACCGCCTCGGGCGCCTATCCGGTGCCGGTACTGCTCGGCGGACGGAAAGGCGGGCGTGCGTTCAAGCTCTTCACGGGCAGCTATACCCTCGACGGGTTCGTGCACCTGGCCGATCCGAACAGCCCGGATCAGAAAACCGGCCTGGTCGTGACAAACAGCCCGGCGGCCTTCGGCGTAACCGCAGAGCCCGGCGGGTATGATCTCATGTCCGGAAACGCCATCAGTTCATACCGGTCGGCCGTCCCGGCCGGCACGCTGGCAGGGGGCTATGTCGGCTACAATGCGGATGGCGGAAGCTGGTATTCCCAGGGACGCAATACCGGTCAGTGGACGGGCATCGTCATCGCGGACGGCGGCATATCCGATGGCAGCCTGCGCGACTTTCGGGCCTCGGCGGCGGCGGTGGGCAATTTCATGCCCCAGCTCAAATCCGTCCTGATTGCCATCGGCGACAGCCGGACCGAAGGGTATCAGGTGCAGGACGGCCTTAACTGGCCTGTCCTCATGCAGCGGAAAGCCCGTTATCAGAGCTATAATTTTTCCGTATCGGGCGCCACCACCCGGCAGATGCGCGCGGCCCTGCCGGCGGCCGATGCGCTGGCGCGGAGGGCTTCGACACGCGTGGCGGTCATCTTCGGTGGGTTCAACGATCAACTCGAGACGAATCATATCCCGGTCGCGGAGACGATTGCGACTCTCGGAATGATCGTGAAAAACCTGAAGACATACGGTTTTACCGTCGCGATCGTGGATGAGGCGAACACCGACGGCGCGCCGCGGCAGCCCATCCAGGATGCTGTCCGGACGGGCGCGATCCCCGCGGACGTGGAAGTGGATCCGTTCGCGGCGGGCCAGCCCCTGTACAGCGTGGAAAACCGTACGTACTGGCAGGACGACGATACGCATCCCACCGCCCTGGGGCAGGCCTTTCTGGCGGAGGCGATATGGGCGAAGGTCGGACCGCGTCTTGCACCCGCCCCGCCGGGCCCGGAAACCAGAAGATGAGAGCCCTTCTGAAACCGCACGCCGGATTGCCGCCCGCGCATATTTTCGAGAAGGGTAATGAAACCAGCCGGCCGGTCCGGGAGGCGGCGCTCTGCCTGTCCCGGACGAATTCTATTCCCACAGATGACGCAGGAACACCACAAGACCAAAAAGCGCCGCCCAAGGAAACAGCGAAAGGACGAGGCCGATGCAGATTCCCCGGATCACCCTGTCGCCGGCAGGGCGGCGAGAGGCGTGCGGTGAGCTTTCGCGGATGCACGCCTGGGCGTCCTGATGTTCCTGGACCGGGCGTCGCGCCACGACCGGGGTCAGTTCCGTCACCTGTCCTGTCCTCCGGGGACGGTCGCCACGCGCCGTGACGCGCCTGCACGGGCAACCGATGGAATGGGCCGCAAATTTATCAGTCTCCTGTCGGGTCGCAGCATAATTTATCCGTCATATCCCCCTTGCGGCCCGGTGATGGCAGAATGGCGGAACAGGAGATCGCTTTTGTTTATCGAGAATGATCCGAAATTCCATGTAAGGTGCCGATAGATGGGCTTGCGGGTAATCGAGGATGGCATGGCGGTCGGGCGGACGCCGGTTGCGGGGCTGACGCGGCGGGGAATGGCGTTGGGCGCGGCCTGCGGCGCCATGATGGTCGGCATCGTCGTGGCGACGGGCCTGCTGCCGGCAGGATTGCGGGCCGCCCCACCTGGCGCGTCCCCGGTCCTGCATGGGGATATCCTCCGGGGACGGGATTTGGCCGACAGCATCTGTTCCGACTGCCACGCGTTCGTACAGGGTGGACCGGCGATGATCGGTCCCGATTTGTACGGGGTCGTGGGAAGGCCCGTGGCCGGGACCGCGGGCTATGATTTCTCGCCGGCCCTGCGGGCCCACCGGCGGGAGGTCTGGACGGTCGGGACATTGTCGGCATGGCTGAAAGATCCCGCGGTCTTCGCCCCGGGAACCCGCATGGGTTTCGAAGGCGTGGAATCGAACCTCGACCGCACGGACATCATCGCCTATCTGCAAAGCCTGTCCGCCCCGAAATAGCTGCGGCCGGTGGGCAGGGCGCCGTGCGCCCGAATCGCGTCCGGACCATCGTTCCGGCGGCATGGCGCGTGTGATATGAAATGCGCCGAAATGGCGAAGGAATTTCCGGCAGCCGTTGGCGGAGACGCCGTGGCGCGTCCGGTTGGGGGGATCCGGCATGCGGATGCTTCGGACGGCACTATCATAACGAAATAAAAATGAAATGCGATGATGCGGGCAAGCCGGTGGACGGTAAATTCTTATTTACAAGCTGGACATGCTTTGTCTGAATGGATCGATCTCGTTGCGGTAAGCTTGATCGCTTGATGGGCGCGTAAGTGGCGTCTTACGCGAGCGATATCCATGGAGCCATGCAGGAATCCGGTTTTTCTTCTTCCATTGTCCGACGCATGTCAGACGGCACACGGGTCATACGAGGTATACGGGGCACGCCGCTGGCCTTGGCCGTGCTGCTGCCATTGATCGGGATGGCCCGTCCCGCATGTGCCACATCCCTGCATGAGGCGATCCGCCAGGCCTGGGCCCAGGACCCGCTGCGCCATTCCCTGACGATCGACGGCCACGCCGCCGGCCGGAACGCGGAGGCCGCGCGATCGTGGTTTCCCGGCGGTCCGACCGTTTCGGGGCAATATTACGACGACCATTTCATCGGCAGCAACCAGGGCTACACGACCTACCAGACCGGGGTATCCGTGCCGCTGTGGCTGCCCGGCCAGGGCACGGCCACGGTCCGGAGCGCCCTGGCCGACCAGGATGTGGCCCGGGCGCGCCTGGAGGTGGAACGCATGGCCATTGCCGTCCGGGTGCTGGACCTGGCGACGACCGCGGCATTGTGTGCCGCGCAGGTCCAGGCGCTGGCGGACGAGCGGCGGGCGCTGGATACCGTCGAGGGGACCATGCAGCGGCTGCTGGGGGCGGGCGAGGTCTCGGCCGCGGACAGCCACGCCGTGTCCGGCGAGCGCGAGGATGTCGAGAACCGGCTGGCGAACGCGCAGGAGCAGCTGGCCGACGCGCGCGCGGGGCTGGAGGAGCTGACCGGGCGCGACGACGTTCCGGACCTGTCGGACATTACCGGCCAGACCCTGGTGGCGGCCCATCCGGGCAATCTGGACCTGGCGATCGGGCGCGACCCGCGCCTGCGCCTGGCCCAGGCGCAGCTGGCCGCGGCGCGGGCCGAGGACAATCTTGTCCAGGCATCGTTCATGCCCAATCCCGAACTGGGCGTCGACGCGATTCACGAAAAACAATATGGCAGCCCCTGGAATACGCGGGTGGGGGTGCAGGTCAGCGTCCCGTTGCCCAGCGCCGCGCGCAACGTGCCTATGCGGATGAAGGCTGTGCGCGAGATCGCGGCGGCGGATCGTGACGTGCAGACGGCGCAGCGCATGATCCGCGCGGAATATACCCGCACGCGCGTGCGCCTGGCGTCCGCCGTCACGATCCTGTCGCATGCGACGTCCAAGCGGAAGGCCCTGGCGTCGCGGGTGGACGACCTGCAAAAGGCATGGGAGGTCGGCGAGGTGTCGGTCATCGAATATCTGCGGGCGCGCCGCGATGCGCTGGCCGCGCAGGAGCAGGAGCGCACGGCCTCGGTCGCCTGGCACAGCGCCATTGCCCGCATCATGATTTCCGCCGGATCCACGCCGTGAGGTCTCGATTGAAAACCCGTGTTTCCCGCGGACGGGGCTGCCTTTCCGTCCTGCCGCTTGTGGCGTGTGCCGTCCTGCTGTCCGGGCTGGGGGTATTCCAGGCGGTGGCGGCCGATCGGGTGGTGACGATTTCCCCCGACGCCCTGAAGAAGATGGAGATCGGCACCGCCCAGGCCGTGACGGGGAGCCTGCGCGGCCATGTGACCTGTCCGGCCTATGTGGTGCCCGACGACCGGGCCGTCGCGCGCATCCATGCGGTCGGGCAGGGCCGGATCCTGCAGGTCCGGACCTATCCCGGCCAGATCGTGTCCGCGGGCCAGGTCCTGATGGAGTACGACGATTATACCCTGACCGACGTCCAGCAGCAGGTCCGTGCCGCCGAGGCGACGCTGGAGGAGGCGCAGGCCACCCGCGACGGCGCGGCGCTGGCGGCACGGCGGGCCGATGCCCTGCGCGGTGGCGCGCTGGCCGCCGGCGAGGTGGAGCGGCGCCGGATGGTACTGCGCCATGCCGAGGGCGCGGTCCGCGAGCAGCAGGCGCTGCTGGATAATGTCCGCATGCGGCTGGCCCAGTTTTCGTCGCGCACCGAACGTCCCGACGGCCATCGCTCGCTGATCGTGTCGCCGGTCGCGGGCGTGGTGCGCGCGGTCAATGTGGCGGCGGGCGACAGCACTGCCTCCGGTCCGTTGCCGCTGGTCGAAATAGACGATCTGTCGTCCGTCTGGGTCGTGTCGCAGGTCATGGATCGCGACGCCACGCAGCTTGCGCCGGGGAACCCGCAATTGACCTTCCCGGGCAGCGATCCGGCCGGGCGGATCGAATCGCGGATCAACACCATCGACGGCTCCGTCGATGTGCAGACACGCCTGCTTCTGGTGCGCAGCCTGGTCGATAACCACGCGCGGCGGCTGCGTCCGGGCATGCTGGTCACGACCGCGCTGTTCAGGTCGGTGCCGGTATCCGGCATCATCGTCCCCGACAGTGCGATCCAGACCATCGATGGCCGGTTCGTCGTCTTCGTGCGCATCGCCCCGGAACGCTATGCCGCCCGCGATGTGCAGGTCGGCCCCACCGCCGATGGACGGGCGGTGGTCACGCAGGGCCTGTCCGCCGGCGACACCGTTGTCACCCATGGCAGCTTCACCCTGAAATCGCAGCTGATGCTCGCGCGACCCGGCGGCGGGCCGTAACATGAAGCTGATTCACGCCTTGTTGCGCAGCCGCAGCATCGTGCTGGGGCTGATGGCGCTGCTGACCCTGGTGGGCATCGCCGACCTGCGGACCCTGCCGGTCGAGCCGGTTCCCGATATCTCGCCCACGCAGGTGATGCTGTCCGTGCTGGCGCCCGGCCTGCCGACCCAGGAGGTCGAGAAACTGGTCACCTTCCCGGTCGAGGTCGCGATGGCCGGTATCCCGGGGATGACCGGCATGCGCTCGGTGTCGCGTACCGGCGTCGCCGTCGTCTATCTTCAGTTTGCGAGCGGGTCGGACATCTATCTGGACCGTACCCTGGTGTCCCAGCGCATGGCCGAGGCCCGGTCGCACATCTTCGTCAACGGGCTGTCGTTCACCATGGGGCCGATGGCCACCGGGATGGGCGAGATCATGCAGTTCCAGCTGCGCGGGCCGCGCCTGTCGCTGCCGGAACTGAACCGGATCATGACGTGGCAGGTCGTGCCGCGCATGAAGCTGATTCCCGGCGTGACCGACGTCAACGTCAATGGCGGCGCCGAGGAATCCTTCAAGGTCGCCCTGGATCCCGCCCGGCTGCAGCAGTACGGCGTGTCCGTGTCCGACGTGTTCGAGGCGGTGGACAAGGGAAACGCGGCGGCGGGCGGCGCCTGGATCGAGCATAATGACGAACAGCGCGTCATCGTCGGCCGGACGCTGATCGACGATCTGGCCGAATTCGGCGAGATCCAGGTCCGCTCCGGCCCCAATGGCGAGGTCATCCATGTGCGCGATCTCGGCACCGTCTCGCGCGGGGCGCGCCCGCGGCTGGGCGCCGTCACCCGTGACGGACAGGGCGAAATCGTCAACGCGGTCGTGCTGCTGCAACAGGGCGCCAGCGCCAAGGCCACGCTGGCGCGGATCGATAATGCCCTGCCCGGCATCCAGCGGGCCCTGCCGCCCGGCACGTCGCTGGACGTCTATTACAGCCGGTCCGAACTGACCGACTCGACGATCGGCACGGTCAAGGAAAACCTGGCGCTGGGCGCGGTGCTGGTACTGGTGGTCCTGCTGGTTGTGATCGGGGACTGGCGGGCGTCGGTCGTCATCATCTCGGTCATCCCGTTCGCGCTGATCGCCGCGATGGTGGGCATGCATCACCTGGGTATCTCGGCGAACCTGCTCAGCCTGGGCGCGATCGATTTCGGCATGGTGGTCGACAGTTCGCTGGTGATCGTCGAGAGCGTCATCAGCATGCAGACCCATCGACGCACCTCCATGGCCGAGCTGATCGCGACCGCGCTGTCGCAGGTGGTGCGCCCGGTCACCTTCGCGATCCTGGTCATCGTCATGGTCTACCTGCCGATCCTGACCCTCCAGGGGGTGGAAGGACGGATGTTCCGCCCGATGGCCCAGACCGTGATCCTGGCACTGGTCGCATCGCTGGTCTTCTCGCTGGTCTGTGTGCCGGTGCTGACGCATTTGCTGGTGCGCGTGCCGAAGGGCCATCACGACACGGCCTTCATCCGGTTCTGCCGGCGGTATTACGAACCCGCCTTCGCCTGGTGCACCGCCCATTCCACCATCGTCATCTGCCTGGCGCTGGCGCTGCTGGTGGGCTCGGGCGGGCTGGCGATGCGCCTGGGCGGCGAATTCATTCCCCAGTTGCAGGAAGGCGACCTTGTGGTGACCTCGACGCGCCTGCCGAGCATTTCGCTCGACGCCTCGATCCGGGCCGTCACCGCCATCGAGAAGACCCTGCGCGAGTTTCCCGATATCCAGACGGTCGTCAGCAACACCGGCACGGCGGCCATTCCCACCGATCCCCAGGGATGGGAGCAGACCGACAGCTTCATCCTGCTGAAACCGCGCGCGGCGTGGAAGACCGCAACGACGCAGGAGGGGCTGGTGCGCGCCTTTACGGCGGCCTTGCAGCGCAACGTGCCCGCGTCGCTGTTTTCCTGGAGCCAGCCGATCCAGATGCGCATGGACGACATGCTGTCGGGCGTGCGTTCGCAGATCGCGGTCGGGATCTATGGCGACGACCTGCCGACCCTGGGCCGCCTGGCGGCGCAGGCCTCGGCGCTGATCGCCGACATTCCCGGCGCCGCCGACGTGGCGCCCCAGGATGTCGGCACGATCGCGTTCCTGCATATCGACGTCGACCGCACGGCGGCGGCCCGCCTGAATGTCGACACGACCGAGATCATGGATGTCGTCGAGGCGCTGGGCGGGCATATCGGACCGCCGGTCGTGCTGGACGGCGCGCTGATCCCCACCCAGGTCCGCTTCGCCGACGATGCCGGGAACACGGTGGAGAAGATCCGCAACCTGCCGGTCCTGACGCGCAACGACCATGTGGTGCGCCTGTCGCAGGTGGCGTCGGTGGTGCTGGAGGACGGTCCCGCCGCCATCCGGCGCGACCAGGGGCAGCGGCGGATGATGGTGCAGGCCAATGTGCGCGGTCGCGACCTGGGATCGTTCGTGGCCGAGGCCCAGCGCCGCGTCGCCCGGGAGGTCGTGTTGCCGCACGGCTACCGGATCGAATGGAGCGGCCAGTTCAGGAACATGCAATCCGCCGTGGCGCGGCTGGGCATCGTCGTGCCGGTGGCGCTGTTCCTGATTTTCTGCCTGCTGACGGTCGCGCTGGGCGAATTGCGCCTGGCGGGGCTGGTCTTCATCAACCTGCCCTTCGCCGCCACAGGCGGGATCGTCGCCCTCTATATCCGGGGCATGCCGTTCAGCATTTCCGCCGGGATCGGCTTCATCGCCCTGTTCGGCGTCGCCGTCCTGAACGGCGTCGTGCTGGTCAGCTATATCCGCCAGAAGCGCCAGGCGGGCATGGGCGTGGCCGAGGCCGCGACCAGCGCGGCGAAGGAGCGGTTCCGCCCGGTGATGGCGACCGCCACCGTGGCCTGCCTGGGTTTTTTCCCGATGGCCTTTTCCCTCAGCGAGGGCGGCGAGGTCGAAAAGCCCCTGGCCACCGTGGTGATCGGCGGCCTGATATCGTGCACCGCGCTGACGCTGCTGGTCCTGCCGTCGTTGTATATGCGGATCGCGGGGGGCGGAACGCGGCGGCGCGGCCCGGGACAGGCGGGCTGATCGTCGCGTCGGACCGG
The DNA here is from genome assembly GCF_014174155.1 of Gluconacetobacter tumulisoli. Classification (GTDB taxonomy): domain Bacteria; phylum Pseudomonadota; class Alphaproteobacteria; order Acetobacterales; family Acetobacteraceae; genus Gluconacetobacter; species Gluconacetobacter tumulisoli. The sequence goes on along the minus strand of NZ_JABEQM010000005.1, from coordinate 175,646 downwards.
GGGCACCGGCCGGTCGCCGTCAGCGGGCCGGATGGGTCGGTGCGTGAAGGCGCGACGCGCGTTCCGCCCGCCACCGGGCGACGGACAGGGCGATCCGGTCCAGGCAGATATAGACGACGGGCGTGGTGAACAGGGTCAGGGCCTGGCTGACGGCCAGCCCGCCGATGATGGCGATGCCCAGCGGCCGCCGCAGTTCCGACCCGTACCCATGCCCCAGCACCAGGGGCAACGCGCCCAGCGCCGCCGCGAAACTCGTCATCATGATCGGGCGGAATCGCAGCAGACAGGCCTGGCGGATCGCCTCGTCGGGGGAGAGACGATGGTGGCGTTCGGCGTCGATCGCGAAATCGACCAGCATGATCGCATTCTTCTTCACGATGCCGATCAGCAGGATCACCCCGATCATGGCCATCAGCGAAAATTCCTCGCCGAAGGCCCAGAGCGCCATCAGCGCGCCGACGCCGGCCGACGGCAGGGTGGACAGGATCGTCAGCGGATGGACGACGCTTTCATACAGGATCCCCAATGTCATGTAGACCGCCGCCAGCGCGGCCAGGATCAGCAGCGGTTCGCTGCTGGACGAGCTTTGCAACTGCGCGGCATTGCCGGAGAAGGCGCCGTGGATGCTTGGCGGCGGGTGAAGCTGGCGGATGGTGGCGTCGACGACCTCCATCGCGCGGCCCAGCGGGACGCCGGTGGGCAGGTTGAACGAAATGGTGGCGGCGACGGCCTGGCCCTGGTGATTGATCGAGAGCGGGGTCAGGCCCGGTGTTGTCCGGGCGACCATCGACAGGGGCACCATCGTCTCGGCGGTGGTCGACACCGCCGACCCGGTCGAGGTCGAATGACCGCCGGCCAGCGTGTTGGCGATCTGGTTGCGGAAGGATTGCGCGCTCAGCCCCGCATCCGCCGTTGCCGTCGTCGTGGTGACGACGCGGATGGTGTTGGCCAGGGTGCCGCCCTGGGGGCTGCCGCCCGCGACGCTGACCCAGGCCTGTTGCAGGGATGAGGGGTCCTGCCAGAATCGGGGTTCGACCTCCATCACCACGCGATACTGGTTCATGCTGTTATAAATGATCGACGCCGCCCGCTGGCCATAGGCGTCGTACAGGGTGTTGGACACCAGCTGCGGCGTGATCTGCATCCGGGCGCCGGTGGCGCGGTCGATCCCGATATTCTGCGTGTGTCCCCCCAGCAGGACGTCGGACGAGATGTCCGTCAGCTCGGGGTGGGGCGACAGCGCGGTCACCAGCTTCTGTGTCCAGGCATACAGCTCCGCCGGGCTGCTGTCGTCCTGCAGGGTATATTGATACGCGGCGTTGCTGGGCCGGGCGCCGATCCGGATCGCCCCGCGCTGCAGGGCGTAGAACCGCGCGCCGGTCATGTCCCGCAGGCGGGCATTGAGATGCGCGATGGTGGTCGACGGCGGATCGCCGCGCCGTGACTTGTCCGTCAAGCGGATAAAGAGGTTGCCCTGGTTCGACGACCCGCGTCCGCCCAGGAACCCCGCGACCCCCGCCACGTCGGGGTCGCGCAGCAGGGCGGCCTGGGTCTGGTCCATCTTCCGTTCCATGGCCTGGAACGAAATCGCCTGGTCCCCCATCAGCCGGCCCAGCAGCATGCCGGTGTCCTCGTCGGGGAACAGGCCCTGCGGCATATGGGCATAGACCAGCACCGTCAGTCCGATCGTGGCCGGCAGCGACAGCAGCATGATCGCGCGATGGGCCAGCGCCCAGTCGAGGCAGCGCGCATAGGCGCCCAGCATGGCGGCATGCGCGGTCTCCACCCAGCCGGCCAGGCGCCCCGGCGGGTGCCCGGGACCGGTCGGACGGCCGGTTACGCGCGCACACAGCATCGGCGTCAGGCTCAGAGACAGGACCAGCGACACGCCCAGCGTGACGGACACCGTTACGGCGAATTCGTGGAACAGGCGCCCCGCGATACCCCCCATCAGCAGGATCGGCAGGAACACGGCGATCAGCGACAGGGTGATGGACGTCACGGTGAACGCGACCTCGGCCGCGCCGCGCAGCGCGGCCTCGAACGGCGGCAGGCCGTCCTCGACATGCCGGGTGATGTTTTCCAGCACGACGATGGCGTCGTCGACGACGAAACCGGTCGAGATGGTCAGCGCCATCAGCGACATGTTGTCCAGCGAATAGCCCAGCACGCTGATGACGCCCAGCGTGCCCATGATCGAGGCCGGGATGACGATGGCCGGGATCATGGTGGCGCGCAGCGTGCCGAGGAACAGCAGCACCGTCGCCACGACCAGGACAACCGCCAGGATCAGGGTGCGGCGGGTGTCGGCCAGCGACGCGCGGATCGTCAGCGACCGGTCCATGACGGTTTGCATCGCGATCCCCGCCGGCAGGGTCGTGTTCAGATAGGGCAGTTCGGCGTTGATCTGGTCCAGCGCCTGCACGACGTTCGCCCCGGCCTGCATGAAGACCTGCACGACGATGGCCGGCTTGCGGTTGTAATAGCCGGCATTGCGGAGGTCCTCGACCCCGTCGGTGACCTGGGCCACATCCGTCAGGCGAACCGGGCGACCGTTGCGATAGGCCACGATCAGGTCGCGATAGGCCTGGGCGTCGCGGGCCTGGTCGTTGGTGTCCAGGGTGAAGCGCTGGCCGTCCTGGTCGATGAAGCCCTTGGGTGTATGGGCGTTGGCCGAAGCCAGTGCCGCACGCACGTCCTCGAACCCGATGCCGAACTTGTACAGCGGCAGCGGATTCATCTCGACCCGCACCGCCGGCAGGGCGCTGCCGCTGACCTGGACCAGCCCGACGCCCTTGACCTGCGACAGGCGAGGCAGGATCAGGTTGGACGCCTGGTCGTAGACCTGCGTCAGCGGCCGTGTGTCCGAGGTCAGGGCCACGATCAGGGCAGGGGGATCGTTCGGGTTGGCCTTCGAATAGCTGGGATTCTGGCGCAGCGTCGTCGGCAGGTCGGCGCGCGCCGCCTGGATCGCGGCGGCCACGTCCCGGGCGGCGCCGTTGATGTCGCGCGACAGCGCGAACTGCAACGTCATGCGCAGCTGGCCCTGGCTGGATTGCGACGTCATTTCCGTCAGGTCGGCGATCTGGCCCAGATGCCGTTCCAGCGGTTCGGCGATGGAGCTGGCGATCTGTTCGGGCGATCCGCCGGGTTGCTGGGCCTGAACCTGGATCACCGGGAAGTCGATGTTCGGCAGGTCTGCCACCGGCAACGTCAGGTAGCCGACAACGCCGCACAGGACACAGGCCAGGGCCAGCAGCGTCGTCGCCACCGGCCGACGGATGAACAGGCCGGTTATATTCATGCCGGGCGCCTTGCGGCGCGGTGGGACACGACGTTTTCCATGGGCCGATGGTCCGCGCCCGTATGTGGGCGCGTCCAGCGGATATGGGCTAAATTATTCCCAATGCCAGTGGGCTATGCCGCGTGTCGTTCCTGGCCTGGTCGGATCGGCGGCAGCAGGCGCCGCAGCCGCAGCGCGATATCCGGGGCGCTGGAGTCCACTGGAAACAGCGAGACCAGGCGGTTGTCGCCATCCATGAGGTACAGGACCGAACTATGGTCCATCAGGTAGCCGTCCGCCTGGTGCGGTTCGGGACGCCTGCGGGCCAGGGCGTGGAATTCCGCCAGGGTGCGCCCGATTTCGGCATCGCTGCCGGTCAGGCCGACGATCCGGGGCGAGAAGGACGCGACATAGCGATGCACGACATCGGGCGTGTCGCGCGCCGGGTCGACCGAAATGAACAGCGGCACGATCTCGTCCTGTCGCGGCCCCAGCTCGGCCAGCGCCGCCGTGACGGTGGCGAGGGTGAGCGGACAGACGTCGATGCAATGGGTATAGCCGAAATAGATCAGGGTATATCTGCCCCGGAACATGTCCTGGGACACCGTCCGGCCCCGATCGTCCACCAGGGTATAATCGCCGCCGATCCGCGCATGCGGCAACAGGCCGACGACCGTCCGGTACAGCGCCGCACCGCCCAGCAGAAGGGCGGCGACCGCGATGATCGCCCGGCGGGCGCGCCGGTCGTGCGCCCGTATCCTGTCCTGCTGGTCGTTGCGTCGCGCCATGGCGTTTTATATCGTCTTTCCGCCGCCCTTCACAACGCGGCCAGGCGGTGTATCCCCGCGGCCTGCCTCGTCGTCGGAACCCTCATGACCTCCCCGCCGCCTGCCGTCCCACCCCCGTTTGCCTCGGACGACGCGATCGCCGCGATCGGTCGCGGGTTGCTGGACCGCACCCTGCCGAAGGCGGCGTGGACCCATGCCGCCCATTTCGCCGCCACGCTCTGGCTGCTGCGGACGCGGCCCGACATGGATCTGCCGCGCGAGATGCCCGACCTGATCCGCGTCTATAACCTGGCGGTCGGCGGGACCAATACCGACACCAGCGGGTATCACGAAACGATCACCCAGGCATCGATCCGGGCGGCGCGCGCGATTCTGGCGGAAGATCCGTCCCGTCCACTTTTCGCGACCTGCAACACGCTGATGGCCTCGCCGTTCGGCCGCAGCGACTGGCTGCTGACCTACTGGACGCGGCCGGTCCTGTTTTCGGTCGCCGCGCGGCGGGGGTGGTGCGCGCCGGACATCCGGGACCTGCCGTTCTGACGGCCGGGCTCGCCCGGAGGCTTGGGGATCAGCGCAGGAAGACCTTCGGCACGCCTTCGCTGTTCAGGCACGACATGATGATTACCCCGGTCCACAGCAGCAGCGACGTCCCCGCGACCAGCCGCGCCTGCGTCGTCCCGGCGGGCCGGCCGCCCAGCGCGGGCAGGTAGATCTTGCGGTGGGAGAAAGCGGCCAGCCCCACGGCCATGGCGATCAGCAGCAGCTTCGGCGTCAGATAGCCGCGACTGCCGATATGGACCGGGTCGTAGAAGAACAGCGCAACCCCGGTGACCATCGCGACGGCGAACAGGGTATGGATCCACGGCACGATCAGGCGCGATACCGCCGCCAGGGCCTGCTGTCCCCCATGCCGGAACAGCGCCGCGTCGAACACCACGTCGATGCCGAAGAAGCCCGCCATGCTGATCATATGTACCGTGCGCACCAGGTAATGGACCGGCTGCATCCAGTAATGGTACATACGGCTGTCGAGCATGATCAGCACGGCATAGGGCAGGCGCATGAACGCCAGGGGATGGGACATCGGCATCTTCCGGATCGTCGGTTCAGGCCGGTGCATAGCATGACGAGTTGACAGTGCGAACCAGTCGCACTAGCTGCTTGAATATATTCCTGATGGATTCACCTATGCGTACCGCACTGTTGCTGATGGTGCCGGTGCTTCTGTCCTCTGCGGCAGGGGCATGGGCGCAGGACCCGATTCGCCTCGTCGTGAAGGCTCACCGCTTCACCCCCGACCATGTGACGGTGCCGGCGGGCCAACGCTTCCTGATCGAACTGACGAACCAGGACGACACGGTGGATGAGTTCGAGAGCTACGACATGAAGTTCGAGAAGATCGTCGTCCAGGGCGCCACGATCAGGGTTCATGCGGGGCCCCTGCATCCCGGTACCTACAAATTCTTCGATGACTACCACCCCGACACGGCCACCGGCACGGTCACCGCGGTCGAGGCGAACTGACATGCTGGGCAGCCTGCTGATCGTATTCCGCGAGGTGATGGAGGCCGGCCTGATCGTCGGCATCGTACTGGCCGCGACGCGTGGCATCGCCGGCCGGGGCCTGTGGGTCGCTGGCGGGATCGGCGCGGGCGTCGTGGGGGCCGCGATCGTCGCCCTGTTCGCCGGCGCGCTGTCGCAATCGCTGTCGGGCAACGGGCAGGACGTGTTTTCCGCCAGCATCCTGTGCCTGGCCGTGCTGATGCTGGGCTGGCACATCATATGGATGTCGCGGCACGGGCGGGAGATGGCACGCGACATGCGCGCCGTCGGCGCGTCGGTGGCCAGCGGCGGCCGTTCGCTGGCCGCCCTGGCCGTCGTGGTGGCCGTCGCCGTCCTGCGCGAGGGGGTGGAGGTCGCGCTGTTCCTCTACGGCATTGCGGTCTCGACCGGTGCGGGACTGGTCCCGATGCTGACGGGCGGGCTGCTGGGCGTGGCGGCGGGGGCCGCCCTGTCCTGGGCGCTGTATCGGGGGCTGGTAGTGATCCCGATGAAGCATCTCTTTGCCGTTACCGGCCTGCTGGTCGCCGTGCTGGCGGCCGGCATGGCCAGCCAGGCGGCGGCGCTGCTGGCGAACGACGACCTGATCCCGGCGCTGGGCTATGATATCTGGGATTCGTCGTGGCTGCTGTCGGACGGCAGCATGGCCGGGCGTGCCGCCAAGGCCCTGGCCGGCTATTCCGACCGGCCCACCGGCATCCAGGTCATCACCTGGGTTGTGACCCTGCTGATCCTGACGGTGGCGGGTCATCGGGTCGGCCGCCGGACCGGCCCCGCCCGTGCATGACCGATCTTGCCACGTCACCCTGTTTTAGAGACTGTTCTTCGATGATTTTCTGCGCGCGGCCGGGTGTCCGGCCAGGCCGCGCCCTGCCTCAGCCGGAAATGGAACGATGACCGACAGGATAATTCTCGCCACTGCCGTCGTCGCCGGCGCCGCCATCGGGTTTTCGCCGCTGTCGCGCGCGGTGGCGCGCGAATATCCGATCGGCGGTCCGGTCTATGCGCACGACATGGAAATCGCCGCCAATTACCTGGTGGGGGTCGAAGTCGCGCCGATGATGGCAGGCATGCCCACGGGCCCGAATTCCATTCATCTGGAAACCGACATCCACGCCACCGCCGACAATGTGTGGGGTTTTTCGGATGGGGCCTGGGTGCCCTACCTGACCATCGACTATACCCTTACCCGGGCCGGCAGCGCGTGGAAGGCGTCCGGCGTGATGCATGCCATGACGGCCAAGGACGGGCCGCATTACGCCGATAACGTCATGATGGACGGGCCGGGGACCTATACGGTCGAACTGCGTTATTCCTCGCCGGAACGGAACGGCTTCATGCGTCATGTGGACGCCGAAACCGGGACGCCCGGATTCTGGACGTCCTTCACGGAAAAATTCACCTTTTCCTATCCGCAGAAATAATCCCCCGCCGCGGGTGATGGCAGCCATGCGGGATAGGGCTATGGCCTGACACGAACGGACGTTCCATTTCCCTCACACGATGGCGTGTGGCGAGGTGGAATGGCGTTCGACCGTCCGTGGCGCAAGGCAATGCTGCCCTGGCTGATGACGGCGGTGTCATGCCTGACACCCGGCGATCCGGCCATGGGCGATCCAGTCCCCCGTGTCCCTGCCCTGGACATCCCCGCCGCGGCAGAGGACGTCGGTCCGATGGGCATCCTGTCCCGTTGGCGGGACCTGCAACGGCGCATGGCTGACCGGGGCGTCAGCCTGCATGTCACCGACGTCGACGAATTCTGGGCGTTCCCGACGGGCGGCGGGCAGTCGTCGAATGCCTATCTGGGCGCCACGACGGTGGAGCTGGACTTCGATCCCGGGCGGCTGACAGGACAGGCGCTGGGCAGGCTGGAGGTCAGCATGATGGACATCCGGGGCCGGCCGTTCAGCAATGTACCCCTCTATGCCTTCAACCAGACCTCGTCGATCGAGGCGGACGACAATCTACGGCTGTACGAGCTGGCCTATAGCCGCTCTTTCCTCGATTCCCGGCTGTCGCTACGGATCGGCAAGTTGGACTTGGGGCAGGATTTCACGGCCAGCACCTATGCCCAGACTTTCCTGAACAGCTCGTTTTCCTGGCCCATCATGCCCAGCAACGATCTGTATGCGCAGGGGCCCAGCGCGCCCCTGGCGACGCCCGCGGTGCGTCTGCGCTACCACCCGGGTCAGGCCTGGACGTTTTTGCTGGGGGTGGGAGACGACAATCCGGTGGGCGCGCGTCATTTCATCAACCCGGACGATCCGTGGAACCAGAACCAGGACCCGGGGGGAACTCGGTTCAGCTTTCGCACCGGGGCGCTGATCATGACGGAAATCCAGTACCGCACCCGGATCGGCGGCCGGACGGGCACATATCGGATCGGCGATTACGTCGATACCGGCCGTTTCCCCGACCAGATGGACACCACGCGCCTGCACCGGACCAACTGGGCCGTGTATGTCGTGGGCGACCAGACGCTGTACCGGATGGGCAACCGGCAGGAACTGGACGGTTTCGTACGTGGAAACTGGACCGGCGCCCAGGACCGGAATCAGGTCGTCTATGGTATCGATGCCGGTGTTCTGCTGCGCGGTCCCTTCGGGCGGCCAGGGGATGCGGTCGGCCTAGGGTTCGGGATGGGGGCGGCCAGCCCGCTGCTGCGCCGGGCCGATCGCGCGGCCGGCCTGCCGGGGCAGGGCCGCGAATATCACCTCGAATTGACCTATACGGTCCAGGTTACCAGCTGGATGGCGGTCCAGCCCGATCTGCAGGGCCTGATCGAACCCAGCGGCGGCGTGCTGGATACCGCCGGGCGTCGCGTGGGAAACGCGGCGATCTTCGGACTGCATTCCAGCGTGGCATTTTAGGCGGGCAGCCGGCCTTGATCAGGCGACCTGGCGCAGATGCAGGGTCACGCGCATCGCCTCGGCGGCCAGGCGGGCGCCGCGCGTGCTGGTCGTCAGGCTGATATCGACGCCGTGATTGTTTTCCATCACCTTGCCGCCACGGCCCCGGCCCATCGTCGCCTCGGCCTGCACGGCCCAGTAGGTGCCGTCGAAATCGCGCAGGCGGGTCAGGTTGCGGATGGTGCCGCTTGCCTCGATCCGCGAGAAGCCGACCCCGACGAGGCCGCCCCCCGAAATGGTGAAATCATAGGTTCGCCCCCCATAGACCAGGCGGCCCCGCCCCCAGGTGAAGCCTGCCCCGACATCGAGTTCCTTGAGGGAGAACGAAATCTGTCCCGTCGTCGCCGCGTCCGCGGCGGTGGGCACGGTCGGTGCCGTGGCCGCCATGCCGGTCGAGGCGTCGCCGAGTGCTGCACCGCAGAGTGCCAGGACCCCGAACAGGATTTTCTTCACGACACCATCCCCACCCGGGCCGCCCGCCGGCCCTGTCAGGCTACTGAAACCCGGCGTCGCGGATTTTACAACTCTCTCGATGCATCAGGCACCTTTCCCGAGCCGGGCCGGCCGGCGAGAAAATCCGCCAGCCCCGCGTCGATGGCGCGCCGGAAGGCAGCCAGGGTTTCCATGCCCACGTAATGTTCCATGCCTTCGGCATCGATGCGGGCGGTGTCGGCGCTGATGCCCAGCGCGCGCAGGAAGGCCTCGACGACCCGATGGCGGATCCGGCTGTCCTCGGCCATTTTCTGCCCGGATTCGGTCAGGAAGATCCCGCGATAGGGGCGGCGCGTCACCAATCCGTCGGCGGCCAACCGTGCCAGCATCTTGGCGACGGTCGGCTGCGACACGCCCAGCCGGCAGGCGATGTCGACCTGCCGGGCCTCGCGCCCTTCGGCCAGCAGGTCGGCGATCAGTTCGACATAATCCTCGACCAGCGCGGTTCGCCGGGCCTCGCGCGCCTGGCGGAAGCCTTCGGACTGGATGTCGGGGTCGGGCATGGTCTCGACCGGCTTGCGCGCTGAGCGGGCGTTCTTCACCGCCGGGACCTCCTGTGAATCGTCTGCCGGGGACGCTGCCCCCAAAGTCTGTCTGCAAGCACGGTCTGCAAGCACGGTCTGCGAGCGCGCGGCATCTTCGCCCGGCAAACCGCGTTTGCAGACAGACTTTTATACCGGACTTCCGTCCTGCCTCAATTCCGTGTCGCGGCGAAGGCCTTGCCCGCCGGGACCGCACAAACTGACGTGAGCATATACCAGATCGCCTTGGCCACATCATATAGCATATTGCATATTTTCGGCGGCGGGCCTTACGCTGGGCCGTCCCGCATCCGCGCCAGCAGTCAGGAGTGTCGTCCAGCATGTCCGAGGTCAACGCGACGGTCAGCGTGCCGCGCGACGCCACCGGATGGCGGCGGCTTCTGGCGTTCATCGGGCCGGGATACCTGGTGTCGGTCGGATACATGGACCCGGGCAACTGGGCGACCGACCTCGCCGGGGGGGCGGGGTTCGGCTATACGCTGCTGTCGGTCATCATGCTGTCGAACATGATGGCGATCCTGTTGCAGGCGCTGTCGGCCCGGCTGGGGATCGCGACCGGGCGCGACCTGGCGCAGGCCTGCCGGGACCGGTTTTCGATGCCGGTGAATGTCGCGCTGTGGCTGGCGTGCGAGGCCGCGATCATCGCCTGCGACCTGGCCGAGGTCATCGGTACCGCCATCGCGCTGCAATTGCTGTTCGGCATTCCCCTGCTGCTGGGCGCGGTGATCACCGCGCTGGACGCCGTCATCGTCCTGCTGCTGATGAATCGCGGCGTCCGTCATCTCGAGGCGTTCGTGATCGGGCTGCTGGTCGTCATCGCGACCTGCTTCCTGGTGCAGGTCGTGGCGGCGGCGCCCCCCGTGGCCGCGATCCTGCGGGGCATCGTCCCGTCGCCCGCGATCCTGACGAACCATGGCATGCTGTATGTCGCCATCGGCATCATCGGCGCCACGGTCATGCCGCATAACCTCTACCTTCATTCCTCGATCGTGCAGACCCGCGCCTATGACCGGACCGAGGCCGGGCGACGCGACGCGATCCGCTGGTCGACCTGGGACAGCACGCTGGCGCTGACGCTGGCGCTGTTCATCAACGCGGCCATCCTGATCGTCGCCGCCGCCGCCTTCCACGATAGCGGCCATCGCGACGTGGTCGAGATCGCGCAGGCCTATCGCCTGATCTCGCCGTTGCTGGGGCTGGGGGTCGCCTCGACATTGTTTGCCGTGGCGTTGCTGGCGGCGGGCATGAATTCGACGATTACCGGCACGCTGGCGGGCCAGATCATCATGGAGGGGTTCCTGCACCTGCGCCTGCCGCACTGGGCGCGGCGGATGCTGACGCGCGGCCTGGCCATCGTGCCGGTCGTGGTGGTGACCGCCCTCTACGGCCCCGGGGGGACCGACCGGCTGCTGGTGTTCAGCCAGGTGATCCTGTCGATGCAACTGCCCTTCGCGGTGATTCCGCTGGTGATGTTCGTGTCCGACCGGCGGATGATGGGGCCCTTCGCCATTTCGCGCCGCATGGCCGCGCTGTCCTGGCTGGTGGCAGGGGTGATCCTGGTCCTGAACGGCAAGCTGCTCTGGGACATGGTCCTGGGCAACGGGTAAGAGTCCAGGGGCCTGCCCGGACGATGTCCCTTGCGTTCCGGACCCCTTGAGTTCCGGAGCCGCGCGGCTATGACGGCGTGCGGACCGGACCGGGCCGCTCCTGGCCCTCTTCTTTCTGGTTCGCCGATGGATTGCCCCGTCTTTTCGACCGATTTTCGCGACATGCTCGACCGGCTGTTTCTCTGGCGCCGGGACGTGCGGCATTTCCGCACCGATCCGGTGGCGGAGGCGACGCTGGACGGATTGCTGGCGACCGCCTGCCTGGCTCCGTCGGTGGGGCTGAGCGAGCCATGGCGTTTCATGCGGGTCGATTGCCCCGACCGGCGCGCGGCCGTGCGGGCGGATTTCGCGCGCTGCAACGCCCGCGCCCTGGCCGCGCGGACCGGGGATGACAATGGTCGGTACGCGGCCCTCAAACTCGCCGGGCTGGACCGGGCGCCGCATCATGTCGCGGTATTCTGCGACGCCGATCCCCTCCAGGGACGGGGGCTCGGCCGGATGACGATGCCCGAGACCACGATCTGGTCGGCGGTGATGGCCATCCATACGTTCTGGCTGGCCGCGACCGCAGCCGGGGTGGGGGTGGGCTGGGTGTCGATCCTGGACCCCGAACGAATCGCGCGGATCCTGGACGCGGATCCCGACTGGACGTTCCTGGCCTATCTCTGCGTCGGATATCCGCAGGAGCACGCGGACACGCCCGAACTGGAACGCCAGGGATGGGAGCGGCGCGATCCGGACCGGCGCGGCTGGATCATCCGGTAGGCTCCGGCACCAGGTTTCGGCACGGCACGGCATGGAGGCGCGCGCCCCCTTGCCGCATGGCGGGGGCCAGCAGATCCGGGCGCCGACCCGCCGCCAGTCCTTCCATCAGCCGCAACGGGCCGCCATGCGACAGCACGCAGGCCGGCACACCCTGTGCCAGCAGATCCTGCCAGAATGACTGGACACGTTGGCGCAGGTCTCGGCCGGTCTCGCCGCCGGGAGGCGCGAACCCTTCGGGATCGGCCGCCCAGTCGTCCAGGGTCGCGCGATCGATATCCTGCCAGGATCGACCTTCCCACGCGCCGAAATCCAGTTCGGCGAGGCGCGGGTCGGCGTGCAGCGCGATCCCGGCGCGCGCGGCGATCCGTTCGGCCACCAGCCGGCAGCGGCCGGCAGGCGAGGCATGGATGACACGGCAGCCGGCCCCGCGCGCCAGGACGGCCAGCCCGTCGGCGCGGCCCTGCCAGCCCGGCAGCAGGGCGACGTCGTGCCTGCCGTAGCAGGTGCCGGGCGGCACGTCGACGGGGGGATGGCGCGTCAGGAGGATGGCGAGCGGGGCGGGCATAATGTCGATGGCGGGACAATCCACCTGCGTCTCCCCGGGGTCACGGCGTCCATGCGACCGTGTCTGCATGATGAGGTGTCAAAGCGACGGCGGGCGCAAGGGTTGTTGTTGCCAGCCAGGGTCACGGTTTCTTGACAGGCCGGGCGCACCTTATATGAAGGGCGCGATGGTTCCTCTTTCGAGAGGATTAAAAGGGAACGCAGTGCGGACCGGGTGGTCCAACCCTGCGGCTGTCCCCGCAACTGTAAGCGGCATGTCCACGTATCGCCGGGCGTCATGGTCCGGGCCACTGGGGTTCTCGTCCCCGGGAAGGCAATGCGGGATGCGACGTCGCGAGCCAGGAGACCTGCCGTCAGCACTGGTTGCGACCGGGAACCGTCAGGCGGGGTGATCTGGCGGGCGGGCATGGTCCTGGATCGTACGGGTGTCCGGCGATCCGGGCGGGTCCGTGTTCTCGTGGCAGCCGTGAACAGTCACGAGAACGGCCTGCGATGTATTTTCTTCGACATTTCCTTTCCATATCGACCCTTTTCACGGGATTGGGCGTCGCTGACGCGCTGGCCCAGGACCCGTCCGACCCGGCGGCGCCGAAGAACGGAAAGGCGGCCCGCGTCACGGTGTCGCCAGGGCAGGCCACCCTTCCCGAAACCATTACCGTCAGCGCCGCCCGGCGCCCGGTCCGCGCGGATGAAATCGGCACGAGCCTGAGCATCATCACGGAGCAGGACATCCAGCTTCGCCAGCGCCGGACCCTGCCCGACCTGCTGAAGACCCAGCCCGGCCTGAACCTGGTCCAGACCGGCGGCCCGGGTGGCACGACGTCGATCTTCATGCGCGGCACCAACGCAAACGAGGTCAAGGTGCGTCTGGACGGCATGGATATCAACGACCCCAGCACCCCGGGCGGCGCATTCGACCCGGCGCAGTTCCTGACCGATGGAATCGGCCGGGTGGAAATCCTGCGCGGCCCGCAAAGCGGGTTGTACGGTGCGGATGCGATGGGCGGTGTCATCGATATCACCAGCATCCGGGGCGACGGGCCGATGAAGGCCATGGGCCGGATCGAGGGCGGCAGCTTCGGCACCTTCAACCAGATGCTGGGCGTGCGCGGCGGGGCGGGGCGATTCCATTACGCGGTCTATGCCACCCATTCCCGGGTGGAGGATGTGCAGGTCACGCCGCCCCGGCTGATCCCGCAGGGGGTGAAGATCCCGGGCAGCCGCAACGACAACCGTTCGGCGAACGTGCGGCTGGGCTATGACGTCACGGACAATTTCGACCTGGGCCTGACCGCGCATCTGACGCAGGGCACCTATCGCTATGTGGGCGACAACTACAATGTCTATCCGCCGGTGCCGATGGCCGATCGCAGCACCTCGAACCTGAACCAGGCCGTGGTGCGCGGCACGGCGCACCTGCGGTCGTTCGGTGGCCGGTTCGACCAGATCATCGGCCTTGGCTACTCGGTCTATCGCCGCCGCGACCTGACGGCGGGCGAGGCGCAGGGCACCGACATCGGCAACCCGGCCTATAATCGCGGCGGACGGGTGAAGATCGACTGGCACGGCACCACCGACCTGGGCCGGGCCGGCACCCTGCTGGTCGGCGCGGAGCATATCCACGAAGTGATCTGGAACAGCCCGATCACCGCCCATACCGATACCAACGCCGGATATGGCCAGTATCAGGGACAATGGCGACACATCCTGTTCGGGGCGGCGAACGTGCGCTACGATTCCAATTCCCGGTACGGAAATTACGTCACCTGGCGCGTGGCGCCGGCGATCCACGTGCCGCATACCGGAACGGTCATCAAGGCCAGCGCCGGGTCCGGCTATCACGGCCCGTCGCTGAACCAGCTGTTCGTCAGCTATCCGGCCTATTTCTTCGTGGCCAATCCCAACCTGAAGGCCGAACGCCTGCTGGGATACGATGCCGGCGTGCAGCAGACCCTGCTGCAGGGCCGCCTGAATTTCGGCGCGACATGGTACGAGAGCAAGGTCGACAATCTGATCAATACCGGCCTGTCGGGCTATGACTACACCTATGTCAACGTCGCGCGGGCGCGGCTCTACGGGGTTGAATCCTTCGTGGACTGGAAGGCGCTGGACACGCTGGACCTGACCGCGAACTACACCTGGACGGTGGCGAAGGACATGCAGACCGGACAGGAACTGCAGCGTCGTCCGCGGCATAAATTCAGTTTCAGCGCGGTCTGGACGGCGACGCCCGGCCTGACATTCACGCCCACCATCCTGTATGTCAGCCATTGGCGCGACGTGGATCGCTACGGGATGGACAGCGACGTGAAGGCGCATGGCTATTTCACCATCGACCTGGCGGCGCAGTATCGCGTCAATCGCTACGTCACCGTGTTTGCGCGGGCGGACAATCTTCTGAACCGGCAGTTCGAGAACCCGATCGGCTATCTGCAGCCGGGCCGGGCCGGATATGGCGGCGTGACGCTGGCCTATTGAGAGCGGGCGGGGGAAGGTCGGGCCTTGCCCGAACCCACCAGGGCCTGAGGCCCTGGACCCCGATCATGAACAGGTTTTCAAGGGAGGACGGTCTTTGGCGGGGGCGCTGCCGTGCCATGAACGAAGCGGGTTGGGATGACATGTGCTGGCTGCCGCGCCTGTTGCGCCTGATCGTCCCGACCCTGGTCGCGCTGAGCGTGGTCGGGATGTGCCTGGCCGGGGGTGGCGCGTGGGCACAGACCCGGCACAGGATCGTGTCGCTCAATCTCTGTACGGACGAGATGCTGCTGCTTCTGGTTCCGCCGCAGGATATCGCGGGCGTCACACCCCTGGCCGCGGATTGTTCCAATTCGGTGATGTGCGACGCGGCGCGGCGGATTCCCGTCATTCGCCAGACCGCCGAGGCCGTCATCGCCGCGCGGCCGGACCTGGTGCTGGGGGGGGTGTACACCGCCGCCACCGCCATCCTGGCCGCCCGGGAAACCGGGCTGCCGGTGATGCAGCTGTCCCCCGCCGAACGCCTCGACGACATTCCCCGGCAGATCCGCGAGATTGCGCGGGCCGTCGGCGTTCCCGAACGCGGGGACGAACTGGCCGCGGCGTTCACGCGGCGCCTGGATGCGCTGCGGCGCATGGCATCCCCCACCGATCCGGTCGCCGCGATCTATGGCGCCAACGGCTTCGTCACCGGCAAGGGATCGCTTTCCGACGACGTCCTGACCCATGCCGGCCTGCGCAATTTCACCACCGTCGCCGGGGTGGGCGGCGCGCATTTCCTGCCGATCGAAACGCTGGTCGCCCGTCCGCCCGACCTGCTGGTGGTCGACAGGTCCGGCGTCGGAAGGTCGCTGGCGCAATCCATGCTGGACCATCCGGCCCTGCGCGACGCCTTTCCCGGTGCCCATCAGGTGACGATTCCCACGCGGCTGTGGCTCTGCGGGCTGCCGCAGACGCTGGATGCGCTGGACCGGCTGGTACGGGCGCGCGACGCCCTGGAAAGGCAGGATCGATGACCGATTGCCGTGACATGATGTTGATCGCCGCCCTGGCCGGGACGGTGGTCCTGCTGTTCGTCCTGTCCCTGGCCTGGGGAGAATCCGCGATCGCGTTCGGGCCGGCCTGCGCCGACCTGCTGGCCGGACGGCACAGTGCGGGGGCGGTGATCCTGGGCCAGCTGCGCCTGCCACGCGCCATCCTGGCGGTGACGGTGGGTGGGGCGCTGGGCCTGTCCGGGGCGGCATTGCAGGGATATCTGCGCAATCCGCTGGCCGATCCGGGAGTGCTGGGCGTTTCCGGCGGCGCGGCGCTGGGGGCGGTGCTGGTGTTCTATACCGGCCTGATGGGCCTGTCGGTCGCGATGCTGCCTCTGGGCGGCCTGGCGGGGGCGTTGCTGGCGGTACTGCTGCTGATGGGGCTGGTCGGGCAGGGGGGGGCGCTGGTGCTGCTGCTGGCGGGGGCGGCGCTCAGCAGTTTCGCCGCCGCGCTGACGGCGCTGGCGCTCAATCTGATGCCCAGCCCCTATGCGTCGTTCGAAATCATGCACTGGGTCATGGGCTCGCTGACCGACCGGACCTTCACCCATGTCTGGATCAGCCTGCCCGGCACGATACTGGGCTGCCTGCTGATGCTGACGACGGCGCGCGCGCTGGATGCGCTGGCACTGGGTGACGAGGTGGCGGAAAGCCTGGGATTCCGCCTGCGCGGCCCCGTCGGGGTGCAGGCGCGGGTGGTGCTGGGCGCCGCCCTGTCGGTCGGGTCATGCGTCGCCGTGGCCGGGGCGATCGGGTTCGTGGGGCTGGTCATTCCGCATCTGCTGCGCCCGCTGACCGGCCACCAGCCGTCGCGGCTGCTGCTGCCGTCCTTTCTGGGCGGGGCAGTGCTGCTGCTGGTCGCCGATGCGGCGGTCAGGGTCCTGTCCACCGGAACGGAAATCCAGATCGGCGTGCTGACGGCCCTGGCCGGCGCGCCGGTCTTCTTCTTCCGCGTCCTGCAGATGCGGCGGGCAACGTCGTGACCGGTCTTGCCGCCCATGACGTCGCGCTGTCGCTGGGTGGGAGGGCGGTCCTGCACCCGTCGTCGGTGCGGGTCGCGCCGGGCGAACTGGTGGGCCTGATCGGCCCCAACGGCGCGGGCAAGAGCACGCTGCTGCGGGTGCTGGGGGGCATGCAGGCCCCGGACGAGGGCGAAATCGTGCTGGACGGCCGGTCCCTGGCAACGGCCGGGCGGACCTGGCGGGCGCGTACCCTGTCCTTCCTGCCGCAGGACGAGGTGCCGCCCCCGCCCATGCGCGTCGCGGACCTGGTGGCGCTGGGCCGCCTGCCGCATCGCGGGCATCCGGACCGCGCGCGCGACAGCGCAGCCGTCACGCGGGCGCTGGCGGAAACCGACCTCCTGGCCCTGCGCGATCGTCCCGGAAGCCAGCTGTCGGGCGGCGAGCGCGCACGCATGCGCCTGGCGCGGGCGCTGGCGGTGGAGGCGGCGTACCTGCTGGCCGACGAACCGGTCGCGGCCCTTGATCCGGCCCATGCCCTGGCGGTCATGGCGTCGTTCCGCCGCCTGGCGGCCGGCGGCACCGGGCTGGTGGTGGTGCTGCACGACCTGATGCTGGCCGCGCGGTTCTGCGACCGGCTGGTCCTGATGCGGGCGGGGCGTGTCGTGGCGCAGGGCCAACCGGCCGACGTGCTGACGGATGCCGCCATGCGCGCCGTCTACGGGGTGGAGGTCCGTCGGGTGGAGGACGCCGTCATCCCCTGGGCGCTTGCCGGCCCGCAGGACTGACATCGCGTGCCCTTTTTCGGGATTTCACGAAAGATACACAAAAGAAACGGATGGATACGGTTAGAAGGGGGCCGTCTTTCATCAGGGGTGCCTGACCGCGATGAACGTGATTCTTCATGATCGTATCCCCTCCCACGATTATCGGGCCGTCTTTCTGTCCGACGTGCATCTGGGCACGCGGGATTGCCGGGCCGACCTTCTGGCCGATTTCCTGCGCGGCCTGTCCTGCCGGCGGCTGTATCTTGTCGGCGACATCGTCGACGGATGGAAACTGAAACGGTCCTGGTTCTGGAACGATCATCACGATGACGTCCTGAACCTGATCCTGCGCATGGCCCGCGGCGGGACCGAGGTTTTCTATATCCCCGGAAATCATGACGAGATATTCCGTCGCTGGCTTCCCCACAGGCTGGAGGTCGCGGGCATTCGCCTGTGCGAACAGGCCGAACATGTGACGGTCACGGGGCAGCGATTCCTGGTGCTGCACGGCGACGAATTCGACAGCGTGGTACGTTACGCGCCCTTCCTGGCCGTGCTGGGCGACCGGGCCTATTCCGCCGCCCTGGTCGTCAACCGCTGGTTCAACATCGTGCGCCGCCGGATGGGCCTGCCCTATCGTTCGCTGTCGGCCTGGCTGAAACGGCAGGTCAAGGGCGCCGTCATGGCCATCGACCGGTTCGAGACCGCGGTGGCGGACGAGGCCAGGCGGCGTGGCATGGACGGCGTCATCTGCGGACATATCCACCATGCGGTTATCAAGGACGTGGGCGGCATCCTCTACATGAATGACGGCGACTGGGTGGAAAGCTGCAGCGCGCTGGTGGAACATCATGACGGCAGCATGCAGCTTCTGGACATGACGGACGTGCGGTGGCGCGTTGCCGCGCCGCGGCACCTGGGGACCGTGCTGTCTCCGGCCCATGCCTGACGGGGTGTCGCACGTCATGGCGCCGGACCGCTTGTCGGGGCGGGCGACACGTCCGTCGCCTGTACGTATCCTGATCGTGACGGATGCCTGGTATCCCCAGGTCAACGGGGTCGTCCGGACGGTATCGCGCCTGGCCGAGGAGTTGCGCGCGGCGGGCCGGACGGTGGCGGTCGTAGGGCCGCATCTGTTCCGTACCGTGCCGTGTCCGACCTATCCCGAGATCCGGTTGAGCGTCCTGCCCGGCCGACGCCTGGCCCGGATGATCGAGGATTTTCGCCCCGATGCGCTCCATCTGGTGACCGAAGGGCCGCTCGGCCTGGCGGCCCGGCGATGGGCGATCCGCAACCATCGCTGCTTCACAACATCCTTTCACACGCGCTTTCCCGAATATATCCAGGCCAGGACGGGGTTTCCGACGGGGCTGCCCTACCGGTTCCTGCGCTGGTTCCATGGCGCCGCGGCCCTGACCCTGGTGCCGACGCCCAGCCTGCTGCGTGCGCTGGGCGACCGGGGGTTTCGTCATCTGGAATGCTGGACGCGGGGTGTGGATGCCCACCGGTTCCGGCCCGGCCAGGCGGGGTGCGACTGGCACACGCGGTTCGGGGTGAAAGGCCCCTATCTGCTCTATGTCGGGCGGGTGGCGGTCGAGAAGAATTTGACGGCGTTTCTCGACCTGGATGTACCGGGAACCAAGATCGTCGTCGGCGACGGGCCCGACCGCACGGGCCTGGCGGCGCGTTATCCCGATGCGGTGTTCACGGGCTATCTGGATGGGGCCGATCTGTCGGCCGCCTATGCCGCCAGCGACGTATTCGTCTTTCCCAGCCTGACGGACACGTTCGGCCTGGTGATTCTCGAGGCCCTGTCCTGCGGCCTGCCCGTCGCGGCCTTCGACGTGACGGGGCCGCGCGACATCCTGCCCCCCGGGGTGTCGCCGGTCGGTGCGATCGGCCCGGATCTGCGGCGCAACGTGCTGGCGGCCCTGCATGGCGACCGGGCGATGTGCCGTGCATATGTGGCGCGGTTCGGCTGGGATGCCTGCGCGCGGATGTTTCTCGACGCCATCGCCCGGGCGCAGCACGACGCCATGATGCGGGCGCGACCCGACGCCATCAGGCCGGCGCAGCGGGGCGGGTGGCAGGCACCTTCGCCTGCGTGTCTGCTCTCCGATGGAGGCACTGCAACCGATTCGGCGAGGTAATGGATCGGAAAAACCGGGTTTACCTGTCGCCGTGCCTCCGTTCATCCTGTCGCAGGGCAGGACAAGAGCAGGGCATGACCTTACAGGACGAAGGCCGGATCCGCGTCGACCTCGCGGCAGCGTTTCGCATCGTGGCGCGGCTTGGCCTGCATGAAGCCGTCGCCAATCATTTCAGCGCGGCGGTGTCTCCGGATGGCCGGTGGTTCCTGCTGAACCCGAAATGGCGGCATTTTTCGCGCATCCGGGCCAGCGACCTGGTGCTGCTGGATGCCGAGGACGAGGACGCGCGTCATCGCGCCGACATCGATCCGACGGCCTGGGCCATCCACGGCCAGATCCATCGCCTGCTGCCGCAGGTGCGCGTGGCCATGCACCTGCATCCGGTCCATGCCACCACCATCGCCTGCCTCGCGGACCCGGCCATCAAGCCGATCGAGCAGAACACCGCGCGCTATTTCAACCGGGTCGCCACGGACACGCTGTATGGCGGCATGGCCGATACGGGGGCCGAGGGCGCGCGCCTGGCCGGCCTGCTGGGCAACCGGTCGCGGCTGATGATGGGCAATCACGGCGTGCTGGTCACCGCGCCGACGGTCGGCGAGGCCTTCGACGATATCTATACCCTGGAACGGGCCTGCCAGATCCTGGTCACCGCCTATGCCACGGGCCAGCCGCTGAAGATCCTGGACGACGACGTGGCGGAAAAGACCGCCCGCGACTGGGAAGGCATCCGCGATTTCTCCATCGCCCATTTCGAGGAAATGAAGCGGATTCTCGACCACGAGGATCCGTCCTACGCCGACTGACGCCCCGCAGGCGCTACACGCCTGAGAGGCTGGTTTAACATTCGTCCTGTTGGGCGTCCTGTTGGGCAAGAGTGCCGTGCAACGGCATGCCCGGCGTGATTTTCGCGCATCGGAGCGAAGCGGTCTGTCCGCCGCCCGCCGAGAAGCGTGGGCAAACCGCGTCTGATCGTCGAAAGGGCGAATGTTAAACCAGCCTCTGGAGGAGCAGCATATTGGGTGCGCGACGACATATCGTTCTGGGCGGCCTGTTCGAGGCCAACGGCTATCATTCCGCGGCGTGGCTGATGCCCGGCGCGCAGGATGGGGCGGCGACCGACATCGATTATTTCCGCCGCATCGTCCAGACGGCGGAACGGGGAAAGCTGGATTTCTTCTTCCTGGCCGATACGCCGGCGGCGCGGACCGAAAACCTCGACGCCTGGACGCGGGCGCCGCTCTACATGAACATGATGGAGCCGATCACCCTGCTGTCGGCCATCGCCGGATCGACGTCGCATATCGGCCTTGGCGCCACGGCCTCCACCAGCTTCTATGAACCCTATAATATCGCCCGCCTGTTCGCGTCGCTGGACCATATCAGCCATGGCCGCGCCGCGTGGAACGTCGTGACCACCGCCAACGATTACGCCGCGCGCAATTTCGGCCTGGACGCGTTGCCGCCGCATCATCGGCGCTATGACCGGGCCGGGGAATTCCTGGGCGTCGTGCAGGCCTTGTGGGACACCTGGGAAGACGACGCCTTCATCCACGACAAGACGAACGTGCGGATGTTCGACCCGAAGAAATTCCATGTCCTGGACCACCAGGGTGAATTCTTCCGGGTGCAGGGCGGGTTGAACATGGCGCGCTCGCCGCAGGGGCAGCCGGTCATCTTCCAGGCGGGGGCATCGGAAACCGGCAGGGAATTCGCGGCGCGGACCGCCGAGGTGGTGTTCGGAACCGGGGCCTCGATGTCCGAGGCCGTGGCATTCTACCAGGACCTGAAGGGACGCATGCCGCGCCACGGCCGTCATCCGGACGAACTGAAGGTGCTGTCCGGCGTGTCCATCGTCCTGGGCGAGAGCGAGGAGCATGCGCGCGAGAAATGGGCCGCCTGGCAGGAGATGATCCATATCGATATCGGGCTGATGTACCTGAAGACCGACCTGGAAACCGATTTGTCCGACCTGCCGTTGGACGAACCGGTTCCGGAGCATCGGATTCCGGAAAAATCTAATTTCCATCAGGTCTATTTTCAGGAAATCGCCGGACTGATCCGCCAGGGCCTGACCTTGCGCCAGGTCTGCAAGCGCTACAACCGCAGCAAGGCGATCTTCTACGGCACCGCCCGGCAGATCGCCGACCGGATGGAGGAATGGGTTGCGGCCGGCGCCAGCGACGGATTCATGATGGCGCTGCCGGTCCTGCCGGAAAGCCTGACCGACATCACGGAAAAGGTGGTGCCGGAGCTGCAGCGGCGCGGACTGTTCCGCACCGACTACCAGGGCACGACCCTGCGCGAGAATCTGGGGCTGGCCCGTCCGCGCAACCGCCATGCGCCTGCGGACTGATCATGGTCCCATGCCGGAACTGTCTGCCTGCATCCCTTGTGACGGAGCGCACCTCATGACCTTCATGGATCCGGCCGGGACGGCCCTGCTGCGGACGGCGTCGCGTCCGTTCGACGAGGCGGTCGCCATGTCCCCCGAGCCCTATACGAGCGAGGCGTTCCTGGCGCGCGAGGTCGAGACGATCTTCGCGCGGGAATGGATCTGCGTCGGGCGGGCATCCGCGCTGGCGATGGCCGGCGATTACCTGACCTGCGAGATCGCGGGGCAGCCCATCATCGTCCTGCGCGACCGGGACGGACGGTTGCGGGCAATGTCGAATGTCTGCCTGCACCGCATGTCCACCTTGCTGGAGGGCGCGGGGAACGTCCGGGCCATCGTCTGTCCCTATCATGCCTGGTCGTACAATCTGGACGGCACGATGCGGGGCGCGCCGCTGATGAACGGGCGCCCGGGTTTCTGCAAGGACGAGTACCGGCTGCCCGACATCCGGTGCGAGGACTGGCTGGGCTGGATCTATGTGACGCTGGACGCCGACGCGGTGCCGGTGGCGGACCGCCTGCGCCCTCTGGAGCAGATGATCGCGCCCTACGGCATGGAGCGGTACGTCGAATGCTTTCGGGAAACCCATGTCTGGGACACCAATTGGAAGATCCTGGCCGAGAATTTCATGGAAAGCTACCATTTGCCGGTTTGCCATGCGCGCACCGTCGGCCCGCATTCGAAGCTGGAGGAAATGGACTGCCCGCCCGGCCTTGCGGCATTCAACTACCATTGGATCACCAAGGAAGCGTCGCTGGCGATCGGTAATGCCCATCCCGCCAATACGCGGCTGACCGGGCACTGGCGCCGGACCACCGGCCTGATCACCATCTATCCGTCGCACCTGATCACGCTGACCCCCGGTTATTTCTGGTACCTGTCCCTCCATCCCGAGGGCGTGGGCAAGGTCAGGATGATCTTCGGTGGCGGCCTGTCGCCCGAATTCATCGACGATCCCCAGGGGCAGGAGTACGTTGCGGCGTTGAAGGCGCTGCTGGACGCCGTCAATGTCGAGGATCGCCGCTGCACCGAAAAGGTGTTCCGCGGCATGCAGGCCACCCGGGCGACGCCGGGCCGGCTGTCCCACCTGGAACGGCCGCTGTATGATTTCACCCGGTATCTTGCCGGGCGGACGGTCGGTTTCGATCCTGCGTCCGGACCGGCCGGCGGGGCATGACGGCGTCGTCCCGCCCCGTTGCCGGCGCCCCAGGCGATTCCCCCGCCGGCCCGGTCATCGAGGCCGAGACGATCTTTCCCATTCCCCATGACCGGCGTCACGGCCGGACCCGCGACCTGTTCACCGTCTGGTGCGGGTCGAACATGATGATGCTGACGATCGTCACAGGGGCGCTGTCCACCGGCCTGTTCGGCCTGTCGATCGGCCCGGCGCTGCTGGCCATCGTGCTAGGCAGTCTGGTCGGCGGTGTCGTGATGGCGCTGCATGCGGCGCAGGGGCCTATGCTGGGCGTGCCGCAGATGGTCCAGACACGGGGTCAGTTCGGATCGGTGGGTGCCGTGCCGATCATGGTCCTGGCCACCCTGATGTATCTGGGCTTCACGGCGTCGAACCTCGTCCTGGGCGGCGAGACGCTGCGCGTGGCGCTGCCGGGCCTGGGGCGTGTTCCGGCGGTCCTGGCCATCGGCGTGTGCAGCATGGCGCCGACCATCTTCGGCTATCGCGGCATCCATGCCGGCGCGCGCGTCCTGACCTGGCTGGGCGGGCTGGCGATCCTGTATGCG
The DNA here is from genome assembly GCF_014174155.1 of Gluconacetobacter tumulisoli. Classification (GTDB taxonomy): domain Bacteria; phylum Pseudomonadota; class Alphaproteobacteria; order Acetobacterales; family Acetobacteraceae; genus Gluconacetobacter; species Gluconacetobacter tumulisoli. Next base: position 151,616 of record NZ_JABEQM010000005.1, on the reverse strand, counting down.
CTGGCGCGGGGCCTGCCGCTGCTGGCGCACCTGGCGGCGTTGCCCCGGCATGGGTCGTTCCTGGGATTCCTGGGGGCGCTGTCGACCGCGGCGCTGTGGCAGATCGCCTATGCGCCGAACGTGTCCGATTCCTCGCGTTACCTGCCGGCCACGACGGATGGCGGCCGGCGGGCGTTCGCCGCGTGCTATGCCGGCAGCGTCACCGGGTCGGTCCTGCCCATGGTGGTCGGCGCGCTGCTGGGGCCATTCGTACGGCAGGATGACGTGACCGGATCGCTGGCGGGCCTGGTGTCGCCACATGCGGTACCGGTCCTGAGTGTGCTTGCACTCGGCATCGCGATCTCGACCGCCATGAACATCTATTGTGCCGCCCTGTCGAGCATCACGATCATCCAGACCTTCGTCGCCGGCTGGCGCCCCGGCCGGGCCGTCCGGCTGGGGCTGACGGCGGCCATCCTGCTGCTGTCGCTGGGGGTCGCGCTGCTGGCGGAACGGCATTTCTTCCAGTCCTATACCGCTTTCCTCGAAATGCTGATGGCGTTCCTGGTGCCGTGGACGGCGGTCAATCTGGTGGATTACTATCTGGTCCGGCGGGGCGCGTATGACGTGGCCTCGTTCTTTCGTGCCGATGGCGGCATCTACGGGCGCTTCAACGTCGCCGCCTTGTTGGCCTACGGGTTCGGGCTGGTGGTGCAGTTCCCGTTCATGACGAACGGATATTATACCGGGCCGGCGGTGCCGCTGCTGCACGGAGTGGATATCTCATGGATCGTGGGGCTGTCGCTGACCACGCCGGCCTATCTGTGGCTGCTGCGCGTCTTTGCCCCTTCCGGGGCGGACGGATGGGACGGACGGCGGGTCTGGACGGTCGTCCTCCTGGCCGGACTGCTGCTGCCCGCTACGCGGGCGGGCGCCGGATGCCTGGACGATGTCAGGCGGGCGGGCGTGCTGACGTCCGGGACCGGCCTGCTGGGCGACCGGATCGCGCTGTGGCAGGACCGGGAGGGTGGATATCACGGTGTAACCGCCGACCTGTTCTTTGAAATCGCGCGCCGGATGGACGTCTCCCGGGCCCGTTTCATCCCCACCGAATGGCCGACCCTTATCCCGGGCCTGAAGGCCCGCCGGTGGGACATCGTGCTGTCGGACATCGCGATCACGCAGGAACGTATCATCGACGGAAACGTGCTGTTTTCCGCGCCCTATTTCCGCCTGTACGACCACGTGATCGTGCTGGGCGACTCACCGATCCGGACCATGGACGATCTGCGGGGCAAGATCCTGGGCTCGGTCGTCGGATCGACCGATTCCATGGTCGCGCACGGTCTGGTGGCGCAGGGGTACGGGGCGTCGGTCTCGGATTACAATAACTGGGGTGATCCGTTCATGGCCTTGCGAAACGGCCAGATCGACGCCGTTGTCCTCGACCAGGATTCCCTGCTGTCCCACAAGGACGAGTTCAAGAGCCTGCGCATTGTCGGCGATCCGCTCTTCTACCAGGCCAAGCCGGCCTGGCGGGAGGCGGAGCGCGCGTCGCCATACTATCTGGGCGACGAGGGAATCGTGGTGCGCCCGGCCTGCACCGACCTGCTGGCCGCGTTGAACACGACGCTGGAGGCGATGCGCGCGGACGGGACGCTGAAGGCGATCCTGAAGAAGAACGGCGTATGGGAACCGGTGCAGGATCATCTGATCAAGCCGCAGCCGACGGGACGATAAGGGCGTGTACAGATTTTTCTTCAGGGAAGTCCCGGAATATTTTCCCTTCCTGCTGCAAGGGGCCTGGATCACGCTTCTGCTCTCCCTGGTCAGCATGGCGTGCGGGCTGGCTGTCGGCCTGGCCGTCGCGCTGGGGCGCCTGTCCCCGTACCGGGCCGTGCGCTGGCCGCTGGATGCCTATGTCGAATTGTGGCGCGACACGCCGCTGATCGTACAATTGCTGTTCATCTACTTCACCTTGCCGGAATTCGGCCTGACGCTGCCGGCGTTCTGGGCGGGGGTGATGGGGCTGTCGCTCAATCTCGCGGCCTATCTCTCGGAAGTGTTTCGCGCGGCCATTGCCGCGATCGACCCGGGCCAGCGGCAGGCGGCCCTGTCGCTGGGCATGTCGCGCGCCTCGATCTATCGCCGGGTCGTCCTGCCGCAGATGTTCCGGGCGACGCTGCCGACGGTGGGCGGATATTTCATCTCGCTTCTGAAGGATTGTTCCCTGGTTTCGTTCATTTCGGTCAACGAATTGCTGCGGCATGCCAATATCGTCATCGCGGATACGTTCGACAGCATGAACACCTATATCATGGTGGGCTTCATCTATTTCGTCATGAGCTTCGGCAGCGCCCGGCTGATCGGTCTGCTGGAACGCAGGCTGACCCCACGCCATCAGCGACGCGGCGCCATGATCCCGTCCGATCCGAAAGGCATTGCGGCATGACCGGGGCCGCACCGGAACCCGTATTGGTCGCGCGCGGGCTGCGCAAGAACTACGGCGCTGTCCAGGTCCTGGCCGGCGTGGATCTGACGGTGGCCCGGGGGGAGGTCGCCTGCCTGATCGGTCCCAGCGGCGGGGGAAAATCGACGCTGCTGCGCTGCCTGAATTTCCTGGAACGGCCCAGCGGGGGGACGATTTCCATTTTCGGCGAAATGCTGTGCCAGGACGATGGGGCAGGTGTGCATATCGCGCCGGAGCGGATCCTGCGCAGGGCGCGCAGCCGCATGCCGATGGTTTTCCAGCATTTCAACCTGTTCAGCCATCGGACGGTGCTGCAAAATGTGATGGAAGGGCCGGTGACGGTCCTGGGTCTGGACCGGGATGCCGCGATCGAACGGGCCCGTAGCCTGCTGCGCGATGTGGGCATGGCCGACCGCGAGGATCATTATCCCGATCAGATCTCGGGTGGACAGAAACAGCGCGTCGCCATCGCGCGCGCACTGGCAATGGCGCCGTCGGTCATCCTGTTCGACGAGCCGACCAGCGCCCTGGACCCGCAACTGGTCAAGGGAATCCTGGGGGTGATCAACGATCTTGCACAGCAGGGGATCACCATGCTGATCGTGACGCACGAAATGAAATTCGCCCGCGACGTGGCCGACCGGGTCCATTTCTGCGACGGCGGGCGCATTGTTGAATCAGGCTGCCCGGACGACATCTTCCAGCGTCCCCGGTCGGCGCGCCTGGCGGATTTCGTCCGGTCTATTCACGAATGATGCGGGCGGCGGCGGGTGAACTCCTCCGTCCTTGAAGGCGCCACCCCGCCGACTTCTCCTGCCGACAGGAAAATCATACGACGGTATCTATCCCTTTACCTGGACACCGATGATGTCGCCGGCGATCCCTTCCTCGCCACGGCCACCCGAGCGGGGATCAACGGTTCCGTCGCAATCCGTCATAAATCGGCATCGCACATATCCGGCCGGGAATGCCGTTTGTCATCTGCCTGCATTACGACTGATTGATGACGGGCTGGTCATCCGCGATCCGTTTCATCTGGTCCGCGAGGAATGTGCGAATGCGTGGCAGGAAGGCCGACGTATTGCCGCCAAGATGGGGCGTCAGGAGAAAATGAGGCGCGCTCCATAGCGGATGATCCTCGGGCAACGGCTCCGGGTCGGTCACATCCACCGCCGCGGAAATGCGTCCGGAATAAAGTTCGGCCGCGAGGGCATCCTGGTCGACGACGCTGCCGCGTCCGACATTGATGAACAGGGCGCCGTCCTTCATCGCAGACAGAACAGGCCGATTGATGAGGTGCCCGGTGCGTGGCGTCATAGGCAGACTGCTGATCAGGATATCCGTCTGGGGCAGAAGCCCCAGGAGGTCCTCCATTCCATGGATGTCGCCGTGCTGGTCCCGACGTGCGGTCTGGCCGATCCGAACGATTTCGACATCGAACGCCGAAAGCTTGCGGTGAAGTTCCTGCCCGATGCTGCCGTACCCCAGCAGTGCTACCTTGCGGTCGGTCAGGGTAAGGCGACGTTCCTCCTGCCAGACGCGGCGGGTCATGTTGCGGGCGGCGATATCAATCCCACGCAACGATGCAATGGCAAGGCCAACAGCCAGTTCGGCCGTTGATGCAGCATGCACCCCGCGCGCGCTGCACAGCACTACGCCGGGGGGAACCTTGCCGACCAAATTGTCCACCCCTGTACTCTGCGTCTGTACCAGCTTGAGATTCGGCAGCAATGCCAGGCGTTCGACCGTCAGGCTGGAATGCGCGTAGGGGGTAATGACGGCGTCGATGACGGAAAGATCCTCGACGGACGGATACTCCTCATCTCTCCAGAGAATAAAATCAAGATTTGGACAGCGTTCTTCAAGATACGCCTTCAGCACCATGTCCGGAACAGAAACCACCTTGATTCCCAGGCTCGCCATCGTCGTCCTCCCCCATTTCATGTGGGAGCGATCATGCCAGAACATTTCGATTGACGAAAGACAATATGCTGTCCACGATACAGCATATTGACGGTCTGCCATTGTATGGGCGTCGACTGGGCTGGTCCGCGTGATGGCTATCCGTTCTCCGCAACCTTGAACTGGAGGGCGCCGAATGACGATTCTGAGACATAATATATTGATTCGAATAAGGAATGACGGCCACCGGGCCCTGCTTGCGGCACTCTGCTGCTCGGCCGCCACGATTGCGCACCGTCCCGCCCGTGCCGACACCATGACCCCGAAATATCCGATCCGTGCGGTGCCCCATGCGCCTGTCCGGCGCGCGGCTCATCCAAGGCCCGTGACGGATGAGGCGATCACCGTCGATGGTCTGCGGAATTCCCCGCTGAGCCTGCGCAAGTCGCAGCATGTCGGCGAAGTAGTCACGCATATCAGTTCGGCGGATCTGGCGACGCATCATGTCGAGACGCTGCAGAATATTCAAAATCTGGTGCCGAACCTGACGATTCAGCCCCAGGGAGCAACGGCGAACAATAATTTCAGCCTGCGCGGCGTGGGCTTCAAGGATTTCACATCGAACAACACGCCCTCGGTGATGACATATGTTGACGGGATCGCCTATCCGATCGGCTTCATGACGTCCGGCCTGATGTATGATCTGGCCGGGGTCGACGTGATGCCGGGACCGGTGGGATACACCCATGGCCAGGCCGTGACCGCCGGTGAGGTCAATATCACGACCAACGGTCCGACCGACACGTTTCATGCCGGTGTGTCCCAGGATATCGCCAGCTATTCCAGAAGTCGTACCGCGCTCTATGTATCCGGGCCGCTTTCGGACCGGCTGCGTTATCGCGTGTCCGGCTATACCGCCCATGGCGGCGGGTACCAGGTCAACCGCTATAACGGCGAGCATCTCGGCGATGCCAATGACGGCGCGTTGCGGGGCAAGCTGGACTGGGACGTCGATTCCCGTACCAGCATTAATGTGACGGGGCACTGGGCTCAGGACGATTCCGACACGCCGGGCGTATTCAACGTCAGCGATCTGGTTACGCCCTTTATTGCGCCGGACAATAACAATCTGCTTACGGGATGGGGATTCCGCCCGGCATTCACCAAGATGATCGGTGTGGCCGCCAATACCAAGCCATTTCGCAACGATACGACCTGGGGCATTGACCTGACGGGTCGCCATGATTTCGGATGGGCGGAATTCCGGTCGATCAGCGCCTACGAAGCGATGTACGTTCACAATCTGTTGGATCTCGATTCGACCAATGTTGCGACGGACGACCAATATTTCACAAACAACTCCAATGTCTTCTCGCAGGAATTACGCCTGTCGAACGAAAACCGGCCGCGTCGCTTCCAGTGGACGATCGGCGCCTATTATGCGCGAACGGCGACCAAGGCGCGGTTCTTCTATGATTTTTCCGGGTCGGGGCCTGCCCTGCGCCCGTATATCGAGGCGACCAGTTACAATCAGGACATCCAGACCTTCAACCAGTACGCGACCGCGTCCTACCGTCTCGCGCCACGCTGGAAGATCTCGGCCTCGGTCAATCATGAAGCCGACGACCGACATCTCTCGAATCTCGAAACCATACAGTATGGTTTCAGCGACGTCCGCTTCCCGACGCATGGTGCATTGACGAACGAGTTCGGCGGAAAGGGCGAGATCGACTTCCAGGCGGCGCCGAATTTCCTGGTCTTCGCCGACGTCCGCAAGGGATTCAAGCCAGGGGGATTCACGGCCAACAACACCGTCATTTCCCAGCAGCTCAACCCCTACAAGCCGGAATCCCTTCTGGCCTATGAAGGCGGGATCAAGAGTGACTGGTTGAAACACCGCCTGCGGGTGAATTTCGACGGTTTCTATTACGATTATCACGACCAGCAGATCCTGAGCCTGGAACTGGTTCAGAATTACGGACTGGTAGGCGACTTCGTGAATATTCCCAAATCGACGATCTGGGGGCTGGAAGGCGAGATCGATGCGAACCCGATCCCTGGTCTGCTTCTGGAACAGCATTTCGGCTATCAGAGGGGCCGATACGACGATTTGAAATTTCTCAATACGACTGCCGTCTATGCCAATTACGCCAAGACCGGCGTTTTTTCTCCGGCCTATACCAGCTATGATGGATACGATTCCGGCATTCCGAAATTAACGCTAAACGGCAGCGTCAGTTACATGATGCACCCGACCCGTGCGTGGGACGTCACCTGGCAGGGCGATTACTCCTATCGCGGCTCGCAGCTCGATGTGCCTGGCAACGAAATCTACCGGCTGCCGGCCTATTTCCTGATGGGCATGAGCCTGACCGTCGCACCGCATCGCGGGCGATGGTCCGTCGGAGTGTATGTGTCGAATCTTCTGGACCGTCGCTACGTGATCACGAAGGACAATGGTTACAACTCATTCTACGGCATCCCCGGCGCGCCAAGATTCGTCGGTGCCACGATGCGCTACGATTTCTGAAAGTCGGCCGGGTAACAAAGAGGAATGAGAGAGCATGACCGGTCGTGTCTGCGGGATATATACCGCCGAGGTCGCCGCGCAGGAAATGATGGAAGGCCACGAATGCCGTCTGCTGGCGAATGTCGGAATCGAGGGCGACCGCTATGCCAGGCGTATCGGGCGATGGTCGGATCGCCCCAAGACGGAACATCAGATCTCCTTCATCGAACTGGAGGTCCTTCATCAGATCTACGATGAAACCGGCGTGGTGCTTACTCCGCGTGAAACCAGAAGGAATATCATTACCTGCGGCGTGCGCCTGAACGATTTTCTGGGACAGACGATCCGGGTCGGAAAAAATGCCCTGGTTTACGTCGAGAAGCTGAATCACCCCTGCAAGTATCTCGAGCGTCTGATCGACAAGCAGGTAATGGCCAGCCTGCTTGGTCGGTCCGGCCTGAACTGCCAGGTCATCTCGGGCGGCATCGTTCGGCTGGGCGACCGTATCGAGAGGGTCCTCTAGGATGGCGGTGCGGCTGTTGATGAAGGTGAGCGTCGATCAGATCGTCGACGAAGGAGGCGGCATCCGGTCCTTTTATTTCAGACCCGAGGATCGCAGGCAGTTCCCGCCCGTCCTGCCCGGCGCCCATACATTGCTCCGGGTGACGAAGGGGATGATGCGCCAGTATTCGCTGTGCGCACCACCCGGGGATCGGCGCTATCGTCTTGCGATCCGTCTCGATCCGGCCGGGCGTGGCGGATCGCGCTTCATGCATGAATCTGCGCACGTCGGCGATATCTTCTACCTGTCCTATCCCCAGCCCGACTTTCTGCTGGACCCGGACCGGCCGTCCTACAGCTTCTTCGCGGGCGGCGTCGGCATTACCCCGATGCTGTCCTTTCTTTATGCGCTGCAGGGTCGGACGTGCCGGATCCGGCTCTGCTACTTCGTCCGTGCCGACGGCGCCGTTCCGTTCGAGCAGGAGATCCGCGCCTTGTGTCCGCAGGTCGAAATTTTCAATTCGGCCCAGGGTGGGCGGGCAAGTTTCGAGGACCTGCTGGACGGATCGCGAGGCGACGCGATCTATTGCTGCGGGAGCGCGCCGTTCGTCGCCGGGGTGCAGGGGGCAGCGGAGTCCCTGGGACTGGGGACCATCCAGGTGGAATCCTTCGTGTCGGGGGTCAAGGCCGGGTATCTGGGCGAGCCATTCGTGGTGGACCTGCCGCGCAGTCGTCACGTGCTGGATATTCCCTCGGACCGGAGCATGCTGGACGTCCTGCTCGAGGACGGCGTCGACATCGACTACGCCTGCGAGGCCGGTGTCTGCCGGAGCTGCATCGTGGATGTGATCGAAGGCGAGATCATCCACCGGGACCAATGCCTGACCGAGGATGAACGTCGGACAGTGATGACACCCTGTGTCTCACGCGGGCGGGGTAGGATCGTCATCAATTCCATCTGAAAATCGAACATATCTCAACAAGAAAGGCATTGTCATGGACAGCACGACACATATCATCGCTCCCCCGAACGTTCCCCCCGGAAGTGGCTGGAGCCACGTGGTGGTGGCGTCGGGGACCTTCGTCGCCATTTCGGGTCAGGTCTCGGTAGATGCCGAAGGTCGCCTGGTGGGAAAGGACGACATCGAGGCGCAGATCCACCAGGTTTACCGGAATCTAGCCGCATGCCTGGAGGCGATCAATGCCGGGTTCGAGCATGTCGTCAAATTGACATATTACGCAACCGATATAAAAGCGGCGTTGCCGCTGATGCGCCGGATCCGGCCGACCTATATCGGGATGGACAAGCCGCCGGCCAACACATTCGTCGAGGTGAGGGCCCTGGCCAGTCCGGACTTTCTCTTCGAGGCGGAAGCGTTCGTGGTACTGTAATTCATTCCGGAAGGGGAGCGACATGCCGCGTATCGCCAAAGAGACCGCCACCGTCAGCCTGCTGTTCGTCCTGTACACGGTCAATGGGATCGATCGGGTCTGCCTGTCGATCGCCATGCCGCTCCTTGCCGACCACTACCATTTTTCGCCGATGCAGGAGGGCGTTCTGTTCAGCAGTTTCTTCTGGACTTATTGCCTGTTCCAGGTGCCGTCCGGCCTGATGCTGGACATGGTGGTGCCGTCGGTGGTGATCGTGGCGGCCGTGGCATGCTGGGGAATCGCGGCCGCGCTCTCTGGCGCGGCGGTGGGGTTCGGAACGCTGCTGGCTTCGCGCCTGATGCTGGGTTTGTTCGAGGCGCCATTCATGCCCGCCGCCAATCTCATCGTCGAGCGGACGGCGGGTGGCTCGGCCCGCCAGGGTCGAATCACGATCATCGACAGCGGGGCCGCGTTCGGCGCCGCCGTCGGTTCATATGTGGCATCGGCGGTCGTCGCCGCTACGGGATCCTGGCGACTTGCCTTCCTGCTCACCGGCGGTGCGGCGGTCTGTCTGGCGCCCCTGGCGTGGCGGCGGCTGGTCGGGAACGGAACGGCCGGCCGGCCTCTTGCCCTCCCGTCAGGCGGACGGGGCGCCCCTGCCGGGTTTCGCGGCGTGCTGACGCGGGACGTCCTCTATATGTGCCTGGGCCGGATCGCCTTTGCCAATGTGTTCTTCGGCTTTGCCTCCTGGGCACCGTCGCTGCTGATCGCACGCCGCCATATCAGCCTCGAAACCGCCGGGATCATCACGGCCCTGATGTTCGTCGCCGCCGGCGCCGGCGAGATCGTCGGCGGGGCCGTCTTCGGCCGCCTGCGGCGTCGCAGGGGGTTCGATTCCGCCCTTCGGATGACGATCGGCCTGTCGGGTTCGGTCGGCTTGGCGGCGCTGGTGGCCGCGAATGCCATCGGTAACCTTGCGGCCTGCGCGGCGACGCTAGTAGTGGGCCTGTTCTTCTATATGTTCGGGGGGATCTATTGGGTTATTCCGGCCGCGATCGCGCCGGAAGGCCGTATGGGACTGGTCGGAGGCATCCTGAATTTTTCCGGGACGTTCGGGGGGATCGCGGTCGGCATCGTGTCCGGGTGGATCGTGAAAAATTGGGGCTACGGCGCGCTGTACGGGTATTTCCTGACATGTATGGCGCTATATATCCTGTTTTCGATGTGCCTTCGGCCGAGGGGACGCGCGGGCGGTGTATCGGCGCGCGACGATGGCGGCGGGCTGGCGGTTGCATCGGGCGTGCCCGACTGACCGGGTCAGGTTTCCTCGCGGTTGGAACTCCGCTATCGTGTTTGGTACGGTTGTCTATATTCTGTATGATACAGATATCAATCGACCGGCAACACGGAGCGACAGGACCGTCATGGCGCCACCAGGTCAGAGATCGACCAGATTTTCTGCGGAAAAGCCGCTTGCGGAGCCGCTTATCCACAAGGCGGACGAAACCGCCTCGGGCTCGAAATCCAAGTCGCCTGCCATCAACCGCTCCTACGACATCCTCGACCTGCTGGCCAATGCACGCTCACCGGTGCTGTCGCGGGCGGATATCACGCAGCAGATGGGCCTGCCGCGCTCCTCGACCGCGAACCTTCTCAGCGCATTGGAGGAATGCGGCCTGGTCGAGCGGATGGGGAACGATTATTCGCTGGGCCGCAAGATCGTCACGCTGGCCAGCGCCTATCTGCGGAAATTCGATCCGGTCCAGGAATTTTACCGGTTCTGCTCCAATTCGGATATCCTGAAGGACGAAACCGTCCGGATCGCCATCCTGGACCGGAATGAAATCATCTATATCGCCCGCTACGAAGGGCATCCCGCCATTCATCTCACGTCGAATATCGGGGACCATATGCCGGTGTCCCTATGCGCGGTCGGCAAGGCGATCGTCTCGCGCCTGGACGATGAGGACGTGCAGAAGATGTTCACCGGGGTCAAGATTCTTCCGGTCATGACGGAGCATTCGATCCGGACCGTTACGCAGCTTCGCAAGGAGTTGAAGGAAACGCGTCTGCGCGGCTATGCGATCGAAGACGAGGAAGCTACGCCTGGCGTGATGTGCCTGGGGATCGCGGTACCCACGCGCGGCGTCAATGGCCCCAAAATGGGCGTGTCCGTCAGTTCGGTGAAGGTCACGTTCGACCAGCAGCGTCATGCCCGGTTGCTCGAAGGCCTGCAGAGCCTGGTGCGGGCGATCGGCAGTCCATTGGACGGGGTGGGCTAAGACCCTTCCGTTCGGTCGTCGTCCGGCGGCCCATGCCAACGCGCTCGCCGCAATGGCTTGGCGTCGGAATCGGACGATAGGGCTCATGACTGTCGGCCTTCATGGTGATGGTCAGAATGGCGCAGATTTCGGTCGAGGTGGAAATTCCAGGCGGCTCCCTCCGGTATCGGATCGGATTATGCGCCAGGCCGGTCCGTTGAAGCTGCGGCGCTGCCGGGCCGGGATCCGATCAGGGCGCGCTGGTTGGCGCAGTGATCGGCCAGGAAATCGACCAGCGCGCGGACGGAGGGCAGCAGCCCGCGCCGGGTCGGGAAGACGGCGTGCACGATCCCGCTGGGCGGCGTCCAGTCGGGCAGCAGGGGGACCAGGCGTCCGTCCCGGATATCCGTCCATGCCATCAGGGTCGGCAACTGGACGATGCCGATGCCGGCCAGCGCGGCCTCGCGCAGGGCGCTCATGTCGTCGGTGACCAGGCGCGGCGTGTGCGGTACCCGTGCGGTCTGGCCGTCGCGGTGTTCCAGCTGCCAGGCATGGTCGCGGTGCGATGGCCCCATATCGAGGCTGGGCCATCCCCCCAGGTCGGCCGGCACGGCGGGCGCTGCGCGACCTTCCAGCAGGGCGGGGCAGGCGACGAGGCTCTGCGTGCTGTCGTCCAGCTTCTTCATGACGAGGTCGGTGGGCTCGATCGGCGGGAAGCGGACGCGGATGGCCAGGTCGAACCCTTCGCCGATGACGTCGACCCGGCGGTTGGTGCTGTCCAGATGGATGTCGACACGCGGGTTTTCGGCCATGAAGCGGGCGATCAGGGCGCCGAACTGGAAGTTCACCAGGGTTGTCGGGCAGGCCATGCGGATCACGCCCTGCGGCCCGGCGCGGATCTGGTCGATCACCTGTTGCGCCGCGTCGGCTTCGACCAGCATGGCGACGCAGCGGCGGTAATAATCCTGGCCGATCTCGGTGACCGAAAAGCGCCGTGTCGACCGGTGGATCAGCCGCACGCCCAACCGGTCTTCCAGCAGGGCGATCCGGCGGCTCAACCTCGATTTCTGCACGCCGAGCGCCCGTGCGGCCGGCGCGAAGCCCCCATGGTCGACGATCTGCACGAAATAATAGAGGTCGTTGAGATCCTGCATCGTCCTGTCAGTAGGACGCTCCGTGCTATTTTACAATCTGCCGGATCGATCGTTCCCGGATTACCTTTTCCCCTGACGGCGAACGACGCCCGTCCGAACAGGCGCCCCTCGGCGCGGGAGTGTTATCATGAAGAAGATCCTTGGCGTTTACGGCAACACTGACGGCCACTGGGTGGGCGACGGATTCCCGGTTCGCTCGCTGTTTTCCTATGACACGCTGGGGCAGCATGCCAGTCCGTTCCTGCTGCTGGATTATGCCGGCCCCTACCGGTTCAATCCGGCCGACCGGCCGCGCGGCGTGGGCATCCATCCGCATCGCGGGTTCGAGACGGTGACGATCGTCTATGACGGCGAGGTCGAACATCGCGATTCCACCGGTCAGGGCGGTGTGATCGGGCCGGGCGACGTGCAGTGGATGACGGCCGGCGGCGGCATCCTGCACCAGGAATATCATTCCAGGGGCTTCACCCGTACCGGTGGCCCGTTCCGCATGGTGCAATTGTGGGTCAACCTGCCGGCCCGGGACAAGATGACGGCCCCGGGATACCAGTCGATCCTGGATGCCGATATCCCGGTGGTCGACCTGCCGGCCGGTGCCGGCCGGGTCCGTGTCATCGCGGGGGCGTTCGGCGGCCATGCCGGACCGGCGCACAGTTTCACGCCGGTCAATGTCTGGGACATGCGGTTGACCCGTGATGCGGACGTCACGCTGGACCTGCCGGAAGGACACACCAGCATGCTGGTGGTCCTGGGTGGTCATGTCACGGTCAACGGCACGCAGGCGGCGGGCGAGGCCGAGATGGTGCTGCTGGACCGGAAGGGCGCCGGCGTGGCGGTCCATGCCGATGGCGACGCGACGGTACTGGTCCTGACGGGGGAGCCGATCGACGAGCCGATCGTCGGGCGCGGTCCGTTCGTGATGAACAGCGAGGCCGAAATCCGGCAGGCCATCGCCGATTTCCAGGACGGTCGCTTCGGCCAGATGATCCCGGCCTGACGGACGCGTTTCGGGGGTGAAGGGCATCGGTTCCATCCGATGCCCTTCACCCGGTTCCCGGTCCCGGCCCCCATCCGTCGACCAGATATACCGACCAGATAATCAGCGGGAAGGCAGGCGCATGATCAGGATCCTCGGCCTTTCCGGCAGCCTGCGACGGGCCTCGTTCAATACCGGCCTGCTGCTGGCCGCCCGCGCCCTGGCGCCCGACGGCGTCCAGGTGGAGATCTATGAAGGGCTGCGCGATATCCCGCCCTATGACGACGACGTGCGCGTGGCGGGGCTATCCGCCTGCCGTGGAAGATTTGCGCCGCCGGGTGCATGAGGCCGATGCGCTGCTGTTCGCGACCCCGGAATATAACCGCTCGTTTTCGGGGGTGCTGAAGAACGCGATCGACTGGGTTTCGCGCCCGCCGCTTCAGCCCTTCGACGGCAAGGTGGCGGCGATCATGGGCGCCAGTCCGGGCGCGCTGGGTACCGGCCTGGCTAATTATCATTTGCGGCAGGTCCTCTCGATCGTCGGCGTGCTGGTGCTGCCGGGGGCGGAAATCCTGGTCGGGGGCGCCGGCGCCAAATTCGACGCGAACGGGGTCCTGACCGACGAGGCGACGCGAAACGTGCTGCGCGACCGGCTGGCCCGTCTGGTCGCTCTCGCCACCCGTCTGGCTCCGCCGGTATAAGGGCGGAACGCGGCGACGGCGTCGTGGCCGGCGAGGCAGGGAGGCTCATGTGTCGGACGTCGGTCGTTTTGAATTCATCCTGGTGCTGGTCGTGGCCATCGTCGCCTTGGCGTTGGCGGCCCAACTGCTGCGGCTTCCGACTTCGGCGGCACTGATCGTCGGCGGCATCGCGCTGGCCCTGATCCCAGGCATGCCGGAGGTCGACCTCGATCCCGAACTGGTGCTGGTCGCGTTCCTGCCGCCGCTGCTGCTGTCGGGGGCCTATTTCACCGTCTGGCCGGCCTTTCGCCTCAATCTCGGGCCCATCCTCCAGCTTGCGGTCGGGACGGTGCTGTTCACGACCCTGGCGGTGGGGGCGGCGGCACACTGGCTGGTGCCGTCGCTGCCCTGGGCTGCCTGCTTCGCCCTGGGGGCGATCGTCGCACCGCCCGACGCGGTGGCGGCCAAGAGCGTGCTGGAGCGGGTGCATCTTCCGGAAAAACTCGCGGTCATGCTGGAAGGCGAAAGCCTGCTGAACGATGCGACCAGCCTGGTGGTGTACCGCTTCGCCGTGGCGGCGGTGCTGACCGGCAGCTTCAACCTGCTGCACGCGACGGTCTCCTTCGGCGTCCTGGCGGTGGGGGGCGTGGTCCTGGGGGGCGCGTCCGGCTGGATCGTCCTGCAGATCCTGCGCCGGATCCATGACTCGATGCTGGTCATCAGCCTGACCCTGCTGACGCCGTGGATCGTCTATATCATGGGCGAACGGGTCGGCGTGTCGGGCGTCATGGCCACCGTGACCGCCGGACTGCTGATCGGCTGGCACCAGCATGAGATCTTCGGCGCCGATGTCAGGCTGCGCGCCACCGCCGTGTGGTCCGTGCTGACCTTCATCCTGGAATCGCTGATCTTCATCCTGATCGGCCTGTCGCTGCGCGGCGCGCTGCACCCCCACCAGGGCGCCGCCGGGTCGCTATGGCATCTGGCCGGCCCGGTCGCGGGCGTGGTGGTGGCGACGATCGCGGCCCGGTTCGCATGGATGTACGGCGCCGCCCTCCTGGAATGGATGCTGGCCCCCGCCGAGACCCGTCCCACACCCACCGATGCGATGGGCCGCGCGACCGTCCTGGGCTGGGCGGGGATGCGCGGCGTGGTCAGCCTGGCGGTGGCGCTTTCGCTGCCCGCGGCCATGCCCGGCCGCGATTTCATCCTGCTCGCGACGTTCGCCGTCATCCTGGTGACGGTCCTGGGGCAGGGGGCCACCATCGGCATGGTCATCCGCTGGACCGGTGTCGCCGGGCAGGCCATACCGCAGGCGGATCATCTGACGGAGCCGCAGGCGCGGGCGCGCCTGGCGTACGCGCAGCGGCAGACGGTGGAGCGACTGGCGCACGCGCCGGACGGCACCATCCTGCATCCCCGTCTGCTGGAACAATATCGCTATCGCGCCCGGGTGGCGGCACGCTTCAGCAACGAGGCCGAGACGCTTCGCAAGGATCGCGACGCGCATTTCGCCGTCCTGCTGGAGACGATCGAGGCCGGGCGCGCGGAATTGCTGCGCCTGCACCGGGGCGGCATGATCCACGATCATGTCCTCCGCCGGCTGGAGAACGAGCTCGATCTCCAGCAGCTGGCGGCGGAGGGGGCCCGGGGGAACGAATGACGGCGCGGGACGTCGGGTAAAAATCCGGGATCCGAGGAGAACGTCTGATGATCGAAATGGTAATTCCTCAGCGCCGCCGCAGCCTCGGCGGATTCGAGGTCGGACGCGTGCTGCCCTTTGCCCGGCGCCGGATGGTCGGGCCCTTCGTGTTCTTCGACCATATGGGACCGCTGGACCTGGCCGCTGCCGACGCCCGCCACGCCGACGTGCGGCCGCATCCGCATATCGGGCTGTCGACCGTGACCTACCTGTTCGCGGGCGAGATCATGCATCGCGACAGCGTGGGATCGGAACAGCCGATCCGCCCGGCCGAGATCAACTGGATGACGGCGGGGCGCGGCATCACCCACAGCGAACGGTTCGAGCACGCGCGGATCGCCGGCGACCATCTGCATGGCATCCAGGCCTGGGTCGCCCTGCCTGACGGGCAGGAGGAGATCGCCCCATCCTTCCATCACCACCAGGGCCTGGACGATCTGCCGGCCTGGCAGGAGGGCAAGGCCACGACCCGCCTGCTTGCCGGGACGGCGTTCGGCCTGCGCGCGGCGGTGCCAACCCTGTCGCCGCTGTTCTACCTGCATTGGCAACTGGAGGCCGGCGCCAAGGTGGCGCTGCCGGAGGGCCACACCGACCGTGCGGTGCATGTCGCCCAGGGCCAGGTCGAAATCGAGGGACAGCGCTTCGGCGCCGGGGAGATGATCCTGTTTTCCTCCGGCGCCCCGGCAGAACTGACGGCGCTGGAGCCCACGACCGCGATGGCGTTGGGCGGGGAGCCGCTGGGCGAGCGGTTCCTGTTCTGGAATTTCGTCTCGTCGTCCCAGGATCGGCTGGAACAGGCGAAAGCCGACTGGCAGGCCGGACGCATGATCCTGCCGGTGCATGACCGGGACGAATTCATCCCCTTGCCGGAGGCCCCACGCCCCACCCCCGAACCGATGTCGTGATTCCATCTTAAAACGTTTTCTGCCGGCGATCCGGCGCGCGCGGCCATGAAGGCCGTTCCGCTCGATGCTCGGAAGCACACACCGGGCGTGCCGTTGCGCGGAACTCTTGCTTGGCAAAAAAACGGTTCAGACGGCCTTTGATGCCACGTCAGGACCGCCGGGCGTGGGCGGCGTCGAACCAGGGGGCCATGCGGGCCAGCGCGTCTTCCACGCGGTCGGTCGAAACCGCGAAGCTGAAGCGCATGAAGCGATGGCCGTCGACGGGGTCGAAATCCAGGCCCGGCGCGGTGGCGATGCCGGTGTCTGCCAGCAGTTGGGTGCAGAATGCCAGGCTGTCGTCCGTCAGGTGGCCGATATCGGCGTAGATATAGAAGGCCCCGTCCGGGGGCGCGATCCGGTCCAGCCCCATCGCGGGCAGGCGGTCCAGCATCAGGTCGCGATTGTGCCGGTAGGTCCGCACATGTCCTTCCAGCTCGTCGCGACAGTCGAAGGCGACCAGGCCCGCATGCTGGCTGAGCGACGGCGGTGTCAGGAACAGATTGCCCACGCGCGCCCGCGCGGCCTCGATCAGCGACGGGGGCACCACCAGCCAGCCCAGCCGCCAGCCCGCCATGCTGAAATATTTCGAGAAGCTGTTGACCACCAGCGCGTCGGGGTCGTCCTGCAGGATGGAACGTGCCGGCGCGATATAACTCAGCCCGTGATAGATCTCGTCCGAGATGATGCGGATGCCGCGCGCGCGGCAGACCTGCACGATGGCCTGCATCTCCTCGGCCGGCAGGATCGTGCCGGTCGGGTTGGCGGGGCTGGCAACGATCAGCCCGTCGGGCGCCGGATCCAGGGCCGCGACGGCGGCGGAGGTCAACTGGTACCGTTCGGCGGGGCCGCAGGCGATTTCCACCGGTTCCAGATGCAGCGCACGCAGCGCGTTGCGATAGGCGACATAA
This sequence comes from Gluconacetobacter tumulisoli, assembly GCF_014174155.1. GTDB lineage: Bacteria > Pseudomonadota > Alphaproteobacteria > Acetobacterales > Acetobacteraceae > Gluconacetobacter > Gluconacetobacter tumulisoli. Next base: position 134,259 of record NZ_JABEQM010000005.1, on the reverse strand, counting down.
CCCGGGCGTGCCAGCGCGACCCGCGCGCCCGGCGCGAAACAGGAGCCGAGCGCCAGGACCAGGGCGGGCGACGCCCCGCAGGTCAGGATCACCTGGTCGGGCTGGATCGTCACGCCGTAGCTGTCGTGGTAATGACGGGCGATCCGCGTCTTCAGCGGCATGCTCTCCCAATATCCCATGGCGTCGCTGTCCAGCACCCGGTGCGCCGTCGCGATCGCCGCGCGCGGCGCGCCGGTCGAGGGCTGGCCGAATTCCATATGGATGATGTCATGTCCCTCGGCGGCCATGCGATGGGCGATGGTGCTGATGCCGATGGCGTGGAAGGGATCGATCCGGGGGACGGTCATGGGCAGTGGATCCGTAAGGGGACGCCAGCGGGCGGCATAGTCGGTCGGTCGGCCGCTGGCAAGGCGCCGCCCCGGCGGGTCCTCCGCACTTCCCGGGGTCATGGCCGCGCCATTCCATGACGATGCGATATCTATTCCTCCGTTTCCTCCGTCACGGGTCATCCGTCACGGGCATGGGATCGTTTTCCAGGACGGCGTGCAGGGGGCGCCACCCCATCCGTTCCTCGATCCGCTGTGCGGCATGGCGGACGAGGGCACCGTACCGTTCGCTGTCGCGTTGCGCCTTGGTGGCCGGCAGCACGATGGAAATCGTCGCCCGGCAATCGCCCCGCGCGTCGCAGATCGGCGACGCGATGCACGCCACCGCGAAGTCGGATTCCCCGGCCTGGATGCTGATCCGCGACCCAAAGGCCCGGACCGAGGCCCGCGACAGCGCTTCGGGATCGGTTTCGGCCTTGCCGGTCGGCGATGCCGTCGTGCAGCGGCGGAACAGGTCCAGTCGCTCCTGCTCCGGCAGGTGGGCGACCAGCAGTCGGCCCGACGCGGTCCAGTTGAGGGGCACGCGCGTACCGATGCGCGAGGCGACCTGGAAATGGTCAGGCCCGTCGGCCATGTCCAGCACCACCATGAAATCGCCGTCCCGGCCGCAGATCTGCACCGTCTCGCCGGCCTCGGTGCGCAGGACGTGCATCTCGTCCCGCGCGACCTTCATCAGGTCCAGCGACCGGGCGTAAGCCAGGCCGTAATGATACAGGCGTTCACCCAGCCAGACCGACCCGTCCGGCGTGCGGGCCAGCAGATTCTTCTCCAGCAGATCGTCGACGATGACGTAGACGGTGGACAGCGGCGCGCCGATGGCCTTCGCGATGCTGTAGGCACCGTCGGCTTCGCCCCGGCCGTGCAGGTGATCCAGGATCTGCAGGGCGCGATCGATGCCGCTGACGCGAGAGCGCCGGCCATCCGTCGTCGTCCCGTCCTTCGCCCGGGACGATGATAGTTTCGGGGCCAAAATACACTCCCTCGTCGCAGGTGTTTCCGCCTGTGCAAGGCTATCACATTATAATACCATAGATACCAGAATTGAGGAGCTCTGGACCCAAGAACCCCCGGACCGGAGCCGGCGGGATTTTGCGCACGGGCCCATTGGGAACGATCATGGACGATAGGCTTGAGGATTTCGGGCTTCGCCCGCTTGTCAACGTCTCGGGCACCATGACAGGGCTCGGCGCCTCGATCGCGGTTCCGGAGGTAGTCCGCGCCGCGGAGGCGATCCTGCCATGTTTCGTCGATATCAACGACCTGCAACGCAAGGCGAGCGCCGCCATCGCCGACGCGACGGGGGCCGAGGCCGGGTGCGTCACCGCGTCCTGCGCCGCCGGGATCACGCTGGCCGTCGCGGCCTGCATGACCGGTGGGGACCTTGCGGCCATCGAGCGCCTGCCCGTGACGACCGGATTGCGCGATGAGGTCGTATTGCTGGCGGGGCACGCGGTCAATTTCGGCGCGCCGGTCGAACAGACCGTGCGCCTGTCCGGCGCGCGGGTCGTCCTGGCCGGCCAGGTGACGTCGGCGCAGCGTTATCACCTGGATGGCGCGATCACCGAACGAACGGCCGCCCTGCTGTTCGTCGTATCCCATCACACGGTGCAGTACGGGCTGCCGGCGCTGGAGACGGTGCTGGATGTCGCGCATGCATGCGGCGTGCCCGTCATCGTCGATGCGGCGTCGGAATATGACCTGCGGCGCTTCGTCGCGGCGGGCGCCGATCTGGTCGTCTATTCGGGCCATAAATTTCTCGGCGGTCCGACCTCGGGCCTCGTCGCCGGGCGGCGGAGGCTGGTCCGCGACCTCTTCCTGCAAAATCTGGGAATCGGCCGGGGCATGAAGGTGGGCAAGGAAGGCATTGCCGGGCTGATTGCCGCCCTGCGCGCATGGGGCTTGCGCGACCACGCCGCGATCCGTGCGCGCGAGGCCGACATCCTGTCGTCCTGGCAGCAGGCGCTGGCGCCGTTCGCAGGCGTGCAGACCTGTAGCGAGCCCGATCCGACCGGCAATCCGCTCGACCGGTTGAAAATATCGGTCCAGCCGGCTCAGGCCCGCATCACCGCGTGGGATCTGGCCGACGCGCTGGCGGCGGGCGACCCGGCGGTGATGGTGCGCGACCACGAACTGGAACTGGGTCATTTTCACCTCGACCCCTGCAATCTGCATCCGGGACAGGCGGCGATCGTGGCCCGCCGGCTGGCCGACGAACTGCGGCGGGCGGCGGCCCATCCCCACGGCATCTTCACCCCCTTCGCCGCGCGGGCAGACCGGCGCATCGCGGCGTTGATGCGCTGGCCGGACTGATTGCCGTCGCATCGGTCCTTTCGGCTTGGCACGAAAGTGAAATGGATCCATGATATCTAATAACGGACGTTGTTATATTATTATGGATTAACCGGTGTATGACTGTCGGCTATGCCGTCTTCCTGGGCGTCTTCTCCATCGCGGCGATCATCGTGCTGATTGCCCGATTCCGCTGCGAACCGCTGCTGGTCCTGTTCGGGGTGTCCGTCGCGGTCGCGCTGGCGGCGGGCCAGGGGCCGGCGGCCGGCGTCGCCTCCTTCGAGGCCGGAGCCGGCCATGCCCTGGGCCATATCGCCTTCATCATCGCCTTCGGCACCATGATGGGCCGGATCGTGGCGGAATCCGGCGCCGCGGACCGAATCGCCGATACGCTGATCCGCCTGTTCGGGGCCCGGAACATCCATTGGGCGATGACCGTCATCGGGCTAGTGGTGGGGCTGCCGGTCTTCTTCGACGTGGGCTTCGTGCTGCTGGCGCCGCTGGCCTTCGTTGCCGCCCGGCGGGCGGGACGGCCCATCCTGATGGCGGCGCTGCCTCTGGCGTCCAGCCTGTCGATCGCCCATGCGCTGATGCCGCCGCATCCGGCCATCATGCTTGCCGTGCAGGCGTATCAGGCGAACATCGGCCGGACCATCATGACCGGCTTGCTGGTCATGATCCCCACGGCGGTGGTCGCAGGGCCGCTATTCGCCCGGCTCGTCGTGCCCCGTTTGCGCATGACGGGCACATCGTCCCTGGAAAATCAGTTTCTGGAGCGCGATACATCGGGGACGCCGCCTTCGTTCGCCGTCAGCCTGCTGTCGGTGCTGATGCCGGTCCTGCTGATCTTGGGCGGCGCGATGATGCAGCGTGTCGGTTCGACGGACGGCCCGGTCGCACGTGTAGGGCAGGTTGTCGGCAATACCGATATCGCGCTGGCGCTGTCGACGGTCTTCGCCTGCGTGGTGCTGGGCCTTGCCCGGGGGATGAAGGGAAAGGTCCTGGCGTACTATCTGCACAGCAGCCTGGGGCCCATCGCCTTCGTCGTCCTGCTTGTGGGGGCGGGCGGTGGCTTCGGACGCGCCCTGATCGACACGGGCATTTCCTCCGTTCTGACCGGCGTTGCTGTCAGGATGCACGCCTCGATGCTGCTGATGGGCTGGGGCCTTGCGGCGATCGTGCGCCTGGCCACCGGCTCGGCCACGGTGGCGATGAGCACGGCGGCGAACATTCTCGCCCCCGTCTTTCTGCAGGTGGGCGGCACGCAGCCGGCGTTGCTGGTGCTGGCCACCGGGGCAGGATCGGTCGCGTTCGGACCGGTGACCGACCCGGTATTCTGGCAGATCAAGGAATATCTTGGCCTGTCGGTGACGCAGACCCTGCTGACATGGTCGGTGATCGAAACCATCATCTCGTTGATGGTCCTGGGGTCTGTCTGCATTCTATCCATGTTTTAACAGGATTATTTCGAATCTGGTCGGAATTTCGGGGCGATTCAGCGAATGATCGCCTTTCCGAACCTGTAGATACGGAACCCTTGTCGCATGAGATGTCGATTCTGACGCGAGCACTGCTGACGCCCAGGGAGGCGTCACCCGGGCGGGCCGGGTGACGGCCGGGGCTGGAGAAACCATTCATGTCCCTGACAATTGACAAACTCGCGACACCGTCGGTCCTGATCGATATCGACCGTGTCCGCGCCAACCTGCGGCGGGCGCAGGATTATGCCGACACGCATGGGCTGCGGCTGCGTCCGCATATCAAGACGCACAAGGTCCCGGCGCTGGCGCGCCTGCAGGTGGAATTGGGCGCCTGCGGCATCACCTGCCAGAAGCTGAGCGAGGCCGAGGTGATGGCCGACGCGGGCCTGTCGGATATTTTCATCAGCTACAATATTGTCGGCGCCGACAAGCTGTCGCGCCTAACCGCGCTGGCGCGGCGCATCACCCTGTCGGTCGCGGCCGACAGCGCCTACACCGTCAGCGGTTATATCGACGCGGCGCGGGCGGCGGACGTGACGCTGACGGTACTGGTCGAATGCGACACCGGGGCCGGACGCTGCGGCGTCGCCACGGCCGATGCGGCACTGGACCTGGCGCGCCGGCTGGAGGGGGCGTCGCATGCGCGGTTCGGCGGCCTGATGACCTATCCCAAGGCTGGCGGCACCGAACAGACCGCGGCGTGGATCGCGGGCGCGCTGGATCTGTTCGCGCGGGCGGGGATGGCGGTGCCGGTGGTGTCCAGCGGCGGCACGCCTGACATGTGGCGCGCCCACCTGGTGCCGGGCGTGACCGAATATCGGCCGGGGACCTACATCTATATGGACCGCTCGCAGGTTGCCGCCGGGGCGGCGACGCTGGACGAGTGCGCGCTGACGGTGCAGGCCACGGTCGTCAGCCGCCCGTCCGAGACGCGCGCGGTGCTGGACGCGGGCACCAAGACGCTGACCAGCGACCTTCTGGGCTTGGACGGGTTCGGTCATGTCCTGTCGTGCCCGTCGGCGCGGGTCGATGCGTTGAGCGAGGAGCACGGCGTGATCCAGGCCGACGCGGAGGTTCTGCCGGCGCTGGGCGAGCGTGTCCGGATCGTGCCCAACCACGCCTGCGTCGTCAGCAACATGTTCGACCGCGTCTATTTCGTGTCGGGGGACACAGTGCTGGATGCCGTTCCCGTGGCCGCCCGCGGCTGCGTGACCTGACGGACCTGATTTCCAAGATCGACGACATGAAAAGGAAGGATTCGATGGCATGAGCAGGATAGCCTATGGTGCGGCCCATGTGCCGCTGTCGCCTGCGGTGCGGGCGGGCGATTTCGTCTACGTCTCCGGCCAGGTGCCGGTCCGCGATGGTGCGATCGTCGGCGCCGACGTGGCGGAGCAGACGCGTGTGGTGCTGGACAATGTCGCGGCGGCGCTGGCGCTGGCGGGTTGCGCGATGTCCGACGTGGTCAAGACCTTCGCGATCCTGACCGATGCCGGAGATTTCGCCGCGTTCAATGCCGCCTATGCGGCGTATTTCCCAATCGAGCCGCCGGCGCGCACGACCATCGAGGCCGGGCTGATGATCGACATCAGGGTGGAAATCGAGGCCGTTGCCTACAAGCCGTCGGGCGCCTGAGGAGGACCGGTTATGAGGGTTTTCGTGGCCTCCCTGGCGACCGAGACCAACACGTTCTCACCGGTGCCGACCGACCGGGCGTGTTTCGATTCCGCCTTCTACGCGCCGCCGGGGCAGCATCCGCCGGCCCCCACCCTGTGCTCGGCCGCGTTCGTCGTCCTGCGCGATCGTGCGGTGGCCGAAGGCTTCACCCTTGTCGAGGGCACCGCCACCTGGGCAGAGCCCGGCGGCCTGGTGCAGCGCCAGACGTACGAGGCCCTGCGCGACGAGATTCTGGACCAGCTGCGCGTCGCGCTGCCGGTCGATGCGGTGGTGATGGGCCTGCATGGCGCGATGGTCGCGCAGGGCTATGACGATTGCGAGGGCGACCTGCTGGCGCGGGTTCGCGCCATCGTGGGGCCGGATGTCGTGGTGGGTGCCACCTTCGACCCGCACAGCCACCTGACGGCGCTGCGCGTGCGCAGCCTGGACGTGCTGAACGCCTTCCTGGAATTTCCCCATACCGATTTCGTCGAACGCGCCGAACAGGTTGTCGATCTGGTGGTGCGCGCGGCCCGGGGTGAAATCCGCCCGGTCATTTCAACCTTCGATTGCCGGATGATCGACATCCTGCCGACCAGCCAGGAACCGATTCGCGGCTTTGTCGATCGGCTGAAGGCCCAGGAGGGACAGGATGGCATCCTGTCGGTGTCGCTGATCCATGGCTTCCTGGCCGGCGACGTCCCGGAACTGGGCACGCAGGTCGCCGTCGTGACCGATGGCGATCCGGCGGCCGGATCTGCATTGGCACGGCGCCTGGGGCTGGAGGTCTTCGGGCTTCGCGGCACCACGCGCATGCGCCAGCATGACATCCCCGCCGCCCTGCGCGACGCACGGGCGATCGCGGCCCGTCATCCCGACCGGCCGGTGGTGCTGGCGGATATCTGGGACAATCCCGGCGGCGGTGTCGCGGGCGACGGGACGCTGATCCTTCGGGCGATGATGGCGGCCGGGCTGGACGATATCGGGGTGGCGACGATCTGGGACCCCATGGCTGTGGTGTTCTGCCGTGCGGCGGGCGAGGGCGCGCGGATCAGCTTGCGCTTCGGCGGCAAATCCGGTCCCGACGGCGGCGAGCCGATCGACGCCGAGGTCGAGGTGATCCGCGCCGTCGAGCAATCGTGGCAGAGCTTCGGCAGCAGCCGCGTACCGTTGGGGCCGACGGCGGTGGTGCGCCTGTGCGGCAGCCGGATCGACGTCATCCTGAACACCAACAGGACGCAGACCTTCGATCCTGATATCTTTGCCAATCTGGGGGTCGACATGGCGGCGAAGCGTTATGTGATCGTCAAATCGACCAACCATTTCTACGCCGCGTTCCGGCCCCAGGCGGCCGAGATCCTGTATGTCGACGCCGGGACGCAGTACCCGTCCGACCCGCTGCAGACCAATTACACCCGCCTGCGGCGCGAGATCTGGCCCAGGATCGACGATCCGCACGGGGGTGCGACGGCATCCTGATGCGCCGGGGGCCGCCTGCAACGGCAGACGGCCCCGGATTCGGCGGACAGTATGTCCGGCTGCCCCTTATCTGGCGAACACGCCGCGACGCAGGCGATCCTCGATTTCCTCCAGCGACCGTCCGCGGGTTTCCGGCACGTACCGGAACACGAAGAAGAAGGCGAAGGCGTTGACGCAGGCGAACAGCAGGAAGGTGCCCCCGGCCCCGAACGCCTGCACCATCGACAGGGTCGTAAGTGAAATCAGCAGGTCCGCCCCCCAGTGGGATGCCGCCACCAGGCTCATGCCCTTGCCGCGGCAGGACAGGGGGAAGACTTCGGCGCCGACGATCCAGATCGTGACCGACAGGCTGCCGACATTCAGGATCGCATAGACCAGCAGGGCGACGACCGTCATCCAGGCATTCGGCCCGCTGGTGGCGCCCATGTGGAACAGGGCGGACAGCGCGAACAGCGCCAGGCTGGCCCCCGGCAGCAGCCACAGCATCAGCGTGCGCCGCCCGATCGCCTCGACCGCCCAGCTTCCGAACAGGGTCGCCACGATCATGGCCACCCCGACCGCGACCGAGGTCAGCAGCGCCGAGCCTTCGCCGAAGCCGGCGCCCGAGAAGATGGTGGGCGCATAATACAGGACGGCGTTGATCCCGCTCAGCTGGCACAGCAGGCCGATGCCCACGGCCGCGACCAGCGCGGGGCGGACCCAGGGCTGGGCCAGTTCGGACCACGGCGCCTGGGCGTCATGCGCGTCGATGATCTCCTGCAATTCGCGGTCGGCCCGCCGGTGGCTGCCGCGCACCCGGCGCAGGACGGCGCGCGCGCCCTCGAAATCGCCCCGCATCGCCAGCCAGCGCGGGCTGTTGGGCAGGAAGGCCATGCCCAGCAGCAGCACGACGGCGGGCACGGCGCCCAGGGCGAACATGATCCGCCAGCTGTCATGGCGCAGCAGATAGCCGGCGATGAACGAGATCAGCACCCCCGTCACCACCGCCAGCTGGAACATGCCGACCAGCCGTCCGCGCCGCCGGGCAGGGGCCAGTTCCGAAATATAGACCGGCACGATCTGCGAGGCCGCGCCCACGGCCAGCCCCAGCACGAACCGCGCGAGCGTCAGCAGCCAGACGCTGTCGGCAAGGGAGGCCATGATCGTGCCGACGATGAAGACCGCGGCGGCCACCATGACGGTGCGTCGCCGGCCGCCCCGGTCCGACAGGGGGGCGGCGCCCATGCAGCCCAGCAGTGCGCCAGCGATGATCGCGGAGGTCACGATCTGCTGCCCACCGGTGCCCAGATGGAATTGCTGCGAAATCTGCAACAGGGCGGCGGAAATAATTCCCGTATCATATCCAAACAACAGGCCGCCGGCAGCTGATATTCCGGCCACGACATCAACAATAAGGTTTGATTCTGGTCGTTCTAATTCGCTCATGGTAATATTATGCAAAAATTTCGACCAAGATCAAACCATATTGTTTTGCCGTCGCGCCGAAACATTTTTTTGATTGCTTTGGCGAAATTCCCTGGGAACTTTTTGATTGTCGCCTGAGGGGACGATCCTTCCTCGTTCCGCTCTGCGTTGTCTCGCCCCGCGCTACGTCCTGTCGAGATCGCGCATTTGTGATCGTGCGCATGGGTGTTGGTCAGGGAATTGCCATGCTGATCGCGCGAAACTGCCGCGTCCCGGGAGCGACCGGGACAACGACACATTCGGAAAACGGAAAATGAACAACAATAATAATGATTTCCGGCCTTCTGGCCCGGACGGCGCACTGAAAGATACCGGCCTGCGCCGCATCGATCCCGTCCATGCCAATCTCCACGCCCCTGAACTGACCGAGATCGCGATCCGCCGGCGCGAGGGCAGCCTGTCGTCGGGCGGTGCGCTGATGGTACGGACCGGCCTGCATACCGGCCGATCCGTGCGGGACAAGTTCATCGTCGACGAACCGGGCGTCAGTGCCGATATCTGGTGGGGCGAGATCAATACGCGCCTGTCGATCGATGCCTTCCAGCGGTGCTGCGACCATGTGCGTGGCTATCTGGACGGGCAGGAACTGTTCACCCAGGACCTGTATGCCGGCGCGGATCCGCGCCATCGCGTCCGTATCCGGCTGGTGACCACGCACGCGTGGCATGCCCTGTTCGCCCGCAACATGTTCATCCGCCCGCCGGCGGAGGAACTGGAGTCGTTCGTGCCGGACTATGTGATCCTGCATGCGCCGGACCTGCCGATGGACCCGGTGGCGCATGGCGTGCGCGGCACGACCGCCGTCATCCTGTCGCTGACGCAGCGGCTGGTCGTCATTGCCGGTACCCAATATGCCGGCGAGATCAAGAAATCGATCTTCACCGTCATGAACTGGCTGTTGCCGGACCAGGACGTGATGCCGATGCATTGCTCGGCCAATATCGGGCCGGATGGCGAGGTGGCGCTGTTCTTCGGGCTGTCGGGCACCGGCAAGACCACCCTGTCGTCGGATGCGTCTCGGACCCTGATCGGCGACGACGAACATGGCTGGTCCCCGGACGGGGTCTTCAATTTCGAGGGGGGCTGCTACGCCAAGGTGATCGGCCTGCGGCGCGAGGCCGAACCCGAGATCTGGGATGCATCCCACCGCTTCGGCGCGGTCCTGGAAAATGTCGTGGCCGACGGGAACGGCGTTCCCGATTTCGCGGATGGCAGCCTGACCGAGAATACGCGGGCCTGCTATCCGATCGATTTTGTCGACAATGCCAGCCCGGACGGCCGCGGCGGCGTGCCGCGCCATGTGGTGATGCTGACGGCCGATGCATTCGGCGTGCTGCCGCCGCTGTCGCGGCTGACGTCGGAACAGGCGGTCTATCATTTTCTGTCGGGCTATACCGCCCGCATCGCCGGGACCGAGAAGGGGCTGGGCAAGACCCCGCAGGCCACCTTCAGCACCTGCTTCGGCGCGCCCTTCCTGCCGCGCCGTCCGGAAATCTATGGCGATCGTCTGGCATCCTGCCTGGCCCGTGCGCCGGTGACGTGCTGGCTGGTCAATACCGGATGGACCGGTGGCCCTTATGGCGTGGGACAGCGGATCGCGCTTGCGCACACGCGTGCGCTGGTGCGGGCGGCGCTGGACGGGCGGCTGGATGACGTGTCCTTCCAGGTCGAACCGTATTTCGGCCTGGCCATTCCGACCCACGTGCCCGGCGTCCCCGAACAGATTCTCGATCCCGCCCGGACCTGGGACGATCCGGCGGCCTATCGCCGTGCCGCCGCCGACCTTGCCGAACGGTTCGAGAGGAATTTCGAGAGCTTCCACACGGGCGCCACCCCGTAGGCACATAAGGCCGGCCCCGCCCGACCGGGCAAGGGCCTCTGCCCTTGTCCACGCGATCGGCACGCCCCGGGGGAACCGAGTCGCCCCCGGGGCTTTGACGCGACGGAGGGCGTGCCCGGGGTGCGCCTGATGGAGCAGCGTGTCGATGCAGAGCAACACGGCCAGGGGCGCGACCCTTCGCGGCGTCAAGGTTCGGGGGGTCACGCTGGGCGTGGGCCGCCCCGCCATCATCGTGCCGATCATCGCCGCTACGGCGGCCGAGGCCCGGGCGGCTGCCCATCGCCTGGCGACGGAGGACGCGATCGACCTGGTGGAATTGCGGGTCGATTACCTGCATTGCGTGCTGGACGGGCCGCGGACTGCCGCCCTGTGCCGCGAAGTGCGTCATGTCCTGGCGCGCCATCCGCTGATCGTCACCTTCCGCACCGGGGCCGAGGGCGGCATGACCCCGATCGGGGACGAGGCCTATGTCGCCTTCTACGACCATGTGCTGAACGCGGCCGGTCCCGATCCGCTGCCGGACCTGGTCGATGTCGAATTCAATCGCGGCCGTCATGTCGTGCGCCGCATCGTGACGGCGGCGCGCGGCGCCGGAGTGGGCGTCATCCTGTCGTCCCACGATTTCGCCGGCACCGACAGCGCCCCGGCCCTGGTGGACCGGATGCGGGCGATGCAGGATTTCGACGTCGATATCGTCAAGCTGGCCGTCATGCCGCGCGATGGCGGCGACGTGCTGAATCTGCTGGCCGCGACGTATGAGATGCGGACACGCTGGGCCGACCGGCCGCTGATCACCATGGCGATGGGCGGAGTGGGCGTCGTGTCGCGCCTGGCGGGGGAGGTCTTCGGGTCGGCGGCGACCTTCGGCACGCTGGGCCAGCCGTCCGCCCCCGGCCAGATCGATGCCCATGACCTGCGCCATTGCGTCGATATCGTCCATGGCGCGGCGGCGCCCGACCTGCGTGTGGCGGGCACGCCGCCCCACGGGGCGATACCATGACGCAGGCGACGGCCCCGGGCGCGATCGGCGGGGCGGTTCCGCCTAATTCGTGCGGCGCAGTTTCTCGAAGCGCCTGACCACGCGGTCGCGTTTCAGGCGTGACAGGCGCTGGATCCAGAAGATCCCGTCAAGCTGGTCGATTTCGTGCTGCAGGCAGACCGCCAGCAGGCCCTCCGCCTCCTCCGACCGCGTCGCGCCGGCCAGATCGTGATAGCGGATCCGAACGCGCGCAGGGCGTTCGATGTCCGCCGAGACACCCGGCATGGACACGCTGCCTTCCTCGAACCGCACGGTCTCCGTGCCGGCCCATTCGACCTGCGGGTTCGCATAGGTGCGTATCTGGTCGTCCGCCGGCAATGCGATGACCACAAGTCGCAGGCCGATGCCGACATGCGGCGCGGTGATGCCGATGCCCGGGGCCGCGCGCATCGTATCCAGCAGGTCGGCCGCCAGCCGGGCCAGCGCGGCGTCGAACGTGGTCACGGGGGCGGCGACGCTGCGCAGGCCGGGGTCGGGATAAGGGACGATGGGCAGGACGGTCATCTCGGCGGCGAAGGTAGCACCGTGCGTCACGCCTGGCGAGAAACGGGCCGTCGGAGATCAGGCGACCCCTGCGGCGGCCTCTGGCGTCGGTCCGGCAGTCCGGAAACGGGCGGTTTCGCGATCGCCGACATAGAAATCGGCCATCGGGTAGGGGTTGCGCGCCAGTTCATCGACGGCGGCGATGATCTTCCCGGCCTTCGTGTCGTCCATCAGTACGCTGAAATTCAGGCGTGTCCAGCCGGGCTTGTCGATTTCCTCGCCCGCCAGGATCGCGGTGCGGAGCGCCTGCGACCGCGCCGCGTCGATCCCCAGCAGCCGATGGGCATAAGGCCCGGCGCAGGCGCAGCCGCCACGGGCCTGGATGCCGTAGCCATCGGACAGCATCCGGGTGAACAACTGCTGGTGGATCATGCCGCCGTGTCGCGGGTCGCGCACGCGGAACGAAAAGATCGGCAGGCAGGCCGTGGCCCGCGTATTGCCCAGGATCTCGATATTCGGGTTGCGGTTCCAGGCCGCCAGCGCCGCGCGGCGCAGGTCCGCATGACGGGCGTCCATCCGGTCCTGCCCGATGGCGTCCTTGACCAGGAAGGCCAGCCCCGCGCGGATGTCGCCGATGACATTGGGCGTACCGGCTTCCTCGCGGCAGGCCAGATTGCCCGAATAATCATGGCCCCATGGCGAGACGAACCGGACCGTTCCCCCGCCGCTGAAGACCGGCCTGTCGCGCGTCACGGCCGCGTCGCGGACGATCATGACGCCGGATGCGCCGGGGCCGCCGATGAATTTGTGGGGCGAGACGACGACGGCATCCTTCTCGAACGGCGTGCCGGCCTTCATGTCGATGGGCAGGTATGGCCCGCCCCCCGCATAATCCCAGACCGTGCGGGCGCCATGTCGTTTCAGCAGGGCCGTGACGGCATCCGTGTCGGTGACGAGACCCGTCACGTTCGACGCCGCCGAGAACGCCCCGACCTTCAGCCGCGACGGCCCGGCGGCGGCCAGCGCGGCCGCGAGTTCGCGCAGGTCGGGACCGCCTTCTTCCGCTTCGCCGATTTCCACGATCTCGGCGCCGCTCTCGCGCCAGGGCAGGATATTTGAATGATGTTCGTAGGGACCGATGAAGACGACGGGTGCCTCTCCGGCCCGTGCCGCTTCCTCCACCCCCAGCAGATGCACCAGGCGGTTCAGGCCCGCCGTCGCCCCGGACCCGGTGAAGATCGTGGAAAACGCCTGTGTCGCACCGCACAGGCGTGCGATATGCCCGCGCGCCGCCTGTCGCATGCGGGTCATGTATCGCCCGCAATACGACGCCTCGGTATGGCTGTTGGCGTAATAGGGCAGGATCTGCGCCGTCACGAACGACTCGATCTGGCGCAGCGCGCGGCCCGAAGCGACATAGTCGGCATAGACCAGCGCCTTGATGCCGAAGGGGCCGGGAACGGGCGCGCCTTCCCCGATCACGCCGTCCTGCAGGGCCGAAATGCCGCCGGCCATCAGGGAGGCGGCGAAATCGGAAAGCGGGGCGCGATCATCTTGCATGGGGTCTGTCCTCGGATGGCCGTTGGCTGGCTGCCGGTAAATTAGACGGTTCCGCCCGGGTAAACTTCACAATTTCATGCTTACATATGCGCCATGTGTGGTCATATGATCGGTAATGACCGTGAAACTGGATCATTTCGATCGTGCCCTGCTGCGGGCGCTGCAGAAGGATGCCACCCTCTCGCAGCGCGAACTGGCCGACGTCGTGGGGTTGTCGCAGAACGCCTGCTGGCGGCGGCTGCATGCCCTGCGCGAACGCGGGCTGGTGCGGGGGCAGACCGTGCGGCTGGATGCGGGGGCGCTGGGCCTGAAGCTGACGGTGTTCGTCATGGTGCGCACCCGTCATCATTCCCATGACTGGCTGCAGAATTTTCGCGGCGCGGTGACCGCCATTCCCAACGTGATCGATTTCTACCGCATCGCGGGCGATTACGACTACATGCTGAAAATCGTGGCGACGGACATGAATGCCTTCGACGAGATCTATCGGCGCCTGATCGCGCAGGTCGAACTGGACACGGTCACGTCCTACATGGCGATGGAAGCCATCTCCGACAATCGCGATCTGCCGATCTGAAAGGCGGGTTTAAAATCCGCCCTGTCGGCGATCCGACGCGTCTTTCAGGGGAGCGTCGGGGAAGAAACGTTTTGTCTACGGCTGCTTCGCGTCGAAGGCGGCCTGGGCTGCGTCGATGGCGTCCATGTTCGCCAGTGCCCATTCCCCCAGAGCGCGGACCGGTTCACGGAGGGAACGGCCCTGCGCGGTCAGCGCGTACTCCACCCGGGGGGGAATGGTGGGATAGATTGTGCGCGTCACCATCCCGTCGCGTTCCAGTCCACGCAGCGTAAGGGTCAGCATGCGTTGCGAAATGCCGCCGATCATCCGGCGGATTTCATTGAAACGGCGGGGGCCGTCGCCCAGCAGCATGACGACCAGGACGCTCCATTTATCGCCGACGCGCGCCAGCACGCGGCTGACCTTGCGGCAATCCGCGTGGTCGGGATCCGGCGCGACGTCGGTTACAGTTCTGTTCCCCTGTATCAAGAATGTGCCTCCTTGTGCGTCGGCGTCATGGTGACGAACATAGCCTCGGTTACAAACATATACCGGAAGCACATCCCGATGACACTCCTGCATCTCGACGCCAGCATTCTGCCTGGCGACCATTCGGTCAGCCGTGCGCTCTCCGCCGCGACCGTCGATCACCTGCTGGGTCTCGATCCCGGCCTGGCGGTGACGTACCGCGATCTCGTGGCCGATCCGCTGCCGCACATGACCCCGTCCAACCTGCCGCCCGATCATCCCCTGTCGCAGCCCGGCGACGAGGCCGCCCGCGCCGTCAGCGCGACGGTGCTGGAGGAATTCCTGGCCGCCGATATCGTCGTGATCGGCGCGCCGATGTACAATTTCACCGTGCCCGGGCAGCTCAAGGCCTGGGTCGACCGCATCCTGGTGCCGGGCAGGACCTTCAGCTACGGCCCCGATGGGGTAAAGGGCCTGGCGGGCGGCAAGCGCGTCGTCATCGTCCTGTCGCGCGGCGGCTTTTACGGCGCGGACACGCCCTATGCCGCGGCCGAGCATGTCGGAACCTGGCTGCGCACAGTGCTGGCCTTCGTGGGGATCGGGGCGCCGGACATCGTGGTGGCCGAAGGCGTGTCGCGCGGTGACGACATGCGTGCGGCGGCCCTGGCGGCCGCACGGCAGGCGATCGCGGCCCTGCCGGCGGCCTGACGGCCACGTCGCGACCCTGGCGGCGGGGCGGCGCCTGTTCCTTACGACCGGGTCTTCCGGATGAAGTCCAGCACCATGTGCAGGTCGTCCATGATCGCCAGGGCGTTCCGCCGGATGTCGTCGGTGGGTTCCAGCAGGTCCGGCACGACGATGACGGGCATGCGGGCGGCGTGGGCGGCGCGCGCGCCGCTGTGCGAATCCTCCAGGGCCAGGCACCGTGCGGGCGGGACGTCGATCCGGCGGGCAGCGGTCAGGTAGGGCTCCGGGTCGGGCTTGCCCCGCGTGACGTCGTCGCGCGTGACGATGACGTCGAACCGCCGCCGCAGGCCCGTCAGGGCCAGATGGTGATCGGCGCGAACGCGGCTGGACGATGTCGCGATCGCGCGGGGAATCCCCTCGGCATCCAGATAATCCAGCAAGGGCGTGACCCCGTCCTTCAGGACCAGCCGGCCGGCGTCGACCAGTTCGCGCAGATGGACCTCCTGCGCCGCGAAGAAGTCCTGCAGGGGGAAAGTGTCGCCGTAGGCTTCGCGCACCAGGGTGCGGCACCCGTCGGCCGCCACGCCCACCATGCGCCGGCAGAACGCGTCGGATACGTCATAGCCCAGCGTCACCCCGGCGCGGATCAGCGCATCCATGGCCAGGCTCTCGCTGTCCAGCAGCAGGCCATCCATGTCGAAGACCACGCCGTCGATCGGTTGGAATGTCATCGTTCCTGCATCAGGCATTCGGCCCCCCTGACCATGCGTCTTCCCTGGCCTACATCCCTGGAGTCCGTTTGGAAATTCGGTTTGCTGGAAATTCGGTCCGCCGGCGATCCGACGCGCGTTTTCCGCAGCTTCGCCACGGGCGATCACAAGGCTGCTCCGTTTCAATGCTTGAAAACGCACCACGAGCGCGCCTTTCCGGGGCGCTCTCCCTTGCCAGCGGACCGAATTTTTGAAACGGATTCCAAGACGTTGCCGCTGGGATGAACGCGACTCGCGCCCGTTCTGTCCGCGCGGGCGGAAACGGGGGGAAACGAATGGCGGTGGGAAAGGGATGATCCGGGGCGGCAGGGGGCAGGGCGGATCGCCTCCTGCCCCCCACGGCGGTCAGAGCTTGTTGAGAGCGCCCTTCATCGCGCCCTTGGTCTTTCCGGCCTGGCCCTTCACCTTCTGGGCCGCGCCCTTGGCTTCCAGTTCCGGATTATTCGTCGCCTTGCCGATGCCGCGCTTGACCTCGCCAAGCATCGTGTCGGCATGTCCTTTGACCTTGTCTCGCAGTTCGCCCATCTCGGTTACTCCATGATGGTGCCTCTCTGGCCGGAGGCCGGCAGGGATGAAACGTCCGGCGGGGACAAGGGTTGCGGTCCGGTTCCGTCATTTGCCCGGGGGCGCCAGCTGAAGCGCCAGGTACAGCGCCACGATGTCCTCGGTCCGCGTCAGGTCGACGCCGCAGATCCGCTCGATCCGCTTCAGGCGGTAATCCAGGCTGTTGCGATGCAGGTCCAGCGCCCGGGCCGTGGCGGCCTGCTGCATGCCGTGAGCCAGCCATGTCGTCAGCGTGCGCAGCAGCGGCGCATGCCGCGGGTTCTCGACCAGCGGTCGCAGGGGCGCGCGCAGTTCCTCCGCCCGCCAGTCCTGGTGCGGGCCGTCCAGCAGCACGGGCAGGCGCATGTCCTGGTAGAACAGGACCTGCCGGTCCGGATACAGCCGCCGGCCGACGGCCAGTGTCGCGCGCGCCACCCGGTAGGATCGCGCCAGCCCGTCCGGTCCGTCGAAATAGCGGCCCAGCGCCAGGCGCAGCGACAGGCCGGTGGCCTGGGTTGCGCGGGCCAGCAGGCGCGCCGCGCGCGCGCGGTGCCAGTCCTGGCTCCAGACCCCTTTCGCGTTCAGCGCGGGTTTCAGGACGACGATGTCGGTCAGGGACAGGGACGCGACCAGGTTGCCGCGTTCGGGCACGCTCAGCAGCGTGGTCAGCCGGTGCAATTCGCCCAGCAGCGCCGTGGCGTCGCGCACGTCGCCATGGATCTCCAGGATCGCCGCGACGCGTGGCCGCTGCAGGTCCACGCCCAACCGCGCCGCCGATTCCATCAGCGCCGGCACCGGGGCCTCGTCCCGCACCAGGCTCAGGACCAGTTCCTCGCGCAGGCGGGCGTCGTGCGAGACCATGCGGGTCTTCTGCGCTTGTTCCAGCATCGTCTCGGCGGCCATGCGCACCAGTTCGGCATAGGGCCGCATGCTGCCCGGCGTGCCGGTCAATCCGACGCAGCCCACCACCGCGCCGCCGACGCGCAGCGGCAGATTGACGCCCGGCCGCGCCGCCGTGCCGAACTGGCGCGCCGTGCGGGCATCGATCTCCACCGGCCCCTGGCGGGCGATGACCAGCAGCGCGCCATCGTGCATATGGCCCAGCCGCGCCGGGTCGCCGCTGGCCACGATCACCCCCCGCGCGTCCATGACGTTGATGTTGCAGTCGATGATGGCCATCGACCGGTCCACGATCGCCTGCGCCAGCGCCGGATCGATCGACCAGCGCGGCGGGGCATCCTGCGGCCGGGCGGAATCCGGGGCGGAAATCATCGGCACCATCGCGGGATATTGGTCGATTGCTTGAAAATTTATGGAAGAATCCGGCCATTCTTAGTGCATTTGCATCAAGCGTGCCAAGGCGTTTCTGCCTTACCGTGATGGATCGGTTCGGATGCAGGCGCGCGCGAACCAGCCCTTGCGGCGCCCCGGACCCGCGCGTTCCGGACGGCGCTGCGGGAGGCAGAACAAGCGTCGGGGAACAGGCATGCACAGCAGTGCGGTAATCTCGCCGCCGGTCGACGACCGGCTGGACACCGTTTTCAGGAAAGTGACGATCGGGCTCGTGCCCTATATCTTCGTCTGTTACCTGTTCAATTACCTCGATCGGGTGAATGTCGGCTTCGCCAAGCTGGAGATGCTCGACAGCCTGCATATGAGCGAGACGGCATATGGCCTGGGCGCGGGGATCTTCTTCCTCGGCTATATCGCCTGCGGGGTGCCCAGCAACCTGATGCTGCAGAAAGTCGGCGCCCGGCGATGGCTGGCGCTGATCATGATCGTCTGGGGCCTGCTGTCGGCCAGCCTGATGTTCGTCCGCAATCCGGCGACCTTCTATGCATTGCGGCTGGCCACGGGGGCGGCGGAATCGGGGTTTTTTCCCGGCCTGGTCCTGTATCTGACCAGCTGGTTCCCGGCGCGGCGGCATGGCCGGGTCCTGACGCTGTTCATGTCCGCGATCCCGTTGTCGGGCGTGTTCGGCGGCCCGTTCTCCGGCTGGATCCTGACGCATTTCGCGGCCGGGCAGGGGGGGTACGCGGCCTGGCAATGGCTGTTCCTGCTGCAGGGCCTGCCGACGGTGCTGCTGGGCATCGGCATGCTGCTGCTGCTGAGCGACACGATCGGCGGGGCGTCGTGGCTGACGCCGGATGAACGCGCGCTGCTGCAGGATGCACTGGACCAGGATCGCCTGAACCGGCCCGCCCAGCTGTCCGACACGTTCGGCGGGGTGCTGCGCAATCCGGCGATCTGGCTGCTCGGCCTGCTGTATTTCTGCACGCAGGCCAGCGTGTATGCGATCAATTTCTGGCTGCCGACCATCATCAAGGCCAGCGGCTATCGCGATCCCGGCACCATCGGATGGCTCAGCGCCATTCCCTACCTGACGGCGGCGATCTTCATGATCCTGATGGGCCGTTCGGCCGACCGGCGCCGCGAACGGCGCTGGCACATGGCGGTGCCGCTGCTGATGGCGGCGGCGGGGCTGGCGGTCGCCGCCCGGTTTCCCGCCAACGCGCCGGTGGCCCTCGCGGGGCTGACGGTCGCGACGGCCGGGGCGCTGGCCGGCCTGCCGCTGTTCTGGCCGCTCTGCGGCGGATATCTCGGCCCGGCCGCGGCGGCGGGCGGGCTGGCCCTGATCAATTCGACGGGTCAGATGGCGGGCTTCGTCAGCCCCTATCTGGTCGGCTGGATCAAGGATGCGACGCACAGCACCGACGACGCGCTGTATGTCCTGGCCGCCGTCGCGCTGCTGGGCGTGGCGCTGGTCCTACGGATGCCGGCGACACGCGTGAACCGATAAGACCCCGAAGGGGCAATCGTCCAAGGAGGCAGCAATGAAGATCGTGATCGTCTGTGATTCCTTCAAGGAAAGCCTGTCGGCGCTGGAAGTGGCCGACGCGATCGAGGCCGGTTTCCGCGAGATCTATCCGGAAGCGGCCTATGTGAAGCTTCCGGCCGCCGACGGCGGCGAGGGGACGGCTGAATCCCTGGTCGTGGCGACCGGTGGCCGGATGCTGCGCCGGGGGGTGACGGGGCCGCTGGGCGAACCGGTCGACGCCCATTTCGGCATCCTGGGCGACGGGCGGACCGCGGTCGTGGAAATGGCCGCCGCTGCCGGCCTGATGCTGGTGCCGCGCGGATTGCGCGACCCGCTGGCGGCCACGACATACGGTGTCGGGGAACTGATCCTGGCGGCCCTGGACCATGGTTGCCGCCATATCATCCTGGCCCTGGGCGGCAGCGCCACGAATGACGGGGGCGCTGGCATGGCGCAGGCCCTGGGCGCGTCGCTGCGCGACCGGTCGGGGGCCGAACTGCCGTTCGGGGGCGGTGCCCTCGGCCGCCTGGCGACGATCGATATGGCGGGGCTGGACCGCCGGCTGGCCGACTGCCGGGTCGAGGTCGCATGCGACGTCGACAACCCGCTGACCGGGCCGCATGGGGCATCGGAAATCTTCGGGCCGCAGAAGGGCGCGACGCCGGAGACGGTGCGGCGGCTGGACGAGAATCTGGCGGTGTACGGGCGCGTGCTGGAAAGCGCGCTGGGCCGGCCGGTGGCGGACGTCCCCGGCGCCGGCGCCGCCGGCGGCATGGGGGCGGGGGCGATCGCCTTCCTGGGCGCCACGCTGCGCCCCGGCGTGGACATCGTCACGGATGCGCTGGGGCTGGATGCGATCGTCGCGGACGCCGACCTGGTCATCACCGGCGAAGGACGCATCGACGGCCAGACGGTGCATGGCAAGGCCCCCGTCGGTGTCGGCCGCGTCGCCCGCCGCCATGGCCGCCCCGTCATCGGCATCGCCGGGTCGCTGGGCGCCGACGCGCAGGCGGTGCATGCCCATGGCATCGACGCGGTCTTCAGCGTGGTGAACCGCCCCTGCACCCTGGACGAGGCCCTGGCCGAAGCCGCCGTGAACGTCCGCAACACGGCGCGGAACGTCGCGGCGGCCACCGCCCTGTTGCGTCCGCGCTGACAGGGCCCGCTGACATGATCCGTCGCTGGGCCCGCCGTTGGACCGGTTGATCCGGACCGGCGGTCAGGGCAGCAGCAGGCACGCGATCCGGGTCAACTCGCCGTCGGGGTCGCGCAGCGTCTCCAGGATGCTGAAATGATCGGCGCCGGCCACCGGAAGCAGCAGGCCGGGCTGATGGGCGGCCGCCCGGAGGCCGTGCAGGGCGCGGCTGTCATGGCAGAGGGCCGGCAACTCGCGCGATCCGTAGGCGATGGCCAGCGGCTTGCCGACCGGGGGCAGGCGGAGGGGCGAAAATCGTTTGATTTCCGCATCCGCCAGGTTCAGCGCGGCGTTCAGCCCGGTATCGCGCAGCGGACCCAGTTCGAAGATGCCCGACACCGCCAGGCCAGCCGCGACGGCGGGGTGGCCCAGCGCCAGGGCGGCCAGCGTTCCCCCCGCCGACCAGCCGGATACCAGGATCGGCCCCGCGATTCCATGGGGTCGGCCGTGGGCCGCCAGCCAGGTCAGCGCGGCGTCGATTTCCCCGACGATCCGGGTTAGCGATGCTTCCGGCGCCAGCGTGTAGCCCGCCATTGCGACCGACCAGCCCCGTGCCCGCAGGCCCGCCGCCAGGCACGCGAAATGTTCGGGGTCGTTCCATTGCCAGTAGCCGCCATGCAGGAAAACCAGGCAGGGGGCGCCGGCCGACTCAGCAGGATACAGATTCCAGCGCTGCCGTGGCGCGGGACCGTAGGCGACGTCCAGCGTCGCGTCGCGGGGCGCGGTCCGGAACGCGGCCGACGCGGCGCGCAGCCCGGCCATGTAGGACCGGGCGCCCGGCACCGCGGCGACATTGTCATAGGCGGCGTCGCGTTCCGCGCGGCTCAGGCCGCCCCACCGGGTGGCCGGGTGCGTCACGCGACGGCCGGGATCAGCGGGCTGGTCGCGTCGTGCCGGCGTCCGGCGCGCAGTGCGAAGACGGGGGCGAGCATTTCGCCGGCCTGCACCGTGACGCCGCTGTTGTCCGTCATCTCGAACCTGCCGCGATGCAGCTCCAGGACCGAGATATCGGCCTCGCGCCCCACCTGAAGCGATCCGATCCGGTCGGCCATGCCCAGCATCAGGGCCGGATGGCTGGTCACCGTCGCCACGACCTCGTCCAGCCCCATGCCCAGGTACAGCAGCTTGGACATGGCGTTGGTCAGGTTGAACGGGGCCACGCCGGCGAAGGGGTTGCGGCCCCGGTCGGCCAGGTCGGTGGCCGAAGGCACGCGGACGTTGTAGCCGTGCATGTCCGCGCCCAGCGTATAGGGGCGGATGCCCGCCGCCATGACCGTCCGGGCCATGTCGAACGAGAAATGCGATCCATGCCCGACATCGACCGTGACGCCACGTTCCAGCGCCGCCCATACGACGGGATGGACCGCGTTGGTCTCGGTGGAAATGAATCCGCCCGGATGGCGCGTGAAAGGATGGGCCAGCACGTCGCCGGCCTCCATCAGCGGCACCAGCTCGCGCACGATCTCGTCCGCGTCGATGTCGGGCGTGTCGTCCTTGGTCGGCCAGAGCTGGCCCAGATGGATATAAAGGGGAATCCCGGCCTCGCGCGCGATGCGCTTGCCGATCCTGATGACCTCCAGCCCCCAGCGGGACACGCCGCCGATTTCGGCATGGGCCTTGATGCCGCGCACGATGTCCGCGTTTTCGCGCGCTGCGCGGACGGTATGTTCGATATTCGTCTGACCCGGCCCGTACAGTTCGGGATAGAGATGCCCTTCCAGCCCGCCGACCAGGTAGGCCGACAGGAAGCACAGGACCCGGCTTTGCGCGCGTTCGGCGATGAAATGGCGGAAACCGCCGATGGTCATGCAGCTGGGTCCGCCCTGGTCGACCAGGGTGGTGACGCCCGATTCCACGCCGACCATGTCGGGATCCAGCCCGAAGCGCCCGGTGACGTGCTGGTAGACATGGGCATGGGTGTCGATCAGTCCGGCGGTCACGATCCGGCCCGATACGTCGATGATCTCGCGTGCCGAGGCGTCGCCGCCGATGGCGGGTTCGATGGCCGCGATCCGGCCGCCGGCAATGCCGATATCGGCGACGCCATGCCGCTGGGTCATCGGATCCACCAGCGTGCCGCCCCGCAAAATCAGATCGAATGTGGGATTCACTGTTGCCTCCACCGCCGTTAACAGTCAGCATACTGACGATATGCGGGCATGCAAGCCTGTCGTGACGCGGGTGTTACGATTTCCGATCCCATCCGGGGAAAGGGACGGTCCCGCCTCGGGAAAAGGGACGGAGGGCGATGGCGGGCGACGGCATCCGGGCGGGGGATACGGCACCGGGGAACACGGGGCAGGGGGTCGGCCATTCGGTGCCGCGCAAGGAAGACGATCGTTACTTGCGGGGAACGGGGGAATATGTCGGCGATATCCGGCTGGCCGGCATGCGCGAACTGGCGTTCGTGCGCAGCCCCTATGCCCATGCTCGCCTGGTCTCGATCCGCAAGCCCGCCGACGCCGCGCATCTGGTCTTCACCGCGGACGACCTGTGCGACGTGCTGCCCATTATCGCCAATTCAGGCCTGCCGGGTTTCAAAAGCTCGGCCCAGCCGGCGCTGGCGAGCGGGAAGGTCCGCCATGTCGGCGAGGCCGTGGCCGTCTGCGTCGCCGACACGCGCGCCGAGGCCGAGGACCTGGCCGCCGCCGTCATCGTCGAATATGACGAACTGCCGGCGCTGTCTGACATGCTGGACGCCGCGCGGCCGGACGCGCCCCTGGTGCACGACCATTGGGGCGACAACCTGTTCCTGCAGACGCGGGTCGAGGCCGACCTGGCGGAGATCGCGCGGACCGCGCCGGTGGTGGTGCGCCGCACGCTGCGTACCGCGCGGCAATGCATGTCGCCGATGGAAGGGCGCGGCGTCATCGCCCGGTGGGAAGCGCGGCTGGAACAGCTGGTGCTGACGACCTCGACGCAGATGCCGCATATCGTGCGTACCGGCCTGGCCGGCTGCCTTGGCCTGCCCGAGGAACAGGTGCGCATCATTGCCCCCGATGTCGGTGGCGGATTCGGCTACAAGGGCATCCTGTTGCCCGAGGAGGTCTGCGCGGGTTTCCTGGCGCGGCATCTGGGCCATCCGGTGCGCTGGATCGAGGACCGGCGCGAACAGCTGGCCGGAAACGCCAATTGCCGCGAGCATCATTACGACCTGACCGCCTATGCCGACGCCGACGGACGGCTGATCGCGCTGGACGCCGATGCGTCGGTCGATGCGGGCGCCTATTCGATCTATCCGTTCTCGGCCTGTCTGGAGGCCGCCCAGGTCGCCAGCATCCTGCCCGGCCCCTACCGGATGGACGCCTATCGCTGCGTCACGCGGTCGGTCGCGACGAACAAGGCGGGGATCGTGCCCTATCGCGGCGTGGCGCGCGCCGGCGTCTGCTATGCGATGGAAACCATGATGGACGCCATCGCGGCCGAAACCGGCCTCGCGCCGCATCTGGTGCGGCTGCGCAACCTGGTACCGGCGGACGCGATGCCGTTCGACAACATCACCAACAAGCATTTCGACAGCGGCGATTATCCCGAGGCCCTGCGGCGGGTGGTCGCGGCGATCGATGTCGAGGGTGTCCGGCGCCGGCAGGCGGTGCAGGACGGACCGGTGCGGCTGGGGATCGGATTCGCGATCTTCTGCGAACAGGGGGCCCATGGCACGTCGGTCTATCATGGCTGGGGCATCCCGATGGTGCCGGGATTCGAACAGGCGGTCGCCCGGCTGACGCCCGATGGCGGCCTGGAATTGCGCGTGGGCATCCAGTCGCACGGGCAGGGGCTGGAAACCACCCTGGCGCAGGTCGGGCATGAAATCCTGGGCATTTCCATAGAACGGATCCGCGTGGTGCATGGCGACACCGCCCTGACCCCGTACTC
Organism: Gluconacetobacter tumulisoli; assembly: GCF_014174155.1. Classification (GTDB taxonomy): domain Bacteria; phylum Pseudomonadota; class Alphaproteobacteria; order Acetobacterales; family Acetobacteraceae; genus Gluconacetobacter; species Gluconacetobacter tumulisoli. The sequence goes on along the minus strand of NZ_JABEQM010000005.1, from coordinate 109,669 downwards.
GACGGGGACATGGGGGTCGCGCTGCATGGTGATGGCGGGTGGAGCGGTGGCGACCGCCTGCCGCGAACTGGGCGAACGCATCCTGGCGATCGGCGCGCATCTGCTGCAGGTCGCGCCCGACGCGGCGCGGATCGAACGCGGGCAGGTGGTGTGCGGCGCCCGCACCGTTTCGATCAGCGAGGTCGCGCGCACCTGGTACCTGCGGCCGCAGGAACTGCCGGCGGATGTCTGTTCCGGCGGCCTGGAAATCACCGGCGGGTACAAGACGCTGCGCGATACGGGCACGTTCAGCTATGCCGCGCACGCGGTCGTGGTGTCGGTGGATACCGAACTGGGGGATGTTGCCATTCTTGATTACGCGATCTGCGAGGATGGCGGCGTGCTGGTCAATCCGATGATCGTCGACGGGCAGGTGCATGGCGGCGTCGCCCAGGGCATCGGTACCGCGTTGTACGAGGAAATGCCCTTCGATTCCGCGGGGCAGCCGCTGGCGACGACGCTGGCCGACTACATGCTGCCTGGCGCGACCGAGGTTCCGGCGCTGCGGGTCGACCACATGGTGACCCCGTCGCCATACAGCGCATTCGGACAGAAGGGCATCGGCGAGGGCGGGGCCATCGGGCCCCCGGCGGCCATCGCCAACGCCGTCAACGACGCGCTGCGCCCGCTGGGCGTGTCGGTCGACCGACTGCCGATCACGCCGCACCGCATCGTGCAGGCGCTGATGGATCGTTGCGACAGGGGGGTGTCATGAAGCCCGTCGCCTTCGACCATGACTGCCCCGTCACGCTGGAAGAGGCCGCCCGCCTGATCGCCCGTCCCGGCGCACGGCCGATCGCGGGGGGGCAGTCGCTGGGCCCGATGCTGAATTTCCGCGTGGCGCGCCCCGATCACCTGGTCGCGCTGGCGGCGCTGGCGGGCCTGACCGGGGTGGAGGATACCGCCCAGGTCATCACGCTGGGCGCCGCGACCTGCCATGCCGCGATCGAGGATGGACGCGTGCCCGACCTGCCGGGGGGCGTGCTGTCGCGCATTGCAGGCGGCATCGCCTATCGCGCCGTGCGCAATCGCGGCACGATCGGCGGCAGCCTGTGCCACGCCGATCCGGGGGCGGACTGGCTCATTACCCTGACGGCGCTGGACGCGTCGGTCCTGACCTGGACCCCGTCCGGCGGCCGGATGATCCCACTGGCGGGTTTCGTCACCGGGGCGTTCCGCACGGTGCTGGCGGCGGGCGAGATCGTCCAGGCGGTGCATATTCCGCGTCCCGGGCCGGGCTTCGGCTGGGGGTATGTGAAGGCCTGCCGCAAGCCGGGGGAATTCGCCCATGCGATGGCCGCCCTGCTGGTCGATCCGGCGCGGGGCGTGCGGCGGCTGGTGATCGGGGCGACCGGCGGCGCGCCCGTCCTGCTGCAGGGCGTGCGCGCCGATCCCGCCTGTGTCGGGGATGCGCTGGCGGGATCGGGCCTGGGGCGGGTCGAACGGCGCATGCAGGCGGTTGTCGCCGCCCGGGCCCTGGCGCAGGCCACGAACGGAAGGGTAATGCCAGCATGACGCGCGTCACGCTGACCATCAACGAACGGACGCGCGGGGCCGACATCGCGCCCCGCACCAGCCTGGCCGACCTGCTGCGCGACACCCACCTGCTGACCGGGACCCATCTGGGGTGCGAGCATGGCGTGTGCGGCGCGTGCACCATTCTGCTGGACGGCGCGCCGGTGCGGTCCTGCATCACCGGCGCCGTGGCCTGCGCCGGGCGGTCGGTCCGCACCATCGAGGGACTGGCCGAGGATGCGGTCGTCGCCGAACTGCGCGCCGCCTTCACCGCGGAGCATGCGCTGCAATGCGGCTATTGCACGCCGGGGATGCTGGTCACCGCCCGCGACATCGTCCTGCGCCTGCCCGGCGCGGACGAGGCGCGGGTCCGGCTGGAACTGGCGGGGAATTTATGCCGGTGCACGGGCTATGGCGGCATCGTGCGCGCGATCCTGCGGGTGCTGGACGCCCGGCGGGGCGAGGCGGCCCCCGTCCGTCCAGCCCCCCTGCCGGCCGCCCGCTTCGCGCCGCGCCTGCGCGACACGGGTGCCGGTACAGGGGTGATGGACCCGGCAACCGGAGCCCCAGTCGCGGCCCCGGATGCCGGGCCGGACGGCGCGCCGGACCGGATGCGGCAGGTCCTGATGCTGGACGTGCCCGCCGACCAGGTGTGGGCGGCGGTCCGCGATCCGGTCCTGGTCGTGGAATGCGTGCCGGGCGCCCGCCTGCTGTCACGGCAGGACGACCGGCTGGTGGGTGAAATGCGGGTCAGCCTGGGGCCGATCCAGGCCGCTTTCGGCGGCGAGGCGACGGTGGAATATCGCACCGATGCGATGTCGGGGCGCCTGGTCTGCCGGGGGCAGGACCAGGCCAGCGGCACGCGCCTGTCGGGGGAGGCGGAATTCCACGTGATTCCCGACGGCGCGGAGCGTTGCCGGCTGGAGATGGACATGCGCTATGCCCTGCGCGGACCTCTGGCGCAGTTCGGACGCGGGCCGGTCGTGCAGGTCTTCGCCACGGAAATCGCACGAACGGTCGGCGCCAGCCTGCAGGCCCGCCTGCGGGGCGAGGCCGCGCCGGCGCCCCCCGCGCGGCTGGGCGCAGGGCGGCTGATGGTGCGGATCGTTTGGCGTGCCCTGAAACGCTTGGTATCGTTCCGGCATGACGGATGAACCCACCTGCGCCTGCGCCCCCTTCGACGGCATCATGGCCGGCAACCTGGCCGAACGGCCGGGATTCCTGATCCGCCGCCTGCACCAGATCCATGTCGCCCTGTTCGCCGAGGAATGCGCGGCGTTCAACGTGACGCCGGTCCAGTACAGCATCATGAGCGTCGTGCTGGCCCAGCCCGGTCGGGACCAGAACGAACTGACGCAGGAGGTCGGGGTAGACCGCGCGACCCTGGCGAACGTCGTGGCGCGGCTGGAGAAGCGGGCCCTGATCCGGCGCGAACGGACGCCGAGCGACCGCCGTCTGAAGCGGGTCTATCTGACGGAGGCGGGCGCGGCGCTGCTCGACCAGATGGCCGAACCCGCCCGACGGGCCCATCTGCGCACCGTCGAGGCCCTGGCGGGGCGCGAACGCACGGCGTTCCTGCGGTCGCTGACACGCCTGGTCGTTGCGGGCAATGCCTATGGCCGCGCCCCCCTGCGCATGAGTTGACGCGCACGGCCCGTTTGGGCTTGCGCGGCCACCGTCAGTCTGCTGACATTGTTGCGGATCCGAAGCGTAATTCGGCGTCCGGCCAGGTCATCGTCCCGGAACAGGCGTGACGACCGACGACCACAACGGGCAGTGGGCGGACAGCGGCGGGGAACGCATCGCATGACGGGAACTCCGATGGCAGCGGCGGCGCCCATCCGGCGGCGGCATGTGGCGATGATCGCCCTGGGCGGCATGCTGGGGGCCGGCTTCTTCGTCGGCAGCGGGTCGGTCGTCGCCGCGGCGGGGCCGGCGTCGCTGCTGAGCGTCCTGGCGACGGCGCTGCTGCTGATGGCGGTCATGGACATGCTGGGTGACATGGTCATCGCGGATCCGTGCGACGGCTCCTTCGTCGCGCATGTCCGTCATGGGCTGGGGGCCTGGGGGGGATTCGTCGCAGGCTGGCTGTACCTCTTCTTCTGGGTCGTGGTCATCGGCAGCGAGGCGATCGCAGGCGCGATCATGCTGCATGACGTCCTGCCGCTGCCGGTCGGGCTGCTGGCGCCCCTGCTGGTGCTGGCCCTGGCGATGCTGAACGGCATGTCGGTGCGGATCTTCGCCGAACTGGAATTCGTCCTGTGCGCGGTGAAGATCGCCAGCATCGTCCTCTTCGTGATCCTGGCGGTGCTGTACTGCTTGAGGGCCCACCCGTCGCCCCCGGGCATCGCGGCCAATTTCGGGTCGTGGGCGCGCTTCGCGCCGCATGGCTACGGCGTCGTGGCGGGCGCGCTGCCGACGGTGATGTTCACCATGATGGGGGCCGAAATGGTGCTGGTCGCGGCGGCGGAATCCGGCGACGGCAAGTTTTTCGCCCGTCGCCTGACCCGCAGCGTCGGATTGCGCATGGGGGGATTCTACCTGCTGTCCGCCGTGCCGATCCTGGCCATCCTGCCCTGGCGGGAGATGGCCGCCGGCCGGTCCCCGTTCCTGCAGGCGATGGTGGTGATCGGCGTGCCGGGCGCCACCACGATCATGACCGCGATCGTGTTCGTGGCGATCCTGTCCTGCCTGAATTCGGCCCTGTACGTCACGTCCCGGCTGCTGGCCGAACTGGCCGATCATGGCGATGCGCCGGCGATCCTGTCGCGTCGCGTCCGCCGCACCATTCCGGTCCGGGCGATCGCGGCCTGCGCCGCCGCGGGGTGCGCTGTGGCCGCCCTGTCGCTGATCTCGCCGGACCGGGTCTTCGCCTTCCTGCTCAGTGCCAGCGGATCCGTCATCCTGTTTGTCTATGTCATGGTCGTGATGGCGCACTGGACGATGTGGAAGACGGGGAATCGCGTCCTGGCCGCGGCCGGGGGGATGGGGGTCCGTTGCGCGCCTTTCAGTCATGCGGTCGTGATCGTGGCATTGCTGGGCGCGCTGGCCGCCATGCTGGGGGACGATCTGCAGCGCCCCACCCTGTTCGCCAGCCTCGGTACGCTGGCCGCCTGCCTGGGATGCTACGGCATCCGCCGGTACCGGCAGGCCCGCCGTCCGGGGCATCCTCCCTCCCCATTTCCAACCGCGCAGGGCGATCGTTCATGACCCGACAGATGCACCTCGTCGCTTTCCTGATGGCCGGTCCCACGTCGCATCATCACGGCATGTGGCGTCATCCGGAATCCGAGAATGCGTTCCTCGACCCCGCAGCCTACGAACATGTCGCCCGGGTGCTGGAACGCGGATGTTTCGACGGCCTGTTCTTTGCCGACGTGCTGGGGATTCCGGACAATTTCCAGGGCGGCTACGACACGATGGTGCGGCGGGGCGGGCAATTGACACTGCTTGACCCGATTCCGCTGTTGGCGATCATGGCGCGGGCGACCCGCCATATCGGGCTGGGGGCGACGATTTCGACGACGTTCCACAACCCGTACCAGATTGCCCGGACGCTGGCGACCATGGACATCATCAGCCAGGGGCGGGCGGCGTGGAACGTGGTCACGTCGGCCTCGACGCTCGAGGCCCGCAATTTCGGTGCCGACGCCCTGCCGGCGCGCAATGCGCGCTACGACCGCGCGGACGAGGTGCTGGAGGCCTGCATGGCGCTGTGGCGGTCGTGGGATGACGACGCCATCGTCCTGGACAAGGAACAGGGCGTGTTCGCCGACCCGTCCCGCCTGCATCGCACCGATTACCAGGGAAAATGGGTCCGCACCGCCGGGCCGCTGACGGCCCCGCGCGGGCCGCAGGGCCATCCGGTCATCATGCAGGCCGGGTCGTCGGATCGCGGGCGGGCCTTTGCCGCCCGCTGGTCGGAAATGATCTTCACCCTCCAGCACGCGCTGGAGGACATGCAGGCCTTCTATACCGACATCAAGACCCGTATGGCGGCCCTGGGTCGCGCGCCCGGGGAATGCGCCATCCTGACCTCGGTCGATCCGATCATCGGCGAGACGGAATCGATCGCCCGGGAAAAGCAGGAGTATGTGAACAGCCTGATCGATACTGACCTCGCCCTGGCCCTGGTCTCGTCACAGACGGGAATCGACCTGTCGCGCTATCCCGCCGACCGTCCGATCGAGGATATCGCGCTCGAGGAAGGATCGCGTGGCTCGTTCGACATCATCGTCCGGGTCACCCGCTCGGAAGGGTTGACGCTGGGCGAGGTCGCGCGGCGCTTCGCCACCAGCGAACTCTGTCCCCAGATCGTGGGGACGCCCGAAAGCGTCGCCGACCAGTTGCAGTTCTATTTTGAAAACCATGGCTGCGACGGGTTCATCGTGACGCCGACCGCCTTCCCCGGCACGTTCGAGACCTTCGCGCGCAGCGTGGTGCCGATCCTGCAGAAACGCGGGATCTTCCGCCGCAATTATACCGGGCGGACCCTGCGGGAAAACCTGCGCGGCTGATCACTCCGGCGGCACGTGAAGGCAGGAAAACACAAGAAGAATACACAAAAGAACCCGACGGGTCAGGCGGGATCGCCGGATGGAACGGAGGCCGGCAGCGTCGTGGGATGTGCTTGCGCGTTCAGCAGGGTCAGCATGATGATGCCGCACGCCGCGGCCCCGACCACCAGCATCAGAGCTGGCGCGAGGTTGCCGCCCATGTGCGACGCGATCCCGTTTTCGATCAGGCCGGTGCTGGCGGCCAGCAGGTTGCCAAGCTGGTATGCGACACCGGGAAAGGTCGCGCGGACGTCTGGCGGGGACAGTTCGTTCAGATAGGCCGGGACCACGCCCCATGCGCCCTGGATGCAGAACTGGATCAGCACCGCGCCGACGCCGATCCACAGCACCGACCCGGACAGCGCCCAAAGCGGCAGCAGCGGCAGCGCCAGGACGGCCGCCAGCGCCATGGCGCGCGGCCGACCGGTCCGTTCGGACAGCATGCCGAAGCACAGGCCCCCCGCGATGGCCGCCAGGTTGTACAGCACCACGATGAGCGTGATCGTCGGATGCGCGATGTTCTTCTGCAGGGCCAGGAAGATCTTGGGGTACAGATCCTGCGACCCGTGGCTGAGGAAATTGAACGCCGTCATCAGGCACACGGCATAGAGGACCAGCGGCCCATGACGCCGCAGCAGCGACAGGACCATGCCCCCGCCCGGGCCGCCGACGACGTGCGTCGCATGCCGTCGCGCCAGCCAGACCGGGCTTTCCTTCACGAAGAAGGCGATATAGGCGACCGAAACCACCGATGTCGCGCCCAGCACGAACAGGCCGCGCCAGCCCAGCGCGGGCAGCAGCAGGAACAGCAGCGACGCCAGCAGGTATCCGGCCGGATAGCCGGCCTGCAGCAGTCCTGAGGCCATGCCCCGCCAGTGGGCCGGAACGGTTTCCATGGTCAGGGATGTCCCGACCCCCCATTCACCGCCCAGCGCCACCCCGAACAGTAGCCGCAGGGCCAGGAACAGGCCCAGCGTCGGCGCAGCGGCGGACAGCAGTTCGATGGACGAGTAGGTCAAGATCGTCGCCATCAGCACGGGCCGGCGTCCGTACCGATCCGCCGCCCGCCCGAACAGGTACGCGCCCAGCGGACGGCTGACCAGGGTCAGGGTGGGGGCCAGCAGGATCGTCTCCAGCGTCGTGGCGAAGCTGCGCGCGACATTGTCCAGCGTGAACAGGACGATGAAGAAATCGCAGGCATCGAGCATCCAGCCGAGGAAACAGGCCGCGATGACGTGACGCGCGTCGGCGGCGGTGCGCGTGGGGGCCTCCGGGGCCAGGGACAGGACATTCATCGGCTGATGGGCTTCCTCGGTTTCCTCGATTTTCCCTTCGTTTCTAGCCGGAACCCGCTGGCCGGATAGCCGGGTGGCGGATCACGACATGGGCAGATGGCTGACAATCGGGTGAACCCGGCGATGTTATGTCGAAATCGGAATGTTCACGGAATCCCGCTCCCAGGACGTGGGCTCCGTCATCCGGTCGTGATTTCGAATTGTTGATGGAACTGCCGTTGGTTTTTACGGAATATCACTTTCCTGTGATCGATGTGCCGTCGGCCATTCCGGCTCGTTAGGGCGATAGATTGATGGCGGCTTCGCGCCGTCGTCCTCCCCCACACCAGGAAGGCGAGAAAGATGGATCGACACCACCAGGTTCCGTCCAGTTCGGTCCAGGTGCTGTCCGTCGCGTCCGAGATGTTTCCCTTCGTCAAGACCGGGGGGCTCGGCGACGTCGTCGGTTCGTTGCCCGTGGCCTTGCGGGCCGAGGGCGTGGCGGTCACGACCCTTCTGCCGGGATATCCCGCCGTGCTCGATGCGCTGGAAGGACCGGTCCGGGTGGCGGAGATGACGCCGTTGCCGGGGGTCGAAATCGCCCTGCTGGAAGGCACCGCCGCGGGCCATCACCTTCTGGTGGTGGACAGTCCGGCCTTGTTCCGGCGCAAGGGCAATCCCTATCTCGGCCCCGATGGCGCGGACTGGCCGGATAACGGCGTCCGCTTCGCAACCTTGTCGCGCGTGGCGGCGACGATCGCGCAGGGCGGGGTTCCCGCCTACCGGCCCGACCTGGTGCTGGCCCATGACTGGCAGGCCGGCCTGGCCGCCGCCTACCTGCATTATGACGGCCATCCGGCGGCGCCGGTCGTCCATACCATCCACAATATCGCGTTCCAGGGACGTTTCCCCGCGCAGGATCTGGAACGGTTCGGCCTGCCGCCCCACGCCTTCGCCATGGACGGCGTGGAATATCACGGCGATATCGGGTTTCTGAAGGCGGGGCTGCATTTCGCCACCTGGATCACGACGGTGTCGCCGACCTATGCCCGGGAAATCCAGAAGCCGGAATGGGGGATGGGGCTGGATGGCCTGCTGCGCAGCCGGTCCGACCGTCTGGTCGGCATCCTCAACGGAATCGACACGGACGATTGGAACCCGGCGACCGATCCGGCCGTCCTGTTCCCCTATCATGTGGGCGACTTCCGGGCTCGCCGGCCCAACAAGCGCGCCTTCCAGGCCGAATTCGGCCTGCGCCAGGATCCGGACGTCTTCCTGCTGGGCCTGGTCAGCCGCCTGACCGGGCAGAAGGGGGTCGACATCCTGGCCGACGTCGTGCCGCGCATCCTGGACGACCGGACGCAACTGGTCGTCGTCGGCAGCGGGGAGGCGGCGATGGAGCAGGCGTTCGTCCGCCTGTCGCGCCGGTTTTCCGATCGCCTGGCCTGCCATATCGGGTACAGCGAACAGCTGGGCCACCGCCTGCAGGCGGCGGCCGACAGCCTGCTGATCCCGTCGCGGTTCGAACCGTGCGGCCTGACGCAGCTGTGCGCCAGCCGGTACGGGTGCGTGCCCATCGCGTCGCGCGTGGGCGGCCTGGCCGACACGATCATCGACGCCAACGCGGCGGCGATGGCATGCGACGCGGCGACGGGGTTCCTGTTCTTCCCCACCGATCCCGACACGCTGGTCGCCGCGATCCAGCGCGGCGGCGCGATGTTCCGCGACCCGGACCGCTGGTCCCACCTGCAACGCAATGGGGCACGCTACGACGTGTCCTGGGGCCACAAGGCGCGGGAGTACGCGCAATTGTTCCGCCGGGTGCTGGGACGCAACGATGCCGTTTCCCCGGGTGTCGAGAAGGACGTTCTCCTCTCGCGGCGCGGGGGGCACGGGCGGCGCCCATGGCTGCCGGGCCCCGGCGTCGACCTGCCTTCGCCACGGACCGGACGCCTGGTCCGGCACGCCGCGCGGCGGTCGCGCGTGCGGGGACACGATCCGCATGCCCGGCCGCATTGACCCCGCCGCCGCCCCACGACCATCCCTGCCGACCGACGCCGCCCCGCCGCCCGCCAGCCGGAATCCCGCCTCATGAATGCTGCCCGGAATGACAGTGCCTCCATCCTGCCCCCTGGGACCGAAGACCTGCTTCGAGGCGTCTGCGCCGATCCGTTTTCGGTGCTGGGACGCCATGCGAACGGGCGGAACGACATCGTGCGCGCCTTCTGCCCCGACGCCCGTGCCGTCAAGCTGGTGGTGCTGCGGCCGCGTTCCGCCCCGATCGAACGCGCGATGCGCCGTGTCGACGACCGGGGCCTGTATGTCGGCACCGTTCCGGCGGGGGCGTCCTACCGCCTGAAGATCGGCTGGGCCGACGGATGGGAGGAAACCGAGGATTCCTATTCCTTCGGCCTGCTGCTGGGTGAGCTGGACCTGCATCTGTTCACCGAGGGACGGCATCGCGACCTCGATCGCGTCATGGGCGCCCAGGTGATGGAAATCGGGGGCGTGACGGGCGTGCGCTTCGCCCTGTGGGCGCCGAACGCCTTCCGCGTGTCCGTCATCGGCGATTTCAACGTATGGGACGGGCGCCGCCATCCGATGCGCCTGCGGCATGCGGCCGGGATCTGGGAATTGTTCATCCCCCGGATAGGCCCGGGCGAGCGCTACAAGTACGAGATCCTGGACCAGGACCGCCGCCTGCTGCCGCCCAAGGCCGACCCCATGGCGCTGGCGACGGAACGGCCACCGGCGACCGCCTCCATCGTTGTCGATCCGCGGCCTTTCCCCTGGGAAGACGAAGACTGGATGAACGGGCGAGCCGCCAGGCAGGCGGACTCGGCCCCCCTGTCGATCTATGAAGTGCACGCGGCCTCGTGGCGGCGGCCGGCCGGCGACCCGGCCGGCATCATGCGCTGGGACGAACTGGAACGGACGCTGATCCCTTATGTCGTGGACATGGGCTTCAGCCATATCGAACTGATGCCGATCATGGAGCATCCGTTCGGCGGGTCGTGGGGGTACCAGACGCTGGGGCTGTACGCGCCCTCCGCCCGCTATGGAACGCCCGAGCAGTTCGCATCCTTCGTGAATGCCTGCCATCGGGCGGGGCTGGGTGTCATTCTCGATTGGGTGCCGGCGCATTTCCCCGCCGATACGCACGGCCTGGCCCGGTTCGACGGGTCATGCCTGTATGAACATGAAGACCGCCGAGAAGGGTTCCATCCCGACTGGCACACGCTGATCTACAATTTCGGCCGACACGAAGTCCGGGGCTTCCTGATCGGCAGCGCCCTGATGTGGCTGCAGCGCTATCATGTCGACGGCCTGCGGGTCGATGCGGTGGCGTCGATGCTCTACCGCGACTACAGCCGCGCGGAAGGGGAGTGGATCTCGAACATCCATGGCGGACGAGAGAACCTGGAGGCCATCCAGTTCCTGCGCGACCTGAACATGACGGTCGCCCATTATTGCCCGTCCGCCATGGTGATCGCCGAGGAATCCACCGCCTGGCCGGGGGTCAGCCAGCCGGTCGCGGATGGCGGCCTGGGCTTCGCCTATAAATGGAACATGGGGTGGATGCACGATACCTTGCAATATATCTCGCGCGATCCGGTCTGGCGGCGGTACCATCATTCCGAAATCATGTTTGGTCTCTACTACGCTTTTTCCGAACGTTTCATCCTGCCGTTGTCCCATGACGAGGTCGTGCACGGCAAGGGGTCGCTGATATCGCGCATGCCCGGCGACGAATGGCGAAGGCATGCGGGGATGCGGGCCTATTTCGCCTTCATGTGGGCGCATCCGGGCAAGAAACTGCTGTTCATGGGCGGCGAGGTGGCGCAGGTCCATGAATGGCATGCCGACGGCGAAATCGACTGGGCCGGACTTGGCAATCCGATGGCGCGCGGGGTGCAGGCGCTGGTCCGCGACGTCAATCGTCTCTATCGCGATCTTCCCGCCCTGCATCGCGAGGACTGCCTGCCGCAGGGCTTCGCCTGGGTCATCGGCGACGACGACGACAATTCCGTCTTTGCCTGGCTGCGTCTGGCGCATGGCGCGGCGCCCGTGCTGGTGGTGTGCAACATGACCCCGGTGCCGCGTTCCGATTATCGTATCGGCGTTCCGGTGGCGGGATACTGGCGGGAAATGCTCAATACCGACGCGCAGGACTACCAGGGGTCGGGTGTCGGCAACGAAGGCGGCGTACATACGACGTTCGAGGGCGCCCATGGCTATGCCCAGTCCTGCGTCCTGACGCTTCCGCCACTGGGCGTGCTGTATCTCTCGCCCGCTGGAGGCCACGCATGATGCGCTTTCCCGCGCGCCTGGGGGCGGGGTCCAACATGCCCCTGGGCGCGACATGGGATGGTCTGGGCGTCAATTTCGCGGTATTTTCGGCCAATGCGCTGCGGATCGACCTGTGCATCTTCGATCCTTCCGGCCGGCGCGAAATCGCGCGTTTCGAACTGCCGGAACGCACCGACGAGGTCTGGCACGGCTACCTGCCCGATGCGCGGCCCGGGCTGCTGTACGGATTTCGCGCCTATGGCCCGTATGAGCCGCTGCGCGGCCATCGGTTCAATCCGCACAAGCTGCTGATCGATCCCTATGCCCGCGCCCTGCACGGGCAGCTCAGCTGGTCGGATTCGCTGTTCGGCTACCGGATCAACTCGCCGCGCGTCGATCTGTCGATCGACCGGCGAGACAGCGCGCCGGCGATGCCGAAATGCGTGGTCACCAACGACGCCTTCAACTGGGGCGACGACCGGCTGCCGCGCGTGCCGTGGGACCGGACGGTAATCATGGAGGCGCATCTGCGCGGCCTGACGATGCGGCGCGGCGACCTGATGCCGGTGGAACGCGGCACCTTCCGCGCCCTGGCTGATCCGCAGCTGATCGACCATTTGCTGCGGCTGGGTATCACGACATTGGAACTGATGCCCATCCATTCCTATGTCAAGGACCGGTTCCTGCTGGAACGGGGGCTGACGAATTATTGGGGCTACAACACGCTGGCTTTCTTCGCTCCCCATGCCGGCTATCTGGCCGAGGGCTCGCCCCACGAGGTCCGGACCGCGATCCGTCGCCTGCACGCGGCCGGGATCGAGGTAATCTTGGACGTCGTCTACAACCATACCTGCGAAGGAAGCGAACTGGGGCCGACCCTGTGCTATCGCGGCCTGGATAATGCCAGCTACTACCGGCTGGTCCCGGAGGCCGAGCGGCATCTGATCAACGATACCGGCTGCGGCAACACGTTGAACCTGTCCCATCCGCGTGTCCTGCAGATGGTGATGGATTCGCTGCGGCACTGGGCGGACGATTTCCATGTCGACGGGTTCCGCTTCGACCTGTGCTCCACGCTCGGGCGGGAGAGCTACGGTTTCGATCAGCTCTGCGGATTCTTCGACGTCCTGCGGCAGGATCCGGTTCTTTCGATGCTCAAGCTGATTGCCGAACCGTGGGATCCGGGGCCGGGTGGCTATCAGCTGGGGAACCATCCACCCGGATTCGCCGAATGGAACGACCGGTTCCGCGACACGGTGCGGCGATTCTGGCGCGGCGATCCGCTGCAGCGCGGGGACCTGGCGGCGCGGCTCAGCGGGTCGGGCGACATCTTCGACCGGCGCGGGCGGCGGCCATGGAGTTCGCTGAATTTCGTGACGTCCCACGACGGTTTCACGCTGATGGACATCGTCAGCTACGACAACCGTCACAATGACGCGAATGGCGAGAACGGACAGGACGGCCATTCCGAGAATTACAGCGCCAACTGGGGTGTCGAGGGCCCGACCGACGATCCGGCGATCATCGCCACACGCGACCGGCTGAGGCGCGCCATGACGGCGACCCTGTTCCTGTCGCAGGGCACGCCGATGATCCTGGCGGGCGACGAATTCGGCCAGACCCAGCATGGGAACAACAACGCCTATTGTCAGGATAATGCTACGACATGGCTCGACTGGTCGCTGGCGGAGAGTCCGGCCGGCCGGGCGATGTCCGCCTTCGTGGCGCGGCTGATCGCGGTGCGCGCCGCACACCCGTCGGTCCGCTGGCGCGGCTATCTGTATGGACATCGCGAGACCGTGCCTGGCCTGACCGACATCGCCTGGTACGGTGCCAACGGCAATCTGATGATGCCCGAGGATTGGAACGACGCAGGGGGACGCGTGCTGGGCCTGCTGCGGTCCTGTCCGGATGCTTGGAACGGGACGGACACCACCTATCTGATCCTGAATGCGGGGGCGGAGGATGCGCAGTGCAGCCTGCCGCCGGTGCCGGGGACATGGACGATGCTGCTGGATAGTGCCGACCCGGTGCGGGGCGAGGAATCACTGGGCGCGGTGACGCATTGGCGCGTCCCCGCACGCGGCGTCGTGCTGCTGGGCTTCGAGGCGCGGCGGCAGACATGAAGGGACCGGGCATGCGTACGACCCACGCCTTTACCTGCATGTCGGGCGCCACCCTGATCGGCCCTTCGCGCACGCGGTTCCGCCTGTGGGCGCCGTCCTGCGATACGGTGGGACTGGAAATCGAGGGCCTGCCGCCCATCGCGATGGACCGGCATGATGATGGCTGGTTCGGCGTGGTGGCGTCCTGCGGTGCCGGCGCGCGCTATCGCTATCGCGTGCGGCCCGACCTGACGGTTCCCGATCCGGCGTCGCGCGCGCAACCCGACGACGTCTTCGGCCCCAGCATGGTCGTCGATCCCAGGTCCTATGCCTGGTCGAACGGCGACTGGCGCGGCCGGGCGTGGGAAGATACGGTCATCTATGAAATCCATGTCGGCGCGGCCGGCGGGTTTCGCGGGGTACAGGATCGACTCGCCGACCTGGCGGCACTGGGGATCACGGCAATCGAACTGATGCCGCTGTCGGAATTTCCCGGAGGGCGCAACTGGGGCTATGACGGCGTCCTGCCTTATGCGCCGGAGTCCGCCTATGGCACGCCGGACGAACTGAAGGCGCTGATCGACCACGCCCACGGGCTGGGGATGATGGTCTTTCTCGATGTCGTCTACAATCATTTCGGGCCGGACGGAAATTTCCTGGCCGCCTACGCGGCGCCGTTCTTTCGCGACGACCGGTCGACCCCGTGGGGGGCGGCCATTGATTTCCGGCTGCCGCAGGTGCGGACCTATTTCACCGAAAACGCCTTGTACTGGCTGATGGAATACCGGTTCGACGGATTGCGCCTGGACGCCGTGCACGCGATCGTCGAACAGGACTGGCTGGTGGATCTGGCCACCCGCGTCCGGGCAGAGACCGAGCCCGGCCGTCATGTGCATCTGATCCTGGAAAACGAGAACAACGACGCCGCCCTGCTGGGCATGGGATTCGCGGCGCAGTGGAACGATGATGGACACAACGCCCTGCATGTCCTTCTGACCGGGGAGGATGAAGGGTACTACAGGAATTTTTCCAGGGACCCGGCGGCGGACCTGGCCCGCGTGCTGGGACAGGGGTTCGCGTTCCAGGGGCAGGTGTTCCCGACACTCGGCCGGCCGCGCGGCACGCCCTCGGCCGGCCTGCCGCCCAGCGCGTTCATCCTGTTCCTGCAGAATCACGACCAGATCGGCAACCGCGCCATGGGCGAACGGCTGACCGCCCTGGCCGATCCGCAGGCGCTGGCAGCGGCCTATGCGCTGCTGCTGCTGTCGCCGCAGATCCCGCTGATGTTCATGGGCGAGGAATGGGGATCGCACCGCCCGTTCCTGTTCTTCACCAGCCATGTGCCCGAACTGGGCCGGATCGTCCGCGACGGCCGGCGCCGCGAATTCGCGGCCTTCGCCCATTTCAGCGACCCTGCGCGCCGCGAGACGATCCCCGATCCGAATGATCCCGCGACCTTCGCGGCCTCGGTCCTGGATGCAGCCGAAGCCGGGACCGCGAAGGGCCAGAACTGGCGGGCGCTGACCGAAACGCTGCTGGCGTTGCGGTTCCGCCATATCGTGCCGCGCCTGCGGGGGACGCGTAGCCTGGACTCCGTGCCGATCGGGGCCGCCGCCGTGGCGGCGCGATGGACGATGGGGGATGGGGCGGTCCTGGCAATCACGCTCAATCTTGGCGGCGCGACGGTCGATGTGCCGCCCGGGTTCGACGGTCCGCTCCTGTTCGGGTCCCCGCATCCGTATCCCCTGGGGTCGGCCCTGCCGCCGCGCAGCATCGCCGTACGCCTGACCGAGGCCGACCATGACTGACCAATCGCTGCACGCGCGGGCGCGGCAGGCCGGCCTGGCGACGTCCTGGCGTGGCACGGACGGAAAAATGCATCGGGTCGGCGCGGACAGCCTCCGCAGCCTCCTGCGCGTGCTGGAGGGCGGGCGTGAGGTCCCCCCGGCCGGTGCCATCCTGCCGACGCTTATGGTCGGGCAGGCGGGCGTCCCGACGCGGCTGCCCGCATGTCCAATCGCCGTGACGGCGGATGGCATGGTGCCGTTCCGGCTGGTGTCCGAGGAAGGCGAAATCCTGTCCGGCCGTGCCGCGCTGTCCGATGACGGCCGGGTCGTGGTGCCCGCCATCGGGCGGATCGGCTATTACACGCTGGAAATCGGGAACGGGCAGACGACCCTGGCGGTGGCGCCCCCGTCCTGCCGGACGGTGCGCGAGCGCGCCGGCAACGGCAAGGGGCGGACATGGGGGATCGCGGCGCAGATCTATGGCCTGCGCGCACCGGGCGATGGCGGCATCGGCCATTTCGGCGCGCTGGCCGACCTGGCGCGGCAGGCGGCGGATGCCGGGGCCGATGCGCTGGCGATCAGCCCGGTCCATGCCATGTTCGCCGCCCGTCCCGACCAGTACAGCCCCTATTCGCCGTCCAGCCGCCTGTTCCTCAACAGCCTGCTGGCGGATGCGGGCTGCTGGTTCCAGCCCCACGACATCGCGCAGTCGATGCGCCGGCACGGCATTCCCGAGGCCGCGCTGAAGCAGCTGGAAGATGCGGCGCTGATCGACTGGCCGCGCGCGGCGTCCCTGCGCCTGCAGATCCTGCGCGGACTGTATGACGATCATGTCCGCGCCCTGCCGCCCGCCGAGATGACGGCGTTCATCCAGGCGCAGGGCCAGCCGCTGTACCAGCATGCGGTGTTCGAGGCCCTGCATGCCCAACAGTTGCGCCGCGGTCCCCGGGGCGGGAACTGGCGCATCTGGCCGACGGCCCTGCGCAGTCCCGATAATCCCGAGGTGGCGCGCTTTGCCGGGGAACGCCGGCACGAGGTCGGGTTTCACCTGTTCCTGCAATGGCTGGCGGCGCGCAGCCTGGGGCAGGCGGGCCGCACCGCGCAGGAGGCCGGGATGAAGATCGGCCTGATCGCCGACCTGGCGGTAGGCACCGATCCTGCCGGCAGCCAGTGCTGGATGCGGCAGGACGAATTCCTGATCGGCGCGTCGGTGGGCGCGCCGCCAGACCCTCTGGGCCCCATCGGGCAGAACTGGGGCCTGACGACGTTTTCGCCCGGCGGCATGTGCGCGCATGGCTATCGCGCCTTCATCGAGACGCTGCGGGCCACGCTTGCCCGCCAGGGCGGCGTGCGCATCGACCATGTGATGGGCCTGGAACGGCTATGGATCATTCCCGAAGGCGGCGCGCCCACCGACGGTGCCTACCTGTCCTTCCCGCGCCAGGACCTGATGCGCCTGGTGGCCCTGGAATCCTGCCGGCACGACGCGATCGTGATCGGCGAGGATCTGGGCACCGTGTCGCCCGATTATCGCCGCCATGCCGAACGGCGTGCGATCATGGGCATGAACGTGCTGTGGTTCCAGCGCGACCCGGCGGGCGGCTTCCTGCCGGCGGCGGGGTGGGACCGGAATGCGGCGGCCATGACCAGCACCCACGACCTGCCGACGGTTTCGGGCTGGTGGCTGGGCACGGATATCGGCTGGCGCAGGACGTTGCGCCAGCTTCCCCGCAGCACGCGGGTCGAGGACCTGCTGGCGGCGCGTGATCGCGACCGCGCGGCCCTGTGGGGCGTGCTCCATACCGGGACGGAACCGGGCCCCATGCCCCCGATCACCGAGGAGGGCGCCCGCATCGTGGCTGATGCCGCCGCGCGTTTCATCGGGACGACGCCGTCGCCGCTGGCAATCCTGCCGCTGGAAGACGTACTGGGCCTGATCGAACAGCCCAATCTGCCCGGCACCGTCACGGGCCATCCGAACTGGCAGCGGCGCTATCCCGGCGGGCAGGACCTCGCGCTGCTGTCGCGCCCGGAAGCCACCCGCAGGCTGCGCCTGCTGCGTGACGGCCGGGTCATCGCATGACCGGCCTGCGCGCGACCGTCCGCCTGCAATTTCACGGCGGCTTCACGCTGGATGATGCCGCGGCGCGGGTGGATTATTTCGCCGATCTCGGCATCAGCCATATCTATGCCTCGCCGCTGCTGGCAGCCCGGCCGGGATCGACGCATGGCTACGACACGATCGATTATGGCCGGGTCAATCCCGAACTAGGCGGCGAGGCCGCGCTGGCGCGGCTGGTCGCGCGGCTGCGCGGCCGGGACATGGGCCTGATCCTGGATATCGTGCCGAACCACATGGCGGTCGGGGGCAGTGGAAATCGCTGGTGGGATCACGTATTGTCCTGGGGACGGTCCAGCCGGTACGCGCATTTCTTCGACATCGACTGGACGCCGCCGGATACATGGCTGCACGGGCGGGTGCTGCTGCCGTTCCTGGGCAGCCCGTATGGCGAGGCCCTGCGCAACGGCGACATCGTGCTGCGCCATGACGGGCAGGACGGGGTCTTCTTCTGCCAGCATTACGAACATCGTTTTCCGATCTGTCCCCGGGATTATCGCGATCTGTTCGACGGGATCGATCTTCCGGCGCCCGTGGCCGACATCCTTGCGCATCTGTGCGCCGCCCCGCCCGCGTCGGCGGATGGCCTGTTGTGCGATTTCGGGCAGTGGGGCGGGACGCCGGAGGGGGCGCGGATCATCGGCCAGGCGATTGCCCGGCACGATCCCGCCACGCCAGGCGGGGGGGAACGGCTGCATCGCCTGCTGGAACGGCAGCATTACCGGCTGGCCTGGTGGCGCACCGCCGGCGATATCATCAACTGGCGGCGGTTCTTCGACATCACCGGATTGGCGGGCCTGTGCGTCGAGCATCCCGATGTGTTCGACGCCGTCCACGATACGGTCTTCTCGCTGTATGCGCGCGGGCTGATCGACGGCGTCCGGGTCGATCATGTCGACGGGCTGACCCGCCCGGCCGATTACTGCCTGCGCCTGCGCCGCCGCCTGTCGGAGCTGGCCCCCCTGCGGCCGTCCGACGCGCCGCCCGGCGCCTCGATCCATGTCGAGAAGATTCTGGGGCCGGACGAGGCCTTGCCCGGATCCTGGGACACCGACGGGTCGACCGGATATGATTTCCTGGAACAGGTCGATGCCGTCCTGCACGATCCGCGTGGCGAGGCGGCGCTGACGGACCTCTGGGTCTGGGCGGCGGCGGGCGCCGTGTCCTTCGGGATCGAAGAGCGCGCCGCGCGCGAGATGGTCCTGTCCGGGGTGCTGGGTGCGGAATACGGGCGGCTGGTGCACCTGCTGGCCGAACTGGCGCGCCGGGACGAGCGGACGCGCGATTTCACCGATGCCGCGATCGCGCGCGTCCTGCGGCGGATCCTGGTCCATTTTCCCGTCTACCGGACCTATGCCGGCGATATGTCGCTGGCGCCCGGGGCGGCCGACCGCCGGATCCTGCGCCGGGCCTGCCGGGCCGCACGGGCGGACCTTCCGCCTTCGCACGGGCCGATCCTGGATTGGATCGAAAAGAGGTTCGGTCCCTCCGGCGTGGCGATGGGGGCCGGTCCCGCCATCGCCTGCTTCGAGCATCTCAGCGCGCCGCTCGCCGCCAAGGCGGTCGAGGACACGGCTTTCTATCGCTATGGCCGATTGCTGTCGCGCAACGACGTGGGCACCCATCCCGCGCTGTTCGCCGGAACAATCGATGCGTTCCATGCCGCGAACCTCGCCCGGCTGCGTGATTTTCCGCGGGCGATGCTGGCGACCGCGACGCACGATCACAAGCGGGGCGAGGATTCGCGCGCCCGGCTGGCCGTTCTGTCCGAAGCGGGCGTGGACTGGGGCCGCCAGGTGGGGGAATGGACCGACCTGAATACCGGGCTGCGCGGCCGCGTCCGTTCCGGTTCCGCGCCGGACCGGGCGGACGAACTGATCCTCTATCAGGTGCTGGCCGCGACATGGCCGATGACAGATGCCGCCCCCCACGCCAAGGCCTGCGACATGTTCCGCGACCGCATACAGGCCTGGCAGACCAAGGCCCTGCGCGAGGCGAAGCGGCATACCAGCTGGACCGACCCCGATCCGGCGTATGAGGAGGGATGCCGCCAGTTCGTCGACGCCCTGCTGCATCCGGACCCATCGAACGATTTCCTGGCGTCCCTTGACGCCCTTGTCGGCCGCATCGCCCCCGCCGGGGCGTTGAACGGGCTGGCCCAGACGCTGCTGCGCCTGACCTGCCCCGGGGTGCCCGATCTGTATCAGGGATGCGAATACTGGGATTTCAGCCTCGTCGATCCGGACAATCGCCGGCCGGTCGATTTCGCGGCCCGGACGGACAGCCTGACGACCGACGACGACGTCGCCGCCCTTGCCCGGCACTGGCGGGACGGATGCGTCAAGCAGCGGCTGATCCAGGCGGTACTGCATCTGCGCAGGGAACAGCCCGGGCTGTTCGCAGATGGAGCCTATGCCCCGGTCCGCGTGCTGGGTCCCGGGCGGCGCCATCTCATCGTCTTCACCCGGACGCTGGGCGATCTGTGCCTGCTGGTCGTTGCGCCGCGCCTGCCGTTCGGTCTCGCGCCCGATCCGGCGGACCTGTCCTGCCCCGCCCTGTCGTCGTCGGGCACGGTGCTGGAATGGCGGGACGACCTGCCGGGGTCATGGACCTCCGTTCTCCGTCCCGGGCGGACCTGCGACGCCGACGCCCTGCGGCGCCTGGCGATGCTGGAGGGCAGCCTGCCGCTGGACGTCCTGGTCGGGCGGGTGCGGCAGGGCTGAGCGGGCCGGATTGACAGGGTCAGGACGGTGTGGCTATCGAATGGTATATACAAGTACATTCAAGGTTTTGCCATGACCGTCTCTCTCCCTCGTCCGGCCGGCCGGCGATGACCGATTCTTTCGTCCTGACGCCGGGCGCGCTCGGTCTTACGGATCTGCGGCGGTTCGCCTTCTCGGCGCCCAGCCTGACCCTGGCAGAGGAAGCACGCGCGCAGCTGGATGATGCCGCGCGGTCCGTGGCGCGAATCGTGGCCGACGGCAGGCCGGTCTATGGCGTCAATACCGGCTTCGGCAAGCTGGCCAAGACCCGGATCGCGGATTCCAACCTGCGCGACCTGCAGCGGAACCTGGTCCTGAGCCACGCGGCAGGGATCGGCGCGCCGATGGACGAACGCACGGTGCGGCTGATCATGCTGCTGAAGGCGAACGGGCTGGGCCGCGGCTATTCGGGCGTGCGGGCGGACATCGTCCAGCTGCTGCTGGATATGTGCAATCGGGGCGTTCTGCCAGTCATCCCGCAGAAGGGATCGGTCGGCGCGTCCGGTGACCTGGCCCCGCTGGCCCACATGACGGCGGTCATGATCGGCGAGGGGCAGGCGGTTTTCGAAGGCCGCACTCTGCCGGGCGGCGAGGCCCTGCGGGCGGCGGGCCTGACGCCGGTAGTGCTGGGCCCCAAGGAGGGACTGGCGCTGCTGAATGGCACGCAGGCCTCGACCGCGCTGGCCCTGGTGGCGCTGTTCGACGCCGAACGGCTGTTCCAGGCGGCCCTGGTCACCGGGGCGCTGACCCTGGATGCGGCGCGGGGCACGGACGCCCCGTTCGATCCCCGCCTGCATGCCCTGCGCGGCCAGAAGGGGCAGATCGAATGCGCCGCCGTCTATCGTGCGCTGATGGCGGGTTCGGCGATCCGGGCCTCCCACCGCGAAGACGACGAACGGGTGCAGGATCCCTACTGCCTGCGCTGCCAGCCGCAGGTGATGGGGGCGTGCCTGGACAATCTGCGTCACGCGGCATCTGTCCTGCTGATCGAGGCAAATGCGGTGTCGGATAACCCGATCCATTTCGCCGACACCGACGAGATGCTGTCCGGCGGCAATTTCCACGCCGAACCGGTGGCCATCGCCGCCGACCTGATGGCCATTGCGGTATCCGAAATCGGCGCGATCGCCGAACGCCGTCTGGCCCTGCTGGTCGATGCGCAGATGAGTGGCCTGCCCCCCTTCCTGGTGCGCGACAGCGGCCTGAATTCGGGCTTCATGATCGCGCAGGTCACGGCGGCGGCGCTGGCGTCGGAAAACAAGACGCTGGCCCATCCCGCCAGCGTGGACAGCCTGCCGACCTCAGCCAACCAGGAGGACCATGTCAGCATGGCGACGTTCGCGGCGCGGCGGGTGGGTGACATCGTGGTCAACGTGCGCGACATCGTCGCCATCGAATATCTGGCGGCGGCCCAGGGAATCGACTTCCTGTCCCCGCTTGAAACCTCGGCCCCGCTGGCCCGCGCGGTCGCCGCCCTGCGGGCGAAGGTGGCCTTCTACGACCGTGACCGCGTCTTCACCCCGGACATCGAGGCCGCCCGCGACCTGATCGCCGCCGGTGTGCCGGCGTCGGCGCTGGGCATGGAGACAGGCCTGCCGGCGCTGGATGCCACGGCCTGAGGGGACCCGGACGGCGCGGGGCGTCGCCCGCGCCGCAGGTCTAGCGGGTGCCGCGCATGGCCAGCGTGCCCTTTTCGACCAGGATGAGGAAGCCCACGGTCAGGGACCCCAGGATGATTTCCAGCCGCGTGTGCGTCGTCGCGACCAGCATCGTCAGCAGGGCGCCCACCAGCAGGGCCAGCGTGACGTAGGAAATCCATGGGAAGCCCCACATCGGCAGGGCGGGCCGGGTGCCGTCGGCGATCGCCTGACGGCGCAGGCGGATCTGGGCGACCGCGATCAGGACATAATCGAACAGGACGAAGGTCCCGGTCGCGCTGACCAGGAAGGCGAAGACCAGGTCGGGCGACAGCATGCCGGCGATGGCCACCAGGATTGCGATGATGCTGCCGGCCAGGATCGCCCGGCGCGGCGTGCCGTTTGCGCTGCGCGACAGGAACAGGCGCGGTGCATCCCCGCTGTCGGCCAGTTCGCACAGGATCCGCGACGTCACGTACAGGCCCGAATTCAGCGCGGACAGGGTGGCGACCAGCATCACCCCCGTCATCAGCAGTGATGCGAAGGGGATGTCGATGCGCTGCAATGTCGTCAGGAAGGGCGAACGCCCGGGGCTAACCGCCGCCCACGGCGTCAGGCACAGGATCAGCCCGATCGACACCAGGTAGAAGACCAAGATTTTCAGCACGACCGAGCGCGTGGCCTGGCCGACGCTCTCGGCCGGGTGGCTGGATTCCATGGCGGCGATCGTCGTGATCTCGGCGCCGGCCATCGACAGCATGATGGCGGGGATGCTGGCCATCAGGGCAAATCCGCCATGGGGGAACAGGCCGCCGTGGCCCAGCAGGTTCGACGGGATATCCGGCCGATATCCGGTGAAGCCCAGCAGGGCGCAGCCGCCGGTGGCGATGAAGATCACGATCGTCATGATCTTGGTCATCGAGAACCAATATTCGAATTCGCCGTATCCCCGGACCGAAAACAGGTTGATCCCGGTCATCACGGCGATGATGGCGCATTCGATTGCCAGGAACGGCAGCGGCAGGAACGGCGCCAGGAAGCTGGCCGCCGCGATCGCCTCGATCCCCAGGATCGTCGCCCACATCACCCAATAGGTCCATCCGCCCACGAAGGCGGTGCGCGGGCCGATGCCGCGCCGGATATGCGCGACGAACGATCCGGCGTCGGGGTCCGCGACGGTCATCTCGCCCAGCATGCGGGTGACGCACAGGATGATCAGCCCGGCCAGCAGGTAGGACAGGAACACGCCCGGCCCGGCGGTGGCGATGGCGGTGGACGATCCGACGAACAGGCTGGCCCCGATCACGCCGCCGATCGAGATCATCGCGACGTGGCGCTTGTGCAACTGCGCGGGGGCGGCGTCGTCCGGCACGGACGATGCCGGTGACGCGGCGGTGGAGATGGACATGGGCTTGGGCCTCCCGCCTGGTGCCAGGACGTTTCGGTTCCGATTATAGATATCGGAACCGGAATGTCATGGCCCGACGGGCGGATGGTCAGAATTGCTGGGAAATTCCGGTCAGGATCGTCCGGCGCAGCCCGTACTGCGGCGCCCCGACCCCGATGCCGGAACCGTCGCGCAGTTCGTATGTCCGGTCGAACAAATTGGTGACGTCAAGCCGCACCTGGGTCCGCTTCAGGAACGGTACGTGGAACAGGTCCCGGAACGATTGTACCAGCGACAGGTTGAAGGTGACATATTGCGGCAGCTTGGCGCCGTTGGGAATGTCGCTGTCCGCGCGCAGGCCGTTGCCGTAGACCATCGTGGCGGACAGGCGCGTCGGATGCCCGGTGCGATGGAAGAAGGTGTAGGATCCGCCCGCCGACGCCGTCCAGCGCTGGTCATGGTCCAGGTGGATCCAGTGCTGCTGGATATAGGCCAGGTCGTCGGGCGAGAAATTGAATTGCGCGCTGGTGATGTCCTTGCCGATGGCGCGCGACCAGGCCATGTTGCCGTACAGCGATATCGGGCCGCGATCGTACGACGTGCTGACCTCGTAGCCGTTCACCTGTCCGCGCCGGTAATTGAACCCCGACAGGATGATCGGCGCGCCGAACTGGCCTTCGTCGATCAGGTTGTGGGCCAGCTTGTAATAGGCGTCGAACGAGGCGCGCCAGCCCGGCAGGATCTGCTGGGTGATGCCGGCGTCGAAATAATGGTCGCTTTCGGCCTTGACCGTATCGCTGCGGGTGCTGGCGGCGGCGGCGCTGGTGCCGTCGAACTTGCCGATCGACGCGCCGCTGACGACCTCGAACGGCGGCGGGGTGAAATAACGGGAATAGCCGGCATGCAGCGTCGTGCCGCGCAGCGGGGTCCAGACCAGGTTCAGGCGGGGGCTGAGCTGCTTCTGGTGGGTATATTCATCTACCCCGTCCAGGCGCAGCCCGTAATTGACCGTCAGCTTGCGCAGCGGCTGCCATTCGTCCTGGGCGTACAGACCCCAGATCCAGCCGGTGCGTCCGCTGCCATCATGGATCGTGATCGGGCTGTCGCCATAGACGGGGTCGCCGTTCGCATCGCTGCCCGTCTGCTGGTAGACGAGCGAGTTCGTCTTGGACACGTTGCGTTCGACGAACGCCTGGTAGCCGAAGCGCATCGTGTGCTGGCGGTTGATGCGCCATGTCACGTCGCCCTGGCTGCCCGACGAGAAGACCGAGCGCGCGGCCTGCTGCGCGATGCCGTTATAGACGAGGTCGCCCAGCATGTCCGGGGAATAGCGCAGGCTGCTGTACCGTACGAACGCCGAGGTCTGGAGGCTGAAATTTCCGATTTCCTTCTGCAGGGACAGGATGCCGAAATCGGTGATTTCCTTCTGGTGTTCGTCCAGGCTGGCGCTGTCCACGCTGCCGGCCAGGCGCTGGGCCAGCGCGCTGCCGGAATAGGCCGGCTGCTGGAATTGCGTCTGCTGTCCGGGATTGTTCGGAAGCTGATATTCCGCGTTGGACACGCCACCGATCAGGCTGATGCGGGTGTCGTCGTCGGCCGTGTACCGCAGGTGGCCCAGGGCGTGGTACTGGTTGCTGAGATCATGCGCGGCGTTGAAGCTGGGGGTGGTGTTTTCGATCGCCATCCGGTCGTGCAGGAAATCGCCGGTGGCGAAATAATCCCATTTTCCGTGATGTCCGCCATATTGCAGGGACGGAAAGAAATAATCCCGCGCCCCACCATAGATCGAGGCATCGCCCCCGGGATTCGTGGTGCCGTTCTTGGTGGTGATGTCGATCACCGCCGCCTGCAGGAAGCCGTATTCGCTGGGTAGCGCGCCCGTCGTCATCGAGAGGGAATCGGCGAAACGGGTCATCAGAGCCTGGCCGAACACGGTCAGGCCCTCGGGCAGCTGCACGCCGTCCAGGCGGAACTGCACCTCGTTATGGTCGCCGCGGACATGGATCTGGCCGTAGCTGTCCTGCGCCACACCGGGGGCCTGTAGCAGCACGCCGTTCAACGGCGCGTTGTCCCCGCCGGGTACGGTTTCGATCGCGGTGCGGCTGAAACTGTAGACCGTGGCGCCCGTCGAGGGTTGCAGGGCCGAGCGTGCCCGGTCGAGGCGCGCCGTCACGGTGATGCGTTCGGGGGCGGATGAAGGAACCGAAACGGGAGCCGGCGCCGGGGACGGCGCGGTCTGTTTCCCGGTGGGCGGTGTTGCGGTTCCGGTCTTCGCCGGCTGCACCTGGGGCGTGGCGGATGCGGTCGTATCCGCCTGCGCCGGGGTCATGGCCAGGGACGCCACGCCCGACAGCAGCAGGGTCACCAACGTGAGACGGGCGGGAGAGCACGGTGCGGGCATACGGGGCGATTGTCCGGCTGGAGGAACAGGAAAGGGGCAGGTTCTCTCGCCGCTCTAAACCGTATGATATAACGTTTCAATATAGGATGATCATTTTCCTGCCGGGTTTTCGTCGCTTGTTGCGTACGGACAACAGCCCCTTATGGTGCCGCCCCGGGCCGCGACGTGGCGGCGCAGGGCTGGAACGATCCGGCTATGTGCGACAGCCACGTCCGGAACCGGACCAACGCCGGCCGGTCCCAGCGGTTTTCCGGAATGAACAGCGTGTAGGCCCCGATGGCGGCCCCGGGAAACGGACCATCGGCCGATCCCAGCCGAACCAGCTTGCCCGAAGCCAGGTCGTCTTCCAGCAGGAACTGGTTGGCCAGCGCCACGCCATGTCCCTCACGCGCGGCGGCCAGCATGACATGGGCATGCCACAGACGGGCGGCCGGGGTCACCGTGGGGACCTGCACCCCCTGCATTGCGAACCAGGCCAGCCATTCGTCGCTGTTTTCCTCGGCCAGCAGGGGCAGCGATGCCAGATCCTCGATCCGCCGGATCCGGCCGGCGGCCTGTCGGACGAAATCGGGGCTGGCGACCGGAAAGACCAGCGGCCGGGCCAGTTCCGCCTGGCGGATACCGGGGGAGGACAGCGTCGTCGCGTTGTCCAGCCGGTAGCGGATATCGGCGTCCACCCCGTCGGACCAGAATGACGCGCGCTCGTCGCTGGGTCGCAGGATCAGGTCGATCTCGGGATGTTCCTCGCGGAAGGCGCCCAGGCGGCGGACCAGCCAGTGAAAGGCGAAACCGGGAACACACCAGACGCTCAGCTGCGGCGGGTCGCCGGTGCGCAGGGCCTCGGTCGCGTTGGCGATCTCGTCCAGGGCGGCGGTGATCCGGCCGTGATAGATCTTGCCGGCCTCGGTCAGCCCTCCGCCGGCCCGGTCCAGAAGGGGAACGCCCGTCCATCGTTCCAGGGCGCGCATGTGCCGGCTGACGACGGCATGGTCAATGCGCAGCCATTCCGCCGCCCGGCGGATGCCACGGGTGCGGCCGAATGCGTCGAAGGCGCGCAACGGCCCGAAAGGGGGGAAAAGGCGCTTGTCTGGCATGGGAATCCGGGGGCGAGGGGACGGTCATGCTAGACGGATGGTGCCTTTTTGTCACCGGTGCTGCAACGAAGGCAACTTTTGCATATTGTTGCGCGGATTTAACAGGGTGTGGCACGGGTGCATCTGTCTGAGGCGAACCGAACGGTCCGGACACAAAACGTCTTGTCAACCGAGCCTGCTTGTTTCGACAGTTAAAATGCAATGAACGGAATGTGATGCGTCCGCGCGGGGCGCGGCGCCGGGGAAAGGCACTACATGCGATCAGGACGGATTTTCGCGCGAAACAGGCGTCTCTTGCGCGCGCAACTCCTTGGCACGGCCGTTCTTGGCGGCGTGATCGGCGGGGGGGCGGCTTTCGCACAGACGGCGCCGGAATCGGCTGCGACGTCGTCGCATTCGTCCGCGACGCATCTGCACCGCGGGGGCCCGATCGCCCGGCAGGGGGCTGCGAGGACGGCAGGGCCGACCCATGCGCCCGCGCGTCGCGCCGGCGTCGCCGCCGCGGCGGACGAGGCGGTCAACGTGGTCGCCAGCCACCATGTCTCGCACGGCGCCGAGGTCAGCGTGACCCGCGCGATGCTGGAATCGCAGGTGGCGGGAACCAACATCCTGAAATCGGTCGGCCAGCTGCCGGGCGTGAGCTTCAGTTCAAGCGATCCGCTCGGCCTCGACACCTGGGGCACCAGCGTATACGTGCGCGGCTTCTTCCAGGATTCGATCGGGATGACGCTCGATGGCATCCCGCTCAACGACCAGAGCTATTCCAGCGTCAACGGCCTGAACGTCGCCAACGCCTGGATTTCCGATGATATCCAGAGCGTCGAGACATCGCAGGGTGCCGGCGGCGTCGACCTGCCGAGCAATTCCAGCCTTGGCGGCACGATGCGTTTCCACACGTCCGATCCGAAGGACAAGGTGGGTGGCAAGGTCTCGCAGGTTTTCGCCAGCTACGGCACGTTGCGCACCTACGCCCGCGTCGACAGCGGCGCGCTGAACCGCACCGGCACGAAATTCTATGCCGCGTATTCGCGCGCCGACGAACGGAAATACGACGCCCCGACCCCCGGGTTCATGCAGTCGGTGAATGGCAAGCTCGTCCAGCCCATCGGGAATGACAGCCGGATCACGTCGATCTTCAACTGGAACGACGCCGAGGTCTGGGGCTACGCGGACAAATCCCTCAGCATCCTGAAAAATGCCGGATGGCGGACGGAATCCTGGGCGCCGAACTATCTGGGGGCCTATAATGCCTCGGAATATGCGTGGGTGAACGATAACGGCCTGACCTATACCGGTCCGGGCACGTACGATGTCGGCAGCGGAACCCCGCTGGTCTTCCCGAAGGGCACCAGCCCGACCATTCCGGCCTCCTGGCAGAACACGAACGAAGGCGCCGGAACCGCCTATTATGATGCCGGACAAGCGACACAGGATTATCTGGGCGGTATCAATGCCGACCTGGCCCTCACCGATCGCCTGCGCTGGAATACGGTATTCTACGCCGCCGCGGATGATACGCACGCGACGTATGGCGATCCCTGGACACAGTCGCTCGGGACCGGCGCGCCGGATTCCGAGGAAGTGTGGCAGTCGTCCTACCAGCGCTTCGGCTTCACCAGCGCCTTCAACTGGCGCATCGGGCGCCACAACATCAATGCCGGCGGCTGGTACGAGAACAATTCCCAGCGGGCCGACCTGTTCTGGTATAACGAACCGGTCTACGGCCAGGGCGCGCCGCTCAAGACCGTCGGGCCCTACACCACCTATGGCCCTCCCTTCCAGCAAGGCTACGGCTTTACCTGGAATACCAATGCATTCCAGTTCCACCTTATGGACACCTGGCGTCCGGTGGACAGCCTGGCGGTGACCTACGGCTTCCGGTCCATGCTGCAGACGACGTCCGGCGGCGCGTATTACGGCAACGTCGATGCCGGCTACGGCAGCGACACGGGTTATGGCTCGGTCTCGGGCCTGCCGAACGGATCGATGACCTCGGCGGCGGCATTCCTGCCGGCGGTCAATCTCGACTGGCATTTCCTGCGTGGGCACGAGCTGTATTTCGATTTCGCCGAGAACATGCGGCCGTTCATGGTGGCGCCCTCGGGCGGTTCGGTCTCTCCCTGGGCGGTGTCGTCGCAGGATGCGTTCCAGCAGCTTCAGCACAACCTGCCGAACGAGCGCGATTTTTCCTATGTGGTTGGCTACAGGTACACGTCGCCCAAGATCCAGGCCTCTGTCGACGCATATCATTCGGATGCGTACAACCGTCTGATCTCCGCCTCGGTGGGAAGCCTGAACAATCCGATCACCTCGGTCGTCAACTCGAAACACGCGACGATGTACGGGACGGATGCGTTCCTGACGCTGTCGCCGTTCAACGGGCTGGCGCACGGCCTGTCCTGGACCAACTCGATCAGCTACAATCATTTCACCTATGCGGATCACGTCAATATCTGCCCGCTTGCGGGGGATTGCGATATCAAGGGCAAGAAGATGCTTGCCTATCCGCAGGTTATGTACAAGACCAGTCTCGCATACGAATATAAGGGAGCGTCCGCCCATTTCGATGTGAATTACTACGGCAAGCGTTACTTCTCGTACATGAACGATACGAGCATCGGCTCTTACTGGATGGCCAATCTCGGCGCCAAATATCGGTTCGGCAATCTCAGCGTGCTGAAGAACGTGACCGCCAGCTTCGAGATCTATAACCTCTTCAACCAGAAATATATCGCGATGATGGGCGAGAACGGTTTCCCGATCGGCGGCCAGTCGGGCGACGGGGGCGACTACCAGTCGCTGGAGCGTGGAGCGGTCCGCGAGTATTTCGGCACGATCAGCGCCGAATATTAAGACGCCGGAGAGAAACGCGGCAGGGCCGGGAATACGGGGTCCGGCCGCGTCCGGTTCCACGGGACATATCGGGACGGGACAGGGCGTGCCCGATCGGGCATGTCACCTTGAAAAGGGGCAAGAGGACCGTGATGGTGGGTTGGAGCATGAACACCGCGTGGCGTGCGGCATTTTCCGCCATGCTGATGCTGTCGGCGGGTGCCGCCCACGCGGACACCCCCGTCCTGCAGGCGGAGCAGAGCGACGTGGCCACCCTGCCGCCGGTCGCCCCCCATTGGTTCCTGCCGGCGACGGCGGACACGGCCTATACCATTTATGACGGGGATGCCGGGCGTATCCTCGGCACCGTCCCGGCCAGCATCCTGGGCAACATCGTCCTGTCCCCCGACCGCAGGATCTTTTATGTCGCCGATACGATCTGGTCCCGTGTCGATCATGGCACGCGGCAGGACCTGCTGCAGGAATATGATGCCAGGACGCTGAAGCTGCTGCGGGAGATCGACCTGCCGCCGCGCGCGCTGGCGGTCTACAAGAAGCAGGATTTCGACGTCAGCCCCGACGGGCGCTGGGGCTACGTCTTCGACATGAGCCCGGCGACATCGGTGACGGTCATCGACCTGGCCCATGGATCGGTGGCGCGTACGGTCGATATTCCCGGCTGCGCGCTGGTCTTTCCGTGGAAGGCCGGCGGGTTCTCCAGCCTGTGCGGGGACGGATCGCTGACCAATGTCGGCTATGCCGGCGGCACGGAGGTGAAGGTCACGCATACGAAGCCGTTCTTCGACGCGAACAACGATCCGATCTTCGAGCAGGGAATGGTCGATCGCGCCACCGGCCGCGCACTGTTCATATCCTATTCGGGCAAGGTCTATGCGACGACCCTCGGGCAGGACCCGGTCGTCGGTACGCCGTGGTCCATCCAGCAGGCGGCGGGGCAGCCGGTCGCGGGGACGGGGGTGCAGGATATCGCCTGGCGGCCCGGCGGCGCGCAGCCGTTCGCCTGGAACCGGGCCAGCGGCCATCTGTTCGTCCTGATGCATGTCGGCACCTACTGGACGCACAAGACTGCCGGTACCGAGGTGTGGGAGATCGATCCCGCCGCCCATGTGCTGGTGCGGCGCATCGACCTGCCGGAACCTGCCCGTGGGATCGCCGTCAGCCCGGATGCGGCGCCGCTGCTCTATTCCACCGCCGAGAACGGCAAGGTTGCGACGATCGACGTGCGCACCGGTACCGTCC
Organism: Gluconacetobacter tumulisoli; assembly: GCF_014174155.1. Taxonomy (GTDB): domain Bacteria; phylum Pseudomonadota; class Alphaproteobacteria; order Acetobacterales; family Acetobacteraceae; genus Gluconacetobacter; species Gluconacetobacter tumulisoli. The sequence continues at coordinate 78,611 of NZ_JABEQM010000005.1, read as the reverse complement.
GCAGGACCATCGAGGCCCAGGCCGGGCCCATGGCCCTGGTTCCCGATATGTGACGCGGGACATGACGATGGTTTTTCCAGCCTGTCCGCAGGCCCGCGTCGCATGACCGTCCTGCTGCTGTCCCAGTCTGTCAGCTGGATGCTGGTCCTGGCGGTTGCGCTGGTGGTCGCGGTGCTGTTTCGCAGCGTCCGACGCCTGTACACCCGCGTGGCCCCTGTCGGTGCGCTGATGACGTCGGCCGGCCCACAGCCCGGCGTCCGCCTGCCACGCCGGGTCGTCAGGGCGATGAACGGGCAGGAGGTCGGACTGGGGGGCGAACGGCCCGACGGGCGCCTGCACCTGCTGCTGTTCGTGTCGGGGAGTTGCCCGATTTCGCGCAAGATCCTGCCCATCGCAAAGGATTTCACACGGCGGGAATCCATCGACCTGCTGTGCCTGGGGGACGATACCGATGCGATGCAGTGGGACCTGATCCGGCGTTTCGGCCTCGATCCCGCATGCTTCGTCAACGATGCGCAGATCGGCCAGTGGCTGGAAGTCGACAAGCTGCCCTTCGCGCTGCTGCTGAACGGGGCGGGCACGATCGTGGGCAAGGGCCTTGTCAATAATCGCGAACATCTTGAAAGCCTTGTCGTGGCGGGGGAAACCGGCCACGTCTCCGTGCAGTCCTATCTGGACGCACGTCCCCGCGTGGCATGACGATGCCACGCCGTCGTACCGGGAGTGTGTAGACGATGTCGGTTTCTTTCCTCGACAGGTTGGGTGAAAAGGCCACGCGCAAGCTGGCCGCGGGATCGTCGCGTCGGGGCGTGCTGGGCCGCATCGGTGCGGCGATTGCCGTGGCGCCGGCATTTCCCCTGCTGCCGGTGGCGCGGGCGGATGCGGCGTCCGCCCCCTCTCCGACATTGAGCGATTTCGAACGTCGGGCCCAGTCCAAGGATCCGACGAAATGCAATTACTGGCGCCATTGCGCCATCGATGGCGTGCTGTGCGGCTGCTGCGGCGGCGGGGTGCATACCTGCCCGCCGGGGACCGAGCCCTCGCCGGTATCGTGGATCGGGACGTGCCGCAATCCCGACGACGGCCGGTCCTATGTCATCGCCTATCGCGACTGCTGTGGCCGCAATATCTGTGCGGTGCCGAAGGATTGCGACTGCAACACCGCCGATCGCGAAATGCCGATCTACCGGCCCCAGGCCAGCAATGACATCATCTGGTGCTTCGGAACGGCATCGACGGCCTATCATTGCTCGACCGCCGCGATCATCGGCCAGGCGAGCTGACGTCGGGGGAAGGCCCGCGCGTGGCGATGATGGTGCGTTTCCCGCGTCCAGCAGTCCTTGGCGGGCTGTGCGCACTCGGACTGTCCGTGCAGTCCCTGCCGCCCCCGGCCAGCGGCGCGCGGTCAGGGACCGTGCCGGTGGTCCCGGTGGTGCAGGGGCGGTACCTCATCGGATGCGGCGGGTGCCATGGGGTGCAGGGGCGGTCCGGGCAGCGCGTGGTCCCGGACCTGGCGGGGCAGGTGGGCTATTTCCTGTGCACGCCCGAGGGTCGGGAATACCTGGTCCGGCTGCCGAACGTGGCCTTCGCCAACCTGTCGTCGCAGGATCTTGCCGACATGGTGAATTTCGTGGTCTTCACCTTCGGGCACGACAGCCTGCCGGCAGGGACCAAGCCCTATACGGCGGCCGAAATCGCGCGTTTGCGGGCCGATCCGCTGCGGATGGCCGACCTGCATCTCTATCGCGATCACGTGGTGCGGGGGGTCGTGCGAACCTGCCCGCGGGCGCGGGCCCTGCATGATTATGATACGGCGCAGGCCGGGCGCGAGTCCGGCCGCGATGCGCCCTGACACGACGGCGCCGGAAAGCGGAATGAACGGAAGAGAGACCGACATGATGGATCGTCGACTGCCGGCGCGGTCGATCCGGGACGTGGGCCCTGGACCGTGCCGGGCGTATATTTTCGAACGCCGAAGCGGAGCGCAGAAATCACGCGTCGGATCGCCGGCAGCGCGCAGTTTCAAACAGGCTGTCAGATGAGCGCGGCGGGGATCCTGCCGTCGATGGTAGCCGCGCTGGCGTGCGGGGCGGTGGGGGGGCTGTACCTTGCCGCCGGCATCGCGAAACTGCGTGATCCGGACCATTTCCTGGGGACGATGGCGGCCTATCGCCTGCTGCCCGATGGGCTGCTGGCGCCGGCCGCCTGGATGCTGGCCGGCCTGGAAACGATGCTGGGGGTTATGATGCTGGCTGGTGTCGCCGTCCGCTGGGCCGGGGTCGCGGCGGCGTTGCTGTTCGGGGTGTTTGCCGCCGCCATGGCGATCAACGTGCTGCGCGGACGGGTGAACCTGTCATGCGGCTGCCTGCCGGGCCTGGCCGGCGCCCGGCTGTCATGGCTGTCGGTGGTGCGCACCCTGGCGCTGGCGCCGCTGGCCCTGGTGCCGGTGATGGTGAGGCTGCCGGGATCATGGCTTCTGCGCGGCCAGTCGCTGGTCGCCGGCGCCTGCCTGCTGGCCCTGGCCCTGAGCCTGTCGAATCTGCTGTCGTCCGACGGCGCCGGAGAGGAACGTTCCGCATGATGGGTTTTCTCCTGCTGTCGCAGATCCTGCTGTTCGTGGCGGTGGTGGTGCTGGTCATGGTGGTGTTCGCGCTGGCCCGCCAGATCGGCGTGCTGCACGAGCGCATCGCCCCGATCGGCATGCAGACGGCCCAGGCCGGGCTGGAACCGGGGCAGGCGATTCCGCGCATCACCATGCGGACGCTGGCGGGCGACCCGTTTCCGATGGGCGAGCCGCTGGCGCCGGGCGCGGTGCGCATGCTGCTGTTCGTCGCGCCGGACTGTCCCGTCTGCAAGCGGGTCCTGCCCATCGCCCTGGATGTCGCCCGCGACCGGGGGCTGGAGCCGGTGCTGGTCGGCGACGGTGCGCAGCCCGAATTGGTCCTGATGCGCGATCGCATGGCCCTGGCAGGGGTAGCGTTCGTCACCGGGGTCGAACTGGGCCTGGTGCTGCAGGTCAGCCGCCTGCCGACGATGGTGCTTCTGGATGCCAACGGCACGATCCTGGCCAAGGGCGTCGTCAACACACGGCGGCATATCGAGGCCCTGGTCCCCGCCGCGGCCGGGCGGGTGGCGGTGAAGGACACGCCGGACGCCGTACCGTACGCCGTGTCGGGGATTGCGGGCTGACGTTCTGATGACGCCCCTTCAGGGCGCTGACCTGAAACCCGCCAAAGGCCACCGGCCTTTGGAAACCAATTCGTTGATCCTTGATCGGGCGTTGGTGGGTTCGAGGTGCACCCGACTTTGAATTACTCGTCGTAGATATCCATCAATGTGTCGCGCAGCGTCTTGCCGGAATACTCCTTGCGGAACCTTCCGCGTCGCTGAAGCTCCGGCACCAGGAAATCCACGATGCGTGCGAGGTCGCCGGGCATGACCATCGGGTGTCCCAGCATGAAGCCGCCACGGCTGCCGGTGGCCTCGAACGTTTCTTCCAGATAATCCGCGGCCTGCGCGGCGCTTCCGGCGAATGTAGTGTCGTAGCTGGTGGCGCGGCGGACGCCGTATTCGAAGAATTCCTCGCGCGTGATCTCGGTTTCGGCGCCCAGCCTGTGGGACAGCGCGTGCACGAAGCCCACGGGCGTCGCCTGGGTCGCCGCGATCTCGGCATTCAGTTCGTCGAGGCGAAACCGCTGGGGAAGCTTCGAGAAATCATAGCCGGAGTTATGAGACAGATAGACGCCGGCGACCTCTTTCGGGATCATGCTTAGAAGGCCTTCGCGTTCGCGCACTGCCTCCTGTTCGGTTTCCGCCACGATCATCGGCTGTTGCCAGATGATTCCGACCCGTGCGGGATCGCGCCCGGCCGCGCGCAGGGCGACGTCGAAATCCTTGCGCTGCTGGACCTGGAGAGCCAGCGCCTTGTCTTCGCCGAACGCCACGTCGACGAAACTGGCGGCCGCGCGGATTCCCCGCGGCGAGCCCCCTGCCTGCACCAGTATCGGTCGTCCCTGCGGGGAGGGCGGCGTGTTGAGCGGCCCCTTGACCTGGAAGAACCGGCCGCGATGATTGATGGCGTGGATTTTCGCGGGATCGCCGACCTGTCCGGTCTCGCGATCCCAGATCATGGCGTCCGGCTCCACCCCGTCCCACAGGGCGTGGCAGACCTCGACGAATTCCTCCATCCGTTCGTAGCGGGTATTGTGTTCGGCCAGGTCGTCGAACCCGAAATTCGCCGCATCCGCACGCCGCGTCGTGGTGACGAGATTGAGCGCCATGCGGCCGTCGCTGACATGGTCCAGCGCGTTCATCAGGCGCGCCAGATAGTAAGGATGCATGAAGGTGGAGGAATAGGTCAGCCCGAACCCGACATGCCGGGTCACGCGCGACATGGCCACCATCAGGGGATTCATGTCCTGGCGCGGCCAGGAAACACCCCAGCGCACGGCATCGTCGGTCGAACCTTCCCACGTGCTGGGAACGCCGGTGCCGTCCCCGGAAAAAACGAGGTCCAGGCAGCCCCTTTCGGCAAGACGGGCGATGTCTTCATACATTCCGACATCGGGGAAGCGGCGGCCGACCCACGACCCCGGCGTCCGCCATCGCCCGTCCAGCGCAATATAGGAGACATCGAAACAGAGATTCATCCGCTGGGCCATGAACATCCTGTAATCCTGCCGGGGAACGGGGGTCGTTGCCCGGACGGATCGAAGCCTTTCGCAGGGTCATGGCCTTGTCAAGAAGGCGCGGCGGATGTCTCCGCGCGGGTCAGGCCGCCAGCGCCCGTTCGATGATCGCCAGCCCCTCGTCGATCTGGCTGTCCGGCGCGGTCAGCGGCACGAGGATGCGGATCGTCTCGCCATGGACGCCGCAGGACAGCAGGATCAGGCCCAGTTCCGCCGCCCGGGCGCAGACGGCGGCTGCCCCGCCGCGGCGGACGGCCGAGCTGTCGCGATGTTCCAGGATGTCGAAGCCGATCATGGCGCCCGGACCGCGCGGCGCGCCGAAGGGCATCAGGTCGGTCCGGCCGCGCAGGGCCTCCAGCCGCGTGCGGATGCGCGTGCCGATCGCATTGGCGCGTTCCACCAGCCCTTCTTCCTCGATCACGTCCAGGACCGCCAGCGCCGCCGCGCAGGCGATCGGCGCGCCGGCATAGGTGCCGCCCAGGCCGCCCGGCCCGACCGCGTCCATCAGATCGGCCCGGCCGATCACGCCCGACAGGGGAAAGCCGCCGCCCAGCGACTTGGCGACGCAGACCAGGTCCGGCGCCACGCCGGACAGCGCGATCCCGAACAGGCTGCCGGTGCGGGCGAAGCCGGTCTGCACCTCGTCGGCGATCAGGACGATCCCGTGCCTGTCACATATGTCGCGCAGGGCCTGCAGCAGGCCGGCCGGGGCGACGCGGAATCCGCCTTCGCCCTGGACCGGCTCGATGACGATGGCCGCGACGCGGCTGGGGTCGAGGTCGGCCGCGAACAGGAAGCCGAGGGCCTTCAGGCTGTCATCCACCGACACGTCCCCGGCAGGGAAGGGCACATGATACACGTCTGGCGGCATGCTGCCGAACGGCGTCTTGTACGGATTGACCTTTCCCGTCATGGCCGATGCCAGCAGCGTCCGGCCATGGAACCCGCCGGTGAAGGCGATGACCCCGTTGCGGCCGGTCGCCGCCCGGGCGATCTTGACCGCGTTTTCGGTCGCCTCGGCACCGGTCGAGAACAGGATGGTCTTGGCCGGTCCGGGGAAGGGCGCCAGCGCGTTCAGGCGCTCGGCCAGCGCGATGTAGGATTCGTACGGCGCGACCTGGAACGCCGTGTGGGTGAACCGGTCCAGTTGCCGGCGGACGGCCTCCATCACCTTCGGATGGCGGTGGCCGACATTCAACACCGCGATGCCGCCAGCGAAATCGATATAGCGACGGCCTTCGACATCCCACAGTTCGGCATTCTCGGCGCGGGCCGCATGGATGGCGGTGGCCGAGCCCACGCCGCGCGGAACCGCGTTCATGCGCCGGGCCTGAAGGTCGGAATTGCTGAGTGGCGGCATGTCATCTGTCCTTGGGATGCCTTGGGATGCGGGCCTGACGGGCGCAGGGCCGGATTGCGGAGGTGTATCGTCGATACGCCCGGCGCGGGAGACGCCTTGTCGGTCATCCCTGGTGACCGAAAGTCACCATCCGCGCCGCGCCTGCTGGTCAGATCCCGTCGGCCGGGGCAGGATCGGCGGCTGGAGCATCAACCTGGTCCGTTGCCGGGAGTGTCGAAGGCCGGTCATGCATGACGTCATCGTTGGTCTGATCCTGCTGTCCGTCGCGGCGGCCAGCAGCCTGTTCTCCCGCCTGCTGCCGCTTGCGATTCCGTTGCCGCTGATCCAGATCGCGCTGGGGGTGGCGGGGTCGGTCGCGGGCCTGCATGTCGCGCTGGATCCCGACATGTTCATGCTGCTGTTCATCCCACCCCTGCTGTTCGGCGATGCGTTCCGGATGCCCACCCGCGAGTTCGGGCAGCTGCGCGGCATCATCTTCGCGCTGGCCGTGCCGCTGGTGCTGGCGACGACTCTCCTGTGCGGGTATGCCCTGCACTGGGTGGTCCCGGTGCTGGGCCTGCCCCTGTGCTTCGCGCTGGCCGGCGTACTGTCGCCGACCGACGCCGTGGCCGTCGACGGCATGCTGGGCGCCACGGTGCCGCGCCGCATCGTCCATGTGCTGGACGGCGAATCCCTGCTGAACGATGCCTCGGGCCTGGTCTGCTTCCGGTTCGCGGCGGCGGCGGCGGTGACGGGGGCCTTCTCGCTGCGCGCGGCATTGCTGACGTTCGGGCTGCTGGCGCTGGGGGGAATCGCGATCGGGGTGGTGGTCTGCTATGTCGCGGCGCGGCTGGACCGGTTCCTGCTGCGGCGGGGCTACGACGATCCGCCGACACAGATCACCTTCATGCTGCTGCTGCCGTTCGCGGCCTATCTCCTGGCCGAAGCGGCGGGGTGTTCAGGCATTCTGGCCGCGGTCGCCGGCGGGATGACGGCCAAGCTGACCGGCGTGCTCCAGGAGACCCAGATCACCACCCGGCTGCAGGCGCGGACCGTGTGGGACATGGTGAATTTCATCTTCAATTCGATCATCTTCCTGCTGCTGGGCCTGCAATTGCCGGAATTGGCGGGAAGCGGAATCGCGCTGGCGCGGGGGGCGGGGACGTCGCCGTGGCTGCTGCTGCCGGTCATCGTCGCCATTCACCTGGCGATGTGCGTGCTGCGGTTCGGCGGATTGTGGATCGTGCTGGTGCTCGACGCGCTGCACGCGCGCCGCGAACGCGGGACGATGCGCTGGCCGGCATTGCGGGCCGTCCTGGTGGGAACGGTTGCCGGGGTGCGAGGGGCGGTGACCCTTGCGGCGGTACTATCCCTGCCGCAGGCCGCCCTGGGCCAGGTGGGGTTTCCGTACCGCGACCTGCTGGTGACCCTGGCCACTGGAGTCATCCTCGTTTCGCTGCTCATGGCCAGCCTGTTGCTGCCGTGGCTGGTCGCGGGGCTGGAACGGGGGCAGGACGACCCGCGGGAGCGCGAGGCCGACTGGGCACGCCTGGTTCTGCTGCGCACGATGATCCGCGGGATGCGCGACGAACAGGCGACCTTGACCGCGCGTGCCGGGACACGCGACGAAGCGCGCGAAATGCGGGTCGAGATCATTGCGCGCCTGATGCAGGAATATGAAAACCGGCTGGCCCAGTTGCAGAAGGACGGCGATGGTGCGGCAACCGCGGCACAGATCGGTTCAATTCGCCGGATGCGGCTGGAACTGGCGCTGCGCCTGACCAACCTGCGTGCGTCGCGGATCGAATTGCGGAACCTGCGATCCGCCCAGTACGTCAATGACGAAACCGAATCCCTGCTGTTGCAGGAAATGGATTACGAGGAACAGGTCTACCGCAACCGGGCCAGGATGCTGCCGCGCGTGCCCTGACGGGTCGCGGAATCCCGAGGCCCGAACCGGTCCGCCGAACCGGTGCCGGGTCCCCGGGAACGGGTCAGATCGAACGGGGCCGCCGGGGCGTGCCCGAACCCGTCCCCTGACGCGGTCCGTTCGTACGCTGTCCACGCGGCGCGTCCGTGCTCTTCAGCGCCGGTGCCGCCGCCAGTTCGGCCTCAAGCTGCCGGATACGCTTCTGGACGCTCTCGCGCAGGGTGGGGGCGGTATGCGACTTCATTGCCGCCAGGGTTTCGCGCAGATCGCGCAATTGCTTCTGCTTTTCCGCCTGCGACCGCCGGATGGGCTGGTTGTCGGACATCTGGCCGTGAAATGCGCGCATGATGGTGGTCCATGGTAGGAAGTGAAAAAAGATCGGGCTTCTAGAATATAAAGGGAACGCACCGGGATCAAAAAAGGTACATGCCTCTCGTGATCCGGCAACCCGCCGAGACGGACAGGCCCGGCGACGGACGAACGGAGGGTCAGTCCGCGTTCTGTTTCAGGATGGCGTCCAGCGCATCCGTCACGATTCGGCATTCCTCATCGGTGCCGATCGTGATGCGCAGCCATTCCGCGATCCGGGGAGTCCTGAAATGGCGCACAATGATGGCCCGCTCCCGCAGGGCGGCGGCCAGTCGGGCGGCGTCACGATCAGGATGGCGGGCGAATACGAAATTCGCCTGTGACGGCAGAACCTCGAACCCCAATCCCCTCAGGCTGGATGTCAGCCCGATGCGTGATTTTATGATCTTTCCCGTGGTCCGCGCAAGCCATTCCCGATCTTCGATCGCGGCGGTCGCCCCGACCTGGGCCAGAAGATCGAGCGGATAGGAGTTGAAGCTGTCCTTTACCCGGTTCAACCCCTCGATCAGTTCGGGCTGCCCGATGGCATAGCCCACCCGCAGGCCCGCCAGCGCGTGGGCTTTCGACAGCGTGCGGACGATCAGCAGGTTCGGGAAATGGCGGATCAGCGGGATTGCGGTGTCGGCCCCGAAATCGACATAGGCCTCGTCGATCACCACCACACGATCGGGATGGGCGCGCAGCAACGTCTCGATCCGGCCCAGTCCCAGCGCGATGCCGGTCGGCGCGTTCGGATTCGGCAGCACGATTCCGCCGCAGGGACGCAGGTAATCCTCGACGTCGATCTGCATCGCCGCGTTCAGGGGCACGGGTTCGTGCGTGATTCCGTACAGGCTGCAATAGACCGGATAGAAACTGTAGGTGATATCGGGGGTCAGCAGCGGCCCGTCATGCTTCAGCAGCGCCTGGAAGGCATGGGCCAGCACCTCGTCCGACCCGTTGCCGACGAAAATTTCGTCCATCGACACGCCATGGGCATTGGAGATCGCGGTGCGCAGCCGTTCCGAGGTCGGGTCGGAATACAGGCGCAGCATGTCGCCGGTGGCGGCGCGAATCGCCTCCAGCGCCCGGGGCGGCGGGCCATAGGGGGATTCGTTGGTGTTGAGCTTGATCAGCTTCGTCATCTGCGGCTGTTCGCCCGGGACATAGGGCGTCAGGCTGTGGACGATCGGGCTCCAGAAACGGCTCATGACAGGTTCCGTTGGCGGATGGAATGATATGGGCCGGGTGCCGCGCCGCGCGGATGCGCCGACGGATCGCGTGCTCCGACGATCTTCTAGACCAGCGCGCCCGGCCGGGAAACCGGGCGGAAGATCAATGCGGGTGGCGGGGAGCATCCAGCGGGCCGCGCGGCGGCATCAGCGCCGCGATCGCGGCCAGGCCCTGCCGGTCGGCGACCAGCCGCGCGCTGTTGCCCTCGCCATCCCGGCGGTCGGGATCGGCGCCGTGCTCCAGCAGGAACGCGACCATCGGCGCGCGATTGAACATCGTGGCGAAGATCAGCGGCGTCCGCCCGACATGGTTCGGGACATCGATCCCGGCCCCGGCCGCGACCAGCAGGCGCGCGACGGCCAGGTCGCCCTTGAACGCCACGCCGGCCAGCGCCGTGGCGCCTTTGGCATCCTGCAGATCGACGGCCGCATGATGGGCCAGCAGGCATGCCACGGTTTCGTCATGGCTGTTGTAGGCGGCCAGGATCAGGGCGGAATAGCCCCGCCCGTCGCGCAGGTCGGGGTCCATCCCGGCGGCAAGGAAGCCCTCGACCAGGTCGGTCTGGCCGTCGCGCGCGGCGTCCAGGAACAGGCACGCGATCTCGGTTTCCGTGAACGCGGCGGCCGGGTCGTTGTCCTGTCCGCTGCGGTCCTGTCCGCCGGGCAGGGGGGCGTCGTTGGCGGTCGTGTCGGTCACGCTGATCTCGCTCATCGGGGGCCTCGGCAAAGGGGACGGACGATCCAGTCTAGACCCTCAGGGCCGGGGACGCGACCGTCAAGGTGGAGCAAGGCTGGGGACGGGGGCGAGGAGGGGGGCGAAGTCCCGGCATTCCCCATGGTTCAGGCTGGTGAACCGGTCAGCTTCCAGGCCCGCGGCGGCGCAGGCGGCGGCGAGGCGGCGCAGCGGCTCGTCGATCGGTTCGTCGGTCAGGCGGAACGTACCGAAATGCATGCCCACCGCCCGCGCGGCGCCGAGGTCGAGCATCGCCTGGACCGATTCCTCGGGCGTCGTGTGGACGGCCTCCATCAGGATCCGGGGATCGTAGGCGCCCACCGGCAGCAGGGCGATATCCGGCGCGCCCAGCCGGTCGCGGATCTGGCGCCAGTGCCGCCCGTGTCCACTGTCCCCCGCGAAGAACAGGTTCGGGCCGTCCGCCTCCCCGGCCGATTCGGGACTGGCGTCGGTCCGGAGGGCGAATCCGCCCCATAATGCCCGGTTGCGGTCGAAGGGCGTGCGGGCCGACCCGTGCCGTGCGGGTGTGCAGGTGATGCGCGCCTGCCCCACCTGGGCCTCCTCCCACCAGTCCAGCTCGATGATGTTACCCAGACCGGCGTGGCCGAGGCCGGCCTTGCGCAGGTGGCGGGCATTGCCCGGTGGCGTGATCACGACCGGTGCGTCGCGGTGGCCGAGGCGGGCCAGACTCGGCAGGTCCATGTGGTCGTAATGGCAATGGGACACCAGGACCAGGTCGATTCGCGGCAGGTCGGCGATCGTGCGGCCCGGCGGCCGGACCCGGCGCGGGCCCGCCCACCGCACGGGCGAGCACCGCTCGGAGAAGACCGGATCGGTCAGGACTGTCAGGGTCGACCCGTCGGCGCAGGGCAGGCGCAACAGGAAGGTGCTGTGGCCGATGAAGGTGATCCGCTTGTGCCCGGGCGCGGGAAGGGCGTGGGGATCGCCCGCGGGCGGCGGGTTGTCCAGCGTCGCGGGCCAGGCCTGGATCCGGCGGCGTTCCCATTGCCAGCGCAGGATCGACAGGACCCGCGGGCGGCGCGGCCCGGTTGCCGGCGGTGCGATCGTGGCGGGATTGAAGAAGCGGCGCCCGTCGCAATGGTCCGAAACGGGCAGGGAAGTGGTCGTCATCCGGTCGCTCCGCACGGTGGAACGGGCAGTATGTCCCGACCCGTCGGCGGGGGCCAGAGCGCGGGCGCCGTCGGGGGTGGTTCCCGCGCAGTCGAGGACTCGTGATGATCTGGGACTGGAAACCTGCGTTCGGGGGGCGCTCTAATGCGCCTGTGGTTTTGGATCCGCCAGTGACTTGCCCCGACGGGGAGGTCGTGAGAGTGTACGGCGAAAATTCATTCGGCCCGGGCGGCCAGGGTCGCCACCGGATGACAAAAAAATGACGATCAGGGTCCCGGCACCGGGGCAGTCCTCTTCCCATGTCGGCGAGCCGGCCCCGCGAAGGCGGGGACACGTCGTACGGGATGTGGCCTGCCCGGATGCCGGTGGCCCGGGTCGGATGTGCGAGACAGGGCAACCATAATGGAGAAGGCGGTTTAATGCGTTCCATACTCACCCAGCTTGTTCGGGCCCCGGACGGCGCGACGGTCGGGTCCTCCGACCAGGACCTGCTGTGCATCAACACCATTCGCACCCTGTCGATGGATGGCGTCCAGAAGGCGAAATCCGGTCATCCGGGCACGCCGATGGCGATGGCGCCCCCGGCCTACGCGCTGTGGCAGAATGTCCTGAACTACGATCCGGCCGATCCGCTGTGGCCCAACCGTGATCGTTTCGTCCTGTCCATCGGCCACGCGTCGATGCTGATCTATTCGCTGATCTACCTGGCGGGCGTGCGCGAGGTGAAGCACGGCACGGTGCTCGATGCGCCGTCGCTGACGCTGGAGGACCTGAAGCAGTTCCGCCAGCTGGATTCCAAGACGCCGGGCCATCCGGAATATCACCACACGGCGGGCGTCGAGACGACGACCGGCCCGCTGGGGCAGGGCTGCGGCAATTCGGTCGGCATGGCGATGGCCGAGAAATGGCTGGCCGCGCGCTTCAACAAGCCGGGCTTCCCGCTGTTCGACTATCACGTCTACACGTTCTGCGGCGACGGCGACATGATGGAGGGCGTGGCCAGCGAGGCCGCCTCCACCGCCGGGCACCTGCGTCTGGGCAACCTGACCTGGATCTACGACAGCAACCGGATCTCGATCGAGGGATCGACCGACATCGCCTTCACCGAGAGCGTGCATAAGCGGTTCGAGGGCTATGGCTGGCACGTGCTGGAGGTCAAGGACGCCAACGACCTGGCCGATTTCGAGACGAAGCTGGCCGTGGCGAAGGCCGAGACCGGGCGTCCGACCCTGATCATCGTCCATTCCGTCATCGGCTGGGGCGCGCCGAAGAAGGCCGGCACCGCCTCCGCGCATGGCGAGCCGCTGGGCGACGAGGAAATCCGCGGCGCGAAGCGGGCCTATGGCTGGCCCGAGGACCAGACCTTCTACGTTCCCGACGGCGTCCTGGAACATTTCCAGAAGGGCCTGGGCGCCCGTGGCGCCGCGGCCAGCGCCGCGTGGAAGGCGCTGTATGCGTCCTATGCGACGGAATATCCCGACCTGGCGACCGAGCTGGACGAGATCCTGCACAACCGGCTGCCCGCCGGCTGGGACAAGGACATCCCGGTCTATGAAGCCAGCGCCAAGGGCGTGGCCTCGCGCCAGAGCTCGGGCGAGGTGCTGAACGCCATCGCGCCGAACTTCCCGTGGCTGATCGGCGGATCGGCGGACCTGTCGCCGTCCACCAAGACCAACCTGACCTTCCAGGGGGCGGGCGCGTACCAGCCGCCGGAATGGAACGGCACCTATGGCGGCCGCAACCTGCATTTCGGCGTGCGCGAGCATGCGATGGGGTCGATCTGCAACGGGATCTCGCTCTCGGGTATCCGGGCCTATTGCTCGGGCTTCCTGATCTTCTCCGACTACATGAAGCCGCCGATCCGCCTGTCCGCGCTGATGAACCAGCCGGTGCTGTATATCTTCACGCACGATTCGATCGGCGTGGGCGAGGACGGACCGACCCATCAGCCGATCGAACAGCTGGTGCAGCTGCGCTCCACCCCCGGCGTCACGATGATCCGTCCGGGCGATGCGAACGAGGTCGCCGAGGCCTGGCGCACCGTCCTGCCGATGACCGACCGCCCGTCGGTCCTGATCCTCAGCCGCCAGAACCTGCCCACGCTGGACCGCACGGTCTACGCCCCGGCCTCGGGCCTGGCGAAGGGCGCCTATGTGCTGGCGGATAGCGACGGCACCCCCGATGTCATCCTGATGGCGACGGGCAGCGAGGTCGACCTGGTGGTCAAGGCCTACGAGACGCTGAAGGCCGAAGGGGTGAAGGCGCGCGTGGTGTCCATGCCATCGTGGGACCTGTTCGAGGCGCAGCCGAAATCCTATCGCGACAGCGTGCTGCCCCCCGAGGTCAGCGGCCGCGTGGCGGTGGAAATGGCATCCCCGATCGGATGGGACCGCTATGTCGGGCTGGCCGGTTCGGTCATCGCGATGCAGTCGTTCGGCGCCTCGGCCCCGGCGGACCAGTTGATGAAGAAATTCGGCTTCACGGTCGAGGCGGTCCTGGCGGAAGCCCGCAAGCAGGCCGGCAAGGCAGGCTGATCCTTTGGCCGGGGTACCGCGCGGCCGGTCCGGCCGCGTGCGCCCCGGCCCGTTTCAGAGTCCAGAGAGGCGGAGTCCGGCCAACCGGCCGGGGACAATCCGCCATGACATCTAAGGAGCAACACCATGAACGTCGTGCACAAGACGGGTGTTCAGGGCGCCACCAATCCGCTCAAGGCGCTTGAATCGTTCGGCCAGTCCCCCTGGCTGGACTTCATCCAGCGATCCTACACCGAGAATGGCAGCCTGAAGAAACTCGTGGACGAGGATGGGCTGAAGGGCGTCACGTCCAACCCGGCCATCTTCCAGAAGGCCATGGGGCAGGGGACGGATTACGATCCCCAGTACAAGGACGTCCTGGCCCATCAGATCGTCGCCGCCGGCACGCTGTACGAGACGATGGCCATCGACGACATCAAGGCCGCGACGGCTGTCCTCTACCCGGTCTATGAGCAGACCAAGGGCCTGGACGGCTATGTCAGCCTCGAGGTCTCGCCGTATCTCGCCCGCGATACCGCCGGTACGGTCGAAGAGGCCCTCCGCCTGTGGAAGGCGGTCGACGCGAAGAACCTGATGATCAAGATCCCCGGTACCGACGAGGGCGCGCCGGCGGTCCGCACCGCGATCTCCGAAGGGCTGAGCATCAACGTCACCCTGCTGTTCTCGCTCGAAGCCTACAGGAAGGTGCTGGAGGCGTATATCGCGGGCCTCGAGGACCGTCACGCCAAGGGGCTGCCCGTCTCCGGCATCGCCAGCGTCGCCTCGTTCTTCGTCAGCCGCATCGACGGCAAGATCGACAAGAAGATCGACGATCGCGTGGCGGCCGGCGACAAGGACGCCGAGGCCCTGAAGGCGCTGCGCGGCAAGGTCGCGATCGCGAACGCCAAGATGGCCTACCAGCATTGGCTGGAGGTGACGGCAAGCCCGCGCTGGCAGAAGCTCGCTGCCGCCGGCGCGCAGACGCAGCGCCTGCTGTGGGCCAGCACCGGCACCAAGGACAAGGCCTACAGCGACGTGCTGTATGTCGAGGAGCTGATCGGTCCCGAGACCGTCAACACCATCCCGCCGGCAACGTTCGACGCCTTCCGCGATCACGGCAAGGTCCGGCCCTCGTTGACCGAGGATGTCGAGGGTGCGCGCCATGTCATGGCCGAGGCCGAACGCCTGGGCCTCGACCTCGACGGGGTGACGAAGACCCTGGTGGACGAAGGCGTGTCCTCGTTCGCCGATGCGTTCGATGATCTGCTGGGCACGGTGGCCACCAAGGAAAATGCGCTGCTGGGCGATGCGCTGACCAAGACGACGATCGAACTGCCCGCCGACCTGGACAGCGCCGTGAAGGCCAGCCTGGACGCGTGGCGCAAGGGTGGGATCGTCCGTCGCCTGTGGGCGCGGGATGCGACCGTCTGGACCGGCAAGGATGAAGCCAAGTGGCTGAAATGGCTGGATATCGTTGACGATCGCCTGGCAGACCTGCCGGCGCTGGAGGCCTTCCAGGCCGAGGTGAAGCAAAAGGGCTTCACGGACATCCTGCTGCTGGGCATGGGCGGGTCGAGCCTTGGGCCCGAGGTGCTGGCCGAGACGTTCGGCAAGCACGCGGGCTTCCCGACGCTTCATGTCCTCGACAGCACCGACCCGCAGCAGGTCGCGGCCTTCGAGAAGAAAGTCGACCTGGCGAAGACGCTGTTCATCGTGTCTTCCAAATCCGGTGGCACGCTGGAGCCGAATATCCTCAAGGCCTATTTCTTCGCGGCCGCGAAGAAGGTCCTGGGCGACGCCGTCGGATCGCATTTCGTCGCGGTGACCGACCCCGGATCGCACATGGAAGACGTGGCGAAGCAGGACGGGTTCTGGAAGATCTTCTACGGCGAGAAGCAGATCGGCGGCCGCTACTCCGTGCTGTCGAATTTCGGCATCGTCCCGGCCGCCGCCGCCGGCGTGCCGCTGAAGCCGTTCCTGGACTCCGCGCTATATGGGGTCCGGGCGTCGGCCGCGTCGGTGCCGCCGGCGCTGAACCCGGGCGTGCAACTCGGCACCGTGCTGGGGATTGCCGCGACGAAGTTCGGGCGCGACAAGGTCACGATCGTCGCCTCGCCCGCTATCTATGATCTGGGTGCGTGGCTGGAACAGCTGATCGCGGAATCGACCGGCAAGATTGGCAAGGGGTTGATCCCCATCGATGACGAGACGCTGGGCGCGCCCGACGTCTACGGCACGGATCGCGTCTTCGCCTATCTGCGCCTCGCGTCCGAACCGTCGGCCGAGCAGGATAAGGCGATCCGCGCGCTGGTCGCGGCCGGTGCGCCGGTGGTGACGATCGACCTGCACGACAAGCTGCAGGTCGCCCAGGAGTTCTTCCACTGGGAATTCGCGACCGCCGTGGCCGGATCGATCCTGGGGATCGACCCGTTCGACCAGCCGGATGTCGAGGCCTCGAAGATCGAGACCAAGAAGCTGACGACCGCCTATAACGAGACGGGCAAGCTGCCGTCCGAAACGCCGTTCGCCACCGACGGAGCGTTCACGTTCTTCGCCGACGCGGCGAATGCCGAGGCGCTGAAGGGCGGGTCGCTGGCCGAGATCCTGAAGGCGCATTTCGGCCGGGTGAAGGCAGGCGATTATGTGGGCCTGCTGGCCTATGTCGAACGCGACGAGGCGACGCGGACCTGGATCCAGGCGGCGCGCCTGGCGATCCGCGATGCGCTGAAGGTCGCGACGGCGGCGGAATTCGGACCCCGCTTCCTGCATTCGACCGGCCAGGCCTACAAGGGCGGACCCAACAGCGGCGTGTTCCTGCAGATCACCGCCGACGACGTCGCGGACCTGCCGGTCCCGGGCGAGAAATACACGTTCGGCGTGGTGAAGGCCGCGCAGGCGCGTGGCGATTTCGACGTCCTGGCCGAACGGGGACGTCGGGCCCTGCGGGTGCATATCAAGGGCGACCTCAAGTCCGGCCTCGACGCGCTGGGCAAGGCGATCGACGCTTCCATCTGACCAGTCCTGCCCCGCCCGCGTCTTGCGGGCGGGGCGTCCTGCCGGCTGCCGGACCGTGATCCGGGCGGCCGACTCATGCGCGGCAACGTTTCGCGCAAAGGAGAAACAAGAACATGCAAATCGGCATCATCGGCCTGGGCCGCATGGGCGGGAACATCGCCGTCCGCCTGACGCGGCATGGACATGACGTGGTCCTGTTCGACCGCGACCCCGCCACCGTCGCCAAGGTCGCCGAGCGGACCGAGGGCGGGCGCGGCATTGCCGCCAGCAGCGTCGAGGACCTGGTCACGAAGCTGTCCGCCGACCGCAAGATCGTATGGGTCATGCTGCCGTCCGGCGAGATCACCGAGGCCGCGGTCCAGCAGTTGAACGGCCTGCTGGGCAAGGACGACATCGTCATCGACGGCGGCAACAGCTATTACAAGGACGACGTCCGCCGCGCGGCCCAGCTGTCGGAAAAGGGCATCCATTATATCGACGTCGGCACGTCCGGCGGCGTGTGGGGCCTGGAGCGCGGCTATTGCATGATGTATGGCGGCACGAAGGATTCGACCGACCATATCGACCCGATCCTCAGCGCGCTGGCGCCGGGCAAGGGCGATGCGCCCGTCACCCCCGACCGCGACAAGCCGGGCCTGGACCCGCGGGCGGAGCAGGGCTACCTGCATTGCGGTCCTGCCGGGTCGGGCCATTTCGTCAAGATGGTCCATAACGGCATCGAGTACGGCATGATGCAGGCCTTCGCCGAGGGCTTCGACATCATGAAGACCAAGAATTCGGCCATCCTGCCCGAGGACCAGCGCTTCGACCTGAACATGGCCGACATCGCCGAGGTCTGGCGGCGCGGCAGCGTCGTGTCCTCGTGGCTGCTGGACCTGACGGCGGAAGCGCTGGCCAAGAACGCGTCGCTGTCCGAATTCACGGGCGAGGTCGCGGATTCCGGCGAAGGACGCTGGACGCTGGAGGCGGCGATCGAGGAATCGGTGCCGGCGCCGGTCATCACCGCGTCGCTGTTCACGCGCTTCCGGTCGCGTACCGGCAACAATTATGCCGAGAAGGTTCTTTCCGCCATGCGCTTCGGCTTTGGCGGCCACGTCGAGAAGAAATAACAAAAATCTCAACGACGGGAACGGGTGGAAACAGGTCAGGGAAACGTCCGACATGGATGGAATAGTCGCGTCTGCATCGTCCGAGATACAGGGGGCCGGCGCGGGAACGCAGCCGCGCCCGGCCCCGTCCTGTACCTTCGTCGTCTTTGGCGGCGGAGGGGACCTGACGAAGCGGCTGCTGGTGCCCGCGATCTACAACCTGGCCTGTGCCGGGTTGCTGGATGACGGGTTTTCCATCGTCGCTGTCGACTGGGCCGAATTGTCGAGCGAGATCCTGCGCGACCAGTTCCACGACGCCCTGCAGGAATTCGTGGCGCGGCGCGGTACTTCGGCGACCGTGCTGCGCGACGATATCTGGCAGTGGCTGGACACCCGCGTCACCTACCTGCGCGGGTCGTTCGAGGAGGCGGCCACCTACGACCGGCTGGTGGAGCGCGTCGGCGGCGGGAACGCCGTCTTCTACCTCGCGGTCGCCGCGCGCTTCTTCGGCCCCATCGTGGACCGCCTGGGCACCTCACGCCTGACGGATGAGACCGAGGGCGCCTATCGCCGGGTGATCGTCGAAAAGCCGTTCGGGCACGACCTGCGTTCGGCGCGCGAACTCAACGGGCGCCTGCTGGCGACCCTGCGGGAACGGCAGATCTATCGGATCGATCATTACCTGGGCAAGGAAACGGTCCAGAACATCATGGCCCTGCGGTTTTCCAACGGGTTCTTCGAACCGCTGTGGAACCGGCAGAACATCGACCATGTCCAGATCACGGCGGCCGAAACCGTGGGCGTGGAAAAGCGTGGCCGGTTCTACGAAGGCACCGGCGCGCTGCGCGACATGGTGCCGAACCATCTGATGCAGCTTCTGGCCATGACGGCCATGGAGGCACCGGTTTCATTCGATGCCGATGCGGTGCGTGACGAGAAATCGAAGGTCCTGAAGGCGATCCACAGCCTGACGCCCGAGGATGTGGTGCGCGGGCAGTATACCGCCGGGACGCTGGCTGGCGTACCCGTGCGCGGCTATCGCGACGAGCCCGACGTGGCGTCGGATTCGCGAACCGAGACCTATGTCGCGATGAAGCTGAACATCGACAATTGGCGCTGGGCCGGGGTGCCGTTCTATCTGCGCACCGGCAAGCGACTGGCGGTCCGCAAGACCGAGATCGCGATCCATTTCCGGCACGCGCCGTATGCGCTGTTCCGCGATACGCCGGTCGAACGGCTGACGCCCAATATCATGACCATCCATATCCAGCCGACCGAAGGGGTCACCATGCAGTTCGGCGCCAAGATCCCGGGCCCCACGGTCCGGCTGGGCGGCGTGCGCATGAAGTTCGATTACTCGGAATGGTTCAGCGAGGGGCCGAGCACCGGCTACGAAACCCTGATCTATGACTGCATGACGGGGGATGCGACCTTGTTCCAGCGCGCCGACAATATCGAGGCCGGGTGGCGCGCCGTGCAGCCCGTGCTGGATTGGTGCGACCGGCCTGAGGAGGCGCCGCTCTGTTCCTATGCCGCCGGTTCGGCCGGTCCGGTGGAAGCGGACGCACTGCTGGTGCGGGATGGGCGGCACTGGCTGGGGCTGGCGGAATGAGCGTGCAAACCGTGCCCGTGACCCGCGCCGCGCCGTCGTCGCGGATCCGTCTGGTGGTGTCGGACATCGACGGCACGCTGGTGACGCCGGACAAGCACCTGACCCCAGCCGTGCTGGCGGCCGCGCGGTCGCTGCGCGCGGCCGGGGTGCGGCTGTGCCTGGTCAGCAGCCGTGCGCCACGGGGCATGGAGATGTTCCTGGGCCCGCTGGGGATCGATACGCCGCGCGCCGGGTTGAATGGCGGGCTGATCGCCATGCCGGACGGCGCCATCGTCTCGCGCCTGTCGCTGGATCCCGAGGCGGCGCGGCAGGCTGTCGAGGTCCTGCAGGCGCACCATATCGATCCGTGGCTGTTCATCGGCCATGACTGGCTGGTGACGGATGCCGCCGGTCCGTATGTCGCGCGCGAACGGCAGGTGGTGCAGACCGATCCCGTGGTGGTGCCCGATTTCGATGCGCACTACCACAATGTCGGCAAGATCATGGGGGCGTCGCCCGACCATGCGCTGCTGGCGCGGATGGAGACGGAGATCGGCGCCCTGCTGGCGGGCCGCGCCAGCGTGCATCGCTCGTCGGATTATTACCTCGACATCACCCATTCGCGGGCGAACAAGGGCTATGCAGCATTAGAACTGGCGCGCCTGATGAAAGTTGATATCGGGGAAGTTGCGTGTATCGGCGATATGTACAATGACGTGCCGATGCTGGACGAAGCCGGTGTCGCGATCGCGATGGGAAATGCCCCCGACGGGGTCAAGGCGCACGCCCATTTCGTGACCGACAGCAATGGACAGGATGGCTGGGCGCATGCAATGGAACGGTATATCCTGCCGCGGGCCTGAACGGCCCGTGCGGGCGGGAAAATGGAGGGATCCGGCATGATTGCGGGCACTGCCGGACCGATCCGCCTGGTGCTGGCGGATGTCGACGGGACGCTGGTCACGCGCGACAAGATCCTGACCCCGCGTGCGATCCGCGCGGTCGATCGCCTGCGCGAACGCGGGATCCTGTTCGCCATCACCAGCGGCCGTCCGCCGCTGGGCATGAAGATGCTGGTCGAACCGCTGCGGATCGACCAGCCGATCGCCGGATTCAATGGCGGCATGATCGTCCACCCCGATTTTTCGGTGATCGAGGCCCATACCCTGACGCCCGAGATCGCGCGCCGGACGCTGGGCATCCTGCGCGACCACAAGGTCGATCCCTGGGTCTATAACGGCAGCGACTGGATCGTATCCAACCCCGAGGCCCCGCACGTCGCCCGCGAACAATGGACGGTGAAATTCCCGCCCAAGGTCGCCGCCGACGTCGGCGCGGCGCTGGACCAGGTGGTGAAGATCACCGGTGTCAGCGACGATCTGGAACTGATGAAGCGGGTCGAGCACGATGTGCAGGAGGCCTTGGGCGATGCGGCCTCCGCCGCGCGGTCGCAGCCCTATTACGTCGACGTTACGCATCACGACGCCAACAAGGGCGGGGTGGTAAGGGCGCTGGAACGGCTTCTGGGCATTCCGGCGGCGCAGATGGCGACGCTGGGCGACCAGCCGAACGACGTGCTGATGTTCCGGTGCAGCGGCCTGTCCATCGCCATGGGCCAGGCCAATGACGAGGTGAAGGCGCAGGCCAGCCACGTTTCGACCTCGTCGGAGGAGGAAGGATTCGCGGTGGGCGTCGAACGTTATATTCTGGGAGAGGAAGCCTGATGGGCGGTCACGATGTAAAAACCGGCGAGATGATCGTGCTTGCGGATGGCGAGGCGATCGCCCGGTACATGGCCGGCTGGCTGACCGAGCAGGCGCTGGCCAAGACCGGCGGCCCGTTCGTGGTGGCCCTGTCAGGGGGATCCACGCCCAAGCGGTTGTATGAGATCCTGGCCTCGCCCGACTATGCCGCGCGCTTTCCCTGGGACCGTACCCAGTTCTTCTTCGGCGACGAACGATTCGTTCCCGAAAGCGACCCGGCGAACAATTACACCATGACCCGCCAGGCACTGCTGTCGCATGTCCCCGTTCCCGCGGCGAACGTCCATCCGATGCCAACCCAGGGCGACCCGGCGGCGGCGGCGGCGCAGTACCAGGCGGAACTGCAGGCGGTCTATGGCGCCGACACATTGCAGGCGGGCCGGCCGTTGTTCGATGTCGTTCTGCTGGGGCTGGGCGATAACGGCCATACGGCCTCGCTGTTCCCGCGCACGCCGGTGCTGAAGGAACGCACGCTGTGGGTGTCGACCTGCGTGCCGGACGACGCGCCCCACACGCGCCTGACCCTGACCTATCCGGCGATCCATTCCAGCCGCCATGTGGTGTTCATGCTGGCCGGCGCCGGCAAGAAGGAGGCCTTCGCCAAGGTGCGCGCGGGCGATCCCGGGGAGCCGGCCAGCCACATCACCACCGAGGGCGAACTGGTCTGGCTGCTGGACAAGGCGGCGGCCGAGGCCTGATCCGGCCTGCCCGGCGGGTGACGGAACGACAAGAGGGCCGCCGGGTCGTCCGGCAGGCTCCGGGAGAGACAAAGCAATGGGCGTCCAGAATTCGGATCCGATGAATGAACTGAAGCGCATGGCGGCCGAGGAAGCAGCCGCCATGGTGCAGGAGGGGATGGCGGTTGGTCTGGGGTCGGGCAGCACGTCGGCGATGATGATCGACGTGCTGGGCCGGCGCTGGGCCGAAGGGCTGCGCTTCGTCGGCATTCCGACGTCCGAACGCTCGGCCGATCAGGCGCGGGCGCACGGCATCACGCTGGTGACGTTCGCGACGCATCCGCAGCTGGACCTGGCCATCGACGGCGCCGACGAGGTGGAGCGCGGGTCGCTGGACCTGATCAAGGGGCTGGGCGGCGCCTTGTTCCGGGAAAAGATCGTGGCTGCGGCGGCCAAGCGCTTCATCGTCGTGGTGGACGAAAGCAAGCTGGTCGATCACCTGGGCAGCCACGTGCCGGTCCCGGTCGAGGTCACGTCCTTCGGCTGGGAAAGCACGGCGCGGCAGCTGGGCGAGCTGGGCGCGCGGATCGCGCCGCGGATGGACCGCAATGGCGGCCTGTTCGTCACCGACGGCGGCAACATGATCCTGGATTGCACGTTCGGCCCCATTGCCGATCCGCCGGCCCTGGCCGCCGGGATCCGCGGCATCGTCGGCGTGGTCGAAAGCGGCCTGTTCATCCGCCGGACGTCCGAGGTCATCGTGGCCGGCCGGAACGGCCTGACCCGCCTGGTCGCGGCATGACTGCCCCCCTGCCGCAGGCCGAGGGAATCCGCCCCCGGGTCCTGGTCATCATGGGCGTGTCGGGCTGCGGGAAGACGACGGTGGCCGAGGGTCTGCACAACATCCTGGGCTGGCCGTACCAGGAGGGCGACCTTCTGCATCCCAAGGCCAATGTGGACAAGATGGCCGCCGGGATCCCCCTGACCGACGACGACCGCTGGCCGTGGCTGGCGCTGTGCCGCGAATGGATCGACGCGCGGATCGCCGAAGGCGGCGGCGGCATCCTGACCTGCTCGGCGCTGAAGCGGTCGTACCGCGACGTGCTGCGGCAGGGAACGGACCAGGTGGTGTTCATCTACCTGAAGGTACCGGAATCGGTCCTGCAGGCGCGTCTGGCCCGGCGCAAGGGGCATTACATGCCGCCCAGCCTGCTGCCCAGCCAGCTTGCGACGCTGGAGGAGCCGGCGCCGGACGAGCACGCCCTGGTCATCGACATCGAAAGCACCGTGGCCGAAGTGATCGCGGCGACGCTGGGCCAGCTGAAATACGGGCTGAAGAACTGAACGATCCACATGGCGGGTACAGGGGCAGGCACCGGGTCGGATACAGGTGGAATACGCCTGTCGTCACGTCCGGCCGTCCTTGTCCCCGCCATCCTGCTGGCCACGTTCTGGTGCGGGCCTGTTCGGGCGGCCGACGGGCCCGATCGAGCCGACACGGATGTCGTGCCGGAACGCTGCATCGCGCACATGATCGAGGTGCCGCTGCTGACCGGCGACGGCAGCCCCGCCGTCCCGGTGAAGATCAACGGGACGGAGGGGGCGGCGTTCCTGGGCACGACGCAGGAATCCCTGGGCGTGTTCGAGCGCGACGGCATGCACTATCCCGTGGGCAAGACCCTTCCGGTGCAGACGGTGACCGGCGAAGGCCGTTCCTACACCACGGTCGTCGACGACCTCGTGATCGGGCGGGGGACGGCCCATCACATCAACGGGGTCATGCTGGGGGTATTCGGCGACAGGAAGATCGCGGGGCGGCCGGTTCTGGGGGTGCTGGGGTATGATATCCTGGGCAATTACAATGTTCTGCTGGATTTTCCCAACCAGACCCTGACCCTGTTCAAGGAAAGCGGCGCCCCAGGTTGCCCGCCCTTGTCGCGTCTGGTGGGGGCGCGGTCCTATGCCGCGGCGCTGATACCCGATGCGCGGGGGATGGATGTCATGGTGCAGGTGGCGATCAATGGGGTGCCCATCGGCATGGAGGTGGAACCCGGGTCGAACGCGTCCATCATCCGGACCGCCGATGCGGCCGACGCCGGGGTCGGTACATCGGACCTGGCCAACGATCCCCGCAGCCGCACCGATGCCGGCATCGCGATCGTCGGCCACCGGCACCGCTTCGACCGGTTCGTGCTCGGCACGTTCCACGGCACGGCGCTGCAGGCCGACGTGGCCAAGGCGGGCTACAACATGCTGGGGCTGGATTTCTTCCGGAACCGGACGGTGCTCTTCGCCTTCCCCAGCCGGATGCTCTATTTTTCGGATCCGCAACTGCCGACGGGCGGGACGGAAATGGCGCATTCGGGCCTCAGCCCGGCCCAGTCCCGAATGGCCGACGCCACGGTGGACGAGCAGCCCTGATCCCTCGTCATCGGGGGGAGGTCAGGGGGGAAGCGTCGCGGCGGGATCGGCCGGGGTTTCGTCCTTCAGCATGATGCCGCTGCGTCCGATCCGGCGCGCGCCCGCCAGCAGCCATGCCAGCTTGGCCGCGGCGACGCCGGCGGACAGGCCGCCCTGGTCGTGGATATTCGAAATGCAGTTGCGTTCGGAATCCAGCCGGCCGGGATGGGGATCCCAGGTCATGTACAGGCTCAGGCTGTCGGAAACGCTCAGTCCCGGTCGCTCGCCGATCATCATGACGACGCAGCCGGCCCCCAGCCGGTGCGCGATGTCGTCGCCCAGGGCGACGCGCGCATTGTGTGCCACCACCACCGGTGCGATCCGCCAGCCGGGCAACAGCGCGCGACAGGCGGCCAGGACCGGCGGGGCCTGTCGTTCCGCGGCCACGGACGACAGGCCGTCGGCGATCACGAACACCACGTCATACGACCCGCGCGTCAGCACCGCTGCGCTGTCGGCCGACAGGCGGCGGCCCAGATCGGGACGGCGGATGAACATCGCCCGATCGGTGGCCTCGCTGTGGACGGTCAGGACCGGACCATCCAGCGGCATGGCGTCCTGCCGAAGGGGGGCCGTGACCGCCTTGCGCGCCCGTGCGTGGGCCAGCTGGAAGGCCCGGACCTCGCCACCCGCGACGGTGTCGCCGGCCCGGGGCTGGCCGACGCGGGCGTGGGTCAGGCCCCGCAGCGGCGCCCACGGATCGGTCCCGTTAAGGGTCATCGTATCGGTTGCCGGGTCGGGTCGGGATTCGTTCATGGGATCAGGTCTCGGGGGCAAGAATGCGGCCCAGGGCGTGCGGCGCGTTCAGACGCAGCCGTCCCCGCGTGTCCAGCAGGTCCATGCCCTCCAGCCACGCTTCGAATTCGGGGGCGGCGCGGACGCCGAAGCTGGATCGCAGGGTCAGCATGTCATGGTAGGACAGACTCTGGTAACTGAGCATCACATCGTCGCCGCCGGGCACGGTGATCAGGAAATTCACCCCCGCCACCGTCAGAAGCATCATCAGATTATCCATGTCGTCCTGATCGGCCTCGGCATGGTTGGTGTAGCAGACGTCGCATCCCATCGGCAGGCCCATCAGCTTGCCGCAGAAATGGTCCTCCAGCCCCGCACGGATGATCTGCTTGCCGTCGTACAGATATTCCGGTCCGATGAAGCCGACCACGGTGTTGACCAGCAAGGGTGAAAAGGCCCGCGCCACGGCATAGGCGCGGACTTCGGCCGTCTGCTGGTCCATGCCGTGATGGGCGTTGGCCGACAGCGCCGCGCCCTGTCCGGTCTCGAAATACATCACGTCCTGGCCGACCGTTCCGCGGCCCAGAGACAGGGCGGCGTCCTGGGCCTCGGCCAGCAGCGACAGCGACACACCGAAGCCGGCGTTCGCGGCTTCGGTCCCCGCGACGGACTGGAACACCAGGTCGACCGGTGCGCCACGCTCGATCATCGCGATGGAATTGGTGACGTGCGTCAGCACGCAGCTCTGCGTCGGAATGGCGTAGCGGGTGCGCACGGACTCCAGCATGTCCAGCAGGACGATGCCGTTGGCGATGTTGTCGGTGGCCGGATTGATCCCGATCACCGCGTCGCCGACCCCCAGCAGCAGCCCGTCCAGCAGCGACGCCGCGATGCCCCGGGGATCGTCGGTGGGGTGGTTGGGCTGCAGGCGGGTGCCCAGCCGCCCGGGCAGGCCCTGCGTGTTGCGGAAGGCGGTGCGGACGCGGATCTTGCGCGCCGCCGCGATCAGGTCCTGGTTGCGCATCAGCTTGCTGACGGCCGACACCATTTCCGGCGTCAGGCCCGGCGACACGGCGGCAATCGCATCCGCGTCCGCCTGGTGCGACAGCAGCCAGTCGCGGAACTGCCCCACCGTCATGTGCGCCACCGGGGCGAAAGACGCCGCGTCGTGCGTATCGACGATCAGGCGCGTGACCTCGTCGGCTTCATAGGGGACCGGCAGATCTTCCAGGAACGTCGCCAGAGGGACGTCGGCCAGGGCATAGCGCGCGGCAATGCGTTCCACCGGGTCGGCAGCGGCGATGCCGGCCAGTTCGTCCCCGGACCGCTGGGGCGATGCCCAGGCCAGGACCTGCCGCAGGTCGGAAAATCGGTAATGTTCCCCATCCAGGGTCGCGCGATAAGTCACGATCCAGCTTGTCCCTCCGCTTCGGGGCGCCGGGCCCGACCCGCCGCCTGCGGGCATGATGGCCAATGCATGGGGAGGGCCGTCAAGCCGCTTCGGGCGCATGGCCGGCATTTTTGAATGGATCGTGCAATGCGGGCCGGATTGCCGGGAAGGAATGTCGGCCGTTCTTCCACGGGTGTTGCACGGCGAATACTATAATAAATAATCGTCTCTACGACGCGGGTTGCCCTATTGACTTGGAAAGGCGGCCATCATTTCGGCCTGTCATAAAATCATCACGAGACCAAATGCCAGGGCGCTCATATAGCGGTGCGGGGAAGCCTGCCGTTCGATCCGGGCAGGAATGGCTGAGGAACCGCGTGATATGAACAAGACGATATCCCTGTGCCTGACCACCTGCCTGAGCGCCCTTCTGGTTCATCAGGCGGCGGCTGCCGCGACGGCAAGGAAATCGCTCAAGCCCGGTCACGCGGTGCAGACGCGGGCAGCCCCTGGCACGAAGAACCAGACCCTTGCTGTCCCCGCCGTGGCCGCCCCCGTCCAGGTGGCGCAGACGTCCGCCGCCCTTCCTCCGAGCCCGTCCGAGGCGATCATCGTGCTTGGCGCCGGCGCCTCCCGCGAGACCCAGACCGTCTCGCGCATGGCCATCAGCCAGTATGTTCCGGGGACGAGTCCCTTCAAGGCGCTTTCCAAGCTGCCGGGCGTGATGTTCACGACATCGGACCCGCTGGGCGCCTATGAATGGTCGCAGCAGATCATCATCCGTGGCTTCGACCAGAGCCGTCTCGGCTTCACGATGGACGGGATTCCGCTGGGCAATCTGGCGTATGGCAACGACAACGGCCTTTCGATCGGTCGCGCGCTCCAGACCGAGAATAACGGCGCGGCCACGCTGACGCAGGGTGCCGGGTCCGTGGGCGTCGCCGCGTCCAACGATCTTGGCGGCGCGCTGGAATTCACTTCGATCGACCCGACGAACAGGTTCGGCGTGGATGTGGCGGGGACGGTCGGTTCCGCCGCCACGTGGCGCACCTTCATGCGCGTCAATTCCGGCCTGCTGCCCACGGGCGGCAAGTTCTATGTGTCCTACGATTATCTGGATGCCAACAAATGGAAGGGCGACGGCCAGCAGCGTCAGCAGCAGGCCAATGCGAAATTCGTCCAGCCCATCGGCGAGAACGTGAAGCTGACGCTGTACGGCGACTGGTCGATGCGGCAGGAGAACGACTATCAGGACCTGTCGCTCGCGACGATTCAGAAATATGGCTACAATGTCGACAACATCACCGGCAATTATGCGCTCGCCAAGCAGATCGGCTCTGCCTACCAGAGTGGCACGGCCTATCCTGCCGGCATCGGGTCGACCAATTACGACAGCCCGCCGGATTTCGTCTATTACAACGCTGCCGGCCTGCGCCAGGACGCTCTGGGCTACGGCAAGCTCGATTTCCGTCTCTCTGACCGGCTGAAGGGCTTTGCCACGGTCTACGGCCATACGAACAGCGGCGAAGGCGTGTGGGTGACGCCTTACGTGCCCACGCCCGCCGCCCTCGGCGGTTCACCGCTCTCCACCCGGACCACCGAATACGGCATCCATCGCGAAGGGTTCATCGGCAGCCTGTCCTACCAGGCCGGGCACCACACCATCGAAGGTGGCTTCTGGTTCGAGAACAACGATTTCGAACAGGCGCGTCGCTACTACCCGCTGTCGATCGACGGCACGCCGGACAGCCTGCACTGGTACCAGGGCAATCCATTCTATACCCAGTGGCAGGCGGCCTTCAACACGAAGACCTACCAGGTGCATCTGCAGGATACGTGGCAGATCATGAAGGCCCTGAAGCTGAATTACGGCTTCAAGTCGCTGATCGTGGACAACACCGCCACCCAGATCGGCTCCAACCTGATGGGCGTGAAGGGCGCGGACGGCTATCCGTCCGGCTCCATCCAGTCGTCCAACGGGTTCCTGCCCCAGGTCGGCGTGAATTACCGGCTGAACCGCCATAACGAAATCTTCGCCGATTTCGCCCGCAACATGGCGGCCTTCGACAATTCGCAGACCGGTGCCACAAGCCCCTTCGCGACGACCATCGCGGGCTATGACGCCATCAAGGGCAAGATCAAGCCGGAGATGTCCTATACCGAAGAAGTCGGCTATCGCTATCACGACAATAATATCCAGGCATCGCTTACCGGTTATTATGTGGAATTCGAAAACCGTCTGCTGTCGATCACGCAGGGGACGGGTATTCAGGGCAATGCCTCGGCCCTGGCCAATGTCGGCGGCGTGACGGCCCGTGGTGTCGATGCGGCCTTCAATTACCAGTTCGCGCCGCACTGGTCGATCTACGCCTCCTACGCGTTCAACAATTCCTACTATGACAACAACGTCAATTCCGGCGGCACGATCTACAACATCAAGGGCAAGAACGTCGTCGCCATGCCGCGCAACCTGGCCAACGTGCAGCTCGGCTACGATGACGGCACGATCTGGGGCAACGTGCTGATGCAGTTCCAGGATAGGCGCACCTATACATATACCAACGACTCCTGGGTTCCGGCGACCGACGTGTTCAACCTCAATCTCGGCTACCGCTTCCATAGCCGGAACATCGTGCTGCGTGGGCTGGACGCGCAGGTCAATGTCAGCAACCTGTTCGACAAACGCTATGTCGCGACGGTGGGCAGCAACGGCTTCCAGTTCAGCGATCCGGACCATACCTTCGCCACCCTCCAGGCGGGTTCGCCGCGCATGGTGTTCTTTACCCTGCGCAAGCATTTCTGAGGGAAAGGAAGGTCGGGCTCTGCCCGAACCGCGCAAGGGCCTCGGCCCTTGCATTCCATTCATTTATCAGAATCCGGGTTTTCGAAGGGCCGCGCGCCGAGGCGTGCCGCCACGGATCTTGACGGCACCGGTCCCGGGGATTTCAATGCGAAGCCGAACGGACAGGATGATCCCGGACATGGCGCTTCCCCCCGACCAGGGCCGACGGCAGTTCCTGAAATTCAGCGCCGCGGCGGCGGCTGTGGCTTCGGGCCTGGTTCCGGACAATGTTCGCCGCGCGCTGGCCATTCCGCCCCGGCGGATGACCGGCACGTTGCACGACGTCGAACATGTCGTCATCCTGATGCAGGAAAACCGGTCGTTCGACCATTATTTCGGGACCTTGCGCGGGGTACGCGGCTACGGCGATCCGCGGGCGGCTGTCCTGCCGGATGGGAGTTCGGTGTTTCGTCAGCCGACGGAGGGCGGGGGATCGGTCCTGCCGTTCCGCTTCAACACGGACAGGACCAGTGCCGAATGCCTGCCCAGCCTGAACCATGACTGGAAGGGATCGCAGGCCGACTGGAACAACTGGAATGTCTGGATCCGTCACAAGACGGACATGACGATGGGATATTTCACCCGCCAGGACATCCCCTATTATTACGCGCTGGCCGATGCCTTCACGATCTGCGACGCCTATCACGCCTCGATCTTCGGCCCGACCAATCCGAACCGGCTGTTCCTGTTCTCGGGAACCAGCGGACTTGCCGTCGGCCATGACGGCAAGCAGGTGATCGAGAACGTCGATGACGGCAACTGGTCGGCCGACATGGCCCACGACCGCAAGGATTTCGTACCCTTCCGCTGGACGACCTATGCCGATCGCCTGCTGGAACACGGGGTGTCGTGGAAAATCTATCAGGAATATGACAATTTCGGCGACAACCCGCTGGCCTCGTTCGCGCAGTTCCGCAATCTCGACCGTGCGTCGCGCCGCTTTGTCAATGCGCGCGCCATCGTTCCGGGTTCCACCGCCGAGAACAAGGACAGTTCGGAGGGCCGCTTCCTGATCGAGGCGTTCGAGCGCGACGTCGCGTCGGGACACCTTCCGCAGGTGTCCTGGATCGTGCCGCCGACCGCGCTGACGGAACATCCGAATGCCCCGCCGGGATATGGGGAATTCCTGATCTCGCGCATGATGGATGTGCTGGTGCGGCATCCGGACGTGTGGGCGAAGACGGTCTTTATCCTCAATTATGATGAAAACGACGGATTCTTCGACCATGTTCCGGCCCCGGTTCCGGCGCTGGACCCGTCGCAGGGGGACGGCACCGTCCCGGTGACGGGCGAGAGCTTCCACGGCGTGCCCGTGGGCCTGGGCCCACGGGTGCCGATGATCGTGGTTTCGCCCTGGACGAAGGGCGGCTGGGTGAATTCGGAACTGTTCGATCACACCTCTGTCCTGCGGTTTCTGGAACGGCGTTTCGGCGTGCCCGAACCCAACATCACCCCGTGGCGACGGGCGGTGACCGGGGACCTGACCTCGATCTTCGATTTCGCCCAGACCGACCGGTCGTGGCCGGGTCCGCTGCCCGATACGGACGGGTACCCGGCGGCCACGCGGCGGTCCTGCATGCTGCCGGACAAGCCCGTCGTGCCGGCCGACCAGGCCATGCCCACGCAGGAACCCGGCCAGCGTCCGGCCAGGCCGCTGCCTTATGAACTGACCGTGACGGCGGAGCCCGGGCCGGGTTCGGTCAGCCTGACCTTTGCCAGCGCGGGTGCGGCGGGTGCCGTCTTCAGCCTGCATGACGGTGCCGCCGCGGGTCCGCGCCATTATACTGTGGGCGCCGGCAGCCGGCTGACCACGCATGTGATCGCGGGCGGCGCGCCGTTGCGCATTCATGGGCCGAACGGTTTCCTGCGGGAATTCCGGATGGAAGCCGATAGAGTGTCGCCCGTTGTGGCGGAACGCTACGAACCGGCGCAGGACCGCATCGTCCTGACCGTCCGCAATCCGGGCGCGGCCCCGATGGACGTGCGGATTGCCGCCGCCGACGGTCCGGAGGGGCAGCGTTCCACGATTCCGGCCGGCGGCCAGATCGACAGCGTGTGGCCGATCGCCGCGACCGATCATTGGTATGACCTGTCCGTTCATCTGGACGGACGGTCGGAGCCGGTGGCGCGGCTGGCAGGGCATATGGAAACCGGACGGCCCAGCCGCAGCGACCCGATGATGGGACGCGGCACGGTCTGACGGTCCGGCCCGTCACATCCGGCGTCATGCCGTTCCGAATGGCCACTGACGATCTTCGATGACGGCGACGGCGATATCGCCATGCAGGCGCCCTTTGCGGCAACCCGCCTGTCCCTGATCCTGAACGGGCTGCTGTCCGGGTCGATCGCGCCCGGATGAGGCGCTGAACATCATCCCACGAACGGTTCGTCCGGCCGTTTCCGTCGCCCGCTGGAGCGCATACGAATGCATCCGCCTGCCGCGGTGGAATCGGGCGCGGCGCGATGCATCCGAAAACCAGATGGCCGTTCAATGGCCCTCCTCGGGGCATCGGACGTGAAAATCGACATTGAAACGCAGATCAGGTCGCCTGTGTTCAACATTTCGGCGCAAAAATAATATTAATTTCGGATCTGCAAGAAAAAGATAACTGCATGCGACCGACATTCGGGTCGTTGGCGGATCGGCCTTGAATGACCATGCAACATCGGTTCCACATCCGGCCCTGCCGCGGCGGTGGGACGGCGGCATGGCCGGGACATGTCCACCCCGCCTGCATTCCGGATAGCTGCCGGATAACAGACTGCACGGAAGGATCGCGTCGGTGATGATACGCCCCTGTCTTCTGACAGTATTGATGGCCGGCTCGGCCCTGTCCGTCCTGCCGGCCGCGGCCTGGGGGCAGGCGGCTGTCCCGCCGACCCATGGCGGGCGGCATCCCGCCCATGCCTCTGCCCGTCCGGCAAGGCTGTCTCGCCCGGCGGCGCCCTATCATGCGTCGTCCGACGAGGCGATTGCGGTGACGGGCTCGCATGCGGTGTCCCACGGTGCGGTCCAGGCCATGTCGCGCAGCGTCATGGACCAGTTCGTCCAGGGTACCAGCCCCATGAAGATGCTGTCGCGCCTGCCGGGCATCAATTTCGTCGCCAACGATCCGCTGGGCGTCGATACGTGGGGGTCCAGCCTGTACATGCGCGGCTTCATGCAGCAGCAACTGGGTGTGACGCTGGACGGTGTGCCGCTGGGGGCGCAGGATTACTATACCTATAACGGACAGAGTATCAATTTCGCGATCCTGTCGGACAATATCGACCATATGGACATCTCGCAGGGCGGTGGCGCAGTCGATGTGCCCGCCACCACCAATCTGGGCGGGGCGATCCAGATCTATTCCGCCGACCCGGCCGACCGGATGGGGGGGAAGGTCGCGCAGATGTTCGGCAGCAACAAGGCATTCCGGACCTATGTGCGCTTCGACAGCGGCAAGCTGAACCGGTCGGGCACCAAATTCACCGTGTCGTATGCGCGGTCGGACGGGCAGAAATGGAAGGGAGCGGGCAGCCAGTTCGATCAGCAGGTCAACGCCAAGATCGTTCAGCCCCTGGCGCCGGAAAGCCGGATCACCGCATTCTTCAACTGGAACGATGCGACGCAGTTCAACTACGCCGACCAGTCTCTGGACATGCTGCGCACGCTGGGACACCGCAACGACTATTACTATCCCGACTATACCCGCGCCTATCTGGCGGCCGAGGGCCAGTTCAGCGGTGAAATCGCCAATTATTCCGACGCGCTGGATGTCTCGTATTATGACGGGGTGACGCATGCCTCGGATTATCTCGGCGGCCTGAACCTGCATTTGACCCTGACCAACCGGTTGGAATGGAATTCCGTCGTCTATGGTCAGGCGGAAAACCATTGGGGTACCTGGACCAGCCCCTATACCCCGTCGCCCAACGGCGCGCCCCTGTCCGAACAGGTGATCTTCGCCGGCAACCAGCGTTTCGGCCTGACCTCGGCGCTGCGCTACAGCCTCGGGCATCACACGATCGAAGGCGGCGTGTGGTACGAGAACAATCGCTATGACATCAATGAATTCCAGTATGCCGAACCGCTTCTGGGCCAGGGCGTGCCGGTCAGCGGCGTGCTGGGCAATTTCGGGACGCCGTTCCAGCACAATTGGGGCATGGGCTACAGCACCAACACGTTCCAGTTCCATCTGCAGGATTCCTATCGCGTCCTGCCGAACCTGACCCTGCGGGCCGGATTCAAATCCCTGCTGGTGACGACGGCGGGTGGCGCGACGGCGAACGATGCCGCCTATAACGGGCAGACCGACCTGCCAAACGGCAGCCTGACGACTGCCAACGGGTTCCTGCCGCATTTCAACGCCGAATGGCATTTCCTGCCGAACCATGAACTCTATTTCGACATCGCCAAGAACATGAGGGCCTACAGCTATGGCGGGTACCAGCTGGGCTCGGCCTGGGGCGTGTCGAACCAGGCGACGTTCGACCAGTTGAAGAAGACGATCAAGCCGGAAAGCGACTGGGTCTATGACGTGGGCTATCGCTACACGACGCCGCTGATCGTGGGCTCGCTCAATCTCTATCACGCCGATTTCTCGAACCGGCTGCAATCGCTGACGGCCGGCACGATCATTCAGCCGGTCTCGACCGTGGTGAATGTCGGCAGCGTCAGCATGTATGGCGTCGACGCCGCCCTGACCGTCAATCCTGTCCGCAACCTGTCGATTACAAACAGCGTCAGCTACAATCACTCGACGTACGGAAACGACATCGTCAGCCAGGGCACGACCTATGCCCTGAAGGGCAAGAAGGTCATCGATTATCCGCAGTTCATGTACAAGGCCAACCTGACCTATCGCTTCCATGGGGCGGAGGCGCATTTCGATGCGAACTACAGCTCCAGACGCTATTTCAGCTATGTCAACGACATGTCGGTGGCCGGGTACTGGATGACCAGCCTGGGTGCGCGGTACCGCTTCGGCAACTACGGGATGCTGCGGAACCTGACCGTCGATTTCAATGTCTACAACCTGTTCAACACCAGCTACATCTCGCAGATCGGTGAAAACGGCTTTCCCCTGTCGGGCGATTTCCAGTCGGCCCTGGCGGGTCCCCCACGTCAGTATTTCGGCACCGTCAGCGCCGAATTCTGATCGTCTGTCCGGGGCGCTCCCCGATTGGCGGTGCGTCCCGGACCTGCTTGTGCATCCCATGGCGCGCCGAGGACAGCCGTCGCGTTCGCAGCGCCCGGCGCGGATGGCCGCGTTTCCTGTCGAGTTGCCAGGATCCGCAATCCGGCAGATCCCGCCGCTCCGCAATAACAAGGACCATGGCCTCAGTGGAGCGTTCGTCAGGCGTGCCTGACGTCAGTCTGGTCCTGGAAACATCGCGTGGGCCGCTGCAAGCGCCTTTTGTTGATAGGTCGCGTTGAGGGACGGCGTGTGGGAGTGGTAATCTCCGATCGCGTGCATGACGTCTCCTCGTTCCTCGGTGACATAGCTGCGCAGGATCAGTGCCGCCGCCGCTATGTTGAAGCACGAGTCCGAAACGAGGCGGGCGGCCGTCTGCGCCGCCGGCATATGTACGATGGCCGCCAACGGTTGAACCCAACGGGTGTTGATCTGCATCAGGCCCAGGTCGGCGCTGCCGTCGGTGTCCCGACGGACCGTACCGGCCGCGCCGCCTTCAATCTTTTGGATGACAGGCAAAACGCGTGGTGGCAGGTCATAGCGGACGGCACTGGCGATCATGCAGGCAAGCAAGGGAATCGGCATCGGCTTATTCCTTCGCCATCATGATCAGGGACGGCCGGCACAGGGCAGTTACCATACGGGCGCGCATGTCGCTGCCATGGAGATGCGAGTTGAGGCGAAACATGACACATGCTCCTTCGGATGATGCTTCGGCGCCCGATATACATGACAGGCACGTACGCGATGCGGGCTTCACGTTACTGGAAATCCTGGTCGTATTGGCGATACTTGGTCTTCTGGTCGGGCTTGTTGCCCCTGCGGCCCTGCGCCAGCTTGGCGGTGCGCGCGTT
This sequence comes from Gluconacetobacter tumulisoli, assembly GCF_014174155.1. Taxonomy (GTDB): domain Bacteria; phylum Pseudomonadota; class Alphaproteobacteria; order Acetobacterales; family Acetobacteraceae; genus Gluconacetobacter; species Gluconacetobacter tumulisoli. Next base: position 43,105 of record NZ_JABEQM010000005.1, on the reverse strand, counting down.
TCGGTTGCCCATCAGTCGATCGCGCGCCTGGGGACGGTGCTCGACATGTACAAGCTGGATGTCGGCACTTATCCGACGTCCGAAGAAGGGCTCGATGCGCTCCTCCATCGTCCGCCGGGCGTGGATAACTGGAACGGTCCCTATCTCAAGGGGAACGATGCCCCCAAGGATCCCTGGAACCACGCCTATGCTTACGAACAGCCCTCTTCGCGGGAGGGGCATGACTACGATCTCTGCTCGGCAGGACCGCTGGGATATGGTTCGGCCGTGTCCGGGCAACCTGGCGCGATCTGCAACCCCTGAGACACTCTTCGACGTCATGAGGGTGCTTCCGAATCCTCGCTACGCAGCGTGATCACCCGAAAGGGCGGCATATGGTCCGGCGCCGTCAGGATGACGGCACGGCGGCGCAGCGTGTGGCCCGATGTCGTTGGCGCCTCGGCGTCGATGACAAGGGTGGCGCTCTCGCCGGTTTCGTCATCGATGTCGGCCGCCGCGGCGGTCCCATTTGGAGCGAGGTCCGGCTTGCCGGCGTCCGTCCCGACGCGCGACCGCGCCACTGCGGCGCGCAGGATCGGATCGGTGGTGTCGGGCCCCAACGCCCGTGTTTGCGTGAAGGAGAGATGCGGGGCGAGCCGCGCGAGAAGGGCGGATGTCATGCCAGGTACGACAGCGAGATCGTCGATGGAATGAAAAGGGCGTCCAGGCGCCATGCACCCGCCATTCTCGCCGGCTGTCAGCCTCGCCCTGGCAAGTTCACCGGCCGAGAGCGGCTGGCGCCAGTTGACGATCCAACGTGCGAGCGACGTGGCGTCCGGCGCGGCCACCCCCAGCGTGAGCAGCACGCTTTCCAGCAATGCGGGGGGAGCGGTGTTGGGGTTGAGGGCGCCGCTTTCGATGACGGCCCGCACGCGCGCTGTCAGGTCCGGTTCCGAGAGCGTGTGCCAGCGGCCGTCCGGAACCCAGCGATCCCGGCCAGCGCCCAGCAGGTGAAACATCGCGGTCTGGATGGCCGAGTCCGCCTGGGCGCGCGCCCAGGCCAGCCTTGTCCGGGACATTTCCCCCTGCGTCGTATTCCGGCCGAGCGCGATGACAGCCGTCACGACAAGGCTGAGCAACACCAGCGTCCACAGCACGATCAGGAGCGCGAAGCCGCGTTCCCGGCGTCGCGCGGTGTCAGTCATGGAGTCCGACGGCGCGCAGGACGCGGTGCTGCGGATCGGAAGAGCCGGTGGCGGGCGTCGCCGCAAGTTCCGGCGCCAGGCCCGCCGCCTGCGCGAGGTTGCGGCGCAAATCGTCGGTCATGGCGCGCGCCTGCATCTGATCGTGGATGACGTGCGGCGTGATGAGCACGAGGAGTTCGGTGCGCGTGCGCTGGTTCGTCTGTTGCGCCCCGAGCAGGCCGATGACGGGAATGTCCTTGAGCCAGGGAATGCCCTGGTTGGAGCGGGATGTGTTGTCGGTGATCAGGCCGGCCAGTCCGACGGTCTGTCCATCTTCGATGGCCACGCGCGACGTCACCTGCCGTTCGGAGAAGGTCGGGCTGTTGATGCTTCCGGACGAACTGGTCGTGGTGGTCATGGTGGACACGGAACTGACCTGTTGCGAAATATCGAGTGTCACGAGGCCGGTATTGCTGACATGCGGCGTAACCTGAAGGATGACGCCGGTTGGCTGGTAATTGATGGAGTTGGTGATGGTGGAATCCGCCGTCAGCACGCTCGTCGTCGCGCCGGTCAGATAGGGGACGAGATCGCCGACCATGAGCGAGGCCGGCTGGTTGTCCACCACCATGACCTCGGGCGACGACAGGACGCGGACCGTGGTGACGGCCTGTAGCGCGTCGATGACGAAGGGCGCGCCACCCTGGCTGCTGCCCCCGATAACGAATCCCGGAAAGCTGCTGGAAAGCTGAGACGAGACCAGGTTGGCGGAACCCAGGCTCTGTGACGCATTGCTCAGGATGCCGTTGATCCCGCCGGATTTGAAGAAGAACTGCGTTCCGTACTTCAGATTGTCGTTGAGCGTGACCTCCGCGATGGTCGCATCGACGCGCACCTGAAGCGGCATGATGTCGATCCGGTGCAGCATGGCCGAGACGGTATCCGCCTCGACCTGCGTGCCGTAGACCAGGACCGAATTGTTCTGCATGTCCGGAATAATGCGGATCTGCGGCTCCTTCGACGCGGATTGACCGAAATTGCCCAGCCCGGCCAGGAGCGGGTTATTGGTGATTCCGTCACTCTGCTGGCTGCCGCCCTGGCCTTGCTCGCTGCTGGACTGCGTCTGGGACGTTCCGTCCGCGCCGGATGCCGTCGACATGCCGCCCCCCGACAGTGCGCTGCCCGACAGGCTCGATCCCAGCCCGGAACTGTTGGACATGTTGCCGAACGTGCCGGAGCGGTTGCCGGAGGTCATGCCGCCCGAGGGCTGGGACGTCCGGGTAGGTGTCGCCGTGACGTGGTCGGGCGTGAAGGCCTGCTGGAGGATGTAGGCGACGTCGTTGGCCCTGTCGTTCTGAAGATAGTAGATGTTCCAGCTGCGGAAGGTGCGGCGGCGGCCTGCCTCGATGACGGAAAAGGCGCGGCGTGCGTCCTCGATCAGGCGGGGCTGTTGCGCGACGACCAGGATCGAATCGATCCCCGGCATGGCGAAAATGCGGACGGGGTCGTGGCTGCTCCCCTCGGGGGCCGGGTTCGCGGTCGCGCCGCCGAACGTCGTCCCGCTGCTGGAATGGCGGAGGCCCAGCGCCGATTGCAGGGCTTCGGTCATTTCCGTGGTGGTGCCGTTCGTCACCGGAAGCAGCAGATAGGATTGTCCTGCGAGCGAGTCGACGTCGAAACTGCGGACGAGTTCGACCAGTGTCGCGCGCGTGGCGGCGTCGCCGGAAATGATGAGAGTATTGCTCGCCGGATCCGCAGCGACATGGCCGCCGTTCTGCACGACGGGGGCTATGACTTTTGCTATGTTTTCCGCATTCGCGTAGCGCAGTGGTATGGCGGTCTCGCTGCCGGCCCCGCCGCTGCCCGGACCGGGCGCAGTGTTGGCGACCACGCGATAGAGCCCGTCCTGCATGACAAGGCTGGCATTGGCACCGGCAAGAAGGACGCGAAGGGTTGGAATCAGCTGATCACGGCGCAGTGGCTGGACCGTGTGGAGCGTGACGGTGCCTTTGACGGCGGAATCGACGGTGTAATTGACGCCAAGGACCCTGCCGAGGATCTCCTCTGTCGCCTGCCGGATGTCGGTGCCCGCGAAATTGAGTGTGACATCGCCGCCGCCACCGGTGCCCGCATGGGAGTCCGTGCGCGTCAGGCGGCCCATTTGCGCGTAAGCGGCGGCGGAGGGGGCGCTGCCGCCCACGGGGCCGTCGATGCGCGGTGTCGCCCCTGTGATGGTACGTGGTCCCGGCAGGGGCGGCGGCACGGAGGGCATGGAAGGCGAGCAGCCGGACAGGAGGAGCGTGGCCAGTGCGGTGGCCGGAACTAGGGAGCGGGGAAAATCAAGTCGGATCATGAGGGTGTGCTGCTATCGTGTCCAGGACGGTCCGGTGAAAGGGGAGCGGGGCGAAAACCGACCAGCGTCAGCGTACTGCTTATGACAAGAGGGGTGGGCGCGGCCGTGCCGCCGGAGCGTTCCGCAGGGTCGGACAGCGTTGCATCGTGGCCCGGCCGGATTTCCAGTTCGTCCACGAGAATATGCGGTGTGGTATGGTCGAAATCGTCGAGGAAGCGGACGAAATCGTCCCATCGCCCCACCAGCGCCACGCGCAGGCCGATGCGGCGGAAATGTCCGTCGCGCGCGGGCGGCAAGGTTTCGTCGCTTGCGATGACGATGCGATGGGTGGAGGCTAGGGCATGGAGCTTCTGGGCCAGTTCGGCGCCGGCCTCCGCGTCGTTCCGGCCGGAGAGGGTCGTTTCTCCCTGGCGGTGGATCGCAAGGGCCTGAGCGTACTGCTCGCGAAGGGTGGGAATGCGCGCCGCCAGCGCCTCGACATGCGCGACCATGGCCCTCTGGTCCGCGATCGTAGCCGCATCGTCGCGATAGAGCTTCACGAAGGGCGCAACCAGGCTGGTCAGCAGCGCCAGGCCCGCCATCGTGACCGCGATGGCCAATGCCTTGCCGCGCGCGCCCTCGGGCAGAAATGCGGCGTCGCGTCCGGCGCGCGCGCTGATGTCATGAATGGCCTGTTCGTTCACCGCGCGTCTTCTCCGACGCGGGTGTTGATCGAAAAGCTCTCGGTACCGTCGTTGGGCATGCGGATCACCGGCCCCGCGAAGCCTGGCTCCCGGATGATGCCCGTGCGCTCGATGAGGCCGATCAGGCGCGTCGCGTCACGTGACTGCCCCTCGATCGTCAGGCGGCCCGATTTCATCGAGAGTGCGTCGAGATGCGTGTCGTCGGGCAACGCCCCGGTCAGCGCGGCAAGGACGTCGATCGGAGATCCGTTGCGCCTGGCTTCGCGATCCAGCATGGCCGCGCCCTTTGTCAGCGCGTCGATGCGGTCGCGCAGTCCTTCCGCGACGGCACGTTCCGGCTGCAGGATGTCGAGCCGCGCGGCAAGGCGATGCGCGGCAATGGCCTGCATGGCCAGGGGCAGGATGCCGAGTGCGGCGAGACCGAGCAGGAAGGCCGCCGCGCGCCGGCGGAAGCGCAGGGCCGACGTCGGTTCGAAATGTACGGCCGGCGCGGAGGCGTCGAGGTCGCGCCTGATGCTCGACGGCCGCAGGCCGGCGTTTCGCAACAGGTCGAGCCATGGTGCAAGCGGCGCCGACGGCGTGCACCGCAGGCGCAGCGTGCACATTCCAGGGGAAGGCATGTCAGGCGACGGCTCGACGTTCCAGAAAATTTCGTCGCGCCGGAACGGGGTCAGGCGCTCGATCTCGTACCCGATGAGACTCGCCCCGTCCCGGCGCACGATTTCGGGAATCCTGATGTCGCGTTCGAGGATCGGCAGACCCGGCAGGGCAAGTCGCACGGGAATCGTACGGCGGCGCCCCCGCCGGTCCGGGGCGATCTGGCGCGCCAGGATATCGAGGCCCTCACGCGTCGCCGGGACATGCAGTTCGGGTTCCATCGCATCGCGCGGGACGAACGTCAGGCCATGTCCGTCGGGATCGAGCACCAGCCAGGGAATTTCCATGCGCCGCAACTGCTGGCGCCATGAGAAGGGAAGGCGGCGCACCAGCGGTGCGCAACGGTCCCGTACAGCCCTTGCGGCGGGTTCGGCGAGGGCCAGCATCTGCCTTGTCCACCAGGAACAGAAAATGGAAAGAAATCGAAGGTCACGGGTCATAGTCATTCGCCGACGGCGCGACACACGCAGGCCGCATCGTCATGGTATCGTCGGCGCCATATTCACTGCCCATGCCCTTATCACTCGTTCGTACGGCATGACGAGCGGCGTTTTATGATCGTTTTATGACAATGCGCGTCTTCATCTGGCAGAAAACGCACGACGGAGCCTAAAACGATGCCAGGCGCATCCCCCAGATGGCGACGGCCAGGCATGGTCCGAACGGCATGGCCGTGCCCATGCCCATGGGGCGGCCGCGAGATAGTGTGACGAGAGCAAGGGTGAGACCACAGATCGCCGAGACAAGCAGGATGTGCGGAAGGGCGTCGGTTCCCGTCCAGGCGCCTCCGGCCGCGAAGAGCTTGGCGTCGCCACCGCCGAGCCCGTCGCGCCCCCGCATGCGCCGATAACCCAGCGCGATGGCGGTCAGCACGCTCCATCCGGCAATGACGGCGACGGCGCGACTTTCGAGTGCGAACGGATCGCCGGCCAGGACGGCCTCGCCGAGGCCTGCAAGCAGAAGGGGCAGCGTCAGCACGTCCGGCAGCCGCCAGCACCGCAGGTCGATCCATGCCAGGGCGAGAAGAGTCCAGCCCAGCGCCACGTCCCCCCAGAGCCGCGGATCGGCGTCCCCGCGCACGAGCCATGCGACGAGGGCGACGGCGGTCGCCGCGAGTTCGACGGTCGGATGGAAGGGGTCGATGCGCGCGTGGCAGGAACGGCAACGACCATGCTGAACAACGTAGCTGAGGAGCGGCACCAATTCATGAGGGGCCAATTGCCTGTCGCAGGACTCGCACCGCGAGCGGTCGAGAAAGATCGGCTTTCCGTCAGGTATTCGCCGGATCAGGACGCCGAGCAGGCTGCCGACGAAGGGCGCGAGTGCGATGACGAGCCAACCCATGCGTGAGATCTCGATCCAGACGGCAGAGGGGGATTTACTGCCGAATTCCCCTCGGCGGTGCAAGCGGGCCGCCCGCCCGGGGCAGGCCGCATGAGAATGATCCACGGCATGGCGACCTCGTCCCAGCAGGCGCTGAGCGCGGAGAGGCTCGTCAGCGCGCTCGAAGCCCGTGGTGCCTGCGATGCGATGATGATCGAGCGTGCGCGCAAGGTTGCGCGAGAAAGCGGGCAGGCGCTTCCGTCCGTGCTCCTGCAACTCGGCCTCGTCAGCGAAACCCTCATGACGGGGGCGTACGCCGATCTGACGGGATTCCCGGCGCTTTCATCCGACATCCTGACATCCTGCCGCGCGCCCGTGCTGGCCGAGCGCCTGGCGGCAGGGTTCCTGCGGTCGGTTCGCGCCTTGCCGCTGCCGCCGGACGGCAATACGCTGCCGGTCGCCATGGCAGATCCGCTGGATGGTTTTGTCGTCGACGCGATCGGCCTCGTGACGGGCCTCACGGTTCGCCCGCTGGCCGCGCTGCCCGGCGATCTCGAGGCGGCGATGGAGCGCCTCTATCCCGATGCCACGGACGTCGGGGACGAAGGCGAAACGGCGGCGAACCGCGACGAACCGCTGGAGGAGGATGCCGATCGCCTCAAGGATCTTGCAAGCGAGGCGCCGGTCATCCGCCTTGTGAACCAGATCATCTTCCGCGCGGTCGAGACGCGGGCATCCGATATCCATTTCGAACCGCAGGAAGACCGGTTGTGCGTGCGCTATCGCTATGACGGGGTGCTGCACGAAGTGGACAGCCAGCCGGCATCGCTGACGGCGGCGCTGGTGTCACGCGTCAAGATCATGGCGCGGCTGGACATTGCCGAGCGCCGGCTGCCGCAGGACGGTCGCATCAAGCTGGCGGTCCGCGGGCATGAGGTCGATTTCCGCGTCTCGACCGTGCCGGCGCTGTATGGCGAGACGGTCGTCCTGCGTGTGCTCGACCGGGGATCGGTGCGTTTCGACTTCGCCCGGCTTGGGCTGTCGTCGGAGGTTACGCGCCTCTTCCGCGCCGCGCTGGAGCAGCCCAACGGCATCGTCCTTGTCACGGGACCGACCGGCAGCGGCAAGACCACGACGCTCTATACCGGCCTGGCCAGCCTGGACATCGGCGCGCGCAAGGTGATGACGATCGAGGATCCGGTCGAATACCAGATCGCCGGGATCAACCAGGTCCAGATCCGACCGCAGATCGGGCTGACGTTCGCCTCCCTGCTGCGCGCGATCCTCCGGCAGGATCCGGATGTGATCATGGTGGGCGAGATACGCGATCTCGAGACCGCCCAGATCGCGGCGCAGGCCGCGCTGACAGGCCATCTCGTGCTCTCGACATTGCATACGAACTCGGCCGCCGCCGCTGTCACCCGCCTGCGCGACATGGGTCTGGAAGACTATCTCCAGACGGCCGTTCTGCGCGGCGTGCTCGCCCAGAGGCTCGTGCGCCGGCTCTGCCCCTCGTGCCGCGTCCCGGCGCCCCTGGAACCTGAGCAGGCGGTGGCGCTGGGGCTGGACCAGGCGGCCGGCGCCACGCTGTACCGGGCATCAGGCTGTCCGGAATGCCGCCATACAGGCTATCGCGGCCGCCTTGCGATCGTCGAATTCCTCTCCCCTTCGCCGGCTGTGATGCGCCTCATTCTGGCGCGTGCCGATCACGCCGCGATCGAGCGCCAGGCGGTGGCGGAAGGCATGGTCACGCTCTACCAGGCGGGATTGGCCGCGGCATGCGCCGGCGAGACGACCGTCGAGGAGGTGGTGCGCATCGTGCGCGCCGAAGGGGGATGAGCCGGCGGTGGCGTTATACGGCCCTCGCCGATGACGGGCAGCTTCGCCACGGCGTGATGCTGGGCGAGGACGAGGCGGGGATTGTCGCCGGACTCCGGCGGGCAGGGCTGCATCCGGTGCGCGTGGCACGTCCGGGATGGGGTCTGGCGGCGGGGTGGCCCGCGATCACCCTTTCCCGACGGCAGGGCGGGCTAAGCCGCCGCGAAGTGACCGACATCACGCGCGAACTGGCGCTGATGCTGGCAGCGGGGCAGGACCTCGACCGCGCCTTGCGCTTCCTGGTGGAGACGGTCCCCCGTCCGAAGGCGCGCGCGCTGCTGGTGGGCCTGCGGGAGGGAATGCGTGGTGGAGGCGCGTTCGCCGCGGCGCTCGACACCCGGCCCGAGAGTTTCTCTCCCCTCTACGTGGGGCTCGTCCGCGCGGGGGAGGCCGGCGGAGCATTGGCCGGGACGCTGGATCGCATCGCGACGTTTATGGAGCGCGAACGCAGTCTCTCGGCCTCGATCCAGTCGGCGCTGATCTATCCGATCATTCTCGTGCTTGCGTCGATCGCTTCCATCGTGTTGCTGCTGACACAGGTTCTGCCGCAATTCGTGCCGCTTTTCGAGGAGGCGGGGGCCCAGCTTCCGCTGGCGACGCGTATCGTGATCGCGATGGGTGACTTTCTGCAGCATTGGGGCATGGCGCTGCTGGCGGTCCTTGGTCTGGGCGCGTTCCTGGTCCGCGGCCTCCTGCGGCGTCCGGAACTGCGCCGTCCGTTCGACCGGCAGGTGCTGCGCCTGCCGATTCTTGGCGCTCTGGCACGCGACATCATGGCCGCACGATTGACCAGGACGCTCGGCACGCTGCTGCAGAACGGCGTGTCCCTCCTGGCGGCGCTTCGTATCGTCGAGGGCGTGATCGGCAACATGGCCGGCAGGGCCGCCCTGGAACAGGCTGGCCTGCAGACCCGCGAGGGCAGGGGGCTGGCGCGGTCCCTCGCGGTGTCGGACGTGTTTCCCGTGCGCGCCACCCACCTGATGGAACTGGGGGAAGAGACGGGACAGCTTGCCGATCTCTGCCTTCGTGCCGCCGAGATTCACGAAGAGGCCGCGCGGACTCGCCTGCAGCGCCTCGTTGCGCTGCTGGTGCCGGTCATTACGATCGTCATGGGTGCGATCGTTGCCGGCATCGTGTCGGCGCTCCTGCTTGCCATGCTCGGGTTGAACGACCTTGCGCATTGAGAGGCTGTTGGACAACGCGATTCGGCCGCGATCCGCCGCGTCTTTTCCATGCTCCGACGCTCCTGGCCCGCAAGGCCGCTCCGCTTCGGTGCTCGAAACCACACGCCGGGGGTGGTCCAAGGGGCCGCTCTCGCTCGCCAGCCCGCATTTTCCCACAGCCTCCGAGGGGGCGGGCCGGATCCCGCCGGGAATCGCGGGCTTCACGCTGCTCGAGACGATTGTCGTGCTGGTCGTCGCGGGGCTGCTGCTCGGCCTCGTCGTCGAGCGGGGGCCGCTGCACAGCGCCAGGGCGGATTTCAATGTCCAGCGCGCGCGCGTCCTTGCGCTTTTGCGCATGGCCCGGCTCGATGCCCAACTGGACGGAGCGTCGGTTTCCGTCAAGTTCGAGCCGGTTTCGGGTGCCTTGGTGGAGATCGCGCGACACCGCGTCGTCCGCCGCGTGGCGCTGGCGCGCGGGGCCGGCATCCTGACGTCGGCCGACGGCGCATTCGTTTTCTTTTCCGATGGAACGGCACGCCAGGGAGCCTGGCGGCTGTCGGTCGAGGGCTACGGCACGTCGCTGCGCCTCGATCCCCTGACCGGCAGGATTCTGGTTGATGCGTAGCGAGCGTGGATTCACGTTGCTCGAAACGATCGTCGCACTGGCGATCGCGGGCGCGGCGCTGGCCGTCCTGATGCTTGTCCTGGGCGGCACGATCGACGGATCCGTGCGCGCCGGGCAGCGGGAGGAAGCCCTCGAACAGGCACGGTCGCGGCTTGAAATGGCGTTGACGGTGCCGCGCCTGCCGACCGGACAATGGGAAGGCCAGGCGGCCGATGCATTCCGATGGCGTATCGAGATGCGCCTGATCGGGACGCTGCCGCCCAGCGAAGGTCGGCATGTCGGTTTCTATGCGATGGACGTGACGGTTCTGCGCGGTCCGGTCGTCCTGGCCCATCTGGCGGGGCGGCGCTTCGCGCCGGCTGTGCCATGAGGGCGGTGCGGGAGGGTGGATTTACCCTTCTTGAAATGCTGGTTGTCACGCTGTTGCTTGCGATGCTCTCTCTCCTGCTCTCAGGCGGGCTGGTCCTTGGTTTCAAGGGATGGGCGAGGCAGGAACGCGATGCCGACCGGCGCGCCGCCTCGATGGAGACGGCGGCCGATCTGCGCCGCCTGCTCGAGGCCGCGCAGGACGGGGATGGAGTTCCGGGGGGCGAATTCGCCGGAACGGAGGATCGTGTCTCGTTTTCGACCCTGACCCGGCTTGCGGACCGTCAGATGCACCGGATCCACGTGGGGCTGGGGATCGACCGGTTTCATCGTCTTGTCATGCGTTGGCAGATCCGGCCCGACGTCGAGTGCGGATCTTCCCTTCCCGTTCACGAGGATGTCCTGATGTCGTCGATCGCGAGTCTGAATATGAGATATTGGCAGTCTGGAAAAGGATGGACCAGGAACTGGCAGGGGGATGGGGTACCTGACCTCGTCGGGCTGGCGCTGGCGCGACAAGATGGGGAAAGGATGGCCGAGATCCTGGTGCATCCCGTGACAGGATCGTCGGAGCGTGACTAGCCGCATGCGTTTGGATCAGGCCGAAACCGGTCGGGGCGTGCTGGCACGGGCCCTGGCCGTGCCATTTCTGATGGCCTTGACGATACCTGTCGATCGGGCCTTCGCGACGCCCCCGCCGACTGGGAGCGACCCGGTCGCCGTCATCCTGGATCGGCCGCTCTTTGCCGCGGATCGCCGCCCTGCCGGCGAACCGCAGGAACAGGAGAGCGTACCGGTATTGACCGGGATCGTCCAGGGAAGAGGCGAGCAGGCCGCATTGTTCCAGTCCCAGGCCGAAGACGAGGCCGGAAAGCCCGTGCCGGTCGGAGGGGAGATCCTGGGGTGGAAACTCATCGTGGTGGAGAAAGACACGGTGGTGATCACCCGTGATGGAAAGGCGCTCAGACTTCATCCCGACTATCAAGGGACGGCCCCGCCGTCCTGAGCGCCCTCTTTTGAAATGCGGGATTGTGGTGATCCGACGCACGTTTTCCGTGCCGCTATGCCTGCTCCTTGCATGACGAACGGCATCGTCATCCTGGTTTGTCATGGCAGGGCGCTGTCACAAGTTCTTCACCAAACTATCACACTGGTCTTGGTGGCCAGGATGTATTGAACAGCGGTCGTTACACTATTTTCAATTTGTGCCGAATGCAATGCTGGGCGTTGCGTGTGGATGTCCGGAAGTATTGGCATGTCAAATTCACGTAGATAATGAAAATTTACTTGTATTTGAGATGTGAAAATACGTTGCGGGCGAGAAAAATCGAGGAAAACAATGGTCGGAAAAAAATCCAATCTTGCGCTCTGCGCCTTGCTCTCCGTCACCATGCTGACGCCCGTCTCTCGCGCGTCGGCCGATGGAACGGGCACCGCGGCCGCGACGGCGGTTTCGGCGAGTGACTTCACGACACGGACGCCGATCAAGCATCTGGTGGTGATCTATCAGGAAAACGTGTCGTTCGATCATTATTTCGGCACCTATCCGCGGGCGACGAACCCGAAAGGTGAGCCGGCCTTCACGGCAAAGGTGGGCACGCCCACGGCCGTCTACACCCTGCGTACCTCGCATCTGTTGAGCCAGAACCCGAATACCGGCGCGCAGAACGGAACGGGTGCGGCCCTTCCTTTCCGCCTCGACCGCACGCAGGCCAGTTCGGCTGACCAGAATCACGCCTACACCGCCGAACAGATGGCCTACGATAACGGCAAGGCGGATCTTTTCCCGCTTTATACCGGCAAGGGCACCCCTGGCGGCGTGGGGGCCTTCGGTACGAGCGGGCAGGTCATGGGCTATTACGACGGCAACACCGTCACGGCTCTCTGGCGTTACGCCCAGCGCTTCGCGATGAATGACAATGCGTACACCGACGTCTATGGTCCTTCGACGCCCGGCGCCCTGAACGTCGTTTCCGGCCAGACGAACGGCATGGTGATCGTCGCCACCACGAAGCAGCCGTCGACCCAGAGCACGCCGTCGGCTTTCGTGGAAGACGGGCAGGGCGGATACACGATGATCAACGACATCGATCCGGCTTACGACGCCTGCTCGTCCAAGACGGACCAGGTTCTGATGTCCGGACAGAATATCGGCGATCTGCTCAATGCGAGCGGCATCACGTGGGGCGGCTTCATGGGGGGATTCGACCTGAGGACGTCCAACGACAACGGATCCAACGGGTGCACGCGATACAGCTATTCGACGGTCGTGGCGCAGAACGTCGTGGATTACATCCCGCACCACAACTGGTTCCAGTACTACAAATCCACCTCGAACCCGATGCACGCGCGCCCGGACTCGATCGCGTCGGTCGGATACACGACTATTCCGGGAAAGAACAAGGCCGACCCCGCCAATCATGAATATGACATCGATGATTTCTACAAGGCGGTGAAACGGGATAATTTCCCCGCCGTGTCGTTCATCAAGATGCCCGCATATCAGGACGGCCACGCGGGATATTCCGATCCGCTTGACGAACAGGCAGGCATCGTCAGGCTGGTCAATTTCCTCCAGAAGACTCCCGAATGGAAAGATACCGCTATCGTCATCACCTATGACGACTCCGATGGATGGTACGATCATTTGTATGCGACCCCGACCCATGGGTCCTTCGCCGGCACGGCCGATCAGGTCAACGGGGCGGGCGTCTGCGGTGAAACGGGGAACGTTCCCCAGGGCGTGAACGGGCAGCCCGTCAACGGTCGCTGCGGTCCCGGCACGCGCATCCCCCTCATCGTCATCTCGCCCTGGGCCAAGACGAACCACATTTCGCATAACCTGGTCACCCAGAGCTCCGTTGTCCGCTTCATCGAGGATAACTGGCTCCACGGAAAGCGTATCGGCGGCGGTTCGTTCGACGCGACGGCCGGCAAGCTCGACAGTCTCTTCGACTTCACGACCGCCCCGCGGACGGAGGAACTGCTGCTCGATACGGCGACCGGCAACGTTCGCTATGACGGCATGGCGAACTGAGACAGAAGCGTTAAACTGGCCTCGGGGGCGGGTTGCACATCGCAGCCCGCCCCAACATGTAAAAAATATGAGTTTTGACGTGCGCAGCTTTCGCCTGGCTTTCAACTCTATCCGGTTCGGGGTGTTCGCGGTACTCCTTGGGTCCGCGGTTTCGGCTTACGCGCAGACAGGTGCGTCTTGCGATCCGACGGCTGACGGCCGCAATCCCTGTCCATCGGCGCTCCGTCGTCCGCCCGTGGCACCCCTTTCGGAAATGGCGCTTATCGGACGGGCGATGTTTTACGACCGGGCGCTTTCCGCTTCCGGTAAGGTCTCCTGCGCGTCATGCCATGACCCGGCGTCTCATTTCGGCCCCAGGGGCGATGTGCCGGTCTTCCTGGGCGGTCCGGGGCTCGACCGTCAGGGGCATCGCGCCATTCCGACGCTGACCTATCTCGAACGACAGCCTCCTTTCAGCATCGGACCCGACGATCCTGCCGCCGAGACCGCGCCGCAGCCTGTCGTGGCCGCCGCCGGGCCTCTTCCGGCCAAGAGCGCGGGAGGCGTCGGTGCGCCGCGCATGGTGCCGCAAGGCGGCCTTTTCTGGGACGGTCGAGCCGACACCTTGCAGCAGCAGGCCAGCGGTCCGCTCTACGACCCCGTTGAAATGGCATCGACGCCCGGGAAAGTCATCGACCGGCTGAGACACGCGCCTTACGGCCCGGCGCTGGCGGGTATCGCGGGCATCCCCGGGCAGCAATCGTCCCGGTTCCTGCTGTCCGAGGCGTTGTTCGCGCTCGCGCGCTACCAGGTCGAGGAAAGCGCCTTCCATCCCTACTCAAGCAAGTTCGATGCCTGGCTGGAGGGAAAGGTGCGCTTCTCGCCGCTGGAGCGCAAGGGATACCAGTTGTTCAATGACCCGCAAAAAGGGAATTGCGCGGCCTGTCATCTCGATACCATGGGGCCGGATCGGCTTCCTCCTCTCTTTACGGATCATCAGTACGAGGCGCTCGGCGCGCCGCGCAATCCCGCGCTGATTCAGAATCATGATCCGTCTTTTCATGATCTTGGCGTTTGCACGCAGCAGCCCGGCGGGGAAAAGGCTTTCGCCCCCTATTGCGGCATGTTCACGACGCCGACGCTGCGAAATGTCGCCACGCGGCGCGTGTTCTTCCATAACGGGGTGTTTCACGACCTTGACAAGGTGGTCGACTTCTATGCCTTGCGTGATACCGACCCCGCTCGATTCTATCCGAAGGATGCCCAGGGCAAAATCCATGTCTATGACGATCTGCCGGATGAATATCGTGCGAATCTCGATACGACGGACGCCCCCCTGGACCGTCATCCCGGCGATGTGCCCGCGCTCGATGAAGACGAGCGACATGCCATCGTCGCCTTTCTCAAGACGTTGACGGACGGTTGGTCCGGGGAGAAAAAAGCCTCTGGCCGGTGAGTCCTGGAAAGTAGGTCGGCGGCTTCGCGCCGCCCGGAATCAAGGGGGGTGAAAGCCCGATCGAGCTGTTCTTCGCCTGACCTGACCTGACCTGACCTGTTCCGGTCAGGGCAAGGCGGCGCGGGGAATGCCGATCATCGCGCCGATCATGTCGGTGTCGTCGCACAGTCCTGCCAGCGTGTCCCCGTCGTCGATCAGCACCGGCAGACCGCTGCGCTGGCGCAGGATGGCGATCGTCTGCAGCGAGCACGCGACCGGCGCGCGATAGATCGTGCCGGGCTGGATGGGCGCGGTGGCCGGGTCGTCGGCCGGCATGCGTTCGACCGGAACCGGCACGCCGTCGCGGCGGGTCACCTGCTGCGTCGCGGGGTCCAGGCCGTAGGTCCCGGCGGGGTCCAGCGCCACGCGCCCGTCGTCCAGGCGGGCCGCCTGGTCCAGCCGCCGCATGACGGTGCCGGCGTTCAGCACCGGCAGCGGGTTCATGTGCCGCACGAAGGCGCTGACATAATCATTGACGGGGCGGATGACGATGTCGTCGGGGCGGCCGGTCTGCACGATCCGGCCTTCGCGCATGATCGTGATCTGGTTTCCGATCTTCAGGGCCTCGTCGATATCGTGGCTGACGAACAGGATGGTTTTCTTCAACCGCCGTTGCAGGTCCAGCAATTCGTCCTGCAGCTTGCGGCGGATCAGCGGATCGAGGGCCGAGAACGGTTCGTCCATCAGCAGGATGTCGGCATCGGTGGCGAAGGCGCGCGCCAGGCCGACGCGCTGCTGCATGCCGCCGGACAATTCGCTGACGTACGAGTCCGCCCAGCGCGTCAGGCCGACCAGTTCCAGCTTCTCGTCCACCACCTCGCGCCGGATGGCGGGCGCCATGCCGCGCAGTTCCAGGCCGAAGCCGACATTGTCGCGCACCGTGCGCCAGGGCAGCAGGCCGAATTGCTGGAATACCATGGCGATGCGGGTCTTGCGCAGGTCGCGCAATGTCTCGGCATCGCAACTGGCGATGTCGACATGGGCCAGGCCATTGCCGATCCGCACCTCGCCGCGCGCCACCTTGTTCAGGCCGTTGGCGGCGCGCAGCAGCGTGGATTTGCCCGACCCCGACAGGCCCATCAGCACGCTGATCTCGCCGCGTTCGATGTCCAGGCTGGCGTCGGCGACGCCGACCGTTACCCCCAGGTCGCGGGCGATCTCCTCGCGCGTGCCGCCCTGGTCCAGGCGCCGCATGGCCTCGGCCAGCGGGCCGGCGGAATTGGTGCGGTGGAACAGGATGTCGACATGGTGGAAGGCAAGCGCCGTTGTCATCGCGAGGAGCCTTTCGGCCGGCACAGCCGGTCCAGCATGATGGCCAGCAGGACGATGGCGAAGCCGGATTCGAAGCCCGTATCGACCTGCACCGTGTTCAGGGCGCGCACGACCGGGACCCCCAGCCCGCCCGCGCCGACCAGGGCGGCGATCACCACCATCGACAGGCTGAGCATGATGCATTGCGTCAGCCCCGCCTGGATCATCGGCAGGGCGGCCGGCAGTTCCACCTTCCACAGCAATTGCGACGGCGTGGCGCCGAAGGATTCGCCGGCCTCGATCAAACCGCGCGGGACCGACGCGATGCCCATCTGCGTCATGCGGATTGGGGCGGGGATGGCGAAGACGATGGTCGAGATCATGCCCGGCACGGTGCCCAGCCCGAACAGGATCAGGGTCGGGATCAGATAGACGAAGGTCGGCAGCGTCTGCATCAGGTCCAGCACCGGATGCAGCGTCCGGCCCAGCCACGGGCGATGTGCTGCGGCGATGCCCACCGGCACGCCGATCAGCATGCACGCCAGGGTGGAGAACAGGATCAGCGACAGGGTCGCCATCGTGTCCTGCCAATAGCCCTGGTTGATGATGAACAGCAGTCCCAGCGCGATCAGCGCCGCCAGGCCGATCGAACGCCGCCACCCGTAGGCGCCGGCCGCGAACAGCGCGACCAGCAGCAGTGACGGCACGTCCAGCAACAGATTGGTCAGCCCGTCGGCACAGAACCCCACGACATCGCTGATGGCGTTGAAGAGGCCCAGGCAATGCGTTCGGATCAGGTCCACGACCTTCGCCATGACCATGCCGACGGGGATCTTGTGGGTCGTAATCCAGTGTTCGAGACCGTCCATGTCTGTCTTTTCGCTATCTGTGGGCGTTGCGCCGCCTAGGGGCGTTGCGCGCTCTGGGGGACGGAGAGGGCGGACAGGACGGCCGGCAGTCCGGGGCGGCCGTCGAGGGTGGTCACGCCGTCCAGCCAGAGGGTCAGCGCATCGGGATGGGCGCGCAGCCAGCGGCGGGCCTCGTCCCGGGGAGGCGTGTGTTCGTCCTGGATGGCCTTCATCATCACGTTCTCCCCGTCGATGGAAAAACGGATCTGGCGCAGCAGGCGCGTGGCGTTGGGGCAGGCGGTGTCGTACCCGGTCCGGATCACGGTATGCACGGTGGCCCCGGCGTCGGGACCGAAGATCGCATCCCCGCCGGTCAGGTAGCGCAGGTGGAAACGCATGTTCATCGGATGCGGCTCCCACGCCAGGAAGACGATGGGCCGATGGCTTTCGATCGACCGCGCGACCTGGCTCAGCATGCCTTGTTCGCTGCTTTCGACCAGGCGGAACCGGCCCAGTCCGAACCGGTTGTCGCGGATCATGTCGAGGACCAGCGCATTGCCGTCATTGCCGGCTTCCAGCCCGTAGATGACGTGGCCGAGCTTCGATCCCCAGCCTGCGATATCGCGGAAATCGTGCAATCCGGCCTGCCAGACCTCCTCGGGCACCGCCAGGGTATAGTGCGCGCCCGACAGGTTGGTCGCGATCTGCTGCACGGTGCCCTTCTTCAGGAACGGGGCGATGGCGGTGGCGCCCGACGGTTCCCAGTTGCTCAGGAACCCGTCGACCTGCCCGGTACTCATGGCCAGATAGGCGACGGTGAGAGCCAGCATCGGGGTGCGCGTCTGGTAGCCCAATGCGTCGAACAGGGTCGCGCCGACCGCGGTCACCGCCGAGGCATCCGTCCACCCGACATCGGCCAGGCGCACGGTCCGGCAGGCGGCGGGGTCCTGGGCGCGGGCGACCGGACAGGCGGCGCACAGCACGAGGACGGACAGCAGGAGGATCGCGCGGCGCATCGCAGGCAGCATATCCTTTCGACAGAGGAACGGGAAATTATTCTGGAAGGCGATTGAACGTTCGTGCAAGAGCCGTGGCGGGCAGGGTTTCGACGGCAACGCTACACCGAAGGAATCGGACCTGCCAACCGTAGTTTTTTCCTTTAAAATTCATGATTTTGTCGGAACAAGACAAGAAAACCGGCCGGTTTTGCGCTTTCATACAAGGCTGGATTTGTCGTTGAACAATCGTTCAAGAGTGTGCAGGATATCTGGCATGTCTTCGTCCAGCATTCCCCCCGCCCCCCGTCCTGATGACGAACGCTGTCGGCGTTTCGCCGCCACGACCATCGAGGTTCTGGCCGATTACGGCTATGTCGGCACCACGCTGGCCCGGATTGCCGAGCGGGCGGAAGTCTCGCCCGGCCTGCTGGTCCATTATTTCGGGGACAAGGAATCCCTGATGGGGGCGGCCTTCCGCCAGTTGTCCGAGACGCTGCGCCAGGAAACCGTGCGCCGCTTCGCCGAGGCCCGCGGCCCGCGCGCGCGCCTGCAGGCCGTCATCGACGGCTGTCTCGGCGCGCGGCAGTTCCAGCCCCGGGTGGGGGCGGTCTGGCTGGCTTTCTGGGGGCAGGTGCCGCACAATCCGACCCTGCGCCGGGTGCAGCGCGTCTATCAGGGGCGCATGCTGTCCAATCTGCGCTACGATCTGGCGTGCCTGGTGCCGGAGCCCGAGGCCCGGTCGCTGGCCTCGGCTATCGCGGCGCTGATCGACGGGACCTGGCTGCGCGCCGCCCTGTCCGACTGGCAGGAGGCCGACAGCGCCGCCGCCCGCAGTCAGGTCACCGCCTTCCTGGACAGCCAGGTCGAACGGCTCCGGCAGCAGGTCCCGGCTGCGCCGGCCATTCTGTCCGGCGCCCGCGCGACCTGCCGCAGCTGGATCGACGGGCGGTACGTGTCCTCGGACGGCGAACGGTTCGAAACCGTGAACCCTGCGACCGGCGACGTTCTGGCCGAGGTCGAAAGCGCGGGCGCGGCCGAAATCGCGCTGGCGATCGACAGCGCCGCGCGCGGGCAGAAGATCTGGGCGCGGATGACGGGGACCGAACGCGGGCGTATCCTGCGTCGCGCGGCGGACCTGCTGCGGCGGGACAATGATATGCTCGCCCGGCTGGAAACGCTGGATACCGGCAAGCCGATCGCCGAGACGGCGGCGGTGGATATCCTGTCGGGCGCCGATGCGCTGGAATATTTCGGCGCGCTGGCCGTCGCCATCAATGGCGAGGCCGTGGACTTGGGCGAGGCCGCGTTCGGCTATACTCGCCGCGAGCCGTTGGGCATCACCGCCGGCATCGGGGCGTGGAACTACCCGATCCAGATCGCATGCTGGAAATCCGCCCCGGCGCTGGCCTGCGGCAATGCGATGATCTTCAAGCCCGCCGAGCTGACGCCGCTGACGGCGGTGAAACTGGCCGAAATCTACCGCGAGGCCGGGGTGCCGGACGGCGTGTTCAACGTGGTGCAAGGCGCGCGCGACACCGGCCGGCTGCTGACGGCGGCGCCGCAGATCCGCAAGATTTCCCTGACCGGCGAGGTCGGGACCGGCCGCGCGGTGATGGCCGATGCGGCACGGACCCTGAAATATGTCACGCTGGAACTGGGCGGAAAATCACCGCTGATCGTCTTCGACGACGCCGACCTGGACAACGCGGTGTCGGCGGCGCTGCTGGCCAATTTCTATTCGGGCGGGGAAATCTGTTCCAACGGCACGCGCGTGTTCGTGCAGGCGGGCATCCGCGACCGCTTCCTGACGGCCCTGGCCGAACGGGTGGGCCGGATGACGATCGGCGACCCCCTGTCGCCCGATACCCATGTCGGCGCCCTGATCAGCCAGGCGCACATGGACAAGGTGCTGTCCTATATCGAACTGGGACGACAGGAAGGCGCGCGGGTGCTGGTCGGCGGCCATCGCGTGACCGACGGTGCGCTGGCGCGAGGCGCGTTCGTGGCTCCGACCGTCTTTGTCGATTGCCGCGACGACATGCGCATCGTGCGTGAGGAAATCTTCGGACCCGTCATGGCCGTGCTGGGGTTCGAGACCGAGGACGAGGTCGTGGCCCGCGCCAACGCCACCGAATTCGGCCTGGCCGCCGGGGTGTTCACCCGCGACCTGCCCCGCGCGCACCGCGTCGTGGCGCGGCTGGAGGCCGGGTCCTGCTGGATCAACCAGTACAACATCACGCCGATCGAAATGCCGTTCGGCGGCTACAAGCAATCCGGCCTGGGGCGCGAGAACAGCCGCGCCGCGCTGGAGCACTATACCCAGGTCAAGAGCGTCTACGTGGCGCTGGGCGATGTCGAGTCGCCGTACTGACGGCACAAGTCGGGCTTTGCCCGAACCCGCCAGGGTCTGAGGCCCTGGACCCCGGTCGTCAACGGATCGGTTCCAAAGGCGACGGCCTTCGGCGGGTTTCGGGGCAGGGCCCTGGGCATGCTGCCGAAGAGTCATTCATCACGCGGAATGGTATCATGAACGAATTCGATTATATCGTCGTCGGTGCCGGTTCGGCCGGCTGCGTGCTGGCCAACCGCTTGACGGAATCCGGTGCGGACAGCGTGCTGCTGCTGGAATTCGGCGGCAGCGACAAATCGATCATCGTCCAGATGCCCAGCGCCCTGGCGATGCCCATGCACAGCAAGCGCTTCAACTGGTTCTATGACAGCGAGCCCGAGCCCCATCTGGGCGGGCGGCGCATGCATACGCCGCGCGGCAAGGGGCTGGGCGGGTCGTCCTCGATCAACGGCATGGTCTATGTCCGGGGCAACGCCCTCGATTTCCAGGACTGGGAGGATGAAGGGGCGACGGGCTGGGGCTATCGCCACGTGCTGCCCTATTTTCGCCGCGCCGAATCCTGCGCCGAGGGCGAGGATCTGTATCGCGGGCGCACCGGGCCGCTGCATACCCAGTACGGCACCGTCGCAAACCCCCTGCATCACGCCTGGCTGACGGCCGGGCAGCAGGCGGGCTATCCGATGACGTCGGATTATAACGGCTTCCAGCAGGAAGGCTTCGACAAGATGAGCATGACCGTGAAGAACGGTCGGCGATGGAGCACCGCGAACGCCTATCTGCGGCCTGCCTTGAAGCGCCGGAACCTGGAACTGCATACGCATGCCCGGGTGACGCGCATCCTCTTCGAGGGCCGTCGCGCCGTGGGCGTGGCCTATCGCCGTCATGGGGTGGAGCATGTGGCCCGCGCCCGGCGCGAAATCATCCTATCCGGCGGATCGATCAATTCGCCGCAGCTTCTGAAACTGTCGGGCATCGGGCCGGCGGCCGAACTGCGCGACCATGGCATCGCGGTGCTGGCCGACCGCCCGGGCGTGGGCGAAAATTTGCAGGATCATCTGGAATTCTATTTCCAGGTGGCGTGCAGTCAGCCGATCACCCTCTATTCGGCGATGAACCCGCTGGCCAAGGCGCGGATCGGTCTGCGCTGGCTGCTGCGCAAGGACGGGCTGGGGGCGACCAACCATTTCGAAAGCTGCGCCTTCATCCGCAGCCGGGCCGGCATCCGATATCCCGACATCCAGTTCCATTTCCTGCCGCTGGCCGTGACCTATGACGGCAAGGGGCTGGCGTCCGGCCATGGCTACCAGGCCCATGTTGGGCCGATGCGTTCGAAAAGCCGGGGCTGGGTGCGCCTGCGCTCGGCCGACCCCGAGGACAAGCCCCGCATCTTCTTCAACTACATGAGCCATGAGGAAGACTGGGTGGACATGCGGGCCTGCGTCCGCCTGACGCGGGAGATCTTCGCCCAGGCCGCGTTCGATCCGTTCCGCGGCCGGGAAATCCAGCCCGGCGCCGATTGCGTGACCGACGCGCAGATCGACGCCTTCATTCGCGACAAGGTCGAAAGCGCGCTGCACCCGTCCTGTACCTGCAAGATGGGCCGGGTGGACGACCCGATGGCCGTCGTCGATCCCGAAACGCGGGTGATCGGGGTGGAGGGGCTGCGCGTGGTCGATTCCTCGATCATGCCGCGCGTCACCAACGGCAACCTCAACGGTCCCACGGTGATGATGGGGGAAAAGGCGGCGGACCACATCATGGGCCGGCCGCTGCTGCCGGCCTCCAACGCGCCCTATTACGAGGATCCGCACTGGCAGGACCGCCAACGCTGAACCCCGGACGGTGCCATTACCGAGACGGGGAAGGCGCGGCGCCCTGAGGCGACGCGGACATGACGTTTTTAGAAAAAAATGGCATGTCGTTTTTATTCAAGCTGCGCGTCCGATCCGTGCGAGCGGACAGGGTGGGGCCGGCGCATTGTCCCGTTGACTGGTCTTGCAGCACGCGGGATGAACATGCAGAAATTTTCAGCGCTTTCGCTGGCACGGCAGGCCCTGGGCGGTCATCTCGGCTGGACGCCGCAATGGCGGTCCGTGGCGCCGAAGCCCGCCTATGACATCGTAATCGTCGGCGGGGGCGGCCATGGGCTGGGCACCGCGTACTATCTCGCCAAGCAACACGGGCTGCGCAACATCGCGGTGATCGAACGTGGCTGGCTGGCCGGCGGCAACACCGCGCGGAACACGACGATCATCCGGTCGAACTATCTGTTCGACGAAAGTTCGTCCTATTACGAGCATTCCCTGAAATTATGGGAAAATCTCTCGCAGGAACTGAACTACAACGTCATGTTCAGCCAGCGCGGCTGCCTGATGGTGGCGCATACGGTCCATGACGTGCAGGTGTTCAAGCGGCATGTGCACGCCAACCGCCTGAACGGAATCGACAACGAATGGCTGTCGGCGGAGGAGGCGAAGGAATTCTGCCCGCCGCTGAATATTTCGCCGAATATCCGTTATCCCGTCCTGGGTGCGTCGTTGCAGCGCCGGGCCGGCACCGCCCGGCATGACGCCGTGGCATGGGGTTTCGCCCGGGCGGCCAGTGACATGGGCGTCGACATCATCGAAAATTGCGAGGTCACCGGCATCCTGCGCGGCCCGGGCGGCGAGGTCCGGGGTGTCGAGACCACGCGCGGCACCATCCGCGCCGGCAAGGTCGGGGTGTCGGCGGCGGGGCACAGTTCGGTCGTGATGGGCATGGCGGGCATCCGTCTGCCGTTGCAGAGCAACCCGTTGCAGGCCCTGGTGTCGGAACCGGTCAAACCGGCCTTTCCCACCATCGTCATGTCCAACACCATCCACGCCTATATCAGCCAGTCCGACAAGGGCGAGATGGTGATCGGCGCGGGCACGGATTCCTACGTGTCGTACACCCAGCGCGGGGGGCTGCATATTCCCGCCCACACGCTGGAGGCGATCTGCGAACTGTTCCCGATGTTCCGCCGCCTGCGCATGTTGCGCTCGTGGGGCGGGATCACCGACAACACCCCCGACCGCTCGCCGATCACGGCGAAGACGCCGGTTCCGGGTCTGTACGTCAATTGCGGCTGGGGCACCGGCGGGTTCAAGGCCACGCCGGGGGCGGCGAACCTGTTCGCCTGGACCATCGCCAAGAATGAGCCGCATCCGATCAACGCGCCCTTCACCATCGAACGGTTCCGCGATGGGGTGATGATCGACGAGGCCGCGGCCGCGGCCGTCGCCCATTAAGGAGGGCATCATGCTTCTGATCCGTTGTCCCTATTGCGGCGACCGCGCGGAAATCGAGTTCGCGAACGGCGGCGAGGCCCATATCGCCCGCCCGGCCGACCCGATGACCCAGACCGACGAGGAATGGGCCCAGTATCTGTACATGCGCGACAACCCCAAGGGGCTGATCGCCGAGCGCTGGCGCCATGCCCATGGCTGCAACCGGTTTTTCAATGCCCTGCGCGATACCCGGACCGACCGTTTCGTGACGACCTATGAAATGGGCCAGCCCCGGCCCGAGATCGACGCCGCCGCAGCGGCGGAGGCTGCACGATGAGCCAGGCTTTTCGCGTTCCCGGCCGTGGCCGGGTCGATTCCGCACGGACCGTGAGTTTCACCTTCGACGGTCGCCGTTTCCAGGGCCTGGCCGGCGACACGCTGGCGTCCGCCCTGCTGGCGAACGGGCATCACCTGATGGGCCGGTCGTTCAAATATCACCGCCCGCGCGGCGCGGTCTCGGCCGGGTCGGACGAGCCGAACGCGCTGGTCGCGGTGGGCAGCGGCCCCGCCCTGCAGACGCCCAACCTGCGCGCGACGCAGGTGGAACTGTACGAGGGCCTGGCCGCCGTCAGCCAGAATCGCTTCCCGTGCCTGCAGTTCGACTTCGGCGCGGTCAACACGCTGGCGGCGCCGCTGCTGCCGGCGGGGTTCTACTACAAGACGTTTATGTGGCCGCGCGGCTTCTGGGACAAGGTCTACGAACCCGTCATCCGCCGCGCCGCCGGCCTGGGCGTGGCCCCGACCGCGCCCGATCCGGACCATTACGCCTTCCAGTACGCCCATTGCGACGTGCTGGTGGCCGGCGCCGGCCCGGCGGGCCTGGCGGCCGCGCTGGCGGCCGGCCGGTCGGGCGCGCGGGTCATCCTGGCCGATGAGACCGCCGAGGCCGGCGGATCGCTGCTGTCCGACCGCACGTCGCGGATCGACGGGCGCCCTGCGGCACTTTGGGTTGCCGACATCCTGGCCGAACTGGCGGCCCTGCCGAATGTGCGGGTGCTGACGCGCTGCACCGCGTTCAATTACGGGCCGCACAACATGGTCGCGCTGAATCAGCGCCTGACCGAACATCTGGCTGACCCGGCGCCCGGCATGCCGCGCGAACGCCTGTGGCAGGTCCGCGCGAAGGAGGTCGTGCTGGCCGCCGGCGCCCTGGAACGCCCCCTGGTGTTCGAGGGCAATGATCGCCCCGGCGTGATGCTGGCCAGTGCCGCTCGGACCTACCTGAACCGCTACGGCGTCGCCTGCGGCAAGCGGGCGGTGATCGTGACGGCGGATGATTCCGCCTATCGCGTGGCGCTGGACCTGCACGATGCCGGGGTGACGGTGACGGCGATCGCCGACCTGCGCCCGGCCCCGGATTCGGCGCTGGTTCGCGCGGCGCAGGGCGCGGGCCTGACGGTGCTGCCCGGCACCACCATCCAGCGCGCGCACGGCAGCACCCGGGTCCATAGCGTGGAACTGGCACGCCTGCTGCCGGACGGATCGGTGGGGCGCGGACAGCGCTGGCGGACCGACCTGGTGCTGATGTCCGGCGGCTATACGCCCAGCGTGCATCTGTTCTCGCAATCGCGGGGCAAGCTGGTGTTCGACGAGGAACTGGGCGTCTACGTCCCCGGTGAACCGGCCGACCGTACGCGCTCGTCGGGCGCCTGCCGGGGCGTCTATCGCCTGGCCGATGTGCTGGCCGACGGCGCGGCGGCGGGCGCGGCCGCCGCCGCGGCCGCGGGCCTCGCGGCGGTCCAAGCGCCGTCCTGGTCGGTCGATGTGGCGGACGAACCGGGGCGCGGCGGCTATGTCGGCGCGCTGCCGCGGCGTGGCAAGGGCCTGCTGGCCATGGCCTTCGTCGATTTCCAGAACGACGTGACGGCCAAGGACGTGAAGCTGGCGGTGCGCGAGGGCTTCCAGTCCATCGAGCATATCAAGCGCTACACCACCACCGGCATGGCGACCGACCAGGGCAAGATGTCCAACGTCAACGCGCTGGGCATTGCGGCCGACGCGCTGGGCCGGCCGGTGGAAAAGGTCGGGCTGACCACCTTCCGTCCGCCCTTCACCCCCGTCACGTTCGGCGCCTTCGCCAGCCACGCGCGCGGCGACCTGTTCGATCCGGACCGCCGGACCCCGATCGATTCCTGGGCGCGTGCGCACGGTGCGGTGTTCGAGGATGTCAGTCTGTGGCGGCGCGCGCGCTATTTCCCCCGCGGCAGCGAGGACATGGAGGCCGCCGTACGGCGCGAATGCCTGGCGGTGCGGGGCGGCGTGGGCATCTTCGACGCTTCCACCCTGGGCAAGATCGAAATCGTCGGTCCCGATGCCGCGACGTTCATGAACCGCATGTATGTCAATGCCTGGACGAAGCTGGGTGTCGGCAAATGCCGTTATGGCCTGATGTGCCGGGAAAACGGCTTCGTCTACGATGACGGCGTGGTCGGGCGGATCGCCCAGGACCGGTTCCATGTCACGACCACGACCGGCGGCGCGCCGGGCGTGCTGGCGATGATGGAGGATTACCTCCAGACCGAATGGCCGGAACTGGATGTCTGGCTGACCTCGACGACCGAGGAATGGGCGGTGATCGCCCTGCAGGGCCCGAAGGCGCGCGAGGTGCTGGCGCCGCTGGTCGACGGGCTGGACATCTCGGCCGGCGCCCTGCCGCATATGAGCCTGGCCGAGGGAACCATCGGCGGCGTGCCGATGCGCCTGTTCCGCGTCAGCTTCACGGGCGAACTGGGGTTCGAGATCAACGTGCCCGCCCGCCACGGCCGCGCGGTGTGGGAGGCGATCTGGGACGCCGGGCAGGCGGCGGGGATCACCCCTTACGGCACCGAGACGATGCACGTGCTGCGGGCGGAGAAGGGCTACATCATCGTCGGCCAGGAAACCGACGGGACCGCGACGCCGGACGATGCGGGCTGCGGCTGGGCGGTCAGCAAGGCCAAGGCGGATTTCGTGGGCAAGCGCTCGCTGGCCCTGCCGGCGATGCAGGCCCCGGACCGCAAGCAACTGGTCGGCCTGCTGACCGAGGCACCGTGGGAGGTGCTGGAGGAAGGCGCGCAGCTGGTCGCCCGACCGGACGAGGCGATTCCGATGCGCACGCTGGGCCATGTCAGCTCGTCCTATTTCAGCGCGACGCTGGGCCGGTCCATCGCGCTGGCGATGGTGGCCGGCGGCCGCGCGCGCGAAGGCGAGACGCTGTACGTGCCCATGGAAGGCCGCACCATCGCGGTGACGGTGACGAAACCGGTGTTCTACGATGTCGAAGGGGCACGTCTGAATGTCTGACACCATGCAGCTTGCCCGAAGCGGGTTCACCCTTGCGACGGCCGCCGATCGGCGCCGGTTCGTGCTGCAGGCCCGGCCCGGGACCCTGGACGCCGCGGCCCGTGCGCTGGGCCTGGCGGAGGCGCCCGCCATGCTGGCGACTGCCAGCGGCGGGGCCGTCACGGCCCTGCGCCTGGGACCGCAGGAAATCCTGCTGCTGCTGGATCCGGCGGGGGCCGGGGACAGCCTGGCGGCGCTGCGCACCGGACTGGACGCCGTCGCGCACAGCCTGGTGGAGGTCAGCGACCGGCAGGTCGGGCTGGACCTGTCCGGCGCCCTGGTGGAACCGGCGCTGGCGTCCCTGACGTCGATCGACGTCGCGCTGCCGGCCTTCCCGGTCGGCATGGCCACGCGGACCCTGCTGGGCAAGGCCGACGGCGTGCTGTGGCGCACCGGTCCGGAGCAATTCCGGTTGGAAATCTGGCGGTCGTTCGCGCCCTATATTTCCGGTTTGCTGGACGAGGCGGCGCGCGACGCCGCATTCTGACGGCAGGGCCGGTCAGGCCGGGAGGATGGCAGGATGATCAGTCTCTTCGACCTGTTCAAGATCGGGATCGGCCCGTCCTCGTCGCATACGGTGGGACCGATGCGCGCCGCCCACGATTTCGCGGTGGCGCTGCCGGGGCCGGACCATGCGCTGGCCGATGTCGCGCGGCTGCGGGTGACGCTGTACGGGTCGCTGGCCTGGACCGGCGTGGGGCATGCGACGGACAAGGCGGTGATCCTCGGCCTGGCCGGGTTGCTGCCCGATCGCGTCGAACCTGACGCCGCCGACCGCCTGGCCGATACGGTCCGCGCGGCCCGCATGGTGGATGTGCGCGGGGTCGCGATCGCGTTCGATCCCGCGACCGACATCGTCTTCGACCGCGACAGCGTCCCCCCCGTCCATCCCAACACCCTGCAGTTCGAGGCCCTGGACGCGGCGGGCGAGCCGCTGCTGGTCCTGCGCTTCTGCTCCATCGGCGGCGGCTTCGTGGTGCCCGAGGACGAGCCCGCGACCGTGGCGGCGCTGTCCGAACCGGTGCCGTTCGATTTCGTCTCGGGCCGCGACCTGCTGGACCGTGCCCGGCGCACCGGCCTGACCATCGCCGAGATCGTCCTGGCGAACGAGGCCGCGCTGCGTCCGGTGGCCGAGGTGACGGCCTATCTCGACCGGATCGTGGCGGCGATGATGGCCAGCGTCGATCGCGGCATGGCGCAGGACGGCGTGCTTCCGGGCCGCCTGGCCGTCCGCAGGCGGGCGCCGGCCATCCGCGCGCGGCTGGAGGCCGACCGTTTCCGCAATGTCCGCGCGGCGCACGAGGTAATGGACTGGGTCAGCCTGTTCGCCATCGCGGTGAACGAGGAAAACGCCGCCGGCGGCCGGATCGTGACGGCGCCGACCAACGGCGCGGCGGGCGTCGTGCCCGCCGTGCTGCGCTATTATCGCGATTTCTGTCCCGGCGCGTCTCCGGCGGGCCTGCGCGATTTCCTGCTGACGGCGTCGGCGGTGGGCGGATTGTTCAAGCGCAATGCCTCGATTTCCGGCGCCGAGGTCGGCTGCCAGGGCGAGGTCGGGGTCGCATGCTCGATGGCGGCGGCAGGGCTGGCGGCGGCGCTGGGCGCCGACCCCGCGCAGATCGAGAACGCGGCCGAGATCGGGATGGAACATCATCTGGGCATGACCTGCGACCCGGTGGGCGGGCTGGTGCAGATCCCCTGCATCGAACGCAACGCCTTCGGCGCGGTAAAGGCGATCAACGCCGCGTCGCTGGCGATGCGCGGCGACGGGGCGCACCATGTCTCGCTGGACCAGGTGATCGTGACGATGCGCGAGACCGGCGCGGACATGAGCAGCCGCTACAAGGAGACGTCCCTTGGCGGCCTGGCGGTGGGATTCCCCGAGTGTTGAGAGGCCTGTCGGGAGAAGGCTGGCATTGGAAGTCGTTGCGTATTAAAAATATGTCGTTTTGCGGCAATTAAACCTTCGTCAACGCGGCACAGTGAGGTACCCGCGCAGGCGGCGGGGTCAGCAGGGAAGGGCCGGTCGGGATGTCCGAGCAGAGCAAGATGTCGGTGAAGGATCTGGTCGCGCGCCGCAAGGTCGGCCACGCGCTGGAGGCCCCGTTCTATACCAGTCCGGAGATCTTTCGCGTCGACATGGACGTGATCTTCGGGCGGCACTGGATCTATGTCGGCGTCGAACCCGACGTGCCCGAGGCCGGCGACGCGATGGCGATCAACATCGGTCCGTCCTCGATCATCATCGTGCGGGGCGATGACGAGGAAATCCGCGCCTTCCACAATGTCTGCCGCCATCGCGGCGCGCGCATCATGCCCGAAGGCAAGGCGATCATCGGCAATATCGTCTGCCCCTATCATTCCTGGACCTACGGCCTGGACGGCGACCTGAAATTCGCCGAGCACATGGGGGCGGGATTCGATCCCAAGTGCCACGGGCTGAAGCCCGTCGCCCTGCGCTCGGTCTCCGGCCTGCTGTTCATCTGCCTGTCCGACGATCCGCCGGCGGACATCGACGAGATGGCGGCGGCGATGGCGCCCTACCTGGCGCCGCACGACATCCGCAATACCCGCGTCGCCTTCCAGTCCGACCTGATCGAGGACGGGAACTGGAAGCTGACGATGGAAAACAATCGCGAGTGCTATCACTGCGCACCCAACCATCCGGAACTGACGATCCCGCTCTTCGCCTATGGCTTCGGCTTCGCCCCCGATGCGCTGGATGATGAGGGACGGCGCGAGGCCGAGCGCTATGCCCAGCTGATGCGCGATTCGCACGCGCGGTGGGAGGCCGTCGGCCTGCCGTCGCGGGAGATCGAGCATCTGGCCGACCGGACGACGGGGTTCCGGACCGAACGGCTGCCCATCGACCAGTCGGGTGAAAGCCAGACGATGGACACCCGCGCGGCGTGCCGCGTGGCGCTGGGTGGCCTGACGGACAAGTCGGTCGGCGGCCTGTCCTTCTGGACGCAGCCCAATTCCTGGCATCATTTCATGGGCGACCACATCGTCACCTTCACGGCGATCCCGATCGACGAATCCCATACGCTGGTCCGTACCAAATGGCTGGTGCACAAGGACGCGGTCGAGGGCGTGGATTACGACCTGCAGCGCCTGACCGAAGTGTGGGACGCGACGAACCGCCAGGATGCCGACCTGGTCGCCATCGGCCAGCAGGGGGCCACCGACCCGGCGTACGAGGCCGGTCCCTATTCCCCCTATACCGAAGGACTGGTCGAGAAATTCGCCGCCTGGTACATCGACCGCCTGGCCGCGTCCCTGCCGTGAGCGGCGCAGGCGACATCGTGGCGCGCCCGCCGCGCCACGCCGTGCCGTACTGGAACCCGGAGGTGGACGAAATCCTGGTCTGCCGGCAGGTGCGCGACGAGACGCATGACGTCAGGACCTTCGTCTTCACCGCGCCGGAACCCCGCCGGTTCGCCTATAGTCCCGGGCAGTTCATGACCCTGACCCTGCCCATCGGGGACGGGGGCGGCGAGATCAATCGCTGCTATACCATCTCCTCGTCGCCGACGCGGCCGGATACGCTGGCGATCACGGTCAAACGCGTGGCGGGCGGGGTCGTATCCAACTGGCTGCACGATACGCTGCGCCCGGGGATGGAGATCCGCGCGCTGGGCCCGATGGGCGACTTCACCTGCGACGGGCTGGCGGCGGACAGATATCTGTTCCTGTCGGGCGGCAGCGGCGTCACGCCGATGATGTCGATGGCACGGAGTTTCCACGATCTGGGCGGGCAGGAGGACGTGGTGTTCCTGCACAGCGCGCGCAGCCCCGGCGACGTGGTGTTCGCGCGCGAACTGGCGCTGATGGAACAGAACTGGCCGGCCTTCCGCGCGGTCGCGGTGTGCGAGCACGATACCCCGTCCGCCCGGTGGAACGGCCATCGCGGGCGCCTGACGCCGGCGATGCTGGCGATGATCGCCCCGGATTTCCTCGAGCGCGAAATCTTCGTCTGCGGACCGGCCCCGTATATGGCGGCGGTGCGCGAGATGCTGCGCGGGGCGGGTTTCGACATGTCCCGTCATCACGAGGAAAGTTTCGATTTCGCGACCCTGTCGGCGGCGGAACCCGAACTGCCGGAGGCCATCGCGGAGCTGGAGGCCGCGCGCCACGCCGTGACCTTCACCAAGAGCCGTCGCGAGATCGAATGTGGGGCCGACACCACCATCCTGTCGGCGGCGCGGGCGGCGGGGATGCGCCTGCCGGCCTCCTGCGCCAAGGGGATGTGCGGGACATGCAAATGCCGCCTGGTGTCCGGCACGGTGGACATGAAACATGACGGCGGCATCCGCCAGCGCGAGATCGACCAGGGCATGATCCTGATCTGCTGCGCGCGGCCGACCAGCGACCTGGTGGTCGAACGCTGACGATGTCGCGGCCGCTCGATCTTGCCGGGTTGCAGCGCTTCGGGTTCCTGACCCTGGCCGGCTATTCGATGATCGCCGTCAGCAACGCGATCGAGGCCCTGCGCATGGCCAACCGGGTGGGCGATGCGCCGGTCTATGACTGGGACATCGTGACGATGGACGGCGCGGGGATGCCGGCCAGCAACGGGCTGGCGCTGCATCCCACGGTGGCGGCGGCCGATGCGCGGCCGTTCGACGTCCTGTTCGTCTGCGGGGGCATCGACGTCCGTGCGGCGACCGGGCGGCCGCTGCTGGCGTGGCTGCGGCGGCAGGCGCGGGAAGGGGTCGCGCTGGGGGCGCTGTGCACCGGCACCTTCGCCCTGGCCGAGGCCGGGCTGCTGCGGGGGTATCGCTGTGCGATCCATTGGGAAAACCTGTCCTCGATCCGCGAGGAATTTCCCGAAATCGACATTTCCGACGATCTGTTCGTCATCGATCGCGACCGGCTGACCTGCACCGGCGGGTCGGTGCCGCTGGACATGATGCTGCGGATCATCGAGGCCCGGTTCGGGCCGGCCCGCGCCCGCGCGGTGTCGGCGCAGTTCATCCTGGACCGCAGCCGCACCGGCGACGAGGTGCAGCCGGTGCCCGCCCTGGCCGATGCCCCGCCGGCCATGGCGCGGGCGCTGCGCCTGATCGAGAAGGACATCGACCGGCCGTTGCGCATCGCCGACATCGCGGCGGCGGCGCGCCTGTCGGTCCGCCAGCTGGAACGGCTGTTCCGCCGCCATACCGGGTCGACGCCCGCCGCCTATCTGGTGGCGGCCCGGCTGGACCGGGCGCGGCGGCTGCTGCGGCAGACGGTCATGCCGGTGACCGACATCGGCATCGCCTGCGGCTTCGTCTCCGCCGCGCATTTCAGTACCGCCTATCGCAGCCGCTTCGGCCGCGCCCCGCGCGAGGAGCGCAAGATGCGGCTGGCCTCCGCGATCGCCCTTCACCCACATCCGTCGCCTGGCTGACGGTGTCCATGGACAACCCTGCATGATTACGAATGCCGAGGCGCTCTTCAAACCATTGCGGATCAAGAATCTGGTCATCCGCAACCGGGTGATGAGCACCAGCCACGCCCCCGGCTACGGCAAGGACGGCAAGCCGCAGGAACGCTACCAGCTCTATCACGCCGAAAAGGCGAAGGGCGGGATCGGCCTGACCATGTTCGGCGGATCGTCCTCGGTCGAATGCGACAGCCCGGCCACGCCGTGGAACCAGATCGCGGTGAGCGACGACAGCATCGTGCCCTATTTCCGGGAATTCTCGGACCGGGTGCATGAGTACGGCGCG
This sequence comes from Gluconacetobacter tumulisoli, assembly GCF_014174155.1. Taxonomy (GTDB): domain Bacteria; phylum Pseudomonadota; class Alphaproteobacteria; order Acetobacterales; family Acetobacteraceae; genus Gluconacetobacter; species Gluconacetobacter tumulisoli. Next base: position 10,593 of record NZ_JABEQM010000005.1, on the reverse strand, counting down.
CGGCTGATGATCCAGCTGACGCATATGGGGCGTCGTACCCGCTGGGATACCGATGCGTGGCTGCCGGTGATCGCGCCGTCGGTCCGGCGCGAGCCCGCGTCGCGCTCGATCCCCAAGGAGATGGAGGCCGAGGATATCGCGCGCGTTGTCCGCGCCTTCGCCGACGCGGCCCGGCGCTGCCGCGACGGCGGGCTGGACGGGCTGGAAATCTCGGCCGCGCACGGGCATCTGGTGGATCAGTTCTGGAGTCCGTCGGCCAACACGCGGCAGGACGCGTACGGCGGGTCGCTGGACCATCGCATGCGCTTCGGCATCGAGGTCCTGACCGCGATCCGCGAGGCCGTGGGCGACGATTACGTCGTGGGCATGCGCATGTCGGGCGACGAACTGCTCAACGGCGGGCTGACGCACGACGAATGCACCGCCATTGCCGCCGAATATGCCGGGCGCGGCCTGGTGGATTTCGTCAATATCGTCGGTGGCCAGGCGCGCGACGACATGGCCCATGCCGTCAGTCTGCCGAACATGTCCTTTCCCGTCGCCCCGTTCCTGCATCTGGCCAGCGCCATCAAGCGCGCGGTCGACGTGCCGGTCTTCCACGCCCAGCGGATCACCGACCTGGCATCCGCCGCGCGCGCGGTGGCGGAGGGGCATGTCGACATGGTGGCGATGACCCGCGCGCACATCGCCGACCCGCATCTGGTCAACAAGCTGGCCGAGGGGCGGGACGACGATATCCGGCAATGCGTCGGCGCGGGCTATTGCATCGACCGGATCTATGTCGGCGGGGATGCGCTGTGCCTGCAGAACGCAGCCACGGGGCGCGAGGCGACGATGCCGCACGATATCCGGCCCGGCGACGTGCGGCGCCGTGTCGTGGTCGTGGGCGGCGGCGTGGCCGGGCTGGAGGCCGCGCGGGTCTGCGCGTGGCGCGGGCATGACGTGGTGCTGTTCGAACGCGAGGGCGCGACCGGCGGCCAGGTGAATATCGCGGCCAGGGCGGGCTGGCGCGAGGCCCTGTCGGGCATCGTCCGCTGGCTGGACGCCCAGGTGCGCAAGCTGGGCGTCGATGTCCGCACCGGGGTCGAGGCGACGGCGGCGCTGGTGGCGGCGGAAAAGCCCGATATCGTGATCGTGGCCACCGGCGGCGCGCCGTCGCTGGGCGAATTGCCGGGATCGGACCTGACATGGTCCACCCATGCCGTGCTGGACGGCACCGTCAGCCCGACCGGCAGTGTCCTGCTGTATGACGAGATGGGGCAGCACAACGCGGCCTCGGTGGCGGAAGTGCTGGCGACGCGCGGCTGTCTGGTCGAATTCGCGACCCACGACCGGATGGTCGCGCAGGAGGTCGGCACCACCAACCAGCCGGTGCACCTGCGCGAACTGTACCGGCTGGGCGTGGTCCTGACCCCCAATGCCGAACTGATCGAGACGTACCGCGAGGGCAATCGCCTTGTCGCCGTCCTGCGCAACACCATGACCGGGGCGGAGGAGGAGCGTGTGGTCGACCATGTGGTCGTCGAATGCGGCACCCTGCCGCGCGACGTGCTGTATTTCGCGCTCAAGGACGCTTCGGTCAATCGCGGCCAGACCGATTTGCCGGCCCTGCTGGAAGGCCGGGCGCAGCCGGCCCTGGCTGCCTGCGGCACGGGGGACTACGCGCTGTTTCGCATCGGCGACGCGGTGGCCGGCCGCAACATCCACGCGGCGCTGTATGACGCGCTGCGCCTGTGCAAGGATTTCTGAGCCTCGTGGGACTGGTTCTGGTCTGTCTGGCCTGGGGGCTTGCGGCAGGCGTGCTGCTGGCGGCCCGGGGCCTCGCGCGGCGCTGGCGGCAGGGGCGGCCCGTCCGGGTGGATTGGGTCGCGGGCCTGGCCGCCGTGCCGCGCCGCTATCTGGTGGATGTCCATCACGTCGTCGAACGCCGGCCCGAGGCGGCGCGGATGCATGTGCCCACGGCCGGCGGCCTGCTGGCGGGCAGCGTCGCGCTGATGCTGGCGGTGCTGCCGGCGTTGCGCGGCAGCCGGGTCTATTGGGCGGTGGTGGCGGTGTTGTTCGCCGCGGCCCTGTGGGGCGCGATCCTGGTCCGGCGGCGGCGGCGACCGGTGGTGCCGTCCTTCCTGTCGGCGGGCATGTTCCTGTGGCTGCCGGCGGCGCTGGGCGCCTATGCGGGCGGGGCGCTGCTGCTGGCGCTGGGCATGCTGGCCGTGCCGGGTGGTGGTGCGTCGCCCTTGCTGCTGGCGCCCCTGCTGCTGGCCGTCGGCGGGGCAGGGGGGCTGCTGGTGCAGTTCGCGCGCGGGCCGATGCGGCATGCATTCGCCGGCACCGTCTGGCTGGCCGCCCACGCGCGGCCGGGCCGGTTCGGGGGCGGGCGGGACACCGCATTGCGGCCGCTGGACCTGGATGCCCCGCGTCTGGGCGCGTTGGCACCGTCCGATTTCGCCTGGACCGCGCTGGCCAGTTTCGACGCCTGCATCCAGTGCGGCCGGTGCGAACAGGCCTGCCCAGCCTTCGCCGCCGGGCAGCGGCTGAACCCCAAGGCGCTGATCCAGGACCTGGTCGCGGCCACGCGCGGTGGAAGCGCCGCCGAACCCTACAGCGGCAGCCCGGCCCCCAATGCCCCGCCGGTGGCATGCCGGGGCAGCATGGATGCCCCTGTCATCGGTGTGGATGCGATGATCCATCCGGATACGCTGTGGGCCTGCACCACCTGCCGTGCCTGCGTCGAGGAGTGCCCGATGATGATCGAGCATGTCGACGCGATCGTCGATCTGCGGCGCGGGCAGGCCCTGATGCTGGGACAGGTGCGTCCGGGCGCCGCGCAGGCGCTGCGCCGGATGCGCGACAGCGCCGAGCCCGGCGGTCGTCCGCTGGCCGCCCGCGCCGACGGGCTGGCGGCGCTGGATGTGCCGGTGCTGCCCGAGGGGGGAGAGACCGACATCCTGCTGTGGCTGGGCGAGGGGGCATTCGACCTGCGCTATGGCCGGACCCTGCAGGCGCTGGTGCGGCTGATGCGGCTGGCGGGCTTGCGCTTCGCCATCCTGGGCGAGGCCGAAACCGATTGCGGCGACCTGGCCCGCCGCCTGGGGGACGAGGCGACGTTCCACCTTCTGGCCGGCGAGGCCATCGCGACGCTGAAGGCTCGTACGTTCCAACGGATCGTGACCGCCGACCCGCATGCGCTGCATGTGTTGCGCAACGAATATCCGGCATTGGGCGGGCACTGGACGGTGCAGCACCATACGGCGCTGCTGGACGAACTAGTGACCGGCGGGGCCCTGCGCCTGGCGCCACGCGACCTGCCGCCGGTCGCTTATCACGATCCCTGTTATCTCGGCCGCTATAATGGCGAGATCGCGGCCCCGCGTCGTCTGCTGGACGCCGCCTGCGGCACGCGGGTGGAAATGGAGCGTCATGGCATGCGCTCGATGTGCTGCGGCGGGGGCGGGGGCAACCCGATCAGCGATGTCGACGGGGCCGCGCGGATTCCCGACCTGCGCATGGCGCAGGCCGACGCGGCGGGGGCGGCGATCGTCGCCGTGGGCTGCCCGGGTTGCACCGCGATGCTGGAGGGCGTGCCAGCCCCCCGGCCCGAGGTGCGGGACATCGCGGAACTGGTGCTCGACGCCGTGGTGACGGCATGACCGGCCGTCTGCGCCGCGATCCGCGCGCCGAACGGGCGGCGCGGCAGGTCGGGCTCGGCGCGCGGCCGCGTTTCGATCTGGCGCAACCGCCAGGCGGACGGTCCCCAGGGGGCGGGGTGTCCGGGATCGGGCCTTCGGGCCGGATTCGACGCGACCCGCGTGCCGAACAGGCGCGATTGCTGGTGCCCGGCGGAGATCGGCCGCGCCTGGTGCGCGGCGGCACTGGGGGCACCGGTACGGCGCGCGTCTCCGCGCCGGCCCCGGCCCAAGTGATCCGCGTGGACGATCCGGCCTGCCTGGTCGTCGCGATCCCCGACCTGCCGGATGGGCGGCTGGACCGGCTGGACCGGCAGGTGCTGGGGGCGGCGCGCGTGTTGGCGGACGCGGCGTCCGGCGCGGTGGTGATGTTGGGCGGCGCGGCCCATCCCGACCTGGTGCAGGAGGCCGCGCAGGCGGGCGCCGACCGCTTGGCAATGGTGGATACGGCCCTGCCCGGCCAGGCGGTGTTGGACCCGGAATATCGGGCCGCGGTCGTCTGTGCCGCACTGGCCGCGCTGTCGCCCCGGCACGTCCTGTTTCCCGACAGCGACGATGGTGCGGACCTGGCGCGCCGCGTCGCCGCGCACACGGGGCAGGGCCTGATGACGGGGGTGGAGGTCCTGACCGCCCGGCAGGCGATCCGCCCGTGCCGGGCGGGCCGTCGTGAACAGATCTCGGCCCCACCGGCGTTGATGACGCTGGCGCCCGACCGGGTCGCCCCCTATGCGGGCGCGGTGCGGGAGGCCAGGCTGCTGCCGGGCGGGGTCGACCCGGTTCCGGTCCTGCCGGTGCCGGGGCGCATTCGCGCGTCGGCGCCGCGCGCCGCCGATCCGGCGACGATGAAACTGGCCGAGGCCCCGTTCGTGGTGGCGGCGGGCAATGGCGTGACCGATTTCGGCCTGTTCCGGGCGGTCGTCGCCGACCTGCACGCCACGCCGGGGGCCAGCCGCGTGGTCTGCGACGCCGGGCTCATGCCCCGCGCGGCGCAGGTGGGTGCGTCCGGCACCGTGCTGGATGCCGTGTGCTACCTGGCCTTCGGCATCGCGGGCGCGCCGCAGCATCTGCAGGGGCTGGGACGCGTCGAACATGTGGTGGCCGTCAATACCGACCTGCATGCCGCGATGGTGGCGCGCGCCGGCCTGTCGGTCATTGCGGACGCGCAGCGCGTGATGCCGGCCATCCGCGATGCGCTGGCGGCGGAGGGCGGGTAATGGCCACGGAATTGCGGGCAGTGGTGCTTCTGTCGGCGGGGATCGACCCGGTGTCGGGCCGCCCCGCCCCTGTCGGAACCGAAATCCGCGCCATCGGCCTGGCACGGGCGCTGGGCGCGCGGATGATCGGGCTGCATGCCGGTCCCGCCGCACCGGTCCTGCGCGAATATGCCGGCTATGGGCTGGCGGATATCGTCTGCCTCGACGGGGCAGGGCACGATCCGGTCGCAGCCCTTGCGCGGGCCATCGTGTCGGGATCGCTGTTCACGGACGGGACGGTGGATCTGGTGCTGGCGGGCCGACGTGCCTCGGGCGGGATGGACAGCGGACTGTTGCCCTATGCGGTGGCGGAACGCCTGGGTTGGCCGATCGTGGCGGATGTCGCCGAAGGGCAGGTGGCTGTCCCGGCCAGCCGGCCGCCGGAATTCGACGTCGAACAGGCCCGCCCGCGCGGGACACGGCGCGCGGCGCGGGTCGCGGCCCCCTGCGCGCTGGCTGTGCACGATGTCGCATCCTGCGTTCCCGATTTCGTCTTCGCGCGGACTCGCATGGCCGTCCTGCGCACGATGCCGTCCGGCCTCGCCGAGCCGTCGGCCCCCGTGACCGAAACGGTGGAGGAACGCGCCTATCGTCGCCGGCCGCGCCTGATCGCGTCGACGGCGACGCAGGCGCCGGGCGGCCAGGTGCTGGTCGATCCCCCGCCACAGGACGCCGCGCGGGCCATCATCGATCATCTGCGGGCGCTGGGCGTGCTGCCCCCGCCTGCCGGGTCCTGACCGGACCCGTCGCCTGCCAGACGGAAGGAAACATCATGGACGCAACATCATCGGCCGAGGATCGGTTGACCGGGGCGCCGGCCCGGCTGCAGGCTCTGCTGGCACGCCTGGATATCGACGCCCCATCGGTATCGCATCCCCCCGTCCATACCGTCGAGGACGCGCTGCCCTACTGGGCCATGCTGGAGGGCGCGCATACCAAGAACCTGTTCCTGAAGGACGCCAAGGGCGCGCTGTTCCTGGTGACGCTGCCGATGGAGCGCAAGGTGGACATGAAGGCGCTGGCCCCGATGATCGGGGCCAAGCGCCTGTCGTTCGGCAGCGCGGATCTGATGGAAACATGCCTGGGCACGCGGCCGGGGGCGCTGGGGCCACTCAGCCTCGTCGCCGACCCCGACCACGCGGTGCACTTCGCGATCGACGCCGCCCTGCTGGCGGCCGGACGCGTGACCTGCCACCCGATGGACAACACCGCGACCCTGTCCCTGTCGGTCGAGGAACTGAAGCACGTCCTGGCGGCGATCGGGGTGGAACCGCTGGTGGTGACGTTTCCCGATTGAGGCAGGTGCCTCGAAGGACCATTCGTCGTGCGACCTTCGCGCACATGGGCCTCGGGCAATGTCTGGCCTGCCCTGCCCTGCCCGAATGTCAGTCGGGGAATACGACCGTCCGGAGGCCGTTGCGAATTACCCGGTCTTCCAGATGGTAGTGGACGGCGCGGGAAAGGACGCGGCGTTCGACGTCGCGTCCCTTGCGGACCAGGTCCTCGGCGGTGTCCGAATGGCTGATCCGTTCGGCGTCCTGCTCGATGATCGGGCCTTCGTCCAGGTCGGTGGTGACGTAATGCGCCGTCGCCCCGATCAGCTTTACCCCGCGGGCATGGGCCTGGTGGTAGGGGCGCGCGCCCTTGAAGCTGGGCAGGAAGGAATGGTGGATGTTGATGCAGCGTCCGGCCAGTCGCGCCGACATGTCGTCCGACAGGACCTGCATGTAGCGCGCCAGCACCACCAGTTCGGCCCCCGTGTCCTGGATCAGCGACCACAGGCGCGCTTCCTGCGCGGGCTTGGTGGCCGGGGTGATCGGCAGGTGATGGAAGGGAATGCCGCCCGTGTCCACCGAGGCATTGGCCGCGCGCGGGTGGTTCGAGACGATGGCGACCGGTTCCATCGCCAGTTCGCCGATGCGCCAGCGATAGAGCAGGTCGGCCAGGCAGTGGTCGAAGCGCGAAACCATGATCAGCACGCGGCGCCGCGTCGCCTGGTCGCGCAGGGACCAGTCCGCGTCGAACTGTTCCGCCAGCGCCGACAACGCCGCGTGGTGGCGGGCAGGGTCGTGTTCGCCGTCCGGCAGGCTGAAGGCGATCCGCATGAAGAAGCGGCCGCTGGCCAGGTCGTTATGCTGGTTGATTTCCAGGATATTGCCGCCGATCTCGAACAGATAGCGGGCATAGGCCGCGACGATGCCGGTCTGGCTGACGCAGCTGACGATCAGGACCAGACGGCCGGGCGTGGGCATGTCAGCGTTCCTCGAACAGGCGCACGCCCGCGCGTTCGCTGGGGCGTTCGGGCAGCAGGATCGGCGTGCCCCCGGTGGGACGGCCCCGGTGGATGCGCAGGTCGCTGGGGCTGTGGCCGAACATCGATTTGAACTGGCGCGAGAAATGGGCGCAGTCGGAAAACCCCGTCTCGACCGCGACCTCTGTCACCGACAGTTCGCCCTGCTGCAACAGCGCGCGCGCATAGCGCAGGCGGATCAGACGGTAGAAATTGGCGGGCTTGACGCCCAGCACCGTGTGGAACAGCCGTTCCAGCTGGCGCGATGAAATGCCCAGACGGCTGGCGAGGTCGGCGATGGGGATCGGCTCGGCCATGTTCTGCTCCATCTCCAGCACCGCGCGGCGGACGCGCGGATCGGCGATGTGGCTGATTTCGTCGATGACCGGGGGATGGGGCTGCAATGGTGCGCGGTTGCTGCGTGCGGGGCGGTCCAGCAGCAGGACATGGCTGGCCTTCTTGGCCACCGGACGGCCCAGATGCCGTTCGATCAGATGCAGCGCAAGGTCGGCCGCGCCGCCCCCGCCGGAACAGGTGATGCGGTCGCCGTCGACCAGGAACATATGGTCGCTGACCACGTGATGGTCGGGAAATTCCTCGGTGAAATCCTGGCGATGATACCAGCTGACGCAGGATGATCGGTCTTCCATCACGCCGGCGCGGCACAGGACGAACACGCCGGTGCAGATGCCGATCAGCGACACGCCGGCATCCGCCGCCCGGCGCAGATAACGGATGGTCGCATCGTCCACCTGCCGCCGGCCATGCAGCAGGCCGCCGACGACGGCGACGTAATCGAATTCGGTCGGGTCGCAGAAATCGGAATTGCGCGCCACCGCGACCCCGCAACTGGACCGGACCGGATCGGGCCGGCTGTTCATGATCTGCCAGCGGCACAGGATGGGGCGGCTGTTGTCGTTCTTGTCCGCGGCCAGGCGCAGATGGTCGATGAACAGCGAAAAGGCCGAGAGCGTGAAATTTTCCGCCAGGATCACGCCAACCCGCAGGCAGGGATGTCCGGCGGTTTCGGCGGGTCTGAAACGCATCATGCCATCTCCCGTACAGGGGACAGTGCGACATCCTTCGGGTGAAGGCGTGCAGCCGACGCCTCGTTGCGAGGCGGGATCGAGCCTACGAACCGTGTCGGATTCCTACTTGTCCGCAGGCGACATATTCTGGCCCAGGAACGTCATGGATTCATTTTAGTTCCGGGCCTTTCCGCGTCCGGCGGTATCAGGCTCCGCCGGTCACCTGCCGCGTCCAGTCCGGCAGGTTGTAGAAATTGGAGATCCGCGCGACCTTGCCATCGCGGACGGTGAAGAACGCGCCCGCCGGCAGGACGTAGGTCTGCCCCGATGCGGGGGGCAGGCCGTCGTCGGTGGCCAGGTACGTGCCGTGCACCACGAATTCGGCGGCGGCGCGGGTGCCGTCCGCATTCACCATCACCACCACGTCGGTGATGGTCTCGCTATAGCAGCGATCCATCCGGGCCAGGAAGACGCGGAACAGGTCACGCCCGACCTCTCGCCCACCCTGGTTGATGTCGTGTGCGACATCATCGTCCAGCAGGGCCAGGAAGGCGTCGCGATCACCAGTGTTGAAGGTGGCGTAATAGGTTTCGATCAGGGCACGGGTGGCGTCAATCGACATGGCGGGGCCTCGTATCGTCGGGGGAAGGATCAGACGGAAAAGGGATTGGCGGTGGCGGCGGGCACGTGCGGGGGCCAGTCGCGACAGTTGCGCACGGCCCCGTCCTGGCGCACCGCCTCCAGCATCGCAGGGTCGAGGGTGGCGAAGACCCAGCCCCCCGCATCATTCGGGCCTTCGGCCACGATGCCGTCGGCGGCGAAGCCGCGATCCATCGGGCCGTAGATGCCGGCCGCGCCGTGATTGTCGTCCAGCGTGGCCAGCCAGGGCGCCGCGCCGACGGTGGGCGACACCGCGACGAAGCACTGGTTTTCCAGCGCCCGCGCGCGGGCCGAAATCCGCACGCGGTTGAAGCCGTGCATGGTGTCGGTGCAGGTCGGGACCAGGATCAGCCATGCCCCGGCCTCGATCTGCGCACGGGTCAGGGCGGGGAATTCGGAATCGTAGCAGACCGCCGTGCCGATCCGGCCCCAGGGGGTTTCGAAGATGCCGGGTGGGTCGCCGGCCTGCACGCCCCAGGATTCGGTTTCGAACCGGGTCATGACGTGCTTGTCCTGGAAGGCGACGCGCCCGTCCGGCGCGATCAGCGGCGCGCGGTTGCGGATGCGGCCGGGCTCGGGCCGGGGCAGGGTGCCGGGCATCAGCCAGACGCCGTGGCGTCGGGCGGCGTCGCGCATGATGGCCAGGACGTCGTCGCTGCGGCGGCAGAAGGCTTCCAGCTCCGCCGTGGGGTCGGGCTGCGTCGCCAGGGCGGCGGCCTCCATGCAGGCATATTCCGGCATCAGCAGCAGGTCGGCGCCGGCCGCGCCTTCGGCGACCAGCCGGTCCAGATGGGCGGCATAATCGTCGAGCGAGGCGATGCGTTCCACCTGCCAGGCCAGGACACCCAGGCGGAGGGGGCGGGTCATGGGCAGAGGATCCTTTTCATTCGTCCGGCGGGGAATGGTCCAGCAGGCTGGATGGAACCGGCGCGTCCCGCAAGGGCTTGATCCAGAAATCCAGCGTATGCGCGCGTTCGGCCGCATCGCCCGGTTCCCGCCAGTCCAGCGCGCAGAAGACGCCGGGCAGCGGACGAAAGCCCCGGCGCCGCCAGAAACCATGCAGCGAGGGCGCGTCCGTTGGGCGGGCGGGATGGGTATCCGGGCGGCGCACCGCGCAGAACACTGCGAATTCCGCCGGGCCGGTGCGGGCATGGCGTTCGCGTTCCGCGAAGAAGCGCACGCCCAGCCCCTGGCCCCGCCAGGGCGGTAGCAGGACCGATTCGCCGAAATAGAAGAAGCGGTCGAGATCCAGCCCCCGTGCCTCGAACGGTGCGCGGATGCACGCCATCTCGTCGCGCAGGGGCAGGCAGGACGATGCGCCGACGATCCGGCCCGCGTCGGCGGCCGTGACGATGGCGGCCGCCGGACTGCGGACATAGACGTCCAGATAGCGTTCCTCGTAATCCGGGTCGTCGCCGTCATACAGGTACGGCCATTCGCGAAATACCGCGATGCGCAGGCGCGCCAGGTCGGGCAGGACCGCGGCGATGTCCGCGCCCATCCGGGTTTCGATCACGACTGGCATGTGGTCCTGTCCCCTATGTCCGCTCCCGAAGGATGTTCATAAATAGATGGGGAATCGGGCGCAAAGGGCCTTGACCTTGAGGTGGACGGCGTCCTCGATGTCGGCGCAGCCGTCTTCGCCGCGCTCGGCGAGGGCGGTCAGCACCTCGTCGATC
>NZ_JABEQM010000004.1 GCF_014174155.1 Gluconacetobacter tumulisoli | reverse complement strand
ATCGCCTTCGACAGGTCGCCCAGATAGGGCGACCCCGTGGAGAACGCCAGGCTGTAGCCCGCCACCATCCACACCACGGTGATGATGCAGCAGATGGCGAAGGACTGCATGACCGTCGCCAGCACGTTCTTCTTGCGCACCATGCCGGCATAGAACAGCGCCAGGCCCGGAATAGTCATCATCAGCACCAGCGCCGTGCTGGTCAGCATCCAGGCCGTGTCACCGGTATCGATGGCGGGCGGCGCCGGGTCGGCCGCCAGTGCCGGGGCCGCCGCCATCAGCAGCGGGGCCGCGGCCAGCCCGGGCAGCAGGCGCGACAGTCGGCGGCCGGGGGCCGGAGGAAGGGGGATGATCACAGCGCGTCTTCTCCGGTTTCACGCGTACGAATGCGGATGACGCTGTCGAGGCTGGAGACGAAGATCTTGCCGTCGCCGATCTTGCCCGTATGCGCCGATTGCAGGATCACGTCGACGACCTGGTCGACGATGTCGTCGGACACCGCGACCTCGATCTTCACCTTCGGCAGGAAGCTGACATGGTATTCCGCGCCGCGATAGATTTCGGTCTGGCCCTTCTGGCGGCCGAAACCCTTCACTTCCGATACCGTGAGGCCCTGAATGCCCAGCGGCGTCAGCGATTCCCGAACGTCGTCGAGCTTGAAGGGCTTGATGATGGCTGTGACAAGCTTCATCGCGCCATGCCTCCTTGTTCCATGGTGATCCGTTTCCAGATCCGAATGATGATCCAAACTTCTATAACGGCAATACAAAATCCGTGCCATCCATGACCGAACTTGACGCAGGGGCGCGACTGGTGTGCCTTGCAGCCATCGAAAGCGGCGGCATCTGCCTGATTTATGGGCGGTAGCTCCGGAACGGATCACGGCTCCGACGGATGGCGATATCCGGACGGCCCATCACAGGACCACAGGCATGACCGAAGGCATGACGCCGTTTCCGGCGACCGGAGTCGACGCGGGGGGAAACGGCGGCGGGACGATCGGGGATGTCGATGTGTGCATCGTGGGCGCGGGTCCGGTCGGCGCCGCCCTGGCCTGCCGGTTGGCCGTGGGCGGGCTGCGCGTCGCCATCGTTGATCGCGCCGCCCTGCCGCCGATGGAGGAACCCGGATTCGACGGCCGCGCCTATGCCATCGCGGCGGGGTCGCGCAACCTGCTGGACGCCGCGGGCGTGTGGGGGCGGCTGCCGCTGCCGTCCTGCCCGATCGAGGAAATCCGTGTTTCCGACGGCCGGCCGGGCGAGGCCCCGTCCCCCCTGTTCCTGGAATTCGGGCGTGGGGACGCGGATCAGCCGTTCGGCTGGATGATCGAGGCCAGGGCCCTGCGGGTGGCCCTGAACGCGACGCTGCATGCGTCGGATAACATCGTCGTCCTGGCCCCGGACGAAGCCACGATCACCCGGACCGAACAGGGGGTGCGCGTGCGGACCCGTTCGGGGCAGGCGTTCGGCGCGCGCCTGGCGGTCGCGGCCGAAGGGCGGCGCAGCCCCCTGCGCGACCAGGCGCGGATCGGAATTACCCGGCTGCCGTATCATCAATGCGGGATCGTCTGCGCGGTCTCCCATGAACGGCCGCACGGCAATCGCGCGCTGGAACATTTCCTGCCGGCCGGTCCGTTCGCCCAGCTTCCGATGGCCGGGACAGCCGATTATCCGGACCTGTCGGCCATCGTCTGGTCGGAAAGCGAGGAGGTCGCGCGCCGCATGGTCGCCCTGCCGCCCGACGCCTTCGCCCACGAAATCCAGCGCCGCATGGGGGACTGGCTGGGACGGGTGACGCCGGTCGGGCAACGCTGGATCTATCCGTTGTCGGCGCAGTACGCGCAGCGTTACGTCGACACCCGTCTGGCGCTGGTGGGCGATGCCGCCCACGGCATCCATCCGATCGCGGGCCAGGGGCTGAACCTGGGCTTTCGTGACGTCATCGCATTGTCGGACCTGCTGATCGCGGCGCGGTCGCGGGGCGAGGATCCGGGTGCGCATGCCCTGCTGCGTCGCTATCAGGCGCGCTGCCGCCCGGCCAACATGCTGATGCTGGCGGCGACGGACGTGCTGGAACGCCTGTTCGGCAACGATAATCCCATCCTGCGCCGGGCGCGTGACCTGGGCCTGGCAGGCGTGCATCGCCTTCCGGCCCTGCGTCGCGCCTTCGTCCGCCAGGCGATGGGGCTTTAGTCCCACCCCCTGGTGTTGCCTGCCCCTCTGGTCAAGAGGGGGACGGGTTCCCATATCGCCTGTTCCGTTCAACCGTCAGGTCCGTCATGTCCGATACGTCCACGATCTCCTTTCCGGACTCCCGCCTGAGGCGTCCCGTCGCGGATCCCACGCTGTCGGCCGTCGACCAGCGGCGTCTGTGGGATGAACTCGCACAGGGATGCGAGGGATGCGGCGATCCGCTGGTGCGCGGCTTGCTGGCGACCGGCATCCGCAACCATGCGACCTTCGCCAATGCGCTGGCGGCGCTGATCGGGCGGAAGCTGGGCGACCGGTCGGTGGCCGACGACGCCCTGTCCGAACTGGTGACCGAAGTCTTCGTGGCCGACCCCGAGATCGTGGCCGCCGCCGCCGCCGACCTGGTCGCGATCCGCGAGCGCGATCCTGCCACCGCGAACTACGCGACGCCGTTCCTGTTCTTCAAGGGCTATCACGCGGTGCAGAGCCATCGCGTGGCGCATTGGCTGTGGCAGAGCGGCCGCCGTCATCTGGCGCTGCATCTGCAAAGCCGGGCGTCCGAACTGTTCGCCGTCGACATCCACCCGGCAGCGCGCCTGGGGCGGCGGATCCTGCTCGACCACGGCACCGGGATCGTGATCGGTGAAACATCGGTGCTGGAGGACGACGTCTCGCTGCTGCAGGGGGTGACGCTGGGGGGCACCGGCAAGAATGTCGGCGATCGCCACCCCAAGGTCCGGCGCGGCGTCCTGATCGGCGCGGGCGCCAAGATCCTGGGGAATATCGAGCTGGGCGAGGGGGCGAAGGTCGGCGCGGGCTCGATCGTCCTGGAATCCGTGCCCCCCTTCACCACTGTCGTCGGCAATCCGGCCCGGCCGGTGGGCACCCGCCATTCCTCGCTGCCGGCCTTCACCATGGACCAGATGCTGCCCCCGATCGACTACATGATCTGAAGCCGAATCCGGCTATCAGGCGTTTCCGGTCTGGACATCCTCGGCACTGGACCAAACAGTGCGGTGGAGGCGTCCTGAAACGGCTGAAAAGGAAAACACGGCATGAAAGCTGGGGATCGTATCGCGTGGGTGATGTCACTGGCGGTATGCGGGGGGATATATTCCGGCGCGGCCATGGCCGCGGCACCGGTTCTTCTGGATCATGCGACGCTGATCGACGGGACGGGGTCCGCGCCGCAGCCTGACAGCGCGATCCTGATCCAGGACGGGCATATCGCGGCCGTGGGGCATAGCGGCACTGTCGCGGTGCCCCAGGGTACGAAGACGGTCGATCTGACCGGCCTGACGGTCCTGCCCGGCCTGATTTCGGACCACAGCCATACCGGCCTGGTCAAGGGCACGAAGGCGGATGCGTCGAATTATACGCGCGACAACATCCTGGCGGCCCTGAAACAGTACGAACGGTACGGCGTGCTGACGGTCACGTCGCTGGGCCTGAACGATTCGCCGCTGTTCGACCAGTTGCGGCAGGAACAGCATGCCGGCCGGAATCCGGGCGCCGACCTGTTCGGTGTCGACCAGGGCATCGGGGTTCCCGACGGCGTGCCGCCGCAGAGCATGTTCCACCTGGGGCCCGACCAGATCTATCGCCCCACCAACGAGGCCGAAGCCCGTGCCGCCGTCGATCGCATGGCCGACGAGGGCACCGACCTGGTGAAGGTCTGGGTGGACACGTTCCGCAACGGCGTACCCGGCGCAAAGGGTTTCCCGAAGATGGATCCCGCGATCTACCGCGCCGTGATCGCCGAGGCCCATGCGCGCGGCAAGCGGGTCGCCGCCCATATCCATGATCTGTCGGATGCCAAGGCGCTGGTCGAGGCCGGGGCCGATATCATTGCCCATGGCGTGCGCGACCAGCCGGTCGACACCGATTTCATCATGCTGATGGAACAGAAGGGCGCATGGTATATCGCGACCCTGAGCCTGGACGAGGCGAACTACATCTTCGCGCAGCATCCCGAATGGCTGGACGACCCGTTCCTGTCAGCAGCCCTCAACCCGGAATTGCGCGCGCAGTTCGCCGATCCGGCCTGGCGGGCGAAGGTGCTTGCGGCGCCGCTGACCCCTGCGGCGAAGACCGCGCTGGCAATCAACGAACATAATCTGCTGACCTTGTACCGGGCCGGGGTCCGGATCGGGTTCGGAACCGATTCGGGTGCTTCGGCCACGCGTATTCCCGGTTTCGCCGAACATCGGGAACTGAAGCTGATGGTCGAGGCCGGGCTGACGCCGATGCAGGCGCTGACGGTGGCGACCAGCAACGCGGCCGCCCTGATGCGATTGTCCGATCGTGGCGTGATCCTGCCCGGCCGCCTGGCCGACCTGCTTGTCGTCTCCGGCGATCCGGCGAACGACATCACGGCCGTCGACAGGATCGAGCAGGTCTGGCATCGCGGGGTGCAAACCGACGGACCGCTGGTTGCACGATAGGATCGGCCTGTCGCCGCTCGGTCGCGGACCAGGAGCAACATGCCGCATATCCTCGTGATCGGTGGAGGCCCTGCCGGACTGGCCGCGGCCGGCGAACTGGCCGGCGCGGGCTGCGCCGTCACGATGCTGGAACGCATGCCGACCGTCGGGCGCAAGATCCTGATGGCCGGGCGGGGCGGCCTGAACCTGACCCATTCCGAACCGCTCGACCGCTTCCTCACCCGCTATGGCGCGGCGCGGTCGTGGCTGGAGCCCGCCCTGCGCGCCTTCGCGCCGGACGATCTGCGCCGGTGGGCCGAGGATCTGGGGCAGCCCTGCTTCATCGGTAGCAGCGGCCGCGTCTTCCCCCGGGCGATGAAGGCGTCGCCGCTGCTGCGGCCATGGGTGGCGCGCCTGACCGGCCTGGGGGTGGATATCCGCACCCGGCATGACTGGACCGGCTGGGACGCGGCCGGCCGCGTCACCTTCACCGGGCCGGACGGTGAGGGCGCCGTGGCGGCCGATGCCGTGCTGCTGGCCGTGGGTGGGGCAAGCTGGCCGCGGCTGGGATCGGACGGACAGTGGACGCGCCTCCTGGCCGAACGCGGCGTCGTTGCCACCCCCTTCCGGGCGGCCAATTGCGGGTTCGCCACGACCTGGAGCGAGACGACGCGGACACGCTTCGCCGGCGAACCGCTGCGGGGGATCGCCGTGGCGCTGGAGGACTCGCCCGGTCCGCCCGTGCGGGGCGAGGCCGTGGTAACGGCCGCCGGGCTGGAAGGCGGGGCGATCTATGCCCTGTCCGCCGCCCTGCGGGACAGGATCGCCCTTCAGGGGCAGGCACGGATCCTGCTGGATCTGCGCCCCGACATGTCGCATGACGCGGTCCAGGCCCGCCTGGACCGCGTCCGGGGGCGGGAGAGCCTGTCGAACACGCTGCGCAAGGCCCTGCGCCTGTCACCGGTGGCGGTGGCGATCCTGCGCGAAGGTGCGGACATGGTGCCCCCGCGCGATGCGGCGGGACTGGCCCGGTTGGTCAAGGCCGTGCCGGTGACGCTGCGCGCGCCCGATTCGCTGGATCGCGCGATTTCGGTGGCGGGCGGTGTCAGGCAGGCGGATGTCGATGCCCGCTACATGCTGCGGGCCGCGCCGGGCGTCTTCGTGGCGGGCGAGATGCTGGATTGGGAAGCCCCCACCGGGGGTTACCTGCTTCAGGCCTGCTTCGCCACCGGCCGCGCGGCGGCGGCCGGCGTACTGGACTGGTTGCAGGAAGGGGCCAAGGAACGGTATCCGTCCACCCCATGACGGTTGCGATCACGATTGGGGAAGTGCGGGGCGGCGGCCCCGCCGTGATGGATCTGGCGGAATTGCTGTCCACGCGCCTGCTGGTGCAGGGCAATTCCGGATCGGGCAAGTCGCATCTGCTGCGCCGCCTGCTGGAGCAGTCGGCCACCCTGGTCCAGCAGGCCATCATCGACCCCGAGGGCGATTTCGTCAGCCTGGCCGAGAAATATGGTCATCTGGTGATCGACGGCGCGGTGCATACCGAGGCCGAATTGCAGGCAGCGGGCGAGCGGATGCGCGTGCATCGCGCGTCCGTCGTGCTGAACCTGGAAGGCGCGGATGCCGAGGTGCAGATGCGCCGCGCGGCGGCTTTCCTGGGTGGCATGTTCGAGGTAGCGCGCGCCCACTGGTATCCGGTCTTGGTGGTGGTGGACGAAGCCCAGCTTTTCGCCCCCGTCGCCGCCGGCGAGGTGTCGGACGAGGCACGGCGTGCGTCGCTGGGCGCGATGACCAATCTGATGTGCCGGGGACGCAAGCGCGGCCTGGCCGGGGTCATCGCCACGCAGCGCCTGGCCAAGCTGGCCAAGAACGTGGCCGCCGAGGCGTCGAATTTTCTGATGGGGCGCACGTTCCTCGATATCGACATGGCCCGCGCGGCCGACCTGCTGGGCATGGAGCGCCGACAGGCCGAGAGCTTCCGCGACCTGCAACGCGGGTTCTTCGTGGCGCTGGGTCCCGCGATATGCCGGCGCCCGGTGGCGGTGCGGATTGGCGCGGTGGAGACCGAAAGCCGTTCGGCCGGCCCGACCCTGATGCCGTTCGAACCGGCGCCGCCGCCCGAGGAAATGCGCGAACTGATCCTGACCCCGGTGCCGGAACGCGAGCTGATCGCCCGACCGGCCCGGACGCCCGCACCGCCCCCGCCGGACATCCTGGCGCAGCTTGCCGCCCATGCCGCCTCGGCGGCGGAGGTGGAAGCCGAGGAACCGCCGCCGCAGACCCAGGCCGATCGGGCGGAGCAGCGCCGGCGCTTTGCCGCCATCCTGACCGACATTCTGCGCGACGAGGATGCCGGCTTCCGACCAGTGCATGTGTTGTACCAGGATTTCCTGGTCCGCTGCCGGATCGAGGGCATGGGGCGGCAGGCGATGGACATGCCGCAGTTCCGTCGGGCGCTGGCGACCGCGCGCGCCGGAATCGATGCCGAAACCGCCGAGGGCGAGGCCTGGCAGCAGGCCGAGCGGATCGCGACCCCATTGCCCGACGACATGCGCGGGATCTTCCTGCTGATCGCCCGCGCGGCGATGGAAGGCGCGCCCTGTCCCTCCGACGCCACCATCGCGCGCGCCTACGGTACCCATTCCCTCGGCCGGGCGCGGCGGCAACTGACGTATCTGGAAGAGCAGAACGTCATCGTCCTGCGGACCGACGGTCTGGGGCGGCGCAGCGCCGCCGTCATCGGCCTGGGCTGGGAAACGGCCCCGGCGGATCCGAATGGTGCGGGCCAGAACTTATCGTAACATCACGCGTGGGACGCGCGTACTTTGCAAAGCCGTCATTCATCCCAACCGATGATCGTGAGGTCAGGCCATGACGCCTTCCATTTTGCGAGCTTTTTTTCGTATATTTCACGCGTGATCTGTTTCCTGTTGGGGCGTGCGACCGAACCGAACAGATCGGACATTCCATAAGGCGCACAGACGTCCAGGCCGGTGTCGTGAGGACGCAGACCAATCGCCGTCGCGGTGGTCGGGAACGTCGCAATGGCCTTGGCGATCGAGGTGTAGGGAGGGATGGAGTATCCGAATTTTTCCTTATACCAGCAGTGGACTCTGGCCTGGTTCTTTACGTCTATCCAGACCGGCACATCGCGGAATGCCGCGCGGATTCGAACCGAATGTGCGGTTTCGGCATCCTCGGAAAGATTATCGGCGTCGAAATAAATAATATCGATGTCATTGATGCCGTGAGCGGACGGGTAGCGGAATTTATGATTCCAGACCGTCTGAGCCACCGCTCCGGCGGCAAGCCAGACGTCAGGGAGAGAAAGCTGGTCCCACCTTGCGAGAAACGGGGAAAGAAGGGGACTTTCGGCGATGACAGCCCGTAGTTTCGTTTCCTGTGCCTCTTTCATGGGGGCGCTTCCTGTGCAACGGCCATGTCGATACGATGGTCAGGCGGAAGCCGGATGGACAGGCGCTTGCGCCCACTTTCGGATGGGCGGCGTATAGCCGTCAAACAGGTCGAAGAGTTCCAGAGGGTCCGATGTCACGACCAGCATGCTGGCATATTCGGGCTTCATGAATCCTTCCTGGATGGTCTTCGCGATCATCGTTAACAGAGGGTCGAAATACCCCTCGACATTGAGAAATCCGCAAGGCTTGTCGTGGATGCCAAGCTGCGCCCACGTCCACTGTTCAAATATCTCTTCCAGGGTTCCCGCTCCGCCCGGAAGCGTCACGAACCCGGACGCCAGTTCGGACATGCGCTGCTTGCGAACATGCATGTCGGGAACCACTTCCAGATGGGTCAGTCCCCGATGCGCGATTTCACGCTCGACAAGGGCCTTCGGCATAACGCCGATGACCTCTCCTCCGGCCTGGAGCGCACCGTCCGCGACGGCACCCATAAGGCCCACATGTCCGCCGCCATATACGATCGCGACGCCGCGCTGTGCGGCGAGACGTCCGAACGCATAGGCGGCATGCCTGTAGGCTGGTTCACGCCCTTCGGACGAGCCACAGAAAACGGCGAGCTTCAAGGCGACCTCCCGGCATCGGTTTGACCGATGGATTATTTCACATGACGGCGGGTAAAGGGAGCGGATGACATGAATCGTCACGTCCTGCGAATCACTGTTGCCGTCACGCGTTGATGGGCCCTGAAGCCAAGCGACTCGTACAGGGCGATCGCGCCGGCGTTGTCTGCATAAGAATGCAGAAAAGGCCGCTCTCCTCGTGCAAGAATACGTTTCGCGATCACACGCATGAGGAAGCCTGCATAACCACGTCCACGATAATCGGGATGGGTGCATACCCCGCTTATTTCGGTGAAATGTCCCGGCTTCATGCGCTCTCCGGCCATGGCGACAAGGCGGCCGTTGTCGTGAATCCCCACGAACCCGCCAAGACGCCAGGTGCCGGCCAGGAAAGGACCGGGGACGGTAAGCGTCGCAAGCGCCAGCATGTCCGCGGCATCGGCTTCTTCGAGATCGCGGAATGAAAAATGCTGGTCCCGTTCAGAGACGTGCGAGGCAACCATTTGCAGGCATTCGGCGCTACGGACGATCGTGGTGCCCCTTGGTGCGGCGATCGTCTCTTTTTCGATGAGCCAGATTTCGTCGGTTTCAGATAACCGCGCCAGCATGCCCAGACTTCGTGCCGTGTTCCCGCGGGCCGCTCCGAACGGTCCGATCGCCGGATCGAGGCGCCGCGCGCCGCGGGTGCCGATCGACAAAGGCGCCTGACGCCCCGAGAGTGCATTCCAGACGGGACGGTCCAGCATTTCCAGCCCGTTCACCGACGCATCTGCAACGGCACGCGGCATTGCCGTGGCGGCCAGCAGCCGTCTTGCCAGGGAAAGTGCCTCGGTCAGGTCATGCTGTTCGGCCGGAGTGAGACGCGACAGCGCCGCCGCGATGACGTCATGCTGACGATGATCGATGACCGCAAAGGCCGTGCGACCGGCAGGGGTAAGGCGGATCGGCCGGGAACGGTTGTCCGCGGCTGAACGATCGCGCGAAATCCATTCGCGTTGCTCAAAGCGGCCGACCATGCGGCTCAGATAGCCGCGATCCAGGCCAAGCTCGTCTTGCAATATATTGGCTTGAACCGGTTCGCGCTGGGCGATTTCCAGCAGAAGCCGAGCGTCCGGCAGGTTCATGTCGCTGCCCAGGAAGCGCGCGTCCAACGCTCCGACATATCGGGTGTAGAATCGGTTGAACGCGCGAATGGCTTCTATCGTCTGGTCCATAGGAACGACGCTGCTCCACATAGTTGCTTAAGTCAACTATATGGAGCCGGGCCTCGTCGGGGGAATGCGACGTTTGAAGATCAATCGGAATGGCATACCGCTTCGACGCGATTGCCCGCCGGATCGAACAGAAACGCCGCATGGTAATTTTCGTGGTAACGGGGGCGAAGACCCGGCGCCCCGTCCGACCGCCCGCCGGTGGACAGGCCGGCAACGAAGAATGCGTCGACCTGCTCGCGTCAGAGCGCCTTGAAGCACCAATGCCGCTTGTTTTCCTCGATACAGGATGAGTCGAGATAGACAATGAGACATGTCGATTGCGTGTCGCTTGCCGAGCAGCGCTCGCCATAGTCAAGGGCATCCCGTCGATCATAGATTTTTCGAGCACCGAGCGCGGTCATGATCGCATCATAGAACGGACGGGCGACGTCGAGATCGGGCACGCCGATCGAGACATGATCGAGAAGCTGCATCGACGATCTCCCAAACGAATCTGACCGGCTGTGTCACGATCGATCCCGGCGGTTCTATCGGTCCAGTGCCGAAATTGACCCGGAGAGCATAAGGCCGGACTTCGGGCGGGGGTGCCACCTTTGATGCCTGCACGGGCGCATCTGTTCCATGGGAACCTGCGATTGGCGACGGCCCGTGTCCAGGCCGCTGGTATTGCCCGGGCGTCGCAATCCCAGGCTTCGGATCGTGGTGACACGCAACGGACCGGGGCGAGGGTTCGTCCCGGGACATGTCGGACGGGCTGGCCTGATGATGGCAGGTCGCAAAATACTGACGCTTTTCATCATCATGGTAGGCCGTCAGCAGGCAGCAGACGATCGAGAGTCCCAGCGTTACGAAATAGGCGACGGAACAGGGCAGGCCTGGCAGCACGGGCATGCTGGTGCCCAGTGACAGGTAGACCGGCGGCAGCAGGGCGGCAGCAACGTTGGCGACCATCCAGGTCATGATGGTCCTGGAACGCGGGCGGAGGGGGATCACGATGCTTCTCCCTGTGCCAGGACCGGCGATGGCGCGGGGGTTGGTTCGGCGCCGGTTGCGGGGTCCGGCCGGCCGGTGTCGGCGAACAGAAGGGCCACGCGGTGGGTTTCGGCCTCGGGCTGCGGTTTCAGGACGGCCAGCGCGTAATAGGTGGCGGCATTGACCGACAGGCCGATCACGCCGGAACTCAGGCCCCAGAACCGGCTGGCGATGCCATGGAACACTGTTTCCAGCAGGACCGCCGTACCGAAGCCGGCGATCGTGCCCGCGATGCCGCCCGCCGCAGTGCCGCGCCGCCAGAACAGGCCCGCATATTGTGCGACCGCGACCTGGATGATCCCCTGGTACGATAGCAGGGCCAGCACCGACAGGTGCGGGATGGGCAGGCAGGCGATGCCCGCGGCCAGCGCGGTGCCGGCGACCATGGCGCCCTTGGCCGTCAGGATCGACGCCCGATAGGACAGGGTGCGGCCCGCGCCGACGATGTCGTTCGCGACCTGGGTGCCCATGGCCTGGATGATGGCGTCCACCCCACCCATCGTCGCTGCCAGCATGATTGTTCCCGCCAGGCCCAGCCCGACCGGACCCGCCGCCATGCCGGCCAGGTCGAACCACGCCATGTCCGGATCGGCATGCAGGGCGGGCAATCCGGACGCCAGCAGGCCGAGGACGACCAGCGACATCGAGAACAGCATCGACAGCGGGGCGCTGAAGACCCCCGCGCGCAGCATGCTGCGCACGCTGTCGGCGGTGTAGAGCCGCACGAAGATCGGCGGCCAGCACCACCCGCCGATCGTACCGGTCAGGATCATGGAAAACAGCGTCAGCGGCCCCTTGACCCCGTCGATGCCGGGCACTGTCAGCAGGCCGGCATCGAGACCGCCCAGGGACAGGCCCCTGGCCGTGGTCAGCCACGCGATCAGTCCCAGGATCAGGGCGGTTCCGCCGATATAGGCGACGACGCCCTGGTACATGTCGGAAATGACCAGGCCGCGCATGCCCATGCGGATGGTCCAGACCTGCCGCACCAGGATCAGCGCGACCCCGCATGCGACCGCCTGCCCGGGCGACAGCCGGCCGAACGACAGGGCCGAGAACATGGCGCCCAGGCTCTTGAACCCCAGCACCAGCCACGGAAGGATCGAAATCACGCTGATGACCGACGCGGTGACGCTCAGCGCGGTGGAGTTGTAGCGCAGCCGCAGAAGGTCGGCCTGGGTCTTCAGGTCGTTCGCCGCCCCCCAGACCCAGACCCGCCGCGCCATCAGGTACATCAGCATGACGGTCAGCAGGCTGTAGATCGGCATGTAGAAGGCCACTACGCCCGTGCCCAGCGCCATGCCGGTCAGCGACAGCAGAAGGCCGCCGGGCCACCAGCTGTTCAGGAACGACATGGATTGCAGCCAGCTTCCGAACGATCGCCCGCCCACCGCATAGTCGGAGAAGGAGCGGTCCTTGCGGAAGCTGGCCTGCAACAGCACGATCAGGCCGGCGCAGAACAGTCCGACGATCCCGAAGGTCACCTCCATCGGCTGCGTCCCTCCATTGGTCCGGGGGCGGTCATGCCGCCAGCCTGCCGACGACGCGGGACGGGATGCTGCGTCCTTCGGTCAGCAGGCCTTCAAGGCTCTGGCAGACCCGCATCACCGTCACGTCGTCCTGCAGCCGCCCGGCCACCTGTATCCCGATCGGCAGCCCCCCGGCCGAGAACCCGGCGGGGATCGAGGCGGCAGGCTGCCCGGTCATGTTGTACAGGAACGCGAAGCCGCCCCATTCCAGCCAGTCGGGCCAGGACGCGTCGGGGACGGTCTTTCCGGCCTCGAACGGCAGGACCGACACCGTCGGCGACAGCACGACGTCGACCGATCCGTGCAGGCGGCCGGCCTCCTGCCGGTAGACGATGCGGCGCATCTGCGCGTCGACCAGGTCGCCCGTGGCGATCGTCTGGCCTTTCTGCGCTTCGGCCAGGAATTCGGGGTCGACCAGGCCGATCCGGTCGGCCGGCAGGCGGCGCAGCGCCTGCCAGGCCCCGGCCTGCCACAGCGTGCGGTACGTGGGGCGCCAATCCTCGAAATCCGGAACCGGGACCAGGATCGCACCCGCCTGCTCGGCGATTGCGACGCTGCGGCGGAAGACGGCGCGGATTTCCGGATCCACGGGCAGGAAGCCGTACGTTTCCGCCACGCCGATGCGCAGGCCGGACAGCGGCAGCGGCCCGGCCTGGAACGCGCCCGGCGGGGCAGGGGGGAAACTGTAAGGGTCCTTGGGATCGTAGCCTTCCATGACCGACAGCATCAGCGCGGCGTCGGCGACCGAGCGCGTCATGGGGCCGTAATGCGACATGTCCGAATAATGCGGGCCGACCGGCCATTGCGGAACGCGGGCGAACGTCGCCTTCATGCCGAAGATGCCGCTGAAGCTGGCGGGCACGCGCACGGATCCGCCGCCGTCGCTGCCCAGCGCCAGCGGACCGCAGCCCGACGCGATGGCCGCCCCGGCCCCGCCGCTGCTGCCGCCGGGGGAGACCGCCGGATCGTGGGCGTTGCGGGTGATGCCGGTCAGCGGACTGTCGGTCACGGCCTTCCATCCGCCTTCGCACGTCGTGGTGCAGGCATAGATGACGGCCCCGGCCGCCCGCAGGCGCGCCACCGCCGGCGCGTCCTCGGTCGCTGCCGGCTGGCCGATCGACAGGCGCGACCCCCGTCCCAGGACCCAGCCGCGGGTCATCGCAGTATCCTTGATAGAAACCGGAATTCCCTCCAGCGGCCGGGTGGGCAGGCCGGCCCGCCACGCCCGTTCCGAGATTTCGGCCGCCATCAGGGCGTCCTCGGCGTCGATCCGAACGAACGGATTCAACACGTCGCGCATCGCCGCCGCGCGGTCCAGCACGGCGCGCGTCACGTCGACGGGGGAAACGTCGCCCACCGCGTACAACGCCAGCAGCGCGGTCGCGTCGAAATCGCAGAGATCGGTCATTACGCCAGGTCCTCCAGGCAGTGATCGAGGGCATTGCGCCGGGGGATGATGGGATCGATCCCGTTCCGATTCTGCGTCATGGTGATATCGTCCGTCATGGTCTGGAGATTTCCTGGTCGTGTCATGCTGCGGCGGGGCGGTCTGCGTGCGTTCAGAACCCGACGGTGATGGCGCCCGCGATCGCGAAGCCGCCGCCGATCTGGTAGGTCGGGCTTTTGCCGGCGATGGTGGTGCCGTGCAGGCCCTGCATGGTCCGCGCGTTGGATGTCAGGCCGGCCGCCTGGGCATAATAGATGTTGTTGCCGACATTCATCAGGTTCAACTGGATCTGCGGACGATAGAGCGCGGTGTTGCCGACATGGACGTTCCGCATGCGATACCCCAGCGTGATATCCGACGTCAGGTATCCCGGCATGCTTTCGTCATTCATGAAAGTGCTGTAGCGGCGGCCGATATAGTTCAGGTTGAAGTTCCCGAAATAGGTCCCGTCGTCATAGGCCAGGCCGATCGCGCCCGTGAAGGTCGGTGTGTTCACTGCGATCTTGCCCGCCGTCGGCAGTACGTCGTTTCCCACCTTGAAATCATTGTCGGTGGTCGCATGGACATAGGACCCCGAGGCATAGGGGCTGAAATGATGCCATGGCCGCAGCCCGACCTCCAGCTGGGCGCCGCGGATCGTCTGGCCCCCCAGGATGATCGGCGCCGTCACCAGCGACCCGCCGACGAATGCGGTCGACAGCACGTCGTGATTCACCATGTTGTAGTTGAACAGCGCCGCGGACACATGCACCAGCCCGTTGTGGCGGTATCCCAGTTCCTCGCCGATGGCGTATTCGGCCTTCATGTTCTGCGGATGGCCCTGGATCGGAATGGGCGACGCCGCGTCATAAATGTCGATATAGGCTTCGCTGCGGTCGGGCGCCTTGAAGCTGGTCGTCCCGTTGACGTAGATCTGGTCGTTCGGGGTGATGTCGAAACTGGCCGAGACCTGCGGCAGCGGTTCGGCATAGTTCGCGCCGTTCTTGTAGGTCGCTGCCCCGGGGATCAGGTTGCTGACCCAGCGCTGGATCATCACTTCCTTGAAGCCGGCGTTCAGCTTCAGTCGGTTGCCGAACGCGGTGTAGGTATCCTCGATGAACAGCGCGTTCGTCTGCTGGCGGAACACGATGTCCCAGCCCGACATCACCTGTCCGTCCGCTGTCGTGACGCCGTACCGTCCCCACGCGTTTGCCGGCAGGCCCTGCGCGCTGGTCGCCGCGTAGTTCGCGCGTTCGGGCATGTCCAGATAGGCGTACCAATAGCCGCCGCGCAGCGTGTTGTTGCCCCGGGTCCAAGCCAGGTCGGCCATCAGGCTGAGCGTGCGCTGATGCTGCGGGTCGACGACCTCGACCGTCTGCCGGCCGTTGGCCGCGACGTCGGGCAGGTTCAGGGGGCCGGCCAGTTGGGTTCCGTAATAGCTGTTGTTCTGGCTTATGGTTTCACCATAGTTGGTCCATTTGTCCCAACTGATGAAATAGGGTGTCATCGACAGTTTCAGGCCGCTGCCCAGGTTGAAATGCATCGGCGCGGTGATGGCCAGCACGTCGTTGCGCAGACGTGCCAATTGGTAATAGCTGCCGACGCCAGGCGTATAGGTCGGGTTGTAATAGAGCGAGGACGTGCCCAGGGCCTCGAACGCTGCCTTGGTCGGCGTGGCCGATCCGTTGGCGTTGATGCCGCTGGACGCGTAACTGCCCCACAGGAAGTTCAGGCCGGCGCTGTTTCCATCGCCCCATTCCTTGACTGCCTTGGCGTCGACATGGTGACGGGTCAGCGATCCGGGCGTCTGCCAGAACTGGTTGTAGCTCCAGGAATAGGACATGAAGGCGCGGATGCCGGTATGTCCGATTTCGCCCGTATCGATCCGTGCGAATTCCTTCTTCATGTTCCATGTGCCGTAGCTGGATTCCAGCAGACCGCCGAATTTCTGCGCCGGGTCGCGCAGCGTCGTGCGGATTTCGGCACCCACGGAGTAATAGGCGGGGCTGCTGATGTCCGGCGATCCCTGCGTCAGCGCCACCGAGGGCACGTTTTCCATGTCCGGGCTGCCGCCGATGGCATCGGGACTGAGATAGACGCCGTCCGTCAGCGGAATGCCGTCCACCAGGTAGCCGACCTGAGTGTAGTTCAGGCCGCGCACCACGATCCCGCGCGAGGTCTGGCCGTACGGGTCGGACCGCGCATAGGCCACCCCGGGCATGCTGGACAACATGGCCTGGACGGTGGTGTTCGACGGTTTCTTGGCGATGAAGTCGCGTGTGACCTCGCTGCGTGATTTCGGCGCTGTCTGTACCGGCATCATGCCGCCGCCGGGCGTCGTGTTGCGGACCCCGGTGGCGCTGAACATTCCGCCGGTGACGGAAATGCTCTCGCCGGTGGAGGCCGGCTGCGGCCGGGGGACAGGGCGAGAGGCAGCGACGGGCGCCCGGGTCGCGGCATGTCGTGTCGGCGTAGCCGTGGCGGCCTGGGCCGGCGGCCCGGCCCAGGCCGGGCAGGTGCTGGCGCATGCGATGAAGGTGCCGGAAATCAGGAGCGCTCGTCGCGGAAGGGTCGGTGATCGCGTCATGGTTGACCTCCAGGGGCAGATCCGATGGCCGTGCGTCCGGCCGGGGTTGGATGTATTCCGGTCAATATCAAATAATAATATACGATCTCGTCGTTATTTATTTAAATAGTTGATTTTATTATGTGTGTATTTGGAAAATGTCTATTTCATTACGATAAACGATATCACTTGCCGCAAACGTTTCGAAAGCGACTTTTTATTCGCGACTGGAAACCTTTGGTTTCCATGTGGCGCACGTGCGCCGAGAGCCGGTTGTCGGAAGGCGGACCGTTCGTGGCTGGGAACCTGGAATTTCCAATCGCTTTACAGTGCCCGGCGGGGAACCCTAAAGTTTCCAGCACGAACTCCGATGGATCCGATCCGGTGTCGATGAAGAAGAGGCTGTCCCTTCCGCCCTTCGGGGCACTGCGTGCCTTCGATGCGTATGGCCGCACGGGCGGCGTACGCAAGGCGGCCGAGCATCTCGGCGTCAGCCATACGATCGTCGGGCGGCATCTGCGCACGCTGGAGGATTGGGTCGGTGTCGCACTGATCGATCGCGCCAGCGGCACGCTGACCCCCAAGGGCAATTCCTATCACCAGGACGTTGCCGAGGCCCTGAACAGCCTGTCGCGCGCGACCGAAAAGCTGCGGCCACAGATGGACACATCGATTCGGATCAGCTGCGTATCGGGATTCGCGTCGCTATGGCTGGCAGGACGGGTGGGGGCGTTCCGGCGGAGCGACCCATCGATCAACCTGGTGGTCAGGCCGTTCGACCGTTTTCCGGATTTCGACCGCGACGACCTGCATGCCGACATCCGCTATCTGCGCGATGAGGAACTGCTGTCCTTTCCTGCGGGTTTCAAGAAGGTCCAGCTTGCGCGTCCGCCGATGTTTCCGGTGACGAGCCCCGCCTTCGCTGCCGAGGTAATGGCCCGGGTCCGCACGCTCGCCGACCTTCTGGCCGAACCGTTGATCGAGGCCGAGGACAGCCAGGAATGGCATATCTTCCTGTCCGGCCACATGGTCAGCCCCACCGGCTTCGTTCCGTTCGGCCGGCTGGGCCACGCCAGCATCACGCTGGCGGCCGCACGGCACGGCCAGGGTATTTCCCTGGCCAACATCTTTCTGGTGTCCGACGATCTGGAACACGGGACACTGGTCAAGGTCACGATGCCCGACCAGGCCTTCCGCAACGTCTTCATCGGCGCCTATTACCTCATCGCGCCGGAAACCAGCTGGAACCGGCCGCAATTCGTGCGGTTCCGCAATTGGCTGATGGCCGAAGTGAGGTCTTTCTCGGCGCGCCACATGGCGTAGGGCGGATCGCGCCCAGATGTCTGGCGCCCGGGTTTTTGAGGGGGCGACCTCGCCACCCATCAGTTTCATCCGGAGGCCTATAATGGCCGCATTGGCTGGCGGAATTTGGCAGTGGGCGAGAAGGCACCAAATTTGCTCTGAAGGTCCATAATCGATCAAAGAGTATCTTAAGTCGGCCTTCTGCCTTCCCTGCCAACCCGATACGGCCCGATGTTTCTGCTGCTGCTGGCCAATCTGTTTTATACAGTTCGTAGAATTTGTGCCGTGCATGCGATCGGCAAGCCGCAACTGGCTGCAACGCCAACGAAATTTCGGTTATCGCCGGTGTAGGCTCGAAATTTCCGCTCCCGGCAAGCCCTGTCAGGCGCAATTGCCACTCAGGGAAGGCATGATCCGCGTCATTGCAGCATGTCAGATCCGGACGGTTACGGACGTCGGTGTGGCGACGTCTGCGACCATCGAGGAATGAAAAAGCCCCGCTTCCTTCCGGAGGCGGGGCTTTTCATCAATGGCCTTGGCCGGAGAACCGGCCAGGGATCAGCGACGCCACCATCCGGTCTTGCGGACCGGGGCGGGGGCGCTGTCGTCGATCACGATCGGCTGGACCCCCGGACCTTCGGTGGTCGGCGCCGCGGCCGCCATCGGAGCCTCCGCCAAAGGCTCGGCCTTCTTTGCGCGGGCCGGTGCCTTGCGGGTGCGGCGCGGCTTGGCGGGGGCTTCGACCGTCTCGGCCGCCGGTGCTTCGGCGGCGGGGGACGCATCCTCGGTCACCGCGATCGCGGCCGGTTCCGCCGACTTCGCCTTCCGCGTCGCCGTGGCGCGGGGCGCGCGCTTGCGGGTCGGCTTCTTCGGTTCCTCCGCTTCTGTCACCGGTGCTTCTGCCACCGGTGTCTCGGATTCGACCTCGGTTGCCGCGACGGGCTCATCCGCGATCTTGGACGGCGTCTTCACCGTGCTCTTGGCCGCAGCCTTGCGCGTCGTTGCCCGGCGTCGTGCGGGTTTTGCCGGTTCCGCGACGACGATCTCGGCGTCGGCTTCCGGCGTGGCCGCGACGACCGGGGCAGGGGCTTCCGTTTCGACTTTTGCGGCGGCCTTGCGGGGGCGTGCCGTGGCGCGCCGGCGGGGTGTCCGCTTGGGCGCGGGCTCGGCCTCGATTTCGACCTCGACGGGGGCCGCCGGCACCTCGGCCTCCACCGTGTCGGCATCAGTAACGATTTCCGCCACTGCCTCGACCACTTTCTCCTCGGGGACCGCTTCGGGTTCCGAAATGGCCAGCGTCTCGGCGATATCGATGATCTCGTCCGACACCGGGGCCTTGGCGGGCGCCGACGGGATCATGTCGGTATCGGTCGATTGCTCGATCACGTCGAAGATGTCGATGATCCCATTGCCGAACGGGTTGGCCGGCGTCGGGCCGCGATAGGGCGCCTCCAGCTCGGGTGTCACGGGACGGCGGTCGTGCCGGTCGCGACGACGGCGATTGCGCTCGCGACCGCCTTCTTCCCGGGCGACGGGGACCTTGGCGACAACCTCCGGCGCAGCGGCTGGGCTCTCCTCTTCCTCGGCCTCCGCGACATCAGGCTCTTCGGGTGCTCCGATGGCAGCCGGCTGCTGGACCGTGGTCTCGCCGTGCTCGGCGCCACCACGACGCCGGCGACGGCGGCGGCGGCGGCGGCGATGATCGGTACCGTCGTCGCTTTCCTCCGCTGCGGTCGGGGGTGCCGCGGTTTCGGCCTCGGCCCGGGCAGGCGCCTCGTCCTGGATCGGGATCTCGCGGACCAGTGCGGGCACCGCGACGGTCTCGACCTCCTCCAGGGGGGCGTCCAGGGCGGGGTGGGTTACCGGCTCGAACTTTTCAGTCTGCGGGCGGACGCGTTCGATGCGCAATTGCGGCGGCAGCAAGGTCGAATCGGGGGTGAAGACGACGCGCATCTTGTGGCGCTTCTCGATTTCATCCAGCCAGACGCGCTTGTTGTTGAGGATATACAGCGCGATTTCCGAGGCCACATGCACCGTGATCTCGGCGGCGCGGCGGCGGGTGCCCTCTTCCTCGACGGCGCGCAGCACATGCAGCGCGGCGCTTTCGGTCCCCCGGATGATGCCCGTGCCCTGGCAGTGCGGGCAGGGGGTGAAGGTCGATTCCGTGATCGACGGGCGCAGCCGCTGGCGCGACATCTCCAGCAGCCCGAAATGCGAGATATTGCCGACCTGGATGCGCGCGCGATCGGTACGCAGCGCGTCCTTCAGCCGCCGCTCGACCATCGCGTTGTGCTTGCGGCTCTCCATGTCGATGAAGTCGATGACGATCAGGCCGGCCAGGTCGCGCAGGCGCAACTGCCGCGCTACTTCCTCGGCGGCTTCGAGGTTGGTGCGAAGCGCCGTTTCCTCGATATTGCGCTCGCGCGTCGCGCGGCCCGAATTGACGTCGATGGCGACCAGCGCCTCGGCCTGGTTGATGACCAGATACCCGCCCGAGCGCAGCTGCACCGTCGGCGACAGCATCGAATCCAGCAGGCCCTCGACATTGAAATGCGAGAAGAGCGGCTGCCCGTCGCGCCAGCATTTCACCTTCTGCGCGCCCTGCGGCATCAGCATCCGCATGAATTCGCGCGCGGATTTCCATCCGGCCTCGCCGTCGACGAGGATTTCGCCCACGTCGCGGGTATAGATGTCGCGGATGGCGCGCTTGATCAGGCTGGCTTCTTCATAGATCAGCGCGGGGGCGATCGAATTGAGCGTATGGTCGCGGATGTCGTCCCACAGGCGCAGCAGATATTCGCAGTCGCGCATGATTTCGGGGCGCGGACGCTGGGCGCCGGCGGTGCGGACGATCATCGCCATGCCGCGCGGGATCTGCAGCTCCGCGATCACGTCCTTCAACCGGCGCCGGTCGGCGACCGAGGTGATCTTGCGCGACACGCCGCCGCCGCGCAGCGAGTTCGGCATCAGCACGCAATAGCGCCCGGCCAGCGAGACATAGGTGGTCAGCGCGGCGCCCTTGTTGCCGCGCTCCTCCTTGACGACCTGCACCAGCAGGATCTGCCGGCGACGGATGACTTCCTGGATCTTGTAGCTGCGCAGGAAGCGGGCGATCCGTCGCTGGACCACGCCCTCGTCCCCCGTATCGGTCTCGCCGCCGACGGTCTCGGGCAGGGGCTCGCCATCGCTGTCTGTGGCCTCGTCCTCGCCATTCGCGCCCTCGGCGTCGCGGGGCGCGGGGTCGGCCTCCTCGTCCTGGGGGGCGGCTTCCTCGGCGCGGGCTTCCTCTTCCTGCAGCGCCAGCAGCTTCTCGCGGTCGGCAACCGGGATCTGGTAGTAATCCGGATGGATCTCGCTGAAGGCAAGGAAACCGTGACGGTTTCCGCCATACTCCACGAAGGCGGCCTGCAGGCTGGGTTCGACCCGGATGACCTTGGCGAGATAGATATTGCCCTTGAGCTGCTTCTTGGCGGATGCCTCGACGTCGTAGTCTTCGAGCCTGTTACCATCCATCACGACCACGCGGGTTTCTTCCGCGTGGGTCGTGTCGATCAGCATGCGCTTGTTCATAAAAAACGGAACTCCGGTGTGCCCGGTTCCCGTGTCTGTCCGGCGTCCGCATGGGGGACGGGCAGTGGCGACGGGGAAGGGGGGCAGAAACGAACGGGAAAGATATGACGGATCCGGAAGCCGTTGCGGCGGGGCCCGGGCAACCAGCGTCGGCGCGCGTCACGGGTGACGCATGCTGTGTCGTGCTGATTGCAAACGCGGTCCGCGTGGCGTTCATCCATCCTCATCAGGCGGCGACGATGCGTCCAGGCCGTGACCCGGCCGCGTCGTCAGATCGATATGTCGTCGTCATCCTGCGCCCGGCCTTGCGGCAGGGGGCGGAGCGGCCGCCGGGCCACGCGGTTGCGGGCAGTCCGATCCGCATTGCGGCCGGGCACGCCACGCCCGCGCGGGGCCGGTTTGCCGGATGGGGCCGGTCATGCCAGCCGGGCGACCGTAACTGCACGGACGCCGGCCGACGCGGACCCATCACCAGTTCAGCATGACCCAACTGCGCCTTCGCTGCAAGCGTCACGGGTGAAACACCGGCATTGCCTGCAAACGCGTACGAATGAATGGCCGCAAGCCGTTGAATTACTGACGGGCGGGGGGAAAGATGCTATGGGTTCGCCAGGATCCGCAGCAGGGACCTGGCCAGCATGCACACTCATCGTTCCGATCATGCGACGACGGCGGGACAGAGGGCCGATTGTCCGGCTCGCCCGCATGATCGGGACCGGCGCCATTTCCTGCTGTCCGGCCTGTCCGCCGCCGGATTGCTGCTGCGCCCCGACGGGGCGTCCGCCGCCACGACGTACCATCCCGTGCATTCCGCCCGTGCGGCGCGGCATGCCGCGTCCGCCCCGGTGGCGCAGCGCGCCCCCGCGATCGTCGGCAAGGCGGCGGCGCCCTTGCCGCTGGTCATGCTCGATCCCGGTCACGGCGGCAAGGATCCGGGGGCAATCGGGGTGTCCGGCACCTACGAAAAGCATATCGCCGAGGCTGCGGCGTCGGAATTGCAGCGGCAGTTGCTGGCCAGCGGCGCCTATCGCGTGGCGATGACGCGATCCGACGACCGGTTCATCCCGCTGGAGGGACGGGTCGACATCGCCCACGCCCATCGTGCGGCCCTGTTCGTATCCATGCATGCCGACGCGCTGACCGACCGGGGGGTGCGGGGGGCCAGTGTCTATACGTTGTCGGGCCAGGCCTCGGACGCCCAGACGGCGGCACTGGCCCGCACGGAAAACAGCGCCGACCGGTTCGGCGGTCCGCAGGTCCATGCCAGCTCGCCGGAGGTACAGGCGATCCTGGCCAGCCTGGTGACCGAGGAAACCCGGCGCGGCGCCGCCCATCTGGCCAGCAGTGTGGTCGCGGCCTTCCAGCCCCGGATCGGTCTGCTGCCGCATCCGTCGCGACATGCGGCGTTCGTGGTCCTGAAATCGGCGGACATCCCGTCCGTTCTGGTGGAAATGGGATTCATGTCCAACCGCCTGGACGAGGCCGCGTTGCGCCAGGCCGGGCACCGGATGATGGTGGCCGGTGCGATGAAGCAGGCGATCGACCGGTATTTCGCCTCGGCTGGCGGCGTCACCCACCTGACGGGCTGATGTCGCGCCTGTCCGCGGCCCGGGGGTATTGTCTTCCGTCCTGATGGCGGCCTTTTCGGTTGCAATCGGCGGATCGGGCTGTATGGTGCCGGCCATGGATTTCGCGATGCTCATGATGGCAGGCAGGTCGGGCGCGGTTGCGCCGGCGTTGTCGCGCGCCCATGGACACGCCGCCCTCCTCCTTCGCCTTCGACTTATCTGCCCCTGAGCGTTCAGGGCCGGCGCGATGCCGGTACGCCCAGGGGGTAGGGCGGGAGCAATCCCGCAGGCTAGGCAAGGAACGCCCATTGCGGCGTTCAGAGGCGAACATCCGGACCTGTCCGAGGTAATCCATGACTATCGACCATCCGTCCTTCGGCCGCATCGGCGACGATCGCGTCATCATTTTCGACACGACCCTGCGCGACGGCGAACAATCCCCCGGCTTCTCGATGAACCTGACGGAGAAGCTCCGGATGGCGGAGGCCCTGGCGGAACTGGGCGTCGACGTGATCGAGGCCGGCTTTCCCGTGGCGTCGAAGGGCGATTTCGACAGCGTCCACCAGATTGCGTCCGCCGTGCGCGGTCCGGTGATCTGCGCGCTGGCACGCAGCGGCGGCAAGAACGACATCGCCAGCGCGGGCGAGGCCATTCGTCCGGCCGAACGCGGGCGTATCCATAATTTCATCTCCACCTCGCCGCTGCACATGAAATACAAGCTGCGGATGGAGCCGGAGACGGTGCTGGACCTGATCGTCGCCGGCAACACCGCGGCGCGCCAGTTCACCGACGACGTGGAATGGTCGGCCGAGGACGGGTCGCGGACCGATCCCGATTTCCTGTGCCGCTGCGTCGAGGCCGCGATCAAGGCCGGCGCCACCACGATCAACATCCCCGACACCGTCGGCTATGCCACGCCCGAGGACATGGCCCGCATCTTCAATGATCTGCGGACCCGCGTGCCGGGGGCGGACCGGGTGATCTTCTCGGCCCACAACCATAACGACCTGGGCCTGGCGGTCGCCAACACCATCGCCTCGCTGTCGGCCGGCGCCCGGCAGATCGAATGCACCATCAACGGTATCGGCGAGCGCGCCGGCAACGCGGCGCTGGAAGAAATCGTCATGGCGATTCGCACGCGCCACGACGTCATGCCCTACACCACCGGCATCCGCACGCAGGCTCTGCTGCGGACCTCGCGGATGCTGGCCACCACCACCGGTTTCGACGTGCAGCCGAACAAGGCGATCGTCGGCCGCAACGCCTTCGCCCATGAAAGCGGCATCCATCAGGACGGCGTGCTGAAGAACGCCGCGACATACGAGATCATGACGCCCGAGAGCGTGGGGTGGACCCGTTCCTCGCTGGTGCTGGGCAAGCATTCCGGCCGGGCGGCCTTCCGCGACAAGCTGAAGGCGATGGGCTATGGCGAGATGGACGACGCGCATCTGAACGACGCCTTCGCCCGGTTCAAGGACCTGGCCGACCGCAAGAAGGTCGTCTACGACGAGGACCTGGTGGCGCTGGTGGATGACGAGGCGCGGGATCATGCCCGCATCCGCTTCGTTTCGCTGGAGGTCGAAGCCGGGTCGAAGCGTCCGGCACGCGCGGCCCTGACGCTGGAAATCGACGGCGAGGCCCGCAGTGCGAACGTCACGGGCCAGGGGCCGGTCGATGCCGCCTTCAACGCGATTCACGAGATCTTTCCCCATGACGCGACGTTGCAGCTCTATTCCGTCGGTGCGGTGACCGAGGGCAGCGACGCGCAGGCCCGTACCACCGTGCGTCTGGAAGAGGACGGGAAGCTGGTGGACGGCCAGGGCGCGGATAGCGACACGCTGGTGTCTGCCGTGCGGGCCTATGTCCATGCGCTGAACAAGCTGGTGGTCAAGCGCACCCGCGCCGAACCCGAGGCGCTGACGGCCTGAAGGCGAAGGATCCGGCAGGGCCTCCGTCAGGGGTGTCCTGCCGGTTTCCGGTCTGCGCGACCGGGTGTGCCCGGCTTGTCCGGCTTGCATGGCACATTCCCGTGATCGAGGGTCGCGGACCGCCTGTTTGGAGTGAATGATCCCGCGTGATGAATCGGGGAACGCAGCAATGCCGGCTTGGCAGGGTGGGATGGGCCATTGCGTTTGTCGCGATGCTCGGCCAGCTTCTGCTCGGCAGCGCCTCGTTCACGGACCAGGAGGCCGACGCACAGTACACGGCGCTCTCCGCATTGTCCGTGCTGTGCGACAGTTCCCTGCCGATCGACCTCGCGGGCCAGGCGCCCGTGCGGCATCATCATGCCCATTGCGATATCGGCCTGCCATTGCCGGGGGCGCTGGTCGACCTGTTCCTGCTGCCTGCCGGTGGGCCGGCATTGCCGGTGCTGCTGCCGGTACTGATCGGGCTGGCAGGGTTTGCGGCATCCGCGCGCGGCCCGCCCTCGGTCGTCAACGCCGCGGCCCGGCCGCGCGGTCCTCCTCTGCCCTGAACTGACTCCATCGCGCCGGCTGACCGGCCCGATCGACCTGCCTGCCATGCCTCTCCGGAACGTCCCGGGCCGCATGGCAGTCTGTCGTCGTGCCCCGTGCCGGCTGGATCCGTCACGCAAGGGCTCTCGATTACATGCATGGATTTCGCAAGGTCCCTCCGGACCTCGCCCTGACGTCGCGCATGCTGGCGCGCGTCTCGGTCATATTCGCCATTCTGGCGGACGCCGGGCCGATGCTGGCCGCTCCCCCTGGTCCGCAGGCCGAGACGGCGGCCGCGCATCCTGCCCATCCGTCCCCGCCCAGGCGGGCGGAGGCGATCGTCGTCACCGGACACACCTCCAGCCCCGCGGCCGACATCAAGCGGTTTTCCCTGCCGCAGACGGTGGAAAGCACCGACTGGCGCAGGATCGAAGCCACGACGAATATCGTCGATGCCGAGGACGCGCTGAAATATTTGCCCAGCCTGTTCCTGCGGAAACGCAATAACGGCGATACCCAGGCGACGCTCCAGACCAGGACGTGGGGTGTCAATTCCAGCGCGCGCAGCCTGGTCTATGTCGACGACATGCCGATTTCGGCCCTGATTTCCAATAACAACACCAATGGCGCCCCGCGCTGGGGCATGGTCGCGCCCGAGCAGATCGAACGGGTGGACATGCTCTACGGCCCGTTCGCCGCGGAATATCCGGGAAACTCCATGGGCGGCGTCGTCCTGATCACGACCCGGATGCCCGACCGGTTCGAGGCGACGGTCAAGCAGACCGGCAGCGTGCAGAGTTTTGACGCGTACAACACGCACGGAACCTACGGCACCGCCAGCAGCGCGATTACAATCGGGGACAGAATCGGCCGGTTTTCCTGGTTCGTCAGCGCGAATCGGGAGGAAAGCCTTTCCGAACCCCTGTTCTTCATCACCAGCGGCCAGGCGCCTGCCGGTACGGCGGGCACCATCCCGGCGCTGGGCAAGACCGGAACGGCCGCCAATGTCGTCGGCGCGGGTGGCCTGCTGCACAGCACCATGAACAATGTGACGGGCCGCTTCGCCTACGACGTGACGGATTGGCTGCGGGCGTCCTACACGATCGGTTTCTGGACCATCGACGCGCGTGCGCGGTCCCAGACCTATCTGACCGATGCGGCGGGTCAGCCGACCTTCGGCGGGGTGTCGGGCTTCGCCAACGACACCTATACCCAAAGCCAGCGGCATCTGATGAATGCCGTGTCGCTGAAGACCGACACGAAGGCCCATTGGGATTGGGAAGCGGTCTTTACCGACTACGCCTTCCTGCGTGACATGCAGCGCAACCCGGCAGGCGTCCTGTCCGGGACGGAATTCCGGTCGAACGGCTATCTGGCCCGGATGGACGGTACGGGCTGGACCACGGCGGACGTAAAGGGGATCTGGCGTCCCGGCGGCGTCGGCGGCCAGCACCAGGTCAGCTTCGGCGGTCACCGGGACCAGTACGACCTGAACAATCCCACCTACAACACCGACAATTGGATGGCGTCGCCCATCGACGGCAACGGCACGCTCTATGCCAGCGGGCGGGGCAAGAGTTCGACCTATGCCCTCTGGCTGCAGGATGCATGGACATTCACCCCTGCCTTCACGCTGACGGTCGGCGGGCGGCTGGAATTCTGGCGGGCGTTCGACGGGGCCAACCTCGCCGGAACGACCGCGGTGGCGCAGCCGCGGGTACGTTCGACCAACGCCTCGCCCAAGGTGACGATGGCCTGGCGGATCGCGCCGGGCTGGAATGCCAAATTTTCGTTCGGAGAGGCCTATCGCTACCCCACCGTGGCCGAACTGTACCAGATCGTTGCCACGGGCGGGACCTATTCGGTGCCCAACCCCGACCTGTCGCCCGAAAATGTCTATTCGGGCGAATTGACCGTCGAGCGGCGATTCCGCAAAGGGCGCATCCGCCTGTCGCTGTTTCAGGAAAACGTCAAGAACGCCCTGATTTCACAAAGCAACCTGATCGGAAATATCTATACCACGACCTTCCAGAACGTCCGTCAGGTTCGCAATCGCGGCGTGGAGTTCGTGGCGGAACGGCATGACCTGCTGATCCCCGGCCTCGATGTGTCCAACAGCGTCACCTATGTCGATTCCCGCATCCTGTCCGACCCCGGATTCAGCAGCGCGGCGGGCACGACGGCGACAGGCAAGCACGTGCCCTATGTCCCGAACTGGCGGGATACCGCGCAGGTGACGTATCGGGCCAACGATCGCCTGGATCTGTCGGTCGCGGTCCGGTACCAGGGCCGGATGTATTCGACGCTGGACAATACCGACCGCGTGTCGCACGTCTTCGGCGCGTTCGACCCGTTCGTGGTCGTCGATCTGCACGCCCATTATCGCGTCTACCGGTCGCTGACGCTCGATGCCGGCATCGATAACGTCAACAACGACCGGTACTACGAATATCACCCCTTTCCGATGCGAACCTACGTCGCGGACCTGAAGGCGCGTTTCTGACGCCCGGTATCCCGGCTCAGTAGCCGTTGCCGTACGCGGCTGGAGGAGGCGGAGGATAATAGCCTTGTGGCGGGTAGGTCGGCTGCGCGTAGCCGCCATAAGCAGGTGGCGGATAGCCGGGC
The DNA here is from genome assembly GCF_014174155.1 of Gluconacetobacter tumulisoli. Taxonomy (GTDB): domain Bacteria; phylum Pseudomonadota; class Alphaproteobacteria; order Acetobacterales; family Acetobacteraceae; genus Gluconacetobacter; species Gluconacetobacter tumulisoli. The sequence continues at coordinate 293,040 of NZ_JABEQM010000004.1, read as the reverse complement.
TGGGAATATCCAGGCGGCGGATAGCCTTGCGGCGGATAATAGCGGCGCGGTGCCGCGGGCGTGGTCGCGGCGCCGGTCGCGGCGCCGACCGCGCCCCCGGCCAGGGCACCGATGGCCGCCCCCGGTCCGCCGCCGGCCAGCGCGCCGATGGCCGCCCCGCCACCCGCGCCGATCAGGCCCCCGCCCAGGGCCCGTTGCCCGGGATCATAGGGATTGCTGCACGCCCCCAGCGACAGGGCGACGCCCGCCAGGGCCAGCATCGCCGTCGCGCGCGCCGGACCGCGGGCGGCCGGACGGGCAGGGAAAGACGAGTTGCGAAAAAGTTTCATGTTCATCCCATGGTTGCGGTGGAAGCGCCGGGGGGCGTCAGGCAGACCCCGCCCATCGTTCCTGTGCGATCGTCGTATCGGCGGCCTTGGACGGGGTCAGTAGCCCCGATTGTAATAGTCGCTGCGGCGGGGCCGGTTGGGCGTGGTCGCGGCCCCGGTCGCGGCGCCCACGGCGCCGCCGGTCAGCGCACCGATGGCCGCCCCCGTTCCGCCGCCGGCCAGACCGCCGATGGCGGCCCCCCCACCGGCACCGATCAACGCACCGGTACCGGCGCGGGCCCCGGGATCATAGGGGCTGCCGCATGCCGCGAGGGTCAGCAATCCGCAGCCCAGCAGCGTGATGCGGGTAATCTGGGGACCTTGCCTACGGATCTTCATGATCTTTTTTCCTTCTTCGCGACGGTCCGGCGGCACATGCCGTCCGTCAGGACCCGGTGTCCCGTTCGGCGACCGAACGGGCCGGGGCGGTCTTCCTCGGAGGCCTTGCGATCGTCGACCATCCCTGAAGGTATGGGGGTGCTTCGGTGGCGAAAACAGGGCGGTGACGGGACGCCGGGATGGAATTTTCCGCCGGGGGCCGGTGACGGGGGGAAAAGCACGAATTAATGTCCACGGGCCTTGCCCGCGCGCGCCAGCACCGTTAATCCCTCGCCCTGATCCAGGAAGGGCCAGGGTGGGTGACGATGGACGGGGCGACCGTCGGGGCGTCGCGCGACTCGTCGCCGGGATCATGTCCTGCGGTATTGCGTGCTTGTTGTCGGGAGTTCTGGATGTTTGCTCGTCTGCTGGGTCTGCTGTCGGCCGACATGGCCATCGACCTCGGCACGGCCAATACCCTGGTCTATGTGAAGGGACGCGGCGTCGTCCTGAACGAACCGTCGGTGGTGGCGATCGCCGACGTGCGCGGCAAGAAGCAGGTCCTGGCCGTGGGCGAGGAGGCCAAGCTGATGGTCGGCCGCACGCCCGGAAACATCACGGCCATCCGTCCGCTGCGCGACGGCGTCATCGCGGATTTCGAGGTGGCGGAGGAAATGATCAAGCATTTCATCCGCAAGGTTCATAATCGCCGCATGTTCGCCAGCCCGCTGATCATCGTGTGCGTGCCCTCGGGCTCCACCGCTGTCGAGCGCCGGGCGATCCAGGAAAGCGCCGAAAGCGCCGGCGCGCGCAAGGTGTTCCTGATCGAGGAGCCGATGGCGGCCGCGATCGGCGCCGGACTGCCGGTGACCGAGCCCTCGGGCAGCATGATCGTCGATATCGGCGGCGGCACCACCGAGGTCGCGGTGATCTCGCTGGGCGGCATCGTCTATGCCCGTTCCGCCCGCGTCGGTGGCGACAAGATGGATGATGCGATCATCTCCTACATCCGCCGGAACCATAATCTGCTGATCGGTGAAAGTTCGGCCGAGCGGATCAAGATCGAGCTGGGATCGGCATTGCCGCCCGACGATCTGGACGATGACGGCGGCTGGCGTGAGGTCCGGGGCCGCGACCTGGTCAACGGCGTCCCGCGTGAGGTCATCGTATCCCAGGCCCAGATCGCCGAGAGCCTGGCCGAACCGGTCAGCCATATCGTCGATGCCGTCACGACGGCGCTGGAAAACACGCCGCCGGAACTGGCAGCGGATATCGTCGACAAGGGGATTGTCCTGACCGGCGGCGGCGCGCTGTTGTATCGCCTGGACGAGGTGCTGCGCCGGGCGACCGGCCTGCCGGTGACGGTGGGCGAGGACGCGCTGTCCTGCGTGGCCCTGGGAACTGGACGGGCCCTGGAAGAAATGAAACGTTTACGAAACGTGCTGACCAGCATGTACTGACCAGAATCTAGGAACGGCCTGGCGGTCGCGGAGCAGCGGGCGGGCCGCATTCCGGCGAACGGGCGAGCGGGGGAGCCGGGGGCGATGAAGGTCCGGCAGCGGAACAGGGGTTCGGGCAGGGCGCGCGCGCACGACCGGGTGGCGGGCGCACGATGCTGATTCCGCTGTCCATCCAGTCGCGCCAGGCGCTGGACAAGCTGGTTCTGCCCCTTCTGGTCGTCGCGGCCCTGGGCATCATGCTGCTGGGCCAGGCCGATCGCCAATTGGCCGAGCGGGTGCGCATGGGCGTCGCTGACATGCTGGCCCCGGCCTATGGCCTGGTTGTCTGGCCGCAGGAGCGTCTGCACGGGATGTACGCGCGTATGCGCGACATGACGCGGATCGGGGCCGAAAACGAACGCCTGCGGGCGGAAAATGCCAATTTGCGGCATTGGTACGACGTGGCGGCAGCGCTGGCAGATGAAAATGCGGCCCTGAAGGCCAATCTGCATTGGATGCCGGACCCTGCGCCGTCCTTCACCACCGGCCGTGTGGTGCGCGACACCAGTGGCCTGTATGCGCGCAGCGTGCTTCTGGCCGCCAATGTCGATTCCGGCATCCACAAGGACGAGATCGTGCTGGATGCCTCGGGCCTGGTCGGCCGCGTGACGGAGGTGGGCGGCCGTTCGGTGCGGGTGATGCTGGTGACCGATGTTTCCAGCCGCATCCCGGTAACCCTGGAAGTCAGTCACGGGGCGGCTATAATGGCCGGCGACAATTCGGCTACGCCCAGGCTGATCTACTACCCGCAGGACAATGGCCCGATCGAGGGAGAGCGCGTCGTCACCAATGGCGAGATCGATACACTGCCCGCAGGTCTGCCGGTCGGGCGGGTTCATTATGTCCGGCCGGGTCAGCCTGTCGTCATCCCCGCGGCGTCCCTCGATCATCTCGACATTGTTCGTGTGTTCGACTACGGACGCGCCTCCGTGGTCGCGCCCGACGCGCCCGGCCGGATTCCCTTGCCCCGTCCCGGCGGCGCCCTCCCGTTTCCCTTCCAGCCCAAGGTCGGCCGGGGATGAGAGTATGCATGGATGACGCCCGACCAGTCTCCTGCGCTGCAGCCCGGAATCCAGCCCCGCGCCAGCCTGTGGCGCCGGCTGGACGCGCTGTCGCGGCGTGGCCTGCCCGCCGTGTTCACGGCCCTGTCGGTTCTGCTGCTGTCCGCGCCCTTCGACCTGCCGGGGCAGGCGGAACTGCTTTCGGGCGTCGTCCTGTCGTCGGTGTTCTTCTGGTCGGTTTTCCGCCCGGCGTCGATGCCTTCGCCGGTGGTGTTCCTGCTGGGGCTGCTGGTCGACCTGCTGGGATTCGGGCCGCCGGGGGTCATGCTGTTGATCCTGCTGATCGTGCATGGGATCGGATTGTCGGGGCGTTACGGCTTCGCGCGGATTCACGTTCTGCTGCTGTGGGCGGTATTCGGCGGGGTGGCGCTGGCGGCCACCGTCCTGCAATGGGGCCTGATGTCGATCCTGGCGTTTCGCATGATGCCCGGCGTGCCGTTCGTGTTCCAGTGGACGCTGGCGCTGGGGGTGTTTCCCATGCTCTGCGCGCTGTTCACGATGATGTCGCGCACCATGGCAAATCCCGACCGGGCCTGAGAGGCGGGTTTGAAATTCGCCCTGTCGGCGATCGGACGCGGAATTCCCATGCTGCGTGGCGGGCGGCCATAAAGGCCGCTCCGATCCGACGTTCGGAACCCCACGCCGGGCGTGCCGCGGCACGGTACTCTCACCCGACAGGACCAATTTCAGACTGGCTTCCGGGAGACCATCACTCGGAAAGCCTTGCATTCAGCCGGGTTCCAGCAGACGATTTCGCGATCGGTGTTCCTCTCGCGGCGTGGATGTGTGGATGATCCGTCGTCGGAAGAAGACCGTGCCTCGCCTGATGTCGCGACCCGACACCGGCAATCCGTCCCGCGCCGTCTTTACGCGGCGGGCGCTGGTGGTGCTGGGCGCGCAGATGGCGGCGCTGGGCGCCCTGGGCCATCGTCTCTATGGGCTGCAGGTGCTGGATGGCGAACATTATGCCCGCCTGGCCGAGAATAATCGCGTCAGCCGCCGCCTGATCGCCCCCCCGCGCGGACGGGTGGTGGACCGGTTCGGGATCGCCCTGGCGTCGAACAAGGTCAATTGGCGCGCCCTGCTGCTGCCCGAGGAAACCAGCGACATCGCCGGCACGCTGGACCGGTTTTCCACGCTGGTGCCCATCGAGGCCCGCGACCGCGCGCGAATCGAGCGCGAGATGCGGCACAAGCGGCGCTTCATCCCCATCATGCTGCGCGACTTCCTGTCGTGGGATGACATGGCGCGAATCGAACTGAACGCGCCGTCGCTGCCCGGCGTGCTGATCGATGTCGGGACCACCCGGAATTACCCCTTCGGGCCGCTGCTGGCGCATGTCGTGGGATATGTCGCCCCACCGGGCGAAAAGGACGTGGTCCGGGATGCCACGATGGCGTTGCCGGGCATGCGGATCGGCCGCGCGGGGATCGAGCAGACCCAGGACGACCTGCTGCGCGGCCAGGTCGGCGCGGTGGAGATCGAGGTCAATGCCGTCGGCCGTGTCATGGCCGAACTGTCGCGCGACGAGGGGCGGGCGGGCGACGAGATCGCCCTGACCATCGATAGCGGCCTGCAGCAGGCGGTCCTGGGCCGCATCGCCGACCAGTCGGCCAGTGCGGTGGTCATGGATTGCCGCAATGGCGAGGTGCTGGCGATGGTCAGCAACCCGTCCTTCGACCCGTCCCTGTTCGACAGCGGCGTCAGCCAGGCGCAATGGATCGACTGGACCAACAACGAACGCACGCCGTTGATCAACAAGGCTGTCGCGGGTGTCTACCCGCCCGGGTCGACCTTCAAGCCCGCGGTGGCGATGGCTGCCATGCAGGCGGGCACGCTGGCGCCGACCGACCGGATTTTCTGCCCCGGCTACCTGGATGTGGGCGGTACGCGATTCCACTGCTGGTCGCGTTACGGCCATGGATCGCTGACGCTGAAGGACGCACTGAAATTCTCCTGCGACGTCTTCTTCTACGAGGTTGCGCGCCGTACCGGCATGGAGGCCATCGCCGCCGCGTCCCATGCCTTCGGGCTGGGTACGCATCTGGATATCGAACTGCCGCATACGCGCGCGGGCCTGATCCCGACCCCTGCCTGGCAGCGCGCGCGCGGGCAGCACTGGAACGGCGGCGATACGATCGTCAGCGGCATCGGCCAAGGCGCCGTTCAGGTCACGCCCCTGCAGCTTGCGACCTATGTATCGCGGATCGCGACGGGGCGGGCGGTGCAGCCCCATCTGATCCGCAGCACGGGCGGCAAGCTGGCCGAGGGAACGGACCCCGCGCACTGGGCCGCCCTGGACATGCCCGACGCCTTCCTGACGCATCTGCGCACGGGCATGTTCGCCGTGGTCAACGAGGAACACGGCAGCGCGCCCAAGGCGCGTCTGGATATTCCGGGCGTGCAGATGGCGGGCAAGACCGGGTCGGCGCAGGTGCGCCGCGTATCGCGGGCCCTGCGCGAAAGCGGGCATTTCGATTCGTCCGCGCTGCCGTGGGAATATCGTCCGCATGCCCTGTTCATCTGCTTCGCGCCCTATGACGCGCCGCGCTATGCCGCGGCGGTGGTGGTGGAGCACGGCAATGCGGGCGCCGCCGTCGCGGCGCCGCTGGCGCGGGACATCATGACCGACACACTGACCCGCGACCCGGCGAACCGCAAGGAACCGCCCGGCCAGGTGGTGGCCGAGGTCGACTAGGCCAGGGGGTCAGACAAGGTCGTTCATCCGCGCTGGACAAGGACAGGGCGCGCGCGCATCTGTGTCCGTGCCCCGTGTCCTGGTCCAGGGGCCGAGCCATGGGGGTGACGATGAATTTCCAGAAGCGCCTCCTGCGCGCCGAACCCAATTTCCGCATCCTGGCCAAGCTCTGGCAGGTCAACTGGCTGTATGTGCTGCTGATCTGCGTGCTGGCGGGGGTGGGCTACGGCGCGCTCTATTCCGCGGCGGGCGGGTCGGCGCATCCCTTCGCGGAGCCGCAGACCATCCGATTTGCCTTCGGTCTGGTGATGATGCTGTGCGTGGCGCTGACCAGTCCACGCGTCCTGGTCCGGCTGGCGTGGCCGCTTTATGGCCTGTCTATTCTACTGCTGGTGGCGGTGCTGCGGATGGGGCATGTCGGCAAGGGGGCGGAGCGATGGCTGATCGTCGGCGGCATGCAGATCCAGCCCTCGGAACTGGCCAAGATCGCGCTGGTGCTGGCGCTGGCGTCCTGGTTCCACCGTATCGGGTATCGCCGGATGGCCAATCCGATCTATCTGCTGCCGCCGGCGCTGATGGTCCTGCTGCCGGTCGGGCTGGTGCTGAAGGAGCCCAACCTGGGTACCGCCGTCATCATCGGAACCGTCGGGGCCACGATCTTCTTCGCCGCCGGGATGCGCCTGTGGCAGATCGTGCTGCTGATCGCCCCGGTGCCCTTCCTGGCCCGCTTCGCCTATGCCCATCTGCATGATTACCAGAAGGCGCGGATCACGACCTTCCTGCACCCCGAAGGCGATCCGCTGGGGGCGGGCTACAACATCATACAATCCAAGATCGCGCTGGGTTCCGGTGGAATGTGGGGGCAGGGCTATCTGCACGGCACGCAGGGGCAACTGAACTTCCTGCCGGAAAAGCAGACCGATTTCATTTTCACCATGATCGCCGAGGAGTGGGGTTATGTGGGCGGGATCGCGGTGATCGGCCTGCTGATGACCATGGTACTGGGCGGCATGCTGATCGCGATGCGCAGCCGCAACCAGTTTGGCCGTCTGCTGGGCCTGGGAATCGCCACGAATTTCTTCCTGTACTGCGCGGTGAATCTGTCGATGGTGATGGGGACCATTCCGGTGGGCGGCGTGCCGCTGCCGCTGATTTCCTATGGCGGATCGGCGATGCTGACGGTGATGTTCGGCTTCGGCCTGCTGCTATCGGCCTGGGTGCACCGCAATTCCCGTTTCGGCGAGGCCGCGCCGGACGAGGCATGACCGGCCTGCGTCCCGCCGACCCCGCCACTGCGCGCGCCTATCGCCGCAGCCTGTATCGGGCGGGCGGCCTGGCGGTGCGGCCGGGATGCCAGCCGGTCGGCAGGCAGGGATGGTGGCGAGGACGGCGTGGCGACGTCGTGTTCGTCAGCGCCTGCAATCCCGGGGGGCGGCGGCGGCCCGACGGGTGGAACCGCCGGATGATGGCCCGGCTGGCCGAACATGTGTCCGGCGTGCCGCATTGTCCGGGCGAGGGGTCGTTGGGCGCGTGGTCCGAGGCCCTGTACGCGGTCGCCTTTCCGCTGGCGCGCGGGCGGGTCGTCGCCCGCCGGTTCGGACAGAACGCGGTGCTGGTACTGCGGAACGAACGGGCGGCGCAGCTGGTCTTCCTAGCCTGATACCAATCCTCTATCGGCGACAGGCGTCAGGGCTCCGTCCTGAAACCCGCCCATCGTTCTCCATGATCGGGGTCCAGGGCCTCAGGCCCTGGTGGGTTCGGGCAAAGCCCTATCTTTCCCACCAGGTGAGGTGTTGCTTTCGCAGGCCGGGTCAGCCTTCGATCTGGCTGAAATCCGCGATCAGCACCGTCATCCGGCGCAGGTTCGCCAGCAGCCGCAGGCGGTTGAGCCGCAGGTCGGCGCGATCGGCGTTGACGGTCACGGCCTCGAAGAATCGATCCAGCACCGGGCGCAGATGGGCGGCGTCGCGCATTGCATCCTCGAACCGTTCGTCAGCGATGGCGGTCTCGACTGCCGGAATCGTATCCAGCAGCGCATTGGCCAGGTCCCGCTCCTCGTCCTGTTCATACAGGGCGGGATCGGGCGTGCCGTCATGGGGGCCGTCCTTGCGATCCTCGATGCGCAGGATGTTGGCCGCGCGCTTGGTCGCCGCCAGCAGGTTGCGCCCGTCATCGGTCGCCAGCATCGCGGCCAAGGCTTCGGTCCGGGCCAGCAGGCGGGTGATGTCGCTGTCGGCATTGCCGCTGGAAATCGCGGCCAGGATGTCGTGGCGTGCGCCCTCGGCGCGCAACTGCACGCGCAGGCGCTCGGCCACGAAGGCCGGCAACAGGTCCAGGTCCGGCGCATTCGCCAGATCTCCGGGCAGGGATTCCGACGCCAGGACGAACACGCGCACCAGGTCGAGGCGCAGGGCGTTTTCGCGGATGATGCGGATGACGCCCAGCGCGGCCCGCCGCAGGGCATAGGGGTCGCCCGACCCGCCGGGTTTTTCCCCCGCCGCGAAGAAAGCGGTCAGGCTGTCGATCTTGTCCGCCAGCGCCACGGCGATGGAGACCGGGGCCGTTGGCACGCCGTCGGTCTGGCCGCGCGGCATGTAATGCTCGGCCACCGCATTGGCGACGTCGGCGGCTTCGCCGTCATGCCGGGCGTAGTAGGCCCCCATCACCCCCTGCAATTCGGGGAATTCGCCGACCATGCCGGTGGTCAGGTCGGCCTTGGCCAGCAGGGCCGCGCGTTCCGCCTGCGCCGGGTCCGCGCCTACCATCGGGGCCAGCAGGCCCGCCAGGCGGATGATACGCGCCACCCGTGCGCCCTGGCTGCCCAGGGCGGCATGGAAGGTGACGGCGTCCAGCGCCGGCACGCGGCTGGCCAGCGTGCGCGACCGGTCCAGGTCCCAGAAATGGCGTGCATCGGCGAAGCGGGCGCGCAGTACCCGTTCATTCCCCGCGATCGTCAGCGCGCCGCCGTCCGCCGGCAGCAGGTTGGCGACGAAGGCGAAGCGCGGGGCGGCGCTGCCGTCGTCGTTGCGCAGCGCGAAATAGCGCTGGTTGACGCGCATCGACACCTGCATGACCTCGGCCGGCAGGTCCATGAACGCGGCGTCGATGCGGCCCAGGAAGGGCACCGGCCATTCGGTCAGGCCCGCGACCTCGTCCACCAGGCCGGGGTCGGCCGCGACGCTCAGCCCTTCTTCGGCGGCCAGGCGTGCGACGCCCTCGGCGATCAGCGTCCGGCGTTCGGCGGCATCGGCCAGCACCTGCCGATCGCGCAGGCCCGCCTGCCATGCGGCGGCATTTTCGGGCGCGAAGGGGGCAGGGGCGGTAAAGCGATGGCCTTCGCTGAGCCGGTCGGCACGCAGGCCGTGGCCGTTATCCTCGCCCTCGGCCAGGGTGAAATCGACGATCTGCCCGTCCAACAGGCATAGGATGCGGCGCAGCGGCCGGACCCAGGTGAAGGCGCTCCCCTGGCCCCAGCGCATGGATTTGGGCCATGGAAAGCGGCGCAGCAGCGGCGGCAGGATCTCGGCGATGCGGGTCGCGGCCTCGACGGGCGGCAACGTGCGGTTCAGCACCCAGAATCCACCCTCCAGCACCAGATCGTCCCGTGTCACGCCGTGCTTGCGGGTGAAGCCGTCCAGCGCCCTGTCCGGCGCGCCCTCGCGCGGGCCGCGTTCGGCGATCGTGGTGCCCGGCACCATGGCGTCCAGCGTCAGCGTCAGGGCGATGCGGCGCGGGCCGGAAAAACCAGTGGCGGCGCACGGGTTCAGGGGCGCCAGGGCCTCGCCGACCAGGCGGACCAAATCCTCGGCCGCGCGGGTCTGCATGCGCGCGGGAATTTCTTCCGAGAGGAGTTCGAGCAGAAGTTCGGGCATGGTCCTTATTCCTCGCCCGCCAGCCACGCTTCGCAGCAGCGTTTCGCCAGCGTGCGCACGCGCCCGATATAGGAGGCGCGTTCGCTGACGCTGATGACGCCGCGCGCGTCCAGCAGGTTGAACAGATGGCTGGCCTTCAGGCACTGGTCGTAGGCGGGCTGGGCGATCCCGTGTTCCACCAGCGCGATGGCCTCGCGTTCGGCGTCGATGAAATGGCGGTGCAGCATGTCGGTGTCCGCCAGCTCGAAATTATGGCGCGAATAATCGCGCTCGGCGCGCAGGAAGACGTCACCGTAGATCAGGCCCTGCCCGTTGAAATCGAGGTCGTAGACATTCTCGATCCCCTGCACGTACATCGCCAGCCGTTCCAGCCCGTAGGTCAGTTCGGTCGACGGCAGGACGGTCGGGATGCCGCCCACCTGCTGGAAATAGGTGAACTGCGTCACCTCCATCCCGTCGCACCAGACCTCCCAGCCCAGGCCCCAGGCCCCGATGGTCGGGTTTTCCCAATCGTCCTCGACGAAGCGGATATCGTGTTCCATCGGGTCGATGCCGATGGCGCGATAGCTGTCCAGCAGCAGCTTCTGGCTCTCCTCCGGCGTCGGCTTCAGCAGCACCTGGTACTGGTAGTAATGCTGGAGCCGGTTCGGATTCTCGCCATAGCGTCCGTCGGACGGACGGCGGCAGGGCTGGACGTACGCCGCCTTCCACGGACGCGCGCCTAGGGCGCGCAGCGTGGTGTGGGGGGACAACGTCCCGGCGCCGACCTCGGTATCGTAGGGTTGCAGGATCGCGCAGCCCTGTTCCGACCAGAATTGATGCAGCTTCAGGATCAGCGCCTGAAACGACAGGGGGCGCGTGGCGCGGGAGATGGAACAGGGCGCTGGGGCCGGGACCATGGAAAGGATGCTCCGGTAGGCGGATAGGGAAGACATGCCGGCCGGCGGCATGCGCAAGGCGGGCGCACCATACAGGCATGGCGCCGCGATCGGAAGGCGGCGCCCGCGCGGACGTCGGGATCATTCCGACGGGCGGGCTTGCGGAATTCATGCCCGCACGCCACATCCATGGTTGGTTACCTTGTCGGAGACAGGACGGAAACGATGAATACCGAGGAACGCGACCTGATCACGAAGTTCGTTGCCCGTGTCGGCGGCGCGCCGCAGGGGGGATTCGGCAGCGTGCCCGCGACGACGCCCAACCTGCCGCCGATCGATCCGGAGGCCGACCAGTATATCGCGCAGATGTACCAGCAATATCCCGAGGCCCGGTATCGCGTCACTCAGATGGCGGTGGTGCAGGAGGCGGCCTTGGTCGCGGCGCAGAATCGCATCCAGCAGTTGCAGTGGCAATTGCAGCAGGCGCAACAGGCCTTGCAGGCGCAGCAGACGCAGCAGCGGCCTGCCGGCGGCGGATTGTTCGGCGGCCTGTTCGGCGGCGGCCAGCGTCCGCAGGGCGCCCCGCCGCCCGGCTGGGGCGGGCAGCAGGCGGCTCCGCCGCCGCCCCAGCCTGCCTATCCGCAGGGCATGCAGCCGGGCATGTTTCCGGCGCGCGGCAGCGGCTTCCTGGGATCGGCGCTGACCACGGCGGCCGGTGTCGCGGGCGGCATGATGGTGGGCAACGCGCTGACCGACCTGTTCAGCGGGCATCATGACGCAGGCTTCGGCGGGGGTTTTGGCGGTGGTGAAACCGTCGTCAACAACAATTACGGTGGGGCACCGTCGGCCGATCCGTTCGGCGGCGCGGGAACGGATGTCGATCCCGGGTTCGACGCCGGTGGCGACGGCGGGGGCGGCTTCGGTGGTGACTGGGGCGGTGGCGGGGACGACAATTTCTGATTTCCTCGGCGCGCCGGAAGACGGAAGGGCGGTCCTGCGGGCCGCCCTTTTTCGTTGGGGGCAGCAGGCGTCACACATTGCCGTGAGGCGCCATATGACCAATTGATGTGTCTAATGAATGAGTGTTATTCAGAACTCGGCCACCAAGGCCAATTCCTCTGTGTCGTCTCATCCGCGGGAAACCGGGACCTTCGGGTCCCGGTTTTTCCGTTTTTGAATGCCGCACACGTTGGTGATCCGTGGGAACGAAACCTGGTCCCGCACGCTTAATGGACTGTTCCGCAATGCCACATTGATGGAGGCGAACGATGTCGATCACCAATTCAGCGACCAGCCTGGGCGATTTCCTGACCGGTGCGAAATACGATCATTCCGGCCTGGTCAGTGCGATCCACGAATATCTCGACAATATCCGGCGCGAAAGCGGCCTGAACGGCTTTGCCGAACGGGCGGCGGCGGCGGGGTATGGCGATATCGTCGCCCGGTGGAAGGCAGACGACAAGGCCGGTCCGATGACCGAGGACATGGTCCGGCGCCTGATCGCCCAGCCGGACCTGGATTGGTTCGCCGAGCAGACGGGCCTGTCGGGGCCGGCCGTGGTGCAGATCCTGGCACGTCAGCTTCCGATTGTGATCTACAAGCGCGCCCACGCCGTCAGCCCGCACTGAGGCCAGCCGGCACGGCGCCTGGCGGCGGCGGGCGAGCGATCCGCCATAGCCGTGCGCGGTGCGGCGTGGCAGGGTAGGGCCGTTCGGATCGTTTCTGATCGGTTCGGATTTTCTGGCGGGGTGCCCAGCGCACGTCGCCGTCAGCCCCCGGACGGATCGTGTGGCTGTCGTCGCGCCCCGTCCGGACACCGGGGAGAGAGGCATGCTGATACGCGCCGGCTACGATATCGCACTGACGGTTCAATCCCCCACGCCATTGGTACTGATGCTGGAGGTTCATCCGGATCGGGAACCCGATCTGATGACGCCGCAGATCCCGGTGTTCGATCCGCCCGTGCCGGCGCAGCGCTATCTCGACGGCTTCGGCAATCGCTGCACGCGGGTGATCGCACCCGGCGGGACGTTGCGGACGACCATGTCCTTCCTGATCGCCGACAGCGGCCTACCCGACCGGCAGATGCCCATGGCGCGCGAGGTGCCGGTCGGAGACCTGCCGACCGATTGCCTGGTCTTCCTGCTGGGCAGTCGCTATTGCGAGACCGACCTGCTTTCGCAGACCGCGTGGTCCCTGTTCGGCCATCTCCTGCCGGGCTGGAGCCGGGTGCAGGCGATCGTCGATTTCGTGCATCATCACATTCGTTTCGACTACGGCCTGGCCCGGGCGACGCGCTCGGCGTACGAGGCCTATAACGAGCGCGTGGGCGTATGCCGCGATTTCGCGCATCTGGCGGTGACGCTGTGTCGCTGCATGAATATCCCGGCGCGGTATTGCACCGGTTATCTGGGCGATATCGGGATTCCGCCGGTTGACGATCCGATGGATTTTTCCGCGTGGTTCGAGGTCTGGCTGGACGGGCAGTGGTTCACCTTCGACGCGCGTCACAATAAGCCACGGATCGGCCGGATCGTCATGGCGCGCGGGCGCGACGCCACGGACGTGGCGCTGACGACGTCGTTCGGACCGGCGATCCTGTCCGGATTTACCGTGACGACCTATGAGGAGACGTACTGACGGCGGGCGGGCGATGTCGCTTGCCTTCCATTAAGTTCGTGCATTTCCGGCCGTGAGGATCTATAGACCGCTCTCGGCTGGACTTTTCAGCCACGGGCAAGATTTCATAGTAGCCGCACCCGCGACATTCTGGCGTCTCCGAAAAAAGAAAAGTCTCGATCCCGCGTATTTTCGCGCGGGAGCCGGTTATCAAGGAGACCTGTCATGGCTACAGGCACAGTCAAGTGGTTCAACGCCCAGAAGGGTTTCGGATTTATTCAGCCGACTGACGGCGCGAGCGATGTGTTCGTGCATATCTCGGCGGTCGAGCAGGCCGGGCTGCGCGGTCTGAACGAAGGTCAGACCCTCAGCTACGAACTGGAAACGGGGCGGAGCGGCAAAGTGTCCGCCACCAACCTCCGGGTCGGCTGAGACAAAAAAGGGCACCGTAAGGTGCCCTTTTTCATTGGGGGAATACGGTAGCCGCGAGAGGCATGCCGCCACGCCTTAATAGGCGTGTTCCAGAAAAATCTTCTCTATCTCCAGTATGACGAGACGTGCGGCGCCCGAAATCTGCCGGGAACGATCAAGGCAGAGCGCGAGCGTCAGCGGTGAAAGAGTCCTGTTCGCGATGGGCGTGAAAGCCAGCTCCTGCTTTTTTGACTTCGTCCAGCACATCCAGATAGCTGAGTATGCCGATGCCGACACCCGAGGAAACGAGGGATTTGATCATCTGGATATTGTCGGCTGATGCGACGGCCTGTGGCTTGATGTCGGTTTCGATCTCCAGCAGATCGAGCTGGCGCCGCAGCGCCAACGGGGACGCGGGAACAACCATGGGAAATTCGGCGCAAAGGCTGAATCGCGCCTCCTTTTGCAGGGTGATGGGATGGCCGGGCAGGCTGATGAAGCCCACGGGAAAGGTTGCGTGGGCGTGGACGATCAGTTCCCGGCTGGTCCCCGGGTCGAGCTGAAGGGCAAAATCCGCAGCACCATCCATGAGAAGCGCGCCGATGTCCCTGGTATTGCGGACCAGGACGCGAATGACGATGCCGGGATGCGTCTCGCGCAGTTGCGCCATCAGGTGCGGAATGAAGCCTTTCGTCAGCGCGTCGGGGATCAGCAGGTCGACCTGGCCGCGGCGCAGGCCCTTAAGATCGTCGATTTGCACGCGCAGGTTATCGAGGTCGCGTGTCCACCGTCTTGCCGCGGTCAGGAACAGTTCGCCGGTCGCGGTAAGCCTTAGGCCGGTCGGCAGGCGTTCGAATAACGGCGTCCCCAGTGTCTGTTCGCCCTGCAGCAATTGCCGATCGATCGCTGAGGCGGCGATCCGCAATTCGTCCGACGCCTTGCGGATCGAACCATGGTGCGCCACCGCCATGAAATAGCGGAGGAAACGCGCGAAGACGGGCATATGCGGTGCTCTCTTTTTGCGAACGCATAAAACTGATTTATGATATATCCGAGAACGCATTGACTATGAAATTGTCTGGAGATCCGGGGGCGCCAAGACGCGTCACCGCTTCTTATTCAGGACTCCAGAAATGTCCGAAACGCTCGATAGGCCGGCTGGCCTGCCCAGGAATTGCACCTTCGAGCCTGCCGACTGGCATATATTGGCCCGTCATTGGTACCCTGTCGCCCTGGCGCGGGAGGTCGGGAGCAAGCCGCTCGGCGCGGTGCTGCTGGACGAACCTCTGGTCGTCTATCGGGCGGGCGACGATGTCGTCATCGCCCAGGATCTGTGCCCGCACCGCGGCGTGCCGCTCAGCCTGGGATCGGGCGATGGTCAGACGATCGCCTGCGCGTATCACGGCTTCCGTTTCGGCGCGGACGGACGGTGCGTTCGCGTGCCGGCGCATCCGGACAATGCCATTCCGAAAAAACTGAACCTGCGAACCTATCCGGTGGTCGAGCGCTACGGCCTGGTCTGGACCTGCCTGCGTCCAGAGGGTGACGTGGATATTCCGGCCATGCCGCATTGGGATGAACCGGAATTCCAGCAGATCACCTGTCCCTGGATCGAGATCAACGGATTTGCCGGACGCCAGCTCGAAGGTTTCCTGGACGTCGCCCATTTTGCCTTCGTCCATACGGCCACGTTCGCCGACCCGGACAATCCGGTCGTGCCGCCCTACCTGCCCCGGATGACCGAAAAGGGGTTCGAAGTCGAATATCGCAGCTTCGTCGGGAATTATCCGATTGGCATGACGGACAAGGGGCGGCCCGGCTTCGAGTGGCTGCGCCATTTCCGCACGCATCTGCCGTTTACCGCGACACTGGAAATCCATTTCCCCAATGAGGGACGCCTGGTGATCATGAACGCGGCCGCGCCGGTGTCCGCCCGGGTCACGCGTCTGTTCGCGCCGATCTGCCGGAATTTCGACAAGGACCTGCCGGTTCAGGATGTCTACGACTTCAATCGCCGCGTTTTCGAGGAGGACAAGGCCATCGTGGAATCGCAGAAGCCGGAGTGCCTGCCGCTCGATCCCACGATGGAGGCGCATGTCATGGCCGACCGGAGTTCGATCGCCTACCGCCGTGGCCTGCGAAACATGGGTCTCAGCCGCTTCTTCATCGCGTGAGGCCGCCATGTCGATCGCCATGTTTCCGACCATTGCGTGCGAGATCGCACCCGAAGGGACCGATTGCCTGCGTTTGACCCTGGTTGCGCCGGACGGGAAGCCGCTGCCAGCCTTCTCGCCGGGCGCCCATATCGACGTGCTGACGCCGGCAGGTCTGACGCGGCAATATTCCTTATGCGGTTCGCCGCATGATACGGCCTGGTACGAGATCTGCGTAAAGCGGGAAAGCACTTCACGCGGCGGTTCCCGCTCCCTGCATGAGGGTGTGAAACCGGGCGCGGTACTCATGATTTCGGCGCCACGCAACGCGTTCCCATTGCCTGAGGCATCGCGGCATATCCTGATCGCGGGCGGAATCGGCATCACGCCCCTGATTCCCATGGTCCGTGACCTGAGCGCCCGCGGGCGATCGTTTGCATTCCACTATTATGCCTCCCGCCCCGCAGAAGCGCCGTTCCTGACGGAGTTTCGTGCCGGCGCGTTCGGTCCAGGGGCGAGCCTGCGCGCCAGTTTTGCCGACCATCCGCCGGCCGGCCTTGAGAGCGCCGATCCGGCCGATGCGATCATGCTGTGCGGTCCGACCGGGTTCATGGCGGCCGTGCGAACTCGTGCCCTCTTCCATGGCTGGCGGGCCGAGCAGATCCATTGCGAACATTTCCAGCCGCCTGTCGATCTTCCGGCCCATCAGGGCGGCGACGAAGCTTTCGCGGTCCGGCTGGCCCGCTCGGGTCGCGTCCTCGAAGTCGGGGCGGACGAGAGCATTGCCGAGGCGCTCCTGGCGCAGGGTGTGTCAGTCGATCTGTCCTGCGAGCAGGGCATGTGCGGCGCGTGCCTTATGCCATTGCTGGACGGCGAGGCCGATCATCGCGACAGCGTACAGGGCGATGGGGAGAAGGCACGGAACGTGCAGATCGCCCTATGCTGTTCCCGGGCGAAAAGTGCCTGCCTTGTCCTCGATCTTTAGGGCCCCATGCATCTCGCCGATGAAGGCCTGCCCTGGCTGCGTCTCGGCGGCGACAATTTACCTGCTTGGAATCTTTCCGGTAAATCGTGTTTTACCAGAAATCGACAGGCCACCGATGGCACCCGGGGATCCATTGTCCGGTCCCGTGTCGGTCTGCAAGCTGGTTGCTATTATATGGAATTTTTCGAATGGTGAGCCGGGTGGGACTCGAACCCACGACCATTCGATTAAAAGTCGAATGCTCTACCGGCTGAGCTACCGGCTCACCGAAGCCGCATGTGCGGTGCGGCTTCGGGTAATGGCTTCAGAGGTTCAAGTCAACCTCTATCAGGCCGTGACGGGGCGCATGCTGATGATGCGGTCGGGGTCCTGGACCACGCCGCTCTGGCCGGCGCCGCGCTTGATCTGGTCGATATGCTCCATGCCCTCGATCACCTGGCCGACGATCGTGTACTGACCGTCGAGATGGGGGGAGGGCTCGAACATGATGAAGAACTGGCTGTTCGCGCTGTCCGGGTTCATCGTGCGGGCCATGCCGACCGTGCCGCGCTCGAACTTGGCCGCGCGCGTGAATTCGGCCTTCAGGTCGGGCAAGTGGCTGCCGCTGGTGCCGGTGCCGGTCGGATCGCCGCCCTGCGCCATGAAGCCGTGGATGACGCGGTGGAAGGGCGTGTTGTCATAGAAGCCTTCGGCCGCCAGGGTACGAATCCGCTCGGCGGCCAGGGGGGCCACGTCCGGCCGCAGGCGGATGACGACCCGGCCCGTCTTCAGTTCCAGGGCGATCAGGTCGGCCTTGTTTTCGGTATCAGACATTGTTCATGTTCCAGTGCTAAAGCGTATGGCGCGGCGCGCAACGCCGGACGCCGTGCTGTTATCCCCCAAGCCGCGTCAGTACATGGCGGCGCGTGAACGGGGGAACGAATCCGGCGATGTCGCCACCCATGCGGGCGACTTCCTTCACCAGCCGCGACGAGATGTACTGGCTCCGCTCATTGGCCATCAGGAAGATGGTCTCGATATCCGGGGCCAGGTGATGGTTCATGCCGAACATCTGCATCTCGTAGTCGAAATCCGCCACGACGCGCAAACCGCGCACGATCACCGTGGCGCCCTGGCCGCGTGCGGCATCGATCAGCAGGTTGCCGAACCCGACGACCTCGATCGTCGTGCCCGTGCGCCGGACAGTCTTGCGTACCTCGGTCGTCACGCACAGGACGCGCTCTTCCAGCGACAGCAGAGGCTGCTTGCCGATGTTCTCGGCCACCCCGATCACCAGTCGGTCGACCAGCCGCGCCGCACGTTCGATAATGTCCAGGTGACCGTTGGTCACCGGGTCGAACGTGCCGGGATAGAACCCCGTGCGCGGCCCGGCGTCAGGCATCGGGGGCGTCCGATGCTGCGCCCGGGACGTCGGCGCCGTCGTCACCCTCATCCTCGTCCGATCCGTCATCCATGACCGGGAAAACGCTGGTCACGCTTTCGGTCGTGTCCAGACGGAACAGCGTCACTCCGCTGGCCTGGCGCGACATGACGCGGATCTGGTCCACCGGGACGCGGATCAGGCGGCCAGCGTCGGTGACCAGCATCACGTCCGTGCCGTTGATGACCGGCAGCGTGGCCACGACCTCGTTTCCGCGCTTGCCGGACGTGAAGGTCATGTTCGCGATGCCCTGGCCGCCGCGCCCGGTCACGCGATAATCATAGGCCGACGACCGCCGGCCGAAGCCCGCGTTGCTGACGGTCAGGAGAATTTCCTCCGCGATTTCCAGGTCCGCGAACCGTTCGGCGTCGATGGTCGCATCGGTGGGCACCGCTTCCTCGTCCGAGGCCTCCGCAACGGTGTCCTCGGCGTCCTCGCCGGCCTGCAGCGCCGCGTTTTCCGCACGGCGCCGGGCGTTTGCCATGCGCAGGTAGGACGCGCGTTCCTCGACCGTCGCCTCGACATGGTTCAGGACGCACAGGCTGTTGACCTCATCCCCTTCGGCCAGGCGGATACCGCGCACGCCCGAACTGTCACGCCCGGCGAAGACGCGCAGCGTATCGTCGGTGATCTGGAAGCGGATGCAGCGGGCATTGCGCGTGGCCAGGAACACGTCCTGTCCGTCGCGGCAGGTGGCGACGCCGATCAGGCGGTCGTCCTCGTCCAGCTTCATGGCGATCAGGCCGGATGAGCGGATATTGCGGAAATCGCTCAGCCGGTTGCGCCGTACGTTGCCGGTCGCGGTGGCGAAGACCAGATGCAGATTTTCCCACAGGCTCTCGTCCTGCGGCAGGGGTAGGACTGCGGTGATCGAATCGCCGCCCAGGTCCGGCAGCAAATTGATCAGGGCCCGCCCCTTGGCCGTCGGACTGGCTTCCGGCAGGCGCCAGACCTTCTCGCGATAGGCCTTGCCGCCGGATGAGAAGAACAGGACCCATTGGTGGGTGTGCGCGTTGAACGACCGCACGACGATGTCGTCCCCGCGCCGGCCGGCGGCGGTGCGGCCGCGGCCGCCGCGATTCTGGGCCCGGAAGACATCCAGCGGCGTGCGCTTGATGAAGCCCTCGCGGGTAATGGTCACGACCATCTGTCCGGGTTCGATCAGGCTTTCGTCCGTCTGGTCCCCGGCATAATCCGCGATTTCGGTCATGCGCGGCGATGCCAGTTCGGCGCGGATCGCCGTCAGTTCCTCGCGCATCACCTCCAGACGGCGCGGACGGCTGGCGATGATGTCCAGCAGTTCGTTGATCCGGGTCGCCACATCGGACAGTTCCTGCTGGATCTTCTCGCGCTCCAGCCCGGTCAGGCGCTGCAGGCGCAGTTCCAGGATGCCGCGGGCCTGGGCCTCGGTCAGGTGCACCTTGCCGCCCGAAACGACATTGCCCTCGTCATGGATCAGCGCCAGCAGGGGTTCGACGTCGGCGGCGTCCCACGCGGTGGTCATCAGCGATTCGCGCGCCGTGGCGGCGTCCGGGGCGGCGCGGATCAGCGCGATGACCGCATCGATATTGGCGACCGCGATCACCAGGCCCACCAGCAGGTGGCCCCGGTCGCGCGCCTTGTTCAGGTCGTGGCGCGCCCGGCGCAGGATGACTTCCTCGCGGAAGACCAGGAAGGCCTCCAGGACGTCCTTCAGCCCCATCAGACGCGGCTTGCCGTTATCCAGCGCCAGCATGTTGACGCCGAACGAGGTCTGGAGCTGCGTGAAGCGGTACAGGTGATTCAGCACCACTTCGGGCGTCGCGTCGCGCTTGATCTCGATGACGATGCGCATGCCCGACCGGTCGCTTTCGTCGCGGATGTCGGAAATGCCCTCGATCTGCTTGGCACGCACCAGTTCGGCGATGCGTTCCTGCAGGGTCGATTTGTTCACCTGGTAGGGGATTTCGGTGATGACGATGGCCTGCCGGTCGCGGCGCAGGTCCTCGATCTCGGCACGGGCGCGGATAAGGACGGACCCACGGCCGGTCTCGAACGCGCTGCGGATGCCGGCGCGGCCCAGGATGATGCCGCCGGTCGGGAAATCCGGTCCCGGCACGATCTGCATCAACTCGTCCAGCGTCATGTCCGGCCGGGCGATCAGTGCCAGCGTCGCGTCGATGATTTCGCCGGGATTGTGGGGCGGGATGTTGGTCGCCATGCCGACCGCGATGCCCGACGCCCCGTTGATCAGCAGGTTGGGGAAGGCCGCCGGCAGGATCTTGGGTTCCTGCTCGCTCTCGTCATAGTTCGGCTGGAAATCGACGGTGTCGCGGTCGATATCGTCCAGCAGGAACGACGCCGCCTTGGCCAGCCGGGCCTCGGTGTATCGCATGGCGGCGGGGGAATCGCCGTCGACCGATCCGAAATTGCCCTGTCCGTCGATCAGCTTGACCCGCATCGACCAGAACTGCGCCATCCGGACCATGGCGTCGTAAATCGAGGAATCGCCGTGCGGATGGTATTTACCCATCACGTCACCGACCGCGCGGGCCGACTTGCGATAAGGCTTGTCGTGGGTGAACCCGCTTTCACGCATCGAATAGAGGATGCGCCGATGCACCGGTTTCAGGCCGTCCCGCACGTCCGGCAGGGCGCGGCTGACGATGACCGACATCGCGTAAGCGAGGTAGGAGGAGCGCATTTCCTCCTCGATCGTCACCGGAATCATGTCGGAAGGTGCCGGCGGCTGCGGCGGATCGGGTATTTCGGTCAAGGCATATCCGTCATGTCAAAATCACCCTCGTGTTCCCCGTATCGGCGGACACGGATGGCGGAAAACTGGTGCGGGGCCGATTGCTGGCGCGCGACGCGACCCTAGCACGGCTTGCCGTCGGCAGAGAAATCGCGCGGCCGGCAGGCCGGCCGTCGCGGCGCCGGAAATTGATCAGAACGGAATTTCGTCGTCCAGGTCGCTGCTGCCGCCGTGCGGCGCGTCCCAGCCACCGGACGACGGGCCGCCAGCGGGGGCGCCGCCCTGGCTGCCGCCGCGACCGCCGCCGATCTGGCGCGGGGCGGACGGGGCCGAATAGCCGCCACCACCGCCCATGTCGTCGCCGGCGTCACCGCCGCGGTTGCTGTCCAGCAGCACCAAGTCGCCGCGGAAGCGGTCGACCACGACCTCGGTCGTATAGCGCTCCTGCCCGGACTGGTCCGTCCATTTGCGGGTCTGCAGCGAACCTTCCAGATAGATCTTGCGTCCCTTGCGCAGGAAACGCTCGGCCACGTCGGCGATGCGATCGTTGAAGATGACCACGCGATGCCATTCGGTCCGTTCCCGCCGTTCGCCGGACGCGCGGTCGTTCCACGTGTCGCTGGTCGCAAGCGTCAGGGAGACGATCTTGGCGCCATTCTGGCTGTTCCTGACCTCGGGGTCCTTGCCCAGATTGCCTACGAGAATGACCTTGTTGACGCTACCCGCCATAGTACTTGTCCTGCCGCTGTCCGGTATGGAGTCGCGTCCCGTCGGGTCGCGCCCATGGAATAAAGGCCGTCCGCCCGGATCGGTGCATGGGCGGACGGGGCTGAACCGCCATGGTAACCCAAATGCGTGGCCGAGGATACCTGTCCCTGTCGCGTCATCTGGCGTCCCCGGCGTCGCGACCCGCCGGGTGATGCATTTTTCCGGGGCGGCGGATCTTGGCGGCGGGCGCGGAACAGGTCAGAACAGAGTATGAACAGAACGCGCCGGGCGCGTACGGAAAGCGGAGAGCGGACATCATGGATACCCCATCCAGGCCGGTGCCGGGCGTGCCCACGTCGCAGTCGATCCGGGTGCGCGGGGCGCGGGCGCACAACCTGAAGAACATCGACGTCGATATCCCGCGCGATGCGCTGACGGTCGTGACCGGCCTGTCGGGATCGGGGAAATCGTCCCTGGCCTTCGACACGATCTATGCCGAGGGGCAGCGGCGCTATGTCGAAAGCCTGTCGGCCTATGCGCGGCAGTTCCTGGAACTGATGGGCAAGCCCGACATGGATTCGATCGAAGGCCTGTCGCCGGCGATTTCCATCGAACAGAAGACGACGTCGAAGAACCCGCGTTCCACCGTCGGCACGATCACCGAAATCCATGACTACATGCGCCTGCTGTGGGCGCGGGCCGGCGTGCCCTATTCCCCCGCGACCGGCCTGCCGATCGAGGCGCAGACCGTCAGCCAGATGGTCGATCGCGTCATGGCGCTACCCGAAGGCACGCGCCTGATCCTGCTGGCCCCGGTGATCCGCGACCGCAAGGGCGAATGCCGCAAGGAACTGGCCGAACTGCAGCGCAAGGGCTTTACCCGCGTCAAGGTCGACGGCACCCTCTACGAGATCGCCGAGGTCCCGGACCTGAACCGCAAGCTGCGTCACACGGTCGAGGCCGTGGTGGATCGCGTGGTCGTCAAGCCGGGGCTGGAATCCCGCCTGGCCGACAGTTTCGAGACCGCCCTGGCCCTGTCCGACGGCCTGGTCTACGCCGAGGAGGTCGTGCGCGGCGAAGGCGCCGAGCCGCCGCCGCATATCGTCTTCTCGTCGCGCTTCGCCTGCCCGATCAGCGGCTTCACGCTGGAGGAGATCGAGCCGCGCCTGTTCTCGTTCAACGCCCCGCAGGGCGCGTGTCCGGCCTGCGACGGAATCGGGACCGAGACGTTCTTCGACCCGCATCTGATTGTGCCCGACGAATCGCTGTCGCTGGCAGGGGCGGCGATCGCCCCGTGGCGCAGCAGCCAGAGTCCGTACTACCAGCAGACCCTGGAAAGCCTGGCCGCCCATTACGCGGTGCGGATGGATACGCCCTGGCGCGATCTGCCGCAGGGGGTGCGCGACGTGATCCTGGAGGGCGGCAAGGACGAGGTCACGTTCCTCTATCGCGACGGCAAGCGGTCCTATGGCCTGACCAAGCCGTTCGAGGGCGTGGTGACCAACCTGCGCCGGCGCATGACGGAAACCGACAGCGTCTGGGTGCGCGAGGAACTGTCGCGCTACCAGTCCGACAAGCCGTGCCATGTCTGCCACGGCGCGCGCCTGCGGCCCGAGGCGCTGTCGGTGCGCGTCGCCGGATCGGACATCGCCACGGCGTCGGACCTGCCGATCCGCCGGGCGCTGGACTGGTTCGGCACGGTGGAAGCGACGCTGACGCCCCAGCGGGCCGAAATCGCCCGGCGGATCCTGCGCGAAATCCTCGACCGGCTGCGCTTCCTGGACGATGTCGGGCTGGATTACCTGACGCTGTCGCGCGGATCGGCGACCCTGTCGGGCGGGGAAAGCCAGCGTATCCGGCTGGCCAGCCAGATCGGTTCCGGCCTGACCGGCGTGCTGTACGTGCTCGACGAGCCTTCGATCGGATTGCACCAGCGCGACAACGAACGGCTGCTGGTGACGCTGGACCGGCTGAAACGGCTGGGGAACACGCTGATCGTCGTG
Source organism: Gluconacetobacter tumulisoli (assembly GCF_014174155.1). Classification (GTDB taxonomy): domain Bacteria; phylum Pseudomonadota; class Alphaproteobacteria; order Acetobacterales; family Acetobacteraceae; genus Gluconacetobacter; species Gluconacetobacter tumulisoli. The sequence goes on along the minus strand of NZ_JABEQM010000004.1, from coordinate 269,313 downwards.
GAACATGACGAGGACGCGATCCGCGCCGCCGACTGGCTGATCGACATGGGGCCGGGGGCAGGGGTCAACGGCGGACATGTCGTGGCCATCGGCACCCCGGCCGAGGTCGCTGCGAATCCGGCCAGCCTGACCGGGGATTACCTGTCGGGCCGGCGCCGGATCGCGGTGCCGGCGCAGCGGCGCCCCATCGATCCGGCGCGCACCCTGGTGCTGGAGGGCGCGGCCGGCAACAATCTGAAGGATGTGACCGCGCATTTTCCGCTGGGCACCTTCACCTGCGTGACCGGCGTTTCGGGCGGGGGCAAGTCGACGCTGGTGATCGACACGCTGTACAAGGCGCTGTCGCGGCAATTGATGGGTTCGGGACAGAATCCCGCGCCCTATCGCCGGATCGCGGGGCTGGACCTGCTGGACAAGATCATCGACATCGACCAGTCGCCGATCGGCCGCACGCCGCGCTCCAACCCCGCGACCTATACCGACCTGTTCGCACCGATCCGCGACTGGTTCGCCGAACTGCCGGAAAGCAAGGCCCGGGGCTACAAGCCCGGCCGATTCTCGTTCAACGTCAAGGGCGGACGGTGCGAGGCCTGCCAGGGCGACGGCGTGCTGAAGATCGAGATGCACTTTCTGCCGGACGTGTTCGTGACCTGCGATACCTGCAAGGGCGCGCGCTATAACCGCGAGACGCTGGACGTGAAGTTCCGCGGCAAATCCATCGCTGACGTGCTGGCCATGACGGTGGACGAGGCCCTGCCGTATTTCTCGGCCGTGCCGCGCATCCGCGACCGGCTGGCGATCCTGCAGCAGGTGGGGCTGGGCTATGTGGCACTGGGCCAGCAGGCGACCACCCTGTCGGGCGGCGAGGCGCAGCGCGTCAAGCTGTCCAAGGAACTGGCCCGCCGTGCCACGGGGCGCACCCTGTACATCCTCGATGAACCGACGACAGGCCTGCATACCGAGGATGTGCGCAAGTTGCTGGAGGTGCTGCATGCCCTGGTCGACCAGGGCAACACCGTGGTGGTGATCGAACATAATCTGGAGGTCATCAAGACCGCCGACTGGGTGCTGGACATGGGGCCGGAAGGCGGCGACGGCGGCGGGCGCATCGTTGCCGAGGGCACGCCCGAGGACATCGCCGCCTGCCCGGACAGCCATACCGGGCGCTTCCTGCGGCCCCTGCTGGCAGATGTCGCCCCCGCGCCGAAAAAGCGCGGGCGGCGGGCCCGCGCCTGACGCGGGATCCGGCCCGTCGTGCCCCGGGCGCGGCGGCCGGGTCCGTGTCCCGGATCCGTGTCATGGAAAATACATAAAAATCTTTACCCCCGAACCGCCGAAAACACTTGCGCCAGCAAGGCTGTGGCCTTATCAGCGGCCCCCTTGGCCCAAGGGGGCGATCCCGCCCAACAGGCTGTCTACTGGTTTGGGGGTACGTGATGAACGCACTTGCTCAGCTGGGGATGGTCTCGGAACTCCCGAGCAATAACCAGATGTCCTCTTCTCCTTCCTCCTCCACCGAGGAACGGACGGATTATTTCGTCGAGAAAGACGGGATGAAGTTTGCGGGAACGCATCTTCTCGTCGATCTTTGGGAGGCCCGGAATCTGGATGATCCGGCGCAGATCGACCGCACCCTGTGCGAGGCGGCGGTGACGGCCGGGGCCACGATCCTGCATAGCCATTTCCATCATTTCTCGCCCAACGGCGGGGTGTCGGGCGTCGTCGTGCTGGCCGAGAGCCACATTTCGATCCACACATGGCCCGAACGCGATTTTGCCGCCGTGGATATCTTCATGTGCGGCGCGTGCGATCCGCACCTTGCGATCCCGGTGATGCAGCGTCTGTTCCAGGCGGGCCGGGTGGTCGTCGACGAACAGCGTCGCGGCCGGGTCGGCTGACGGGCCGGGATGGCGCCCACGGACGCCGTCCGCATGACCCCGGGGGCCGGATCCGTCCGGCCTCTTTTTTTATGTACGCGCAGGGAGAACAGGCAATGACCGACGCGTGGATCGGCGAAACCCTCTATGACGGCTGGCAGCAGCGCTTCCGGGTGCGCCAGGAACTGGCACGCACGAAAAGTGCCTTCCAGGATATCGTGGTTTTCGAAAGCGAGACGCACGGCCGCGTCCTCGTCCTGGACGGCGTGATCCAGATTACCGAGGGCGACGAGTTCGTCTACCAGGAGATGCTGACGCACGTGCCCCTGCTGGCGCATGGCGACGCGCGCAGCGTGCTGATCATCGGCGCAGGCGATGGCGGCGTGCTGCGCCGCGTGCTGCAGCATCGCGGCGTAACCCGCGCGGTGATGGTGGAAATCGACGGCGAGGTCATCGACCTGTCCAAGCGTTTCCTACCCGGCATCGCAGGCGATGCGTGGACCGATCCCCGGGCCGAGGTGATCGTCGGCGACGGCATCGATTACGTCGCGCGCGCCGAAACGGCGTCGGTGGATGTGATCATCGTCGACAGCACCGATCCGATCGGCGTGGGTGAGGTCCTGTTCACCGATTCGTTCTACGAACATTGCGCGCGGATCCTGACCCCGAACGGCATCGTCGTGAATCAGTGCGGCGTGCCCTTCATGCAGGCCGATGAACTGCGCGAGACCAGCCTGCGTCGCGCCCGGTTCTTCCCGCATGTCTCGGCCTATGTCGCGGCGGTGCCGACCTATGTCGGCGGATTCATGACCCTGGGTGTCGCGGCGAAGGGCGGGAACCCGGCCGTTCATCCGGTCGAAACGATTCGTGCGCGCGCCGAGGCCGCCGGCATCCTGGGGACCACCGGCTACTGGACGCCGGAAATCCATGCCGGGGCGTTCAACCTGCCGCCCTATATCGCCCGGAACCTGCCGATCGCCGGGGCGTGATCGCGCGCACATGACTGCGGCCGGGGCGCCATTCGTGGCGTCCCGGCCTCCATCTCGTTCCGGTCATCCCAGCGGGGCGTGCCGCGCCAGCATGCGCACCTGGACCTTGCGGATCTTCAGGTCCGCAAGGCCGTCAGCGAAAACCTTGTAATGCGGCGTGGCCAGATGCGCGTCGAATGCCGCCTGGTCGGCATAGATTTCGAACAGGACGACGCGATTCGCCTCGCCGTCGGGCAGAAGCACGTCGAAACGTTCGCATCCGGGTTCATCGGCCACGGAATGCGCGCTGTCATAGGCGCAGATTTCCAGAAATCTGTCGTGGGTTTCGGGCGTCGTCTCGAATTCCGCGATAATGGTCAGGGGGCGTGCGTCCATGGTCGGCATCCTTCGCTGTTCCGGTGACCTGTCCGCCCCAGACTAGCGATATGCCGACATGCGATCCAGCATCGGATGGCCCACACGAAGGGGCGTCGACCGACTGCCGGATCAATTGACTTGATCGCAAGACATGTGCCAAGCATCAGAACGCTGAAGCGGGAGAGACCGGCGAGAGCCGGCGCCGAAGGAGCAACCGCCCCGGAAACTCTCAGGCCAAAGGACCGCTCGGCATGGACTTCTGGAGAGAGGCGCCCTGAGCGTCCGCCGACGGGATAGCGATCTCAGGCACAGCGACAGAAGGGGCATTCGGATCCAATGATGGATTCAGGAGGCTCTGTTCATGTCACGCGGTTCGTCTTTCCGATTTTCCCTCTCCCCGACAGACCGGCCGCTCGCGGCGCGGAGGGACGCATGAACGCGCCCCTGATGCGCACGCCGCTGCATGACCTGCATCTGTCGCTGGGCGCGCGCATGGTGCCCTTCGCAGGGTATGAAATGCCCGTACAGTATCGCGCCGGGGTGATGGCCGAACACCAGCATACCCGCGCCGCCGCCGGCCTGTTCGACGTGTCCCATATGGGGCAGGTCCGCCTGCGCGCCCGCTCGGGCCGGGTCGGGGACGCGGCCCTGGCGCTGGAACGCCTGGTGCCCGCCGACATGCTGTCGCTGAAGCCGGGACGGCAGCGGTATGCGCTGCTGACCGATTCGCAGGGCGGCATCATCGACGATCTGATGGTGTCGCGCCTGGATGACGCGCTGCTGCTGGTCGTCAATGCGGCCTGCAAGGACGGCGATCTGGCGCATATCGCGGCCGGCGTGCAGGACGCCTGCACGGTCGAGGCACTGTCCAACCGCGCGCTGATCGCGCTTCAGGGCCCCACCGCCGGCGCAGTGCTGGCCGGCCTGGCCCCGCGTGCGGCGGACATGCGTTTCATGGACGTGGCGGAATTCGACGTGGCCGGCGTGCCCTGCATCGCCTCGCGCTCGGGCTATACCGGCGAGGACGGGTTCGAACTGGGCATGCCCTCGGACGGCGCGGTCTGCGTGGCCGAGGCGCTGCTGGCGCAGGAGGGCGTCGCCCCGGCGGGCCTGGGCGCGCGCGACAGCCTGCGGCTGGAGGCAGGCCTGTGCCTGTATGGTTCGGATATCGATCTGGGCACGTCGCCCGTCGAGGCCGCGCTGGACTGGTCGATCCAGAAAAGCCGTCGTGCCGGCGGGGCGCGGGCAGGGGGATTCCCCGGCGCCGACGTCGTTCTGGCGCAGTTGCGCGACGGCACGTCCCGTCACCGGGTCGGCATCGCGGTCGATGGCCGCGCGCCGGTGCGCGGCGGGGCGCGCCTGTTCGCCGATGCGGACGGCAGCCTGCCGGTAGGGGCGGTGACCTCGGGCGCGTTCGGACCGACGGTCGGGGCGCCGGTCGCCATGGGCTATGTCGGCGCCGCGCATGCGGCGGCCGGAACCGCCTTGTTCGCGGAACTCCGGGGAAAGTTCGTACCGGTCACGGTGGCGGCGCTGCCGTTCGTGGCGCCGGGATTCAAGCGTTGATCTGATAGGGTGGAGTTGAGACAATGACCGTATATTACACGAAGGATCACGAATGGCTGCGTGTCGAGGGTGACGTCGCGGTCGTCGGCATCACGAACCACGCCGCCGAGGAACTGGGCGAACTGGTGTTCGTCGAGGCCAAGGACGCAGGCACCGAGGTCGCGCAGGGCGACAGTGTCGCGGTCGTCGAATCGGTCAAGGCCGCATCCGACATCTACGCGCCGGTGTCGGGCGAGGTCGTGGGCTTCAACACCGCGCTGGCCGACGACCCGTCGCTGGTGAACCGCGAAGCCGAGGCCGAAGGCTGGATCCTGAAGATGCGGATCGCCGATGCCGGGCAGCTTGCGTCCCTGCTGGACGCCGACGCCTACGCCGCCCTGATCGGTTGATCCGATTGTTCCTGTTCCTGTCGCGGAGAAGATGATCGTGACGTCCACCTTGCTCTGGCAGGATACCCATCCCGCCGCCGATGCGTTCTGCAAGCGTCATGTCGGACCGGATGACCGCGATGTCGCCGCCATGCTCGGCGTGATCGACGCCGGGTCGCTGGACGAACTGATGGCGCAGACGGTGCCGTCCGCCATCCGCCTGCATGGGGATATGGGGCTGGGCGCCGGCGTGTCCGAGCCCGAGGTGCTACGGCGCCTGCGCGCCATCGCCGGGCGCAACCGGGTCATGATTTCGCTGATCGGGCAAGGCTATTACGGCACCGTGCTGCCCGGCGTCATCCAGCGCAACGTGCTGGAAAACCCGGCCTGGTACACCGCCTATACCCCCTACCAGCCGGAAATCAGCCAGGGCCGGCTGGAAGCGCTGCTGAATTTCCAGACCCTGGTCACCGACCTGACGGGCCTGGATGTCGCGAACGCGTCGCTGCTGGATGAGGCAACGGCGGCGGCCGAGGCAATGGCCCTGGCCCGCCGCGTCGCGCGGTCGAAGGCCGACGGATTTTTCGTCGATGCCGACTGCCACCCGCAGACGCTGGCGGTCCTGCGCACGCGGGCCGAGCCGATGGGCTGGCGCATCATCGTCGGCGACCCCGACATCGATCTGGACCCGGACGCGGTCTTCGGCGCGCTGTTCCAGTATCCGGGGACATCGGGACGCATCCGCGATCCGCGCGCCTGGATCGAACGGCTGCACGCGGCCCAGGCCGTGGTGGCGATGGCGGCCGATCCGCTGGCCCTGACGGTGCTGGAATCACCGGGCGCGCTGGGGGCCGACATCGCCGTCGGTTCGATGCAGCGCTACGGCATGCCGATGGGGGCTGGGGGGCCGCATGCCGCCTACATGGCGGTGCGTGACGCCTTCAAGCGCAACATGCCCGGCCGTCTGGTCGGGGTGTCGATCGACAGCCGGGGCGAACCTGCCTATCGCCTGGCGCTGCAGACGCGCGAGCAGCACATCCGGCGCGAAAAGGCGACATCGAACATCTGCACGGCGCAGGTGCTGCCTGCCGTCATTTCATCCATGTACGCGGTCTATCACGGGCCGGACGGGCTGATCGCCATCGCGCGGCGCATCCATCGCCTGACCGCGATCCTGGCGGCGGGACTGCGCGCCCTGTCGGTGCGGGTGGAAACGGATGCGGTGTTCGATACGCTGACGGTCGCGACCGGCGGCGAATCCACGCTGGTCCGCGATCGGGCCGAGGCCGCGGGAATGAATGTGCGCGTCGTGCATGACGGGCGCGTCGGCATCAGCCTGGACGAAACCACCACGCCGGATATCGTGCGGGCGATCTGGCACTGCTTCTGTCCCGACACGCGACGGGTGGAGGAGATGGAGCGCGCTCTGGCCGCGCCGGCCGACCTGCTGCCGCCCGTGCTGCGGCGGACCGGCACTTTCCTGACCCATCCGGTCTTCCACGCCCATCGGTCGGAAACCGACCTGCTGCGCTATCTGCGTCGCCTGTCGGACCGCGACCTGGCGCTGGATCGGTCGATGATCCCGCTGGGGTCGTGCACGATGAAGCTGAACGCGACCGTCGAGATGATGCCGGTGACGTGGCCCGAATTCTGCGACATCCATCCCTTCGCGCCCGCGGCCCAGCAGGTCGGTTACGCCGAGCTGTTCGCGGACCTGGAACGGATGCTGCGCGCCGTCAGCGGCTATGACGCGATATCGCTGCAACCCAATTCAGGCGCGCAGGGCGAATATGCGGGCCTGCTGGCAATCCGCGGCTATCATCGCGCGCGGGGCGAGGGCACGCGCGACATCTGCCTGATCCCGGCCTCGGCGCATGGGACAAACCCGGCCTCGGCGCAGATGGCGGGCATGCGCGTCGTCGTCGTCGCGTGCGACGGACAGGGCAATGTCGATATTGCGGACCTGAAGGCGAAGATCGCCCAGCATGCCGATCGCCTGGCCGCGATCATGATCACCTATCCGTCGACCCATGGCGTGTTCGAAGAATCGGTGGTCGAAATCTGCGACCTGGTGCATGCGTCCGGCGGACAGGTGTATCTGGATGGTGCGAACATGAACGCGCAGGTCGGGCTGTCCCGGCCCGGGGCGTTCGGCGCCGATGTCAGCCATTTCAACCTGCACAAGACGTTCTGCATCCCGCATGGCGGCGGCGGTCCGGGCATGGGGCCGATCGGCGTGGGGGCGCATCTGGCGCCGTTCCTGCCCGGCCGGCCCGAGGAAGGGGGCGCCAATGCGGTGTCGGCGGCGCCGTTCGGATCGGCGGCGGTCCTGCCGATTTCCTGGATCTACATGGTCCTGATGGGGGATGCCGGGCTGCGCCGCGCCACGGAAATCGCGATCCTGAATTCCAACTATGTCGCGACCCGCCTCGCGGGGCATTACCCGGTGCTGTATCGCGGCACGAACGGGCGCGTGGCGCATGAATGCATCATCGACCTGCGCCCCATCAAGGATGCGACGGGGATCACGGTCGACGATATCGCCAAGCGCCTGATCGACCATGGGTTCCATGCGCCGACCGTCAGCTTCCCGGTGGCCGGCACCTTCATGATCGAACCGACCGAGTCCGAGGGCCGACGCGAACTGGACCGGTTCTGCGATGCGATGATCGCGATCCGGGCCGAGATCGCCGAGGTCGAGGCCGGGACCTTGACTGCCGAGCAGAGCCCGCTGCGCCATGCGCCGCACACGGTCCGCGATCTGACCGATCCGGCGTGGGAACGCGCATATGACCGTCAGCGCGGCTGCCTGCCGGGCGATGTGGCGGCGGCGTCGAAATACTGGTCGCCGGTCAATCGCCTGGACAACGCCTATGGCGATCGCAACCTGGTCTGTTCGTGCCCCGACATGGCCAGCTACGAGGAGGTCGTGGCCGTCTGACGTCCCGCCGGGTCACGGTCCTGTGCCCGGCGGGCCTGTGGTCGTGACCTGCGCCGGGGCCTAGGATGATGCCGATCGTCCGGCCACCCGATGACGGGCCGGACAGTCCATTATCCCCGAAGGAGGGAGGACGTCATGATACGGCCTTTTAATGTTCACGAAATTGTGTTCTCTGCCCGGTTGGGTAACCACCAGCACGGAGAATTGCGGGGTGTCTGACAGATTCCGGTTTGTGGTTGTCGGCGGCGGGATCGCCGGCATGGAAATGGCGACTTATCTGGGCAACACGCTCGGCCGTGCCGGCCTGGCGGATGTCACCCTGATCGACAGCAACTTCTTTCACGTCTGGAAGCCCATGCTGCATGAGTTCGCGGCCGGAACCAGCCCGAACGAACGCAACCGGATCAGCTTCCTCGCCCAGGCCAGCCGGAAATCGTTCAAATTCTGGCCCGGCGCCCTGGCGGGCGTGGATCGCGCCGCCCGTGCGGTCGAACTCGCCCCCCTGCAGGACGCGGACGGCAGCATCCTGCTGGATCAGCGCAGCCTGTCCTATGACGCGCTGATCGTGTCGATCGGCAGCCGGGCCAATGATTTCGGCATGCCCGGCATCGCCGAGCACTGCCATTTCATCGACAATCTGACGGAGGCGGACGCCTTCAACGCCGATTTCCGGTCGCTGGTGCTGCAGGCGATCGGCCAGTCCTCCTCGTTGCAGATCGCCATCGTCGGCGGCGGCGCAACCGGGGTCGAACTGGCGGCGGAACTGCACCGGGCGCTGGATCTGTCGGCCAATTACGGGCTGGGCATGGACCGGGCCGACCTGCACGTGACCTTGCTGGAAGCGGGGCCGCGCATCCTGCCGGCCTTCCCCGAGCCGGTGTCCGAGGAATCGCGCCGGCAACTGGAGGCCCTGGGCATCACCGTCCACACCAGCGCGCAGGTGACGGGCGCGGACGCCGACGGCTTTACCTTGGGCGACGGATCGCGGATCGAGGCGAAGCTGAAGGTCTGGGCGGCCGGGGTGAAGGCGCCTGCCGCCACGGCGCTGTTCAGCGACCTGGAACGGTCGCGGTCCGGGCAGCTTATGGTCCGCCCGACATTGCAGACCACGCTGGACGACAGGATCTTCGCGCTGGGGGATTGTTCGTTCATCGCCGACAAGCCGGTGCCGGCGACGGCCCAGGCGGCCCGGCAGCAGGCGCGGCATCTGTCGCGGCAGATGAAGGGCTGGATCGCCGGGGCGCCCATCGCGCCGTTCCGCTATCGCGACCGGGGGGCCGTGGTCTCGCTGGGCGATTACAACGGGTGGGGCACGCTGGGAAAATACCATTTCGGCGGCGGCCCGTTGCGGGGCCTGTCGGCACGCCTGGGCCACGACATGCTGTATCGCCAGCACCAGATGGAAATCTACGGCCCGGTCCGGGCGCTGGCGGCCTGGGGCGCGGACCAGCTGGACGAATTCGTCCGGCCGTCCGTCCGCCTGGACTGACCTGCCGGACAGGGCTGCCCTGACTGAACCTGTGGCGAAGGGCCGCGGACAGGCGTTCTTCGGACGGCTCCGGTCCCTATGGTCCGGGGCCGTTTGTGTCACTAGATTGCGACTGGCGTCGAATAGGCTTGGGCCCGGCGCGGCAAGCGCCCATGTTCCTCCTGCATCCGGATGAGCCCGCCGCGACTCGTGGCAGACAAGAGGGAGGATCCGGGGGAGGCGTGCAATGTTTCACCTCAGGATGGCGGGGGCCGAACGGCACCGCATCATCGTTCCATGGTCCGCCATGGCCTTGCGCCACGACGAACCGGGTTGGATCGACACCCGTGACCGGATCACGGTCGCTCTGATCTGCTGCGGATTGCTGTCGGCGTTCCTGGTCGACATGGCGATCCTGTATTTTTCGATGTTCCGGCCATAGGCCCGGCATCCCCGGCCTGCTTCCTGCCGGCTCTGGTCGCGTATATATCCAATGGGATATAGATCGTTCCGGATAAAGCTGGGAGGACGGGATGAGGGCGCTGTACCGGACGCTGGCGTTGGTGCTGGTCTCGGGACTGGCCGGTGCCATGCCGGGTCGCGGGCAGGCGCGTACGGTCGTGGACATGGCGGGTCATTCCGTGTCGATTCCCGAACGGCCGGGACGGATCGCGGATCTGTGGTTCGCGCATAATACGCTGACGATCATGCTGGGCGCGGTCGACCGGATCGCGGTCACGGACGATTTGCCGTCGGCGCGGCCGTGGATGTACCGCGTGGCACCCGCCCTGGCGCGGGCGGTGCCGATGGCCGGCCCGGTACCGAACGCCGAAACCCTGCTGGGCGCGGGTGTCGATGTCGCGTTTGTCAGCGCCGGATCCCCCGCCGAATTGCCGCTGCGGCGAATCGGCATGCCGGTCGTCGATGCGGGGTTCACCGACGCGGCGTCGATGATCCGGGCCGTGGACCTGACCGCGGATGTCCTGGGCGACGCCCGGTCGCACGACATGGCCCGTCTCTATGAAGCCACCCTGACGGAGGCGATCCGTCGCGTCCGCACCGCGACCGCGCCTGTCGCGATCACGGACCGGCCCCGGATCCTGCATGTCAAATCCCTGGCGCCGCTGACCGTGGATGGCGCCGACACCATCATCGACGACTGGATTACGATCGCGGGCGGCCGCAACGCGGCGGACGGGATCGTGGGCGTCATGCGCCCGGTCTCGATGGAACAGGTCGCGGCCTGGGATCCGGATGTGCTGATCCTGGGGCCCGATGCGGGGACGTTCGATGACGTGCCCCAGGGCAGCGCTTGGTCGGCGCTGCGCGCCGTGCGCACGGGCCGCGTCTATCGCAACCCCGCAGGGGTCTTTCCCTGGGATCGCTATGGCTGCGAATTCCTGCTCCAGATCCTGTGGACGGCGCAGAAGCTCTATCCCGACCGGTTTCGGGATATCGACATGATGTCGGAAACGACACGATTCTATCACATGTTTTTCGGATACGACCTGACGCCGGCCGAGGCCCGGCGCATCCTGTCGGCCCTGCCGCCCGAGGGAGGACAGTGACCATCCGTGTCTGGCGCGACCGGCTGGGGGTGATCCTGCCGCCCGTCCTGCTGGCCGGACTGGCGATCACGTCGTTAAGGATCGGTCGTTATCCGGTCGGCTTCGGCGATATCGCGTCGGTCCTGCTGGACGATGGAACGGGCATGCCGGTGGAGCGCCAGGCGCTGCTGCACACCATCGTGGTGCAGACGAGGCTGCCGCGCATTGCCGGGGCCATCGTCGTCGGTGCGGCCTTGTCGGTGTCGGGCGCCGGATATCAGGCGGTGTTCCGTAATCCGCTGGTGTCGCCGGGGCTGCTGGGCGTTCTGGCGGGGGCCGGATTCGGCGCGGCGCTGGGCATCGTCGGCGATGTCGGCGCGACCGGGGTGCATGTACTGTCGTTCCTGGGGGGCGGGTTGGCCGTGGCCGCCGGCGTGGGGGTGGCGCGCCTGTTCGATGCAGCGTCGATCCTGATGCTGGTGTTCGGCGGGCTGGTCAGTTCGGCCCTGTTCACCGCATTGCTGTCGTTGCTGAAATATGTCGCCGATCCGGAACGGCAATTGCCCGACATCGTATTCTGGCTGCTGGGCAGCCTGACGCAGGTCGACATGTCCGACCTGCTCACGATCTCGGTTCCGGTGCTGGGCGGGATCGTCCTGCTGTCTCTGTGCGGACGCATGCTGGATGCCCTGGCGATGGGCGATGACGAGGCCCGGACCATGGGCGTTCCCGTCGGCGTACTGCGCTATGGCGTCATCGCCGTGGCGACGGTCCTGTCGGCGCTGACCGTGTCGATCGCGGGCATGATCGGCTGGATCGGGCTGATCGTGCCGCATGTCGCGCGCCTGCTGGCGGGACCGCGCAATACGCGGGTCCTGCCGTTGAGCGCCTGCCTCGGCGGGGCGTTCCTGCTGCTGTGCGACGATCTGGCGCGCAGCATCTCGGCCGAGGAAATTCCCGTGGGTCTGATCGCCGACGTGCTGGGGGTGATGGTGTTCGTTTCGGTCCTGCGCCTGGTGCGGCGGGGATGGGCGGCGTGACGGTGCTGTCGATGGACCGGGTCGGGTTTTCCCGTGACGGACAGCCGATCGTGCAGGACGTGTCCTTCGCTGTCGGAGAGGGCGAGATGATTGCCCTGCTGGGTCCGAACGGCGCGGGCAAGACGACGATCCTGCGACTGCTGCTGCGCCTGCTGCGTCCGGACAAGGGCAAGATCCTGCTGGATGGCCGATCTCTGGCCGGGCTGCGGCGGCGGGACCTGGCGTCGCGCATCGCCTATGTTCCGCAGGGCCATGCCGTCATCTTTCCGTACAAGGTCCGGGACGTCGTCGCGCTGGGACGGTTGGCGGACACGATGTTTTCGCCGGTCGCGTCGGCGGCGGATCGCGCGGCGGCCGACGCGGCGATGGGCCACCTGGCGGTCGGCCATCTGGCCGACCGGTCCTATGCGGCATTGTCGGGTGGCGAACGGCAAGGCGTCCTGATCGCGCGCGCGCTGGCCCAGGGCGCGCGCATCCTGGTGCTGGACGAGCCCGAGACCGGACTGGATTACGGCCAGCAGCGACGCCTGTTCGACCTGCTGCGCCATCTGGCGGCCGAGGGATACGCCATCGTCGCCACCACCCACGATCCGTTGCGGGCGGCACGGACATTCGCGCGCGCGATCCTGCTGCGGCAGGGACGGATCATGGATGACGGACCGGCCGTGACGGTCCTGTCCGAACAATCGATCGCGACCCTTTATGATTTCGACGCCTGAGATCAATCCGCGCCAGGAATGACACGCCGGCAGCACGACGGTCGCCGGATCGTACGTGACACTGGACCTCGGCGCACGCCACCCGTTCCGTCGTTACCTGTCCGGTCATGGCCGGATTCGGGTCGTCACGAACCGGAGCTATCGGGCGTCGGTCCACCCCAGCAGCATCAACGAGGGCGGAGCCGCCACCAACAATGCGTTGGTCTGCCTGCCCCGAATCTGTCATTTCACGCTGGAAGTGGATTTTTAAAACGGTCCTGTCGATGGGGCGGCAGCCCCAGGCTCCGGTACGCCAGGCGGCTGGATTTCAAAGGCGTGCCTTTGACGGGACCGAAGGGCCAAGTCCCTTCCGCCGGGCGGCGAGGTCGACCTGCCTACTCGTTGGTGGGCATGTGCAGGGGCTGCACGCGTACGGCCTTGCCGGTGCGATCGTAATAGACGATGGCGTTTCCCAGCCGTTCGGCGTAGCCGTCGGGCGTGCCCTGCTGCGTCCAGAACAGCAGCCGGTTGGCATCCGCCTGCTCCACCACCTTGTCGCCGACGGGGCGATAGCGGAACTGGCTGAAATCCTTATGGGCGCTCGGGATAGGCGGATGGGCCGCCAGCTGATGCATGGACTGGGTCTTCGACCCTTCCTCGTCGTCATCGGCCAGCGCCGGCGTGGCCCAGGCGGCCAGACAGGCGGACAGCATCAGCCAGCGGAGCAACTTGTCCTGCATGACCGTCTTCTCCTCCATGCCATGTTCCGGTCCGTGGGGAACATCCTCCGTTTTGGCGCGCGACGCAACAGACCAGTCTCCATCGCGCGTCGGGGCAGGCATGACGCGCGATGGGGCCTGGGCGGCAACAGCGTTACTGGAAGGGCAGGTAGCGGAAATCGAAGAAGAGCTGGCTGACGCTGGTGGCGGGGTCGCCGCCGATGCCTTTCCAGATCTGGCGGCGCGAATAGGCCAGCTGCGCACCGGCCTCGACCGTCCCGTAGCGACCCTTGAGGAAGCGCCACCATGCGCCGACGGTCATTTCCTCGACCGCGCGGGTATTGGCCGTGCAGTCGAGGGTCGACAATTCGGTCTCGCAACCCGCGTTGGAATAAAGCGGGTTGCCGTAGCCGTAATTGCCGCCGTCGGCCGAGAAATACCGCTTGCCCGAACGCTGCGTCCCGAAATAGCCATAGACGTCGATCAGCGCGTTGGGGTGGGCGATGATCCCCGCCGTGGCCTGGACGCCGGGCAGCGGCGCCGGCCGTCCGCTTGACGACAGGGTCGCATCCGGCAGCAGGACCGAGCCATATCGGTTGATGCCCACCCCGGCCAGGCCGGCCAGGCGGATTTCGACCTTGTGCGGGATGACCGGCAGGATGGCCGATCCGCCGCCGCCGCCCGCAACGGTGGTGTAATTGTGGCCGACCCCGTTCACGACCACCCGGTCGTGGGGGAATCGCACCACGCCCTCGGCCTCGTAATGACCCCAGGAGGGATCCCAGGCGATCTTGCCGATGATGTCCGGCGCGATTTCGTCGGAATAATTGGTGGTGAATTCGGTCAGGCCGGTCCCGTTCGACCCGATCGTGGCGACACCGCCGTTGGGCAGGGTGACCGAACCGTTATTGTTGGCGAATCCCGTCGTATCATACAGCGTCGCCGGGTTTTCGATCGACAGGCCCAGCCACAGCCGGTGCGCCATCAGGTCCTTCACCAGGCGGATCTGCCATTGCCGGGCCCAGGTCTGGCCGACCAGCATCGCGGCATCGATCGTTTCCGGCAGGCTTTCCTGGCGTGCGACGATGCCCGCCCGTCCCGGTGTCAGCAGGCTCCATGCCTGTCCGGCCAGGAAATGGAAATTGTCGCGGGTGTTGTCGTAGGCCATGTACGCCTGCCGCAGGCGCGGGACATAGGCGTTGCTTTCGTACGGGTTCGTCGTTTCGGCACCCGCGCCGAAATCCGTCTCCACGAAGCCGGAAATGGTGGTGAAGGCGTCGATATTGCCCCGCGCCATCAGCGAGAACCGGCTGAAGCGGGCACTGGCCTCGAAGCTGTCCTGATGGAACCGGGATTCGTTCGGATAGGGCATGTCGGCCCAGTAATTGAACGTCCCCGATGCGATATGCCGGTTTTCAAAGATACCGGCCGTATCGAAGAACCCGCCCAGGATGATCGTGACCGGACCGGCATGGAACACACCGTGATCGCCCAGGGCACCGGCGGCCTGCGCGCCCACGGACTCGCGGGGATGGGGGCCGACCCCGTTTTCGGCGACACGGTTGACCATGTCCTCGTCGCGGTGGGCCACCACGGCCGCAAAGGTGGGACGGTCGTCGATAAGCGGCGGCGGAACGTCCATCGGCCCACGGGAGGCATGTCCGGCGCCCTGGGCCGGGTAGCCTTCGGCCAGCCGCGATCCGGGTGCATTCCATCCATGGTGGGGGGGCTTGCCCGGTTCCTGCCTGACGGCCTCGCGCGCCTGCATCGCGTTGCCCGGGCGGGCGGATTGCAGGTGGGCGCGATGCCGCGCCAGTTCCTGCCGCATGGCCAGCAGGTCTTTCTGCAGTTCCATCTGCTGCCGCTGGATGCGGGCGATCTGGTCCTCCATCGCGTCGATGGCTTCGCCTTCGTCCTGCTGCGCGTGGGCGCGGGACACGGGAACCAGGACGGAGCAGCACAATAACAGGAGCGGCAAGCGTCGTTGAATGGAGGGGTAGGCCGCAAAAATCCGCATGTAGGGGGGCAATCCGGTCCGTATTATCATTGATCTCTCGATCAATATGACAAAACATTTCCGGGTTCCGGGGTAAATGATATTTTCTTTTAAATAAGACGGATTTTGATTATTAAGTATATATAAGAATATTACCTAGTCATTTGTTGAATAAATAGATGCGGCACCGGGCTTGCGCGCCGTGACGGCATAGACCGCGTCGAGCCAGGCCGGGTCGTCGACGGGGGGCTGGACTTCCCCGGTATCGATGAAGACGAAGCCCGCGCGGCCCAGCAGGATGGTCAGCAGGCGGGACCGGTCAGCCCCCTCCAGCGCCTGCCACAGTGCCACCGCCTTGCCGGGCAGCAGACGTTCGGCAAAGGTGAAGACGACGATCCCGCCCGGCCGCAGGACGCGGGCCGCCTCCGCCAGGATCTCCAGCGGGCGCCGCAGATAGGGCGCGGCGTCGCACAGGCACACCGCGTCCAGGCTGTCATCGGGCAGAGGCAGGACGGGGTCCTCGTTCAGGTCCTGGACGATCCGCTGCGTCAGGCGCGGATTGGCGTCCAGCGCCGCCGCATCCAGGCCGATCCCGATGACGGCCTCGCACGAGGTATCCGGCGGCAGGTGGCTGTCGTCGCCGGCCATCAGGTCCAGCACCCACGCCCCCTCGGGCAGGACGGTCTGGTAGAGCGCGGTAACGGCGGCCCGCGCCCCGGCATCCATCAGTGCCCCGGGCGGACGGCCGGCATAGAAACGGGCGTCGGGTTCGGTGCTGGCCGTAGTGAACGCGGCGGGATGGAAGCCATGCTGGTCGGTCATCCTCCGCACATGCGACAGACGGGACGGAAAATCCAGCCCGCTCGTCGGAACGGGAAGGCTGCCTCTTTCCCCTTTGCCGCTGCCGGCTATCATCCGCGCCCCTGACGGAGACGCGAAGGAGCAAGACGATGGCGAAACTGATTCATTCCATGATCCGGGTGCGGGACGAGGCCGCATCCCTTGCTTTCTACGAACAGGCGTTCGGCCTGGCGGTCATCGACCGCCTGGCATTCGACAGCTTTACCCTGATCTATCTGGCGAATGCCGAGCAGACGTTTGAACTGGAACTGACGGTCAATCGCGATCGCGACCGCCCTTACGATCTGGGCGACGGCTACGGCCATCTGGCGGTGTCGGTGGCCGATGTGGACGCCGAGCATGCCCGCCTGACGCAGGCGGGCCTGTCGCCGCTGCCGGTCAAGCAATTGACGCTGGGTGAGCGGGTGGTCGGGCGGTTCTTCTTCATCGCCGATCCAGACGGCTACCGGATCGAGGTGCTGCAGCGGGGGGCGCCGGGTCGTTTCCTCTGACCGGCAGGCGCGCGAGAATTCTCGCGCATTCCACGGCCGTGCCGTATAAGGCGCGCATGATGATCCCCTTCTACAAGATGCACGGGCTGGGCAACGATTTCGTCGTCGTGGACGAACGGACGGAACGTTTCGACCTGACACCCGCGCGGATCGCGGCGCTGTCCGATCGTCATCGCGGGATCGGCTGCGACCAGTTCGTCATCCTGCGTCCCGCCTGCCAGACGGGGGCGGACGTGTTCGTCCGCTTTTTCAATGCGGACGGCAGCGAGTCCGCGGCCTGCGGCAATGCTTCGCGCTGCGTCGCGGCCCTGCTGCGCCAGCAGGGGGGCAGTACCGCCCCCGTGTTGCAGACGCGGGCGGGCCTGCTTGCGGCGCGGATCGACGCGGCGGGAGAGGTGACGGTGGATATGGGCCCCCCGGCCCTGGGCTGGCGCGACGTGCCCCTGGCGCGCGACATCGACACGCTGCATCTGCCGATCGAAGGCGACCCGGCCGCCGCGTCGATGGGCAATCCGCACGTGACCTTCTTCCTGGCCGACGTGCCGGGCCTGGACCCGCGTGAGGACGGACCGATGCTGGAGCGTCATCCGCTGTTTCCCGAACGGGCGAATGTCGGCTTCGCCCGCATCCTGTCGCGCGGGGCGCTGCGCCTGCGCGTGTGGGAACGCGGCAGCGGCCTGACCCTGGCCTGCGGGTCCGGGGCATGCGCCACGGTGGTCAATGCCGTGCGTCGCGGACTGGTGGACCGCACCTGCCGGGTGGACATGGATGGCGGGTCGCTGTCGATCACGTGGCGCGAGGCCGACGGGCATGTGCTGATGACCGGCCCGGCCGTCACCAGCTTCGTCGGCACCGTGGATCTGGACGGCTATCCGTCATGAGCAAGCCCGAGATCCTGACCTTCGGCTGCCGCCTGAACACCTACGAGAGCGAGGTGATGCGCGGGCATGCGGCGGGGCTGGACGATGTCGTCATCGTCAATACCTGCGCCGTGACGGCCGAGGCCGAGCGCCAGGCGCGGCAGGCGATCCGTCGCGCCCATCGCGACCGGCCGGACGCCCGGATCGTCGTGACCGGCTGCGCCGCGCAGATCGACCCGGCGCGCTGGTCGGCGCTGCCGGGCGTCACCCGCGTCCTGGGCAATCGCGAAAAGCTGGAGGCGGCAAGCTGGACCTCTGCGGCGATGACGGGTGGCGACGCGGTGTCCGACATCATGGCGGCGACCGAGACCGTCCCGCATCTGGTGACCGAATTCGCCGGCCGGACACGCGCCTTCGTCGAGGTGCAGCAGGGGTGCGACCATCGCTGCACCTTCTGCATCATCCCGTTCGGGCGGGGGCCGTCGCGATCCGTGCCGGTCGGCGCGGTGGTGGAGCAGGTCCGCGCCCTGGTCGCCTCGGGCTATCGTGAAATCGTGCTGACGGGCGTGGACATCACCTCGTGGGGCGGGGACCTGCCGGGGCAGCCGGCACTGGGCCAGCTCTGCCGCCGGGTGCTGGCCCTGGTCCCGGAACTGGAGCGCCTGCGCCTGTCCTCGGTCGATCCGGTGGAAATCGATGACGATCTGTGGCGTCTGCTGGAGCATGAGCGGCGGTTCATGCCCTATCTGCATCTGTCGCTGCAGGCCGGGTCGGACATGGTGCTGAAGCGCATGAAGCGCCGGCACCTGGTGGACGATGTGGTGCGCGTCATCGACCGGGCCCGCACCTGCCGCCCCGACATCGGCATCGGCGCCGACGTGATCGCGGGCTTCCCGACCGAGACTGACGTGCTGTTCGACGAAACCCTGGATTTCGTGCGGTCCCAGCGTCTGCCGTACCTGCATGTCTTCCCCTACAGCGAACGGCCCGGAACCCCCGCGGCCCGCATGCCCGCGGTGGCGGTGGCGCTGCGGAAAGAGCGCGCCGCCCGCCTGCGCGCGGCCGGGCAGGCGGCGGCGGCCGAGTACCATGCCGGACTGCTGGGCCGAACCTTGCGCGTGCTGCTGGAAACCGCGACCAGCGGCCATTCCGAGGAATTCGCGCCGGTGCGGCTGGCCGGCACGCCGGCCGAGGCCGGGCAGATCCTGACCGTGCGGGCGACGGCGGTTGACGAAAACGGGCTGGTGGCGGAAACCCTCTGACATGGCACTCGGTTTTTTATCCCGCCTGAAGGCAGGATTGTCCCGCTCGACGCAGAAGCTCGGCGGCGGCATCGCGGCGGTGTTCACGCGCCGCAAGCTGGACGACGCGGCACTGGAGGAGCTGGAAGATCTGCTGATCTCGGCGGATCTCGGCCCGGCGGTTGCCGCGCGCATCATCGAATCGTTCCGCAGTTCGCGCTTCGGCAAGGAGGTCACGGATGACGAAATCCGCGACGCCCTGTCCACCGAAATCGCGCGGGTGCTGGAACCGGTGGCGGTGCCCTTCGTCCCCGACCCCGCGCGCAAGCCGCATGTGGTGCTGGTCGTCGGTGTCAACGGCACCGGCAAGACGACGACCATCGGCAAGATGGCCCGCTATTACGGCGAGCAGGGACTGCGGGTGATGATGGTGGCGGGCGATACGTTCCGCGCCGCCGCCGTCGAGCAGCTCCAGGTCTGGGGCCAGCGCGTCGGCGTTCCGGTCATCGCCGGGGCGCCGAACGCGGACGCGGCCGGCCTGGCGTTCGAGGCGCTGAAGCGCGCGCAGGCCGAAGGCGCGGACCTGCTGCTGATCGACACCGCCGGCCGCCTGCACAATAAGGGCGCGCTGATGGAGGAACTGGCCAAGATCATCCGCGTCATGCGCAAGTTCGACGAAACCGCGCCCCATTCGGTGCTGCTGGTCCTGGACGCCACGACCGGGCAGAACGCGATCGAGCAGGTGCGGGTGTTCAAGGAACTGGTGAACGTCACGGGGCTGGTGGTGACGAAGCTGGATGGATCCGCACGGGGCGGCATCGTCGTCGCGCTGGCCGATGCGTATGGCCTGCCGGTTCACGCCGTGGGCGTGGGCGAACAGGCGGAAGATCTGCGACCGTTCTCGGCCGAGGCGTTCGCGCGCGGCCTGGTGGGCGATTCGGTGCGCCTGAGCGCGCACGACGAAGCCGCCGGGGGCGAGGGCGAGCAGGGCGAAGTCTGAGATACAAGGTCGGGCGCTGCCCGAACCCGGCAGGGGCCGAGGCCCCTGGGCCCCGATCATGGATTAAATGGCAGGGTTTTCCAAAGGGCCAAGCCTTTGGCGGGATTCAGGGCGGCGTCCTGAGGCATGCCGCCGAAGGGGCGGATCGCGTGTGAATGCGATCCGCCCCCGGTCCCGCATCCGTCAGAGCGGCAGGATACGTTCCGACAGTTCGCCCAGCGCCTGGATGCCGGGCAGCGTCTTGCCTTCCAGCCACTCCAGGAACGCGCCGCCGGCGGTCGAGATATAGGTCATCTGGTCCGCGACCCCGGCATGGCGCAGCGCG
This sequence comes from Gluconacetobacter tumulisoli, assembly GCF_014174155.1. Lineage (GTDB taxonomy): Bacteria > Pseudomonadota > Alphaproteobacteria > Acetobacterales > Acetobacteraceae > Gluconacetobacter > Gluconacetobacter tumulisoli. The sequence continues at coordinate 248,969 of NZ_JABEQM010000004.1, read as the reverse complement.
GATACGGTGTCGCCGCCGCCCGCGACGCTGGTCAGCTGCCCGGCCTGGGTCCGCCGCGCCACTTCGGCCGCCAGTTCGTTCGTCGCGGTGTCGAAGGGGTGGAGTTCGAACGCGCCCAGCGGCCCGTTCCAGACCAGTGTCTTCAGCCCGATGATCTTTTCGGTCAGCAGCTTGACCGTTTCCGGCCCGGCGTCCAGTACCATTGAATCGGCGGGGATGGCATCGACCGGCACGGTTTTGGTCGGCGGGTCGGCCCGGAATTCGGTCGCCGTCACGGCGTCCACCGGCAGGACGATCTCGCATCCCCGTTCCGTCGCGCGGGCCATGATCGCGCGCGCGGTGTCGTGCATGTCCGCTTCCTGCAGCGACTTGCCGACATCGACCCCCTTCGCCGCGAGGAAGGTATTGGCCATCGCCCCGCCGACGATCAGGACGTCGACCTTGTCCAGCAGGTTGCCGATCAGGTCCAGCTTGGTCGAGATCTTGGCGCCGCCCACGATCGCGCCGACCGGGTGGGCCGGATTTTCCAGCGCGACGTTCAGGGCGTTCAGTTCGGCTTCCATCAGTCGTCCGGCGAAGGATGGCAGGAAGCGGGCCACGCCCTCGGTCGAGGCATGGGCGCGGTGGGCGGCGGAAAACGCGTCATTGACGTAATCGTCCGCCAGGCCGGCCAGCGCCTTCGACAGGTCGGGGTCGTTCTTTTCCTCGCCGGCATGGAAACGCGTGTTTTCCAGCACCAGCACGTCCCCGTCCTTCAGCGCGGCGACGGCGGCCTCGGCCACCGGGCCGATGCAGTCGTCGGCGAACGCCACCGGCCGGCCAAGCGTCTTGCCCAGGGCGGCCGCGATCGGGGCCAGGGACATCTCCGGCACGCGCTTGCCCTTGGGGCGGTCGAAATGGCTGACGACGATGACCCGCGCCCCCTTGTCCGCCAGTTCGCGGATGGTGGGGGCCAGACGCTCGATCCGGGTCAGGTCCGTGATATGCCCGTCGCGCACGGGCACGTTCAGGTCGGCGCGCAGCAGGACCTTGCGTCCTGCCGCGTTCAGCGTGTCGAGCGTCTTGAACGAAAGGCTGGCCATTACAGCGATCCGAAGAGGGCGGCGGTGTCCGACATCCGGTTGGAGAAGCCCCATTCGTTGTCGTACCAGCTGCAGATCCGCACCAGCTTGCCGCCATCGACCAGCGCCGTTTCCGTCGCGTCGAAGGTCGAGGACGCGAGGGTGTGGTTGAAGTCGGTGCTGACCAGCGGTTCGGTGTTGTACGCTAGGATGCCCTTCAGCGGGCCCTCGGACGCGGCCTTCAGCATCGCTGCATTGACTTCCTCGACCGAGGCCGGGGCACGCGCCGGCACGAAATCGAGCGAGACGAGCGAGACGTTGGGCGTCGGTACGCGGATGGCGGTGCCGTCCAGCTTGCCCTTCAGGTGCGGCAGTACCAGGCCGACCGCGCGGGCGGCGCCGGTGGAGGTCGGGATGATGTTCATCGCCGCCGCGCGGGCGCGGCGCGGATCCTTGTGCAGCGTGTCCACCGTGCGCTGGTCACCGGTATAGGAATGGATGGTGACCATGTAGCCGCGTTCGATCCCGAACGTCTCGTCCAGCACCTTGGCGACGGGCGCCAGGCAGTTGGTGGTGCAGGAGGCGTTGGAAATCACGGTCATGTCGCTGGTCAGCGTGTCGTGGTTCACGCCGTAGACGATGGTGGCGTCCACATGCGTCCCGGGGGCCGAGATGATGACCTTGCGCGCGCCGGCCTCGATCAGGTGGGCCGCCTTTTCCTTGGTGGTGAAGCGGCCGGTGCATTCCATGGCCACGTCGACGCCGTCGAAGGGCACCTTGGTCGGGTCGGCCTCGGCCGACACGGCGAGCGTGTAGGTGCGGCCGTTGGCTGCGATGACGATCGAATTGCCTTCGACGCGTACCTCGGCGGGGAAACGGCCGTGGATGCTGTCATAGCTCAGCAGGTGGGCGTTGTCGGCGACGCTGCCCAGATCGTTGATGGCGACGGGCTCCACGTCGGTGCGCCCGCTTTCGATGATTCCGCGCAGGACAAGGCGACCGATGCGGCCGAAACCATTAATCGCGACTTTGACAGCCATTCTATTTCTCTCCCGTGTGAATTCAGCTACGGATCGTCGGCCGTTGTGGGACGGCGCCCCCGGCTAGGGACCGTACGCGGCCGCCTCCAGCTTTCTGCCCGGACGGCGACGGAAAGTCACGTCCCGTCTCATGGACAAGGCGTCGCGCGGTGTCACGGATCCGTTCGGCGGTGATGCCCAGTCGGCGATAGAGTTCGCTGGACGGCGCGGTTTCGCCGAATCCCTCCATGCCGATGAACACGCCGTCGGGGCCCAGCCAGCGGTCCCATCCGAATCCCGACGCGGCCTCGATCCCGATCCGGGGCGCATGCCCCAGCACATGGTCGCGGTATGCCGCGTCCTGCATGCTGAACAATTCCCAGCAGGGCAGCGACACCAGGGCGGCATGGATCCCGTCGCGCACCAGGTGATGCAGGGCCTGCCGGGCGATCGCGACCTCGCTGCCCGTGGCGATCAATGTCACCTGGCGCGGCCCACGTGCCTCCTCCAGGACGTATCCGCCGCGAACGCCGGTGCCACCGGCACCACGCGGGCGGCGGGGACGCGCGTCGGCGGCCCCCGGCGTCCGCGCGTCGTCCGCCAGGACGGGGCAGAGCGTCATCAGGCTGGGCCCCTCGGTTCGGCGCAGCGCCAGTTCCCAGCATTCCATCGTCTCCCTCCGGTCTGCGGGGCGGAATACCGCGACATTGGGCATCGCCCGCAGGCTGGCCAACTGCTCCACCGGCAGCCACCCTGCGCCGTCTGGACCCAGCGCCAGCCCGTCGTCGGTCAGAAGATAGATGACCTGCCGTCGCATCATCGCGGCGAAACGCAGCGCCGGACGCATGCGGTCGACCGCGACGAACGTCGTTGCCCCGCACGGGATCAGGCCGCCATGCAGCGCGATGCCGTTCAGCAGCGCGGCCAGGCCATGCACGCGCGTGCCGCAATCGGGCGCGGCCTCGCCCCGGCGGGCCGCGCCCGTCAGGTCGATGCCCCGGCGGGAGGTCAGGCACAGCAGTTCCGGGATCAGGTCGCGCAGGATGTCCAGTCCCTGCCGCGCGTGCGCCAGCGTCGTATCCGCGGTTTCGCCACCCGAATGGGGGGCGGGCAGCGTCGGCGCACGTGGACGGCTGGCCCGCAGGGGGGCCGGTTGCAGCGTCGCGGTATGCAGGGGCGCGCCCTGCGTCTGCCAAGACCGCACCCAGTCCTCGCGCCAGAAGGCGGGCAGGCGGCCCTGGGTCGTGCGTTCGAATTCCGACCGATGCCGATGCTTGGCCAGGCGGCGCAGCCAGGACCGGCGCGCCGATGCCCCCCGCCGCGCCGTGGGCGCCCACAGCAGGGTCGACAGGTCGCCCTCCAGGCCGGAACCGGTCGTTGCGGGCGGTGCCGCCGGCGTCACGGTGCAGGCGACGATGCAGGGCTTGCGCGCACGCAACGTGGCCGACAGGGCGGCATGGACGGCGTCCGGGTCCTCGGCCGCCACCGTGCGGACCGACCAGCCGGAGGCGGCATAGCGGCCGAGCGTGTCCTCGGCCTCCATCTCGTCCTGGGGGGCGATCTCGAACAGGACGGTAACCCGGTCCAGGGCCATCCGCCCGGCCAGCACCGCGGATTCCAGGGCGACGCCGGTGGACAGTTCCGTCCCGCAGGACAGGACCCAGATCCGGTGATTGACGATCGACCGCCCGAACCGCGCGGCCATGTGCCGTTCGGCCAGCGCCATGCCGACTGCGGCGCCCAGGCCCTGGCCGCTGGGGCCGAACGCCATTTCGACGGCGGGATGGGTGCCGTATTCCACCAGGGCTTCGCCGGGTGCCGCCGTCTGTCCTGCCAGGCGCATCATCGCCTGCAGCAGCAGCCGGTGGCGGGTGGACGACACGACGAAGCGGTCGCGGTCCGGCCAGTCGGCGCAGGCGGGATCGAAACGCAGGAACTGGTTCCACAGGACGCAGGTCGGGGTCGCCATCGCGCTGGCCTGAGCGGCGGCGGCGGGGTCGGGACCGGCCGCGCGGATGAAGGCCTGCACCGCGTCGCGCAGGGCATGGATGGTCAGGGCATTGATGGTCTGGGCCTGGGCGGGCCGTCGCGTGCGTGGCGGGGCGGCATCCGGCGTGGCCCTTCCGTCGGGGGCCGACGGAAGAATGTCGGTCTGGGTGGTTTCCATCCGTCGGCCTGCCTTTCGTCGGTATCGTAATCCGGCCACCGACGACGAAAGAGGTATCCCGATGGCTATAGGAGTGTGGGCGGCGGCCCGCAAGTTGCAGCGTAAACGCTCTTGCCCCGTGCGACGGATGCTGTAACCGTGCGTCGCCATGTCCATCCGTTGTCGTCCCGACCCGATTGTGCTTGCCGCGTCCATGGCGGGCGCCCTGTGCCTGGCGGGATGCGACCTGGTGGACCAGCGGACCTTCGACCCGCATGCCAGCCGCCCCCCCGTGCCGTACGTGCCGCCTGCCCCGCCCGGACGGCCACCCGTTCCGCCGCTGGTCGAGATCCCGGCCGGCACGCCGCCCGGGCAATGGCAGCCGGCCCTGAAAGGGGCGGTGGCGCGGGCGCTGGCGCTGAAGGCCAATGTCCTGTTCCAGGTCAGGGTGCTGGTCCCGGCCGGCCCGACGCCCCAGCAGGAAGGCACAGCCCTTGGCCATCTGGCGGCCACCGACGGGCAGGCGGTCGCTGCGGCGATCGTCTCGGACGGGGCGTCGCCCTCGCAGGTGGAAATAACCGCTATGTCGGATTCGTCGGTGACCGTCGGCGTAATCCGGGTGTATGTGCGATGAACCGAACCGACATCCGCCTGACGGAAGCGGGCGAACCGTAACGGCGACGGCCGTGGGGGCGGGGAATTCTGGAACCCGGTCCCGCGCGGCTGCCGCAGGAGAATTCGAGAGTGGCCAGTATCGACGCAGGCGGACACCCTTTCTACCGGTTCTGCCGAACAGCGCTGGAAGATATCCGCAGGCAGGGCCGTTATCGTCAGTTCACCCCCCTGGCGCGCCAGGCTGACAATTACCCGCTCTATGACCAGGCCGACCCGGTGGTCCAGCCGCCCGAGGGGCGGGAGGTCGTAGTCTGGTCCGCAAACGACTATCTGGGCATGGGTGTCGACCCCGCGGTCGCCGAGGCTGCGATCGCGGCGATCCGCGCGCATGGTGCCGGCGCCGGCGGCACGCGCAACATTGCCGGCACCAGCCCGCTGCACGCGGAACTGGAGGCCGAACTGGCCAGCCTGCACGGCAAGGAGGCCGGGCTTCTGTTCGTTTCGGGCTATGTCTCGAACCAGGCCAGCCTGCAGACCATCCTGACCAGCATGCCCGGCTGGATCTGCTTTTCCGACCGCCAGAACCATGCGTCGATGATCGCCGGCATCAAGGGCGCGCGCGGGTCGTCCTGCGTGATCTTCGAACATAACGACCTGGCGGACCTGGAGGCGAAGCTGGCGGCCGCGCCGAAGGACGCGCCGAAACTGGTCGCGTTCGAAAGCGTCTATTCCATGGACGGCGATATTTCCGATATCGCGGCAACCTGCGCACTGGCGCGGAAATACGGCGCCATGACCTATCTGGACGAGGTCCATGCCGTCGGCCTGTACGGCGCGCAGGGCGGCGGCGTATCGGAACGCGACGGCGTCGCCGATCAGGTCGACATCATCGAAGGGACGCTGGCCAAGGGATTCGGCGTCCATGGCGGCTATGTCACCGGGTCGGTCGAACTGATCGATTATCTGCGATGCGCGGCGTCGGGATTCATCTTCACGACGTCGCTGCCGCCATCGGTCGTGGCGGCAGCGCTGGCCAGTGTCCGGCTGGTCCGCAAGGACGGCTGGCGGCGCGAGAAGATGTTCGAGCGGGTCGAGGCGTTCCGGGCCCGCCTGCGCGCGGCGGGCGTGCCGTTCATGCAGACGCCCAGCCATATCGTGCCGATCCCGGTCGGCGACGCCGACCGGTGTACCGAGATCAGCCGCCGCCTGCTGTCGGAATACGGGCTGTATGCGACGCCGATCAATTACCCGACCGTGCCGCGCGGCACCGAGCGGCTGCGCCTGACGCCCGGCCCGTTCCATACCGACGCGATGATGGACGAGATGGTGGCCGCCCTGGCGACGTTGCTGGATGTTTCGGTGAACCGTAAGGTCCACGCGGCGGCCTGATGGGCGGCCGTGGGGCCGGGGCGGCGGGCCTCCCCGGTCGTGCCTCAGCCCTTGCGGACCTTGGCGATCGCGGCCTTCAAATCGCTCAGTTCGACGGCGCCGGGGATGACGTAGCGGGCATCGAAGATGAAGGTCGGCGTGCCTTCCAGGTTGATCGCCCCGGCCAGTGTCGTATTGGCGCGCAGGGTCGCGGCGACGGTGGACCCGGCCATGTCGGTCGCCAGACGGTCGGGATCCAGCCCGGCCTGCGCCGCCAGGACGCGGATCCGCGCGCTGTCGGGCTTCGCGCTATCCGTCATTACGGCGCGCTGCATGCGGAAATAGGCGTCCTGACCGCCTTGCAGGGACGCGGCGACGATGGCCTGCGCGGCAAGGGTGCTGGCCGGCCCCAGGACCGGTACGATCTTTTCCAGGATACGCACGTTCCGGTCTTCGTGGACCAGGCGGTCCAGGTCAGGCAGGACCTTCCGGCAGTAGGGGCAACGCGGATCATAGAATTCAACCACCGTCGTGCTGCCATGTGGGTCGCCCAGGATGGCGTCCGTGGCGGCGGGCGTGCTCAGCGCCGCCCGGTTCGCCGTCAGGGCGTCGCGGGTCGATGCCTGCTGCTGCGCCTCCGCCCCCGCGCGAAGGGCGGTGATGGCGTCGGCCAGGATGGACGGGTCGGTCTTGAGGGCGGTCCTGACGATGGCCACGATCTCCTGCCGCTGGGCGTCGGTGAAGCTGCCGGCATCGGCGGCCCGGGCGGCCCCGCTGGTGCCCGTCAGCCCTGCCGCCAGCATCGCGGCGGACAGGGCCCATCCCCGCCAGGAGGGCATGCGGGCAGGGGTGGCGGTGGCAAGGCGGGAATGCGGCAAGGATATGCTCCGGTTGGCGGATCGGATGTCCGCCGTCTGTAAAGCAGAACATCCCGGGGCGGAAGGGCGACGTCCCGGCAGGCCCCCTCCCGGGTTGTCACGCCGGAACGCCATGCGGGGATGTCCCGTGTTGCCGCCGTTCCCGAAGACCGCTAATCCCGAAGGGCCCGGTGGTTCGCCTCGGGGCCGGAACGGTGGCTATGGAGAATTTGTGCGTGCGTGAGCGTCCCCTGAATCCCCCTGTCCGCCGATATGGGGCCATGTTGGCGTCGACCGTCCTGGCGGCCGCGCTGGCCGGCTGCGGAACATCGCCGGTCAAGACGGTCAGCACGACGCTGTTCGGCGGAGCGAACTCGCCCTATCTCAGCGGATATATCGGCAATGTGGTGGCAGACGAACCCCAGGCGGCCATGGTCGCACGGGATGTGCTCGCCCGCGGTGGCAATGCCGCCGACGCCGCCGCGGCGTTGGGCATGTCCCTGGCCGTCACCCTGCCGTCGCGGGCGTCGATGGGGGCCGGCGGCGCATGCCTGGCCTACCGTCCGGGCGACACGCAGGGCGGACGGGCCTTCCTGTTCACGCCGGTTGCGGGGGCCACGGCGGCGAATGCGGGGGCGGCAGCCGGGGGCGAACGGGTGGACCGGCCGGCGGCGGTGCCGATGCTGGCGCGTGGCCTCTATCTGATGCACCTGCGCTATGGCAGCGTGGAATTCGGGGAAACCCTGTCCCCGGCGCTGGGCCTTGCGCGGAACGGCATGACCGTCAGCCGGGGCCTGGCGAACGATCTGGCGGCCGTGGAGGCGCCCTTGCTGGCCGATCCCGGTGCGCGGGCGCTGTTCAGCCGCAATGACGGCAGGATCCTGACCGAGGGTGATACGCTGGTTCAATCCCACCTGGCCGGCGTGCTGGAGCAGATCCGCAGCGTGGGCGTGGGCGATTTGTATAATGGCGCACTGGCGGCTTCCTTCGTCGCGGGCAGCCAGGCGGCGGGTGGCGGGCTGGTGTCCGCGGACCTGCGCGGCGCGGTCCCGGCCGAAACGCAGCCGCTGACCGTCATTTCCCGCGGGACAACCGTGGCCTTCCTGCCGCCGCCGGCCGATGGCGGGCTGGGCAGCGCCGTGGCCTATCGCGCCCTGTCCGCCGGCGGGCAGGCCGGGCAGGTGGGGCAGGCGACGGTCGCGGCCTGGCGCGCCCGCGCGGCCGAAGCGCATGATGCCGACGATTTGGTCGCCCAGGCGCAGGCCGTGCTGGAATCCGGAAACGTCCCCGGGGGCGGTACCCTGCCGCATCTGCCGGCCTCGACATCGTTTGCGGTGGTCGACCGCCATGGGGGCGCGGTCGCCTGCGCCCTGACGATGGACAATCTGTTCGGGACCGGTCGCCTGGCCGGCAGCACCGGCATCGTCATCGCGGCGTCGCCCCAGCGCCTGCCGCGCCCGCTGCTGACCGCGGCGATCGCCAGCCAGGGCCGGGGGTTCCGCGCGGCGGTGACCGGGTCCGGGCAGAACGATGCCGCCGATGCGGTGGCGGCGGAACTGCAGCAGGTGCTGGCCGGGCAGGATCCCGGGGCGCGGCCAGTCACGGCCAATGGCCGCATCAACGCGATTTCCTGCCCGAACGGCCTGCCGGGCGGCGAGGGAAGCTGCGTGGGCGGAACCGACGCGCGGGGGTCCGGCCTGGCCGTGGGATCCGAGTGACGGGGCTGCGTGCCGCTTGTGGATGATCATGTTTTGTTCTAGATTTTCGAGGCCGGCCTTGCACACTTGGGATGCACAGGATTCGGATATTCACGGCATTGGAATGGGGTAAGGGCGATGGCGCAGGCACCGGGCATGGACAAGAGCAAGGCGCTTGAGGGCGCCCTGAGCCAGATCGAACGGGCGTTCGGCAAGGGGTCGGTCATGCGCCTGGGGGAACGCCCCAACGAACAGGCCGACGTCATTTCGTCCGGGTCGCTGGGCCTGGATATCGCGTTGGGAATCGGCGGCCTGCCGCGGGGCCGCATCGTCGAGATCTATGGTCCCGAAAGCTCCGGCAAGACGACGCTGGCCCTGCACGCCATCGCCGAGGCACAGAAAAAGGGCGGCACCTGCGCCTTTATCGATGCCGAACATGCGCTGGACCCCGGATATGCGCGCAAGCTGGGTGTCGATGTCGACAATCTGCTGATCAGCCAGCCGGATGCCGGTGAACAGGCGCTGGAGATCGCGGACACCCTGGTGCGTTCCGGGGCGATCGACGTGTTGGTCGTGGACAGCGTGGCGGCCCTGGTGCCGCGGGCGGAACTGGAAGGCGACATGGGCGACAGCCATGTCGGCCTGCATGCGCGCCTGATGAGCCAGGCGCTGCGCAAGCTGACGGGCACGGTGTCGCGGTCCAACACCATGATGATCTTCCTGAACCAGATCCGCCTGAAGATCGGCGTGATGTTCGGCAGTCCGGAAACGACGACGGGCGGCAATGCCCTGAAATTCTATGCCTCGGTCCGGATGGACATCCGGCGGATCGGGTCGATCAAGGACAAGGACGAGGTCGTCGGCAACCAGACCCGGGTGAAGGTCGTCAAGAACAAGATGGCCCCCCCGTTCCGGCAGGTCGAATTCGACATCATGTATGGCGAAGGGATCAGCAAGATGGGCGAACTGGTCGACCTGGGTGTCAAGGCGGGCATCGTCGAGAAATCGGGCGCCTGGTTCTCCTACGACAGCCAGCGGATCGGGCAGGGGCGTGAAAACGCCAAGCAGTTCCTGCGCACCCATCCGGAGATGGCCGCCGATATCGAACGTCGTGTCCGCGAACAGGCCGGTGTGGTCGCCGAGGCGATGCTGGTGGCGCCCGGCGAACAGGATCTGGCCGACGCCGCCGAGTGATCGGGCCTGCGCATGTCCGGTAGAAGACGCTCCGTTCGCACGGGCGCCCTGACGGGCCTGCGCTTCGGCAGCGTCTCCGGGTTCCGTCCGGTCGTGGGGGTGCTGCTTTGCCTGGGGGCCTGCACGGTTCACCGGCCGGATGGGGATTCGATCGACATTCCACCGCCGGGGCTGGCCTCCGCCGCCGGCGATGATGCCGGTGACGCGCCGTCCACCGGCGGGGACAACGGTGCTTCCGGGGGCAGGGGGGCGTCTTCGCCCGGTGCCATGGCGGCGCGGCAGCCGGATTATCAGCCGCTGCCGGATGCGCCGGCGATGCAGCTGATTTCATCCGGATACGATCCCAACGCCAGCGACGACGATGCCGATCAGAAAAATGACGGCAAGCATTATGTCATCCCCGACACGCAGGTCAGCTACGGCCGTCATTCCGGTGGGCAATCGGGATATGGCCATTAGACGGCCATCCCGGGCCATGCCTTCGCAAGGCGACGACGCAGCCCTGCGGGTCTGATCGATCCGGTCCGATCACGACATGTTCGAGGATTGCCGTGCGACGGCGTGACGGTCTTGTTCCTGAGCCGGCCCGGTGTCTATCGTTACGCGACGTAACTGCAGGAAGGCGGAAGCAGCATGATGGGCCGTGCCGTCAGGATTTTCATTCTCGGCAGCCTTGCCGCCGTTTCCTTTGCCCTGCCGTGGCGGGCGTCGGCGGCATCCCCGTCGCCCCCGCCACCGACCCTGCAACTGGTCGCCAGTACGGATACGCACACCTGGAACGGCGTCGCCGTTGCCAATGATGGCCGTATCTTCGTCAATTTTCCAAGCTGGGTCGAACGGACCCCCGGCGTCGCGGTGCTGGATGCCCATGGCGTGCCGGTTCCCTATCCCGGCGTCGGATGGAACAGCTGGTCGCCCGGACAACCGGCGGCGGAGCATTTCGTATCGGTCAATTCACTCTATATCGACCGGGGGGAAAACCATCTGTGGGTCACGGACCCGGCGACGCCGCATTTCGCGGCGATCGTGGAGGGCGGTCCGAAGCTGGTCGAGATTGATCTGGCGACCGACAAGGTGGTCCATGTCTATCATTTCGACGATCATGTCGCGCCGCACGACAGCTATCTGAACGATATCCGCATTGTCGGCCGCCATGTCTTCGTCACTGAATCCGGAACAGGTGCGATCCTGGTGCTGGATCGCGATACGGGCGCCATCCGCCGCCTGCTGGCTGACACTCCCCTGACGAAGGCCGATCCGTCGATCGTGCCGCATGTCGATGGCCGTCCCCTGGTCGGCGCCGACGGCAAGGCGCCCCGGATCAATGCCGATCAGATCGAACTGTCTGCCGATCGCCGCACCTTGTTCTTCATGTCGCCATTCGGTCCCAATTTATATCGGGTCGCGGTATCGGATCTGCTGGATACGGCATTGTCCGAGGCAGAACTGGAACGGCGCGTGCGGGTGGACCGTCATGTCCCCCCTGTCGGGGGCCTGGTCATGGACAGCCACGATACGCTGTACCTGTCCGAGATCGAGACTCACTCCATCCATGCCGAGGATCCGCACGGCCGCACCTTGTGGCGGCTGACCGATCCGCGCCTGGACTGGCCGGACGCCTATTCGATCACACCCGATGGAATGGTGTATCTGGCCGTGGCGCAGGTGGATCGTCTTCCGGCATTTCATGGCGGGACCGACGGCCGGCATCCCCCCTACCTGCTGTTCCGGTTCCATCCCGGCCAGGCCGGTCCGCGATGACGGAGGGCTGACGCATGCCTGCACGATGTACCCCGCCGGTCGACGTGCCAGTCACGTCTATGTCAGCATCCCGGGATTTTATGGCGGTTGGCCGCCATTCGCGCGGCATGCCGACAGCCGGGCCGGCGGGGCCGCCACTGGATTGACGCCCGGGATGGTGTTACGCCGCCTGAGAACGCGAAAATAATACTGGAACGCGCCTTCCGGAGGAACGGAAACATGGCAGGTCAGGCGACACGGGGCGACGGTTTTCCGTCCCGGCGATAGAGAATGGCTTCAGATCCCCCGCACTGGGGCCAGAGCGTGTTCCGTGAGAGTGAGACGGCGGTGCCATATCTGACCTTTTCGCGGTCGGAATGGGCAGCACTGCGTGCGAATGTGCCGCTTTCATTGTCCGAGGACGAGATCGCGGTCCTGCGGGGCCGGAACGAGCCGGTATCGCTGTCCGACATTACCGAGATCTACCTGCCGCTGTCGCGTCTGCTGAACCTGCACGTAACGGCGCTGCGCAGCCTGAACAGCATGGTGGAAAGTGCGTTCCTGGGTTGTCCCCGCATCACGGTGCCGTTCATCATCGGCATCGCCGGCAGCGTCGGCGTGGGCAAGAGCACGTTTGCCCGCTTGCTGCAGGCGGTTCTCTCGCGCTGGCCCGATCATCCTCGGGTCGATTTGGTGACCACCGACGGGTTCCTCCTGCCGACGCGCGAGTTGGAGGAACGCGACCTCATGCAGCGCAAGGGCTTTCCCGAAAGCTACGACCTGCGCCGGATGATCTCTTTCCTGGCGGCGGCGAAGGCAGGGGAACGCCATCTGGAGGTCCCCTATTACTCGCACGACGCCTACGATATCGTGCCGGATCGCTTTCAGGTCGTCGACCGGCCCGACATCCTGATTTTCGAAGGGCTGAACGTGCTGCAGACCGGCAGCGACCGGTCCGCCGTGGCGTCGGATTTCTTCGATTTCTCGATCTATCTCGACGCCGCGACGGCGGATATCGAATCGTGGTACGTGGATCGCTTCCTGCTGCTGCAACGGACGGCATTCCGCAAGCCGACCTCTTATTTCCACCATTACCGTGACCTTCCGCCGGCCGAGGCGGAAGCCGTGGCCCGAAGGATCTGGAGCCGGATCAACCTTCCGAACCTGGAGGCCAATATCCTGCCGACGCGGGAGCGCGCGCGGCTGATCGTGCGCAAGGAACGGTCGCACGCGGTCGGTGAGGTCCGGCTACGCCACCTCTGAAAGGGCGTTGAAAACGCATTTGGCGGCTGCCGGGACAGGGAATCCTGTCCCGGCAGCCGTTGTTCCGGCCTGGATCAGCGTTGCCGCTCGATATCCGCGCCCCCGCCCGGCAGTGGGGCGTCGCCCTTGACCGCAAGCGTGGTGCCATCCCAGGACAGGGTGCGCAACATCCGGTCCATGACCCCCTGGACTAGGATGGACTTGCCGTCCGGTGCGAAGATCAGGCCCTGCGGCCAGAGCGTGCCCGGCGCCTGCGCCAGCTGGGCCAGGTGGCCGTCGGCCAGCGAAAGCACGGTCACGATCCCCCGATCATGATAAAGCGGCGATGTCGGCAGGACGGCGGACCCGTTCTGGGACACGACGGCGACGAAGCGGCCGTCGGGCGAGATATCCAGTCCCTCGGGTGCGTTCGGCACGACGATGCGCTGGATCTCGCGGATCGGCGACGCCGTCAGGTCCAGCACGGACAGGGCACCGGGCAGACCCTCGCCATGGCCCAGGATGCCCATGACGGCGTAATGCCCGTCACGGGTCAGCCGGATGTTCCACGGGCCGGGCTTGATATCGAGCGGCTGCGGATCGACGGTGATCGTGTCGCCGTCGATATGCAGGACGAAGACCTTGTCCCCCTTCCACAGGCTGACCAGCGCACGCTTGCCGTCCGGGGTGATCGCCACGCCGCCGGGAAAGCCGGCCGCCACGGGCAGCGGGATGATCTTCCGGTCGCTGAGCTTGCGTCCGTCGAAACGGAACCAGGTCAGGACGCCCCCCGCGCCATTGGCGACCAGCACGTGCTTCTGGTCCGGCGTGATGCGCAATGTGGTGGTGCCGGGGGCGGACTGGACCTGCTGGATCACGCGGGGCTTCGGCCCGGACAGGTCGACGACGCTGATGCGGTCGTCGGGAACGATCTTGTCATGCGCCGGATCGGCCTTCGTCGCCGAGGAGACCAGCGCGATCTTGCCGTCCGGCGTCAGTTCCAGGCCGGTCGGCGGTCCGACGACGCTGACCGGCACGGCGACGCTGGAGCGGACCGCCCACACCCCGTTGGATCCCTGGTCCAGGACCGACAGCGTATCGGGCTTCAGCGGCTTGGGCAGGACCTGCACCCCGTTTTGCAGGATGGAGTGGGCATCGTTGGCCGAAACGACGGTTTCGGCATGCGCGGCGGTGGCCAGCGCCATCGAGACGCAGAACGTGGACAGGACCCTGAGACGCATTGTTCACCTTGCAGACGTATTTATTTACATTCACCCGAATTGATATCCGACGGACATCGGGAATGAAATTGGGTAAACTTAATTTTATCTGAATAGGATTTCTAGAATTTATATCTTAATGTGAACGCGAAACAAGAAATTATGTAGTATTAATCGGCGTATTTTGTCGAATATTATTTTGAAATTGTCTGTATGACTATTTTGTTCGATCTATATTTTTCTTTGCGGTGATCGAGTAACACGATCATCATCGCATATGTGCCAGAACGCCATTCAGGACGTCGGCAAGTCTGTCCCGGTAGGAATCGGGACCGTTTTCCTGCATCAGGCGACGCAGCGCGCCATTCCGGACGGTCGTCCACAAGGCGGGATCGTCGTGAAGGGCCACGATCGCCGCGGCGAAGGATCGGGGATCGCCGGTGCCGCCGGATACGATCTCCTGCCCATCCGTCCACCCCGTCTGGGTGCACAGCAGATCGGTGGCGACGATGGGCAGGCCGTAGGACGCGGCCTCATGGATCTTGTAGGGCATGCCCCCGGCAAAGCGGGTCGGGGCGACGAAAACCCGATGCTGGTCGTAGAGCGGGGCCGGATCGTCCACCGGCCCCAGGAACCTGACACGGCTGTTGCCGGCAAATGCGCTGAAATGGACCGTGGGGCCGACATGGCCCGCCACCGACAGATGGAACGTCGCCGGCAGCAATGGCAGGACCTGCGTCACGAACCAGTCCAGGCTGTCGTAATTCGGCGATCCCATGTCATGAATGGCGCCGAGGAACAGCATGTCCTTCCGCTCGCTCCAGCGCCTCATGGTTGGCCGGGGCGTGATCATGTGACCCAGGATCGAGATATTTTCGAACCCCGCCTGCCGCGCCAGGTCGGCGTCGTACGCGTTGACCGTGACGATCTGCTGGCAGAAATAGGCACAGGCCAGCTCGGCGCGCAGGGCATCCTGCAAGGGGGGCGGGGGTGGCAGGCCCAGCACGCGCGCGCGCGCGGCGGTGCGGGGGGCGGCGATGCATTCGGTGTCCAGGATGAACCCGTTGACCGGCAGGTCGGCCGATGTCGCGGCCAGCACGGGCAGAAGGCGATCCAGATTATGGGTCCGGCCGACCCATGTCAGGTCGTAGTAGCGCGACCGGCCCCGAACGAAATCGGCCAGCATATCGATGTTGCGGTCGTGCAGGACCTCCACGCTGTCTGGAAAGTCCCGATAAATTCCGGCCAGGCTGGACGGGAACGCGCTGATCGGAAAAATGGTGACGTGGTAACCCAGATCCACCATCACGCGTATGATGTCGTTCGAGCGGACATAGCCCGACCCCAGATGGCGCAGCGGGATCCTGTCTTCGATATACAGGATCCTCCGGCGATCCTGGCGGGTGGTGCGGGCGAACACGGCGTTTTCGTCGTTGCGCGGGTAGCAGTAACGCAGGATATCACGATGTTTCCCGGCGAAGACACGATGGTTGCGGACCATCAGGCCATGGGAAAAGGCGGCGTCCGATGATCCGTATTCAAGGTGGCGGACGACGATCGCCGGATCGTAGACGGTCCGGTATCCGACCTTGCGCATGCGTACGCACAAATCGACTTCTTCGTAATACGCCGGGGAGAACGCGGGGTCGAAACCGCCCATGGCGCGAAGGACATCGCTGCGGACCATCAGGAACGCGCCCGAGCAGTAATCGACATCGCGGACGAAATTCGCCTCTGGAACGCCCGGTTCCCGGTCGCGTAGATATCCGGCCGTCGTTCCGTCGCGCCAGATGATCGAACCCGCTTCTTGCAGAACGCCGTTTGTACGGAACAGTTTTGCGCCGACCGCGCCGATATCGGGCGCCGAGATCAGCCGGCGCAGTGCGCGTTCGATGGCCTGATGCCCCAGCGTCAGGTCGTTGTTCAGGAACAGGGTGGCGGGCGCGGCGACATGGCGCAACGCCGCGTTGCAGGCATCGACATAGCCGATATTCTGCGGAAACCGGATACATGTCGCGCCGGTCAGGAATCGTTCGATATGGATCGTATCGTCGTTCGACCCGGAATCCACGACGATCAGGTCGATATTGCCCGGCCATCCGGCACGCACCGAGGACAGTGCCTGCAATGTCAGCGCGAAATGATTGCGGACCACGACGATCACGCTTATATCCGGGGCGCCGCGAGGCGTGAAATCGATGGGTTCGCGCGCATGCAGAAGGATCGCGTCCCGCGCCGCCTGGCGAAACGCGGCCTTGGTCTGGTCTTCGTCCGGACGCGTGGCCGGCGGGGTGCACTGGTCATGTGGGCCGGTCGCCAGCCAGTGCCGGAAGACGTCCAGGTATCGGCCGGATTCCAGATCGTCGCGAACCGTCGGGGATGCGAGATGCGCCCGCAAATCGACGTCTTCGTGCGGGCGCCGGCATTCGCCCAGCCCGTATTTCAGGAAATGCTCGTAGCCCGAACGGAACATCCCGCGATTCAGCGCATCGTCGACGTCGCCGTGCGCGATCCGGTAATATTGTTCGGAAAACCATGGGCCGGCATGGAAGAGTGTCGGCGTCGGGTTGGCCAGGTAATGATGCAGGGCGCAGGAATAGGATCCGGTGGCAATCTGTGCCCCGACTTCGGGATAGGTTTTCAGATACCAGATCGCATCGAAGCAGATCGAGGTCGTAACCGCCGGCGGGACCCGGGGCAGGCGGCCCATGACATGATGGAACGGCCCGTTTCCTCCGACGGATTGGCCGTCGAAGCCGCCATCCGACACGAAGGCCGGGTCGAACAGCCAATGGCCGGACTTCCCCGCACGATCCCCTTCAGCCAGGTAATGATCATAGCCATTGCGATAGCCGCGCGCGGCGAGGGTCGCCTGACACAGGCCGGGATCACGCTCCAGATAATAGGCCTCATCAAATAGCCAGTGCGGCGATCTTTCGTGAAAACCCGAGCCCAGGTAATGGACGAATCCGCTCGGGACAACGTCGTTCGCAATGGCGTCGGCGATGTCGGGATAACGGGTCCGGTACCAGGACTCGTCGAAGAACCGGTTCGGCGAGTGGCCCAGGCCGATGCCGAAATCCCGAAAATAGGCGGTTACGTCGGCACACCCCAGGAAGGTCATCTGCTCGGCGACGAAGGGATAGGCGGCCAGGTACCAGGCGGGATCGAACCTGTACCAGGCGGGCCGGCGACCCGGGCCGCCGGCGTCATCTTCCCGTTCGGCTCCTTCCCGTTCGGCCGATGCCAGGGCGTGCCGGATGTCCGCCAGGGTGCACCCTGCGCCGGCCGCCCGGACGGCCAGGGCCAGGATCGGCGCCGTGACCGTCGGCGCGACGCGCATGTCGTCAATCGGCAGGACCATGTCGGCCCGGCGCCCGGATCCGGTTTCCACGTCCAGACGGAAATGGTCGACCAGGTAGGTCAGCCGCACTTCCATCGGCTGGGCGCAGGCCCGGGCGAGGCTCCGCGTGGTCGCCTCCGCCACGACCATTCCGGTGCCGTTCGCCAGCAGCAGGCGGGCGATGCCAAGCAGCAGCCCCCCGAGGTCATGGAGCGTATCGGACGGAGAATCGACGTTCATGTTGTCGGAAGCTGGCTTGATATGCGTTTTGTCGCCGATCCGACGCGTGTTTCAGGCCGGCTTTTCAGGGGCATTCGTCTGCATACGGGGAAAATGGCGGGAGGCTCCTGACCGGGCGGGCGAAACGGAAGCCCAGCCTATCGGCGACGTGCTTAATGTTTGGTTATCCATGCCGCTGGGATAGCGTGTCGGCACGATTCGGTACCGGTGACGAGGGGACGGGATGATCAGGGCAATCGGTTTGATGAGCGGCACGGCGTTGGACGGGGTCGATGCCGCCTGCATCGAGACCGACGGCGAGACGATTCGTGCCGCCGGCCCGGCGATCACCATTCCCTATCCGGCGCCCCTGCGCCGCCGCCTGCGGGACATGCTGGACCGTGCCGCCGGCCTGTCGTCCGACGATGCCGACCTGCGCGCGGTCGAACGCGATATGACCCGCCAGCATGTCGAGGCCGTGCGTGCGTTGCGGTGTGACGCGGATCTGGTGGGATTCCATGGCCAAACGATCCTGCATCGGCCGGAAGAAGGGCGGACATGGCAGATCGGGGACGCGGCCCTGCTGTCAGAAGAAACCGGCCTGCCGGTTGTCTACGATTTCCGTAGCGCCGACATGGCGGCCGGCGGCGAGGGCGCGCCGCTGGTCCCCCTGTTCCACGCGGCGCTGACGCGGGAGATTCCCCGGCCGATCGCCATTCTCAATATCGGCGGGGTCGCGAACGTCTCGCTGATCGGCGAGGACGGTGCGCTGGTCGCATGTGACACCGGGCCTGGCAATGCGTTGCTGGACGACTGGGCGCTGCGCCATACCGGCGTTCCATACGACCGCGACGGCATGCTGGCGCGGGCGGGCCAGGTCGACCACGCCGCCCTGGCCCGCCTGATGGGGGATCCGTTCTTCGTGCGGGAAGCGCCGAAATCGCTCGATCGCCTGGCGTTCCACCGGGGGCTGGAGGCGTTATCGGGCCTGTCCGCCGCCGATGGGGCGGCCACGCTTGCGGCCTTTACGGTGTGGGCGGTGGCCAGCCTGCCGCTTCCGTTCCAGCCCCGCCAGTGGCTGGTCTGTGGCGGCGGGCGTCACAATCCGATCCTGATGGAGGGATTGCGGGACCGTCTGGCCGCGCCCGTCACGCCGGTCGAGGTCGTCGGGTGGAACGGCGACGCGCTGGAGGCCCAGTGTTTCGGCTTCCTCGCGGTTCGCAGCATACGCGGCCTGCCCCTGTCCGGCCCGGGGACCACGGGTGCGCGCAGTCCCGTAACGGGCGGGCGGCTGGCGGCGCGCGGCGTGCCGGACGCGGCGATGCGGATGCTGGCCCGGTGGCGGGCCGCCTGACGGCCATCGGCCGGGACGGGACGATCGCCCGCCGGACGGTCAGGACAGGAATGGCCGGCCTTCATGCGCGATCAGCAGGTCGTGCATGTCGGTCGCATGTTCCTCCTCTTCGGCAAGGATTCCCTCCAGCATGATGCGCGTGGTCGGATCCCGGTCGCCGAAGAAGCGGATCAGTTCCTGGTAATGTTCGATGACCAGTCGCTCCGCCACCAGGTTCTGGCGGACCATTTCGACCAGATTTCCGCCGTCGCCATATTCGCTGGCGGCGCGCGTCGCCAACCCTTCGGGGTTGAAGTCGGGGACCCCGCCAAGCTGGTCGATCCGTTTGGCGGCGGCCATCATGTGGGCGCGTTCTTCCTTGGCATGGGTCGCGAATTCCGCCCCGACAGCTTTCGCTGTTGATGCCGGCCACGGCGATCGAATGCATCGTGTAGCGCAGGACGCAGACCAGTTCGGTCGCCACGACGGTCTGCAACAGGTCGATGGTCGTCTGCACGTCGCCTTCATAGGCAGGGGTGACCGCCCCTTTTTCGAGGGATGCCCGGGCGCGGGCGCGCAAGGTCTCCACATCCGTCAAGAATGTATTGTTCGTCGTATCGAACGCTTTTGCCATCGGTGGTGCTCCGGCTGGATCGGGTTTCGATATCGGGTCAACGACCATACGCCATCCGCGGTTGCAGGGGCGGCCGTGGCGTGCGCCTCCGGCTTTTGCCGCGCGCCATCTTGTCGGATACGCTGGGGGAATGAACATGCCGCCGCCCGTCCCGACGCCCTCTGGCCTGGTCATCCGCCTGATCGCGTGCGCGGCCGGCATGGTCGTGGCGAATATCTATTACGCCCAGCCCCTGATCGCGCTGATCGGTCCGGATATCGGGCTGCCGCCCGCCTGGCAGGGCAGCGTCGTCATGCTGACCCAGCTTGGCTATGGATGCGGGATGATCGGCCTGGTGTCCCTGGCCGATATCGTTGAAAATCGTCGGCTGGTGCTGGTCTCGCTGGGCTGCCTGTGCGTGGCCCTGCTGGGCTCGGCGCTGTCGTCGTCGGCCGTCATGTTCCTGGCGATGGCATTCGTCGTCGGAATATTCGCCACCGCGACGCAGGTCCTGGTGCCGCTGGCGTCGCATCTGTCGGCGGAACGCGATCGCGGCCGGGTGGTCGGCACCGTCATGGGCGGGCTGATCGGCGGCATCATGCTGGCTCGTCCGTTTGCCAGCATCCTGGCCGCGCATGCCGGCTGGCATGCGGTGTTCGTGGCATCGTGCGGCATGATGCTGGTCCTGATGGTCGCGCTGGGCCGGAAACTGCCGCGACGCCAGCCGGTTCACGACGGCCTGACATATGGGCATATCCTGGGGTCCCTGGGCGGGCTGCTGGCGCACACGCCGCTGCTGCGTTTGCGGGCATTCTACCAGGGGGCGGCATTCGCGGCGTTCAACATGTTCTGGACGGCGGTGCCGCTGCTGCTGGCTGGCCCGTCGTTCGGCCTGGGCCAGATCGGGATCGCGCTGTTCGCCCTGGCCGGGGCGGGCGGGGCGCTGGCGGCGCCGGTGGCGGGGCGCCTGGCGGACCGGGGATTGACCGACCGGGCCACGACCGGGGCGATGCTGATGATCGCGGGGGCGTTCGCGATGACCGGACTGGCCCTGGCCTGGCGGTCGCTGGTCCTGCTCGCGCTTGCCGCGATCGTGCTGGATGCCGGCGTGCAGACCAACCAGGTTATCAGCATGCGGGCGATCTACATGCTGCGGCCCGAGGTACGGGGCCGGCTGAACGCCCTGTTCATGACCATCGTCTTCCTGTCGGGCGCGGCGGGATCGGTTTCGGCCGCCGCCCTGTTCCACGGGTCAGGCTGGTCCGCCGTCGCCCTGGCGGGCGCCGGCCTGGCGGCGATGGCCCTGGTGCGCCAGGTCATCGCCGGGGAAACCTTCCGCCGCTGACATCCCGTTCCGGACGCCCGCCTTTCAGCGGGCGGCGGCCTTTTGCTCGATCAACATGCGATAGACGTCGAGATAGTCCTCGGCCATGCGCCGGGCGGTGAAGCGTTCCTCGAACCGCTGGCGGATTCGCGTCGAGTTCATCTCCGGCAGGCGGGCGCAGGCGGCGACGGCTTCCTGCTCGTCGTCGACGATCAGGCCGGTCAGGCCGTCTTCCAGCACCTCTGGCACCGATCCGCGCCGGAAGGCCACCACAGGCGTGCCGCAGGCCATGGCTTCGATCATCACCAGGCCGAACGGCTCCGGCCAGTCGATGGGCATCAGCAGCGCCTGGGCACCCGACAGGAAGGCGGGCTTCTGCTGGTCGTTGATCTCGCCGATCAGCTCCACCCCGTCGCCCAGCATCGGCCGGATCTCATGATCGAAATAATCGGCGTCCACCTTGTCGATCTTGGCGGCGATCTTCAGCTTGACGCCCAGCGCGCGGGCGATGCGGATTGCCTTGTCTACGCCTTTTTCCGGGCAGATCCTGCCCAGGAAGGCGAAATAATCGCGCGGTCCGGGCTGCGGCGTCAGCAGCGTCGCCGGCAGGCCGTGCAGCACCGTGCGGACATAATGCGCCTGCGGCAGCGGCAGGCGCTGGTTGTCCGAGATCGAGACGATCGGCACATGGGGGAACGCGGTGAAAACGGGCTGCAATTCCATCAGGTCCAGCCGGCCATGCATGGTGGTCAGCATCGGCGTGGGCTGGCGGCTGAAATGGGTGAAGGGCCAGTAGTCCATATGGAAATGAAGAATGTCGAACTGATCCGTCACCCGCGCCACCTGCTCCATCATCAGCATGTGCGGCGCGATCGGATCGCGGATCGCGGGATCCAGGCGCAACGCCTGCGGCCAGCAGGCGTTGAGGCGGGCGGAGGTCACGCTGTCGCCGCTGGCGAACAGCGTCACGTCATGGCCCATGGCCGTCAGTTCCTCGGTCAGGAAGGACACGACGCGTTCGGTCCCGCCATACAGCTTGGGGGGAACGGCTTCATGGAGGGGCGCGACCTGGGCGATACGCATGGGGCAGTTCACTTCTTTCTTCCGCGTGAAAGGGGCAGGGGATGCTACCGTGCGACCGGGAAACGGCAATTCGATGGCCGCGTGGCCGGGACAGTGATCCGGGTTACTGGTAAACGGGGTTGGAAAGACCCCGTTCCGTCATCAACGAGGCGTCGGCCGGGGTGAAGTCTATCTTTCTTCCCCTTGATCCGGATAGATAACAGGGTCAAGGCGTGGAATTTCCCGACATCCACCATGACGGGACCGGCGGGCAGCAGAGAGGGCAGCCGATTTTGGCGAGCGATATCCAGAGCACCATTTCCGACGACCAACTGGTCCGCTATCTGGACCGGCCGCTGTCCTTTGTCTTTCGGTACGTGCGGCGTCATGCCGGCCAGCATGTCCTGATCTTCCTTTCGGTCGCGGTGGCGGTCGCCTGCACGGTCGGGGCAACCTACGCTACCCGCTTTCTCGTCGATACCATGACCGCTCATACGGCGGGAGACATGGCGGCGGTATGGCGGGCGGTCGCGATTCTGGTGGTCGTGATCGCGTTCGACAATATGTCGTGGCGGGTTGCGGGCTGGTTCGCGACCTATGCGTTCGTCGCGATCACCGGCGATGTCCGTCGCGACCTGTTTCGCTACCTGACGGCGCATTCGGCGTCCTATTTCGCGGACCGGATGCCCGGCGCGATGGCGACGCGCATCTCGACGTCCGCCATCTCGATCTTCACCCTGGAAAACCTGGCGGCGTGGAACGTGCTGCCGCCCTGCCTGAACGTGGCCCTGTCGATCGGGCTGATGGTGACGATCAGCCCGCTGATGGCGGGGGTGATCGTCACGCTGTCGGCCGGCCTGTGCGTCCTGATGTTCCGCATGGCGGCCGGCGGCAGGGGCCTGCACCAGCGCTATGCGTCCGAGGCGTCCCGCGTCGATGGCGAAATGCTGGACATCATAAATAATGTGGCGCTGGTCCGCTCGTTCGGCATGACGCATTACGAACGCCTCCGCCTGGCAGAGACGATGCGCCAGGAAATGGGGGCCCGGGGCACGTCGCTGCGCTACATGGAAAAGCTGCGCCTGGTCCACGCGGTGCTGACGGCGGTCCTGACGGCCGGCCTGCTGGTCTGGGTGGTCATGCTGTGGCACCTGGGGCAGGCCAGCATCGGCGATGTCGTCATGGTCACGAATCTGGGCTTCATGATCTTGCACGGCACCCGTGACTTGGCGGTGGCGCTGGTCGAGACGATCCAGCATATCGCCCGCCTGGACGAAGCGCTGTCGGCCATTCTGGTGCCGCACGAAATGGTCGATTCGCCCGACGCGCGGACGTTTCCCGGCCCGTCGCGGGGCGAGGTGGCATTTCGCGACGTGACGTTCGCCTATCCCGGCGCGCGCCCGGTGCTGGCGCATTTCGAACTGGTGATCGAGGCCGGGTCCCGTGTCGGGCTGGTCGGGCGGTCCGGTTCGGGCAAGAGCACGATCCTGGCCCTGATCCAGCGCCTGCGATACGTGCAGGGAGGCGCCATCGAGATCGACGGGATCGACATCCGCGACCTGGACGAGGACAGCCTGCGATCCAGCATGTCGGTCGTGCCGCAGGACGTGTCGATGCTGCGGCGCTCGATCCTGGAGAATATCCGCTATGGCCGGCCGGACGCGACGGACGACGAAGTCTTCGCCGCCGCCGCCGCCGCCGGTTGCCGTGATTTCATCCAGATGATGCCCGAGGGGTTCCAGACCGAGGTCGGCGACCGGGGCGTGAAGCTGTCGGGCGGCCAGCGCCAGCGCATAGCCATCGCGCGGGCCTTCCTGCGCAACGCACCCATCCTGATCCTGGACGAGGCAACCAGCGCCCTGGACAGCGAGAGCGAGCAGCATGTCCAGGAGGCGCTGGACCGGCTGAAGGTCGGTCGGACGGTGATCGCGGTCGCCCATCGCCTGTCCACCCTGCGCGATTTCGACCGGATCGTCGTCATGGACCAGGGCCGGATCGTGCAGGACGGCCCCGTCGGCGTGCTGGAACGCAGCGAGGGACCGTATCGCGATTTCCTGGAACGTCAGTCCATGATCGTCGAAAGCGCGTTATAGGCCGCGCGCGTCGCGCGCCGTCTTCGGCGGGATATCCTGCCCTGTACAGCTCATAGATCCACAGGCATAGCACACGTATGGCATCAGCAGGCAGGATCCGGCGCGGCCCTCGGTCGGCGGGCGCAGCGAACGAACGGGACGAGGATGGAGGGCGGCGGGCCCTGAGTGTCGACGCCTACAACCACGTCCGTACCGCGCTGATCCGCAGCCGCTATCGCATGGGGCAGAGGCTGGTGCTGCGGCCTTTGGCTGCCGAACTGGGGCTGAGTCCGACCCCGGTGCGCGAGGCATTGCTGCGCCTGGTTTCGGAACAGGCGCTGGAGCTGAACGATCGGAACACGGCCGTGGTGCCCGACATCACGCAGGCGAGCTTCCTGGAAATCCACAATCTGCGCGTCGATCTGGAAAGCCGGCTGGTGCAGGCGGCGGCATTGCGCGCGACCACGGCGGAAATCGACGCATTGAGCACGCTGAACGATTTGTTCCTGGCGGCCTGCGAACGCCATGACGAAGGCAGCATGGCGGCCTGCAACGCCGATTTTCACGCCCTGCTGTCCAACATTGCGGACCTTCCGCTGACGGCCAACATCCTGCGCAGCCTGTGGGCGCGCGTCGGACCGATCTATGCGCTTGCGCGGACGGGGCCGCCGCCGCGCGCGCCGGGCGTGCCCCACCCGCATGACGAATTGCTGGTGGCCCTGCGCGCCCGCAACCCGGAAGAGGCCCGACAGGCGCTGGTGCGCGATTTCGAATATGCGCGCAAATGGATCGAGCCGCTTCTGCCCGTGTGAAAGGCCAGACTCGCTGAATTCGGACAGGAATTCAGCGAGGGATACAGGTCAATCGGCCGCTGCGGCGGTATCGGGGGCCAGGCTGGGCTTTGCGCCCGGCTTGCCCTTCAGTTCGGGAACCTCGATGTCGATTTCCAGCATCGAGACCCCGGCGCCGCGGTCCATCTTCACCTGGACCTTGTCCTGGTCGACGGAAATATGCCGCTTGATGACCTCCAGGATTTCCTCATGCAGCTTGGCCAGCAGGTCGGACTGGCCCTCGCCGGTCGCCCGTTCGTGGGCCAGCAGGATCTGGAGGCGGTCGCGCGCGACCGGGGCGGAGGTCTTGCGTCCGAAGAGGGATGCCAGGAAACTCATGCGACACTCCGCTTGAACAGCCAGTCGAACAGGCCCTTGCGTTCGCTCGGGACGCTGATGTCCAGCTTCTCGCCCTCCAGGCGGCGCACCGCCTCGAAATAGGCGCGGGCCGGGGCACTGCTGGGATTCGACAGGGTGACCGGGGTGCCGAGATTGGATGCCCGCAGCACTTCCTCGCTCTCCGGGACGATGCCCAGCAGCGGGATGGAGAGGATTTCCAGCACGTCCTCGGTCCGCAGCATCTCGCCCCGCGCGGCGCGGGCCGGATCGTAGCGCGTCAGCAGCAGATGCTTGTTGATCTTCTCGCCCTTCTTGGCGCGCTCGGTGGTGCTGTCGAGCATGCCGATGATGCGATCGCTGTCGCGCACCGAAGAGACCTCGGGGTTGGTCACGACCACCGCCTCGTCGGCGTGATACATCGCCAGCTGCGCGCCGCGCTCGATCCCGGCCGGGCTGTCGCAGATGACCCAGTCGAACTTCTCGCGCAGTTCGTCCATCACGCGGGCCACGCCTTCGGGCGTCAGCGCGTCCTTGTCGCGGGTCTGGGAGGCCGGGAGAATGGACAGGGTTTCGACCCGCTTGTCGCGGATCAGCGCCTGGGCCAGCTTGGCGTCGCCCTGCACGACGTTGATAAGGTCGAAAACGACGCGCCGTTCCGCCCCCATGACCAGATCGAGGTTGCGCAGGCCGACGTCGAAATCGACGACGACGACGTTTTTCCCCGTCTGCGCCAGTGCCGCGCCGAGGGCGGCGGTCGATGTCGTCTTGCCGACTCCGCCCTTTCCGGATGTGACAACCAGCACCTTCGCCATACGTCTATATCCTCTGTCTGGATTCGCTGCTCTGCAGCGTCCTGTGTGTGATTCTAGTGGCGGAGTTATGGCGTCCGCAACGGGAAAGCGGAGGCCGCGCCGGGCGCCGCCGGTCCGCCCCGCTAGTCCAGCGCCCGGACGACGATGGTGTCGTCCTCCAGCAGCGCCTGCACCGGCCGGCCGGTCAGGGCCGGATCGATTTCCTCGGCGATCATGTAGTAGCCGTCGATCGCGACGAGTTCCGCCTTCATGACGGTCGCGAAGATCCGCGCCCCGGCCTGCCCGCCCATGCCGGCGATCGCCCGCCCGCGCAAGGTCCCGTAGACATGGACCGACCCGCCGGCCGAGATCTCGGCGCCCGAGGCAACCGATCCGATGACGATCACGTCTCCGTCAGGGTGGAGGATCGACTGGCCGGACCGCACGGGGCGCTCGACGATCAGCGCTCCGGCCGGGACGGCGGGTTGCGGGACGAGGGTGTCGCCGGCCTCCTCTTCCTCCGGGATCGCGACGGCGCCCGATGCCCGGCCGCCCTCGAAGCTGTTGGGCCAGTCCCATCCGGCAAGGGCGGGCCATGACCGGTCGCCGCCCTCGATCCCGATGACTCGCACGCCGCGTTCCAGCAAGGCGGGGTAGAAGCCGGCCAGCCCCTCGGCGTCGGCGGACAGCAGGCCGAGATCGAGGATGATCGGCTTGCCGACGAAAAAGGAGGGCGAGCGGGCGATCTGGGCATCCAGGCCCCGCAACCAGTCGTCCAGCCCGGCCTCGGGTGACAGGACCAGCGCCAGGAAGGAACGGCCGCGGGCTCGGATACGGGGCAGCGGGCGGGAGTCGTCTGACAAGGCGTGACGGACTTTCGGTCTGCGGAGGAAGCGGTCCGTTCCAGCTACCGTGAGATGCCGGCCCTGTCGAGCCAAAGTGGCCGTTTAAGGCTCGGTCCGCAGCGATCGGATCCGTGTTTCCGGTGCGTCTCGGCGGGCGGCCATCAAGGCCGCCCCGCTCCGATACGCGGAAACACATGCCGGGCGTGCCGCGCTGCGCGGCATTCCGATTGGCGGACCGGCTTTTAAACGGCCTCCCATGGGCGCCGGATGGACGAATTCTGCCGCCCGGTGCAGGGACCTCTTGGCGAAGCGGGGGGCGATGCAATAAAGCGATGGGATGCGTATTCTCTATCATCTTCCGCTGTCGCCCGCATGCCGCAAGGTCCGTCTTGTGCTGGGCGAGAAGCGCCTGCCGTTCGAATTGATGATGGAACGGGTGTGGGAGCGTCGTCCCGACTATCTGGCCGCCAATCCGGCGGGAACCGTGCCGTTGCTGGTCGAGGAAAACGGCCTGTCGATCCCCAATTCCTCCGTCATCTGCGAGTATCTGGAGGAAGCCTATCCCGACACCCCGCTGCTGGGCCGCACCCTGGCCGAGCGGGTGGAGGTCCGGCGGCTGGTAGCCTGGTTCGACGAAAAATTCGCCGCCGAGGTCACGCAGAACCTGCTGTACGAAAAGGTGATGAAGCGGATTTCCGGTCGCGGCAACCCCGACGGCAATGCCCTGCGCGCGGGATACGCCAACATCCGTTATCACCTGTCCTATATCGACTGGCTGGCGGAAACGCGGAAATGGCTGGCCGGTGGATCGCTGTCGCTGGCGGATTTCGCGGCGGCGGCGCATTTCTCGTCGCTGGATTTCATCAATGACGTCGACTGGTCCAAGGCCCCGGCGGCCAAGGACTGGTATGCGCGCATCAAGTCCCGGCCGTGCTTCCGGTCGCTGCTGAACGACCGGGTGACGGGAATCGTGCCGCCGGATCATTACGCCGACCTCGATTTCTGATCCGCGCGTGACCCGACCGACGGAAACCGACGTCATCGTCCTTGGCGCCGGGGCGGCGGGGCTGATGGCCGCGCTGACGGCCGGCCAGCAGGGGCGGCGTGTCATCGTGCTGGATCACGCGGCGGAGGCCGGGCGAAAGATCCTGATTTCCGGCGGTGGCCGCTGCAATTTCACCAACCGCGATACCGATGCGGGATGTTTCCTGTCGGGCAATCCGCATTTCGCGAAATCCGCGCTGGCCCGTTTTCGGCCGGCCGACATCCTGGCCCTGATCGAGCGTCACGGCATCGCCTGGCATGAAAAGACGCTGGGCCAGCTGTTCTGCGACGGATCGGCGCGGGCCGTCGTCGAGATGCTGCGCGCGGAATGCGATGCCGGTTCGGTGGACCTGCGCCTGTCGCACCGCATCACCGGGGTGACGAAGGCCGATCGCTTCGCCGTTGCAACCGATCGGGGGACGTTCGATGCCCCGGCGCTGGTGCTGGCGACGGGCGGACTGTCGATCCCGAAGATGGGGGCGACCGGCCTGTCCCACGACATCGCGCGGCAGTTCGGCCTGCGCGTGACGCCGACCGCGCCTGCCCTGGTGCCGCTGACCTTCGATGCGGCAACCGGCGCGTGGATGCGCGACCTGGCCGGGGTGTCGGTGGAGGTCGAGGCCCGATGCGGCCGTGCCCGCTTCCGCGAAGCCATGTTGTTCACCCATCGCGGCCTGTCGGGCCCGGCCATCCTGCAGGCGTCCTCGTACTGGCGGGCCGGGGAGGATTTGTGCCTGGATCTGCTGCCCGGACGCGATGCGGCGGCCCTGCTGCGCGCGGCCAAGCGGCAGCGGTCACGGATAGAAGGGCAGACCATGCTGGGCGCGCTGCTGCCGCAACGCCTTGCGCAGATGCTGGCGGCGCACCACCTGCCTGATGGCCCGGTCGGCGAGATGCCGGATGCGGCGCTGAACCGTCTGGGCCAGCTTCTGTCGCGCTGGATCCTGACGCCCGCGGGAACCGAAGGGTTTGCCAAGGCCGAGGTCACGCGCGGCGGGATCGACACCCGGGACCTGTCCTCCGCCACGATGGAGGCGCGGGGGGTGCCGGGCCTCTATGCGGTGGGCGAGGCCGTGGATGTGACGGGATGGCTCGGCGGTTACAATTTCCAGTGGGCCTGGGCCAGCGGTCACGCGGCGGGGCGGGCGCTCGCAGGCGGGGGCTGATGCCCGGTGGGGCGGCAGGGCCGGACAACGGATATGGAAAGGACACGCCATGTCGACGAACGGGACGGATCGCGTCGCCCTGGTCACGGGCGCCGTGCGGGGCATCGGGCTGGAAACCGCACGGCAACTGGGCCGGTTGGGCATCCATGTGCTGGTCGCGGGCCGAAGGGCCGCCCAGGCGGAAGAGATCGCGGCGCAGTTGCGCGGCGAGGGCCTGTCGGCCGAGGGACTGCTGCTGGACATCGTGGATGACGTTCAGCAGATCGCCGCCAGGGACCATATCGCCGCGACGTTCGGCAGGCTGGACATCCTGGTGAACAATGCCGGCGTCCTGCTGGACAGGGGCGCGGACGGCGAGGTGCCCCCACCATCGGCGACCCCGATGGCGGTGCTGCGCGGGACGTTCGATGTCAACGTGTTTGCGACCGTGCAGGTCACGCAGACCCTGCTGCCGCTGA
Source organism: Gluconacetobacter tumulisoli (assembly GCF_014174155.1). GTDB lineage: Bacteria > Pseudomonadota > Alphaproteobacteria > Acetobacterales > Acetobacteraceae > Gluconacetobacter > Gluconacetobacter tumulisoli. The sequence goes on along the minus strand of NZ_JABEQM010000004.1, from coordinate 219,371 downwards.
TCCTGAAGGCGCCGGCCGGCCGGATCGTCAACCTATCCAGCATCCTGGGATCGCTGACGCTGCACAGCCACCCGGCCTCGTCGATCTACGGCAAGCTGACCCTGGCCTATGATATGTCCAAGACCGCGCTGAACGCCTTTACGGTGCATCTGGCGCATGAATTGCGGGACACGGCGGTGAAGGTCAATTCCGCCCATCCGGGCTGGGTCCGGACCGGCATGGGGGGCGAGCAGGCGCCGCTGGACGTGGCCGAGGGCGCGCGGACCAGCGTCCGCCTGGCAACCCTGCCTGAAGACGGACCGACGGGCGGCTTCTTCCATCTGGACCAGGAACTTCCCTGGTAGGCAACTGGGCGAACGGCCCGGCCGTTCCTTTTCCACCGCTATCGGGAAGGAGGTTCATCATGGGCGCACATCCGGCGACCCTGCGCCGCGCGGCGGCGCTGCTGCTGATCGGGGGGCTGGCCATCCTGCCCGCGGGATGCCAGGGCGTGGCCCAGGCCTACCAGCCACCGGGGCCGCCCGGCCCGGTGGCCGGGTACGGCTATACCTGCAAGGCGGGGGTATATACCTGCCGACTGCCGTACCAGGCGCCTCTGGGCGCGCCGTGCAGTTGTCCCGGCCTGGGGGCGCCTTCGTACGGAAACGTGCATTAGCGTGTCCGGATTTTCCGTCGGGACGACCGGCATGGTATCTGATGGGCGTCACGGGACACGGATAGGCGCAAGAACATGGCAGGCAGGCACGAGAACGCGGGCGGCGGGGATCTGTTCGGCGATCCCGCGCCGGCAGCGCGGACAACCGGCCACGCACCGCATCGTCGCGGCGGGACCGCCCCGGCACGAACCCAGCCCCTGGCCGACCGGCTGCGTCCGGCGTCGCTGGATGACGTGGTCGGGCAGGACCATCTGCTGGGCCCCGACGGCGCCCTGCGCCGGATGCTGGAACGCGGGTCTCTGGCCAGCCTGATCCTGTGGGGCGGCCCTGGCGTCGGCAAGACGACCATCGCGCGCCTGCTGGCCGATGCGGCGGGATTGCGTTTCATGCAGTTGTCGGCCGTCTTCTCGGGCGTCGCGGACCTGAAACGCGCGTTCGACGACGCCCGTCGCCTGGCTGAAAGCGGCAAGGGGACGCTGCTGTTCGTCGACGAGATCCATCGCTTCAATCGCGCGCAGCAGGACGGCTTCCTACCCGTGGTCGAGGACGGGACCGTCGTGCTGGTGGGTGCGACCACCGAAAATCCATCCTTCGCGCTGAACGGCGCGCTGCTGTCGCGCTGCCAGGTACTGGTGCTGCGCCGGCTGGACGACCCGGCGCTGGAACGCCTGCTGGCCCGGGCCGAGGCCGAATCCGGGCGGACCCTGCCGCTGACACCCGACGGCCGGGCGACCCTGCGCGCCATGGCCGACGGGGACGGGCGGTACCTGCTGAACATGGTGGAACAGGTGCTGGCGGTGCGCACCGACCAGCCGCTGGATGCGCAGGGCCTGTCCGGCCTGCTGGCCCGTCGCGCCGTCCTGTACGACAAGGACCGCGAGGAACATTACAACCTGATTTCCGCGCTGCATAAGTCGTTGCGCGGATCGGACCCGGACGCCGCGCTGTACTGGTTCGCGCGGATGCTGGAAGGCGGCGAGGATCCGCGCTACATCGCCCGCCGCCTGACCCGCTTCGCTGCCGAGGACGTGGGCATGGCCGATCCGCAGGCGCTGCCGCTGGCCGTGGCGGCATGGGAAACGTACGAGCGCCTGGGCTCGCCCGAGGGCGAACTGGCGCTGGCGCAACTGGTGGTCCATCTGGGGACGGCGCCGAAATCGAATGCCGTCTATACCGCCTACAAGGCCGCGCGGCGACTGGCGAAATCGACCGGCAGCCTGATGCCACCGGCCCATATCCTCAATGCGCCGACCAACCTGATGAAGGATCTGGGCTACGGCCGGGGATATGAGTACGACCACGATTCGGACGAAGGATTTTCCGGCCAGAACTATTTTCCCGACGGCATGCGGCGCGAGGCGCTCTATCGTCCGACCGACCGGGGATATGAACGCGACATCGCGCGACGGCTGGACAGTTGGGCCAGACTGCGGGAAAGCCGTGGGTCATGAGTGTTGTGACCCTGACCGTCAGCGAGGACGAGGCCGATATCCGCCTCGATCGCTGGTTCCGCCGCCATTATCCCCACCTGACGCAAGGGGCCCTGCAGAAGCTGTGCCGTACCGGCCAGGTGCGGGTGGACGGCAAGCGTGCCGAGACCTCGACCCGCCTGGCCCCCGGGCAGGCGGTGCGCGTTCCCCCGATCCCCGACGCCAGCCGTCCCGCGCCCGCCCCGCGCAAGGAGCTGGACGAACGCCTGCTGCGCGAGATCCGCGGCATGGTCGTCTATACCGACGACCAGGTGATCGTGCTGAACAAGCCCGCCGGCCTGCCGGTGCAGGGCGGCCCGGGCATCACCCATCATGTCGATGCGATGCTGGACGGGCTGAAGGCGCAGGATGACGATCCGCGTCCCCGGCTGGTGCACCGGATCGACCGCGACACGTCGGGGCTGCTGCTGCTGGCGCGGACGCCGGGCGTGGCGGCGAAGCTGGCCGCGGCGTTCCGGGGCCGGGACGTGAAGAAGACCTACTGGGCGGTCGTCGTCGGACGGCCGTCCCCGGCGTCGGGGGTGATCGACCAGCCCCTGGCCCGGCTGGGGGTCGGCCCCGGGGCGTTGACCGTCGTGGCGTCGCGCAAGGACGATGACGCGGCCTACGCCCTGTCGGAATATGAGGTAATGGATGCCGCCGGCCGCAAGCTGTCCTGGCTGGCCCTGTCGCCGCTGACCGGCCGCACGCATCAGCTGCGCGTGCATTGCGAGGCGCTGGGAACGCCGATTCTGGGCGATCCGAAATATGGCGGCGACGCCGCCCACCCCGAGGGATTCGTCGACCGGCTGCACCTGCACGCCCGCACGCTCGACCTGCCGCATCCGGCGGGCGGACGTCTGGTCGTGTCGGCCGAACTGCCGGCCCATATGCGCGAGACGTTCCGGCAACTGGGATTCAGCCCGGGCGCCACCGCATCGCCCCGGCGGAGCTGAGACCGGCGAGCGCAATGACACGGTGGGGCGAGGCGGGTCGGGCGTTGCCCGATCCCGCCGGCGCCTGGGGCCCTGGACCCCGATCATGGATCAACGGACTGGTTTTCCAGAGGCTACCGGCCTTTGGCGGTTTCAGGGCGAGGCCCTGAGAGGCAGTTTTAAAATGCGCCCTGTTGGCGATCCGACACGCTTTTTCCGCGCTTCGGGGCGGGCGGCCATCAAGGCCGCTTCGCTGCGATGCTTGAAAGATCACGCCGGGCGGCCCGCGGAAGACGGGCATGATTTTTGGGCGCGGCGAACGGAGGGCACGGCATGACACGCACCGGCACGACACGAAGCGGGCGGGGACGGAAATGGCTGCTGCTGTCGGGGGCGGCGCTGGTCGTCGTGGCCGGCGGCGCGGCCCTGGCGGCGCGGCTGCTGATCGATCCCGAGGCCTTGCGGCAGCAGGCGATCGTGGCGGTACGGCACCAGACCGGGCGTGCCCTGCGCCTGGGCGCGATCGATGTGCGGATCATGCCCTATCCTTCGGTCTCGATCCGCGATTTCGGCCTGTCCGACATGGCGGGCGGGGCGCGGGCCGAAATGCTGACCGCGGCCGGGCTCGACGCGCGCGTGGCCCTGCTGCCGCTGCTGCATCACGAAATCCGGCTGGAGGATGTGCACCTGACCCGTCCGGACCTGCTGGTCGAGCGCACGGCGGACGGACGCGCCAACTGGCAGATGACCCCGGGACCGGATACCAGGCCGTCGGGGCCGGCCGGGTCGTCGTCCTCCACGCGCTGGCGGGTGCGGATCGGCAGTGCGCGGGTCCAGGACGCGGTGCTGGCGTGGGACGACCGGCAGGGCCATGCGACGGGCAAGGCCGCGCTGGACCATGTCGTGCTCGACGGGCTGACCGGCAGCGCACCGTCCCTCGACGTGCTGGGCCATCGCGCGGGCGATGGCGGCGCGTCCTTTACCCTGACGGGGCATGTCGGTGCCCTGGCGTCGATGCAGGGCGCGGATGCATGGCCCGTTCATCTGGCGGCGGCGGCCCTGGCCGACGGCAGGGCGACGGGGTCGGTTACCCTGGACGGGACCCTGGCCGATCCGGCGCGGCTGCGCGGATATGACGTGGCGGTGCGGGGCACGGCGGGACGACTGGCCGACCTGGACCGGCTGTTTCCCCATGCCGCCCTGCCGGATGTCCGCGACATCGATCTGTCGGCACAAATCGTCGACATGGCCTCGGGCGACGGCCCGTCGATTCCGGGCCTGCGCATGCTGCACCTGCGGACGGGACCCGCCGATGCCGGACGGCTCGCGGCGGGATTGCGGCTGGTCCACCTGGCAGTCGACGCCCCGACCCCGGCCGACCACGTCGCGGTGCAGGCGGATGGCACCTTCGGCGAGCACGCGTTTCAACTGCACGGCACGCTGGGCACGTTGTCCGAGACACTGGGTGCGTGGCGCAGCCGTATGGCGTCGGGCGTGCCGGTCGACCTCGTGCTCGATTCGGATGGCGGCACCGCGCATCTGGGCGGCAGCCTGGGCGGCGGGCAGTCCGCCCTTGATGTCCACGCCACGGCGGCCCGTCTGGCGTTGCCGGGCGGCCAGGTCTTGGACCGCCTGACGGCCGATACCCACGTGGCCCTGCAAGGCGGCGAGATTGTCCTGCTTTCCGGCCTGCGGCTGGATGCCGCCCAGCTGGTATTGTCCGGCGAGGCACAGTTCGCGCGTCATGGCGGAACAGGGGGCGTGCCCCTGCTGACCGGACGCCTGCATGCGGATCGGCTCGACCTTGATGCCCTGCGGGGCGGGCAACCTGCATCGTCCCCCCCAACGCCGTCTTCAACGCCCACCGGGACGGCGGCGCCTGCCCCCGGACCCGATACCATGCCGGCGGCGGCGGGACCGGACGAAACGATCCTGCCGTTCGACCGCCTGCACCTGCTGGATGCCGATTTCGATCTTTCGGCGGCGCAATTCCGGCTGGGGGGGGACGATTACCATGATGCGCTGGCCCATGTGGTCCTGCGCGGCGGGCGACTGGTCATCGATCCGATGCGGGCCGACGGCGCCGATCGGCACCTGGACGGCCGGCTGAGCATCGATGCGTCGGGGGATGTACCCCGCCTGTCCGGCACGGTGGGATCGCTGGTGCTGCCGGCCGAATGGGCGGCCCTGCGCGTCGGCATTCCCCAAGCCCTGCACGGGCCCGTGCAACTGGTCGGCACGCTGGATGCACAGGGACGCACGCGGGGTGCGTTGCGGGCGTCCCTGACCGGGCATCTGGGCGTATCGCTGGTCAATGGCACCATCGACGGCGCGGCACTCGGGCGGCTGGTCGGGCCGGCGGCGGGGGCCGGGGAAGGGGCATCGGCCGGCCTGCGGTGCCTGGGGATTCACATGGCGCTGGGCGGTGGCCGCGCGACGCTGGATACGATCGGGCTGCAGACCTATCGCCTGTCGGTGACGGGACATGGAACGGTCGGGCTGGCCGGGCAGGACCTGGATCTACATCTGCTGCCGCAGTTGCTGATCGGTTCGACGGGGGCCGCGATGCCGGTCGCGGTGGGCGGGACGTTGCAGGCCCCGCGCACGCGGCTGGATCCTGCCGGGCCGGGCGGGCGATACAGCCTGACCCTCGGCCCGTCCGCGGGCGTTGCCGATCCCTGTCCGGCCACCTTGCAGGCCGCTCGGGAAGGCCAGCCGGGCCCGGCGCCCGGTCCGGCCCCGAAAATGCACGCGCCCAAGGCCCTCGACTTCCTGCGCGGCCTGGGGATTCTGCGATGAGTGCGACAGCGGACAACGGCACGGCCGGTCGCCGCCGGTTCTGGACCGACGCCGAGGCCGTGGTGCTGGAAGACGGATTCGGCATCCGGCTGGACGGCCGGCCGGTCCGCCTGCCCGGCGGGACGGTGCTGCGCGTGGGTAGCCATGCGCTGGCCCGCGCGCTGGCTGACGAATGGCAGGCGGCCGGCGGCGGGAAGGGGGGGCTGTTCACCCCCGCCGACCTGCCCCTGACGCGAATTGCCGGCACGATGCTGGAGCGGATTGCCCCGGATCGGTCGGGAACCGTGAAGACCCTTGCTGGTTATGCGGAAGGAGACCTGCTTTGCTATCGCGTGCGTGCGCCGTCCCTTCTGGTGGCGCGCCAGCGGGCGGAATGGGATCCGTGGCTGGATTGGCTGCGGGCGCGGCATGGAATCGCGCTGGCCGTGACCGAGGGCGTGATGCCGATCGCCCAGCCGGCGGAAGCCATGGCCGGCCTGCGCGCGGTACTGGAGTCGGTTTCCGACGGTGTCCTGGCGGCACTGGGGGTCGCGGTGCCGGCGCTGGGCAGCCTCGTGCTTGGCCTAGCTCTGGCCGAGGGTGCATTGGCCGGCGAACAGGCCACCGCCTGCGCCACGCTGGACGAGCGCACGCAGATGGAATTGTGGGGCCAGGACGCCCAGCAGGCCGAACGCCTGGAGGCTTTGGGACGCGATGTGGAGGAAGCCGCCCTGTTCCTGCGGCTGCTGTCGGCGCCGGGACCCTGAACTCGCGGGCTCGCAGGACGTTACGGGTGGGATTGGCGCATGACGTTCTGCGCAGTCATCGATCCGCCACAAATGGCCGGCAGGTTCGGTTTTGCGTTCCGATACGGAGCCGAACACTTCGTTACAGGGGTTCGGTGTAGAGGAACGCCAAGGAGACATACCGGATAAGGCAGGAGCACATCATGGCCTCGATCGACTGGCGTCCGATATCCGAAACGTCCGGCTTCGCCGAAGCCGGTGGAATGGCGCGTTCGTCGGGACGCAGGCTGCGTCAGCGGGTGGCCCATGTGGTTGCGACCTGCGCTATGGGGGCCTGGGTCCTGCTGGCGGTGGTGCCGGTCGTCGTGGTGATCATGGCAATCGGCTGAGGCCACCTTCAAGGCGGCTGGACCGAGATCCGACGCGCCTTTCCCGGGCTTCGGTGCTCATGGCCGCGAAGGCCGCTTCGCCCCTATGCCCGCAAACACATATCGGGCACGCCGGTGCGCGGCATTCCCATTCCTGCGGCCATGTCCGATTTTAGGACAATTTCTGATTGCCCGGCCCAAAGTCAGGGCCGGGGATCACGGGACCAGAACGGTGGCGCTGGCGGTGCAGGCGATGCCTTCCTCGCGTCCCGTGAAGCCCAGGCGCTCGGACGTCGTCGCCTTGACCGAGATCCGGTCGATCCCGACCTGCAGCAGGTCGGCCAGGCGCTGGCGCATCGCTTCGGAATGCGGGCCGATCTTGGGCCGTTCGCAGATCAGGGTGACGTCGGCATTGACCAGCATGCCCCCGCGCGCCCGGATGCGTTCGCCGGCATGGACCAGGAAGCGCGCGCTGTCGGCGTCCTTCCATTCGTTCTGGCTGGGCGGGAAATGGCGGCCGATGTCGCCTTCGGCCAGCGCGCCGTAGATCGCGTCGCACAGGGCATGGATGCCCACGTCCGCGTCGGAATGACCGGCCAGGCCGCGATCGTACGGCACGGTGATCCCGCACAGGATCAGCGGACGGTTTTCGGCAAAGGCGTGGACATCGTAGCCGACCCCTGTGCGCGGCAGCAATGTCGGGCCGATCAGGCGTTCCAGGCGCACGAGATCCTCCTCGTAAGTCAGCTTGATATTGTCTTCCGCCCCGGCGACCAGCGCCACGTCGTGCCCGGCGGCCTCCAGCAGCGCGGCATCGTCGGTCGCATCCGTCGTGACGGCGCCCCGGTGAAGGTCGCGCAGAAGGGCGAAACGGAACCCCTGGGGCGTCTGGGCGCGGTACAGATCGTCGCGCGGCACGGTGCCGGCGATCACGCCATCGCGCCCCCGCTTGATGGTGTCGGCGACCGGGACGGCAGGAATGGCGCCGGGATGCCGCCCCAGGGCCGCGATCACGCCCCGGGTCACCTCGGCCGGGACATAGGGACGGGCGCCGTCATGGATCAGGACGAGATCGGGACGTTCGGCGGCCGGCAGGCGATCCAGCGCCTCCAGCCCCGCGCGCACGCTGTCCTGCCGGGTCGCGCCGCCGGGGACGGTGGGCAGGACGTCCAGCCCGGCCAGGGCCTCGGCCAGCGACGCGACGTCGCCGACCGGCTGAAGCATGTCGACATGCGGGACAAGGGCGTCCGCCGCATGGCGAATGATGGGCCGGCCGCCGAGCGTCAGATACTGCTTGGCGACTGGGGATGCCGTCGTGGCGCTGTAACGGCGGCCCACGCCCGCGGCAAGAAGGATGGCTGCAACACGCATGGCCGGAGCAATGCGGCGCGGACATCCCGGCGTCAAGCGCCAGAACGGTGTCCGTTTCCCGAATTCTTCATTCCCCCCCCGGCGCGCCGGGCAGCCATCGCGATTGCGTGACGGCGAAAGACCATATATTCTGCTTAAATCCTGAGCATCCATGCTGGATTTTCGCTCATCCCCGGTGCGCCGGGCTCGAAACCGACGACCGAAACGGAAGTAATGCCGACCATGTCGCCAGAGTTGTTGCGTCCTGTCGATCTGGGTGGGGGGGTGGTGCTGCGCACCCCGGTCATCCTTGCCCCGATGTCCGGGGTGACGGACCTGCCGTTCCGCCGGCTGGCCCGACGGCTGGGTGCCGGCCTGGTGGTGTCGGAAATGATCGCGTCATGGGCGATGGTCCGGGAAAACCAGGCGACCCTGCGCATGGCCGAGGTCGCCGACGACGGCCCGAACGCGGTGCAGCTCGCGGGATGCGAGCCCGAGGCGATGGCCCGGGCGGCGCGGATCGCCGTCGATCGCGGCGCCGACATGATCGACATCAATTTCGGTTGCCCGGTGAAGAAGGTCGCCGTGGGCCAGCAGGCCGGATCCGCCCTGATGCGCGACGAGGCGCTGGCCGGTCGCCTGCTGGAGGCCGTGGTGCGCGCGGTGGACGTGCCCGTCACACTGAAGATGCGCATGGGCTGGGACCATGCCAGCCTGAACGCCCCCGTCCTGGCCCGCATCGCCGAGGGGACGGGCATCCGCATGATCACCGTCCATGGTCGCACGCGCCAGCAATTCTACAACGGCACTGCGGACTGGTCGTTCGTCCGGCGGGTAAAGGAGGCGGTGTCGCTGCCGGTCATCGTCAACGGCGATATCCTGACGGTGGACGACGCGCGCCAGGCGCTTGCACTGTCGGGCGCCGACGGGGTGATGATCGGTCGCGGCTGCTACGGCCGGCCATGGTTCCTGGCGCAGGTCGGGCGGGCGCTGACCACCGGCGAGATCGTGCCCGACCCCGACCTGGTGACGGAAAAGGCGATCGTCCTGGAACATTACGACCTGATGCTGACGCATTTCGGCGTCCATCCGGGCCTGCGCCTGGCCCGCAAGCATGTCGCCTGGTACTCCGCCGGGCTGCCCGATTCCGCCGGATTCCGCGCCGCCATCAACCGGGTGGATACGGTCGAGGCGGCGATCGGGATGATCGATGCGTTCTATGACCGGCATATCGCCGCCGGTTCGGCAAGGGAGCGGCGTGGCCCCGCGGCGGGCGGCCGGGAGGCCGCCGAGGCCGCGTGAGTACCATGATCCTGCATCGCGATGACGACGCGCCCGCGCTGGCGGCGCGGGTGGGCATGCCCGACGGCGCGGCGTTGCTGGACGCCCTGCCGATGCCGGTCGTCCTGGTGGGGGCCGGCCATCGCATCCGCTATGTCAACAGCGCGGCCGAACCGTTCTTCGGCGTGTCCAGCCCGCATCTGGTGCAGATGCGCCTGACCGACATCCTGGCTGGCGATCATCCGGTCTTCCTGCTGGTCGAACAGGTCCGGCGCGACGGGGTGACCATCGCGGAGCACGAACTGACGCTGGAAGGGCCCCGGCTGCGCCGTGCGGGCATCACCGTGCAGGGAACGCTGGTGACCGAAGAGCCGGATTCGGTGCTGCTGACGTTCCACGATTCCTCGGCCGCGCGGACGCTGGACCGCCAGCTGACATTCCGCTCGGCCGCGCGCAGCGTATCCGGCATGGCGGCGATCCTGGCGCATGAGGTGAAGAATCCGCTGTCCGGCATCCGGGGGGCGGCGCAGCTTCTGGAAAGTTCGGTGGGGGAGACCGACCGGGAACTGGCGGTCCTGATCCGCGACGAGGCCGACCGGATCCGCGATCTGGTCGAGCGGATGGAAATGTTCAGCGACAAGCCGATCGAGCGTCGGCCGGTGAACATCCATCGGGTGCTGGAACGGGTTCGCCTGCTGGCGCAGCAGGGATTCGCCGCCAATATCCGCATCGTCGAGGAATACGATCCCTCGCTGCCGCCGGTCTGGGGCAACCGGGACCAGCTGGTCCAGGTGCTTCTGAACCTGGTCAAGAACGCGGCCGAGGCCATCGCGTCGGAGGGCGAGGGGACGATCACCCTGGGAACCAGCTATCGTCACGGGGTCCGCCTGGCGGTGCCGGGCATGGAACAGCGGGTGGAATTGCCGTTGGTGGTGTCGGTGCGCGATACCGGGCCGGGCATCCCCGACAGCATCCGCCCCCATCTGTTCGAACCGTTCCTGACGACCAAGGCCGGCGGCAGCGGCCTGGGGCTGGCCTTGGCGGGCAAGATCATCGGGGATCATGGCGGCGTGATCGAAATCGACAGCCAGCCGGGCCGGACCGAGGTACTGCTGCACCTGCCGGTCGTGGCCGAGGGAAAAGACACGACCTGACAACCTATCCGGGCCCTTCCTGTCCCCCGTTCCCGGGCGGGACCATCACAGATGGCGCATGGTCGGAGCTTTCCGTCCGTTCAGGCCGTTTCGACGTAAGAGATTGACCCCGCATGCCGTTGCCGACCGTTCTCGTCGCCGATGACGACCGTTCCATCCGCACCGTCCTGAGCCAGGCTCTGGGACGCGCGGGGTATCAGGTGCGTACCACCGCCAACGCGGCGACCCTGTGGCAATGGGTGGAGGAAGGCGAGGGCGACCTGGTCATCACCGACGTCGTCATGCCCGACGAGAACGGCCTGGACCTGATCCCCCGCATCAAGCGGGCGCGGCCGGACCTGCGCGTCGTGGTCATGAGCGCGCAATCCACGCTGATGACCGCCGTCAAGGCGACGCAACGGGGGGCATTCGAATATCTGCCCAAGCCCTTCGACCTGAAGGAATTGCTGTCGGTGGTCGAACGCGCCCTGGCGTCGCCGGCCAGCGCGCTGCCCAAGGCCCCGCCGCCGGACACGGACGAACGGATGCCGCTGATCGGGCGGTCCATGGCGATGCAGGACATCTACCGGATCATCGCCCGGCTGACGACGTCCGACCTGACGGTCATGATCAATGGCGAGAGCGGGACCGGCAAGGAACTGGTGGCCCGCGCCCTGCATGATTACGGACGGCGGCGCGGCGGCCCGTTCGTGGCCGTCAACATGGCCGCGATCCCGCGCGAACTGATCGAGAGCGAGCTGTTCGGCCACGAACGCGGCGCCTTCACCGGCGCCACCAGCCGCAACCCCGGCCGGTTCGAGCAGGCAGCCGGCGGCAGCCTGTTCCTGGACGAGATCGGGGACATGCCGCCCGAGGCCCAGACGCGCCTGCTGCGCGTCCTGCAGGAAGGCGAATTCACGACGGTCGGCGGCCGCCAGCCGATTCGCGCGAACGTCCGCATCATCGCCGCGACGCATCGCGACCTGCGCCAGGCGATTCGGGCCGGCACGTTCCGCGAGGACCTGTTCTATCGTCTGAATGTCGTACCGATCCGCCTGCCGCCCCTGCGCGAACGGGCCGAGGACATTCCCCTGCTGGCGCGCCATTTCCTCGATTGCAGCCGCGAGGACGGGCTGCCCGCCAAGCTGCTGTCCGACGGGGCGATGGAACGCCTCCAGGCCAGTCGCTGGCCGGGAAACGTGCGGGAACTGGAAAACCTGATGCGTCGGCTGGCGGCGCTGTATCCGCAGGAAACGATCACGGCGGAACTGGTCGATACCGAACTGGCCGAGACCCTGCACGAACAGCCCGGCGATCAGCCCGAAGCGCTGGCGCAGGAACCGCTGGCCGACGCGGTTGCCCGGCATATCCGGCATTTCCTGGCCTCGGGCCAGGACGGCATGCCGCTGCACGACATCTATGACCGCGTGATCGCGGAGGTCGAGCGGCCGTTGATCCAGATGACGCTGGCGGCGACCAGGGGCAACCAGATCAAGGCCGCGGCGATGCTGGGCCTTAATCGCAACACGCTGCGCAAGAAGATCCGGGATCTGGACATTCCGGTGGTGCGGGGGGTCAGCTAGCGTCCATGAGGGCGAGGAATCTCATGCCGCGCTGGCGCGCCCGCAGCCGGGCGACCGGACCGATGCGGCTGCTGCTGGGGGTGCTGGCGCGCCGCGACGTGGCGATCATCCTGGTGGCGCTGGCGCTGTGCTTCGGGGTCGCGACCTTCGTCGTGCTGTCCGGCGGCATGTCGCTGACGCATTATCCGCGCGTGCAGGCGCTGATCTTCCTGCTGAATTTCCTAGTCCTGCTGCTGCTGGCGCTGGCGCTGGCCGAACGCGTCGGCCGGGTGCTGGCCGACCGGCGCAGCGGCCTGGCCGGGGCGCGGCTGCATGTCCGCCTGGTGACGCTGTTCGGCATCGTGGCCGTCGCCCCGACCATCGTGGTGGGGACGTTCGCCGCCGTCTTCTTCCACTACGGCATCCAGATCTGGTTCAGCGACCGGGTGAATACCGCATTGAGCGAGGCATTGCAGGCCTCGCACGGCTATCTTCAGGAACATAACGCCAATATCCGGACCGAGGCGTTCTCGCTCGCCAACTATCTGGCCGGGGCGCAGAACAGCCTTTCGGCGACCGGGTCCGACCTGATGCACGATCCCGAGGCGCTGGACCAGATCCTGGATTCCCAGGCGACCCTGCGCGGCCTGGACGAGGCGGTGATCTACGATCCGCTGACGCATACCATCGTGGCATCAGGCGGGTTGATGAGCCGCACGGGCGACATGCAGGCCTTGCCGCCGCCGTCGGCGACGATGATGGCGCGCACCAACGAGATCGCGATTCTCGATTCACCGGACGAAAAGACGGTGCGCGCGGTGATCTCGCTGGGCGACACGCCGTCGCTGATGCTGGTGATCACCCGGCCGGTGGATCCGGTGATCCTGGACCATATGCACAAGACCGAGCGCGTGGTTGCCGATTACCAGCGGCTGAACCGCAACCGGTCGAAGATCCAGTTCACCTTCGTTCTGATCTTCGCGCTGGTGGCCGTGCTGGTGCTGTCGGCGGCGGTGCTGGTGGGGCTGGTGCTGGCCAACCAGATCGTCCGGCCGCTCGGCCTGCTGATCCTGGCGTCCGAACGGATCAGCGACGGCGACCTGAAGGTCCGCGTGCCCGAGGGCGAGCGCGACGACGAGGTATCGAGCCTGTCGCGGGCCTTCAATCACATGACCGACCAGCTTTCGAGCCAGCGGTCCGAACTGATGGTGGCCTACAGCCAGATCAACGAGCGCCGCCGCTTCACCGAGGCCGTCCTGTCCGGGGTTTCGGCCGGCGTGATCGGCCTGGACGCCCAGCAGGTGATCGAACTGCCGAATCGGGCGGCGGGCGTTCTGTTGCAGAAGGATCTGGCGGCGGCGGTCGGGCGGCATCTGGTCGATGTGGTCCCGGAATTCGGCCCCATGCTGGACGAGACCGCGCGGACCCCCGACCGCGTCTGGACCGGCGAGGTCCAGGTGGGCGCCGGCGCGCGGGCCTGCACCTTGCTGGTGCGGATCGGGGCGGAGGCGCGGGGCGTCTCGCCCGACGGCTACGTCGTGACGTTCGACGACATCACGGCCTTGCAGGCGGCGCAGCGCAAGGCGGCCTGGGCCGATGTCGCGCGTCGCATCGCGCACGAGATCAAGAATCCCCTGACCCCCATCCAGCTCGCCGCCGAGCGTCTGAAGCGGCGCTTCCTGCGCGAAATCACGTCCGATCCCGAAACCTTCGCCCAGTGCGCGGACACCATCGTCCGCCATGTCGGCGACATCGGGCGGATGGTCGATGAATTTTCAGCGTTTGCCCGCATGCCGCAGCCGATCATCCGCCCCGAGGATCTGTCGCGAATCGTGCGCGAGGCCCTGATCCTGCAGCGTGCCGCCCACCCCGAAATCCGTTACGAGACCGAGCTGCCGGACCATGGGCCGGTGGTGTCGTGCGACAGGCGCCTGATCGGTCAGGCCCTGACCAATTTGTTGCAGAATGCGGCTGACGCCATTGCAATGGTTCCAAAAGACGGGGATGCTGCGAAGGTCCCGGTCGGCCCGACGGGGACGGTCCGGATTGTCTTGCACGTCGACGGGACGGCTGCGCACCTCTCGGTGTCCGACGACGGCGTCGGGCTGCCCGAGGAAGACCGGCAGCGACTGACCGAGCCGTATGTGACCCATAAACCGAAAGGAACCGGCCTGGGTCTCGCGATCGTCAAGAAAATTCTGGAAGATCATGGGGGTAGCATCCGTCTGGACGACCGGTCGGACGGTAGGGGAGCGGTTTCGATCTTGATACTGCCTATAAAGGACGACCATGGGGCATGAAATCCTGATCGTCGATGATGAGCCGGATATCCGGCTGCTTATCGAGGGTATTCTTCGGGACGAAGGCTACGAGACCCGTCTGGCGGGGGATTCGGATTCGGCGATCAGCGCGTTTCGGGCCCGCAGACCCTCCCTGGTCATACTCGACGTCTGGCTCCAGGGATCGCGGCTGGACGGGTTGGGCATCCTCCAGGCCATCCAGGGGGAGGAACCGGCCGTCCCCACGATCATGATTTCGGGTCACGGCACGATCGAGACCGCGGTCGCGGCGCTGCAGCACGGCGCGTATGACTTCATCGAAAAACCGTTCCAGTCCGACCGGCTGTTGCTTGTGGTGCGGCGCGCGCTGGAGGCTTCGCGCCTCGCACGGGAAAACGCCGAGCTGCGCCTGCGCGCGGGACCCGAGGCGGTCCTGTTCGGCGACAGTTCGGTGATCGCGGGGGTCCGCAGCCAGATCGAGCGCGTGGCGCCCAGCGGGTCGCGCGTGCTGATCTCCGGCGCCGCCGGGTCGGGCAAGGAGGTCGCAGGCCGCATGATCCACGCCCGGTCCCGCCGGGCGGAGGGGCCGTTCATCGCCCTGAACTGCGCCACCCTGGCCCCGGGACGGTTCGAGGAGGAATTGTTCGGGATCGAGGGCGCGGCCGACGGCGCGGGCCGGCGGACCGGCGTTCTGGAACGCGCCCACGGCGGCACCCTGCTGCTGGACGAGGTCTCGGACATGCCGATCGAGACCCAGGGCAAGATCGTGCGGGCCTTGCAGGACCAGAGCTTCGAACGCGTGGGCGGATCGACGCGGGTGAAGGTCGACGTCCGCGTGCTGGCCGCGACGAATCGGGATCTGCAGGAAGCCATCGCGGCCGGCCGCTTCCGCGAGGATCTGTACTACCGTCTGGCGGTGGTGCCGCTGCGCGTGCCCAGCCTGCGGGAACGGCGCGAGGACATTCCAGGCCTGGCGCGCCTGTTCCTGCATCGCGCGGCGGAAAATGCCGGCCTGCCGCTGCGGGAACTGTCGGGCGACGCCATTGCGGCACTGCAGAGCTACGACTGGCCGGGCAACGCGCGTGAACTGCGCAATCTGATGGAACGGCTTCTGATCATGATGCCGGGCAACGGATCCGACCCGATCCGGGCGGAGATGCTGCCGCCGTCGGTGGGTCAGGGCGCGCCGGCCTTGCTGAAATTTGATCCGGCCGCCGACGTCATGGGACTGCCGCTGCGCGAGGCGCGGGATCTGTTCGAAACCCAGTATCTTCAGGCCCAATTGCTGCGTTTCGGGGGAAATATCAGCCGGACGGCCGGATTTGTCGGGATGGAGCGCAGCGCCCTGCACCGCAAGCTCAAGCAGCTGGGCGTGACGTCGGAGGATCGGGGCGGCGGATGAGGTTTTGCCCCGGGCGTAAGGGCCTGCTAGACAGTGCCGATCAAATACGCACGGCTTGGAACGGGATGGCTATCGCGGCGCCCGGACCCGCCCATAGAAAAAAGTAAGGCCCTACCGTGGCAAAAGAACCGACACAGAATGTTCAGGACGTGTTCCTCAACCATGTCCGACGGTCGAAGACGCCGGTTACCGTTTTTCTCGTCAACGGCGTGAAGCTCCAGGGCATCATCACCTGGTTCGATAATTTCTCCGTGCTGCTGCGTCGCGACGGCCATACGCAGCTTGTCTACAAGCACGCGATCAGCACCGTGATGCCCGCCACCCCGGTGGTCCTGTTCGAACCGTCGCGCGGTGACGATTCGGTCGTGGACCTGGCGGAAAAAGACATGGCGGGTGACAACGATATCCTCTGAGAGCCGCATGGAGCAGTCCGCCACGCGGGCGGCGGTCATCCTGCCGTGGGAACGGCCTGACCGCCAGGACGAGGTCCGAGCCGCCGAAGCCCGGTTGGAAGAGGCGGTGGGCCTTGCCGCGTCGATCGGCCTGGTCATCGTTCGCAAGGCGGTCCTGCTGCTGCGCGCACGGCGCCCGGCCACCCTTCTGGGCAGCGGGCAGCTTGAATCGCTGCGCGTAGCGGTTCAGGAGGATCGAGTCGCCGTCGTCATCATCGATTCGCGCCTGACGCCGGTGCAGCAGCGGAACCTGGAGCGGGCGCTGGGCTGCAAGGTCATCGACCGGACGGCCCTGATCCTGGATATTTTCGGCGAGCGCGCGGCGACGAAGGAAGGATCGCTTCAGGTCGAACTGGCGCATCTGGAATACCAGCGCAGCCGCCTGGTGCGAACCTGGACGCATCTGGAACGCCAGCGCGGCGGTTTCGGATTCCTCGGCGGCCCCGGCGAAACGCAGATCGAGGCCGATCGCCGCATGATCGGCGATCGCATCGTCCGCCTGAAGCGCGAGCTGGAGCAGGTGCGGCGCACCCGCGGGCTGCATCGCGCGGCACGGCGCCGGGTGCCGTTTCCGGTCGTGGCCCTGGTGGGATACACCAACGCGGGAAAATCGACCCTGTTCAATGCCCTGACCGGGGCCGCCGTCTTTGCCCAGGATCAACTGTTCGCCACGCTGGATCCGACGATGCGCGGCATCCGCCTGCCGTCCGGGCGCCGGATCATCCTGTCCGATACCGTGGGATTCATCAGCGACCTGCCGACCGAACTGGTTGCCGCCTTCCGTGCGACGCTGGAGGAAGTGGCCGAGGCCGACATCATCCTGCATGTCCGCGATATCTCCCACCCCGACAGCGCGGCGCAGCGCGCCGATGTCGAGGACGTGCTGGAAGGCATGGCCCGCAGCGGCACGCTGGAGGAGGAATGGCGTGCGCGAGTGGTCGAGGTCCAGAACAAGGCCGATCTGATCGGTGGCCGCGAGGCCGTTCATGCGCGCGAAGGCAGCGTGGTCATTTCCGCCATCACCGGCGAGGGCCTGCCCGAATTGCTGTCGGCAATCGACACGCGCCTGACCGAGGCCATGGAAACCGTGCATTATACGCTTCCGGTAGGCGATGGTGCGCTGCTGGCATGGCTCTACGCCCATGGCGAGATCACCGAACGCCAGGACAGCGAGACCGAAATCATGGTAACCGCCCGCCTGCTGCCGGCCGATCGGGCGCGCTTTGATCTTCAGAATGCGGAGCGCGGCAGGTAGGGCGGCCCTGGCAGGTCGGGCCGCCTGATCGCGCGCCGATCCCCGGGACGGCGGATCCCGGAGTGACGGGAGGCGGAGAATGACGATGACGGTCCCTGTTTCGGTCGATGGCATGCGTACGGTGCTGGAGATCATGCGTGGCGCGGCGTCCCGGCAGATCATGCCGCGCTTCCGGCAACTCGACTCCGCAAGCATTCGGTGCAAGAGCAGCCCGCTGGACGTCGTGACCGACGCCGACGAGGCCGCAGAGCGCGAGATCGCCGCCGCCCTGCGTCACCTGTCGCCCGGCGCGGTGGTGATCGGGGAGGAGGCCGCATGCGCCCGGCCCGACCTGCTGGATGCATTGGGCGCGGCGGACCTGGCCTATGTGATCGATCCGATCGACGGCACCGCGAATTACGCGGCCGGCGTGCCGCTGTTCGGGGTGATGGTGTCGGTGGTGGTCCGGGGCGAGGTCGCGGGTGCGGCGATTCTCGATCCGGTCTGTAACGTGGCGGCCCTGGCCGTGCGGGGCGAGGGGGCGTGGCTGGCCGGTGCCGATGGAGCGGAACGCGCATTGTCGGTGGCCCCGCCCGTGGCGGCCAAGGCGATGTCCGGCAATGCGTCCTGGCGGTACCTGAATCCCGAGATTCGTGACACCGTGACGCACAATCTGCCCCGGGTCATGGGATCGTGGGATTTCCGCTGCGCGGCGCATGAATATCTGATGATCGCGGACGCCAAGTGCCATTTCCTGCTGTTCAACCGCACCCTGCCCTGGGACCATCTGGCGGGGTGGCTGATCCATCGCGAGGCCGGGGGCTATTGCGCGCATTTCGACGGATCGCCCTATCGCGCGACGGACCGCGAGGGCGGCCTGCTCTACGCCCCGGATCGGGACAGCTGGCAGGATCTGTACGACCTGCTGATGGATCGGGGCTGAGCCTCCCTCCCGCACCGTTGTCCCGGCCGGTCTGGCCAATGATTTTCCCCGTGCCTGAGCAACCAATCCCCCTGGCAGGCGTCAGGATTCCCAAGGTCGGGCCTTGTCCGAACCCACCAGAGTCCGAGGCTACGGCCCCCGGGTGATGGATAACGAATTGGTTTCCAAAGGCCTGTGGCCTTTGGCGGGTCTCAGGACAGGGCCCTGAGTGGGAGACTGAATGATGCGTCTGATGACGACGATGCCGAGTGTCGCTCTTTGCCTGGCGCTTGCGGCGCTATCTGTCCCGGCGAATGCCCAGAGCTCGGGTACGGAACCATCGGGCAGCGTGACCGTGCCCCCCGATGCCGGCCATACCACGGGCCCCGATACGTTGGAACGCACGTTGCCCTCTTCGCGACAGCAGGCCGAGCCGGGCCCTGGTTCGACCCCGAACAAGCCTGCGCAGCCATCGCCCAGGAAGCCGGTCGACCGGAAAACCTGTCCCGACGCACGGAAGGACAAATCGGGGCACTGTCCGGGGTAGGGGGTACGTTTGGGTCATGACGCCGCGCGCCAACTGGAAGGGCCTGCTACGGGTTGGTGAACTGGTCTGCCCGGTGGCCCTCTACACGGCTGTCTTGACGTCCGAACGCATTGCCCTGCATATCCTCAATCGTGCCACCGGCCATCGTGTGCAACGGCATTTCGTGGACGAGGAGACCGGCCAGCCGGTGGAGCGGGACGATCAGGTCAAGGGATACGAAATCGGCGTCGGCGACTATGTGATACTGGAACCCGACGAAATCGCCGCCGCCGTGCCCGAAAGCGACAGAATGCTCACGGTGTCGGCGTTCATTGCCTGCCGCGAGATCGACGACATCTATCTCGACCGTTCGTATTACCTCGCGGCCGGACGCGGCGCCGAAACCTCGGACGAGGAAAGCGTCTATCCGCTGATCCGCGACGCGATGCGGGACATGAAGGTGGCGGCGCTGGCGCGGACCGTGCTCTTCCGCCGCCTCCGGACGCTGCTGGTCCGGCCCCATGGGACGGGGCTGATCGCGTCCACCCTTCATTTCGATTATGAGGTCCGCTCGGTGGACGAGGCGTTCCAGGACATTCCGGGGGGCGGGCTGAAGGACGAGATGATCGATCTCGCCCGGCACATCATCGGGACGCGGACGGGACATTTCGATCCGGCGGCGTTCGATGATCGCTACGAAGGCGCGCTGGCCGAACTGGTCCGGGCAAAGAGCGAAGGGCGCAGGATCGAGGCTCCGTCCCGGCCGGCACGCGGCACGGTCGTCGATTTGATGGAGGCCCTGCGGGCGAGCGCGGGACAGAAAACGCCGCCGGGCCGGCCATCCGGCGGACGGTCGGGGGCGCGCCGAAAGGCCGGCTGAATCCATGGCGCTCCAAACTTACCGCAAGAAGCGCGACTTCCGCGTCACGGCAGAGCCCCGGGGAGGGGTGGCTGCGGCGGAAGGGCACCTGTTTGTCGTCCAGAAACATGCGGCGCGCCGTCTGCACTACGATTTCCGCCTGGAAGTGGATGGCGTGCTCAAAAGCTGGGCCGTGACGAAAGGCCCGAGTCTGGTCCCGGCCGAGAAACGTCTTGCCGTGCATGTCGAGGATCATCCCCTGGAATATGGAGATTTCGAAGGGACGATTCCCCAGGGCCAATATGGCGGCGGCACCGTCGAATTGTGGGATCGCGGGACCTGGACCCCTCTTCATGACGTGGCCGAGGGACTGGCGAAAGGTCATCTGGATTTCGACCTGCAGGGCGAAAAACTGCACGGACGATGGCACCTCGTCCGAATGGCGGCCCGGCCGCGTGAGAAGCGGGACAACTGGTTGCTGATCAAGGGGGACGACGAGGCCGCCCGTACGGAGGCGGACCCCGATATTCTCGAGGAACGGCCGGATTCGGTGAAGACCGGCCGGTCCCTCGACGACATCACGGCGGATCGCCCCCCGGCCCGCCGACGGACCAGGACCGCGGCCGGGACCGCATCCCCCAGGCCCGACCCGGCCCTGGCCGAAGGGCCTGGGTCCTTGACCCGGGTCAAGGGCGCCGCAGCCGTGCCGATGCCGCCCTTCGTCGCACCGGCACTGGCGACCCTGGTACCCCGGGCGCCGGGTGGCCGACGCTGGATCCATGAAATCAAGCTCGACGGCTATCGCCTGCTCGCCCGGATCGCGGAACGGCACGTCCAACTGTTGACCCGCAGTGGTCTCGACTGGACGACGCGGTTCGGCCCCGGGGTCATCGACATGCTGTCGGCCCTTCCGCTGGACGACGCCCTGATCGACGGCGAACTGGTGGTGGAGAACGCGAACGGCGTATCCGATTTTTCCGCCCTGCAGGAAGATCTTGCTTCCGATCGGACGGACCGGTTCGTCTTCTATGCGTTCGACCTGCTGCATCTGGACGGGTACGACCTGCGGGGTGCCCCACTGATGGCCCGGAAGGAGATCCTGCGCCGTCTTGTCCCGGCGGAGGACGGCCCGCTGCGGTTCAGCAGCCACTACGACCAGGCGGGCGATCTGGTATTCCACCATGCCTGCCGACTGAGCCTGGAGGGTGTCGTCTCGAAGCTGCGGGATGCGCCTTATCGTTCGGGCCGGGGCAGGGACTGGGTAAAATCGAAATGCTCCGCCCGGCAGGAATTCGTGATCGGTGGCTATGTTCCCTCCACGGTCTCGAAGACGGCGATCGGCTCGCTCGTACTCGGGGTCTACGATGGTGGCGGGCTGCGTCATGTCGGACGGGTCGGAACCGGCTTCACCGCCGCGCTGGCGCGGGATCTGTTCCGCCGGCTGGACCCGGCGGCCGTTGCGAAGAGCCCGTTCGTCGGCAAACTGACCGCCGACGAGGCGCGGGGAGTACGCTATGTGCGTCCCGAACTGGTGGCCGAAATCGAATTCCGGGCATGGACGGCCGACGGACATCTGCGTCACGCGTCCTTCCGCGGCATCCGCGAGGACAAGCCAGCCACCGAGATCGTCCGGGAAGTCGAAACCCCCGACGTCGAGCCCCCGCCGCCGCAACGCCGCATTGTGAACCTGACCCATCCCGACCGGCTGTACTGGCCGGATTCGGGGGTGACGAAGGAAGGGCTGGCCGATTATTACGCCGATGTCTGGCGCTATATCGCCCCCTTCATCGTCGATCGTCCGCTGGCGTTGCTACGCTGCCCGGACGGCATATCGGGCCAGACATTCTTTCAGAAAAATCTCTGGAAAGGGGCCAGCCCCGGGATCGTGGCGCTGGACGACCCCGCCGCCGGCGACGGTGGGAAGCTGATCGGCATTCATGACTTCGACGGGTTGATGGGCCTGGTCCAGGCCGCGACGCTGGAGATCCATCCCTGGGGGGCGTCCTGCCGGGATTGGGAGCGGCCGGATATGATCGTGATGGATCTGGATCCGGGCGAGGACGTACCCTGGACCGCACTGATCGACGCGGCGCAGGAAGTCCGCCGGCGGCTGGAGGCCACCGGCCTGGCGGCTTTCGTCAAAACCTCGGGCGGCAAGGGCCTGCATGTCGTAACACCCCTCGTGCCCCGCGCGGACTGGGCCACGGTCAAGGGTTTCACCAGGGGACTGGCACAGGCCATGGCGTCCGACAGCCCCGACCGTTATGTGGCGACCATCACGAAGGCCCGGCGGCGGGGACGGATCCTGGTCGATTACCTGCGCAACCAGCGTGGCGCGACGGCCGTCGCACCTTATTCGACCCGCGCCCGGCCCGGCGCGCCGGTGTCCATGCCCCTGGCCTGGGACGAACTCGGGCCGGGGATCGGACCGGCGCATTTCACGCTGGCCACGGCCCCGGCGCGCCTGGCCGCCCTGGATGCCGATCCCTGGGAGGGGTTCCGGCAGGACGCCCGGCCGCTGGAGGCCGCGCCGCCCGATACGGACTGAGGCCGCGGCCCAAGGCCGCCGAATGCCCCTGTTCTACCGCCGGCCTTTCGTTTCGGATTCCAGGCTGGCCCGCAGCGCGTCCATGATGTTGACGATCCGGCCCGGGGCGGGGATTTCGACGCGGGATTTTCGCGGCCGCTTGCGGGCCTTTTTCCTGGCTTCGATGATGTCCAGAAGGCGCTCCTGCACCGGATCGGTGACCATCTCCGGCGCCCAAGGGACCTTCTGTCGATCGATCAGTTCCCGGAGCAGTTTCATTTCGGGTCCGTTCCATTCGTCCGTGCCGCCATCCGCGAAATAATCGGCGGCATCGCGGACCTCGTTTCCGAAATGCAGGGTCCACAGCACGATGCCCTTGCCCCGGGCTTCCAGCAGGACGGCCCGTTCCCGGCGATACATCACCAGGCGGGAGATCCCGACCGTGCCGGTCGCCACAAGGGCGGCCTGGATGACCCTGTATGCCTCCTCCCCGATCTCGTCGTCGGGCACCAGGAAATGCGGGGCGTCGTACCAGATCCAGCCGACACTGTCCGCGGGCACGAAGGTTTCGATGTCGATCGTATGCGTGCTGTCCAGCGCGACGGCATCCAGTTCGTCGTCTTCCAGCATCACATAGCCATCCTCGCCCCGCGGATAGCCCATGACCTGCGCGTCATCCTCGACGGGGGCGCCGGTTTGGGCATCGACATACTGGCTCACCAGCCGATGGCCGGTGTTCCGGTTGATCGTGTGGAAGCGAACCTTTTCGCTTTCCGTCGTCGCGGGCGTCATGGCCACCGGGCAGGTGACGAGCGAGAGCTTCAGATACCCTTTCCAGAAAGGTCGCTGCACCATCGCCTGGAGCCCTCGCTTCGGGGAAACCGCATGGGCGGACTTGCCTTGTCACGAACGTGCGCGCCACCTCCCGGTTTCCCGCCCATGCCGCGGTCGGGGGGATGGTGTCAGGCGGTTCGGGGAATCTGCCGCCCGAACAGTCGGTTTCCGGCCAGGCCCACAAAAGCGAAATCGAAGCTGTCGCGCGTCATGGCGACGGTCATGAAACCGTGCTGTTCCGGGGCGGTGAACCCACCGCGTTGCGCGACGCCGACCGGGTCGATCCGGGAACCGGCGCCATTGTTGATGTAATGGATCCCGTCCCTTTCGATATATTGCAGGTTGTGGATGTGGCCGTTCACATAGATCGTGACGCGGTGACGTTTCAGCAAAGGCGGGATCGCGGCGATCAGTTCCGGTTCGTCGAACCGTCCTTCCGCCGTATAGACGGGATGGTGGCCGACCACGATCTTCCAGTCCGCATCCGACGTCGCAAGCCCCTGTTCCAGCCACCGCAACTGCGTGGCGGTATCCTGGCCGTCGATCCGCACCTTGGTGCCGCGATACCGGCTGATGAAGGGGTTGGTATCGATATAGAAGAAATCGGCGGTGCTACCGTCGGCCAGCTGGTCGCGCATGACGTAATAGCGCGCCGGCAGGTACCACCGGCTGTCGACGGCCTGGCCGTATTTCAACTGGGCGTCCACGTCGCCACGATAATCGTGGTTGCCCAGGATGACGCGCCAGCGGGATTTGAGGCTGTCAGCGGTATAGATATCCTCGAACGAGGTGCGCCATTGCGGATCGTCGACCGATGTCACGCCGTCGTCGTAGAAATTATCGCCGACCGACACGGTATAGAGGCTGCCATGGTCCGCCGCGACGCGGCCCATCCGTTCGCCCAGGGCGGTCTGTTCGTAATGGCCCCGCCGTCCCCAATCCCCGATCATGACGAAATTATGCGTCCTGGCACGCGCCGCGGCGGGGATTGTCCGCGCGACAAGACCGGACGCGGCGGCGCCAGCCGCGGTGACCAGCAGCGTCCGGCGGGTCAGAAGAGGGGGCGTCATGTCCGGGGGAGCCTCGTTCGCAAGGGGGAGGGAATCAGAAATCGTCGGGGGAACATATTGTCCCGGCGCGTCGCCGCGTGTCACGGGGCTTCGCGTTCGCGGCGCTTGACCGCCTGCCAGCCGGCTTCCATCTCCGCCAGCGTTGCGTCCGGCAGGGTCCGGCCCTGGCCGGCCAGATCCTGCTCCACGGCGGTGAAGCGGCGGGTGAATTTGGCATTGGCCTGGCGCAGGCAGTCTTCGGGATCGAGGTCCAGCTTGCGTGCCAGCGTCGCCACGGTGAACAGCACGTCGCCCAGTTCATCGGCGATGCGCGCGCGGTCGCCGGAGACGAGTTCGACCTTCAGCTCCGCGATTTCCTCGTCCACCTTGTCGGCGACCTCGGCCGCCGTGGCCCAGTCGAACCCGACCCGGGCGGCCCGGGCCGACAGCTTGCGCGCACGCAGCAGCGCCGGCAGGCCCAGGGGAATGCCGGCCAAGGCGCCGTTGTCCTGCCGGCTCAGCCGTTCCTGCGCCTTGCCGTCTTCCCACTGGCCGGGACGCAGCGGGGTGTCGCCGAACACATGGGGATGGCGGCGGATCATCTTGTCGCCGATCATCGTGGCCACGGTCGCGAAATCGAACCAGCCCGCTTCCTCGGCCATGCGGGCGTGATAGGCGACCTGCAGCAGCAGGTCGCCCAGTTCGTCCGGCAGGGCCGTCCAATCCTCGCGCGCGATGGTGTCGGCGACCTCGTAGGCCTCCTCGATCGCATAAGGGGCGATCGAGGCGAAATCCTGCTCCCGGTCCCAGGGGCAGCCGTCATTCGGGTCGCGCAGGCGGGCCATGATTTCGATCAGGCGCTGAATCGCCTGGGCGGCATCGGACATCGCGGGGGGCTCCGGTCTGGAAGAAGGGAGCTGGCAGGGTAGGGCCAACCGGCCGTTCTGTCATGGCGTTCATCCATGTCTTGGTTCCGCGCGGCCCACGGGATTATAGTCCGCCGCGATCCCGCACGACGGGTCATGCGAGGCGGACGGATCAATGGACGGACAGGCGACGGTTTTCATCGATGGCGAGGCCGGGACGACGGGGCTTGGCATTCGCGAGCGCCTGCGCGGCCTGCCGGTGACGGTCCGATCCATCGCCGCCGAACATCGCAAGGACCCGTCCGCCCGCCGCGACATGATGGAATCGGTGGATATCGTGGTCCTGTGCCTGCCGGACGCCGCGTCGCGCGACGCGGCCGGAATGGTCGAATCCATCGCGCAGGCGGGCGGCCGGGCGCCGCGGATCCTGGATGCCAGCACCGCCTTTCGCGTGGATCCGGATTGGGTCTACGGCTTTCCCGAAATGGGAAACGGGCAGGCGGACGCCATCCGGACGTCGCGCCGGGTTTCCAACCCGGGATGCTATCCGACGGGGGCGATCGGATTGTTGCGGCCGCTGGTCCTGGCCGGGGTAATGTCCCCCGACCATCCCGTCACGATCAACGCCGTCAGCGGCTATAGCGGTGGCGGCCGCACGATGATCGAGGCGCACGAACGCGACGGCGGCCCGGCCTTCGATTTGTACGGCCTGACCCTGGAACATAAGCATGTTCCCGAAATCACGCGGTATTCCGGCCTGTCGCGGGTTCCGGTCTTCGTGCCGTCGGTGGGGCATTTCCCGCAGGGGATGATCGTGTCGATCCCGCTGCATCTGGACATGCTGGCCGACCATCCGACCGGCGCCGATCTGCGGACGGTGCTGGCGGCGTTCTACGCCGAATCCAGCCTGGTCAGCGTCGAGGACGCCGGCCCGGGTCTGGTCGCCGATACGCTGGCGGGCACCGACCGGATGGAACTGCGCGTGCATGCCAACGACGCCCGGCGCCAGGCCGTCCTGACCGCGCGCCTGGACAATCTGGGCAAGGGGGCGTCGGGGGCGGCGATCCAGAATATCGCGCTGATGCTGGGTCTCGCGCCATCGGCAGGACAGGCGTAGCGGCCGATTGCCAGTTTCCCCTGTTTGCTGATAAGCAGTGCCCCCAGGCGAGAGTGACGGAACGGTAGACGTAGTCGGCTCAAAATCGACCGCCGCAAGGCATAGGGGTTCGAGTCCCCTCTCTCGTACCATCAATTCCGGACAGATGATGCTTTCTCTTTCCCCCGACACGATCGCGAAGCCGGGCGTGCGGCCCGGCAATCCCTGCTTTTCCTCCGGCCCCTGCGCCAAGCGCCCGGGCTGGTCGCTGGATGCGCTGTCGGGGGCGCTGCTCGGCCGGTCCCACCGCGCGCCGGACGGACGGGCGCGGCTGAACGAGGTCATCACGCGATCCCGTGCCGTTCTGGGCATGCCCGATGACTGGCGGCTGGGCATCGTTCCCGCCTCCGACACCGGGGCGGTGGAGATGGTGCTGTGGTCGCTGATCGGCGAACGGCCGGTCGACGTGCTGGCGTTCGAAAGCTTTTCCGCGACCTGGGCCGACGACATCATGGCGCAGTTGCGCCCCCCCGGCGCCCGGGTGCTGGCGGCCGGGTACGGCAGCCTGCCCGACCTGGGGCAGGTGGACTGGTCGCACGACGTGGTGCTGGCATGGAACGGCACGACGTCGGGCGTGCGGATCCCTGACGGATCCGCCATCCCGGCGGATCGCGACGGGCTGGTGATCTGCGACGCGACCTCCGCCGCGTTCGCGATGGACCTGCCGTGGGACAAGCTGGATATCGTGACCTGGTCCTGGCAGAAGGTCCTGGGGGGCGAGGCCGCGCACGGCATGTTGGCCCTGTCGCCCCGCGCCGTGCGCCGGCTGGAGGAAACGTCGCCGCCGCGCGCCCTGCCCAAGATTTTCCGCCTGACCTCCAAGGGCAAGCTGATCGAGGGGATCTTCCGCGGCGACACGATCAACACGCCGTCGATGCTGTGCGTCGAGGACGCGCTGGACGGGCTCCGCTGGGCCGAGGCGATCGGCGGCCTGCCGGCACTGATCGCGCGCAGCCAGGCCAACCTGGCGGCCGTGGCGGGCTGGGTCGCGCGGTCGGACTGGGCGGCGTTCCTGGCGCGGAACGCGGCCGAACGGTCAAGTACGTCGATCTGCCTGACCATCGTCGCCCCCTGGTTCCGCGCGCTGGCCGACGCCGACCAGGCAAAGGCGGCCAAGCGGATCGTCGCGGTGCTGGAGGCCGAGGGCGTGGCGCTGGATATCGGCAGCTATCGCGACGCGCCGCCCGGGCTGCGCCTGTGGGGTGGCGCCACGGTCGAAACGGCGGACCTGCAGGCGCTGCTGCCGTGGCTGGATTGGGCCGAGGCCCAGGTTCGCGCCGAATACGCATAATGCCGGGGCCGGCCGATCCGGCCCCGGCCGGCACTGCGGGCATGACGGATGGCCGCGACGATGATATAGGCGCGCGCATGACGGACGATCCGCCTCCCAACCCCGCCCTGCTGCCGGCAGGTTTTGTCGACCTGCTGCCTTCCGACGCCGAGGCCGAGGCCGCCGGCATGGAAGACCTGATGCGGGTCTTCGCGGCCCATGGCTACAGCCGGGTCAAGCCGCCGCTGCTGGAGTTCGAGGACACGCTGCTGTCCGGGTCCGGCGCGGCGGTGGCCGAGCAGGCGTTCCGCCTGATGGATCCTGATACGCGGCGGATGATGGCGCTGCGTCCCGACATCACGCCGCAGATCGCGCGAATCGCGGCCACGCGCCTGGCGGATGCGCCGCGCCCGCTGCGCCTGTCCTATGCCGGGCTGTGCGTCGTGGCCAGCGGGGGGGCGCGGGAAAGCGATCGCCAGATTTCACAGGCGGGAATCGAACTGATCGGCCCGGATTCGCCCGAGGCCGACGCCGAAATCGTCGCCCTGGGCGCGGAAGGGCTGGCGACGCTGGGCGTGCCGGGTGTGTCGTTCGACCTGACGATGCCGCCGCTGGCGCCCGCGCTGATGTCGGAAATCGATTATTCGCCTGCCGAGCGGCTGGCGCTGATGCGCGCGCTGGACCGCAAGGACGCGGCCGCGGTGGCGCGCCTGGCCGGCGGCCTGGCCCCGGTGCTGACCGAATTGCTGCATGCCGCGGGTCCGGCCGATCGCGCGCTGGCAGTGCTGGGGGGGCTGGATTTGCCGCCTGCCGTCCGGCTGCTCAGCGACCGGCTGGCGGCGACGGTGGCGGCGATCACGGCCAGGGTGCCGGATATCCGCCTGACGGTCGATCCGATCGAATTCCGCGGCTGGCAGTATCATACGGGCGTGTGTGTCACCGTCTATGCCCGGGGACAGCATCAGGAACTGGGCCGGGGCGGACGCTACCGGTCGAACGACGACGAACCGGCCTGCGGCCTGACCCTGCGGCCCGAAGCCCTGCTGCGCGCGGCGCCGGCCCGGGCGGGGCGGATTCGGGTCTTCCTGCCGGTGGATGCCGCCCCCGAACTGGGCCGCCGCCTGCGCCAGGACGGGTACGCCACCGTCGATGCGCTGGGCCCGGTGGCCGATCCGGCGGCCGAGGCGCGACGCCTGGGATGCGCGATGCTGGCCCGTGGGGACGGAATCGTGGCGCTCGACTGACGCGCCTGATAAGTCAGGCGGCACGAGGGGGGCTGGTCCCGCCCGGTCCTTTATCCAGTTTACCCGGCGGCCATGATGCACGGCCCGGACGGGCAGCATTTCAAGGAGCACATCATGTCCAACGTCACCGTGATCGGCGCCCAGTGGGGCGACGAGGGGAAGGGCAAGATCGTCGACTGGCTGGCCAGTCGCGCAGACATCGTCGTGCGGTTCCAGGGCGGGCACAACGCCGGCCATACCCTGGTGGTGGGCGACCAGACCTACAAGCTGTCGCTGCTGCCGTCCGGCCTGGTGCGGGGCAAGATGGGCGTGATCGGCAATGGCGTCGTCGTGGACCCCGAGGCCCTGTTGGCCGAAATCGATCGCGTCACCGCACAGGGGCTGGAGGTCACGCCCCGCACGCTGCGCATCGCCGAGAACGTGCCGCTGATCCTGCCGGTGCATGGCGCCATCGACCGCGCGCGCGAGGCCGCGCGCGGCGACCGCAAGATCGGCACGACCGGACGCGGCATCGGCCCGGCCTATGAGGACAAGGTGGCCCGCCGCGCCATCCGCCTGTGCGACCTGGCCGAGCCCGAGACGCTGGACTGGAAGCTGGACGAACTGCTGCTGCACCACAACACGCTGCTGGCGGGCCTGGGGGCGGACACCTTCACCAAGGACGCCCTGCTGGCGCATCTGAACGTGCTGGCGCCACGGGTCCTGCCCTTCATGGACACGGTGTGGGAATTGCTGGACGACAGCAGCCGGGCCGGCCGCAAGATCCTGTTCGAAGGCGCGCAGGCCGTGATGCTGGATGTCGATCACGGCACCTATCCGTTCGTCACCAGTTCCAACACCATCGCCGCCAACGCCGCGACGGGCAGCGGTGTCGGGCCGGGGACGGTCGGTTTCGTGCTGGGGATCGCCAAGGCCTATTCCACCCGCGTGGGCGAGGGGCCGTTCCCCACCGAACTGCATGACGACATGGGCCGCACGCTGGGCGAGCGCGGCCATGAATTCGGCACCGTCACGGGCCGTCCGCGCCGCTGCGGCTGGTTCGACGCCATGCTGGTGCGTCGCGCGGTGCGCGTGGGCGGCGTCAACGGCCTGGCGCTGACCAAGCTGGACGTGCTGGACGGACTTCCTGAACTGCGGATCTGCACGGGATACGAGCTGGACGGCCAGGAGATCCGCCATTTCCCCTCCGCCCCGGCGGCGCAGGCTCGGGTGAAGCCGGTCTATGAGACGCTGGAGGGCTGGAGCGGCACGACCTATGGCGCCCGGTCATGGGCCGACCTGCCGGCCCAGGCGATCAAATACGTCCGCCGGATCGAGGAACTGGTCGAGGCCCCGGTGACCCTGCTGTCCACCAGCCCGGAACGCGACGACACCATCCTGATGCGCGACCCGTTCGAAAACTGAAACCGCGCGGCCGGGCGGAGGGCGAAGGCCCCCGCCCGGCGGCCGCTACAGGCGGCGGCGTCTTCTTCGGACGAGGGGGCGAGACCTCATCCGAAAGGACTTATCCGGCCTGATGGGCCTCGCGATGGGCCTCGACTTCCGCCTTCATGGCGGCCTGGACCTTCTCGAACGCCCGAACCTCGATCTGGCGCACGCGCTCGCGCGAGATGTTGTAGGTGTGGGACAGTTCTTCCAGCGTCGCCGGTTCGTCCTTCAGCCGGCGCTCGGTCAGGATATGGCGCTCGCGGTCGTTGAGCGTCTTCAGCGCATTGTCCAGCAGCGCCTTGCGGCCGCTGAATTCCTCGCTGTCGGCCAGGGTCTGTTCCTGGTTGTCGTGCTCGTCGACCAGCCAATCCTGCCATTCGCCTTCGCTGTCGGCGCGCAGGGGGGCGTTCAGGCTGTGATCCGGCGCCGAAAGGCGACGGTTCATGTTGATGACGTCCTGTTCCGGCACGCCCAGCGACGCGGCGATCTTGTTCACCTGTTCGGGTTGCAGGTCGCCATCGTCGATGGCCTGCATCTGCCCTTTCAGGCGGCGCAGGTTGAAGAACAGCTTCTTCTGGGCGGCGGTCGTGCCCATCTTCACCAGCGACCAGCTATGCAGGATATATTCCTGGATGGCCGCGCGGATCCACCACATCGCATAGGTCGCAAGCCGGAAGCCGCGATCGGGATCGAAGCGGCGGACCGCCTGCATCATTCCGATGTTGCCTTCGCTGATCAGTTCGCCCAGCGGCAGGCCGTAGCCGCGATAGCCCATGGCGATCTTGGCAACCAGGCGCAGATGGGAGGTGACGAGCGCGTGGGCAGCGTTGGTGTCGCCCTTGTCCTTCCAGCTACGGGACAGGCGCTGCTCCTCCTCGGGGGAGAGCATGGGGAATTTACGGATGTCCTGAAGGTACCTTGACAGGTTGGTTTCAGGACCAACATTGAGAACGGAAGAGGCCATGGGATCGGACTCCTTTTCCGGGGGGTGTCATGCTGTCCCCGGGGATGTCCTACGGCACATCCGTCAGAGGGTTTCATGGACCCGCCCCATTGGCGCGTGGATGGACTTCACGTCCCCGCGAGGCACCCCCATCATGGGCCGCATCCTCGCGAGACGTCCATTCCGGCGGTCGCGTCACCCGCCGGACAACTCCCGAACCTAATGACGGGTCGGTTGACCGTCAAGCAAACTCCCCAAAAACTGCCTTAAAACTAAGCAATCTTTTCCAGAAGCGTTTGAAAATCGTCCGGGGGCGGGGTCTCGAACAGCATGGATTCGCCGGTCCCGGGGTGGACGAATCCCAGCCGCGCGGCATGCAGGGCCTGACGGGGAAAATCCAGCGCGGCACGGCGCGCCTCGTCGGGCAGGCCCCGCGACGCGGCAGGAATCCGGCGCAGATAGACCGGATCGCCCAGCAGGGGATGCCCGGCGGTGGAGAAATGCACGCGGATCTGGTGCGTGCGTCCCGTGGCCAGGCGGCATTCCACATAACTGGCCGCCCCATGGAAGGTCTGCAGCGTCCGGTAATGGGTCAGCGCGTGCTTCCCCCCGCCATGGTGAACCACCGACATGCGCTTGCGGTCGCGCCTGTCGCGGCCGATCGCGCCTTCGAACGATCCGGCAGCCGGCGCCAGGATGCCCCATGACAGGGCCAGGTAGGTGCGGTCGATGTCGCGCGCCGCAAAGGCCGCCGACAGGGCGGTATGGGCGCGTTCGGTCTTGGCCACCACCATGACGCCCGATGTGTCCTTGTCCAGCCGGTGCACGATCCCGGGCCGACGTTCTCCCCCTATGCCGGTCAGGCTGTCGCCGCAATGCGCCAGCAGGGCGTTGACCAGGGTCCCGTCCTCGTTGCCGGGGGCGGGGTGGACGACCAGACCCGCGGGCTTGTCCAGAACGATCAGGTCCGAATCCTCGTGCAGGATGACGAACGGGATCGCCTGCGCCACCGGGGTGGCGGGGATTGCCGGCGGTTGCCTTATCTCATAACACATGCCCGCCCGGACCGGGTCGGACGGTTCGCGCAGGGGAACGCCCGCGCGCGACACGTGACCGCCTTCCATCAGTGCCTTGACGCGGGACCGCGACAGCGTGCCGATGGCGTCGGCCAGGAAACGGTCGGTACGCTGGCCGGCGTGCTCGGCGCCGGCGGTCAGGAAAACGGGCTGCGTGTCGTCGGTCATGCGCGGCTCTTAACGGAAAACGACGTCGGTCGGAAACGGAAAGCAATCATGAACGGACAGGGATCGAAGGCGCTTCTGGCGGCCGTCATTTTCATGGGGGTGTTGCTGGCGGTCGGTTCGCTGGTCCTGGTGGGCGTGCTGGTGCACCGCATCTCGCATCCCCGGCATGACGTCGTGGCGTCCGGTGCGACGCCGGCGCCGGTCGTCCCGGCGCCCCCGATGTCGGGCGATTACGGAAATCTCGTCCTGGATGAACCCGCCGGCACCCGCATCACGGGCATGACGCGGCAGGCCGATACGCTGCTGGCGATTTCCCTTTCGGGCGGGGGGGGCGACCGAATCGTCCTGTGGGATCTCCCGCATGGTCGCATTGCCGGGCGCGTGCGCCTGACCCCCTGAGAGTCCGTTCGAAAATACCTTTTACCGGCGACCCGAGCTCGAAAACATGCACCAGGGGCGGTCGAAGGACCGCGCTCGCTCGCCAGCCCCATCTGTAGAAGGGCTCTGAAAACGCTCCCGGAAAACGGCCGGCGAAAAATATCGGTCGGGAGCATTTTCTCGTGTCGGGACGGGTTGCGTCCCGCCGCATGATGACCTAGAAGCTGCCTCGTCCACGTCCCGTTCGTCTAGAGGCCTAGGACACCGCCCTTTCACGGCGGTAACACGGGTTCGAATCCCGTACGGGACGCCATTGATTTTCAATGAAAATCAGGCACAGGCTTTCTCCTGCTCCGGACCGGGGCAGGACAGGGCGCCCTCGGCGGCGCGCCCAGTCAGCCCTGCGGGGATCAGGTTCCTGCTCTTCTCCGTCCGGACCGCAGGCGGCCCGAACGGAGGGCCGGCCGAGGTTACGCCACGTCCGGCAGGTCGCGGATGCACGAACAGACAAGCGCGCTATAGAGCTGGTGATCGCGATGATCGCGCACGTAACGCGGCGTGATCTGCGCGACCCGGGATTTGGTGCGGACCGATGCATACCAGTGCACCACCCGCGTTTCGGGCAGCAGGACATTCTCCGGCTGCACGCTGCGGCTGTTGCAGAAGAGATGTTCGGAAATGACAGGCGGCATCGGATAGAAAACCCGCGGCGGGTATATCGTCAGATCACCCAGCCCGCCCTGGGCAACCAGATGCTGGAGCATGTGCGGGCCCAGTGCGAAGGGGCGCGTCCGACACGTCGGGGGCAACAACGGCATCGCGCGGAGATAGGCCTCGAACAGTGGCGCACGGGCCTCCCCGCCCATCACCGCGTTGTTGAGGCCGAGGGAATAGAAATTCTCGATTCTCCGGAACGCCTTCCAGCCCTGCGGCATCTTGCGCAGCAGCCTGCGCACGACGGACAGGCCCATGTGCCGCACCCGGACGATGGGCGAGCGCGAGGTACGCACGCATTGCGGCCATACGATGAATTCGGTGCCGACGAACTGACGGACCTCCAGCAGGGGTCGGAACGACGCGGTCGTGATCGTATCCAGGTCGAGATAGATGCCGCCCCGCAGATAAAGAATGGCGACCCGCAGCATATCCGCCCGCATCACCGGACTGCCGAGACTGCGATACAGCGCGACCAGTTCGCCATCGATTCCCGTTTCCTGCTCCACCTCGGCCAGGCAGGCGATGGGGTCGAGTCGCGACAACCGCACGCGGGGGGCCTGTTCGAGCGCACGGCGCTCGGGGCCGTCATCCAGCGCGTCGGTGTGATGCAGGATGATCTCGGGCATCTCGCTGCGTTCGGCCGCCGACAGGATAGCGAAGACATAGGCCCAGGGAAGGCTGGTGCCGATCCAGCAGAAATGCACGCGGGAAGGTATGGTCATGACGTCCGGCTTGTGTGGCGGGGACACGCCCCAGGAAGTGGCAACCGTCCAGGCATCACGACCGCCGGCCCCGGGGATGCGAGGGAGACGCGACGAGGCGCCCGGAAGCGGGTGATGGCCGCGACGATCCGGCGGATGCGCTACTATCCCCCCCAGCGGACGGATGTCCACACCAGCAGAGGCTTGCATGCGCGAAATCGTCCTGTTCCGTCAGAACCTGTTCCGGATATCCGAGACGTTCATAACCCAGCAGGCCCAGGCGATGCGCCGGTACGCGCCTCTGTACGTCGGACGGCTACGGTACGGCGACGGGCCGCCGGATGCATCGTCGCGCGTACTGCGCGACCTGTGGCGGCGCGCGGCCATGGCGCGCATCGGCGCGCAGATGCTGACACGCGATCCCGCGCCCTACCTGCGCCTGCTCGGCGACCGCCGGCCGGCCCTGGTCCACGCCCATTTCGGGGTGGACGGGGTCTATGCCCTGCCGCTCGCCCGCAGGCTGGGCGTTCCGCTGGTGACCATGTTCCACGGGTTCGACGCCACCCTGTCGACCGCCGCCTTCCTGGGTTCGCCCGCCTGGATGAATTATCCGCTGTTTCGCCGGACGCTGGCGCGGCAAGGGCAGTTGTTCCTGTGCACGTCCGCCTACATCCGCGCGCGGGTGCTGGCGATGGGTTTTCCGGCGGCGCGGACGCGGGTGCATTATATCGGCGTGGATTGCGGGGCGATCCGGCCACGCGACCCGCAGGAGGAAACGCCGACCATCCTGCATGTCGCGCGCCTGGTGGAAATGAAGGGCACGGAATATCTTCTTCGTGCCTTCGCGATGCTGGCGCCCGTCCATCCGGCGCAGCGGCTGCTGATCATCGGGGACGGGCCGCTGCGCGGCAGGCTGGAGGCGCTGGCCCGTGCGCTGGGCATCGGTGGGCAGGTCACCTTTCTCGGCGCGCAGCCTTATGCGCGGGTGCTGCAGGCGATGCGGGCGGCGACGATGCTGGTACTGCCGAGCGTCTATACGACGACCGGCCGGGTGGAAGGGCTGGGCATGGTCCTGCTGGAGGCCGCGGCGACCGGCGTCCCCGTGGTCGGGTCACGGGTCGGTGGCATCCCCGAAGGCATGGTGGAAGGGGAGACAGGGCTGCTGGCGCCCGAGCGGGATGCCGAGGCCCTGGCCGCGCGGATGCGCGAGGTGCTGGACGACCGCGACAGGCGGGCCGCCATGGGGGCCCGGGCGCGCGCCTTCGTCACCGCGCAGTTCGACCTGCACCGGCAGACGGCGGGCCTGGAGACATTCTACGACGAACTGATCGACAGGGGTGTCGGGGCGTAACGACGCCGGTCAGGTCCGGCCGAGGCGGAAGTAAGGAACCAGCCGGGTCGCCAGCACCAGCCCCTCGGCCAGCAGCGTCGCCAGGCCCGCGCCCTCCACGCCCTGGAAGCGGGCCAGGCCGTACAAGGCGGGCAACGACAGCAGCGTCACGGCAACCCGGCCGACGAAGAGCTGCTGTGCGCGGCCCAGCGAGGTCAGCAGGGGTTCCAGCGGAACGTCCCACAGATCGAGGATCGCCGCCGTCGTCAGCAGCAGCAGCAGCGTCAGGCTGTCGGGCCGATGGATCGCCAGCAGCGTGCGGAACAGCCACGGTCCCACGGTTGCCGCGACGATCAGCGCAAGGATGGAAAAGCCGCCCAGGGCCTGGAAGATGCGGCGTGTCACCCGCCGCAGCGCGGACCAGTCCTTCTGGTCGCGCAGGCGGATCAATTCGGGGTACAGGGCCGGTGTCATCAACTGGGCGGGCTGGGACAGGCCGTCGCAGACCTGCCAGGTTACGTGGTATATGGCGGCGGCTTCCGGCCCGATGGCGGCGCCGATCAGCAGCACGCCCACACGCGTGGCGAGCGTGGCGACGGCCTGGTTGCCGCTGGCCGACAGGGTCAATCGCCAGATTCCCTCCGCCGTGGACAGCCAGCGGGCACCGACGACGCGGAATCCTTCCAGGCTGGGCGTGTGGCGGATGGCGCGCCAGGCCAGGATGTGATCCACCGCGAAGGATGCGAAGGTCGCCGCGTACCAGATCAGCAGAAACGCCGCGATACCCCAGTGCAGGCACAGCCCGAGCAGTGCACCGGTCAGTCGCACCATCCCCAGCGCCACGTTCGCCACCGCCGATTGCCGGAACCGGTTGGTCAGGCGCAACGTGCCGATGGCGCAGTTCGCGTTCATGAACAGGATGGACGTCATGT
This sequence comes from Gluconacetobacter tumulisoli, assembly GCF_014174155.1. Classification (GTDB taxonomy): domain Bacteria; phylum Pseudomonadota; class Alphaproteobacteria; order Acetobacterales; family Acetobacteraceae; genus Gluconacetobacter; species Gluconacetobacter tumulisoli. The sequence continues at coordinate 182,800 of NZ_JABEQM010000004.1, read as the reverse complement.
AGAACAGCGCCATCCCGCCATAGGAAGGCGGCCAGCCGAGCCTGGGACCGAACCAGACCACGCAGGGCACCGCCAGCCCCAGCCCGACCGTGGCCCCCAGCCCGTCCAGCATGAAGCAATGGCGCAGCAGGGCCTGGAACGCGTGCCGCTCGCCCTGCGCGAACAATGCGTTGCCGTAATGCAGCAGCGGCTGCCACGACTGGAAGCGGGTACCTGCCGCGAACGATCCCGCGCAGGCATGGATCAGCAGCAGCGCCCCGTAATCGCCGAGGCCAAGCGCCCGAACGGCCAGCGCGGTACTGGCAAAGCCCAGTATGCCGGCCATCACCTTGCCGCCGAGCAGATATCCGGTATTGCGGAAAATCCGCGCGACCAGGCCTTCGGTATTGCTCACGGGCGAGCCGCGCGCCACGACCTGTCGGTATTTCGCATTTCAATCCTTGCTGAAGGCATCAGTCGCCGTGATACGCTGGCGACCGGGCGGCCACAAGGGCGCCCCGTGCCCCGGGCCCTAACCGTGCCGGAAGGTGGAATCCGGAAGTGTGGCCTGCCAGCCGCCGCCCAGCGCGCGATAGAGGCGCGCCACGGCGGTGGAGATATCGGCGGTGGCCTGCACAAGCTGGCTCTGCGTCGACAGCAGCAGGTTCTGCATCGTCAGCACATTCAGGAAATCCGCCGATCCTTCCGAATATTGTCGCTGGGCGATGTCGACGGCGATACGGTTTTCATCCACCGCCTCGCGCAGGCGGTCGCGCTGGCGCTGTGCGGCCGTGAAATCGGCCATGGCGTCGTCGATCTCATGCCAGGCGTTCAGGACGGTGCGCTGGTACTGGATCGCGGCCTCCTTCTGCTGCGCCTTGCGCAGGCGCAATTGTCCGATCAGCCGTCCACCTTCGAAGATCGGCAGGGTCGCCGTCGGCCCGAACCCGTACTGGCGCGACGCCCAGCTACCCAGTCCGCTGAATTGCAGGGCCTGGATATCCAGGCTACCGGTCAGTGTGATGCGCGGATAGAAATCGGCGATGGCGACGCCGACGCTGGCGGTGGCCAGGTGCAGCCGGTCCTCGGCCGCGCGGATGTCCGGCCGCCGCTGCGCCAGTTCCGAGGGCATGCCCACCGGGATCGTCGCGGGCACCGGCGGAATGTCCCGTGGCGGCCCCAGGCGGGCGGACAACGCGCCCGGCGCCTGCGCGATCAGGAAGCTCAGCGCGTTGATCAGGTGGATTTCCTGGTCGTGCAGGACGGGAAGGCGGGATTCGAAACTGTGATACTGGGCGCGGGAATCCGCGACATCCAGGCGCGTCGACGTGCCCTCGCGAAAGCGCAGTTCCGATAGACGCACGCTGCGGCTGGAGATATCCAGATTCTGCTGCACGATGGCGGTCTGGGCCTGTATGCTGCGCAGCTCGATGTAATCGCGCGCGGTTTCGGCCATCAACGCGACCAGGACGTCGCGGCGCATATCCGCGACGGTGTTCATGGCGGCATCGGCGGCCTCGACCTGGCGACGGACATGGCCCCACAGGTCGACTTCCCATGACGCGTTCAGCCCGTATTGCGGCAGGTTGAAACCCGGTACGCCCGCCTGTCCCGGCAGATAGGTGGGCCCGAAGCCCGGCGTGCCGCTGGCGATCTTGCCAGCCCCTTCCTGTTCCAGCGTTCCCAGCAGGCCCAGCACGCCGTTGGGGCTGGCGCGTTCGCGGGCATAGGATGCGTTGGCCTCGGCGTGCGGGAACTGCGCGGCACCGGCGATGCGCCGTTCGGCCCGGCTTTCGGCGAAGCGGGTGGAGGCGATGCGCAGGTCCAGGTTGGCCGCGACGACCTCCTGCTCCAGGCTCGTCAGGATCGGGTCGCCGTACAGCGTCCACCACCGGGGATCGGCCTCGGCATCGACGGTCCGGCTGGCAGGGGCGGCGTCGTGGCGGCTCCATGTCGCGGGTGCGCCGGCGTCGGGCTTGCGGAAGTCCGGGCCGACCGTGCAGGCGCCCAGCAGCAGGGCCGCCCCGGTCATGACCGGCAGCCCGAACCCGGCGGCGGGGCGCCGGGGGAAAGACCATCTGTTCATGTCCCGGTCCTCAGCGCCACGCATAGCGATCGTCGGTGGCGTGCGGCCCGTCGGCCTTCGATCCGGTATCGATCTCGACCTCGACCGACATGCCGACGCGGACCTTCGCCGCCAGGGGCTGGCCGGGATCGAAGACGACCTTGACGGGAATGCGCTGCACCACCTTGGTGAAATTGCCGGTGGCGTTGTCGGGCTGGATCGCGGCAAAGGCGACACCGCTGGCCGGCGCCAGGCTGTCGACATGGGCGTGCAGCGCCTGGCCGGGGAAGGTGTCGACCCACACGGTCGCGCGCTGGCCGGGCTGCACGTGCGTCAACTGGGTTTCCTGGAAATTGGCCAGCACGTAGGACAATTGCGTCGGCACCACCGCCAGCAGCGCTGTGCCCGGATGCACATAGGCGCCCACGCGCACCCCGCGTTCGCCCACCACGCCATCGACCGGCGCCGGAATGGTGCAGTAGGACAGGTTCAGTTCGGCCTGACGCTGCATGCCCTCGGCGCGGGTCAGGGCGCCCTGCGCGCGGGTGATCTGGGCCTTCAGTACCGCCACCTGCTGGATGGCGGCATCGACGGCGGCCTGGTCGCGCGCGCGCGTCGCGACAGCCTCGCGTTCGTGGGCGTCGGCGCCCTGCTGCTGTTCGATCGTCGCGGCGCCGCCGGCCGACAGGTTGCGATAGCGCCGTTCGTTCTGCTGGGCGAAGGTCAGGGCGGCGTCGTCGGCCAGCACGGTCGCGCGGGCGCTGCTGATCGTGGCGTCCTGGCGGGCCAGTTCGGCCGTCAGGTTGGCGATGTCGCCGCGGGCGATCGCGACATTGCCGCGCGCGATATCCAGTGCCGCGCGGTAATCGTCATCCTCGATATGCGCCAGTTCCTCGCCGCGGCGGACATGTTCGTTATCCTCGGCCGTCACCCGGTCGATACGGCCGGCAATCTTGGGCGCGACGGCGGTGAAATCGGCGGTGACATACGCGTCGTTGGTCGTTTCATGCACGCCGTCGCCCGAGACCAGGCGGTCCCCGGTCCAGGCGAGTCCGACGAGCACGACGGCGGTCCCGCCGGCGATGAGCAGAGGTTTCCGGTAAGGCATCGGTGCAGGATTCCCCAGGCGCTATCGCGCCGGTGCAGTAGTGGAGGGGGCAGGTGCGGAAGGTACGCGGGGCGGGTAGACCCGTTCGGGTAGGATGGCCGTCAGCACCACATAGAAGACGCAGATCCACATCATGATGAAATAGATGTCCGCCAGCGCGAGGACGAGCGACTGTTCATGCAGGTAGGTGTGGAAGATCTGCTGCGCGTTGCGGGCCAGGTGCCCCGCGTCGGGCGAGGTTGCGGCGATCTGCGATCCGATCGGGTCGCCCTGTCCCGCCAGCGCCGTGCGCTGGTTGCCGTTATGGTCCAGCAGCATGACGGAATGATATTGTTCCCGACGCCGCAACAGGATTTCGAACAGGGCGGCAGCCACGGCGTTGGCCATGCCCTTGAGCATGTTGACCATGCCCGAGATGAACGGCCCATCCGCCGGACCCAGCCCCATGGTCGCCAGCACCAGCGTCGGGATCACCACCATGGGCTGTCCGAAGATCTGCAGGACCTGCAGCGCGTAGAAATTGTCCCGCACCCAGTCCGGCGTCAGCCATGTGCCCAGCCAGCAGGCCAGGCCCAGGCACGACATGCCGAACGCCAGGACATAGCGGCAATCGACCGCGCGTATGTTGCACAATGCCGCGGTGACCGGCAGCAGGATCAGTTGCGGCAGCGCGACGACCAGGGCGATCGGCGCCGTCTGGATCGGGCGGTATCCCCGGACCTCCGCCAGGTAGGTCGACGGGATCGCCATCAGGATGCCGCACAGCACCAGGGCCGCGACCAGCGTCAGCATCGACATGGCGATGTTGCGGTTGCCCCAGAACTGGATGCGGAAAAACGGGGTATGATGGAACCATTCATGCACCAGGAAGCCCAGGAACAGCCCCCCGCCCCAGAAGGTCAGGTGCGTGATCAGTGGCGAGCGGAACCAGTCCAGCCGGTCGCCCTGATACAGGACGGTGACCACGCAGCAGATCGCCGGCACGCCCAGCAGGAAGCCCTTCCAGTTGAAATTGCGGAAGCGCGCCAGGCCGTGCGGGTCGCGGGGCAGGCCGTAGGCCATCATCCCGATGGCCACGGCGCACAGGGGCAGGGCTTCCCAATACAGCCAGCGCCAGCCGACATGCTCGAACCACAGCGCCTCCAGCGGACCGCCCAGGTTGGGGCCGAAGGTCGCGCTCATGGCATAAGCGCCGATGCCGAAGACGCGGATCTGCGCCGGCAGGTATTTCAGCATCACCGTCATCAGGATTGGCGGCAGGCAGCCGGCACTCAGCCCCTGGGCCGCGCGCAGCAGGCACAGCGACAGCATGTCGGGCATGAAGGGGGCCGGGATGGCCAGCAGGCCCAGCGCCGCCGTCATGAAGATCGCGAACCGGTAGATCGAGAACGTGACGTAGAACCACGGGGTGAACGCCATCGCCGCGATGTTGAACGCCTCGTAGACCGAAATGAACCAGGTGCCTTCGTCGCGGCCGATATGCATGGCCCCGCGGATGTCCGACAGCCCGATCTCGGTAATATGCTCGTTGAATCCCGCGATGTGCACCGCCAGCAGCACGCCCAGCAGGCCGATCGCGGTCCGCATCCCGAACGGCGGAATATAGGACGGCATCGATGGGGCCGCCGAAACGGATATGGCCGGCGGGGATGGTGCGTCGGAAAGTGGGGGATGGGTGTCCATGGATCGGGGCTCTGCGATTGGAGGGGGATTTTCCTCGCGGCGGGCCATGAGCCGGAACCCACAATATCTCGAATGGATGATTTCGGTTTCCGGATAGGTCGGGCATGATGATTTCATTCCCCGAGATTCCGAATCCGGAAGGACAGGACCGTTGGCCCGGCAGTACGACCTCGATCTCCTGCGCTATCTCCATGTGCTGGTCGAGGAACAGAGCGTGTCCGCTGCCGCCCGGCGGATGAACGTCAGCGAACCGACCATGAGCCGTCAGCTCGGCAAGTTGCGCGAGACGTTCGGCGACCCGATCCTGGTGCAGTCGGGCCGCCGGATGGTGGCGACGTCCTATGCCGCGCGCATCCGCGAACGGGTCCAGAGGCTGGTGCACGATGCCGATCGCCTGCACGAAGACCGCGAAACGCTCGATTTCACGAACCTGGCGCCGCGTTTCACCATTCGTGCGAATGATCTGTTCGTCGGCGGGTTCGCGGCCGAACTGACCAACCTGCTGCGGGCGGACTGTCCGAACTGCGACGTCCGGTTCTCGCCGGAAAATGACGAACATGTCGGCGACGCCCTGCGCGGCGAGACGATCGATCTGTATATCGGCGCGACGGACGAGATGCGGCCGGAAATCCGGCGCCAGACCCTGTTCACCATGTCGATCCGCGGGCTGGTCCGGCGCGGCCATCCCATCCTGTCCGAAGGGGTCACGCCCGAAAGCCTGGTGCGCTACGACCACATCGGCATCTCGCGCAGGGGGGTGCGGACCGGCCCGATCGACACGATCCTGGAGGAACAGTACGGCCTCAGGCGCCGCGTCGTCCTGGTGGTGCCGACCTATTACGCGATGATCGAGAGCATCCGCGAGACCGACATGATCCTGCCGCTGCCGGATATCGTGATCGACCGCCTGCCGGTAAAACTCATCCGCCTGGTACCTTTCGATTTTCCCTTCGCCCTGCGTCCCGTCGACGCGTTCCAGGCCTGGCATCCCCGCCGGGACGCCGATCCGGTGCATCGCTGGTTGCGGGACGCCGTCTTCCGCGTGACGCGCAGAAAGGCCCGCAGCACGGCGAGACAGAAGGCCTGGGCACGCAGCACCGGCGATTGAGGCGCCGGCGAAACGCGTCCGCCGGTTCGCCGGTCCGACGGCACGGCTGCCGGCAGCCCGACCGGTCGCTATGGCCATTTCTTCCGCGCAATGGCACACTCGTTTCGGTCGCGCAGCGGCCGCGAATGACGCGAGGATATGCATGCGGTGCCGGATTCCGGATTGGTCGTGTCGATGGAGCCCGTGATCACCGTTCCGGGCGACGCCGCCCCGACCCGCGGCGGCGGCGGGTCCGCGACGCAAGGGGACATATCGTTCGGGACGGTGGCGATGGGATGTTCCATCGGTACCTTCATCGAATGGTTCGATTATGCATCGTATGGCTATCTGGCCGAGACGATCGCACGCGTGTTCTTTCCGTCCACCGACCGGCATGCCGGATTGATGGCGACCTATGCGATCTTCGCCCTGTCCTTCGTGCTGCGGCCGGTCGGCGGCGTCATGTGGGGGCATATCGGCGACCGGCTGGGCCGGCGCGTCGCGCTGAGCCTGTCGATCGGTGCGATGTCGGTGGCGACGGCCCTGATTGCGTTACTGCCCGGTTACGGGCGGATCGGGATGGCCGGGCCGGTCGCGCTGCTGGTGCTGCGGATGGTCCAGGGATTTTCCTCGTCGGGGGAATATGCCGGTGCGTCGACCATCCTGATGGAACATGCGCCCCCCGGGAAATGCGGCCTTGCCACGGCCCTGGTCCCGGCCAGCGAGGCACTGGGGCTTCTGACCGGGGCGCTGATGGTCGCGGCACTGTCCGGCGGATTGACGGACACGCAGATGCAGGACTGGGGCTGGCGCATTCCCTTCCTGTTCGGTGCGCCGCTCGGCGTGGTTGCGTGGCTGTTCCGCGGCCGCCTGGCCGAGACGCTGCATGGCGTGGCCGAGGCCGAGCGCCAGGACGTGCCGATCCTGGTCCTGCTGCGCGACTACCGGCCCCATCTTCTGCTGGGGCTGGGGATTTCGGCACTGGATGCGATCGGTTTCTATTTCATCCTGAATTTCATGCCGGTCTTCATCTCGACCGCCGGCGTGCTGTCCAGCCACATGGCGACGGTGGTCCAGACCGTGCTGCTGGCGGCCTTCATCCCGGCGGTCTTCGCCATGGGCGTGCTGTCCGACCGGGTGGGACGACGGCCGATGCTGCTGCTGGCGTCGATCCTGTTCGTGGTGCTGACCATTCCCCTGCTGTGGCTGCTGGGACGCAGCAGCTTCCTGGGCGTCGTCGCCATCGAACTGGCGTTCGGCGGCATGCTGGCGATCAACGAGGGCACGTTGCCCGGTTTCCTGACCGAACTGTTCCCCCGCCATGCGCGCTACAGCGGTTTCGCCCTGGTCTTCAACATCGCCAACGCGGCGCTGGGCGGCACCGCGCCGTTCGTGATGACCTGGATCATGCAGGTCTCGGGCTCGCCGGTCGTGCCCGGGGTGTGGCTGGTCTCGGTGGCGGCGGCCGCGGTGGCCTGCACATTGCTCAGCCGGCGGTTCGCCGCCGTCCGCTGACGGAAAATTCGCTGATGGAAAAAAAGCGGGGCCGGCCGGGAAAGCCTTGCGGCCGCGCCATGCCGTCCCGTATCGTCCGGGGCATGGAATTCCGTATCGCATGCAGGGTCTGGACGGGTCGCATGCGGCGGGTCGGCGTGCGCAAGCCCATGGCATGGTGGCCCCCGCCGGGCCGGTAGGATCGACGTCTTTCCGCCCGTAATGCCATTTCATACCGAACGGACTTTCCGTCATGACATCCGTCGTCCTTACCGAAGGGGCCGAGGCGCTTGCACTGCGCTGGCCCGACGGCAGCGTCGCAACCTGCCCTTATGTCTGGTTGCGCGATAACTGCCCCTCCGTCCTGCATCCCCAGACGCGGGAGAGGATGTTCGACCTGCTGTCCATCCCGTCCGATCCCCGTCCGCGCCACGTCGCCCTGGCCGACGGGCAACTGGTCGTCACCTGGGCCGGCGAGGACCATGTCAGCCGTTTCCCGCTCGACTGGCTGGCGCGGCACCGGCCCGGCATCCGCCCGGCCGATCCGGCCGACATCGCGCGCGTGTCGTGGAAGGGGGATTTCCGGATCCCGCGCCACGACGCGGCGGCAATCCTGTCCGACGACGGGGCGCTGGCGGCATGGATGACCGACCTTGCCCGGTCCGGACTGGCGATCGTGGGCGGCGTCGCCGACAAGGTCGGGGCCGGCAGTACCCTGGCCGAACGGATCGGCTTCCTGCGCCGCACGAATTTCGGCACGACGTTCGAGGTCGTCAGCCGCCCCGATCCGAACAACCTGGCCTATACGGCGGAACATCTGCCGCTGCATACCGACCTGCCGAACCAGGAAATCCCGCCCGGCTTCCAGTTCCTGCATTGCCTGTCCAACGCGGCGGAGGGCGGGCGTTCGCTATTCGCCGACGGGGTCGCCATCGCCGAGGACCTGCGCGCGGCGGATCCCGAAGCCTTCCAGTTGCTCTGTACGGTGCCGATTCCCTTCCGTTTTCACGATGCCGAGGCCGATATCGCCGTCCATCGGCCGGTGCTGACGCTGGATGACGCCGGGGCGGTCTGCGAAATTCGCTACAACGCGCATATCGCGGGGGTGTTCGACATGCCGCCGCAGGTCATGGCGCCCTATTACCGGGCCTATCGGGCCTTCATGACGCGGACGCGGCAGGATCGCTTCGTGCTGTCGCTGAAACTGGCGGCAGGGGACATGGTGTCGTTCGACAATCGCAGAACCCTGCATGGGCGGGAGCGTTTTCATCCCGGCACCGGCTTTCGGCATCTTCACGGATGCTACGTCGATCGGGGCGAGTTCGAAAGCCGCCTGAGGCTGCTGGCCCGCGATCGGGGCGCCTGACCGGCCGGACGAACCCCGGGCATCCCGGCGCGTTTGCGGGATGCCACCCCATGCGGGGCGGCATCCCACCGGAGGACAACATGACGTGGTCAATCCCGTTGGGTCGCGTGTACGGCACCGTCGTGCGCGTACATGTGACGTTCCTGCTCCTGCTGCTGTGGATTGCAGTCATCGATGCCGGGCAGGGCGGCCTGCCCGCGGCGGGGCGAGGCGTGCTGTTCGTCCTTCTGGTCTTCGTCTGCATCGTCATGCATGAATTCGGTCACGTGTTGGCCGCGCGGCGCTTTGGCGTGACGACGCCGGACATCACCCTGCTGCCGATCGGCGGCGTCGCACGCCTGTCGCGCATTCCCGAACAGCCGGGGCAGGAGCTGATCATCGCCCTGGCGGGGCCCGCGGTGACCCTGGTCATCGCGGCGGTCCTGTTCGCGGCGACCGGGACGCGCCCGACCCTGCTGGCCGTCGATACCGGCGGATCGGTCCAGGGGATGATGGGCCGGCTGGCATCGGTCAATCTGTTCCTGCTGCTGTTCAACTTGATTCCGGCCTTTCCCATGGACGGCGGGCGGGCGCTGCGCGCGCTGTTGGGCTATCGCATGGGATTCGTGCGGGCGACCCAGATCGCCGCGTCGGTGGGGCAGGGGTTTGCGTTTCTGCTGGGGTTCCTGGGACTGGTTGCGAACCCGATCCTGCTGTTCATTGCCTTCTTCGTCTATCTGGGCGCTGCTGCCGAGGCCCATACGGTCCAGCTTCGCCAGGTGGCGCAGGGGATGATCGTGGGGGAATCGATGATGACCCGCTTCGAGACCCTGCCGCTGGACGCCAGCCTGGACGACGCGGTACGGGCGCTGATCCGCACGGCCCAGCATGTCTTTCCGGTCGTTGACGGGACGGGGCGGCTGCAGGGGGTCCTGACGCAGGCGACGCTGGTCCAGCGGGCGCAGGTCGATGGTCCCGCCATCGTCGTGGCCGACCTGATGACCCCGGGCATTCCCGCCATCCATCCCTATCAGCCCCTGGGGGACGCCCTGCGCCTGTTGCAGGACGGCAGCCTGCCGGCGGTGGCGGTGACCGACGGCACCGACCGGCTGGTCGGTCTGGTCACCTCCGAGACGATCGGCGAAGTCATGCTGACCCATGGCGTGCGCCGGTCCCGGGGCGCCGCCGGGGCCGGGCGGCCGGGACCGGTGGCCTCGTGACGGGTGGCCGCATGATGTCAGCCCGGCAGTGCGCGTGACGTGGCGTGGAAACCGGCCCAGGGGTCGGAGGCACGCCGCGCCAGGTAGGCCGGCGTATTCATGATCGTGAAATCGCCCGGGACCGCACCCGACGCCAGATCCGACCACGACAGCGGCATGGACACCTGCGCGCCGGGCCGCGCGCGGGGCGAATAGGGGGCGACGGCTGTCGCCGTGCGCTGGTTGCGCAGGTAATCGATCAGGATCCTGCCGTGCCGCCGGGCCTTGCTGATGGTCGAGACATAACGTCCGGGATCGTCATGGGCCATCGCATCGGCCAGTGCGTGCGCGAACGCCCGGACGGCGGCCCAGTCCGCCTGGGGGCGAAGCGGCGCCACCACATGCAGTCCGCGGCCGCCGGATGTCTTGACGAACGCCGCTAGGCCGGCACGGTCCAGCCGGTCCCGGACGTCGACCGCCGCGTCGCATACGGCACTCCAGCCCACGTCGTCGCCGGGGTCGAGGTCCATGACGATGCGATCCGGATGCTCCAGGTCCGCCAGGGGTGCGTTCCAGACGTGGACTTCCAGGACGGCCGAATGGATCAGCTCCACCAGTCCGTCGAGGTCGCTGATCGCGATCAGGGGGCGGCCCGGGTCGCCGGCGGGGTCGACGGCGGATTGGATATGCGGGCGCATGCCCTTCCAGGGGTGGCGCTGGAAGAACGAATCGCCGGTCACGCCGTCGGGACAGCGCAGCACCGTCAGCGGCCGGTCTGTCACATGGGGTTCCATCCAGCGCCAGACCGCGCGGCCGTACTCGGCAAGGTCTCCCTTCGTGACCCGTTCGTCAGGCCAGTACAGGCGATCGGCGTGCGTCGTGTCGTCGGGCATGTCGGACTCCGTCACGATGGCGGTTCCATCGTCCCGGGCAGGGGCGGCCGCCTACAGCGCTGGGACTGACGCTTCGCGGTTTACGCCTGCGACCTCGACGCGGTTCCGTCCGTTTTTCTTGGCCTGGTAAAGGGCGGCGTCGGCGGCCTTCAGCAGATGTTCGTAATCGGGATGGCCGGAATAGAGGGCGCCCCCGATCGACACCGTCACCTGGGTGGTGCTGCCGTCGAGAAGGGTGATGGGCATTTCCTCGATCTGCTGGCGCAGGCGCTCGGCGGTCTGAACCATCTGATTCTGGTCGGTATCGCCCAGAATCAGAAGGAATTCCTCGCCGCCATAGCGGAAGATCATGTCGCTCAGCCGGCTGCTTTCCTCCAGCACCTGGGCCACCGCCCGCAGCACGGAATCGCCTGCGGCATGCCCATGGGCGTCGTTGACGCGCTTGAAATGATCGACATCGAGGAACAGGACGCTCAACGGACGACCGGTCTGGCTGGCGACGCGCAGTTCGTATGCCATGATCGAAGGCAGGAAGCGGCGATTCAACGCGCGGGTCAGCGGGTCTTCGACGTCGTTGCTGCTTCGGCCGCTGCGGAACATGACCTCGAGACTGTTCAGAATCTCGGTCACGCCGGCATGCAGGGCGGACAGGGCCGCAGAAATATCCCGCCCCGCCTGCATGTCGTTGGAAATCGTCGGCAGCAACTGGTCGTCCACGCGCGCGATCAGGTTCGTCAGATGGGCGACGATGTCCGTGCCCTCGAACAGCAGGCCCACCTTGTAGGTGACCCACAGCCCGAATTCCGAACGGGACAGGCGCATCGTCGCAAGGTCTTCCGGCGTCTTCGCGACATAGATCGAACGCAGGACGTTATAGCTCCAGGCCATCAACGTGGCCTTCTGGGCCTCGCCTTCGCGCGACAGGTCCTGGTTCAGGGCGAAGAGGCGGTACGCGGTATCGGTCGAATTCGCCCGCTCCCGATGGCGCCAGTAGGACAGCGAGATCAGGCCCTGCGCCGCCGACAGGGCATTCGCCACATAGATGACGGCGTCGGTGAACTGCTCGTGCGACAGTTCTTCCTCACCCAGATGCTGGATCAGCTTGCGCTGGATCAGCGAGATGCCTTCGGACACCAGATGAAGGGGGATTGCCGCGCGGGCATGGAAGCGGCCGATATGGCGCTGGGCCTCGACCAGGCGGGTGGGGTTCTGCGGAAGCGCGGAAAACAGCTCCGCCAGCCAGCGGGCCAGGGTGCCGCGCAGCCGGTTCGTCGTCTCGGCATCCGCGAGGAAGCGTTGCCCTTCGGGGTGAACGGAAAAATGATCGTAGAACGTCGAGACCAGAAGGGGGCTTAGGCGGTGGACCAGCGCATGGGCGCGCTGGCGCGTAACATCCGAAACGTCCGCGAAGACGTTCTTCAGTTCCGCGTCGCCGTCATGGGCCGAGGGTGTCATGGTTGGTTCCGATCATCCACATTCCGCGGGGAAAACGATCCGGGACACCAGGGACATCCGCGTAAAGTCCGAACGGGCACCACGCTTTCCTGATTCTCCGGCGTGCAGGGGCGCCTCTGCCCGCTGGAAATTCATATACGAAGACAGGCATCAAGTAAAACTTTAGAGAGAATTCTGCCTCGTGTCCGGTCCCGATCGGGATATGGGGAATGCGGTGGCGGACGTCCAGCGGGATTCCGGATCGGTTCCGATACGTCCCTTGCGTCATGTCGGAACCGGTAGGAAAGTCCCGTCGCCGACCGGCGGCATATCGGATGCGCCGGTTCGGGACAATCCGGGGGAATGTGATCGTTGACGCAGCAAGTGGGGCGCCCGGGCGGGTGGATCGACCGCTATTTTCACGTGACGCGACGAGGGTCGACCCTGGGGCGGGAACTGGTCGCGGGACTGACCACGTTCGGGGCCATGGCGTATATCATGATCGTCAATCCGGCGATCATGGCGCTGGCCGGGCTGGGGCGCCACGACATGATCATGACGACGATCGCGGCCGCGGTCTGCGGATCGCTGCTGATGGCGCTGACGGCGAACCTGCCGATCGCGCTGGCCCCGGCCATGAGCAGCAACCTGGTCTTCGCCCAGATCGTGGTGGCGCAGATGGGAATCGCGCCGGCCGTCGCCTTTACCATGGTTCTGATCGGCGGAACGGCCTTCGTCGCCCTGTCGCTGACGCACTGGCGGCAACGGATCGTGCTGGGCTTCCCGGCCCCGGTGCGGAACGGCATCCATTGCGCGATCGGCGCCTTCATCGCCCATATCGGGATGATCAGCGGCGGCCTGGCGGTCAAGGGAGGGCAGGGGTTCAGCTTCGGATCGCTGCATGATCCCGCCGTGCTGCTGTGCCTGGCGGGCGTCGTCCTGGCGGCGGCGCTGCAGATGCTGCGCGTCCCCGCGAGCATGCTGGTGTCGATCGTGGTACTGACCGTCGCCGGATGCTTCGTCCCGACACCGGGTGGCGGCACGGTCACCCGTCTGCCGTCGACGTGGCTGGAATGGCCGCATTATCCGACCGGCATGCTGCTGTCCTTCGATTTCCACGGCTTCCTGTCGCATATCGGGGTCGTCCTGCCGGTGACGTTATATTTCTTCCTGGGCGATTTCTTCGACGCCACGGGAACGATGATGGCGATCACCCGGCGGGCCGGCCTGACGGTCGAGGACGGCCAGCCCGTGCTGGGCCGCGCCGCCTTCGCCGCCGACGGGGCGGCCAGCGTCATCGGGTCGGTTCTGGGGACCTCCACCGTGTCGGCCTATCTGGAATCGCTGGTGGGGGTCGAGGCCGGGGGCCGCACCGGGCTGGTCGGGGTTACGGTGGCGGTGCTGTTCCTGCTGTCGTCCTTCCTGTGGCCCATCATCACCGCCGTGCCGGCGGTGGCGACCGCGCCGGTGCTGATCCTGGTCGGTCTGGGCATGCTGTCGGACATGGGCCGGATGGATCTCTCCGACTCCGGGGGGCTACTGGCGCCGCTGCTGATGATCCTGGTCACGGTCATGACCGGCAACTTCATGGTCAGTCTTGCGCTGGGGCTGCTGCTTTACACCGCGCTGGCGATCGCGGGGCGCCGCTGGGCGGATCTGACGCCGATCCTGCTGTTTCTCGACGTCGTATTCGTCATCTACCTGGTGTTGGCCACCAATATGGGGGACGCATGATCCTGCGGCGCGGACTGGCCCTGCTGCTGCTGACGGCCATGCTGGCATCGGCGGGTGGGGCAGGTGCGGCGGACTGGCCCGACACCGGCGCATCGCGCAAGGAACTCCAGACCCTGATCGACATGCTGGATGACCGGTTGCTGCGTCAGCCCAGCGCCACCCTGACGCTGGAGGAATGGTGCCGCACCCATGATCTGGCGCCCGTCGCCCACGTCGTGGCGCACCGCGTCCGGGGGGTGGAGAAGACGCCGACGCCGATCCAGCGACAGGCCCTGGACGTCGCCGCCCGTGAACAGGTCCGCTATCGCCGGGTGGATTTGACCTGCGGCGACCGGGTGCTGTCGGTCGCCGACAATTGGTACGTGCCCGGGCGCCTGACGCCGGACATGAACGCGGCCCTGGATCACAGCGACGTCGCTTTCGGCCACGCCGTGGCGGCACTGCATTTCACGCGGCGCACGCTGGAAAGCACGCGCCTGTGGTCGCCGCTGCGCGTGAGGCAGGCGGGGGCTCCGGCCCCACGCTCCGGCCCGGGGGTAATCCGGCCGCCGGCGGCGATCCTGCGGCACCGCGCGGTCCTGTATCGCCAGGATGGCGTGCCGTTCAGCGAGGTGGTGGAAACCTATACCGGCGCGATGCTGGACTTTCCGCCGCCGTCGCGCTGACATCCGTTGCCCCCGACCATGAAGAAGGACGATCCCGCCATGACCGGTCCGACCCTGGATTTGCGCGACCCTGGCCTGCCGGCCGGGGCGGTCCGTGACGCGCTGGCGCTGTCCCCGCACCCCGAGGGCGGCTGGTATCGCGAACTGTGGCGCGACAGCCCGCCCGGCGGCGGGCGTGGCGCGGCCACGACCATTCAGTTCCTGCTGACCGAAGGCGAACGGTCGCACTGGCACCGGGTGGACGCCGCCGAGATCTGGTGCTGGCAGGGTGGCACGCCGCTATGCCTGCGCATCGCGGCGGAGGCAGGGATGGAGCGTACGATCGTCCTGGGCCCGCGTCCCGAGGCGGGGGAGGTGCTTCAGGCCGTCGTTCCGGCCCATGCGTGGCAGGCGGCCGAAAGTCTGGGGGGCTGGAGCCTGGTCGGCTGTATCGTGGCCCCGGCCTTCCTGTTCGAGACTTTCGAACTGGCGCCCCCCGGCTGGATACCCGGATCGTGACCGATATACCGACGTCCGGCGAACCGGACTGGCTGGTCTGGACGCGCGAGATCCAGGCCATCGCCCAGACCGGCCTGGCCTTCACGCGCGATCCCTATGACCGGGAACGCTACGAGATGCTGCGGGGCCTGGCCGCCCGCATGCTGGCCGAACGGACTGGCGCCCCGGCGGCATGGATCGAAACCCTGTTCGCCGGCGAGGGCGGATACGCGACGCCCAAGATCGACGTGCGGGCCGCGGTGTTCGACGACTGGCGGCGCATCCTGATGGTGCGTGAGGTTCTGGACGGCGGACGCTGGACGCTGCCCGGTGGCTGGGCGGACGTGAACATCACGCCGGCGGACAGCGCGGTGAAGGAAGTGCGCGAGGAAAGCGGTTACGAGGTCCGCGTGCGCAAGCTGGCGGCGCTGTGGGACCGGACGCGGCAGGGCCACCCGGCCCAGATGTTTTCCTGCGCCAAGCTGTTCTATCTGTGCGACCTGGTGGGCGGCGCCGCCGCGACCAGCCTGGAGACGTCGGAGGTCGGCTGGTTCGCCGAGGACGAGATCCCCGCCGACCTGTCGGTGGGGCGGGTTCTGCCGTCGCAGGTCCGCCGCATGTTCGCCCATGCGCATGCACCATCCCTGCAGACCGATTTCGAATGATGCGCCGGCCCGATCTGCGTGGGTCAGGCCATTGAAATCGTGTCTTTCGTGACACATATCCATCCGACGGTTTTTTTTGCGGAAGGGAGAGACGCATACATGGTCGATCAGGTTGCGGGGCAGGACGGCGCGGCCCCGGCGGGAGAGGAACATGCGTTCAGCGCGGAGGTCGGGCGTCTGCTCGACCTCGTGGTCCATGCCCTGTATTCCGAGCGTGAGATCTTCCTGCGCGAACTGGTTGCCAACGCGGCCGATGCGACGGACCGCCGCAGGTTCGAGGCGCTGACCGATGCCGCCCGCACCCTGCCCGAGGACGCAAAGGTCCGCATCGATCCCGACAAGGACGCCCGTCGCCTGACCATCAGCGATGATGGCGCGGGCATGAGCAAGGACGAACTGGCCCGGAACCTGGGCACGATCGCACGGTCCGGCACCCGCGCGTTCGGCCAGGAACTGGACAGCCGGAAGCCCGAGGACCTGCCCAAGGACCGGCCCAGCCTGATCGGGCAGTTCGGCGTCGGATTCTACGCCGCCTTCATGGTGGCCGACCATGTCGATGTCGTGTCGCGCCGCGCCGGCAGCGACGAGGCCTGGCGCTGGTCCTCGGACGGCAAGGGCGGCTTCACCCTCAGCCCCGCAACGCGCGAGCGGCCGGGCACCGACATCATCCTGCATATCAAGGAAGACGCGGACGAGTTCCTGGATGCCTGGCGCCTGGAAGCGATCGTGCGCAAATGGGCCGACCACATCGTCTGGCCGATCACCATCCGGCGTGATGGCGAGGAGGCGCCGGCCAATGTCGGGACCGCCCTGTGGCGCAAGCCGCGTTCCGAGGTCACCGAAGACCAGCTGAACGATTTCTACCGGCATGTCAGCCACAATTTCGATACGCCTTGGGCGACGCTGCACTGGCACGCCGAAGGCACGATCGATTTCACCGCCCTGCTGTTCATCCCCGGCAGCCGCCCCTTCGAATTCGGCGAGCAGGTGCGCGAGAGCCGCGTGCGCCTGCATGTCCGGCGCATGTTCATCACCGACGATGCCGGCCTGCTGCCGTCGTGGCTGCGTTTCGTGCAGGGCGTGGTGGACACCGAGGATCTGCCTCTTAACGTCTCGCGCGAAATGCTGCAGGCCACCCCGGTCCTGGCCCGCATCCGCAAGGCGGTGACCAACCGCGTGCTGAACGAATTGCGCAACCGGGCGAAGGATGCCGAATCCTATGCCGGGTTCTGGGAGAATTTCGGCCCGGTGCTGAAGGAAGGGGTCTGGGACGATGCGGAATATCGCACCGACCTGGCCGGCCTGGCGCGGTTCCGGTCCAGCGCGGTCGGAGGCTGGACGACGCTGGCCGAATACGTCTCGCGCCTGAAGGACGGGCAAGAGGCGATCTATTACCTGACCGGCGACAATCCCGACACGCTGCCGGCCTCGCCGCAGCTGGAAGGCTTCCGGGCGCGGGGGATCGAGGTGCTGCTGCTGTCCGATCCGGTGGATTCCTTCTGGCCGGAACGCCTGGGCACCTTCGAAGGCAAGGCGCTGCGCAGCGTCAGCCAGGGCCATGCCGACCTGGAGAAATTCCCGACTTCCGACGAGGAAACGGGCCCCCGCGCCGATCTGGACGTCCTGCTTCCGGCGCTGAAGACGGCGCTGGGGGATGCGGTGTCCGACGTGCGGGGAACGAACCGCCTGGTCGGCAGCGCCGTTGTACTGTCGGCGGCGGGGCAGGGGCCCGACCTGCAGCTTCAGCGCCTGCTGCGGCGCAGCGGGCAGGCAGTGCCCGACCTGGCCCCGGTGCTGGAGGTCAATGCCGCACATCCGCTGGTCCGCGACCTGGCGGCCCGCGTGGCGCGTGGCGAATCGGTGACGGATATTGCCCTGATCCTGCTGGACATCGCCCGGATCCAGGATGGCGAAAGCCCGAAGGACCCGGCCGGTTTCGCCAGCCGCCTGACCGCCAGCCTGACGCACGCGTCGGACGCCACCGCGTCCTGATCCGGCGACCGCCCCTGCCGCATGTCGGCGGCGGGGGCGGTGCGGGTCGCGGGACGTGGTTCGGACTTGAAACGTCGGGATGCCGGTGCTTCCTTGCGCCGCTTCCCCCACTCCGCATCGGACTCGCACGCCATGAAGATCGGTAACGTACCCTATCGCAGCGTCTGGGTGGACCAGGATGACGGCTGGTCGATCCATATCTTCGACCAGACCCGCCTGCCGTGGGACCTGGACGTCCTGCGTCTGACGGAGCTGGACCAGGTGGCGCATGCCATCCGCACCATGCAGGTCCGTGGCGCGCCGCTGATCGGCGCGGTGGCGGCCTATGGCCTGGCGCTGGCGTTGCGGGTCGATGCCGCTGACGCGGCGATGGAACGCGACGCGGCGCTGCTGGCCGCGACCCGTCCCACCGCGATCAACCTGCGCTGGGCCATCGAACGCATGCTGGACCGTCTGCGCCCCCTGGCGCCGGCCGAACGCGTCGCCGCCGCCTATGACGAGGCCGGGCGGATCTGCGACGAGGACGCGGCCCAGAACGAATCCATCGGCTGCCACGGCCTGTCCCTGATCGAGGAGATCGCGGCCCGGCGCGGCGAGGGCAAACCGGTCAATATCCTGACCCATTGCAATGCCGGCTGGATCGCCACCGTCGACTGGGGAACGGCGCTGGCGCCGATCTACATGGCCCATGATCGTGGGCTGAACGTCCATGTCTGGGTGGATGAAACCCGGCCGCGCAACCAGGGCGCCGCGCTGACGGCGTGGGAACTGGGCAGCCACGGCGTGCCGCATACGGTCGTGGCGGACAATGCCGGCGGCCATCTGATGCAGCATCATGCCGTCGACCTGGTGATCGTCGGCACCGACCGCGTCACGCGCACGGGCGACGTGGCGAACAAGATCGGCACCTATCTGAAGGCGCTGGCGGCACGCGACAACGGTGTGCCGTTCTGGGTCGCCCTACCGTCGACGACCATCGACTGGCGGGTGCGCGACGGGCTGACCGAGATCCCGATCGAGGAGCGCAGCGGCGCCGAGGTCACGGCGATCACCGGCCGGACCGCGGCCGGCCGGATCGAGACGGTGCACCTGACGCCGCCGGGCAGCCAGGCGGCCAATCCGGCCTTCGACGTCACCCCGGCACGGCTGGTCACCGGCCTGATCACCGAACGCGGCTGCTGCGAGGCGACCGAGGCCGGGCTGGCCGCGCTGTTCCCCGAACACGCGGACTGACGCCGCGCGACGGCCGGGAGGCACGGCAGGGCAGCCCGCCCTTGACAGGGGCGGCCCCGGTCGGCTTCCTCCGCCTTCGACCGGACGGGCGCGCGTCGCCCGTTCCAGCCCGCTTTTGGTGACACAGGACGAGATCATGCATCCCTATCGTACCCATAGCTGCGCCGCCCTTCGGGCCAGCGACGCCGGGCAGACCGCCCGCCTCTCCGGCTGGGTGCACAGCAAGCGCGATCATGGCGGACTGCTGTTCATCGATTTGCGCGATCATTTCGGCATCACCCAGATCGTGATCCCGGCGGGTTCGCCGGTGCTGGAAACCGTCGAGCGCATCCGGGTCGAGAGCGTGCTGACCATCACCGGCGAAGTCGTGCTGCGCGACGGCGCGACGAAGAATCCGAACCTGCCGACCGGCGAGATCGAACTGCGCGCGCAGTCGGTGGATATCCAGTCGGCGGCCGACGTGCTGCCGTTCCAGGTCGCGGGGCATGAGCATTACCCCGAGGATCTGCGCCTGACCTACCGCTACATCGATTTGCGGCGCGACAAGGTCCATCGCAACATGATGCTGCGCGCGCAGGTGATCGCCAGCCTGCGCCGCCGCATGACCGAACAGGGATTCGTGGAATTCCAGACCCCGATCCTGACCGCCTCGTCGCCCGAGGGCGCGCGCGACTTCCTGGTTCCGGCGCGGATGCATCCCGGCAAGTTCTACGCACTGCCCCAGGCGCCGCAGCAGTTCAAGCAGCTGGCCATGGTCGCGGGATTCGACCGGTATTTCCAGATCGCTCCCTGCTTCCGGGACGAGGCCGCGCGTGCAGACCGCTCGCCGGGCGAATTCTACCAGCTTGATTTCGAAATGGCGTTCGCGACCCAGGAAGACGTGTTCGCGACGCTGGAGCCGGTGATGGAAGGCGTGTTCCGCGAATTCGGCGGCGGCCGCACCGTCAGCGCCGCGCCGTTCGAGCGCATTCCCTACGCCACCGCCATGGCGCTGTACGGCAGCGACAAGCCCGACCTGCGCAACCCCCTGCTGCTGAGCGACGTGACCGAGGCGTTCGCCGAGTCCGGATTCGGCCTGTTCGCGAAGATCGTGGCCGGCGGTGGCGAGGTGCGTGCGATTCCCGCGCCCGGCGCGGGCGATCGTCCGCGCGCCTTCTATGACAAGCTGAACGCCTGGGCGCGCGAGGCCGGAGCTGGCGGCCTAGGCTACATCGTCTTCGACGAGGAGGGCGGCAAGGGCCCGATCGCCAAGAACCTGGAACCCGCCCGCGTCGCCGCGATCCGCGAGAAGACGGGCCTGAAGGCGGGCGACGCGGTGTTCTTCGCCGCCGGCAGCGGCGACGATGTCGTGAAATTCTCGGGCCTGGTGCGGACGCGAATCGCGACCGAACTGGACCTGATCGAAAAGGATGCGTTCCGCTTCTGCTGGATCACCGACTTCCCGATGTACGAGCGGAACGAGGAAACCGGCCTGATCGATTTCTCGCACAACCCGTTCTCGATGCCGCAGGGCGGGCTGGAGGCGCTGAACAGCCAGGACCCGCTGACGATCACCGCCTATCAGTACGACATCGTCTGCAACGGCGTGGAACTGTCGTCGGGCGCGATCCGCAACCACCGGCCGGAAGTGATGATCCGCGCCTTCGAGATCGCGGGTTATCCCGAATCCGAGGTCGAGGCCCGGTTCGGCGGCATGCTCAACGCCTTCCGTTACGGCGCGCCGCCGCATGGCGGTTCGGCGCCCGGCGTGGACCGGATGGTCATGCTGCTGGCCGACGAGCCCAATATCCGCGAGGTCATCCTGTTCCCGCTCAACCAGCAGGGCGAGGACCTGATGATGGGCGCGCCGGCCCCCGTTCCGCCGGCACGGCTGAAGGAGCTGTCGCTGGCGCTGGACCTGCCGCGCCCCAAGCCGGGCGCGACGATCAAGGGATAACGGGCTGGCCTGGCGGTTCGGGGTATTGTTTCGTTGCGCGAACCGCCCCGATGCGTTCTGCTGACGCGATGAAATGGTGGTCCATTCCCTTCGGGATCCCGGCGCGGGTCTGCATGGCCGTCGCGGCGGGGCCATGTCTTGCGGCCGGCCTGCTGTCCGGGGGGGCGGCCGCCCATGCGGCGATGCCGCCCGTGGTGCTGGCCGGCCATCACGCGATCTATGACCTGACCCTGGAATCGGTCGGCGGCGGCGATACGGTCGCGGCCAGCGGCACGATGAGTTTTGCCGTGACCGATGCCTGCACCGCCTGGTCGACGCAGCAGAAACTGCGCCTGCAGACGGTCTCGCGTTCCGGGGGGACAACGGACCTGGTGTCCGACTACGCCACGCTGGAAGCCAAGGATGGGCATCATCTGGTCTTCCGCACCGTCCAGACCTCGAACGGCGCGCCGGTCACCCAGGTCGGGGGCGAGGCCACGATGGCGGCCTCGGGCGGTGAAATCCGCTATAGCCAGCCGGCCGGGCGCGTCATGCCGCTGCCGGCCGGGACACTGTTCCCGATGGCGCATACCGCGGCGATCGTCCGCGCCGCAGAGGCCGGCGAGACATCGATCGCGCCACTGCTGTTCGACGGCACCGGGGCCGACGGTCCGCAATATACCTATGTCATGATGATGGGCTGGACGGCACCCCCGTCCGACAGCCCCTTCGCCGCCCTGTCCCGCCTGTCGTCGGGACGGGTGCATGTGGCGTTCTATACGCCGTCGTCGCACGACATGCGCCCCGATTACGCGATCGGTATGCGCTATTTCGCGAACGGTGTTTCGGACCGGCTTGACATGGATTTCGGAGATTTCCGCATGCGAGGAACATTGCGCAGCTTCACCCCCGCCCCGGAGACCCACCGGTGCTGAACGGAGGGTCCGCGCAGGGGGTGGCTTTGGCCCAGGGGGATATGGCCCGGGACGATATGGTGCCGGGTGACGGCGCATCGGATGACGGGGCCGCGACGGGCGCCGGCCTGGCTCATTCGCTGCGCAGCCGCCATGTCTCGATGATCGCGATCGGCGGCATGATCGGCGCGGGCCTGTTCGTGAATACGTCGGTGATGATCCAGGGGGCAGGGCCGCTGGTGCTGCTGTCCTATGTCCTGGCCGGGCTGATCGTCTTCATGGTCATGCGTATGCTAGGCGAAATGGCGATCGACCGTCCGGAAGCGGGGTCGTTCGTGGGCCACGTCCGGCGCGGGCTGGGGGCACGGGCGGCCTTCGTCACCGGCTGGTCGTACTGGCTGTTCTGGGTGGTGGTGGCCTCGGTCGAGGCGAAGGCGGCCGCGCTGATCGTCGCGCCGATGCTGAATTGCCCGCAATTGCCGGTCGCACTTGCGCTGATCGGGGCGATGATGGGCGTCAACATGTTCTCGGTCCGGGGATATGGCGAGTTCGAATTCTGGTTCTCGCTGATGAAGATCACGGCGATCGGGCTGTTTTCCATCATCGCCGGCCTGGCGCTGTTCGGCATGCTCGGCCCGTCCTTCGGCGGCACGGTCGCCCATCTGTGGGACCAGGGCGGTTTCATGCCGCACGGTTTCAGCGCGTCGCTGTCGCTGCTGCCGGCGATCCTGTTCACCTTCGCGGGGGCCGAGATCGCGACCGTCGCGGCGGCGGAAACCGACAATCCGGGACGGAACATCGTCCAGGCGATCCGCACCGTCGTGATCCGCGTCATGCTGTTCTACCTGTGTTCGCTGGGCGTCATCCTGTGCCTGGTGCCCTGGAACCAGATCCAGCCGGGACATTCCCCGTTCCTGGAAGTCCTGCACCGGATCGGCATCCCAGGGGCCGAGGGGGCGATGACGGTCGTGGTGCTGGTCGCCATCGCCTCGTGCCTGAATTCCACGCTTTACGTCACGTCGCGCATCCTGTTCGAGATGGCGGCCCATGGCGACGCCCCGCGCTGGCTGGTCCAGACCGGGCCCAGCGGCACGCCGCGCCGGGCGATTTCGATGGGGGCGGCGGTCGCGGCGCTGCTGACGGTCGTGGCCGCGACCTTCCCCGGCGAGGTCTTCGGCTTTCTGCTGAATGCGTCGGGCGCGGTGATCCTGTTCGATTACCTGATGGTGGTGTTCGCCCATATCAATCTGCGCCATCGGATGCACCGCGCGGGACAGAGCCCGGCCTTTCCCATGCTGCTGTTCCCCTACCTATCCTGGCTGACGGTCGGCGCCATCCTGCTGGTGATGGTCACGATGATGCTGACGCCCGACACCCGGATCCAGATCGAACTGGGGACTGTGACCCTGATGCTGATCCTGGCGCTGGGCATGGTGACGCAGCGTCGCCGGGACGGCGCAGGCTGACCTGTCCGGGGACGGCGCAGACTGACGGAATTGCGTTACACGCAGCCACATTTCGCCATTCCGCCGCCACGATGATCGGCGCACACTGTCATCGACGGTGCGGGACGGAGGTTCGCCCTGTCCCGCCCGCATGCAGGAGGCTTTCTATCATGACGAGGCAAAGTGTCCGCCGCGCCCTTCTGGCGCTGGGCATTGTCGCAGGCACCGGCCTGGCGGGGTACGACATGTCACCCGCCCAGGCCCAGCCCTATCCGGGCGGAAATTACCGCTATGGGCCGAGCCAGCCGGGCTGGGCGCCCCCACCGCCGCCGGCCGCGCGGTACGAGGTCGTGCCGCCCCCACGCGGGCCGGGCTGGGTCTGGCAGCGGGGCGTCTGGGACTGGGGTCGCGGCGGCTATGCCTGGGTGCCGGGGCGTTATGTTCGCTATGGCGGTCGTGGCGGCTGGGGTCCCGGCCGCTGGGAACGCCGCGGACCGCGCTGGGTCTGGATCCGTCCGGGCTGGCGCTGATCGCGCCCGAAACCTGGGCCGACGGTCGGGGATCTCGCGGCGTGAAAACGCCCTACGGGTCCTCGATCGTCACGATCAGGGGCACATGGTCCGACGGCTGGGCCCGCCCGCGTTCGTCGCGGTCCGGCTGGGCGGCCAGCAGCCGCTCGGCCACCCGCGGCGACAGCAGCGCGTGGTCAATCCGCAGCCCTGAATCGCGGGGCCATGCGCCGGCCTGATAATCCCAGAATGTGTAATGCCGCCCATGCGGATGCAGGGCGCGCATCGCGTCCGTCAGGCCCAGCCATACCAGGCGCCGGAATGCGGCGCGGGTTTCGGGGCGCAGCAGGGCGTCGGTCGGCGGCAGGGCCCCGGGCGCGCAATCCTCATCGGTCGGGCAGACATTATAATCCCCGGCCAGGATGAAATCGGTGCCGGCATCCAGCAGGGCGCGCGCATGCAGCGCCAGCGCCTCCATGAAGGCCAGCTTGGCGGCGTAGCCGACGCTGCCGCCCGAATTGCCGTTGGGCAGGTACAGGTTGCCGAACACCAGGCCGGCGGCCCTGACCTCGACATAGCGGGCCTGCGGGTCCTCGTCGTCCAGGAAGGGCAGGCCCCGCGTCGTGACCTCGAAGGGCAGGCGGCTCAGGATCGCGACGCCGTTATAGCTCTTCTGCCCGACGACGACGCTGTCATAGCCCGCTTCGCGAAACGCCTCGGCCGGAAAGGCCGCGCTTTCGCACTTGATTTCCTGCAGGCCGAGCAGATCGGGCTTTTCCCTCTCCAGCCAGTCCAGGACGTGCTGCTGGCGCTGGCGGATGGAATTGACGTTCCAGGAGGCGATTTTCATCAGTCGATGGAAAAACTGGTGCCGCAGCCGCAGGACGAGGTCGCATTGGGGTTGCGTACGGTGAAATGCGCCCCCATCAGCGAATCGGTGAAATGCAGTTCCGCCCCCGCCAGCAGGTCCAGGCTGGCCGGATCGACCAGAACGCGCGCGCGGCCCGCCGGAATCACCGTGTCGTCCGCGCGGGTGTCGGCATCCAGGGCGAAGCTGTACTGGAACCCGTTGCATCCGCCCGCCAGCACCGCCACGCGCAGGCCCTGCGCGCCGGGTCCGTGGGCGCCGGGCTGGGACGCGACGATATCCTCCAGCCGGCTGGCGGCCTGGGGCGAAACGCTGAAACCGGGGGGGGGCATGTCCATTCGGATCACCATCGTCGGTCCCGCCGGGACCAGGGCATGCTGGCCTTGCGGCGCGGGGCGGGTTATCGACGGGGGCGTGCCGGGCCCGTTCAATGCCGGCGCCGCCGCCCGTGCGGGATGGGGATATATATGAGCATCGCACCGTACGCTGTCCAGACCGGCACCGCTCGGGGTCGCCTGTACCCCGAGCCCGAGGCCCCGACCCGCACGCCCTGGCAGCGGGACCGCGACCGCGTCCTGCATTCGGCGGGCTTCCGGACCCTGCAATACAAGACGCAGGTCTTCGTCAATCACGAGGGCGATTTCTTCCGCACGCGCCTGACCCATTCGCTGGAGGTCGCCCAGATCGCCCGTTCGATCGCCCGTCGCCTGGGGGTGGACGAGGACCTGACCGAAACGCTGGCCCTGGCGCACGATCTGGGCCACACGCCCTTCGGCCATGCCGGCGAGGACGCGCTGGCGGCCGCGATGCGCGACTGGGGCGGGTTCGACCACAATACCCAGACCCTGCGCCAGGTGACCAAGCTGGAACGGCGGTATTTCGCGTTCGACGGCCTGAACCTGACGTGGGAGACCCTGGAAGGCCTGGTGAAGCATAACGGGCCGGTCGACCATCCGACGGGCTATGTCGCGGATTACGCGGACCGGCTGGGGCTGGACCTGGGGGAATATGCTCCGGTCGAGGCGCAGGTGGCGGCGATGTCCGACGACATCGCCTATCACGCCCATGATTTGGATGACGGGCTGCGGGCCGGATTGCTGCATCTGTCCGATCTGGTGGACCTGCCGGTCGTGGGCCAGGCCCTGGCCGAGGTCCGGGGCCTTGCCGGGGCCGCCGACCTGGATGTCGACGCCCGCCTGCGGCACGAGACGATCCGGCGGGTCATCAATGCGCTGGCGATGGACCTGACCAACCAGACACGGCGTAATCTGGACCGGCTGGCCCCGGCCTCGGCCGACGACGTGCGCCGCGCGGACGGGCCGGTTGTGGCGTACAGCCCGGCCATGGCCCGCGACAACGGGGCGATCCGAACCTTTCTCTATGCCCGGCTGTATCGCCACTGGCGTGTGAACCGGATGACGCGCAAGGCGCGGATGGCGGTCGAATCGATCTTCGCGATCCTGGCGCAGGACGTGTCCCTGCTGCCCGACGGATGGCGCCAGCAGGCCCAGGCCACCGACCCGACCGGTGCGCGCCGGATCGTGGCGGATTATATAGCCGGGATGACGGATCGATTCGCGATGGAGGAACATCGACGGTTGACGGATCTGTCCGTGCCGGGCTGAAACGCCCAATCATTCTTCGCTCCCGTTCCTTGTTCGTCGGCATTTTGGGAAACCGCATCGCATGTCAGACAGCCTCTTCGTCCGCTATCTCTCGCATGTGCAGGAGGCCGTGCGGCGCATCGTGCCCGACCTGCCGGACGAGGTCGCGGCCCGCGTGGAACTGACGCCCACCCGCGACGCGGCCCACGGCGACATGGCGACCAACGCGGCCCTGCTGGTGGCGAAGATCGCCCGTCGCCGTCCGGCCGAGATCGCGGCCGAACTGGCAGCGGCGCTGGTCGCGGTGCCCGGCATCGCAAGGGCCGAGCCCGCGGGGCCGGGCTTCGTCAACCTGACGCTGGACGCGGGAATCCTGCGGTCGGTCGTGTCGGACGTCCTGCGGGCGGGGGAATCGTACGGCGATGCCGCGATCGGGCAGGGTGTCCGGGTGAATGTCGAATATGTCTCGGCCAATCCGACGGGGCCGATGCATGTCGGCCATTGCCGTGGCGCGGTCGTGGGCGACGCGCTGGCCAACCTGCTGCTGAAGGCCGGGTACGACGTCACCAAGGAATATTACATCAACGACGCCGGCGCGCAGGTCTCGGCCCTCGCCTGGGCGGCCTACTGGCGCTACCTGCAGGCCATCGGCACCCCGATGGACGAGGAGGCGTTCGCTGCCCTGGTCCCCGGCGGCATCCAGTACGGCGGCGACTACCTGGTGCCGGTCGGCCAGGCGTTGGCCGAACTGCACGGCACCGGCCTTGCGGGCGCAGGGGCGGTGGCCGCCCCGGTCGATGTGTGGTTCGCCACCGTGAAATCCTTTACCGTCGCCGAGATGATGCGGATGATCCGCGAAGATCTCGAGGCGCTGGGCGTGCGTCACGACGTCTTCACCAGCGAGGCGCGGATCCTGGCCGACGGCCTGACCGACCGGGCGATCGGCCGCCTGGACGCGCTGGGGCTGCTATATGAAGGCGTTCTGGAACCGCCGAAGGGCAAGCTGCCCGAGGATTGGGAGGCCCGGCCCCAGACCCTGTTCCGTTCGACCGCCTTCGGCGACGACGTCGATCGTCCGCTGCGCAAGTCGGACGGATCGAACACCTATTTCGCCAACGACATCGGCTATCACGACGACAAGATCCGCCGCGGCGCGGACGTTCTGATCGATGTCTGGGGCGCCGATCACGGGGGGTATGTCACCCGGATGAAAGCGGCGGTGCGGGCGCTGGCGGGCGAGGCCGGCAAGCCCGACCTGGACGTTCTTCTGTGCCAGATCGTGCGGATCGTCCGGGATGGCCAGCCGGTGCGCATGTCCAAGCGCGCGGGCACCTTCGTCACCCTGCGCGACCTGATCGACGAGGTCGGGCGCGACGCCGTCCGCTTCACGATGCTGACGCGCAAGGCCGACGCCCAGATGGAATTCGACCTGGACCAGGTGGTGGCCCAGACGCGCGACAATCCGGTCTTCTACGTCCAGTATGCCCATGCGCGCTGCCGCTCGGTCCTGCGCGCGGCGCAGGAGATGCTGGGGACGGACGCGGTCACGCCGGTGGCGCTGGCCGAGGTGCCGCTGGACGGGCTGGAATCGGATGCCGAACTGGCGCTGCTGCGCCGCATGGCCCAGTGGCCGCGCACGATCGAAGGCGCGGCCCAGGCGAAGGAACCGCACCGGATCGCGTTCTATCTCGGCGAACTGGCGGGGGATTTCCATACGCTGTGGAATCGCGGCCGCGATGATGCGACATTGCGATTCCTGCAGGAAGACGATCCGCAGGCCACGCGGACGAAACTGGCGATGGTGGAAGCGACGGCGACGGTGATCCGCTCGGGTCTCTCCGTGCTGGGCGTGGAGCCGGTCGAGGAAATGCGATGACAGATTCGGATCCTTCGGATCGCGATCCTTATGCGGAACGTCTGAGCCGCGCGCGCGAACGCATGAGCGCCGATTACGACGACGAGCCGCCGGCCCGCACCCGTTCCCCGTCGCCCGGCTACAGGGCCACCGGGATCCTGCACGGATTTCTGGGATCCGACCCCGCGACGCGGCGTCTGGCCTATGGCGCGGCAGGGCTGGGCGGTCTGCTGGTGCTGGCCATTGGCGGCTGGGCCCTGATGGGGCATCAGCCGTCCGGCATACCCGTCCTGGGACCGCCCCCCGGGCCGGTGCGTGTCAGGCCGATCGATCCGGGCGGAATGCAGGTTCTCGGCGCGGATGCGCCGACGGGCGATGACGGGGCCGTTGCGCGCCTGGCCCCCGGGCCGGAACAGCCGCGTCCCGACGCGCTGGCCGAACAATATGGGGCTCCGCCGTCCAGCGACACGCCGCCTGCGGCGCCAGGTCCCGCGCCCACCGCGCAGCCCGCGCCTCCGTCGCCGGCGGCGTCCGCCCCGGCAGCGGCGCCGCAGGCACCGGTCGCCGCAACGCCATCCGCCCCCGTCGCGCCGGCGCAGCCGGCCACCCCGGCACCCACCCCGCCTGTCGCGGCCGCTCCGGCCGTGCCGGAGGGTGGGAAATACGGCGTTCAGCTGGCCGCCCTCGATTCGCAGGAGGCCGCGCAGAAGGAATGGGCGCGTCTGGTCCATCAATATCCGGACCTGTTCGCCAGCCGCACCCCGATCGTCGAGCGGACGGAACGCGGCGGCGCGGTCTTCTTCCGCCTGCGCACGCGCGGGTTCGCCAGCATCGCCCAGGCAACGTCGTTCTGCGAACATGTGCGCCTGAACGGCCTGGCCTGCACCCTGGCCGGATTCTGAGGCGACGGCGTTCGTGACGGAAGGGCAGGGAACGGCACAAGGGGCAGGCGGGACCGAGGTATCGGGCGAGGGGCCGGGCCTGCCGGAGGGCCTGACCTCGCCCATGCTGCATCTGGACGGATTCGACGGCCCGCTGGACCTGTTGCTGGACCTCGCCCGCGCGCAGAAAGTCGATCTTGCGCGGATTTCGATCCTGCGTCTGGTCGAACAATACCTGGCGATCGTCGAATCGGCCCGGCGCATCAGGCTGGAACTGGCGGCCGACTGGCTGGTGATGGCGGCGTGGCTGGCCTGGCTGAAGTCGCGGCTGCTGCTGCCGGCCGAGGAAAGCGAGGCGGTCGACGCCGAGGAAGCCGCCGGCCTGCTGCAGGCGCGGCTTCTGGAACTGGCGCGGATCGGGCAGGCGGCGGAATGGTTGGCGGCGCGGCCGCAACTGGGCCGTGACGTCTTCCCCCGTGGCGCGCGTGAGGATCTGACGGAAATCGACCGTTCGGGCCTGGCGCTGGACCTGCCGCAATTGATGGGCGCCTACATGGCGGCGATGCGGCGCACCGCGCGCAAGCGGGTCTACCAGCCACGGCGCCTGCTGTTCTGGACGGTCCAGGATGCGCTGTCGCGGCTGCAGCGTCTGCTGGGCGCGGATACCGTGCCGGGCTGGTGCGACCTGGATGTCTTCCTGCCGCAGGCGGGACCCGGCATCGATGCGGCCGACGAGGCGGAACGCGTGCGGCTGCGCCGGGCGGCGATGGCGGGGACGCTGATCGCGGGGCTGGAAATGGCGCGGAACGGTGCCATCGAACTGCGCCAGGACGAGCAGTTCGGCCGGATCATGCTGCGCCCCAGCGACGCGGCGACCGGTGTCGCCAACGACCGGGACATGGACAGGATGGACGCGGCGGAATGACGGACGATACCCCGAACGTGACCGATCTTTTCCCCGGGGACGAGTCCGCGGCGTCGTCGGCCATCGGCAGCGATGCGGTCCGGCTGGTCGAGGCGCTGATCTTCGCCAGTCCCGATCCGGTTTCCGAACGCGCCATCGCCGACCTGCTGGAGGCCCAGGGCGAGATCCCGGCGGATGTCGAGGACCTGGCCGCGCATGTGCGCGGGGTGATCGACGCGGTCGTGGCGCTGTATGCCGGACGGGGCGTCGCCCCGGTGCTGATCGCGGGCGGCTGGCAGTTCCGCACGGCGGCGGATCTGGCGCCGCGCCTGACCCGGGTCCTGCATCGTCCCCGGCGGCTGGCGCGCGCCACGATGGAAACCCTGGCCATCGTGGCCTATCACCAGCCCTGCACCCGCGCGGAAATCGAGGAAATTCGCGGCGTATCGCTCAGCCAGCAGGTGCTGGACACGCTTCTGGAGGCTGCCCTGATCGTCCCGCGGGGCCGCAAGGAGGTGCCGGGCCGGCCGATCCTGTGGGGGACGTCGCCCGATTTCCTGCGTCATTTCGGGCTGCGCGACCTGCGCGACCTGCCTCGGCGCGAGGAATTGCTGGTCGACGTGCCGGACAATTCGGCCCCGCGTGAACGCGCCGCCCCGGCGCCGATGGCGGACGGCGGCACGGACAGGGCGGTTTCCGACACGCCTTCGCCGTGATAGGTGTCCATCCCGTTTTCGTGTTACCCGACGCCGCCTGACGTCCGCCGTCGCGGGTATCGTCCGGCAGGGCAGGAGGCCCTGGGCCACCATGTTTGATTTCGCCTGGTCTGAAATGGCCCTGATCGGTGTCGTCGGCCTGCTGCTGATCGGACCCAAGGACATGCCGGTGGCGATCCGCACCGTCACCGGCCTGATCAAGAAGGGTCGGAAGCTGGCGGCGGAATTCCAGTCCCATGTGGACGAGATGGTGCGCGACGCCGACCTGACCCAGGCACGCGACCAGATGAACCGCATGCGCCGGTTCAACGTCCGCAACCAGATCATGAAGGCGATCGACGGCGATGGGACGATCCGGCGAACCCTCGACGAATCGCCGCTGGAATCCGCGGGCGAACCGCACCGGACCTCGATTCCCGACAGCACGCCGCTCAACAGCTCGCCCGCCTTCGACCCGGGTGGCCTGCACGAGTACGGCTATGCCACGCCGGTGGCTTCATACGCCGAAACCGCGTTTCCCCCGGTTGCCGACGATGTGCCGCCGCCCGCGCTGCTGCCGCCGTCGGTCGGGCGGCGCCTGGCGGGCGAGCGCGCGCGCCTGCGGCCGCCGGCCTTCCTGCCGCCGGTGCGGGTGATGCATGGCGCGCGACGCGTTTCGGCCACGCATCCGGCCGAAGGCTGAGGCCCGAACGCGATGGACCAACGCAAGCCCGGAGACACGGTTCTGAACGACGATCCGATCAACGACCAGCCGATGCCCCTGCTGGAACATCTGGTCGAGCTGCGCCGCCGCCTGCTGTGGTCGACGGTCACGTTCGCCCTGTGCTTCCTGCTGTGCTACCATTTTTCGGCGCGGATCTACCTGTTCCTGGCCCGTCCGCTGGGTGACCTGATGCGCCAGCAGGGCGAACAGCCGCATCTGATCTATACCGCGCTGTACGAGGCGTTCTTCACCTATATCAAGGTCGCGGTCTTCGGCGCGGCCTTCCTGTCCTTCCCGATGGTGGCGGTGCAGGCGTGGATGTTCGTCGCCCCCGGCCTGTATCGCAGCGAAAAGCGCGCCTTCCTGCCCTTCCTGGTCGCGACGCCGGTGATGTTCGTCCTGGGGGCGGCGCTGGCCTATTATTTCGTCTTCCCCTTCGCCTGGAAATTCTTCCTGTCGTTCCAGACCGCCGACGGGCAGGACGGCCTGCAGATCCAGCTTCAGGCCAAGGTGTCGGAATATCTGGCGCTGGTGATGAAGCTGATCATGGCGTTCGGCGTCGCGTTCGAACTGCCGGTCGTGCTGACCCTGCTGGCGAAGGTGGGGATCGTGACGTCGGCCTCGCTGAAGCGGGTGCGGCGCTATGCCTATGTCGGCGCGTTCGTCGCCGCCGCGATCCTGACGCCGCCGGACGTGATCACCCAGACCGGCCTGGCGGTGCCGCTGATCGGCCTGTACGAAATTTCCATTTTCTGCGCCCGCCTGGTCGAACCCCGGCGGCCGGACGATGATGAAGCGGAGCAAAACTGATGCACGACCTTCGCGCCCTGCGCGCCGATCCTGCCGCCTTCGACGCGGCGCTGGC
Organism: Gluconacetobacter tumulisoli; assembly: GCF_014174155.1. Taxonomy (GTDB): domain Bacteria; phylum Pseudomonadota; class Alphaproteobacteria; order Acetobacterales; family Acetobacteraceae; genus Gluconacetobacter; species Gluconacetobacter tumulisoli. Next base: position 150,568 of record NZ_JABEQM010000004.1, on the reverse strand, counting down.
CCGTCGGGGCGAGGAAGCGGTGGCCGATCGGGTGGTCCGCCTGGACGAGGAACGGCGCTTCGCCGTGACCGCGTTGCAGGAAAAGCAGGCCCGTCGCAAATCCCTGTCCCGCGAAATCGCCACCCTGCGCCGCGCCGGTGACGACACCAGCGAACTGGAGGCCGAGGGCGCGCGCCTGCGCGACGAGATGGAAGGGCTGGAAATCCAGTCCCGCGAGCTTGAGGCCGAAATCCGCGACATCCTGGTCGTGCTGCCGAACCGGCTGGACGCATCGGTGCCGGACGGCGCGGACGAGGCCGGCAATATGGTCGTGCACCAGGTCGGCCAGCGCCGGTATTTCGCCTTCGAACCCCGCGAGCATTATGCGCTGGGCGAGGCGCTGGGCCTGATGGATTTCGACACCGCGTCCAAGCTGTCGGGCGCGCGGTTCGTCGTGCTGCGCGGCGCGCTGGCGCGCATGGAACGCGCGCTGGGCCAGTTCATGCTGGACCTGCACACGCAGGAAAACGGCTACACCGAGACGGTGGTGCCGGTCCTGGTGAACGAGGCGGCGATGTTCGGCACCGACAAGCTGCCGAAGTTCGCCGACCAGTCCTTCCGGACCGAGGACGGGCGGTGGCTGATCCCCACGGCCGAGGTGCCGCTGACGGCCAGCGTGTCCGGCGACATCCTGCCGGCCGCCAGCCTGCCGCGGCGGCTGGTCGCGCTGTCCTCCTGCTTCCGCAGCGAGGCCGGGGCGGCCGGGCGCGACACGCGCGGCATGTTGCGCCAGCATCAGTTCCAGAAGGTGGAGATGGTGTCGATCACCACCGCCGAGGACAGCGACGCCGAGCACGAGCGGATGACGCGCTGCGCCGAAACGGTGCTGGAACGGCTGGACATCCCGTACCGCCGGATGCTGCTGTGCGCCGGCGACACTGGGTTCGGGGCGGCGAAGACCTTCGACCTCGAAGCCTGGCTGCCGGGCCAGCAGGCATGGCGCGAAATCTCCTCCTGCTCCACCACCCGCGATTTCCAGGCGCGGCGGATGAACGCGCGCGTCCGCCCGGCCGACGGCGGGGCGCCGGTGTTCGCCCATACGCTGAACGGGTCGGGCCTGGCCGTCGGCCGGACCCTGATCGCGGTGATGGAAAACTACCAGAACGCAGACGGCAGCATCACCATCCCGCAGGCCCTGCGCCCCTACATGGGCGGGCTGGACGTCGTTCGCGCCGCGTAGGGGCTCAGGATCGCGCGCGGGCGGCGCGGGGGTTTTCGCGGGCGCGGCTGCTCTGCTGGCGCAGGACGTCCTCGATCCAGTCGTTCAGCCGCGCGGTCGCGTCCTCGGCGTCCTCGCGCGCCAGATAGGTGTCGGGGAAGCGCAGGGACAGCCACCGCCAGGCCACCAGCCGCTTGTGGCGCTTCTCGGCGCGTTCCAGTTCCACGCGTTCCGCCCGGTCGGCCGGGGGCAGGCGGCCCGGCCCCGGCGGGACGACAGGCCGCCCGGCGGCATGGTCGGCCGCCCAATGGACCAGGCGCTGGATGCCGTTGTCGCGGTCGTCCACGGGACACATCGCATAAACCCAGCGCTGCGCAAGGCTCAGGCCCGTCACGCCTTCCAGCGCCGTCGCGATGGCGAAGGCCTGTTCCATGTTGGCCAGGCGATAGTTCGGGTCGTCGCGGCGCAGGACCGCGCGGCGGATACGGGCCAGGACGCCGAACAGGCTTTCGGACCCGATTTCGGCGGCGACCGCCTGGATGATGTCGGCGTCCGGCTGCACCTGCGGGCGCAGGTCGGTCAGCTCGGCCGGCGGTGCGGCCAGCATCGTGCGGACGAAGGACGAACTGCCCGCGCCGGCCAGCACGGCGACGATCCCCTGTTCATGCTTGCCGTAGCGTCCGGCGCGGCCTCCGATCTGCTTGACCTCCTGCGCGTTCAGGTCGCGCGTCTGCGTGCCGTCGAACTTGCGCAGGGCGGTGAAGATGACCCGGCGGATCGTCAGGTTCAGGCCCATGCCGATCGCGTCGGTCGCGATCAGGATATCGGCCGCGCCGCTGTTGAAGCGCTGAGCCTCGGCGCGTCGGACCTCGGGGCTCAACGCGCCATAGACCACGGCCACGCGGCGCCCGCGCGCCAGCAGGGCCGCGCGCAGGTCCAGCACCTCGCGCCGGGAAAAGGCGATCAGCGCATCGTGCGGGCGCAGGTCCTGCAGCCGCACCGGGTCGGGGGCGGTCACCAGCGGCCCCTTGCGTTCCAGATGGACCTCGTCCAGCGGGTCGCCGCACAGTTCGGCGATCCGGCGGACCATGGGAATGCAATCCGGCGCACCCAGCACGAACAGGTGCCGCGCCGGCGCGCCCATGATGGCGGCGGTCCAGGCCGCACCCCGGTCGGGGTCGGTCAGCATCTGGGCCTCGTCGATGACGGCGACGTCGACCGGGTTGTGCAGGGGGCACATCTCCACCGTCGCGGCCAGGTGCCGGCTGCCGGGGATGTCGATCCGTTCCTCGCCGGTGGCAAGCGATGTCGGGACGCCGCGCGCGGTCAGCGCCTCGCGGAATTCATGGGCCAGCAGGCGCAGCGGGGCCAGCGCCATGCCGCTCTCGGCGCGGGCCAGGGCGTCCAGCGCGGTATGGGACTTGCCGCTGTTGGTCGGACCGGTAACCAGGGTGATCCGCCGCTTCAGCGCCCGGGCGGTCTTGAAATGCGCGGCATAGCGATCCAGCGCGGCCACGCGGGCGATGACGGCATTGCCGACCTTGCGGGTGCCCGCGTCCGGGACCAGGGGCGCGCCCGGGGCCTGGCCGTCTCCCCGCCAGTGCGGCAGCTGCGTCCGCAGCGCGATCAGTTCGCGCGGGTCGAATTCCCAGCGTTCGGTGCCGTTCTTCTGCGGCACGCGCCGGGCGACCGGCAGGCGGTTTTCCGCGATCCAGCGCAGCGCCTCGTTCTGCGAGCAATGCAGCAGGCGCGGCACCTCGGCGAAGGGGACCAGGCTTGCTTCCCATTCGCGCAGGCGGCGGACTTCCTCGCGACGGCGGGTGCGGGCCGCCTGCTCGATGCTGTCCTGTTCCTGCTTGCGGACATCGGCCGTCCGCCGGACGGATTCGACGAATCCTCCCTCCGGCGCCAGGTCGAAGGCGACGGCGATGGCACGGGACAGGTCCTCGGTCCCGGCGGGGGACAGGACGCGGCCGGTGCCGTCGAACAGGTCGGCGCGGATCGTCTCCAGCACCGCGTCGGGGGTCGCGGCAGTGGCGCGCAGGCGGGCATGGATGACCGGGGCCAGGGCGCGCAGCAGGCGGTCGTCGTCGGGCTGGGGGTCGTCGACGGTGGCGGCCGCGGCCTCGGTATCCGCACGGGTAACCCAGACCTGGCCCTTGCGGCGCGTCAGGTCCATAAGGCGCGATCCCCACGGCTTGCGCCGGATGGCGCACAAGGCCGCGCGGAACGTCGCCTCGTCCACATGGTCCTGTCCCGGCGACAGGGCGCGGGCGACCGTGCGCTCCAGCTTCGGCAGTTCGCGGGTCTCGACGGTCAGGCCGGTCGCCGCGATGGCGGCGTCGACGGCAGTACGGGCGGGTGAATCGGATGTCATATGTGGTATGTGCGCCATCCTGCGCGCGGGAACAATCATCGCGTGCGCGCGCCGCCGGCGGCCAGGCCGGCGGGCACGGGCGACGATATGACCTGTCCCGCGCTCAACCCCCGGATGACGGATTTGTGCTGGCATCGGCGGCTTGGGGCGCTTAAACATCTCTCCCTCTTGCACGAACGGGGCGTCCGCCACGGGTCGTGGCCTTCTGTGAATCCCTGACCTGCCGGGAGAATGCGACGTCATGTCCGATACGTTGACCATGCCAGCCACCGAGACCGTCCCCAGCGGTCTGGAGCCCGTCGCGGGCGAGGCCGGCGTGTATCATCTTGCCGCGCCGACCAAGACCTACGGCCATCTGAACGCCGAAACGGTGCTGACCGTCCATCACTGGACGGACCGGCTGTTCACGTTCACGACCACCCGCGACGCCGGCCTGCGGTTCGAGAACGGCCAGTTCGCGATGATCGGCATCGAGGTCGAGGGCAAGCCCCTGCTGCGCGCCTACAGCATTGCCAGCGCCAATTACGAGGACCAGATGGAATTCCTGTCCATCGCGGTTCCCGACGGCCCGCTGACGTCGCGCCTGCGCCACGTCAAGCCCGGCGACAAGGTCCTGATCGGGCGCAAGCCGACCGGCACGCTGCTGCTGGACAATCTGCGCCCGGGCCGGAACCTGTATTTCCTGTCCACCGGCACCGGCCTCGCCCCGTTCATGAGCCTGATCAAGGACCCGGCGGTGTACGAGCGTTTCGACCGCGTGATCCTGAGCCATACGGTGCGCATTTCCGGCGAACTGGCGTATGCCAACCATATCCGCCACGAACTGCCGCAGCACGAATTCCTGGGCGAGGACGTGTCGGGCAAGCTGTTGTACTACCCCGCCGTGACGCGCGAGCCGTTCGCCGTCACCGACCGGATCACCAAGCTGATCGAATCCGGCAAGATCTTCGCCGACCTGGAGATCCCGGAACTGGATCCGGAGCATGACCGCGTCATGATCTGCGGCTCGCCCGAGATGCTGGCGGATACCGAGGCGATGCTGGTTGCCCGTGGCTTCGACGAGGGCAACAATTCCAACCCCGGCGCCTATGTCGTCGAAAAGGCGTTCGCCGAACGCTGATAGCCCGTGCGGATGGGGATGGCCTGATGGCGTATGATTTCGACCTGTTCGTAATCGGGGCGGGTTCCGGTGGCGTGCGCTGCGCGCGGATCGCCGCCGGGCACGGCGCGCGGGTGGCGGTTGCCGAAAGCCGGCACTGGGGCGGAACCTGCGTCAACCTGGGCTGCGTCCCCAAGAAGCTGATGGTCCAGGCCAGCGAGTACGGCGATCTGGCCGAGGACAGCCACGGGTTCGGTTGGGATACGGCGCGGGGTCATCACGACTGGGCGGCCCTGATCGCCGCCAAGGATCGCGAGATCGCACGGCTGAACGGCATCTATGTCTCGATGCTGGAAAAGACGGACGTGACCCTGTTCACCGGCGCCGCACGGTTCGAGGATCCGCACACCCTGCTGATCGGGCCGGGGCCGCTGGATCCCGAGGCCCCGGTCCGCCGCGTGACGGCCGAACGGATCGTGATCGCCACCGGTTCGACCCCCGACCTGCCGGAGATCGAGGGAATCGGATATGCGATTTCCTCGGACCAGGCATTTCACCTCGAAACCCGGCCGCAGCATGTGTGCATCGTGGGTGGCGGCTATATCGGCATCGAATTCGCGGGCATCTTCCAGGGGCTGGGGTCATCGGTCGACCTGGTATACCGACAGGACCTGCCGCTGCGCGGTTTCGACCAGGACATGCGCGCCGGCATCCGCGACGCCATCGACGCCCGGGGTATCCGCCAGCATGCCGGACGCTCCCCGACGGCGGTCGCTCCCCGGTCCGGGGGTGGCTATGTGGTCCATCTGGACGATGGCGGGCGGATCGCGGCCGATTGCGTGTTCTTCGCCACCGGTCGCCGGCCCAAGATCGACGGGCTGGGTCTGGAACATACCGGCGTCCGCACCACCGGCGGCGGGCGGATCGTCGTCGATGCGACGGGCGAGACCGATGCGCCTGGGATCTACGCCATCGGTGACGTTACCAACCGCGACAACCTGACCCCCGTGGCGATCGCCGAGGGGCACAGCCTGGCCGACCGCCTGTTCGGCAAGGGCCATCCCCGCGACTGGTCGCTGGGGACGACGCCCAAGGCCGTGTTCTTCTCTCCGCCTCTTGCCACCGTGGGACTGACGGAGGAAGAGGCCGCCCGCGACGGCGCGGTGGACATCTATCTCGCGCGATTTACGCCAATGCGTCACACGCTCAGCGGCCGGGCACGGCGCACGATCATGAAGCTGGTGGTCGACCAGCACAGCCAGAAGGTCGTGGGCGCGCACATGATCGGCGACGACGCGCCGGAAATGATGCAGGGCCTGGCCATCGCGGTGACAGCCGGCCTGTCCAAGCACGATTTCGACCGGACCGTGGGCATTCACCCGACCTCGGCCGAGGAATTCGTCACGATGCGCACCCGCACCCGCGTTACCGAACGGCAGACCGACTGAAACCCGCGCGATTGAAAACCGTGTGACCGGGCGGCATCGCCCGGCCGCATCCGGCTCGGCGTCGGGACGTCAGCGCGGCGTGACCCAGCCGTTGCCGGTGGAATCGCCAAGCTGGCCCTGGCCGTAGGGGCCGCTGCCCTGGTACGCGCTGCCGAAGCGCGACAGGTCGCTGCCGGTGACGGCGTCGCGATGCACGTTGGCTTCATGGTCGGGGTCGGGGCCATGATTCAGTTCCATCGACGGCGCGTCCTGGTAGCCGGGCGGCAGGTTCCGGCGGCCCTTGACCGTCATCTGGTCGCCGCTGCGGGCCTCGACCCCTTCTTCGGGACCGGACGAAGGCGCCTGGGCGGTCGTGGTCGAATTGTCTCCCGGCGCCGCCATGGCGGTGCCGCCGACCAGGCAGAGGCCGGCGGCCGCTATCACCAGGCCCGTGCGAAGCATGGCCATCATGCGTAATCCTTCTGTTCGCTTTGCATCCAGCATGTCATGCGCGGCGTCCTGCGTTAAGGCGTCCTGACGCAAATCGTCCATGCACCTTGTGGAAGATATGTCGGCGATCCCATGAAAATGCGAGGCGCGAAACGCACTTTCGGGCCGGCGGGCGCGGGCAGGGGCCGTTCACGCACGATCCCTTTGCGTCGGGTAGGGTTTTTCGACATAAAGGCGGCCCCCTGTATGAAGGTCCGGCCGGCGGGGTGCGGACCAGGGGACAATGGCGGCTGACGGCGGGCAGGACGCCGCAGCCGGACAGCCAGAGGAAATTAGGATCCGACCATGAGTGCGACGCACACACACGACAGCTCTTCCCGGCAGGCCTGGACGCCGGAGAGCTGGCGGTCGTTTCCCATCCGACAGGTGCCGGATTATCCCGACGCGGCGGCGTTGCGCGCGGTCGAGGAACGGCTGCGCCGCTATCCGCCCCTGGTCTTCGCGGGCGAGGCCCGGCGGCTGAAGGCCAACCTGGCGCTGGCGGCCCAGGGCCGCGCGTTCGTCCTGCAGGGCGGGGCGTGCGCCGAAAGCTTCGGCGAATTCACGGCCGACATCGTCCGCGACACGTTCCGCGTGCTGCTGCAGATGGCGGTGGTGCTGACGTTCGGCGCGAAGGTTCCGGTCGTGAAGATCGGCCGCATGGCAGGCCAGTACGCCAAGCCCCGCTCGTCGGACACCGAGACCGTCGGCGGCGTCACGCTGCCGTCCTATCGGGGCGACATCGTCAACGGCCCGGACTTCACCGTCGCGGCACGGATCCCCGACCCGCTGCGCATGGAAACCGGCTATTTCCAGTCGGCGGGGGTGATGAACCTGCTGCGCGCCTTTGCCGGCGGCGGCTATGCCAACCTGCATCAGGTCCATCGCTGGAACCTGGGCTTTGTCGAGCGTTCGCCGCTGGCCAAGCGCTACGGCGTCCTGGCCGAGCGGATCGACGAGACCTTGGCCTTCATGGCCGCGTGCGGCGTGACGGGCGCCACGACGCGCCAGATGGACGAAACCGAATTCTACACCTCGCACGAGGCGCTGCTGCTGCCGTACGAGCAGGCGCTGACCCGGATCGATTCGACGTCGGGCGAATGGTACGACTGCTCGGCCCATTTCGTCTGGATCGGCGATCGCACCCGCCAGCCGGACGGGGCGCATGTCGAATTCCTGCGTGGCGTGCGCAACCCGATCGGCATCAAGGTCGGCCCGACAACCACGATCGCGGATCTGGAACGCCTGCTGGACATCCTCAATCCGCAGGACGAGGCCGGCCGGATCTCGCTGATCTCGCGCATGGGGGCCGAGGGCGTGCAGAAGCACCTGCCACCGCTGCTGCGCCAGGTGATGGCTTCGGGGCGCACGGTCACGTGGTTGTGCGATCCCATGCACGGCAACACGATTTCGACCGTCAACAAGATCAAGACCCGGTCGTTCGAGGCCATTCTGTCCGAGATTCGCGGGTTTTTCGACGTGTTCGAGGCCGAAGGCGCGTTCCCCGGCGGCGTGCATGTCGAGATGACCGGACAGAACGTCACCGAGTGCGTGGGGGGTGCGCACCGCTTGACGGAAGCCGATCTTGGTGAACGCTATGAAACGTTCTGCGATCCCCGCCTGAATGCGGAGCAGTCGCTGGAGATGGCATTCCTGCTGGCCGAGGAACTGACGGCGCGCCTGCGTGGCACACCGGCGACGGAGGGCATGGAGGCCGCATAAGAAAAATCCCACGGAGGAACGATGTCCGCAGCAGATACCGGTGGAGCCTGGCCCGCCGCAGGCGCCTTCGGGCCGACCCAGGCCCTGGATGACGGGACGATCCGGTCGCGGACCGATGCCTATTTCAACCGGACGCGGGACATCGTGACCCGCTTCGGCGACCGGCAGGTGACCTACGCCCTGTTCATCCGCCGTCCGGTCATCTCCGCCCCCCGGCTGATGACCGAATGGCTGGACGGCGTGGCGCGGGAACGCCGGATCACGCTGTCGTACGACATCATGTTCCCCGAGGGCACATGGGCCGGCGCGGGCGAACCTCTGGTCTATATCACCGGGTCCTTCGCCGCCCTTGCGGACCTGGAAACCCTGCTGCTGCAGAAACTGGGACCACCCTGCGTCGCCGCGCACAACGCCTACCAGATGGCGATGGCCCTGCCGCGGGCGCGGTTCATGGCGATGGAGGCCCGTCATTGCGCGGGCTTCGAAATGCAGGAACAGATGGCCTATGCCGCCTCGGTCGGCAGCCGGGCGGCGCAGCGCGAGGGCGCGGTGGGCTTCATCGGCGGCGCGAACGACGCGACGGCGGGGTTCTTCGGCGACGGACGGGGTCTGGGCACCATGCCGCACGCGCTGGTCGGTTATGCCGGCTCCACCCTGCGCGCGGCCGAGATGTTCTATTCGACCTATCCCGAGGCCGACCTGGTGGTCCTAGTCGATTATTTCGGCCGGGAGATCACCGACGCGCTGGAGGTCTGCCGCGCTTTTCCGGACCTGGCCGCCGCCGGGCGGGTCGGCGTCCGGCTGGACACGCATGGGGGGCGGTTCCTGGAAGGGCTGGATCCCCAGCTGTCCTACGCGGCGCTGGAGCGCAACACGCCCGGCACTATCCGGCGCTATCGCTCCGAAACCGAATTGCGCCACCTGGTGGGCACGGGCGTATCGGCTGCCGCCGTCTGGCGCATGCGCGAGGCGCTGGACGAGGCCGGGTTCCCCAAGGTGCGCATCATCGTTTCGTCCGGCTTCAGCGTGGAAAAATGCCTGGCCATGGCGGACGCCCATGCCCCGATCGATCTGGTGGGGACCGGGTCGTTCATCCCCGACCGGTGGTCCGAAACCTACGCCACCGCCGATGTCGTATCCTATGACGGCGACGCACGGGTGAAAATCGGACGCGAATTCCTGCTGCGCAAGGCGCGCGACCGGGTGGTTCCGGTACGCAGCCACGCATCGTGACACGAAAGAGCTGCATTTGACGGAATCCCTTTTTGCGCCCGAGGGCGGTTGGCGGGTCAGGATCCTGGACCTGTCCGGCGGGGCCGAGGACAATATCGTCGAGGAGGTCGGCGGCTTCCCCGACCTGATCCACGCCAATGCCTTCGCCCGCGCCTATGTGCGCGACAGCGTCGAACGCTGCCGCGTCCCCGGGGCGTCGCCCCGCGACGTGCTGTCGGCATGGTTCGCCTTCGGCGAGGACGCCGAGGTGCTCGATTCGGGTGAAAACGGCTGGCGTTCGGCGAACGAGCTGGACGATTTCACCGCCCATGCGGCGTCGGACATGGAACGTGACTGGCGCGCGCTCGACCCCCGCCGCGACCAGGAGGACGAGCCCGAGGAATAGTCCCGCGCCACGTCGGCGATTCCCGCGCCGATGCGGGCGCACATGGCTGGTCTTTCGGGCCGCCCCGACGCATATAAGGCGGCATGAAACTCCGCTTTGCGCCCAGCCCGACGGGCCTGATCCATGTTGGCAATGCCCGGCAGGCGATTGCCAACGCCCTGTTCGCCCGCCGCCACGGCGGCACGTTCCTGCTGCGGATCGACGATACCGATCGCGAGCGTTCGCGTGAGGAATATGTCGAGGCCCTGCGCAGCGACCTCGTCTGGATGGGAATCGGCTGGGATGAATGCGTCCGGCAATCGGACCGACTGGACCGCTACGCGCTGGCGATCGAACGCCTGAAGGCGTCCGGCCGCCTGTATCCGTGTTTCGAGAGCGAGCAGGAACTGGCCGCCAAGCGCGAAGCCCGGATTCGCATGCGCAAGCCCCCGATCTATGACCGGGCGATGCTGCGCATGACGCCGGAACAGCGCGCGCAGGCCGAGGCGAACGGCAAGATTCCGTATTGGCGCTTCCGCCTGTCGGACAGCATCGTGACCTGGAACGACCTGGTGATGGGGCGTTCGCAGGTCAAGCTGACCGCGATCTCCGACCCGGTTCTGGTGCGGGCCGACGGCACGGTGCTGTACACGCTGGCTTCGGTCGTCGACGATATCGAGACCGGCATCACCCATGTGGTCCGCGGCGAGGATCATGTGACGAATACCGGGGTGCAGATCGACATCGCCCAGGCGCTGGGCGCGCGGCCCGACCGCTTCGCGTTCGCACATCTGCCGCTGTTGCTGGACGAGGCCGGGGGCAAGCTGTCGAAGCGTTTCGACGGGCTGTCGATCCGTGCCCTGCGCCAGGACGGGATCGAACCCGAGGCCGTGGTATCCTACCTGGCGCGGCTGGGCAGCGCGGATGATCCGGCCCCGATGTCGATGGACGACCTGGCCGCCGCGTACGACCTCGGCCGCGTGTCGCGGTCCGCGGCGCGGTTCGACATGCGCCAGCTTCTGGCGCTGAACCGCAAGATCATGCACCAGACACCCTTCGAGGCGGTACGTGCCCGCCTGCCCGACGGCGCGACGGAGGCCTTCTGGCTCGCCGTCAGGGGCAATGTCGACATGATTTCCGAACTGCGCCACTGGTGGGACGTCGTCGCGGGCACGATCGTCCCCCCGGTTCTGGACGATGAAAGGGAGTACCTGCTGCAGGCCCTGGCGGCACTGCCCGACGAACCGTGGGACGCGCAAACGTGGAAGGGCTGGACGACGGCCCTGCGCGATGCGACCGGCCGGACCGGCAAGACAGTCTTCCATCCGCTGCGCCTGGCCCTGACCGGCGAGGAGAAGGGGCCGGAGATGCGCGACCTGCTTCCCCTGATGGGTCGTGCGCGCGTGGCCGAACGCCTCCGGATCGCCGCACGGTGAGCGAGGTCACGATCTGGCACAATCCACGCTGCAGCACGTCGCGCAAGGTGCTCGACCTGCTGCGCGCGGAAGGGATCGAGCCGGCGATCGTCTTCTACCTCCAGACGCCGCCGGACCGGGCCACGCTGGCCGATGCGATCGCACGGGCCGGGCTCTCGGTCCGTGACGCGATCCGCACCAGGGAAGCCGCCTATGGGGAACGGGGACTGGACGATCCGGCGCTGGACGACGCGGCGTTGCTGGATGCGATGCTGGCCGAACCGGTCCTGATCAACCGGCCCTTCGTGATGACCCCGAAAGGGGTACGCCTGTGCCGCCCGGTCGAGCGGGTGCGCGACATTCTCTGACGATCCGGCGGGTTCGTTATTTCATTGTTTCCCGCCATGGCGCTGTGCTCATATCGCCTGTGCAATGGGGCGCAAGCGGGCGAAGGCAGTGCGGCAATCCTATCATTTCGTCGTCCTGCCGATCGGTGCGCTGGGCGATTTTCTTCCGGCGGCCGGGCTGGCCCGGGAACTGGCGGCACGGGGACACGATGTCGACCTGATGGCCCAGGCGGCTTTCGCGTCGCACAGGCCGGGTGGTGGTGTCCGCTTCAGGACGTTCGGCCGGCAGGACGACTTCGAACGCGACATCGCCAACATGCGCGTCCTGGACCGGCAGCAGCCGGTTCTCTACGAAGCCCTGATCGCGCCGACCATCCTGCCGCATCGCCAGGCGATCGAAACCGCGATCCGGACGGGAACCAAGCCGGTTGTCGTGCTGTCGGCGGTGCATGCGGTGGGCGCGCTATGGGCTGCCCGGTGCCTGGGGGCGCAGGCGATCGGCATGGTGACCACGCCGCCCTACATGATCGGATACCAGAACCCGAATCCGGTGGCGGACTCCGTGATGCGCGCGGCATTCCGTGGCTGCGGCCTGCGGGACCTGCCGCCGCCTGTCCAGGATAGCGCGCGGTTATTCTGGGGCGACTTCATCATGACCTACGACGCGTTCCTGGAACTGTTCCCGACGTGGCTGGATACCGTGCCGATTCAGCGTGACGCGCGGCATATCCCGGGCACGTTTCCCGGCGGCAGCAGCGACATCGCCGTTCCCGAGGTCGAGGCGTTCGCGCTGGACGGTCCGGCGCCATGGATCTTCTTTCCCGGATCCTCGGGCATGCTCAACGTCGTCTGCCGCGATTTCCGCAGCGTGGTCGCCGAATATGCGCACCTTACCGGCCGGCGTTGCATCCTGATCGACCGGGCGCTGGACGTGCCATTCCAGGCGGTATCGGACAATCTGGTGGCCACTCCCTGCACGGACATGAACCGCCTGCTGCCCCTGGCACGCGGGATCCTGCATCATGGCGGGATCGGCATCATGTCGCAGTCCCTGGCGGCCGGCCTGCCGCAGGTCGTCGTGCCCGTGGGATTCGACCAGCCGGCAAATGCCCAGTGGCTGGAGGACAGGGGCGTCGCCGTCACGACCATGCCGGCCGCCCTGTCCGCGTCGCATCTGGTCGAACTGGTGGCCGAGGCCGAGGCCCTGGCGCCAGGACCGGCGCGGGACCTGGCCCGGCGCCTGAAGCGCGAGGGTGGAACGGGCGGCCTGGTCGATATGCTGCTGGACCGCCTGGACGGTCATGTGCCCGCGTCCGGGATGGAATGGAGCGTGGCGTGACCGATACGGGTGCGGTCGCCCCATCCCACGCCGGGCGTCTTCCTCTGACCATGCGGGACCGTGCCCTGCTGCCGCGCTTCTATACCCGCTTCGGTCCGTCGGGATCGACGCCGCACACCAACCTGGTCTATGGCACGGTGATCCGGGGGGTGGTCGATGTGGACGCCCTGAGGTCCGCCGTCAGCCGGGTGGTCGAGGCCAACCCCGAACTGCGGGCCTTTTATTCCGGTCCCAATGAGGATCCGGCGAAATATTCCGCGTCGTCGGACGTGCCCTTCCATTTCGAGGATTGTCGCGGCGACTGGGTCGCGTTCAAGGCGGCGGTGCGCGCGGCGATCGCGCATCCGTTCAGCCTGACCGATTATCCGCTGATCCGCGTGACGCTGGTACGCCGCGCGCCCGCGCGATTCGTCTTCATCCTGTGCGCCCATCACCTGGCGGTCGACGGGTGGTCGATCGTGATGTTCCTGCGCGCGATCTCCCGGCTGTACCAGGTGGACGCGCCGGCCTCGCGACCGGCCGTCAACGTGCCGGACTATCTGCGCGACCGCCAAGCTTACCTTGAATCCGATGCCGCCAGCGCCGATACCGCCCGGGCGCTGGCATGGCTGGCCCCGGCGGTCCCGGCCCTGCGCCCGACGCAGCCGACGCCGTTTCCATCGCCCGAGGAAGTCCATCGCCTGGTCCGCCTGGACCGGCAGGCCGTCCGGCAGGCGTGCCAGACGCTGGGCCTGAGCGTGACCGACCTGCATCGCGTCCTGTTCGTTCTGGTCCAGCATGCCATCACCGGCCTGGACGAACTGGGCTTCAGCGAAGCCCATCCCAACCGGCCGCCGGAAGGGGCGGGCCTGTACGGCTTCCTGTCCGACGATCATCTGGTCCGCGTGACGATCCGGCCGGGCGACACCGTCCGCGATCTGGTCGATGCCGTGAAGCGGGGATTGGATCACGCCCGGGATTACGCGGGGCTGCCGGCGGCCACGTTGCTGCGGCGGCTGTATGACGGGCCGCCCTTGCCGCGATTCCATTTCAATCCGTTCGGGGTCGGGGCGAACGCATTACGGCTGGGGGGATTGTCCATCCGCCATTTCAAGACGATGAAGGCCTTCGCGCAGACGGACCTGACCTTCGTGTCCCTGAATGCGGATTTCGCCTTCATCGCCATGGCGCGGCCCGAAATCGACGGCTACGACATCGATGCGGTCGCCACCTGCCTGCGACGGGCGCTGGCGATGCTGGCCGACCCTACGCGCCCGCTGTCCCATGGGTTGCTGCGCTCGGGTTGGGCCAGCTGACCGCAGGGTGAAAACGGGGGTGCCTGTCAGGACCTGCCAGGACCGGCGTGTCAGGATTGGCGGGATTTGCGCCCGCGCGCCAGTTCGGTGACCACGCCGTGCAGCGTGCGCAGTTCCTGTTCGGTCACTTCGCCGCGGGTGAAGAAATGGCGCAGGTTGCGGACCATGCCCGCACGTTTCTGTTCGTTGCGCAGGAAACCGCACTCGTCCAAGTCATCGATCAGATGGCGCATGAAATTGTCCAGCTCGCCCTTGGTGGCCACATGGGTTTCATTGGTCATCAGCGTGCGGGGCGGGGTGGCGTCGGCGGCCATCCACCATTCATAGGCCATGATCATGACCGCCTGCGCCAGGTTCAGCGACATGAAGGCTGGATTGAGCGGATAGCGGATCAACGCGTCCGCCCGCGCCATGTCTTCGTTGTCCAGGCCGGCGCGCTCGGGACCGAACAGCAGACCGGTCCGCAATCCGCGTACGCTCGCCTGCCGCAATTCGGCGGCGCCCCCCCGCGCGGTCAGGACGGTCTTGACGATGTGGCGCGGGCGCGGGCAGGTCGCAAGGACATGGTGCAGGTCTGCGATCGCATCGTCGACGGTGTCATGCACCGTGGCGGCTTCCAGGATGCGATCGGCGCCGGACGCCGAACGCCAGGCCCGTTCCTGTGGCCAGCCGTCGCGGGGTGCCACCAGGCGCAGGTGGAACAGGCCGCCATTGGCCATCGCGCGTGCCGTGGTGCCGATATTCTCGGCCATCTGCGGACGAACCAGGATGACGACCGGGCTGTTGCCGATGGGCGCGATGTCGGCGCCCCCGTCACGACCGGTCATGCGCGCCTCCAGGTCGTGCCTGCGGCGCTGTCTTCCAGCACGATGCCCCGCTCGGCCAGCTCGGCGCGGATGGCGTCGGCGCGGGCG
Source organism: Gluconacetobacter tumulisoli (assembly GCF_014174155.1). Lineage (GTDB taxonomy): Bacteria > Pseudomonadota > Alphaproteobacteria > Acetobacterales > Acetobacteraceae > Gluconacetobacter > Gluconacetobacter tumulisoli. The sequence continues at coordinate 135,349 of NZ_JABEQM010000004.1, read as the reverse complement.
AAGTCACGGGCCTTGCGCGCGGCCAGCCGGTCGGCGATCAGCGCGTCGATGGCGGCGGAATCGACGTCCGCACCGGCGCGGAACCAGTCGTCCGGCGTCTGTTGCAGCACACCGATCATCCGGCCGGCCACCCGCAATCCGGTCGCGGCCCCGGTGTCGCCCGCCAGCGCGCGGTCGGCCAGGGCATGCATTTCGGCCAGCACGCGGGGGGTGTTCAGATCGTCGCACAGGGCCGCCAGGACCGGTTCCGGCAACGGGCCCTGCATGTCGGCGGGAACGTCGCCCAGCGCGCGATAGAACCGGTCCAGAGTCTGTTTCGCCTCTGCCAGTCCGGCCCGCGTGAAATTAAGAACCGAGCGGTACTGGGCATGCAGCAGCAGCAGGCGCAGCGCCTCGGCCGGCGTATCGCGCAGCACGTCGCGGACGGTCAGGAAATTGCCCAGCGACTTGGACATCTTTTCCCCGTCCACCAGCAGCATGGCGTTGTGCAGCCAGTGGTTGGCGAAGCGTCCGTGCGGAAAGCAGCACTGGCTCTGCGCCAGTTCGTTCTCGTGATGCGGGAACAGAAGGTCGGATCCGCCGCCATGGATATCGAAACTCTCGCCCAGGTAGCGGTGCGACATCGCCGAGCATTCGATATGCCAGCCGGGGCGGCCGCGTCCCCATGGGCTCTCCCAGCCCGGCAGATCGGGTTCCGAAGGTTTCCACAGCACGAAATCACCGGCCTCGCGCTTGTAGGGGGCGATTTCGACACGGGCGCCGGCCAGCAGATCGTCCGGACTGCGCCCGGATAGCGCGCCATAGGCGGCGAAGCTGTCGACCGCGAACAGGACATGGCCCTGTGCCTCGTAGGCGTGGCCACCGGCGATCAGGCGCCCGATCATGTCCAGCATTTCGCCGATATGATGCGTGGCGCGCGGCTCCACATCCGGCGGCAACATCCCGATCGCGGCCAGGTCCTCGTGAAAATCGCGGATGGTGCGCGCGGTCAGGGCGTCGATCGGCTCGCCGTTCTCGCGGGCGCGGGCATTGATCTTGTCGTCGACGTCGGTGATGTTGCGCACGTAGGTCACGCGCGGGTACAGATGGCGCAGTACCCGCACCAGGATGTCCGCCGTGACCATGGCGCGCAGATTGCCGATATGCGCCAGGTCGTAGACCGTCGGCCCGCAGAAATACACCCGCACATTCCCCGGATCGAGGGGAACGAACGGAACGATCTTGCGGCTTCTGCTGTCGTGCAGGTTGAGGTGCGGCATCGTGTCGGACATGATCGCGCCTAGATGCGACACCGGCGGGGCGGACGCAACACCCTTGTTCGCGCGGTGCGGCGCATTGCGCGGGAAGGGGGCGATTCCCGGTCATCCCTCGGATCGCTCATCTGGCCATCGGGCGCCCGATCTGCTCTGGATGCCGGCATGCATGTCCCGGTATCCCCTCCGTCCGAAATACGCCTGCTGCTGCGCATCGCGGGGCCGATCGCCTTGGCGCAGATCGCCCAGATGGTCATGGGGGTAACGGACAGCGTCCTGCTGGGGGGGCTGGGCGCCGATGCGCTGGCGGTCGGCGGCCTGTCCACCACCCTGTTCTTTACCGTCGTCGCCATGCTGCAGGCGACACTGGGCGCGGGCGGTGTGCTGATCGCCCAGGCGGTCGGACGGGGCGACAGGACGGACATCGCGCCCATCCATACGATGCTGCTGGTGCTGGCGCTGCTGCTGTGCGCGCCCTGCCTGTTCATCCTGGTCCAGGCCGGGCCGTTGCTGCGCCTGATGCATGAACCGGACTCGGTCGTCGGGCCGGTGACGGCGTTCGTGCATATCCTGATGTGGGGGGTGCCGCCGGCGCTGCTGGGAACGGGCGTCGTCAATGTCGTCGTGCCGGCGCTGGACGCGCAGGGGATCCTGCTGCGGGTGATGCCGGTCGTCGCCCTGGCCAACGGCCTGCTGAACGCCGCGCTGATCCATGGCCTGTGGGGCCTGCCGCGCCTGGGCCTGACGGGTTCGGCGCTGGCGACGGTCCTGACGATGTGGGGGGCGGCATTCGTCCTGCTGGTCGCGGTGCATGGACGGCCGCATCTGCGTGGTGTGCTATGGCCATGGCGCATCCGGCCGGGAATGATGCGGCTTCTGCTGCGTCTCGGCCTGCCGATGATGGCGGCGGCGGGGGCCGAGATGATGCTGTTCGAGGTCACGGGCCTGCAGGCCGCCCTGTTCGGCACACACGCCTTGGCGGCGCACCAGGTGGTGCTGAGCCTGACGTCCCTGACATATATGGCGACCATGGCGCTGGGCCAGGCGGCGAATGTCCGTGTCGCCTTCTGGACAGGGGCGGGCCAATCGGCACGTGCGCGACATGCGGCGCGGGTCGCTGTCGGGACGGGCATGGCCGTGATGGGGACGGTGGGCTGCCTGATCTACCTGTTCCGTGCCCGGATCGTGGCCTTCTACCTGGACCCGACCGTCGCCTCCAATCAGGAAAGCGTCGGAATCGCGATGACCGGCCTGCTGGTGGCGGCCATCTTCCAGATCGCGGACGGGACGCAGGCGGTGCTGGGTGGCGTGCTGCGGGGGCGCGGCGACGCGTTCGTCCCGATGATGCTGGCGGTCGTCGGCTACTGGGGGGTGGGCTTCCCCCTGGCGAGCTGGCTGGCGTTCCGCTGGTCGATGGGCATCATCGGGTTATGGAGCGGCATTGCCATCGCCCTGGTCGCGGTGTCGGTCCTGCTGGGGGGACGGGCGGCCTGGTCGCTGGGCGATCGATGGGCAGGCGCCCGGCGTCCCGCTACGTCCGACGTGCCAGCGTCCCGGCCATGAGGTCGTAATCGCATCGGTACAGGTCGCGGATACGCTGTTCCTGTTCGCAGGTCGGGGTCTGCCGCCGGCGGGGGCCTTCGTTCAGGAACGGGAAATGGACGTCCCCAAGGCCCGGGATGAGGCGACCCGCCTGCCCGAGATCGTGCAGGGGGATCAGGTGATCGACCGCCACGCGACCGTCGCGGTCGGTCACGTACCAGGATTGCGGACGAAAGAAATGGTCCATCTGGTAGGGGCTTCGCGCCTGCTCGACATGGGTCAGCGCATCATCCAGCGATTTGAACTTCATATATTGCGCCCGGAACGGGGCGGCGACCTGCCGGTGCTGGCCGCCGCCGCATCGGGCAAAGCCGAAGGCGGAGATGAAACGCTCGACGGGATCACGCAGAATCGCGAAGCTGGGCATGGTGCGGACCAGGTCCGGCGCGGCGTGCAGGTACGAACGAATGCTTTCATGCCGCAGTTCGCGCCCATACAGCGCGACCGAGACCGACGTGCCGGCATTCTTCGGCACATGGATAAACAGGATGCCCCGCTGTCGGATCGCGGCCAGGCGCCGCCTACGCTTGGCGCCGGCCGGCAGGCGCACGCCCAGATCCCCGGCGCGTTCGTGCAGGTCGCCGACCAGACGCAGGCCCAGCGGTCGCACCAGACGCTCGGCGACCCCCTTGGTCGCGCGATCATGCGATACGTAATGTGGCTGGACGATATCCATGTTCGGGGTCCCCGCAACAGCGCCAGTGCGCCGCTTCCAGGACACCCTTACGGCCTGCATTCAGGGTCGAACAACCGGCCAGAGGCGAACGAAACGCTATCTTACCGGCCACTTACACTTCGTTACCCGGGCCGGACCGTTATCGCGTCTCGACGCCAATCTGCTTGATATCGTGGAATGCCAGGTCGGGGTTCATCTCGGTCGTCCGGCGCATCATGAACGCGGAGCTGGCCAGCAGGACCGGATCGCCATCGATGTCGTCGGCCATGGCGGATCGGTTGGCGGCAGCGAACAAATCCAGCTTCGTCCGGTCCCCGGTGACCCAGCGGGCCAGGGAAAAGGGCGTTGATTCGAAACCGATCGCAACGCCGTACTCGCCGCCTAGCCGCGCCTGAAGCACGTCCAGCTGCAGCGTGCCGACAACGCCCACGATCGGCGGCGCGCCGTCTTGCGGACGAAACAGCTGCACTACGCCTTCCTCGGCCAGTTCGGTCAGGGCCTGCCGCAGCTTCTTGGCCTTCATCGCGTCGTCCAGGCGGACGCGGCGCAGGATTTCCGGTGCGAAATACGGCACACCGGTAAAGCGCAGGTCCTCGCCCTCGGTCAGGGTGTCGCCGATGCGCAGCGTGCCGTGGTTGGGAATGCCGACCACGTCGCCGGCGAAGGCTTCCTCGGCCAGCTGCCGGTCGCGGGCGAAGAAGAATTGCGGGGTATGCAGGGCGAACTGCTTGCCGATGCGCACATGCTTCAGCCGCATCCCGCGTTCCAGCCGGCCCGAGCAGATGCGCGCGAACGCCATGCGGTCGCGATGGTTGGGGTCCATGTTGGCCTGGATCTTGAAAACCAGCGCCGTCAGGCCGGTTTCGTCGGCGCGCACGACGCGGCTTTCGGTCGCCTGGTCGCGGGGCGGCGGCCCGAAGGCCACCAGCGCGTCCAGCAGGTCGGTCACGCCGATTTCCTTCATCGCGCTGCCGAAGAAGACGGGGGTCAGATGCCCGGCATTGAAGCTGTCCCGATCGAATTCCGGCAGGGCGGCCTCGGCCAGCTCCAGGTCTTCGCCCAGTTGGACCATGCGCGGGTCGGACTGCTCCAGGGGCGTCGGGACATGCAGGCTGCGCGAACGCAGATCGTAGGTGCCGACGAAATTCGCCGCCCGGCCCACGGGCCATGTCGCCGGTGCGGTGTCCAGTGCCAGCGCCGAGGAAATCTCGTCCAGCAGGGTGAAGGGATCCTGCGCCTCGCGGTCCATCTTGTTGATGAAGGTCACGATGGGAATGTCGCGCAGGCGGCAGATCTCGAACAGCTTGCGCGTCCGGTCCTCGATCCCCTTGGCGGCGTCGATGACCATGACCGCGGAATCGACCGCCGTGAGGGTACGATACGTATCTTCCGAGAAATCCTCGTGGCCCGGCGTGTCCAGCAGGTTGAAGATACAGCCGCCATATTCGAACGTCATGACCGAGGTCACGACCGAAATGCCGCGATCTCGCTCGATGCCCATCCAGTCCGACCGGGTGCGGCGACGTTCGCCCTTGGCGCGGACATTGCCCGCAAGCTGAATGGCGCCGCCCGCCCGCAGGATGCGTTCGGTCAGCGTCGTCTTGCCCGCGTCGGGATGCGAGATGATGGCGAACGTCCGCCGCCGGGCGATCTCCCGGCAGATGGTGGCGGCGAGGGCGGTGGCGGGCTCGGCGTTCACGGGCAGGTCCATTTATACAGCGGTGACGGCGGGGTCCAAAAACACGGACGCCGGGCGCGGAGGGTCTCCCCCGCGCCCGGCGCCACGTTTGTCCGTTTCCGGACCGGGATCAGCGCGAGTAGAACTCGATGACCAGGTTCGGTTCCATCTGGACCGGGTAGGGGACGTCCGACAGCTTCGGCGCGCGCAGGAAGCGGCCCTTCATCTGGCGGTGATCGACTTCCATATATTCCGGAACGTCGCGCTCGCCGCTCTGCGAGGCGTCGAGGATGATGGCGAGCTGCTTGGACTTCTCGCGGACCTCGATCACGTCGTCGTCACGGACGATGTAGGACGGGATGTTCACCTTGCGGCCGTTGACCGTGATATGACCATGGCTGACGAACTGGCGGGCGGCAAACGGCGTCATCGCGAACTTGAGGCGATAGACCACCGCATCCAGCCGGCGCTCCAGCAGGTCGATCAGGTTCTCGGAGGTGTCGCCCTTGCGGCGGACTGCCTCGTCGTAATACTTGCGGAACTGCTTCTCGCTGATGTTGCCGTAGTAGCCCTTCAGCTTCTGCTTGGCCATCAGCTGCACCGAGAAGTCGGACGGCTTCTGCTTGCGGCGCTGGCCATGCTGGCCGGGGCCGTATTCGCGCTTGTTGACCGGGGACTTTGCACGGCCCCACAGGTTCACGCCAAGGCGGCGATTGATTTTGTACTTGCTCTCGAGGCGCTTGCTCATCGCGCGCTGTCTTCCATATTCGACATGACATATGGACGACCCTGGGGCCGCGTCATCGTCATATATTGCACCGGTAGGCCCTGTTCCGCATGAACAGGACGGGCGCGACCCGTATTACCGGCGCCGGGGAGCAACACCCGTGCTGGCACCGGCCGGTTCGTCCACGTTCCCGGCAATGCGGGGGCGTATAGGCGCAAGCAGGCGCGTATGTCAATCGCGGGCCTTCGTTCCCGTCGCGGGTTTCCGCCAGCCGGCATGGCGGATGCGTCGCGAATGCCGATGTCGCCCGGGTCGGTCGTCCCCTATAGTCCGGGCTGTTCATCAAGGGAAACAAGGGGGATCCATGGCCACTCCGTTCACGCAACGCTGGGGATTGTTCGTCCTGCTGGGACTGGTTTCCATCGCGCTGGGCATCGTCGCATGGGTCGATGCGATTTCCGTCACGCTGGCCAGCACAATCATTATCGGCCTCCTGCTGGTCATCGCCGGCGCGGCACAACTGTTCCATGCCTTCGCCGTGCGGGACTGGGGCGGATTTGCCCTGTCGCTGCTGGGCGGGCTGCTCTACATCGCCGGCGGCGTTCTGCTGATGAAGGAACCGGTCAGCGGGTCCATCGTGCTGACGGTATTCGTGTCGGTCTGCCTGATCGTGTCGGGGACCATGCGCATGATTATCGCGGCCCGCCACCGCGAACTGAACGGATGGTGGCTCGTCCTGGGGGGCGGCCTGATCAGCCTGCTGGTCGGGGCGTGCCTGTACCTGACCTTGCCGTGGTCGGGATTGTGGCTGATCGGCACCTTCATCGCGGTGGAACTGATCGCGGCGGGCGTGGGCTGGATCCAGTTCGGCCTGGCCCTGCGGCAGTCGCAAATCCTGTCAGGACCGCCGACGATCTGAAGACCGCCGCCAGAGGCGCGATCGGATCGGCCCGATCGCGCCTTTCTTCTTCAGGCTGCCGTCATGATGGCAGCCCCAGCCGGCGGCGTAATTCCGGGGCCGTCAAATCGGCCTCGAATCCCGGGGCACCGGGCTGGAACAGGCGGGCCGCCGACAGGGGGCCGGCCGCGACGGGATCGAACCCCGCGTCGCGGATCAGGCCCGCGACGATGCGGGTCGCGGCCGGATCGTCACCGGCGAAGGGAATCCCCAGCAGCGGCGGCGTCCGGTGCGCCTCGGCGTCGATCGTGCTCATGTCCTCGGAATTGAAGGCCCTTACGACATGCGCGCCGGGAAAGAAGGACTGGGTGGTGACGCCCGCGCCCTGCTCGCGCGCCTGGCGCGCCACGTCCCCGTCGCGCCACGGGTAGGGATTGCAGGCGTCGATGACGATTTTACCGGCAAGCGCGGCATGCAGCGCGGCGCCGATCGCCGGCAGCGCACCATAGGGAACCGCCAGCAGTACGACGTCCCCGAATCGGGCCGCCTGTTGCGGGGTGCCGGCCTGGGCCAGCGGACCCAGTCCTGTGGCGACCGACCGGGCCCCCGCGATCTCGCGGGCCGAGAACATGACTGGATGTCCCGCCCGGACCCACAGGCCGCCCAGCGTGCTGCCGACATGCCCGGCGCCGATCGTGCCGATCCGCAGGGGGGCGTCGGCGCGTGCTGCGACGGGCATCAAAAGGGCAGACAATCCGCCCAGCAGGGTACGGCGTCGAAGGCGTGAAATCGTATCGGTCATCTCGTCCGTCAGGTCTGGTGCCACAGGGCGGGGAGGGAGCCGTCGGCCCCGGCGACCGGGTCGCTGGCCGGGAAGGGAACATGATTCATGCGCGCCAGGGCGTCGGCCGGCAAGGCGCCGCGCTGCAGGTCGAAATCCTGGCCGGGCGGATAGGCCCCGACCACCAGGAACGCATCGTCGGAGCCCAGATTGCGATGTCCGGTGCCGGCGGGCAGGACAACGACGTCCCCGGCGCTGACGTCGACGATGCGTCCCCCCGGTCCGCCCAGCATCAGACGGGCCGAACCCGAGGCGACGCCCAGGACTTCATGCGCCGTGGAATGATAATGGTGGAAGGTATAGACACCCCATCGCCACCGGGGCGGCCACCCGTTCGCGGTGAAGAGGTCCTCGAACCCCGCCGCCGGGTCATCGGGGCGCAGGGCAACCGCGTTGCGATAGTACAGCACCGGCAGGTGGTCGTTGTTCGGAACCCAGTCATTGCGGGGCAGCATGAAGGATTCGATGTCATGCCCACCGGTTCGGCCGGCGGCATGGACCTGATGACCCGTCAGGGAGAGGCCGATGCCGGCAAGGAAGGTCTGGAAGGCGCGTCGGGATACGGTCACGTCCATTCTCCTGCAACGGCGATGAACAGGGTGCGCAGTATGTCCGCGCGATTTCGACATCAGCCAGTGAAAACCAGTTTAGGATCGTTTCACCTGTGTCAGGGTGGACGATCCGGACACGATCCCGTCACATGGCGGCAGATCGTATTTTCCGGCCTTTTCGTATCGTTCGTCCGAAGGGTATGCAGGAAATGGATATTGAGGATTTTCAGGGGGGCGCATGCCTGAAATCGTGACTCCGCCGCAGCAGGCCCCACTGAGGGACGTGTTTCAGCTGATGGGGGCGGTCCTGTTCGTGATCGTCATGCTGGGCGTCGGCTGGCATGCCGCCCATTATTCGGGCGTCTGGCCGGCCTGATCACATCAGGAACAGGCGTGCGCCGGGCAGCAGGTCCGCCCGCGCCGTCCATTCGGCCTCCCGGCCGCGGGGAACGACGGCGAGCGCGTCGTACTCGCCATTGCCTGTCTCCTTCCAGTGGTGACGGACGTCGGCGAAAGGCAGGTCCGTGCTCAGGCGAATACCGATATCGACGATGCGGGTGCCGGGGTGGCGTACCGCGCGAAAGGGGCCGTGAACCGTCAGCAGGGCGGGTGGCAGGCCCAGTTCTTCCTCGGCTTCCGCCAGGATCTGCCGGTTGAGGTCGACATCGTCCTCGCCCAGGCGGGATTCAACGCTGCCGGCGGGTGGAGTGTGCCAGCATCCTGCCAGATAGGTGCTGCCGGCCTCGCGCCGGCCCAATACCGTGCCGTCGGGGGTGTGCAGTACGCCATTGACCGCCAGGGGGTTCAGCCGCAGCACCTTGAACAGTTCGGGCTGGGTCATCTGGGCGAGGACACGGCGATATTCGCTCCAATGTCCGGCGATGCGCCCGGCCCGTACCTGCTCGGCGGTAAAGACGCGTCCATTGAAGAGGCGGGGCTGCAGGGCCAGGCGCGCTTGCCAGATCGCCTCGATCCGGGCATCGATTTCAGGCGGCAGGGTCGGCATCGGCCGTACGGTCTGCACGGTCAGGCCGGGCAGAAGGGCCACGGACGGCCATCGGACGGGGGGCGCTTCAGACGGCATGGGATGGCAGCACGACCGCGATCGCGTCCAGTTCGGCGGCCGACAGGGGACGGGCAGCGGCGGCGGCATTGGCCAGGACCTGCGCGGGCCGGGTGGCCCCGGCGATGACCGAGCCCACCACGTCGTGGGCCAGCAGCCATCCGAACGCGAGTTCGGTCAGGGTCCGGCCATGCGTTTCGGCGACGACGGCCAGTCCTTCCAGCACTGTCCAGTTCCTGTCGGTCAGGTAGCGGTCGCGCAAATGAGTCCATGCGCCAAGGCGGCTGCCTTCGGGCGGTGGGGTGTCGCGGTGGTATTTGCCGGTCAGCACACCGCTGGCCAGCGGAAAATAGGGCAGCAGGCCCAGCCCGAAATGCCGCATCGCCGGGATCAGGTCGCGCTCGGCATCGCGCGCCAGCAGCGACAGTTCGTCCTGGCAGGAAATGAAACCGGCGACCCCGGCCGCCCGCGCCACGTGCTGCGCATCGGCGACCTGCCAGGCGGGAAAATTGGAACAGCCGGCATACAGGATTTTGCCGTCGCGGATCAAATCGTCCAGCGCGCGCAGCGTTTCCTCGATCGGGGTTGCCGGGTCCGGGGTATGGACCTGGTAGAGATCGATTCGGTCGGTGCACAGGCGCCGCAGGCTGGCCTCGACGGCGTCGCGGATATATCGGCGGGATGCGCCCTGCTTGCGGCCCTCGGCGTCCATCGGCATGCCGAATTTCGTCGCCAGCATGATATCGTTGCGGCGCGGACCCAGGATGGCGCCCAGCGCCTCTTCCGATGCGCCGTAATGGGCTTCACGCCGGCCATAGACATCGGCCACGTCGAACAGGGTGATGCCGCTGTCCAGAGCCTGATGTACCACGGCGCGGGATGCCTCCAGGTCGATGCGGCCGCCCAGATTGTTGCAGCCCAGCCCGACGGCCGAGACGCTCAGGCCGGAACGGCCGAGATGTCGCTGTTCCATCCGATGATGTCCTTTCCGGTCCCGTTCCGTCCCTGCCCACGATAGCTTGCCGGCGTGCGGGACGTCACGGTGCCGACCTTAGGGCATCTCCAGGCGAACCGACACCGGGCAATGGTCGGACAGGTGCCGCGCGCGGGATGGGTCCTGTTCATCATAGGTCAGGACCCGCAGGCTGTCGGTGTGCAGCCAGGTCCGCGCCTGGTTGCCCAGCAGCAGATGGTCGATGAAATACGCGCCGCCCCAGCAGGGGGAGGCCCGTCCCGCCGTCACCAGGGTTAGCGGTCCGTCATCCTGCAGCGCCCGCATGAAGGGATCGGTCGGGGTCAGTTCGCGATTGAAATCGCCCATGACCACGAACGGCACGCCTTCGTCCTGCCGTTCCGTGATCCAGTCGCGCAGGACGGCCATCTGCCGGTCCAGGGTCCGGCAGGCCGGCCGCCGGTCGGCTGGCGGCGCGTCGCGGCACCCGGCCTTCAAATGGACGACCAGGATGCGGAGGATGGCCGTGCCGTCCCCGATCGTGACGTCCACGCCGGCGCGCAAATGGTGTGGCGCATCGGGGGGATAGACGTCCAGTGCCGTCAGGTCGGGGTGGCGCTGGATCGTCAGGCCGGGTGCGACCGCCAGGCCGCTATGCTGCACCACATGGTCGGCGGCCATCACGATCCGGTAGCGCCCCGGCGGGAACAGCCGCGCTGCCAGCGCGGCGGAATCCACTTCCTCGAACCCGACCAGATCCGCGTCCAGACGCGTCGCATAGGCCGCAAGCCGGCGCAGATCCTCATGATCGCGCGGACGCACGTCGCTGGGCAGGGCGGGGTCGCCCGCCGGACGATCGGTCAGCCAGTCCAGGTTCCAGGTTGAGATCTTGATCGTCCGGGACTGGGCCGCCGGAACGGAGCAGAACGCCAGGATCCCCGCACAGAGAAGCCGGGTGCGGAAAAGCCGGCGCACTGTCCGTCCGGATTACGCCGCCGGCGCTGGGGCCTCGGGCGTGTTCTGCAGGCGGGCGATGGCCTCGTCGACATGGATGGTGTGGCGGGTGGTCTCGTCCAGGATAGCGACCTCGCCGCTGGCGATGTCGTAGAACCAGCCCTGGAGGATCAGTTCGTTGCGTGCCAGGGCCGCCGCCACCGCCGGATGCGTGCGCAGATGCGCGATCTGCAGCAGGACGTTCTGCTCGGCCAGGCTCCGCACGGATTCCGGGCCGGCATCGGTGGCCTGCAATGCGCCGGCGACCGCGCGCGCGGCCTCGGCATTGCGCAGCCACGATGCCACGGTGGGCATCCTGCTCAGCTTGGCCGGGTCGTCCAGCAGTGCCTTCATCGCCCCGCAATCGGAATGGCCGCAGACAATGATGTGCGACACGCCCAGCGCCAGAACCGCATATTCGATGGCCGACGACACGCCGCCCAGCATTTCGCCGTAGGCGGGAACGATGTTGCCGATATTGCGCAGGACGAACAGGTCGCCCGGCTGGGTCTGCGTGATCATGCTGGGATTCACGCGGCTGTCGGCACAGGCGATGAACAGCGTGTCCGGGGATTGCTGGCCGGCCAGCCCGGCGAACAGCTCGCGGTTCTGCGGGAAGACCTCGGAATTGAATTTTTCCACGCCCTGCAGAAGCTCGATCAGTGTCGTCTTGGCTTTGGTGTCGGCCATGGGTGTTCCTGTATTCCGAGGTGAAAATCGTGCCCCTTCGACCTCCACGACTGGTGGAGCGACGGCATGATCCGTGTTTTTCAAGACTAGCACGTTAACGGATGTCGGAAATACGAAGTTCCGCCAGATCGGTCGCGGGACATACTATGTCAGTGATGCGACGTGATTTGAAAGGCGGCCGTTACCACCCGCCCCCCCCCGGAAAGAGGGGCGGGGTTGGTGGGTCAGGCCGCGGAGAGCGTGCCGAGGGCGGTGCGAACGGCATCCAGGCCCGCTTCGGCCCGGGCGATGTCGGGGCCGCCGGCCTGCGCCATGTCGCGACGTCCGCCGCCGCCCTTGCCGCCCATGGCGGCGCTGGCCAGGCGGACCAGCTCGACCGCATCCAGGCGATCGGCCAGATCGTCCGTTACCGCCACGACCAGGCTGCCCTTGCCATCGGCAGTGGAGACCAGCGCCACGACGCCGGATCCGACCTGCTTGCGCAGGGCGTCGGCCAGTGGTTTCAGTTCCCGGGCCGGCAGGTCGCCGACATTGCGGGCGATCAGGCCCACGCCGCCGATCGTCTCGGTCGCGGTGGCGCCGTCCCCGCCGCTGGCCAGCTTGCGCTGCAGGTCGGAGACAAGACGTTCCATCGTCTTGCGTTCTTCCAGGATCACCGCCAGTCGCTCCGGCGCCTCGGCCGCCGAGACACGCAGCATCGCGGCCATCTGCTCCAGGCGCTGTTCGGTTGCCACGGCCGCCTGTTCGGCCGCCTTGCCGGTCACGGCCTCGATCCGGCGGATACCGGCGGATACGCCGCCTTCCGACGTGATGCGGAACAGGCCGATATCGCCCGTGCGGCCGACATGGGTGCCGCCGCACAGTTCGATGGACCAGGCGGGACGATCGTCCTCCGGGGCGCCCATGAACACCACGCGGACCTCGTCGCCATATTTTTCGCCGAACAGGGCCATGGCGCCTTGGGCGACGGCCTCCTCCTGCGACATCGGGCGGGTGGTGACCGGGCTGTTCTCGCGGATGCGGGCATTCACCTCGGCCTCGATGTCCGCGATTTCCTCGGGCGTGATCGGCCGGGGCTGGCTGATGTCGAAGCGCAGGCGATCCGGCGCATTCAGGCTGCCCTTCTGCGCGACGTGGGTGCCCAGGCGGCGGCGCAGGGCCTCATGCAGCAGGTGGGTGGCCGAATGATGGGCGCGGATGGCGCTGCGGCGGTCATGGTCCACGGTGGCGGTGACGGCCTGTCCGACGCGGACCGTGCCCTCGACCACCGTGCCGTAATGGATCAGCAGGTCGCCCAGGCGCTTCTGCGTGTCGGTCACGGCGATGCGCAGGCCTGGTGCGGTGATCAGGCCGGTATCGCCCACCTGTCCGCCGCTTTCGCCATAGAACGGCGTCTGGTTCAGCAGCAGCGCGACCTCGGCGCCCGGCCCGGCCTCGGTCACCGACAGGCCGCCGCTGACGATGGCCTGGATCTCGGCGTCCGCCTGTTCGGTGGTGTAGCCAAGGAATTCGCTGGCGCCGAAGCGGTCACGGGGCTCGAACCACACGGTTTCGGTCGCGGTGTCGCCCGAACCGGACCAGGCGGCGCGCGCACGCGCGCGCTGCACCTGCATTGCCTGGTCGAAGCCCGCGACATCGACCGCATGGCTGCTGCCGCGCAGGGCATCCTGCGTCAGGTCCAGCGGGAATCCGAACGTGTCGTACAGCTTGAACGCCACCTCGCCCGGCAGGGGCTGGCCATCGCCCAGATGCGCGGTTTCGTCGGCCAGCAGCGCCAGCCCGCGATCGAGCATCGCCTTGAACCGTTCCTCCTCGCCGCGCATCGTTTCGCGGATCAGGGCCTCGGCCTGCACCAGTTCGGGGTAGGCGGCGCCCATCTGGCGCACCAGCGTGGGCACCAGCTTGTGGAACACCGTTTCGCGGGTACCCATCATGTGCAGGTGGCGCATGGCCCGGCGCATGATGCGACGCAGGACGTAGCCGCGGCCGTCCTTGGCGGGCAGTACGCCGTCGGCGATCAGGAACGAGGTGGAGCGCAGATGGTCGGCGACTACCCGATGGCTGGAGCGGAACGGCCCGTCCGGATCCTGTCCCGTCGCCTCGGCCGAGGCCAGAATCAGCGCGCGGAAGGTATCCGTGTCGTAATTGTCGCGCTTGCCCTGCATGATCGCGGCGAAGCGTTCCAGCCCCATGCCGGTGTCGATCGACGGGCGGGGCAGGGGGGAGCGCACACCCGGCGGATCCTCGAAGAACTGCATGAACACCAGGTTCCAGATCTCGACGAACCGGTCGCCATCCTCGTCGGGCGAGCCAGGGGGGCCGCCGGGAACGTCGGGTCCATGGTCATAGAAGATCTCGGAGCACGGGCCACAGGGGCCGGTGTCGCCCATGCGCCAGAAATTGTCCGATGTTCCGATGCGGATGATCCGATCGTCGGGCAGGCCGGCGATCTTGCGCCACAGGGCCGCGGCTTCCTCGTCGTCGGCATAGACGGTGATCAGAAGCCTGTCGCGCGACAGGCCGAAATTGCGGGTAATCAGCGTCCAGGCATACTCGATCGCCTCGGGCTTGAAATAATCCCCGAATGAGAAATTGCCCATCATCTCGAAGAACGTGTGATGGCGGGCAGTGTAGCCGACGTTGTCCAGGTCGTTATGCTTCCCGCCGGCCCGCACGACCTTCTGCGCGGTCGTGGCGCGCGCATAGGGTCGGGTTTCCTGGCCGGTAAACACGTTCTTGAACTGGACCATTCCCGCATTGGTGAACAGCAGGGTCGGGTCGTTCCGCGGCACAAGAGAGGACGAGGGAACGATCTGATGACCGTTCGCCGCGAAATAGTCGAGAAAAGCCGCGCGGATATCGTTGGTTGTGGACATGGCGGGAGACAGACGATCCTGTAATGGAGGAAATCGGAGACCTCGGTCCCCTTCACCTAGCGCAGGGCGCGCGCCGCAGGAAGAGTAGAGCCGCGCGCGGCGGTCGAATCGGCCGCCCGGCCGGGCGCGCGCCGGTCAAGAATATGGAGGAAGACGATCATGACATGGACGGCGGAACGGCATTGGCCCGTACTGGCACAGGGGCTGGCGGGCCGGCTGCGGCGCGACAGCGCCGGGGACTGGGACCGGTTCATTCATCACCCCTTCGTGCGCAGCCTGGCGGACGGCACCCTGCCGGAGGAGGAGTTCCGGCGCTTCCTGGTGCAGGATTACCTGTATCTGATCCAGTATGCACGCGCCTATGCCCTGGCCATCTACAAGGGCGCCACCCTGGAGGACATGCGCAGCGCCTCGGCCATCGTGACCGGACTGCTGGATACCGAACTGGCGCTGCATATCGCCTATTGCGCGTCGTGGGGCCTGACCGAGGCCGACATGCAGGGCCAGCCGGAATCGCTGGAACTGCTCGCCTATACGCGCTTCATCCTCGATCGGGCACAGACCGGCGACCTGCTGGACCTGATCGTGACGTTGGCGCCGTGCCTGATCGGATATGGCGAGATCGGCGCGCGATTGCATGCCGACCCCGCGACCCGGCGCGAGGGCAATCCCTACTGGCCGTGGATCGCGCTTTATAGCGGTGAAAAATTCACCGGCTTCGTCGAGGCCGGAATCCGCACCCTGGATACGCTGGGCGCGCGTTACGGGGCGGACGCCCGCTATCCGATGCTGCTATCCGAATTTCGCACGTCCGTCAGGCTGGAGGCGGCGTTCTGGCTGGCGGGACAGTCCGGCCCGCTGTGATACGGTGCCAGGTCGGTGGCCTGGTGGCGAAACACCAGGCGCCGGCTGAGGTTGAAATTGGCGAACATCCCCGCAAGCGAGCCTGCCGCCAACGCCAGAAAGGGTATGGCCCGGCACAGCGGCACCGTTACGAACAGGGTAAAGACCGTGCCCCGGTTCAGGGCGAACCCGCAGGAATTCGCCATCAGGAACCGGAACCACTGGACCAGCGTCCCGTCCGCGTGCCGCACGTGGCGGAACGTCCAGTGCCGGTTCATCAGCCAGTTCATCGTCGCGGCGACGAAATAGGCCACCAGCGTCGCCCCCGCCAGCCCCAGGATCGGACGGCTGGCATAGAGCGTCAGGGTATCCCACATCAGGCCGAAGCCACCCACGATTCCGAATTTCAGGAACTGGGCGATGCGCGTTCGCGAATCCGGTGACGCGATCGCGCGGGGCACCGGTTCGCTTGCGACATGGCTGGATGGAGGGTCGGACAAGACGGGAACCCTGCTGATGTGGAACGGAACCGAGAAGCTGCTTTCAGGATGGGTCTGCCGACGATTCGACGCCCGCGCGACATACCCGTTTTCAAACGCAGTCTGTTAACGACACGAGAATTATGGACAAAAAAAGGGGACGCCCGAAGGCATCCCCTTTTTTTCGTTCCCGAACGGGCGCGACGGAGATCAGTGCAGGATGATCTCGACGCGACGGTTCTGCGGCTCGCGGGTGTTGGGACCCGTCGGGACCAGCGGATGCTGCTCGCCATAGCCATGGATGTCGATCGCGTTGGCCGGCACGCCGTCACGGATCAGTTCGGCCTTCACGCTCTGGGCGCGGCGGACGGACAGACCCATGTTGTACTTCTCACCACGCGCGCCCGGATGGGCGGCGGAGTTGTCGGTGTAGCCGTTGACCTCGATGCGGGTCGTCTGGACGTGGGTGGAAGCCTGGGCGGCCTCGGCCACGATTTCACGCGCGCGGGCCGTCAGGTCCGAACGATCCCAGTCGAAGAACACCAGGTAGGTACGGGCCGGCGTCGGGGCGGGCGGCACGACAACCGGGGCCGGCGGCGGCGGCGGCGGGGCCGTGTTGAACGCGTAACGCAGACCCAGGATGAACTGGTGGTTGAAGCGGTCGTCGAAGTTCACGTTGCCCGTGCGACGGCCACCCGCGCCATACGACGTCTGGTTGTAGGAGCCCGAGCTGAACGTCTGGCCGATCATGCGGTACTGGGCCGTGATCTGCAGGCCGGGGACGTTCGGGACGTCATAGGCCGCACCGACGATGCCCTGGTAGGCAAAGCCACCGTTCGTGCCGCCCAGGCGGGTCGTGGCGCCGTTCACGTAGTTCGTGGTGGTCGGGTTGTAATGCTGCCACAGATAACCGGCACCGACACCGACGAACGGCGTGATGGGTACATCCACCCCGAACTGCTTCAGGTCGATGTCGTACAGGACGTTGACAAGCCCGCCATAGGACTGGTCGCTGCCGTTGGTCGAACCGGGCGTGGCGGTGCCGCCACGGTGGTTGATCTGCGAATAGTTGTAGACGCCCTCGACCTCGGCGCGCAGGCCGTTGCCGAAGCCCCAGCCGACGGCGCCGAAGCCGGTGTAGCCGTCATGGTGGCGCAGCGTCGACGAGCTGGACTGTCCAGCCACCGGATCGTTGGAGAAGTGGCCATGCTGGCTCTGCACCAGGTTGTAGCCGGCGCCCAGATCCACATACGGACCAGTAATGATGGTGGCGTTTGCGGCGACAGGTGCAGCTGCCATCAGCGTGGTGGCGAGTAATGCCGTGCGGAGACGCATTATTTTCGTCCTCTTGATCATCCGTTCGAGCGACCGTCAAACCATAGACGGTCAGCCTCAGCGTGATGCTTAACCCCCTATAGATCTTTCGGTTCCGGATTAGGAACCCATCCGTTGGCAGAGCAGCCATTACCATTATGCTGCGTGTTGAAAAAGCAACAGTTTGTTCCGGGACGATTATGGATCGGAAGAGGTCCGTTTCGCCTCCGATACCTCGAAACCCGAACGATTGGGGGAACGAGTATTGCGGAGATGTCGCATGGCGTGAAGTAATGAAGACACATGTGTTCCAGCCGCCACAGGGAGGCGTGCTAAGGAGCACACGATTCCGTGATCAGAACCTCCCGGACAAGGTCGTCGGGGACGTCGCGGCAGGTGAATGCGTGCCCGATCCCGCGGGCCAGGACGAAGGACAGGCGTCCGTCGCGCATCTTCTTGTCCCGCTGCATGTGTCCGATCAATGTTTCGGCCGAAAACACATGTCCAAGGTCGGATATCCGCGCAGGCATGCCCAGCCGGTCCAGATGAGTGGTGATACGGTCGAGGTCGGCCTGGGTACAGAACCCCATGCGGACCGAGGTCAGGAAGGCCAGGCGCAGGCCGATCGATACCGCTTCGCCATGCAGCAGGCGTCCGTCATAGCCCAGCTCGGCCTCCAGCGCGTGACCGAACGTGTGGCCCAGGTTCAGAAGGGCGCGGCCGTCGGACTTCTTTTCCTCGCGTTCGTCATCTCCGACGATTCGGGCCTTGAAGGCGCAGGCCAGGCGGACGGCCTCGGCCTGGGTGTCGGGGTCGCCGTCCAGGACCGCCTGTCCATGGGCCTCGCACCAATCGAACAGGGCGGCGTCGCCGATCAGGCCGGCCTTGACGATTTCTGCATAGCCCGCGCGGATTTCGCGCAGCGGCAGGGTCGCCAGGGCCGACGTATCGGCCAGGACCGCGACGGGCTGGTGGAAAGCACCCAGCAGATTCTTGCCGAACGGGGTATTGATGCCCGTCTTGCCGCCCACGGACGAATCGACCTGCGACAGCAGGGTGGTCGGGATCTGCGCGAACGGCAGACCGCGCAGGGTCGTCGCCGCCGCGAATCCGGCCAGGTCGCCGACCACGCCGCCGCCCAGGGCGATGACCGTGGTTCCGCGTTCCACCGCCAGCTCCAGCAGGGTGTTCGTCACGCGTTCGTATTCCGTAATCGTCTTCGATCCCTCGCCGGGGGGGACGGTGATCGTGTCGGCGTGAATCCCGGCTTCGGCCAGTCCCTCCAGCAGGCGGGGAAGGTGCAGACCCGCGACGGTGTCGTCCGTGACGATCACCACGCGCTTCTGCCGCAGGACGGGGGTCAGAAGCATGCCGGCATGCCGGATAAGGTCCGCACCGATGGTGACGTCGTACTGCCAGCGTTCCAGCCTGACCGGGACGATCCGCGGCTGCTGCGCCAGGGTCAGGGCGCTGATGACGTTGCCGGCGCTTTGGTCCACGTTCTCGTCTCCACAATCCACGATAAGGTCGGCTTCGGCATAGACCGGATGCCGGATTTCCATGAGTCCGGCGAGAATTTCGCGCGGGTTGCCCTGGTTCAGCAGGGGGCGATGGGTGCGCCCCTGCACGCGACGGACCAGGACTGGCAGGTCGCAGCGCAGCCACACCGACGTCGCGTGCTCGCGGATGACGGCGCGGGTGGCGGGGTCCATGAAGGCGCCCCCGCCGGTCGCCAGGACCAGCGGATGACCGTCGAGGATCCGCCGGATGACCCGCTGCTCGCCCTTGCGGAATTCCGCCTCGCCATAATTGGCGAACAGGTCGGCGATGGAGCAGCCGGCCGCGCGCTCGATCTCCACGTCCGCGTCGACGAAAGGCATGCCCAGCCTCTGCGCGACCCTGCGCCCGATCGTCGTCTTGCCGGCCCCCATCAGGCCCACCAGGACGATGCTGCGCCGGGTCGGGCCCTCGGCGCGATGCTGGTCGGCATGTTCCACCGCATCCAGATCAATCGGGAAGAACGGATCATCCCTGCCGTCGAGGGGGGGGGCGGCAGGCAAACGTGGGGCAGGCGGGTCGATCGGGCGTGACATGATCGTCAACCTAACATACAGCGAAGGCGGCAAGCCATGTCGGTTCGTGGACGAATGGTTCCGGCCGCAGGCGGAGAGCGTGTTTCGCGTTATGAGGGGCCGTCATGCAGCGCATCCTATTGGTTCTTCTGGGCGTCGTCGTCCTTGTGATGGCGGGGGGATTCGTCTCCATGGGCGCGTTCCCGCCGCCCGCCCCGGTTCAGCCGGTCCACAAGGACGTTCCGTCGGATCGTTTCGCCCATCCGTGAGCGGCGCGCACGCCGAAGCGTTTCTCGAGATGTTGGCCGCCGAACGGGGCGCCGCGCCGAATACGCTGAAGGCCTATGCGCGGGATCTGGACGATTTCGCCGCGCATGCGCGCCTGGGCGGCCGGGGCATCCATGACGCAGATCCCGGCCTGCTGCGGGATTATATGGCGGGTCTGGCCCGCGGGGGCCTGTCGCCCAGGACCCAGGCCCGGCGCCTGTCCTGCCTGAAGCAGTTTCATCTGTTCCTGGCGCGCGAAGGGGTAAGGCCGGACAATCCGGCCGACCTGCT
Organism: Gluconacetobacter tumulisoli; assembly: GCF_014174155.1. Lineage (GTDB taxonomy): Bacteria > Pseudomonadota > Alphaproteobacteria > Acetobacterales > Acetobacteraceae > Gluconacetobacter > Gluconacetobacter tumulisoli. The sequence goes on along the minus strand of NZ_JABEQM010000004.1, from coordinate 115,283 downwards.
CGACGCCCCCCGCCTTGCCCCCCCCCTGCCACGTTTCCTGTCCGAATCGGAGGTCGAGGCCCTGTTGGCGGCCTGCGCGCCCGGAACGGATTCGGGAATGCCCGAAGCGCGCCGATGGCTGGTCGCCCGCGCGGCGCTGGAGATGCTCTACGCCTCCGGCCTGCGGATTTCCGAATTGCTGGCCCTGCCGCGTCGCAGTCTGGCGGGGGCGGCGCAGATGCTGCTGGTGCGCGGCAAGGGGGGACGGGAACGAGTCGTGCCGCTGTCCGCCGCCGCCCGCGGAGCGGCCGAGGCGCTGGCCGCCCACGACCGGGCGCTGGGCAGTCCCTACCTGTTTCCCGGCCGCGATCCCCGTCGGCCGCTGACCCGTCAGGGATTCGACCGGATCCTGCACGATGTCGGGCTGCGCGCCGGCCTGGATCCCGAACGGCTGTCGCCCCACGTGCTGCGCCACTCCTTCGCGACGCACATGCTGGCCCGCGGCGCCGACCTGCGGGCGCTGCAGGTCCTGCTGGGCCACGCGGACATCGCGACCACCCAGATCTATACCCATGTGCTGGCCGAACGGTTGCGTCAGGCGATGGAGGCGCACCATCCGCTGGGTCGGGCCGCATCCGGGAAAGAAACGGCGTGATTTATCGGTAAAACCCGTTCCGGGGGGCGCTTTCCCTGCGGAAGGTGCTTGGCAGGAAATGTGGCTGTGCTATCCGCACGGCATGCGCCAGTTTCTAGATTTCGAAAAGTCGGTCGCCGAGCTTGAGAACAAGATCGACGAGCTTCGCAAGATGTCCGGGCCCGACGGAATCAACATCGCCGAGGAAATCGCCCGGCTGACCGACAAGTCGGACAAGCAGCTTCGTGCGGCCTACGCCAAGCTGACCCCATGGCAGAAGGTGCAGGTCGCCCGCCATGCCCAGCGCCCGCACGCGGTGGATTACATCCATGCGCTGGTGAACGATTTCACGCCGCTGGCCGGCGACCGCCTGTTCGCCGAGGACAAGGCCGTGATCGGCGGTATCGGGCGGTTCGGCGACCAACCGGTCGTCGTGATCGGGACCGAGCGCGGCTCGGACCTGGAAACCCGTCTGCAGCATAATTTCGGCATGGCCCGGCCCGAGGGCTATCGCAAGGCCCAGCGCCTGATGAAGCTGGCGGTCCGGTTCGGCATGCCGATCCTGACCTTCATCGACACGTCCGGCGCATGGCCCGGGATCGATGCCGAGGCGCGCGGCCAGGCCGAGGCCATCGCCCGTTCCATCGATGTCTGTCTGTCCGCGCCCGTCCCGGTGATCGCCACCGTGATCGGCGAGGGCGGTTCCGGCGGTGCGGTGGCGCTGGGGGCCGGCGACCGGGTCATGATGCTGGAGCATGCGATCTACTCGGTCATTTCGCCCGAGGCCTGTGCGTCGATCCTGTGGCGCGATCCCAAGCAGGCGACGAGCGCCGCCGATGCGCTGAAGCTGACGGCCCAGGACCTGCTGCAACTGGGCCTGATCGACCGTATCATCCCCGAACCGCTGGGTGGGGCGCAGCGCGATCCGGCGGCGGCGATCCGATCGGTCGGCGATGCGATCGCGGCCGACCTTCCCGCGCTTCTGGCGCGCGAACCCGCCGTGCTGGTCGCCCAGCGGCGGGAGAAATTCCTGGCCATGGGACGCGACGGACTGACCTGAGAGGGTCTGGTTTAAAAATCGCCCTGCTGACGATCCGACGATCGTTGCCTGCGCGTCGGTATCCCCGGCCGAAAAGGCCGCTTCGCGAATTCTTGGTCAACGGAACGAATTTTCGACCAGCTTTCGAGACCGCGCGCGATCTGCCTATCCGGCTGTCCTGCCGTCAGGCGGGCGGCTCGCCCTCGACCGGCGTGAAGCCCAGGGTTTCGATCAGGTCGTGGACCGCGCCGGCTGCCTGGCGTACGATGTCGGGGTCCAGACCCTTGCTTACCAGGGCGACGCCGCGCCGTCCGTCGGGACGGCGGAACGGGTAGGACCCGAGATCGACCTGCCCGTACTGCGACTGGATGTTCGACAGCCCGTCGGCCAGTGTGCCTTCGTACAGGCCCAGCGCGTACCAGCTGATGGACGTGACGGGCGTGCCGCGTTTCAGGCCTGGTGCCAGTTCCTCGAACATCGCGCGCATGATGCGTGGAACACCGGCCATCACATGCACATTGCCGATGCTGAAGCCCGGGGCGACCGACACCGGATTGCGGATCGGCACGGCGCCTTCGGGCAGCGTCGCCATGCGCTGCCGGGCGGCGTTGAATTCGCCGGGGGAAAAATGGGCCTCCAGCAGGCGGAATGATTCGGGATGGATCGTCCATGGCACGCCGAACGCCTCGGCGATGCAAGGCGCGGTAATGTCGTCGTGGGTCGGCCCGATACCGCCGGTGGTAAAGACATGGTCGAACCGCGCCCGGACGTCGCACACGGTATTTATGATGGTATCGCGGATATCGGGGATCACCCGGACTTCCATCAGGGAAATGCCGAGCTCTGCCAGGCGGCGGGCGATATATTGTACGTTCACGTCCTGGGTACGGCCCGAAAGAATTTCGTTGCCGATCACCAGGATGCAGGCTGTCGGGTTCATGAACGGATTCCACATTTGCGCTAGAATCGCATTATGACCCTGAAGGACCGTCCGGGCCAGAGAGGAGAGCCATGATGTTGAAGGGACCGATCTGCGGCGCACCGCGCTGCGTGTGGGATCTGCGCGCCACCTTGGGCGAGGGCCCGGTTTGGGCCGAAGCCGAGCAGGCCCTGTATTTCGTCGATATCGTCGGCCGGGCGATCCATCGCTATCGTCCCGAAAGCGGCGAGACGACAAGCTGGGCCGCGCCCGACCGGCCCGGCTTCCTGGTGCCGTCGAACGACGGCACGTTCCTGTGCGGGCTGAAGGACGGGCTTCACCGTTTCGACCCCGCCAGCGGCCGGTTCAGCCTCGATACGCTGGTCGAACCCGAACTGCCGGGAAACCGGATCAACGACGGACATGTCGATGGTGCCGGCCGCCTGTGGTTCGGCACGATGCACGATGCCGAAACCGACCCGACAGGCTCGCTTTATTCCGTGACGCAAAGGGAAGACGGCCTGCATGTCCATCGCGAGGACGAAGGCTATATCGTCAGCAACGGTCCGGCGCTCTCGCCGGACGGACGGACCTTGTACCACAACCATTCGCCGGCGCAGATCGTCTATGCCTTCGATGTGGGGGCCGGCGGTGCGCTGTCGAATCGTCGTGTCTTCGCCACCCTGGACGATGGCTATCCGGACGGAATCGCGGTCGACAGCGCCGGATTCCTGTGGATCGGCGTATGGGGCGGCGGACGGATCGAGCGACTGGCGCCGGACGGGACGACGCTCGACCCGATTCCGCTGCCGGCGCGGCATGTGACGAAGGTCGCGTTCGGCGGTCCGGATTACCGCACCGTCTTCGTCACGACCGCGCGCAACGGCCTGTCGCTGGACCAGCTCCGGGCCGAACCGCTGACCGGCGGGCTGTTCTCCTTCGGCAGCAGCATTCCCGGGCAGCGGCAGGCGGTCTTTCCCCTGGCCCGATCGATCGTCCTTTAGGGGCGCAGGGGAAGACGCGTTCCGTCGCGTGCCGCCGATCAGATCAGGTCGCGCAGCAGGGGGATCAGCGGCAGGTCGGCCTCGGGCATCGGGTAGTCCGACAGGGCCTCTGCCCGGACCCAGGCCAGGGTCTGCCCCTCGCGCGGGCGGGGCGCGTTCTTCCACCGCCGACAGACATAGACGGGCATCAGAAGGTGGAAATGCCCGTAATCATGCGAAACGAACGTATAGGGCGCAAGGCACGACCGTGCGACGTCCAGCCCCAGTTCCTCGTCCAGTTCGCGGACCAGCGCGGCCTCGGGCGTCTCGCCGGGTTCGACCTTGCCGCCGGGAAACTCCCATAGTCCGGCCATCGGCTTGCCTTCCGGCCGCCGGGCCAGCAGGATCCGGCCGTCGGTATCGATCAACGCCACCGCCGCGACCAGCACGATTTTTTTCTGTCCTGCCGGATCATGATCGGCGGGTTTCGCGGGGGCATCCGCCAACAGGTCGGCACGGGTCGCCTCGAATAGCAGAACCGGATGCTCCCCACCGCGAGAGACGAACTCCTGCCGCCCGGTTCCGGATTCGCGAAAACCGATCCGGCGCAAAACGGCGATCGAGGCCGGATTGTCATGGGCGACCGCTGCCGCCATCCGTTCGATCGGCAGGTTGGCCAGGGCCCATCGCGCGATCCGCCCCACCGTGGTGGTGGCGACCTTGCGATTCCAGTACGGCCGTCCGATCCAGTATCCGACCGTGCCGGATCGCGTCACCGGATCGATCTGCACCCCGATGCAGCCGATCAGCGATTCGGGGGCGTCCGAATCGGGATGGGTGATCGCGAAATGATACGCTGCCCCTCGCCGCGACAGATCCTGGGTCGAGGCGATCCATTCATCCGTCAGGCCGCGCGGATAGGGAAACGGCACCCGACTGAGCATGCGGATGACGCTCCAGTCGTTGACCAGGCGATGCATCGCGCCGGCGTCCGACGGCAGCAACGCCCGCAGCCGATAGGGGCCGGCCTCCAGCGCCGGGGTGGCCCAGCCGCTTTCCATCTCGATCGTCATGCGGGCAGGGCGGGGTTCAGGGTCCGACCCCCGCAGGGATGCCGCAGCGCGCCAGCAATGCGCGCAGATTCTGGATCACCGGGAAGACTTCCTGGTTGTGGTCGCCGCCCAGTTCGTTCCATGCCGCCTGTTCCAGTTCCACGATCTCGCGGTCCTCGCGGAAAATCCGCTCGGTGAACGCGACCAGGAACGGCCACGCGGCATCCAGCAGGCCGGGGATCTTCGGGCGTTTGATCGACAGCAGACCGAATACCCGGTTCGTCAGTTCCTCGGCATCCTGGGGTACGTAGACGATCCACAGGTCCATGACCGGATCCTCGCCCTCGGACTGGATCTTCAGGGTCTGGTAAGGGTACTCGGTGCGGATCGTCATGACGTCGCGATGGGCGTATTTCGCGCTGTTGTCGCGCTTCTGCCCGAACACCAGGGCCTCGCCGATCGGCTGCTTGCCGCCGGTGCGGGCGAAGGTGTAGCGCGCCTCGATCATGCCGGGGCCGCTGTCCTGTCCCAGGAAGCGCGGCTTCATCTGGCCCATCTGCTTCATGTGCATGAACTGATGGTTCATATCCATCAGGTTCTCATGCATGAAGCTGTAATGGCATTTGACGTGCCGGCCGAACCGGCGGGTCTTGTAGGCCGCATTCGCGGTCTGGGCCAGGCGGGGCAGGGGCGTGGACTCGGCCTTCGCAGCGTCGCCGGGGAAGACGAAGATCAGGCCGTCCTGTTCGCGGCAGGGATAGGTCCGCACGCCGTTGGGCAGCTTGCCCTTGCCCAGGTAAGGCACGTCGATGCAGCGTCCCGACCGGCCATAGGCCCAGCCGTGATAGCAGCATTGGACCGACTGCCCAGTCACCTGCCCCTTGCTGAGGGGAACCTGGCGATGGGCGCAGCGGTCTTCCAGTGCGAAGACGTCACCCTCCTTCGGCCGGATCAGCGCGATCGGCTGGCCGGCATAGCGGACGCCGATGGTCTTGCCGGGCTTCAGTTCACGTGACCAGGCCACGGGATACCAGAAATCGGGATTGGAGCGGATCCGGCGGAGGTCCCCTGCGGGGGTCAGTCCGGAAGGAGGCATGCTGTCCGTCGAAAGGATCTGGTTCATCGTCTCTCTTGTATTCAGGCCTTCGCAGCCGTCATGTCGTGGCCTGATGGGCTTGGACCAGCAGACCACAGGCGTCGGGACTGTGTCGACAACACATCGTATTAAAGGGCGATCCCTGTCGATTGCACAATTTTTTCATTTCATTGCTGGACGGGCGTCGCAGGACGGCGGCGCCGGGCCGAAAGTCCTGCCACCATCCAGCTTGAAGGGCCAGCTTGAACGCGGAATGTCCCCGTCGGCCTTGATCCGTATCAATGATCCGCCGGTCACGACCGGGGGGACAACTCGGCGGTCAGGTTCTCGATGAACTGGAAGGCGACGCGGCCGGACCGGCCGCCGCGCGCGACGGACCAGGCATTGGCCCGTTGCGCCAGTTCGGCGTCGTCGACCAGCAGGTGACGCGCGCGGGCATAGGCCCGGACCATGTCCAGGAACACGTCCTGGGGACAGTTATGAAAGCCGATCCACAGTCCGAACCGGTCCGAGAGCGAGACCTTTTCCTCCACCGCCTCGGAGGGGTTGATGGCGGTCGATCGTTCGTTGTCGATCATGTCGCGCGGCATCAGGTGCCGGCGATTCGATGTTGCGTAGAACAGGACGTTGTCCGGCCGGCCGGAAATGCCGCCGTCCAGAACGGATTTCAGCGCCTTGTAATCCGCATCCTCGCTTTCGAAGGACAGATCGTCGCAGAAGACGACGAAACGGCGCGGACTGGTGCGCAGCAGGGCCAGCAGGTCGGGCAGCGTGGCCAGGTCCTCGCGCTGGATCTCGATCAGGACCAGGCGCCCCTGGCCGGGCGGCGCCGGTTGCCCGTCGACCAGGTTGGCGCGCGCATGGGCGGCCTTGACCAGCGACGACTTGCCCATCCCGCGCGCGCCCCACAGCATGGCGTTGTTGGCCGGCAGCCCGCGCGCGAAATGCAGCGTGTTGTCCAGGACCAGCTTGCATTGCATGGCCACGCCCTGCAGGAGGTCGATATCGACATGCGCGACGTGCTGGACCGGGGTCAGGCGGCCCAGGGCGGGATGCCAGACGAAGGCGTCGGCGGCATCCAGGCCCGCCAGCGTGGGGGGCGGGGGCGACAGCCGTTCCAGCGCGGCGGCGATCCGGTCGAGGGCGGGCAGCAGGTCGGAATCCATCGTCGGTCCTGTTCCAAGGCGGTGTCATGGGCCCGGAGCGCGGCGGGCCGATGCGAAAGCGAACCGACGCCTTGACGGGAAACAGGCGAAAACTATGGTCCACCTCCGCAGCCCGCAACCCAATAATGACCGCCGGAACCGCACCACATGACCCTTTTTTCCGACTTCCTGATCACACCGGCCTACGCCCAGACCGCAGGAGGCGAGGGCGGATTTCTGAGCGCCGGCGGACTGATGACGGTCCTGCCCTATGTCGCGATGTTCGTTATCTTCTATTTCATCCTGATCCGGCCGCAGCAGCAGAAGCAGAAGCAGCTTCGCGCCCAGCTTTCGGCCCTGCGACGGGGCGACCGGGTGCTGACGGCCGGCGGGATCATCGCCGTCGTCCAGAAGGTCCGCGACGATTCGAATGAGGTCGAGGTCGAGATCGCACCGAACGTGCGCGTCACCGTCCTGCGCGAGACGATCGGGTCGGTCGTCAGCAGCAGCGCCAAGCCTGCAAACGACACCGGCGCCAAGGCCGGCTGACACCCGTCTCGCCGATCCCGGAGAGTTGATAGACGCCCGGCCACCGCCCGACAGGGACGATGGCCGGGCGTCTTGCGTTCCCGGGCCCGGAAAACGGGCAAAACCCGCGTTGGATGGTTTATAACCCATAATATGGGTTATAGATCCGTATATTGAGTTTTCCATGGATTTCCCCTACCGATCCGGGTGGGAGAGGGATTCATGGATGCCAGGATCGCAAAGCCTGCCGCCCCCAGCGGAACGCAGGCATTGGAACGCGGAATCGCGATCATCGACGCCGTCGATGGCGGCCACCGCACACTGTCCGCCATCGCGGGCGCGACGGGATGCACCCGCAGCACGACCCAGAGAATCGCCAGTTCCCTGGTCCGCCTGGACTGGCTGCGGCTGAATGCGGACGGCACGTATCGCCTGGGCCAGCGCCTGGCGGCACTGGGGGCCCGTGCCCGGGACGACACGTCGCTGGCCGAGCAGGCCAGACCGGTGACCGAACGGCTGGGCGCGGAAACGCGCGACACCGTACATCTGGGCATCCGTTCCGGCGCGGACGTTCTGTATCTGGACAAGATCCCCGGCCAGAGGGGGCTGGAGATGCGCTCGCGGGTCGGGCAACGCATGAACTTGGCCCTGACCGGGATCGGGCGCGCCCTGATGCTGGATCTGGACGAGGTCGAATGGCGCCATCTGTACGACGCCGCCCGGCCCCCGGCGGCCGGAGACGCCGGCTGGCCGGCCTGGCTTGCACGCATGCGGGAATATCGCGCGGCGGACTGCGTCTTTGACCTGGAGGACAACGAGGTGGGAATCCGCTGCGTCGCGGTCCCGGTCCGCGATCGCGGGGGGCGGATCCTGGCGGCGTTGAGCGTCGCCAGCGCCACGCCCTACCTGTCGCCCGAACGGATGCGGACGTTGGCCCCGGTCGTGCGCCGGGCGGCGGACGACCTGTCGATCAGACTGGGAGGAAGCACCCATGTTACGGCGGCATGAGACGGACGAGGCAGTACCCCCCGAAGGCGGGGCGCTGATCGGCATAGATTGGGGAACGTCGTCCCTGCGGGCGTGGCGCATGTCGGCCTCGGGGCTGGTGCTGGATGAGGCGCAGGCCCCCTGGGGCATCCTGAACCTGCCGGACGGCGGATATCCTGCGGCCCTGACGGCGCTGCTGTCCAACTGGCCCGACGCGGCCGGCCTGCCGCTGATCGCCTGCGGCATGGTCGGCAGTGCGAATGGATGGCGGGAGGTCCCGTATGTCGATTGCCCGGCCGACGGTGCATCGCTGGCCCGCGCGCTGGCTCGTCCGGACACGGCGGCCGGCGTTACGGGTGCTCCTGGTATCGTGCCCGGGGTGCGGCAGCGCCATCCGCTGCCCGATGTCATGCGGGGCGAGGAAACGCAGATCGTGGGCGCGCTGGCGCTGCATTCCGGCCTGGCGGCGGATTCGACGCTGATCCTGCCGGGAACCCATTCCAAATGGGCACGCGTGCAGGACGGCCGGATCATGGGGTTCGCGACCGCGATGACGGGCGAATTGTTCGCCGTGCTGTCCCGGCACAGCATCCTGGGCCGCCCGGCGGACGGTGCCCCCGCCGTCACCGAGGACGAGGCCCGCGACGCTTTCCGTCGTGGCGTGCTGGCCGCGGCGGCGTCCCGCCAGGGCGTGGCCCCGCTGCTGTTTTCCGCGCGCGCCCTGTTCCTGGGCGGGGGGATCGGCGCCGCGGCGACGCGGGACTATCTGTCCGGCCTGCTGGTGGGGGACGAAGTTCGGGCGGGCTTGGCCGACCGGCCGGGTGCGCCGCTGACGATACTGGTGGGCGAGGAACGGCTGTGCGGCCTGTATGCCCGCGCGTTCGACATCCTGGGCGCCCCGGTGCCCCAGTCGGTGGGCAATACCGCCCCGGCGGGGCTGTACCAAATCGCCGTGGAGGCCGGCTACGTGGTCCCGGCGACTCAGCCGCCCCCGGGGCGCGAGGAAGGAAGACAGACATGACGACATTCGATGACGCCCTGGCCGGCTGTCCGCTGGTCGCGATCCTGCGCGGCGTGACGCCGGACGAGGTGCTGGCGGTCGGCGACGCGCTGGTCGGGGCCGGATTCCGCATTATCGAGGTACCGATGAACTCGCCGCACCCCCTGCGCAGCATCCGCCTGCTGCAGGACCGGTTCGGCGACAACGTCCTGATCGGCGCGGGCACGGTGACGTCGCCCGACATGGTGGCGCAGGTCGCCGAGACCGGTGGCCGGCTGATCGTCATGCCGCACGGCGATGTCGCGGTCATTCGCGCGGCCCGTGCGGCCGGGCTGTACTGCACCCCCGGCGTGGCCACCCCGACCGAGGGCTTTGCCGCCCTGGCGGCCGGCGCCACGGCGTTGAAGATGTTTCCCGCCGAACAGCTCGGCCCGCCGACATTGGCGGCCTGGCGCAGCGTCTTTCCCGCCGGCACCCGCTTCATCCCCGTGGGCGGGGTGACCCCGGACACCATGGGGCCGTTCCTGGATGCCGGGGCGGCGGGATTCGGCCTGGGATCGGCGCTGTATCGGGCAGGCCGGTCGGCGCGGGAGGTCGGGGTTGCCGCGCGCCAGTTCGTCGATGCCCTGGCGCGCGGGCGATAGCGCCACCGGTTGCAAGAATAAGAACAGGACGGAAACGGTCATGAAGATCACGAAGCTGACGACGTTCCAGGTTCCGCCACGGTGGTTGTTCCTGAAGATAGAAACCGACGAAGGGATCTCCGGCTGGGGCGAACCGGTGGTGGAAGGCCGGGCTGACACGGTCGCCGCCGCCGTCGCGGAACTGGCGGATTACCTGATCGGCAGGGATCCGTTCCAGATCGAGGACCACTGGACGGTCATGTATCGCGGCGGCTTCTATCGCGGCGGCGCGGTGCATATGAGCGCGATCGCCGGCATCGACCAGGCCCTGTGGGACATCAAGGGGCGCGCGTTCAATGTTCCCGTCTACGAATTGCTGGGCGGCCGGTGCCGCGACCGGATCCGCGTCTATTCCTGGATCGGTGGCGACCGGCCGGCCGATACGGCGCGGGCGGTGCGCGCGGTGGTCGATCGCGGCTTCACCGCGATCAAGATGAACGCGACCGAAGAACTGCAATATGTCGACAGCCACGCCAAGATCGACGATGTGATCGCCCGCGTCGCCGCGATCCGCGAGGAAGCCGGTCCGTACCTGGGCATCGGCGTGGATTTCCATGGCCGGGTACACAAGCCGATGGCCAAGGTCCTGGCCAAGGAACTGGAGCCGTTCGACCTGATGTTCATCGAGGAACCGGTCCTGAGCGAGCATCTGGAGGACCTGCCCGAAATCACCAAGCATACCTCCATCCCCATCGCCCTGGGCGAACGCCTGTTTTCGCGGTGGGATTTCAAGCGGGTGCTGGAACAGGGCTGCGTGGATATCATCCAGCCCGATCCGTCGCATTCCGGCGGCATTACCGAAACCCGCAAGATCGCGGCGATGGCCGAGGCCTATGACGTCGCGGTGGCGCTGCATTGTCCGCTGGGGCCGATCGCGCTGGCGGCGAACCTGCAGCTGGACGCGCTCTGCTACAATGCCTTCATCCAGGAGCAGAGCCTGGGCATTCATTACAACAAGACCAACGACCTGCTGGACTATATCGTCGATCCCGACGTTTTCGCCTATCGCGACGGGCATGTGGATATTCCATCGGGCCCCGGCCTGGGGATCGAGATCAACGAGGACTATGTCCGTGCCCGCGCCGCCGAGGGGCATCGATGGCGCAATCCGGTCTGGCGCCATCGTGACGGGTCGTTCGCGGAATGGTGACGCAGTCCTCTGGGGAGGGGGCGATCTTCGCGAGATATCCCAGCCTGTCGGGACGATCCGTCCTGGTGACGGGGGGCGCGACCGGCATCGGCGCGGCGCTGGTGCGCGCCTTTGCCGGGCAGGGCGCGCATGTCGCCTTCCTCGACCTCGATATGTCCGCGGGAACCGCGCTGGCCGAGGATTTGCGCGGCGAAGGGCGGCAGGTCCTGTTCATGCCGTGCGACGTCACCGATATCCGCGCCTTGCGTGAGGCCGTCGATCTGGCGCGTACGGCGCATGGACCGATCGAGATCCTTCTGAACAATGCCGCCAACGATACGCGCCACACGCTGGAGGAAGTCGATCCGGCGATGTGGGACCGGCTGTCCGCCGTCAATATCCGCGCCCAGTTCTTCGCCGCCCAGGCAGTGGCGGGCGACATGCGGGCATTGGGGCGGGGGAGCATCATCTGCCTCGGTTCCATCGGATGGGTGCTGAAAAACAGCGGCTATCCGGTCTATGCGACGGCGAAGGCGGCGGTGCAGGGTCTGGTGAATGCGCTGGCGCGGGAACTGGGCGGGGACAGGATCCGCGTCAACGGGCTGATGCCCGGCTGGGTGATGACCGAACGGCAGAAAAAGCTGTGGCTGACGCCCGAAGGCGAGCGCGATATCGAGCGGGGCCAATGCCTGCCCGGACGGGTGGAACCCGAGGACATCGCCCGCATGGCCCTGTTCCTGGCCGCCGACGACAGCCGCATGTGCACCGGTCAGCATTTCATCGTCGATGGCGGATGGGTATAGGTCTGGCGTCGCCAATATGGCGGTTTTCCGCCAAAGTCGCGGGGGGTTCCGAACTTCGGCCGGTCCGGGCCGTTACAATTGCCCAGGGGGCAAGACAGGGAACGTGACATGGGCGGGTACGGACATGCCGCGACAATGGAGGCCGGCCACATGAGTAAACCGGTGACGGGCCGTGCCCGGCTGGTTGCCGGACTGGCGGCCGTGGCCGGATTGATGTTCGGATTGGATATCGGCGTGATATCGGGCGCGCTGGGCCTGATCGCGCAGGAATTCGACGCGACCCAGCTTCAGCAGGAATGGATCGTGGCGTCGATGATGGTGGGCGCGTCGGCCGGCGTGCTTGTCGCGGCGCGGCTGTCCTTCGTCTGGGGGCGGAAGCGGACGCTGGTGATCGGGGCGGTGCTGTTCGTCGCCGGGTCCGTGCTCTGTGCCCTGTCCGGTTCGATTGGCATGCTGATCGCGGCGCGGGTCGTCCTGGGCCTGGCGATCGGCATTTCGACGTTCACCGCCCCGCTTTATATTTCCGAAATTGCCGATGCGCAGCACCGTGGGGCCATGGTGTCGGTCTATCAGTTGATGATCACCATCGGCATCCTGCTGGCCTTCATCTCGGACGCCCTGTTTTCCTATTTCGATGCCTGGCGATGGATGCTGGGCGTCGTCGCCTTCCCCGGTGTCGTCTACCTGATGGGGGCCGCCTTCCTGCCGGCCAGTCCACGATGGCTGATGATGCGGGGACGCCGGGACGCCGCCCGGCGGGCCTTGCTGGAACTGCGCGGCCAGGCGCGCGGGGTTAGCCGGGAACTGGCCGAAATCGACGCACAGTTGGGCGGTCATACCCGCGGATGGGCCCTGTTTCGCGACAACCGCAATTTTCGCCGATCGGTCTGCCTGGGAATCCTGCTGCAATGCATCCAGCAATTCACCGGCATGAACGTGGTGATGTACTACGCGCCGCGCATCTTCGGGCTGGCCGGGTTCACCGACCACGCCCGCCTGTGGGGCACCGCGTCGGTCGGCGTGGTGAACATGCTGGCGACGTTCCTCGCTATCGGCCTGGTCGATCGCTGGGGGCGGCGGCCGATGCTGGTCTGCGGTCTGCTGGTCATGAGCGCGGGCATGGCGATGCTGGGGGTCATGATCCGCATGGGGGCCGACCCGGGAATGCAGCAGGCCATGGCGGTCGGCGTGCTGCTGTGCTTCGTCGCGGGCTTTGCCTTTTCGGCCGGACCGCTGGTCTGGGTCCTGTGTTCCGAGATCCAGCCGCTGCGGGGCCGGGATTTCGGCCTGGCCTGTTCCACCACCACGAACTGGATCGCCAACATGATCGTCGGTTCGACATTCCTGACGCTGCTGGACCATCTGGGCCAGGCCCAGACATTCTGGCTCTATGCCGTGCTGAATGCGTTTTTCGTCGTCCTGGTGCTGCTGTTCGTGCCGGAGACCAAGGGCCTGAGCCTGGAGCGGATCGAACGGGATCTGATGGCCGGCAGGCGCCTGCGCGATATCGGGCGGGAGAGCATGCCCGTGGGCAGTCGGCCTGGGGCGTGAAGCCCTTCACCGTCCGCCGAGCGTCTTGCGGAAGAATATGACGCGTTCCGTTTCCTGGAACTTCATCGCCTTGTGAAAAAGATGACTGCCTCGATTTTCCAATTCGGCGTCCGACGCCAGTTCGAGGCATCCCAGCGACCGTGCCCAGTCTTCGACCGCCCGGAGCAACAGCGACGCGACGCCGCGCTTGCTTGCGTCATGGCGGACATAGATTCCTTCCAGGAATACGACCGTAGACGTCTCGCAACCATTCACGTAATCACGCCTCAGCGCGGCCTCGGCGAAACCTACGGCGGTGTTTGCCGTGTCCCGGTCGTAAACGCGGCGCCATGTCCGGGTTGGCCCGCCAGGAGGTCGGCGCTGTCCTTCCTATGTGTGGACAGGCTGTCGCCGGGCCATAATTCCCGGCGCAGGCGAACCATTCGTCCAGATCTTCGGAGCGACAGCGCAGAATCTCCATGATCCGATCTTATCGCCGGGGTAGGTGTTCGCAACGGGACGCAAGAAGGCGTACATCAAAAAAACCCGGCCGCGATGGCCGGGTTTCCGATCGTCCGGGCAGTCCGCGTGGCCATGCGGCCGCGCGCGGGCCTCAGGCGGCCTTGAGCTGCGCCTCGGCGAACTCGTAGTTCGCCAGCTTGTCCAGGTAGTTGGTGGTGTAGTCCGGGCGACGGTTGCGGAAATCCAGGTAGTAGGAATGTTCCCACACATCCAGGCCCAGCAGCACCGTGCCCTGGCCCTCGGCCAGAGGGTTGGAACCATTGGCGGTCTTGGTGACCTTCAGCTTGCCGTCGGAAGCGAGGACGAGCCACGCCCAGCCCGAGCCGAACTGCGTCGTCGCGGCGGTCTTGAAGGTGGCCTTGAAGTCGTCGACGCTGCCGAAATCCTCGGTCAGCTTCGCGGCCAGGGCATCGGGGATCGCGCCGCCGGTGGGCGACAGGTTCTGCCAGAACAGGATGTGGTTCCAGTGCTGGCCCGCATTGTTGAACACCGGTGCCGACGCCGCGTCGCCCTTCACCGCCAGGATGATCTCCTCGAGCGACTTGCCCTGCAATTCGGGCTTGGATTCGACGAAGCCGTTCAGTGCCGTGACATACGCTTGGTGGTGCTTGCCGTGGTGCAGCTCCAGCGTTTCCTGGCACATGCCGCGCGCCGCCAGCGCGTTGGTCTGGTACGGAAGAGTGGGCAATTCGAAAGCCATGAACGTTCTCCTTGGAATTGCAGGGGCGGAAACCGCCGCCCGTCCAGAGCTATGGGCGGAGGGGAAATGCGTCAAGTGACGGACGCATGACCGCGTTCTTGTGCGTTCGTCGCGCACGCGGCATGTCGATGCGATGACCAGCCCCCCGACCTGTCCCGTCCCCCGTTCCACGCCCCGCGAAAGCGATGGGCGAGCAGGCGCGTCGGGCCTGTCCGTCTGCGGCGATATCGCCCGGCGGTCCGACCCGGATCGTTTCTTCTGTTCCCTGTTCCTGCCGCCTGTCCTGCGGGAAGACGCGTTCACCGTGATCGCGTTCAATCACGAATCCGTTCGTGCGGTGACGGGAACCCAGTCGCGGTCGGTCGCCGGGCCGCTGGCGGGGATGATCCGCCTGCAATGGTGGCGCGAGATCGTCGAGGGTGCCCCCCATCCCCACGAGGTCGCCGCCCCCCTGCGTGACCTGATCGCACGGGGCCGGGTGGATCGGGGGACCTTGCTGGGCATTCTCGACGCGCGTGAGGCGGAACTGGAAGGGCTGACCGACCGCGACGCCTGGTGCCGGGCGATGCTGTGCGGCGCGGGCGGCGTTCAGCGTGCGATCGCCGAGGCCGCCGGCCTGCAGGACGAGGACGCCCTGAAGGGAATAGCCTTGCGGGGCGCGGCCTTCGGGATGGGTGGATTGCTGCGTCATCTGGATGCGGTACTGCAGGGCGGCCGTTGCCCGTTGCCCGAGGATGCGCTGAACGCGTCAGGCCTGTCGCGCGACGGGGTGCGGGATGGTGTCGATCCGGTGCGCCTGGGGCCGCTGCGTGACCTGGTGCGGCAGGAAGGACTGGCCCTGCTGCGTGCGGGCAGGGCCGCGAACCTGCCCCGCGTGGCGCGGGGCGCGGCCCTGCCCGGGGTGCTGGCGCGGCGCGACCTGGCCCGCGACGCCGGGGCAGGGGGCGACGCGACGCGCGGGGTGGGGGATCGGCTGGCAGTCCTGTGGGCGGCCCTGACCGGGAAGGTCTGAGGGCTGCTTCAAAAATCTGCCTGCAGCGAGAGCGTCTTTTGAAACGGCCTCTGTGGGCGGTCAGGGTGTGTTGGCGACGGTATTTTCCATGACGGCGAACAGCGCCGAGTAATCCTCGTCCGGATGCAGCCGGCGCGTCAGCGACAGAAGCTGCGTGGTGGCCGCCATCGTCGGCAGGGCGGCTTCCATCCGCGCGGCGTCGGTCATCAGCAGCCGCATGTCCTTCTGCATCAGGCGGGTCGGGAATTGCGGGCTGAAATCGCCGACATGCGCGGCCTTCAGCTTGCGCTTGTGGTGCGGCGAGATGACGGCCACCGAATCCAGCGCATCGAACAGCAGGTCACGGTCCAGCCCGGCGGCCAGGCCATAGGTCACGCCCTCCGCCACCGCGGCGAGGCCCGCGCCCATGATGCCGTTGACGATCAGTTTCAGCTTCGACCCGCTGCCGGACGGGCCGGCATGGAGTGTCGCCTTGCCGATGACGTCGAAGATCGGCTGCGCACGGGCCACGTCGGCGGCGGCGCCACCGACCAGCACGACCAGGGCGCCGGCCTCGGCCTCGGGCGTGCTGCCGGATACCGGGGCGTCCAGCGCGGTGATGCCGCGCGCCTTGGCCGCCTCCGCCAGTTGCAGCGATGCCTCGGGCGAGACGGAACTGGTGTTGATCAGAAGGGACCCGGCCTTCATGCCGGCCAGCGCGCCGTCGTCGCCATACATTGATGCGGCCAGCGCCTCGTCATCGGGCACGCAGGCGATGACGGTTCCGGACGCCGCTGCCAGTGCCTGCGCGGTCGGCAGGAAGCGGACGCTGCCGTCCCCGCCCTTGCCGGAGGGGGTATAGGCAACGATCTGGTAGCCGGCGGCGACGAGGTTATGGCCCATCCGGCTGGCCATGGCGCCGAATCCGACGAAGCCGAGGGGTGACAAATCGCTCATGATGCCGATCCTTCCTGTCTTCGGTGTATCGCGCGTACAGTGCAGGACCGGGGTGGCGATGTCACGCCGGGGACGAAGGCGGCGCATCGGGCGTCGGGCCGCGCGGCAGGCAGGGGTTATCGGTTCATGAGCATCTTTCGCTATCCCCGCCCGTCGGCCTCGGAAATCACGCCCCGATCGGCGTGGCTGTCGCGGCGCGGCCTGCTGGCCACCGGCCTGGCCGGGGCGATCGTGCCGCCCGGCCTCATGCGGCCGGCCCCGGCGCGGGCGGCGGCGCTGGCCGCCCGGCCCGACGCCCAATTCGGCGGGGGGCTGACGCCGACCCCGTTCCAGGACGTCACGCACTACAACAATTTCTATGAATTCGGTCTGGAGAAAACCGACCCGGCGGAGCGCTCGGGCGGATTCCATCCGCACCCCTGGACCGTGCGGGTCGACGGGCTGGTCGCAAATCCCCGCACCTACGACATCGACGCGCTGCTGGCCCGCCCGTTGCAGGAACGGCTGTACCGGATGCGTTGTGTCGAGGCCTGGTCGATGGTCATTCCATGGATCGGCTTCCCGCTGGCCGAGTTGCTGAAGGAGGTGGAACCCCTGGGCAGCGCGAAATACGTGGCTTTCGAATCCGTCGTCCGTCCGTCTGAAATGCCGGGCCAGGACGGCGTGCTGCCGGTGCTGGATTGGCCGTACGTGGAAGGATTGCGCCTGGACGAGGCCCTGCATCCCCTCACGATCCTGGCGGTGGGCCTGTATGGCCAGACGCTGCCGAACCAGAACGGCGCGCCGATCCGGCTCGTGGTACCGTGGAAATACGGGTTCAAGGGCGTGAAATCCGTGGTCCGCATCCGCCTGACGGATACCCGGCCGCCGACTTCATGGAATCTTCGCGCCCCGGACGAGTACGGATTCTATGCCAACGTCAATCCCGAGGTCGACCATCCGCGCTGGAGCCAGGCAACCGAGCGGCCGATCGGCGCGCGCGGCGGCTTTTTCGGCGCGGCGCGCAAGCCGACCCTGCCGTTCAACGGCTATGGCGAGCAGGTGGCCTCCCTGTATGCCGGCATGAACCTGCGCCGCGATTTCTGACGATGACGGCGCGGACGGACAGGCGAGACCAGCCGGCCCGCAAATGGCGGTCGTCGGTCGGGATTCTTCGGGTCTTGCTGTATGCCGTGGGGCTGGTCCCGGCGGCGGCGACCTTCGCGATGGGGCTGGCGAACCGGCTGGGCCCCGACCCCGTGAATGTCTTCGAACGCACGCTGGGCCTGTGGGCCATCCGATTCCTGATCCTGTCGCTGTGCGTGACACCCTTGCGTGAACTGACCGGGGTCAGCCTGCTGCGCTATCGGCGGGCGCTGGGATTGCTGGCGTTCTGGTACGCGCTGTTCCATGTCACGGTCTATGTCGGCCTCGACCAGGGGTTCGACGGTGCGGTGCTGCTGGCCGACATCACGCGGCGGCCCTTCGTCATCATGGGGATGGCGGCGTTCCTGATCGTGACGGTTCTGGCCGCCACGTCGAACGCATGGTCCATCCGGCGTCTGGGCCGGCGCTGGCGGGCCGTGCATCGGATGGTCTATCTAGCCGGGCTGTGCGCGGCGGTACATTTCATCCTGTCCTTCAAGCTGCTGCGCGCCGAGCCGTTGCTCTATGCCGTCGTCATGGCGCTGCTGCTGCTCTATCGCCTGCTGCCGGATGCGATCCGGCGTCGGCGCCTCGCACAAAGATGATGCGCGGGGCGGTCGGGGGAACGTGGCATGAGGGTGTGGTCCGTCTTGCAATTCCAGCCCGGTTGTTCCGATGCCGTCCTCACCTGTTTTCGATGAAATGCTTGCCGGCCTCGCTGATGGGCCGCCCGTGCCGGCCGCGGTCGTTCACCCTTGCAGCATCCCCTCGCTGGAGGCCGCCGTGGGGCTGCAGCAAAAGGGGATCGTCCAGCCTGTCCTGGTCGGTCCGGTGGCCGCCATCCGCGATATTGCGCGATCGGCGTCGATCGACCTGTCCGGCTGCAGCCTGATCGAGGCCGGAGACGAACGGACGGCCGCGTCCCGTGGCGCGGCGCTGGCGCGAGAGGGCGCGGTCGGGATCCTGATGAAAGGATCGCTGCATTCCAGCGTGTTCCTGCGCGAAATCGGACATCATGATTCCGGCCTGCGGACGGACCGGCGCATGAGCCATGTCTTCGTCCTGGATGTGCCGTCCTGGCCGCGCCTGCTGCTGCTGACGGACGGGGCGGTGAATATCGCGCCGGACCTGCCGGCGCGGCGGGATATCGTGCAGAACGCGATCGACCTTGCCCATGTGATCGGCATTGCCCGGCCCCGGGTCGCGATCCTGTCGGCGATCGAAACGGTCAATCCCGACCTGCCGTCCACGCTGGATGCCGCCCTCCTGGCCAAGATGGCGGAACGGGGACAGATCTCGGGCGGGGTGGTGGACGGGCCGCTGGCGCTGGACAACGCGCTCAGTATCGAGGCCGCGCACTGCAAGGGCGTGCAGTCGCCGGTCGCAGGACAGGCCGATATCCTGGTCGTTCCGGACCTGGAGGCCGGAAACATGCTGGCCAAGCAGATGATTTTCATGGGCGGAGCCTCGGCCGCCGGCATCGTGCTGGGCGCGCGCGTGCCCGTCGTGCTGACCAGCCGCGCCGATTCGGTGCGTACACGGATCCTGTCCGGCATGCTGGCGGCGACCATGTCCCGGGCGGGCGCGATGCCAGCCGCCCCATAGACGCCACCATGCAGGACGGATGCGATGGCGCAGGGCTCTGGCGCCCGCGGCGTGGTGATGGCACATGATGCTTGGCGATGCGAAAACCGTTTGCCAGCCATGCGTGTCCAGAATGTTTCACAGGGCGTCGGATCGGCAAGAGTTCTTTAAGAAATCGAAGACCTTGAAAGAAAGATACTGAATCTCGGCGGTGCCTCCAATGCTGCCCCTAGATGGGTTCCACTGGCCATGCGACGGTGCGGGAACCGTTTCCCTCGCGGAGAGATGATGCGCCGGAATGGAGATCGGAATGGCATGAGGATGGGGCGTTCCGGCGAACCAGGCAGGGCTGGGAAGGGTATGGCTGTACTGTTCCGTTTTCGGGAAAAGCGGTTGACCCGCATCGATGCTGTTCCGCCAGGTCGGGACGAAGCCCGGACCATCCCCTGCCGGCGGACCATGCCGGACAGGAGAACCATCCCGTCGGGGACCGAAGCCGCCGCCGGGAGTCCGGCTGGCCCGATTGCAGTGACAGACGCCAGCATGCCGATGTCGTTCCGGAGAAGATCATGACCTCGAATACGACCCGAACCGATTCTGCCTATGACGTCGTCCTGATCGGTGGCGGGGTAATGAGCGCGACATTGGGTGCGCTGCTGAAATTACTTCAGCCCGACTGGTCGATCGGCCTGTTCGGGCGCCTAGGCGACGTGGCGCAGGAGAGTTCCAATGCCTGGAACAATGCCGGCACCGGGCATGCGGCGCTGTGCGAACTGAACTACACCCCCGAACGTGCCGACGGCACGATCGATATTTCCAAGGCGGTGGGCGTCAACGAGGCTTTTCAGGTCTCGCGCCAGTTCTGGGCCTATCTGGTCGAAGCCGGGGTAATTGCCTCGCCGCGTGAATTCCTCAATCCCATTCCGCATATGAGCTTCGTCTGGGGCGCCGAGAATGGCGATTACCTCCGTCGTCGCCATGACGCGCTGAAGGACCACCCGCTCTTTGCGGGCATGCGCTTTTCGACCGATCCGGCGCAGTTGAAGCAATGGATGCCGCTGGTGATGGAGGGCCGGACGGCGGGCACCCCGCTGGCCGCCACCTGGATCGCGTCGGGGACCGATGTCAATTTCGGCGCGCTGACGCATCTTCTGGTCCATTTCCTGACGCAGCAATCCGGTTTTGACCTCAAGCTGGGGCATGAGGTCGAGGATCTGACCCGCGATGCGTCCGGTGGCTGGCGCGTGTCGGTCCGCGATCAGTCGACCGGGAACACGATGTCGGTCGGCGCGCGGTTCGTCTTCATCGGCGCGGGTGGCGGGGCGCTGCCGCTGCTGCAGAAGACCGGCATTCCCGAGGCCAGGGGCATCGGCGGGTTTCCGGTCAGCGGCCAGTTCCTGCGCTGCACGAATCCCGACATCGCCGCCCGCCATCATGCCAAGGTCTACGGCAAGGCTTCGGTCGGTGCGCCGCCGATGTCGGTGCCGCATCTCGATACGCGTGTCATCGACGGCAAGGCCGGCCTGCTGTTCGGTCCCTATGCCGGATTCTCGACCAAATTCCTAAAGCAGGGGTCCCTGTGGGACCTGCCGCGTTCGATTCGCATGGACAATATCGGCGCCATGCTGGCCGTGGCACGCGACAACATGGCCCTGACCAAATATTTGATCCAGCAGGTCATGCAATCCAGCCAGGCCCGCCTGGCGGCGCTGCGCGATTTCGTGCCGACCGCACGGGCCGAGGATTGGGAACTGATCGTTGCCGGCCAGCGCGTCCAGGTCATCAAGAAGGATGCGAAGAAGGGGGGCGTGCTTCAGTTCGGGACCGAGGTCATCACCGGTGCGAACGGTTCGGTGGCAGCCCTGCTGGGTGCGTCGCCCGGGGCGTCCACCGCCGTGCCGATCATGCTGACGGTCATCCGCAAATGCTTTGCCGGCGAACTGCCGAGATGGGAACCCAAGCTGAAGGAAATGATCCCCTCGTTCGGCGGGATGCTGGCCGATCGGCCGGAACTCTGCGCCCATGTCCATGACTGGACCACGCGGGTGCTGCAACTGGAAGGCTGAACGCCGCCAAATAGAAGGGGCCGCCTGTCAGTCGGCGTGGCAGGCGATCCCGCGGTGGGCAGCCCGGGGCCGGCGGGTGGCCTGCCAAGGCTGGACTGTCAGATGCAGTTCTCAGAGTGGTATATTGGACGAACCGTGTGATTCGCCCGTAGACTGGCTCCTTGAACCGCCTCTCAGTCGCTGTGGTCGAGTTCGCTCAACTGGTCTGCCGGATGGCGGACGGGATTCTGCTGCTGGCGGACCGTTCTGGATTCGGCCTGCCGGCGGGTGAACTGGGGCGCGATGTCGGCCAGGTCGATGAACTGGTCGGCCTGACGCCGCAAATCGTCGCCGATCAGGGGCGGCGTGGTGCGGACCGAGGAAATGACCGACGTGCGCACGCCCTGCCGCTGAACCGATTCAAGAAGGCGCCGGAAATCCGCATCGCCGCTGAACAGGACCGCATGGTCGATTTTGGAGGCCATCTCCATCATGTCGACCGCGAGTTCGATATCCATGCTGCCCTTGACCCGTCTGCGGCCATTCTGGTCGACGAATTCGCGGGCCGTCTTGGTGACCAGGAAATATCCGTTATAGACCAGCCAGTCTGTCAGCGGTTTAAGCGGAGAATATTCCTCGCTCTCCAAGATCGCCGAATAATAATAGGCGCGGATCACGTGGCATTTGGATCGAAAAAAAGCGAGAAGATTGCGATAATCGACATCGAAGCCCAGGTGACGGGATGCCGAATACAGGCTGGCACCGTCGATGAAGAGGCATACGCGTTCGTTGGGTTGAAAAAACATGCGCCCTGATCCCTGAAACGTCCTGAAGCCCGCATCGCGATGCGCGGCACGTCTGTTACGTAACCGTTTCACCTTTCCGACAGAACGATAAAGGCGTCCGCGCAAAATTGGTATGGCAGAAGTTGCCATGTCCGCAGTTTTATGGCTGAAAAAAATCGAAAAAACAGGGACAAACCGTTCGGCGTCGTGCCTCCGGCGGCTGTTGATGATGTACTGAACCGTACGGAGCCTGGATTAAGGATGATCTTGATTGCAATAGGGGCCAATCTGCCGGGCCCGGCAGGAGAGGGGCCGTTGCACACCTGCCGATGGGCGGTGGAGCAGATCGCCGCGATACCGGGCGTCACTGTCGAAATGATATCCCACTGGTATGAGAGCGCGCCGGTGCCCCCGTCCGGGCAGCCCCCCTACATCAACGGTGTCGTCCGGGCGGCAGGGGCGATTTCGCCCGAAACCCTGCTGGCGGCCCTGCAGGAGATCGAGGCACGGGCCGGGCGGGTGCGCACGGTGGTGAATGCGGCGCGTCCCCTGGACCTGGATATCGTGGCGATGGGGACATGCGTGCGGGCGACGCCGGACCCGATCCTGCCGCACCCCCGTGCGGAGGCGCGGGCGTTCGTTCTCCTGCCCTTGCGCGACGTGGCGCCGGGATGGCGCGACCCGCGTTCGGGCCGGTCGATGGACGAGCTGATAGCGGGCGTCTCCGACCAGGCGATCCACCGCCTTGCATCGTCCTGACGTGGTTCCGGACCGGCCCGAAGCTTGCTTTTTCGGGTCGTGATGGTTAAAGATGGTTTTTTGCAACTGACACTTTATACCGGAGGCTGGCCTCATGGCTCGCGTTACCGTCGAAGACTGCGTTGAACGGGTTCCCAACCGATTCGAGCTCGTTTTGCTCGCGGCGCAGCGCGCACGTAACCTGTCGCGGGGCGAGGAACTGACGGTCGATCGCGACAACGACAAGAACCCTGTCGTCGCCCTGCGCGAGATCGCGGACCAGACCATCGGGCTGGAACAGATCCGCGGTGACCTCGTCCGCTCCCTGGCCCGTGCGCCCGAGCCCGAGCCCGCCGATGAGGAGGTCATGGACCTGATCCCGACCGAGCAGAACATCTTCGGCCTCCAGGACGTCTCCCCCGAGGAGGAAGCCGGCCACGGCGCCGGCATGTCCGCCGAGGAGCTCGAGGCCGCGATCGAGGCCGAACTGGGCGGCCGCGCCCGGCGGTAAGCCCATGGGGCGAAAGGTGGCGGATCCTTCTGGTCCTGGAGATGCTCTCGTCGCCGGTCGGGCGGCGCCCCTTTCGCCTGTGACTCTTCCCGACCTGCCGGTCTCGGCCGATCTCGTCGAGGTCGGCGGAATACTTCCCGACGCTTCGATTTCCACGGGTCCGGCCCCGGACAAGGCGCCCGTTGCCACTCGGGCGATTTCCTGCGACGGCCTGTTGCGCCGGATCCGGACCTATGATCCGGACGCGGACCTGGATCTGATCCGCCGCGCCTTCGATGTCGCGCGGCAGGCCCACGCGGGGCAGGCGCGTGACAACGGCGATCCCTACATCACCCATCCCCTGGCGGTCGCCAGCATCCTCGCCGGCTTCCACCTGGACATGCCATCGATCGCAACAGCCCTGCTGCACGATACGATCGAGGATACCGGCGTCACCCACGAGCGGCTGCGCGTCGAATTCGGACCGACGATAGCAGATCTGGTGGATGGCGTTACCAAGCTGACGCGGCTGGAGCTTCAGTCCGACCGGACCAAGCAGGCGGAAAATTTCCGCAAGCTGGTTCTCGCGATGTCCAAGGACATCCGGGTGCTGATCGTCAAGCTGGCGGACCGGCTGCACAACATGCGGACGCTGCATTATGTGCAGCGCCTGGATCGCCGCCAGCGCATCGCGCGCGAAACCATGGAAATCTATGCGCCCCTGGCCGGGCGCATCGGTATGGACAAGGTCAAGAGCGAACTCCAGGACCTGTCCTTCGTCGAGCTGGAGCCCGAAGCCAGCGCCACGATCCGTGCCCGCCTGAATTACCTGCGCGGGCAGGGCGCGGACGTGATCGAGGAGGTCCGGCGCGAACTGACCCAGCTGTGCCGCGATGCCGGGCTGGGCGAGGTCGAAGTGACAGGGCGGGAAAAATCGCCCTTCTCGATCTGGGAGAAGATGCAGAAGCGCAATGTCGCGTTCGAGCAACTCTCCGACATCATGGCCTTCCGGATCATCGTGCCGACGCGCGAGGCCTGCTATATCGCCCTGGGCGCGGTCCATGCCGCCTATCCGGTCATTGTCGGGCGATTCAAGGATTATATCTCCACGCCCAAGGCCAACGGATATCAGAGCCTGCATACCGGTGTGACCCTGCGTCATCCGCGCAACCAGAAGATCGAAGTGCAGATCCGTACGGCCGAAATGCACGACATCGCCGAGAACGGCGTGGCGTCGCACTGGTTGTACAAGCAGGTCCCGGGCGTCAGCGAGGATGCGGCGCGGGTCGTGACCGGCCTGCGCTGGGTGCAGGACCTGCTGGATATCCTCGAAGATTCGGCGGCTCCGGACGAATTCCTCGAGAACACGAAGCTGGAACTCTATCAGGACCAGGTGTTCTGCTTCACGCCCAAGGGGCAGCTGATTCCCCTGCCGCGCGGGGCCACGCCGGTCGATTTCGCCTATGCGGTGCACAGCCAGGTCGGCGATACCTGCGTGGGGGCGCGGATCAACGGCCGGCTGATGCCGTTGCGGCACGAATTGCAGAACGGCGACCAGGTCGAGATCATGACCGCGCGCGGCGGCACCCCGTCGCCGTCGTGGGAACGTTTCGTCGTCACCGGCAAGGCGCGGGCGCGGATCAGGCGCCATGTCGCCGCCCAGCAGCGCGAGGCGAATATCGATGGCGGCCGCGCGGCCTTGGCCAAGGCCTTCCGGCAGGAAGGGGTCGACGGATCGGAAAAGGTGCTGGAAAGCATTCTGCCCGACCTGAAGCAGGCATCGGTCGAGGATCTGTATGTCGCCGTCGGCAACGGGAATATCGGCCCGCGCGACGTGGTCCACGCGGCCTATCCGGAACTGCGGCAGACACCGCGCGCCCCGCGCATGGTGCCGGGCATTCCCATGCGCGCACCGTCGCGCACCGGCAGCCGGCCCAAGGCCGGCGGCGGCATGGCACTGGCCGGGATCGGCCCCGGAATCGCCGTGCATTTCGCGGGCTGCTGCCACCCCTTGCCGGGGGACCGGATCGTGGGAATCGTCGCCACGGGTAAGGGAATCACCATCCATACGGCCGGATGCCAGACGCTGGAGAGCTTCGCCGCCACGCCGGAACGCTTCATGGATGTCGACTGGGATTACGACCTGATCGGCCGGGGTGCGACGGAACCGCATGTCGGGCGCCTGACCGTCATCGCGGCGAACGAATCCTCGGTGCTGGCAACCCTGACCAACACGGCGTCGAAGCACGACGGAACGGTCGTCAATTTGCGGATCGTCAACCGTCAGCTCGACTTCATGGAGATCCTGGCCGATATCGAGGTCCGCGACCTGCGGCATCTGTCCTCGGTCATCGCATCGCTACGGGCGGCCAACGGCATCATACAGGTGGAGCGTGCGAAGGGATGACGCGCGCCGGATCACCGTTGCCGGAGCGCGGCAGATGCTGATCGGGATCGGTTCCGATCTGTGCGACATCAGGCGGGTCGCGCGCGTGCTGGAACGGCATGGCGAACGATTCCTGCACCGCGTATTCACCGACGCCGAAATCCGTCGCGCCCAGCGGCGTCATGGCGATGCGCGCCTCGGGGCATATGCCAAGCGATGGGCGGCGAAGGAGGCCTGTGCCAAGGCGCTGGGCACAGGCTTCGCGCGCGGGGTTTTTCATCGCGATCTCGGCGTGGACAACCTGCCGGGCGGCCAGCCTGTCATGATCCTGACCGGCGGCGCCCGGATCCGCCTGGACGAACTCGTGCCCGTGGGGCAGCAGGCACGGCTGCTGCTGACGATGACGGACGAATATCCCTACGCCTTCGCTCAGGTCATGATCGAAGCTGGTCCCGCGGCATAGGGTGGGGATAGTATCGGCGGGCCTTGCGCGCTTGACAGGGGAATGTCCCCTCGGCTTCATCCGCGGGCTCTGCCGTCCGGCCCGGTATTCCCTCCGGCCCGGTTCCCCTTATCCGGATTTAGACACCTGACCCATGGATGACCAGCGCAAGACCAATTCCTCCTCCCTGCCGGCGGGGGGCGCCGTGCCGGCCCTGCGGGGGGCGTGGGACCTGATCCGGACCATCCTCGTCGCGGGCGTGCTGGCCGTGGGGGTGCGCACGGTGCTGTTCGAACCGTTCAACATCCCGTCCGGCTCGATGATTCCGACGCTTCAGGTGGGCGATTACCTGTGGGTCGCAAAATACAGCTACGGCTATTCCCATTTCTCGCTGCCGCGATCGCCCGACCTGTTCAGCGGGCGGATCCTGGGGCGGATGCCGCATCGGGGCGACGTCGCAGTGTTCCGTTTTACCAAGGACACGTCCATAGACTATATCAAACGGATCGTGGGCCTGCCGGGCGACCGCATCCAGGTCCGTGACGGCGAGTTGTACCTGAACGACACGCTGGTGCCGCGCGTGGCCGAGGGCGATTACGTGGCGGTGGATGAACATCGCACCAGCATGGAAGGCCAGCGCTACCGCGAGATGCTGCCCGGCAGCGGCGGGCACGGCCCGGTCGCGCACGATATTCTGAAGCTGACGAACGAGGGTTTCCAGAACGATACCCCTGTCTATGTGGTGCCGGCGGGTTATTTCTTCGCCATGGGTGACAACCGCGACGACAGCGCGGACAGCCGCTTCATGGGCGACGATCCGGAGGATCTGGGATTCGTGCCGATGGAAAACCTGATCGGCCAGGCGAAATGGATCTTCCTGTCGGTGGACGCCCGCTATCCGGTATGGGAATTCTGGATGTGGCCGACCGAAATACGCTGGGCCCGCCTGTTCATGGGGGTGAAATGAACGACAGCGCGCCGGATGGCGGTGGCGATCTGCTCTCGGCCGTGCAGGCCCGCATCGGCTATCGCTTTCGCCGGTCCGACCTGCTGCGTGAAGCCCTGACCCATCGTTCGGCGGCCCATCAGCGTAATGGCGGGGTCGCGCGGCGCGCCCGCCAGCCCGCCGCCCGCCGCGGCGTCGGTTCGAACGAACGCCTGGAATTCATCGGCGACCGGGTCCTGGGCCTGCTGATGGCGGAATGGCTGCTGGAACGCTTTCCCGACGAACAGGAAGGTGCGCTGGGGCCGCGCCATGCCCATCTGGTGTCCCGTCCGGTCCTGGCCGGGATTGCCGAGGCGATGGAACTGCCGCAGGCGCTTGACGTGGCCGAGCACGAGGCCCGGGCCGGCGTGCGGCAGATGGCGAACGTCCTGGCCGACGCGGTAGAGGCGATCCTGGGGGCAGTCTATCTGGATGGCGGGCTGGAACCCGCGCGGGGCTTCGTGCGCGGGGCCTGGAACGACGCCATCGTGGCGCAGGCCCAGCCGCCCAAGGATCCCAAGACCGCGTTGCAGGAATGGGTCCTGGCGCGGGGACTGCCCCTGCCGTCCTACCGGACGGTGCAGGTCGACGGTCCGTCGCATGCGCCGCGCTTCGTCATCGCGGTGACGGCGGCCGGCCTGTCGGCCGAAGGTGTGGCCGGCAGCAAGCGCGTGGCCGAAAGCGCCGCCGCCGCCGACCTGCTGCGACAGTTCGGATAACAGACAGTTTTGACGGAAATGGCCCGGGCAGGACGGTTCCACCGGACGCCCCGCCAGAAGGAACAAGTGACATGACAACCCGCTGCGGCTTCGTGGCCATCGTCGGGGCGCCGAACGCCGGAAAATCGACGCTGCTGAACCGGATGGCTGGCGCGAAGCTGTCCATCGTCAGCCCCAAGGCCCAGACGACCCGCTTTCGCGTGCTCGGCATCCTGATGCGCGGGACCAGCCAGATCCTGCTGGTCGACACCCCCGGCATCTTCCAGCCCCGGCGCAAGCTGGACCGCGCGATGGTCGCGGCCGCCTGGACGGGGTCTGAGGACGCGGACATCACCCTGCTTCTGGTCGATGCCCGTCGCGGCGTAACCGAATCGCTTCGCGCGATCGTCGAACAACTGGCGAAGTCGAGGCGCAAGGTCTGGCTGGTGCTGAACAAGACCGACCTGGTGGATCGGCAGGCCCTGCTGCCGCTGACTGCCGAATTGTCGACGCTGTTGCCCGTGGACCATGTCTTCATGGTCAGCGCCCGATCCGGCGACGGTGTCGAGGACCTGCTGAAGGCCCTGGCCGAAGCCCTGCCGCCCGGGCCCTATCTGTATCCAGAGGATGACCTGACGGACCTGCCCGACCGGCTGCTGGCGGCCGAATTGGTACGGGAGCAGATTTTCCTGCAGACACACGAAGAAGTGCCCTATGCCGCGACGGCCGAGACCGAGACCTACCGCGAACAGCCGGACGGATCGGTTCGCATCGAGGTCACGATCTATGTCGCGCGGGCTGGCCACAAGGCAATCCTGATCGGGGAAAAGGGCAGCCGGATCCGGGAGATCGGGGAAAAGGCG
This sequence comes from Gluconacetobacter tumulisoli, assembly GCF_014174155.1. Lineage (GTDB taxonomy): Bacteria > Pseudomonadota > Alphaproteobacteria > Acetobacterales > Acetobacteraceae > Gluconacetobacter > Gluconacetobacter tumulisoli. The sequence continues at coordinate 86,465 of NZ_JABEQM010000004.1, read as the reverse complement.
CGCAAGGATCTTTCGCGTCTCCTGGGCCGGACGTGCCATCTGTTCCTGAACGTGAAGGAACGCGCAGGCTGGGACGAGGAACGGGCGCGGCTGCGCGCCATCGGCCTGGACGACGCCTCCTGATGCAGGGGGACGGATGGGGCGATCACCGTGCTTGTGACGTGCCCCAACCGGATATAAGAGGGTCTTCACGGGTGAGGTCCCAATCTGGATTTCCCTTGTGTTCATTCATCTTCCTGTTCCCGGGGGCCCCATGACAGATCAAGCACCAGACTCGGCCCTCGGCTATCGGCGCGTCCTGCTGAAGGTGTCGGGCGAGGCCCTGATGGGTGACGGCGCGTACGGCATCGATCCCAACATGGTCGACACCATCGCCGCCGACGTGGCCGAGGTCGCGCGTTCGGGCGTCGAAGTCTGCCTGGTGATCGGCGGCGGCAATATCTTTCGCGGCGTCGCGGCCGCGGCCCGCGGCATGGACCGGGCGCAGGGCGATTATGCGGGCATGCTGGCGACCGTCATCAATGCGCTGATGGTGCAGAACGCCCTGGAACGCCATGGGGTGCCGACCCGCGTGATGTCGGCGATCCACATGTCCTCGGTGGCCGAGCCCTATATCCGCCGCCGGGCGGTGCGTCATATGGAAAAGGGCCGCGTCGTCATCTTCGCCGCCGGGACCGGAAACCCGTTCTTCACCACCGACACGGCCGCCGCCCTGCGGGCCGCGGAAATGGACTGCAACGCCCTGCTGAAGGGAACGCAGGTTGACGGCGTCTATTCGGCGGATCCGCGCAAGGATCCGAACGCGACGCGCTATGACAGGCTGACCTACCTGGATGTCCTGGCCAAGGACCTGCATGTGATGGATGCCGCCGCCATCAGCCTGGCGCGGGAGAATCGCCTGCCGATCGTGGTGTTCAACATTCATGCGCCTGGCGCGTTCCCGCAGGTGATGCGGGGCGAGGGGCTGTTTACCCGAATCGTCGAAGCGGACTGAGCGCGCCGGCAACGCCGGACATCGTGATTGGATTGGGTGGCCGCAGGCGCGTCGCCCGTTGCGTATGGGAGGGCCATTGTGGCTGCTGATCAGAAGACATTGCTGGAGGATTTGACGCGTCGCATGGACGGCGCCTTGGAAAGCCTGCGCCGGGATTTCGCGGGCCTGCGCTCGGGCCGGGCCAGCCCCGCGCTGCTGGAGCCGGTGCGTGTCGAGGCCTATGGCGGCGAGGTGCCGTTGACGCAGGTCGGCTCGATCGCGGTGCCCGAGGCGCGGATGCTGACGGTGCAGGTCTGGGACCGGTCCCTGGTCGGCGCGGTGGAACGGGCGATCCGCGATGGTGGCCTGGGGCTGAACCCGGCGGCGGACGGGCAGACCGTGCGTGTTCCCATCCCGCAGCTGACGGCGGAACGCCGCAGCGAACTGGCCCGCACCGCTGGAAAATATTCCGAAAACGCCAAGATCGCGGTGCGCGGCGTGCGTCGTGACGGCATGGACCAGACGAAGGCGTACGAAAAGAAGACCGAGATCAGCCAGGACGATGTGAAGGTCTGGTCCGAGGCGATCCAGAAGCTGACGGACCAGTATGTGAAGCGGATCGACGAGATGCTCGCGGACAAGGAACGCGAGATCAAGCAGGTCTGACGCGGCCGTGACCGTCAGTTCCCCCCCCGGTCGCCTGACCGGGGATGGCATCCCGGGGGCAAATTCCGTCGCGGGTCCGACCGTTACCGATCTGGATCGCAATCGCATCGCGCGCGTCCTGCCGGCGCATGTGGCGGTGATCATGGATGGGAACGGACGCTGGGCCGCGGCGCGGGGCCTGCCGCGCGTCGCAGGGCATCGCGCGGGGGCCGAGGCCGTTCGCCGGTGTATCCGTGCGGCGATCACGCGCGGGGTCGGCTGCCTGACATTATATGCGTTCTCCTCGGAAAACTGGCGGCGCACGCCCGACGAGGTCGCCGATCTGACGGCGCTGCTGCGGTATTACCTGCGGCACAAGGTCGCCGAACTGTGTCGCGAAGGCGTGCGCATCCGGGTTATCGGCGACCTGTCCCGTTTCGATCCCGACGTGCGGAACGAGGCCCGCCGGGCCGAGGAGCAGACGGCCGGCAATACGACGCTGACCCTGGTACTGGCGCTGTCCTACGGGGGGCGTGCGGACATCGTGCAGGCGGCCCAGCGGCTGGCCTTTGCGGCGCGCAGCGGCGCCATCGACCCTGCCGAACTGGATGAAACCCTGTTCAGCCGGTTCCTGCTGACGGCCGATATTCCCGATCCCGACCTGATCATCCGCACCAGCGGCGAATGTCGCCTGTCGAATTTCCTATTGTGGCAGTCGGCTTATGCGGAACTGATCTTCATCGAGACGCTCTGGCCCGATTTCGACGCGTGTCATTTCGATGCCGCGCTGGAAACATTCGCCCGTCGTGAAAGGCGTTTCGGTGCCCGCCCTGCCGTCTGATCCCGTCGTGGTCCCTCCTCAGTCCCGGCCGGGACGCAATTGGAAGGATCTGCGCGCCCGTCTGGCCTCGGCGGCGGTGCTGGTGCCCGTGGCGGGGCTGTGCGTCTGGGCCGGGGGCATTGCGTATGCGGTCCTGATTCTGTTGGCCATGGCCGGCATGGCGCAGGAATGGGGGCGGCTGTTCGCCCTGTATCCGACGCGCTGGCGCGGCGTGCTGTACCTGCTCTGGCCGCTGGCGACGGGGGCTGCGGCGCTGGGCGGGCACTGGCGCGGGGCGTTCGCGGTGATGGCGGGCGGTTTCGTCTTCGGCCCGGCATTGTGGGCGGGGCAGGTAGTCATCGGATGTGCGGGCGTATCGCTGCTGTGGCTGCGGAACATGACGGTTCCCGGCGCGGGCGTGGTGCTGTTCGTCGTCACCTGCGTCGTCGTCAGCGACAGCGGTGCCTATCTGGTCGGGCGCCTTCTGGGTGGTCCGAAGCTCGCCCCCGCCATTTCGCCGGCCAAGACCTGGTCGGGGTCGATCGGTGGCCTGGTCCTTGCGATGCTGGCCGGAACGGCCGTGTTCGCATTGGTGTCGAGCGGGTTGCCCGGCAGCCGTTGGCCCGACGACTGGTGGCGCGGCATGCTGTTCGGCGGCCTGACCGCCGTCGCCGCCCAGATCGGCGACCTGGCGGAAAGCGCGCTGAAGCGTGCGCGCGGCGTGAAGGATTCCGGCGCGCTGATCCCCGGCCATGGCGGGTTGCTGGACCGGTTCGACGGCCTCCTGGTCGCGGCGCCGGTGGCTGCCTTGCTGTCGCTGGGGGCGGCGGGCGGTGCCGCATTCTGGTATGTGACGCCATCGGGCCTGGTTTCGGCCCTGCTGGCGATTCCAGGGGGGCAGCCCGGACCGGTCGCCACCGGATCGCGCGGGTCTTAGACGCATCGTCGCTTACCGATCAGGGAATAGGAAAGCATGAAGAAAGTCACCGTTCTAGGCAGTACCGGCAGTATCGGCTGCTCCACGGTCGATTTGCTGCGGCAGGCGCCGGAGCGGTTCCAGGTCGCGGCCCTGGTCGGCGGCACCAATGTGGTCCGCCTGGCCGAGCAGGCGCGCGCGCTGGGTGCCGCGCATGCGGTGATCGCCGATGCGGCACGGCTGCCGGAATTGCGGGCCCTGCTGGACGGGACGAATATCGACGTGTCCGGCGGCCGGCAGGCGGTGATCGACGCGGCGGCGCTGCCGGTCGACTGGACCATGGCGGCCATCACCGGCGCCATCGGGCTGGAACCCACCCTGGCCGCCGTCCGCAATGGCGGATCGGTCGCGCTGGCGAACAAGGAGGCGCTGGTCTGCGCCGGCGACGTCATGCTGCGTGCGGTGCGCGACGCGGGGGCGACCCTTCTGCCGGTCGATTCGGAACATAACGCGATCTTCCAGTCCTTGGCCGACCGGCAGGTCGACGGGATCGAGAAGATCGTCCTGACGGCCTCCGGTGGGCCCTTCCGTCGCGCCACCCTGGCCGAAATGGAGAAGGCGACGCCCGAAGCCGCCCTGCGACATCCGACCTGGACGATGGGCGCCAAGATCACCATCGATTCGGCGACGATGTTCAACAAGGGGCTGGAGGTGATCGAAGCCGCGCGGTTGTTCGACCTGACCGAGGACCGGATCGGCGTCGTCGTGCATCCGCAATCGGTGGTGCATGGCATGGTGCAGTACACGGACGGCAGTATCGTGGCGCAGCTCGGCTCGGCCGACATGCGCATTCCCATTGCCCACACGCTGGCCTGGCCCCGTCGCATGGCGACGACGTCGCCCCGCCTGGACCTGGCCGCCCTGGGCCGGATGGATTTCGAAGAGCCCGACGAAGCCCGCTTTCCCGCCCTGCGCCTGGCGCGCGAGTCCTTGCGTGCCGGGGGCGCCGTCCCCACTATCCTTTCCGCGGCGAATGAGATTGCGGTCGAGGCCTTCCTGGCAGGCGCGATCGGTTTCCTCGATATCGCGCGGGTGGTGGAGGACGTGATGCAGGCCATCGGGCATCAGGCGGCCGACACACTGGAGGCCGTGCTGCGATGGGACGAGGAAGCACGCCGCGCCGCCCGGCTGCGCACGGCGTCCCGCGCGGCCTGATCCGCGCCGGATAGGCCGGACGACCATCATCAGGAGATAGCCCGTCATTATGCCCGATCTGATTCGGACCGTTCTTGCCTTTGCCCTGGTACTGGGGGTTCTGGTCTTCATCCATGAACTCGGCCACTATCTTGCCGCGCGCTGGCGCGGGGTGCATGTCGAGGTCTTTTCGATCGGGTTCGGCCGGCCGCTGCTGCGGTGGCATGACAAGGTCGGCACCGAATGGCGCCTGTGCCCGGTTCCCTTGGGCGGATATGTGAAGCCGCACGGCTTCGAGGGGCCCGAGGACGCAACGCCAGAGCAGATGGCGGCGTGGCAGCCGGGCCGCACCTTCCATGACAAGCCCGTGCTGTCCCGCGCCATCGTGATCGTGGCCGGGCCGGTCTTCAATTTCCTGCTGGCCATCGTCCTGTTCGCCGGGCTGTTCGCCGTCAGCGGCCGTCCCGAGATCCGCAACGTGGTGGGTCAGGTGGTCGCCGGCAGTGCGGCCGCGAATGCGGGAATCCGGCCCGACGACGTCATCGTGCGGATCGGCGACCGGGCGGTGGCCAATGTCGCCGACATTCAGTCCCGAATCGCGGCCGAACCAGGGGCGACGACCGCCATTACCGTCCATCGGGCCGGCCGGGATATCGACCTGCCGGTGACGATCGGCGCCGTCACGGATCAGTCTGGCAACCGGAGCGGGCAGCTGGGCGTGATGTTCACCGCCACCGTCGGTCAGCCGCTGTCGTTGCCGCGGGCGATCATCTCGGCGGTGGACGAGACGTGGCACCTGTCGGTCCAGACGCTGGCCGGACTGTGGCAGATGATCACCGGGCAGCACAGCGCCAAGGATCTGGGCGGCCCGCTGCGGATCGCCCAGATGTCCGGGCAGGTTGCCCAGTACGGGGTGGCGAGCCTGGTATCCTTCATGGCGCTGCTGTCGATCAATCTGGGCCTGATCAATCTGTTCCCGATCCCGGTGCTGGATGGTGGGCGGCTGGTTTTCTACGCCCTGGAGGCCATTCTGGGCCGGCCGGTGTCCCGCCGGGTCCGTGATGTCAGTTTCCAGGCCGGTTTTGCGGTGATCGCGGGCCTGTTCCTTTTTTCGACTTTCAATGACCTGTCACATTTCGGTCTGTTTCGGTGGGTCGCTTCCCTGACCGGATGATGCCATCATCGGAACCGCACTAGAGGTGCTTGCGTGACGGGGTGGATTTCGGATACGTCCGCCAAGCGGGTATCATCGACAGCGGGCCATGCCGAATCCATTCGCGCGGGTGTATGTCGAGTCTGCGGAGCGTCTGGTTTGGGGGAAGCCGATTTTGTCGAGTAAACGTTCAGCGCTGCTTGCGTCGGTTTGTCTCGTACCCGTTTTTCTTGCCGGAACCGCCGAGGCGCAGGACGGCCCGAAACCGCGTTCCGGTATGGCCGCACGCCGTGCGGCGCCCGTCCATGCGCCCACCGGCGGCATGATCGAATCCATCGATATCAAGGGCAACGACCGGATCGAGACCAGCACGGTCCTGTCTTACATGGTTGTTCAGCCGGGCGATCCGTTCAATCAGGACCAGCTCGACCGTTCGCTCAAGACCCTGTATGCGACCGGCCTGTTCAAGGACGTGACGCTGCATCGCGCGGGCAATGTCCTGCAGGTGCGCCTGGTCGAAAATCCGATCGTCAACCGAATCGTGTTCGAAGGCAATCACGCGGCCAAGGACGAGGACCTGCGCAAGGTCATCTCGCTGCGGCCCCGCGCCGTGTTCTCGACACAGATCACGGCGGCCGACCGCCAGAAGATCCTGGGCGTGTATGCCGAGAAGGCGCGCTATGCGGCTACGGTGACGCCGCAGATCATCCGCCTGTCCCATAACCGCGTCGACGTGGTCTTCCAGATCAACGAGGCGCAGCAGACGCTGATCAAGAAGATCTCGTTCGTCGGCAACCATGCGTTCAGCGAGGCCCGGCTGGCGCAGGTCGTGTCCTCGAAGGAGACGGCGTGGTACCGGTTCTTCGCCTCGTCCGACGAGTATAATCCCGAACGCATCAGATACGACGCCGAGCTGCTGCGCCGCTTCTACCTGCGCAACGGCTTCGTCGATTTCCAGGTCCGCAATCAGACCGGTGAACTGTCACCCGACCGCAAGTCGTTCTACGTCACCTTCACGATGGAGGAGGGCGCGCGGTACCGTCTGGGCAGGATGAACATCCGTTCGTCGTTGAAGCATGTCAGCGCGGCGTCCCTGCGCAAATATATCGAGCTGTTCGCCCATCAATGGTACGATGGCTCCGCCGTTCAGCATAACGCGACGGACATGGAGGAAATCCTCCAGGCGCACGGCCATCCGTTCGCCATGGTGCGTCCGGAAATCGCGCGGAATCCGGAAAAGCGGATCGTCGACCTGCTGTTCGATGTCAGCGAGGGACCCCGCGTTTATGTCGAACGCATCGACATCAACGGCAATACGATCACCCAGGACAAGGTCATCCGGCGCCAGTTGCCGATGGCCGAGGGCGATCCGTACACCCCGGCCGATCGGAAATATGCCAAGGCGATCCTGCAGGATCTTGGCTTCTTCAGTTCGGTCTCGCTGGACCAGTCCCCGGGATCGGCGCCGGATCGCGTGAACGTTTCGGCCAACGTGGTCGAGAAGCCGACCGGCGAATTCTCGCTGGGTGGCGGCTATTCGACCGACGTCGGCATCCTGGGCAATATCGGCCTGAAGCAGCACAATCTTCTGGGGTCGGGCGTCGACGCCGGCATTTCCGGCACGATGGCCTATTACCAGCGCCAGGCGGATATCTCGGTCAGCGATCCGTATTTTCTGAACCGCAACCTGGTAGCGGGCGTCGATATCTTCGCGATCGAGAACAACTACCAGACCTATCAGAACTATTCCGAGGGACGGTACGGCATCAGCCTGCGCATGGGATATGCCTACAACAACCACCTGTCGCAGTCCTGGAGCTATACGCTGACGGATCGAAACGTCGACAATGCCTACAGCGACGCCTCATGGTACGTTCTGGACCAGACGGGCTGGTCGCTGCTGTCGCAGCTCAGCACCACGCTGACCTATGATACGCGCGACAACCGGATGCAGCCGCACAGCGGGTATGTCGTGCGTCTGGGTGGCGATTTCGCCGGTCTGGGCGGGAATGAGAAATATGTCCGCGGCAAGGTCGACGTGGCCTATTACATTCCGCTCGACGATCTGATGGGCAATCATGACTGGACGGTCGCCTTGACCGGCGGCGCCGGCGAACTGGCGAACTGGGGCGGCGGACGCAGCGACATCATCGACAATTTCTATCTGGGCGGTAATACGCTGCGGGGCTTCCTCGATGGCGGTGCCGGGCCGCGCACCATGGGTATTCCGGCCTATACCTATAACGGCGTGACCTATCCGATGCATTCCCAGGAGGATTTCATCGGTGGCCGGTTCCTCTACACCGCGTCGGCGACGGTGAATTTCCCGATGCCGCTGGGTGCGGACATGGGTATTCGCGGACGCTATTTCGTGGACGCGGGCGGACTGGACGGCCTGCGCGTGAAGAACCGCTATACCTCCCTGAACGACATGCCGCGCTATACCCCGGTCTATGGCGATACGCTGACGCCGCGTGTCAGCACCGGTGTCGGCTTCTCATGGAAAAGCCCGTTCGGCTTGATCAACATCGATCTGGGTATTCCGGTCCTGAAGCAGAAACATGACCGGACCCAGTTGCTCCGCTTTGGCTTCGGCCAGCAATTTTGAGGTGACAATGCTTCGTTCCCGTGGCGTATCCGCGCTGCTCGCTGCCGTTGTGCTGTCCTGCGCCGATCTTGTCTCGACCGGCGCCTTTGCGCAGGCGGCTGGATCGTCGGGTGGAAATGCCGGCTGGTTCGTGCCCAAGACCGCCCAGCCGGCCGCCGGTGGCGGGGCACCGCGTTCCGCCCCCCGCGCTGCGCCGGCGCCCGTGCCGCTGCCCGCGGCGCCCGCCGACAGCGATGAGGCCCAGTCCCAGACTCCGCCTGTCCTGCCGCTGCCGCCGGTTCCGGCTTCGCCCGATATTCCGCGCGGCGTGGCCCCGCCCTCGCCGGTGATCGGGGTTATCAGCGTGCCTGACGTGATGCGTCTGTCCACGGCAGCGCAGGAAGCCGAGCGCGTGCTGGGTGCCCGTCGCGACGAACTGTCCCGCGACGCGCAGAAGGAGCAGGCCGGCTGGCGTGACGAACAGCAGAAGCTGCAGGCCCAGGCCAAGAACATGGCTTCGGACCAGATCCAGCTGCGTGAACGTCATCTGCAGGAGCGCGTGATCGCCGCCCAGCGCGATTTCCGCAACCGCAATCGGATCATCCAGGAAGCGGCCCAGGTCTCTCTGGGCCAGATCGAACGCGAACTGGTGCAGATCATCCGCCAGGTCGCGGCCAGCCGGGGCATGAACCTGGTCCTGCATCGTGAACAGGTGGCCTTGAGCCAGGATGGACTGGACATCACGCAGCAGGTCGCGAACCAGTTGAACACGGTGCTGCCGACGGTATTCATCCCGGCCGCGAACGTCGATCCGGAAGTGCTGGCAAAGTCCGGTACCATGCCGACGACGGCTGATGCCGACCGCCAGCAGGCCGCCCCGGCTGCGGCTGCCCCGCCTGCCGCCGCGCCGCACCGGTAAGCGGCGCGCCTTCTGATGGACAGGCAGGAATCCGCCCTGCCGGGCGACCGGCGGTTTTTCGAGCGGAGCGGGCCGTTTCCGATCCAGGTCCTGGCCGACTGCGCGGGGGCCAGGATCGAGAGCGGGGGCGCCGACGTGGCGGACACTGCCCGGTACGTCGGCATTGCGCCGCTTCAGTCCGCCGGCCCGCAGGAAGTCAGCTTTCTGGACAACCGGCGCTATGCGCCCTTGCTGGAACAGACGAAGGCGGGGGTGGTGATCCTGTCCCCGGCGTTTGTCGACAAGCTGCCACCGGGCACGATCGGGCTGGTGTCGCAGACGCCCTACCTGGCCTGGGCCAGGGTCGCCAGCCTGTTCCACCCGCTGCCGGCGGTCGTGCCGGGCATTCATCCGACGGCCGTCATCGGCGCGGGCACCATCATCGACCCGACGGCGCAGATCGGCCCGTTCGTCGTGCTGGGCGCCGACGTCCAAGTCGGGGCGGGCACCCGTATCGACGCCCATGTCGTCATCGGCGATGGGGTCAGGATCGGCGCCTGGTGCCGGCTGGGAAGCCATGTGTGCGTATCGCATGCCATTCTCGGTGATCGCGTGACCCTGCTGACCGGGGCGCGGATCGGGCAGGAGGGCTTCGGCTTTGCCGTGGGGCCGGATGGCTTCGAGACGGTTCCGCAATTGGGGCGCGTGGTGTTGGAGGACGGGGTGGAGGTCGGCGCCAACTCGACCATCGACCGGGGGTCATCTCAGGATACGGTGATCGGGGCAGGCTCACGCCTCGACAATCTGGTGCAGATTGGCCATAATACGCGCCTTGGACGATGCTGCATCGTGGTGTCCCAGGCAGGGATCTCCGGTTCCACCGAACTGGGTGATTTCGTCACGGTGGCGGCTCAGGCCGGTCTGATCGGCCACATTCGCATTGGTTCCAAGGCCCGGATCGGTGCGCAATGCGGGGTGATGTCGGACGTGGAGGCCGGGGCTGACGTGATCGGCAGCCCCGCAATGCCCTTTCGGGAGTTTTTCCGGAACGTGGCGGTCTTGCGGCGCCTGGCGAAGAAGGCGTCGCAAAACGGGGGGGGAGAGGCCTGAAGCTCCAGGCCCCCGGAATTCAACCGGGACAGGCGGGCGGACGGTCACAGGAATGACGTGCCCCGCTATCCCGAGCAAGATGGTTGGACGACGTGGATAAAGAAGTAGAGGTTCCTCCGGCGGGCGACGGCCCCATCTGCATCGAGGCGATCGATGTCATGCGGATCATGGAGGCGATCCCCCATCGCTATCCGTTCCTGATGATCGACCGGATGGTTGACATCGTCCTCGGCACGTCCGCCGTCGGGATCAAGAACGTCACCGCGACCGAGCCGCATTTCCAGGGGCATTTTCCCGCGCGTCCTGTCATGCCGGGCGTGCTGATCATCGAGGCGATGGCCCAGACGGCGGCGACGCTGGTGGTGCTGACGCTGGGAAAGGCGTTCGAGGGCAAGCTGGTCTATTTCATGACCGTCGACGGGGCGAAGTTCCGACGTCCGGTCGGACCGGGCGACCAGTTGAAGATCCATGTCGAAAAAGAGCGCAGCCGAGGCAACGTCTGGAAATTCAAAGGCGTTGCACGGGTCGACGGCGTGTCGGTGGCCGAGGCCACATTCAGCGCGATGATCATGGGGTAAATGGGCGCGCGGGCTGGCGGGACGATGGATCCCGAGGCCTGCTGACGCCCCATTCCCGGCCCCGGCGGGGCCGAGGCGGTTCTGGGAGAGAACGTATTGACCGATGTGGCAGGATTGGACGCCGGGCTGAGGGCCGCCGAGATTCATCCCTCGTCCATTGTGGCGGACGGGGCGCGGATCGGTCGGGGGGTCAGGATCGGCCCGTGGTGTTCAATCGGACCCGATGTGGTGATCGAGGACGGGGTCCAGCTGATCGCCAATGTCATCATCGACGGCACGACGCGGATCGGACAGGGGGTCGTATGCTATCCCTTCACCACGGTGGGCATGGCGCCGCAGGACCTCAAATATCGGGGTGAACCCACGCGCTGCGTCATCGGGGCGGGGACCGTCATCCGGGAAAACGTGACCATCCACCGCGGCACGGCCACCGGCAGCGGCCTGACCCAGGTCGGCGACAATTGCCTGATCATGGCCAATTCCCATGTCGCGCACGACTGCACCCTGGGAAATGGGGTGATCATCGTGAACAACGTCGTCATGGGCGGGCATGTGACCATCGGCGATCATGCCCGGATCATGGGTTCGGCAGCGCTGCATCAATTCGTGCGGATCGGTCGTGCGGCGCTGGTGGGCGGTGTCTGTGGGGTCGAGGCGGATGTTATTCCCTACGGCAGCGTTCTGGGCAATCGCGCCAGGCTGGTGGGCCTGCACTGGATCTGGTTGAAGCGCAATGGCGTGCAGTCGGACGAGATGCATCGCCTGCGACGGGCGTTCCGTGCGTTGTATCCCCGCAGCATGGACGACGAATCCACGGCATTCAGCCTGCGCCTCGCAGCTGTGCGGGCGGAGTACGGCGGGGATGCCAAGGTGGATGAAATCCTGGCATTCATCGAGGCACCCAGTCGTCGCGGCCTGGTACGCGTTGCCGGAGGCGGTGCGGGGCTGATCGAAAGCGACGGTGTCTAGGCGGCGCTGAATGGCGGCCGGCGGAGACGATGGCGGACGGAGCCGCGAGGGCAGGCCGGTCCTGTCGGGTGATTGCATCGGAATTCTCGCCGGTGGCGGTCCGTTGCCGGGTCAGGTCGCGCGTTCGGTCCAGACGCTGGGCCTGCGCCCGTTTATCATTGGATTCCAGGATTTTGCCGACCCCGCGGTGATCGGCCCATGGCCGCATCGCTATATCCGGCTGGCGGCCGCCGGCGAAATCCTGTCCTGCCTGCGGACCGAGGGCTGCCGCGACCTGGTACTGATCGGCCCGGTCCGGCGGCCGTCCTTTTCCGACCTGCGGCCTGACGCCACCGGCGCGCGGATTCTTGCGCGGATCGGCCGGGCGCTGTTTTCCGGGGATGACGGCCTGCTGGCCGCGATCGTGCGGGTTCTGGGCGAGGAAGGATTTGCGGTCCACGGCGCCCATGAATTCCTCGCCGGTTCGGTCGGGCGGCATGGCGTGATGGGGGACGTGCGTCCTGATTTGGGGGCGGAATCCGATATCCGGCGTGGCCGCATGGTTGTCGAGGCCATCGGGCGCCTGGATATCGGACAGGGATGCGTGGTGCAGGACGGCCTGGTCCTGGCGGTAGAGGCCATGGAAGGCACGGACCGCATGTTGCAGCGCGCGGGCGAGTGTCGCCAGCCCGGTCGCCCTGGGGGCGTCCTGGTCAAAATGCTCAAGCCCGGGCAGGATCGCCGGGCGGATCTTCCGACGATCGGACCGGATACCGTCCAGCGGGCGGCGGCGGTCGGGCTGCGGGGAATTGCCTTCCAGGCCGGCGCGACATTATTGACCGATCCGACGGCCTGCGTGACGGCGGCCGATACCGCCGGCCTGTTCCTGGTCGGCATTTCCGCCGGGGACGGCAAGAAACTGTTTTGACGGCGGAGTCGCACACGATCCATCGTCATATGTTTTTTTGAACGGGAGAATCGAGATGGGTTCATATCTGCACACGATGGTCCGGGTCCGGAATCTCGAAGCCAGCATTGCCTTCTATGCGTTGCTGGGCATGCACGAATTGCGGCGCAAGGAGGTCCCCGAGGGCAAATATACCCTGGTTTTCATCGGGTACGCCGATAACGCGGCGGGGCAGGCGGAAATCGAACTGACTTATAATTGGGGCCAGGACGACGGATATGAAGTCGGTACGGGATTCGGACATTTCGCCGTCGGCGTGCCCGATGTGGCGGGGATGGTCGAGGCCGTTCGTACCGGGGGCGGAAAGGTCACGCGCGAGGCGGGCCCGGTGAAGTTCGGAACCACCGTGATCGCCTTCGTCGAGGATCCGGACGGCTACAAGATTGAACTGATCCAACGGGACTGATCGCTGCCGCGTCAGCCGGGTTCCGGCTGGGGGACAAGGTCCTTCAGCCGTCCGACGGCCTGTTCCACGGCGTTCAGGATGCACTCCGCCGCGTCGCGGACCTGCGGGTCGGGATGGGTGGTCAGCTTGTCGGCCATCAGGACCGCCGGGGACAGCAATCCGCGCACGTCATGCAGCACGCGCCTGGTCCGATGCGCCCCCGCGCTGGATTCGGCGTCGTTCGATTCGGTCTTGTCCGTCATGCGTCACATCCGGCGTCATGCGCGGGAAAGGTAGAATTTGACCGTGTATCATGGCCTGTCATGGCGGGGGTGTCTTCCACGTTGACGCCTTGGGAAACGGGCAGTATAAGGCGCGCCTCAAGTCGGGTGCCGTCAGGTCGCCCGGATATGTCGTGGATTTAGTCCGCGATGAAATTATTGCTGTCAATCGGGGAGTGCCGTCGTGAAGCGCACGTATCAACCGTCTAAGCTGGTCCGCAAGCGCCGTCACGGCTTTCGCGCACGTATGGAAACCGTTGGTGGTCGCAAGGTGATCGCCAATCGTCGCGCCAAGGGCCGCAAGCGCCTGTCCGCCTGATTGTCAGGTCTGTCATGTCCCCGGATCGCGATCCGGGGCATTGATGTTGCAGGGGGCTGCTGACAGTGGCCGACCGGTCCGTCCGTCTCAAGAAACGGTCTGAGTTCCTGCGGGTTGCCGCCCGAGGGCGGAAGGTACCCTCTCCCGGACTTGTGCTCCAGGCCCTGGGCCGGGAAGATTCCGATCCGGCGAGGGTCGGCTTTACCGTGACAAAAAAGGTCGGAAACGCGGTTGTGCGCAATCGGGCGCGCCGTCGCCTGCGCGAGGCCGTGCGCGCCGTGGAGCGGGAAGAACCCCTGCTCGGTGTCGACCTTGTCCTGATCGGTCGCGGCGGCACGGGCGACCGCGCATTTGCCGCGCTGGTCGGCGACCTGCGGCGGGCCTTGCGCAAGGCCGGCGTGCGGGAGGGGGGATGACATCGCCCCGGACCGTCGTGGCCTGGCCGCTGATCGGGGCGATTCGCCTCTATCAGTGGATCTTCCGGCCGGTTCTCGGTCCCAATTGCCGATTCGTCCCGTCCTGCAGCGATTATGCCCTGGAGGCCCTGCGTCGGCATGGCGTCCTGCGTGGCGTGATTCTGGCGGGGTGGCGGATCTTGCGTTGCAATCCGTGGAATATCGGCGGATACGATCCCGTGCCCTCCGGGGAGCGCCCGCGCGCCTCCTGCTGTTCTTCCCATAGATAACGAGAGTCTGGCTGGTCGCTGATGGATACCAAGCGTTTTATCGTGGCGACGCTGCTGTCCGCCCTGGTTCTGGTTGGCTTCGAATATTTCATGCCGAAGCAGAGCCATCAGGAGGTCGCGCAGCAGGCCGGCCGGACCGACCGGCAGACCCCGCCGGCGAATGGCGTCCCCTCGGGCGCACCGCTTGCCGGCCTGAGTTCGCAGCCCGTCGCGGTGCCGTCGCCGCAGGCCGAGACCCGGCTGCCGATCGACGCGCCGAAGGTCAGCGGGTCCATCGACCTGCTCGGCGCGCGCCTGGATGACATGGTTCTCCGCGACTATCACGAGACCGTCCAGAAGGGCAGCCCGCAGGTCCGGATCCTGGAAACCGCGCATGACCCGCAGCCCAATTACGTGGAAATCGGCTGGATGAACCTGCCGGGCGGCCAGGTGCGGGTGCCGGATGCCCAGACGGTATGGAGCAGCGATTCCCCGAAGCTGACCGCCGATCATCCGGTGACGCTGTCCTGGGACAACGGGCAGGGTGTGACGTTCCGGATCGTGGTCTCGATCGACGCCAACTACATGTTCGGAATCGAGCAGCAGGTCAGCAACCAGACCGGCCAGCCGCTGTCGCTCTATCCCTTTGCCCGTGTCGACCGGGCCTATACGCCGACCGAGACCGGTGGCTACCTGGTGCATGAGGGACCGATTTCGGTCATCGACGGGCGGCTTGACGAAAGCTCCTACAAGACGCTGCGCACGGGGGCGACCCCGCCCGGCAATACGTCGTGGAGCAAGCCCGGGCAGGGCGGCTGGGCCGGCATCACCGACAAATACTGGCTGACGGCCGTGATCCCGCAGCAGGACATGGCCGTGACGGGCAGCTACGGCTACCAGGCCAATGGCGGGGCGGGCATCTATCAGGTCGGTTTCATCGCGCAGGCGGCGACGGTAGTGGCGCCCGGTGCGACGTCCACGACCAGCAGCCATGTCTTCGCCGGCGCCAAGGAAGTCAATCTGCTGGAACGCTACGAATCCAGCCTGCACATCCCCGATTTCTGGAAGGCCGTCGATTTCGGATGGTTCGCCTTCCTGACGCGTCCGATCTTCTATGTGCTGGACTGGCTGAATACGCTTCTGGGCAATTTCGGCCTGGCGTTGATGGCGTTCACCCTGCTGGTCAAGGCGCTGTTCTTCCCGCTGGCGACGCGTCAGTTCCGCTCGATGGGCAAGATGCGCCAGCTGCAGCCCAAGGTTAAGGCCCTCCGGGAGCGTTACAAGGACGACCAGATGGCCATGAACCAGCAGATGATGGCGCTGTACAAGGCCGAAGGCGTGAACCCGGCCAGCGGCTGCCTGCCGATGGTGGTGCAGATCCCCGT
This sequence comes from Gluconacetobacter tumulisoli, assembly GCF_014174155.1. Lineage (GTDB taxonomy): Bacteria > Pseudomonadota > Alphaproteobacteria > Acetobacterales > Acetobacteraceae > Gluconacetobacter > Gluconacetobacter tumulisoli. The sequence continues at coordinate 70,642 of NZ_JABEQM010000004.1, read as the reverse complement.
TTTCTGGTGTCTCTACAAGGATTTGTACATCACCATCGAAATGCGGCACGCGCCGTTCTTCGGCTGGATCCATGACCTGTCTGCACCGGACCTGACCAACCTGTTCAACCTATTCGGCCTGATCCCGTGGGATCCGACGGTATTGTCGCCCTTCCTGCAACTGGGTATCTGGCCGATCCTGTTCGGCGGGACGATGTATGTGCAGCAGAAGCTGAACCCGGCGGCGGTGGACCCCGCGCAGCAGCGCATGTTCCAGCTGATGCCAGTACTGTTTACGTTCTTCATGGCGCGGCAGCCCTCGGGACTGGTCATCTATTATTGCTGGAACAACCTGCTGACGATGGCGCAGCAACTGCTGATCCAGCACCGGATGAAGGGCGAGATCGAGAAGGTCCCCGCCATCCCGGCCGCCGGACGGAAGTGAGCGCCTGACCGCATGTCGGATTTCCAAGCAAGCCCCCGTACGCCCGAGGAACAGGAGGCACTGGTCGAGGCCGGACGCCTGCTGTTCGCCGGTGCCTGCGACTTCGTATTCGGTGCCCAGAAGCTGGAGCAGGTGCCTCCGCCCAACCTGCCGGAGATCGCTTTCGCCGGCCGGTCGAATGTCGGCAAGTCCAGCCTGATCAATGCCCTGACCGGACGGAAGGCGCTGGCCCGCGCGTCGTCCGAGCCCGGACGTACCAAGCAGTTGAATTTCTTCGACTTCCCTGGACGGCTGACCCTGGTGGACATGCCTGGCTATGGGTATGCGAAGGCTGCGAAGGATGTGAAGGAAGACTGGCAGGGCATGATGTTCTCGTTCCTGCGCGGACGGCCGACCCTGCAGCGCGTCATCCTGCTTCTGGATTCGCGGATCGAGGTCAAGGAATCCGACCGCGAGATCATGAAGCTGCTGAACCGCGCGGCGGTGACCTTCCAGATCGTGCTGACCAAGTGCGACGGGCTGAAGCCCGGCCCGCTGGCGGCCAAATGCGCCCAGGCCACCGAACTCGCCCGTCAGCACGCCGCCGCCTTTCCCGACATTATCGCCACCAGCAGCGACAGCGGGCTGGGCATCCCGGAACTGCGCGCCGAACTGGCCGCCCTGGCCCTGCCGCCGGCAGGTTGAGCAGCGGCGCGATCCCCCACAGGGCAAGCCCGATCATGAGGAAGACAGGCACGATCCGATGACCGACATCGCACAGACCGTGAAGGACGCGCAGGAACGGGCCGCCGTTCTGGCCCAGGCGCTTCCCTATCTTCGCCGCTATGCCGGCGACACGCTGGTGGTCAAGTATGGCGGCCATGCCATGGTCGACGATTCGCTGTCGAATGCCTTCGGCCATGATATCGCCCTGCTGAAGCTGGTGGGCGTCAATCCGGTGGTGGTCCATGGCGGCGGCCCGCAGATCAGCGCCATGCTGCAGCGGCTGCAGATCAAATCGACCTTCGTGGACGGCCTCCGCGTCACCGACGCCGCCATGGTCGACGTGATCGAGATGGTCCTGGCCGGCAAGGTGAACAAGCAGGTCGCGGGCCTGATCAACCGGGCCGGGGCGCTGGCCGTCGGGATTTCCGGCAAGGATGGCGGGTTGATCACGGCCCGGCGCCTGCAACGCACGGTCCGTGACGCCGATAGCCAGATCGAGCGGGTCCTTGACCTGGGATTTGTCGGCGAACCGGTCCAGATCGATCCGCGCGTGCTGTACGCGCTATCCGGTTCGGGCCTGATCCCCGTCATCGCCCCGGTAGGCTGCGGCGAGGACGGCGAGACCTACAATATCAATGCCGATACCGCGGCCGGCGCCATCGCCGGGGCCGTGCATGCGACGCGCCTGCTGATGCTGACCGACGTGCCGGGCGTCCTGGACGAAAACGGCACGCTGATCCCCGAATTGACGGCCGAGGAAGCGCGTCGCGGCATTGCCAGCGGCATGATCAGCGGCGGCATGATTCCCAAGGTCGAAACCTGCCTGGAGGCCGTGCGCGCGGGGGCCCGGGCAGCAGTGATCCTGGACGGACGCGTGCCCCATGCCTGCCTGCTGGAACTGTTCACCGAGGCCGGCCCGGGTACCCTGATTCGCGGGGAGTAGGGCCCGATCGCGCGGGGGGACAAGACCGTCGCACGCGCCACGGTGCCCGGCCGAGATGCGTTGACAGTGCGGGGCTTCCTTCGCATGGTCCCGCGACATGATGATAATGCGACGTGGCCGCAAGGCCACCGCCACCACCGACAGGATTGCCAGAAGATGACCGACCAGAGCCTCCAGAGCCGTATCGAGGCCGTGTGGGAGCGGCGCGATACGCTGTCTTCCGCGACGACCGGAGAAGATCGGGAGGTCGTCGAGATCGCGCTGGCGGGGCTGGATGCCGGCGAATTGCGGGTCGCGGCTCCGGGGAGTGCCGGCTGGGTAGTGAACGAATGGCTGAAGAAGGCGGTGCTGCTGTCCTTCCGGCTGAATGACAGCCACCTGATGGCGGGTGGCGGGGCCGGCGCACCGTCCTTCGACAAGGTGCCGCTGAAGTTCGACGGCTGGGATGAGGCGCGCTTCGCCCAGGCCGGCTTCCGTGCCGTTCCGGGCGCCATCGTGCGCCGGTCGGCCTATATCGCGCCCGGCGTGGTGTTGATGCCCAGCTTCGTCAATGCCGGCGCACGTGTCGAAAGCGGCACGATGGTCGACACCTGGGTCACGATCGGAAGCTGCGCGCAGATCGGCCGCAACTGCCATATCAGCGGCGGCGTCGGCATCGGCGGCGTGCTGGAACCCCTGCAGGCCGCGCCGGTGGTCATCGAGGACGATTGCTTCATCGGCGCCCGTTCGGAAGTGGCCGAGGGCGTGATCGTCGAGCGGGGCAGTGTGCTGTCGATGGGGGTGTTCATCGGCGCCTCGACCAAGATTGTCGACCGTGCGACCGGCGAAGTGTTCGTGGGCCGGGTGCCGGCCTATTCGGTCGTCGTCCCCGGCACCCTGCCGCCACGCCAGGCAACGTCCGCCGACGGCGCGCCGCTGCCCGCGCTGGCCTGCGCGGTGATCGTCAAGCGGGTGGACGAGCGCACGCGGTCCAAGACCTCGATCAACGAATTGCTGCGGGATTGACCGGGGCGGCGATGCAGCGGCGCGAGTCCGCCACCCTGCCGCTGGCGCGCGACCTGATCCGCGCGCCATCGGTGACGCCGGATGACGGCGGGGCGATCGGCGTCCTGGCCACGGCCTTGCGGGGGCTGGGCTTCGACATTGTCGATTTGCCGTTTGGCGAAGGTGCCGCGCGCACGCCCAATTTATTTGCCCGGTTGGGCCGGGGTGCCCCCCATCTGTGTTTCGCAGGCCATACCGATGTCGTCCCGGCGGGCGAACACGGCTGGACCAGCGGCCCGTTCGACGCGGCGATCCGCGACGGCCGGTTGTACGGCCGCGGGGCATGCGACATGAAGGGCGGGATTGCCGCCTTCGTCGGTGCGATCGGTCGCTACCTGTCCGACGGGCAGCCCCTGGCGGGGTCGATCAGCCTGCTGATCACCGGGGACGAGGAAGGCCCCGCCACCAACGGCACCGTCCGGGTGCTGGAATGGATGCGCGATAACGGCCAGATCCCCGATTTCTGCCTGGTGGGCGAACCGACCAATCCGGAACGTCTGGGCGACGTCATCAAGATCGGACGCCGCGGCAGCCTGAACGCCCGGATCGTCGTGCCCGGTATCCAGGGACATGTGGCGTACCCCCATCGCGCCGACAATCCTGTCCATCGCCTGCTGGCGATCCTGGCGGAGTTGACAGCCGCGCCTCTGGATGACGGGACCGATTGGTTCGAAGCGTCCAGCCTGCAGGTCACCAGCGTCGATGTGGGCAACCCCGCTACCAACGTGATCCCGGGACGGGCGGAGGCGCGGCTGAACATCCGGTTCAACGATCTGCACACCGGCCAGGGGCTGGCGGACTGGATCGCATCCGTCTGCCGCACCCATGCCCCGACGGCGGAGGCGGATGTCCGGATCAGCGGCGAGGCCTTCCTGACCCAGCCGACCCCGGAAGTCGACATGCTGGTCGCGGCGATTCGCACGGTGACGGGCCGGGAGCCGCGGCTGGACACCGGGGGAGGGACCTCCGACGCCCGCTTCATCAGCCGCTGTTGCCCGGTTGCGGAATTCGGCCTGGTGGGCGCCAGCATGCACAAGGTCGACGAACATGCGTCCGTCACCGACCTCGAGGAACTGACGGACATCTATGCGTCCTTTCTAGAAAGGCTGATGGGATAATGCAGGGACGCAGATTGCCGCAGGGATCGCTGCCCGGCGGGGCCGGAAACATCTTTCGGGGCATGTTGCTTCTGGGCCGGGGACGGCGCGACGGGATGACCTGCTTCGGCGCCACGCCGGATGGCGTGCTGACCGCCCTGGCGCCGCGGATCGCCCTGTGGCTGGTGGGCGGCCTGCTGACCATCGCCCAATCCCCGGGCGGCCTGAGCGGTACCAAGGTCGCATTCTCGCTCTGCCTGGTCCTGGCACCTGCGGTCGTGACCCATTTCCTGGCGCGGCTATGGGGCCGGGAATCCTTGTGGCCCCGATATATCACGGCGGCGTTGTGGTGCGACTGGCTGGTCCTGTTCGTCATGCTGGTCTCGGTCGCATTGCTGGCCGTGATTCTGCCCGCGGGCACGAATGCGCTGAATGCGGCATTGCTGTTGAACGGCATCGTGCTGGGATATAATCTGTGGCTGACATGGTTCGTGGCGCGGGTCGGGCTGGCCCTGGGGGTATGGCGCGCGATCCTGGTCGTGATCGCCGTGGCGTCCGCCGTCCTGGGCCTGGGTGAAATATCGGCCTTGCTGCCGCCGCACTACGCGCCGTGGCAGGATTTCCTGGCCCTGCCGCCTACCCATGGCGTGCGATAAATAAGTCGGGCCTTGCCCGAACCCGCCAGGACCTGAGGCCCTGGACCCCGATCATTCCATCAGATGGGGCCCGGGGGGTATGCGGTCAGGTCGCGAAGGGGTCGGGGTCGTAGCCGACCGCCGTCAGGTACAGCCCGTCGGGCGGCGAGGTCGGCCCGGCCGCCCGGCGATCGCAGGCCGCCAACGCGTCGCCCACCCGCTCGGGCGACCAGCTGCCTTCGCCGACCAGTTTCAGCGTGCCCACCATGTTGCGGACCTGATGGTGCAGGAACGACCGGGCCTCGGCGACGATGATGATGTCTTCGCCCAGTCGCGACACGTCCAGGCGATCCAGCGTGCGGAGGGGGCTCTTGGCCTGGCAGGCGCTGGCGCGGAAGGACGTGAAATCGTGCCGCCCCAGCAGATATCGTGCCGCACGACCCATTGCGTCGGCGTCCAGGGGGCGCTTGACCAGCCAGACCCGTCCGTCATCCAGCGCCGGCCGGCTGCGGCGGTTCAGGATCCGATAGCGATAGGCCCGGCGGACGGCCGAAAACCGGGCGTTCCACGACAAATCGACCGGACAGGCGTCAAGCACCACCACCGGGTGCGGCTTCATGTGAAAATTCAGCGCATCGCGAACAACCGATTTACTCAGCCTCAACGCGGCGGGAAAATCCAGGTGCGCGACCTGGCCGGTGGCGTGCACGCCGGCGTCGGTCCTGCCGGCGGTGATACTGTCGACCGTTCGGCCGGACGCCAGGCGGGACGCACCCTCTTCCAGTACCTGCTGGACCGACAGGCCCGTCTTCTGCCGCTGCCAGCCGACGAAGTCGTGCCCGTCATATTCGATGCGTACGGCCCAGCGCTGGATGGGGGTAGGGTCGTTCACGTGCCAAGCCGCGTACCGATGGGAACGGCCTGGCCGCGCAGAAACGCGTCGGCATCCATCATGCCGCGCCCGGGGCGCTGGATGCGCGTGATCCGCAGCGTGCCCCGTCCGCACGCGATCGCCAGTGCGGTGTCGAGGACCGTGCCGGCGGGGATATCTGCAGGTGCCTCGGCGGTACCCATCTCGGCGGCGCCGATCTTCAGGACGACGCCGTCCAGTGTCGTGAAACTGCCGGGCCAGGGGGTCATGGCGCGGATCTGGCGGTCGATCGCCGCGGCGTCATGATCCCAGGCGACGCGGCCGTCCTCGCGGGTCAGCCGGGCGGCATAGGTCACGCCGTCCTCGGGCTGGGGGTGGGGGGCGATCGACGGATCGGTCAGGGCGGATATGACCAGCCGGGCTCCCATCGCGGCCAGATCGTCATGCAGGCTGGTCGCTGTTGTGCGATCCGTCAGGGCGATATGCTCGGACAGCAGCATGGCGCCGGTGTCCAGGCCTTCGTCCATCTGCATGATGGTCACGCCGCTTTCGCTGTCGCCGGCCAGGATAGCGGCCTGGATCGGGGCGGCCCCGCGCCAGCGCGGCAACAGGCTGGCATGGATGTTCAGGCATCCGCGCCGGGGGGCCTGCAGCATCGCGCCAGGCAGGATCAGCCCATAGGCCGCGACGACTGCCGCATCCAGCTCCAGCGACCTGAAGAATTCATGTTCGGCGACGTTGGTCCGCAGGCGGGTCGGAACCCGTACCGGCAGGCCCAGCGCCTCGGCCGCGTTGTGGACCGGGGAGGGCCGTACAGCCTGGCCGCGCCCCGCCGGCCGGGGCGGCTGGCTGTAGACTGCCGCGATCTCATGCCCCGCTGCATGCAGGGCGGACAAGGCGGGAACGGCGAAATCCGGAGTTCCCATGAAAGCCAGACGCATGCGCACCCCTCCTGCTTCAGCGCTTCTGCCGCTGTTCCTTGGCCAGGCGTCGCATGATCATGTTGCGCTTGAGGGTGGAAAGGTGATCGACGAAGAGGATCCCGTCCAGATGGTCGATCTCATGCTGGATACAGGTGGCCAGCAATCCGTCCGCCTCGATTTCCCGCTCCGCGCCATCGGGCGTGCGAAAGCGGACGCGGACTTTTTCCGGCCTGATGACGTCCGCATACTGGTTCGGCAACGACAGGCACCCTTCCTCGCGCGAGGCGAGAGTTTCGGACTCCGCCACGATCTCGGGGTTGATCAGCACCATCGGGTCGCGCTGCTCCTCCTCGCCCAAGTCGACGATGGCGAAGCGCAGGCCCATGCCGACCTGCGGCGCGGCCAGGCCAATGCCCGGCGCCTGGTACATGGCGGAAAACATGCGCGGCAGGATTTCGCGCAGGGTGGCTGTGTCCTCGGGCCGGACCAGACGCGTCTTCTGGCGCAGGATCGCCTGGGGCGCGACGAGGATGGGCATCGGAATGGCGGCGGCGATGGCATCACGGTCAATCATGCAGGCGATGTAGCGAGAGCATGGCGCCTGCGCCAGTCCGCACATGCGGGAAAATGGCGCGGTGAGCGTCATCCCGGGCGAAAACGACCGCTCCCTTGCGAAAACGACATGGTGTCCCATATCATCGTGCATGCGGGTGCCATGATGGGCCCGTATGATTGTCTCGCTCGGTTGAGGAGGCCTGCGTGTCGGGAAGACTTTTCGCATCCCCCATGTTTCTTGGTTTCGACCATCTGGAACAAATGCTGGAACGCGCGTCCAAGGGAACTTCGGACGGCTATCCGCCCTATAACATCGAACAGATCAGCCCGACGGCGCTGCGGATCACGCTGGCGGTCGCAGGCTTCGTGATGGATGATCTGCAGATCACGCAGGAAGACAACCAGTTGGTGATCCGGGGCCGGCAAACCGACGATTCCCAAGGACGGATCTTCCTGCATCGCGGTATCGCCGCCCGCCAGTTCCAGAAGGCCTTCGTGCTGGCCGAGGGGATCGAGGTCGGCAGCGCCTGGCTTGATAACGGGCTGCTGCATATCGACCTTCTCCGTCCGGAGCCCGAGGTCAGGGTCCGGCGGATCGAGATCACCCAGGGGCGCGGCGGCCTGGGCGTCAGCGAGATCGGCGTGCCCAAGCAGCGCGCCCCGCGTGTGGTGCGCGTGATCGAGGAAGAATGACCGAGCAGAGTGACCGACCGGTCGCGCGGGGTCGCGGCCATAACGGGACGGGGACATCGCCACATGGCGGGATGGTCCGGTCCGGAGGTTCCTAAATCATGAGAATTACGACCCAGAACGGCCGGGTGGTACTGCAACCGGATCAGGCGCAGCTTCCCGGCGACGTCCGTCACCTGACGGACACCCAGCTTCTGTCGCTTGGCGTATCGCGGGTGGCGTATATCAAGGCTGTCGTGATCGAGGGGCAGGATGTCTTCGCCATCCACGCCGCCGACGGCACGCCGATGGCCCTGACCGACGACCAGGATACGGCGATCGAAGCAATCCTGCAGCATGAAATGGTGCCCGCGCTGGTACACTAACGGTTCATGCACTGAGCGGCCTGGTACCCCCGGGGGAGATCTCCCCGGGGCGCCGGCGCGGATTTCTCCGCGTCGACATGGCGGGTTCCGCCGTAATCAGGCGGGGCTGGGGTCCAGCCATCCGATATTACCGTCTTCGCGGCGGTAGATGACGTTGATCTGGTCGCTGGTGCTGTTGCGGAACATCAACAGCGTGCAGGCGGCCAGGTCCAGGCGCATGACCGCCTCGCTGACGCTCAATGTCGCGATTTCGGCGACACGTTCCGCGACGATCGTGGCATGGGGGCCGGTTTCTTCGGCAGTCGTGTCGTCCTGCATCCGGCCGGTATCGGCGGGGCGCAGGATATAGCTGCGCCCGACCTCGGGCGATTTCCGGCGGGGCAGGGCGCGCAGATGGTCGTTCACCCGGCCACGATAGCGCCGTAGCCGGCGTGCCATATGCTCGGCCGCGTCATCGAACGCGCCATGGGCGTCGCCGGCCTCGCCTTCCCCGCGCAGGGTCAGCCCCGGGGCGGCATGAAGATTGATATCGCAGGTGAAAAAAGATCGGGCGCGACTGAACGTGACCTGGGCATCCAGTGCCCGGCCGAAATATTTGTCGGCAAGATGGTCGAGATGGGCAGTGACCCTGTGTTTCAGGGCGTCGGAGAGATCGATCTGCTTTCCAGCGACACTGATCTGCATGTGACATCACTCCTTGCATGGAGGAAGCGTCCAGAGCCGGGGGACCACGCCGGCGGCCATTCTGCCGAGGCCGTCCGTCGGGCGTCAGGCCCTGAAAGCCTTTTCCCGTTTTCTCTGCACTGAGCTCGGTATCTTCAGCGCATCCCGGTATTTGGCCACGGTTCGGCGGGCGATGTCTATTCCTTCGTCACGCAGCAGGTTCACGATTGCATCGTCGGACAGGACGGCGTCCCCCATCTCGGCGGCGACCAGTGCGCGGATGCGATGACGGATGGCCTCGGCGCTGTGGCTGTCGCCGGACAGGCCTGGTATGGCGGTGCTGAAGAAATATTTCAGCTCGAAGATCCCACGCGGCGTGGCGATGTACTTATGGGCGGTCACCCGGCTGACGGTGCTTTCGTGCAGGGCGACGGCATCCGCGATGTTACGCAGGCCCAGCGGGCGCAGATGGCCGACGCCATGTTCCAGGAACGCGTCCTGCCGCCGCATGATCGCCGTCGCCACCCGGATGATCGTGTCCGCCCGCTGCTGCAGCGCGCGCACCAGCCAGTTGGCGCTGGCCAGCCGTTCGTTCAGGAACCTGCGCTCCTCGCGTCCCGCCCGTAGCGTGATCCTGGTGCCCAGCGCCGAATTGACCACCACGCGCGGCGTCGTTTCGGGGTTGAGTTCCAGGAACCAGTCCCCGTCCGGTGCGGGAGACATCAGCACGTCGGGGACGATCGCCGCCGCAGGGGGATGATCGGTATCGCGTCCCGGATAGGGGGACAGCGTCCGCAATTCTGCGATCATGTCGGCCAGGTCGTCGGCATCGACACCGCAGATCGCCTGCAACCGGCGCATGTCGCGGCGTGCCACCAGATCCAGATGCCGCAGCAGCGCGGCCATGGCGGGATCGAGGCGACCGCGTTCGCGCAATTGCGCGGCGAAACACTCGCCCACATCGTGCGCGAACAGACCCGTCGGCTCGAAGCGCATCATCGCCTGGCGAACGCGCTCCACCCGTTCGGAGGTGGTTCCAAGCGACAGGGCCGTCGCTGCGTTCGTGACAGGCAGGCGCCCCGCCTCGTCCAGCAACGTGATGAGATGGGCACCAATCAGCCGGTCCCCCGCATCGAATGGGGACAGGCGCAGCTGTTCGGCCAGCCGGTCGGCCAGCGACGGGGGTGGGCAGGCCAGCATGTTCGGATCACGGCCGGATTGGGGACCGTCATCATGCGCGGGACGAACATCGTACGTTCGGCGACCTTGCATCCGCCAGGAGGCGGAAAAGGCGGCGCCTTCGTCGATCGCGCCGGACGCGAACGGGGCGGATCGGATGCCGGGATGGGAGCCGGTCGCCTGGATAATATCGTCAGGCCCCGACGGATCGTCCGGACGATCGCCGACTTCCAGCAGCGGATTGCGCTCCAGCTCAGTCTCGATGAAGGAGCACGCATCCAGGTTGGACAATTGCAGAAGCAGGATGGCCTGCCGCAATTGCGGCGTCATGACCAGAGACTGGGCCTGCCGCAGCGCCAGCTTGGGGCCGATCGCCATGATACCGGGGATCAGAGAGAGAAGTTTTCCCCGAGATAGACCCGGCGAACATCTTCGTTGGCGACGATTTCTTCCGGGCGGCCTTCCATCAGGACCTGGCCGCTATGCATGATATATGCTCGGTCGATGACTTCCAGCGTCTCGCGCACGTTGTGGTCGGTGATCAGAACGCCGATTCCACGGTCCTTGAGGTGCGATACCAGGTCACGGATTTCGCCCACGGCGATCGGGTCGATGCCGGCCAGCGGCTCATCCAGCAGGATATAGTGCGGCTGGCTGGCCAGGGCCCGGGCGATTTCCAGGCGTCGCCGCTCACCCCCCGAGAGGGCCAGCGATGGGGCCCGCCGCAGGTGAGAGATGCCGAATTCCCCCAGCAGCCCGTCCAGCAGCGCCTCGCGCCGGTCGGGATCGGCTTCCACGACCTCCAGCGCCGCCATGATGTTCTGCTCGACATTCAGGCCGCGAAAGATGCTGGCTTCCTGCGGCAGGTAGCCGATGCCCAGCCGGGCCCGGCGATACATCGGCAGTTGCGTGATGTTGGTGCCGTCCAGCGTAATGGTGCCGGTATCCGGCTGCACCAGTCCGACGATCATGTAGAAGCTGGTGGTCTTGCCTGCGCCGTTGGGGCCCAGCAGGCCGACGGCCTCGCCCCGATGGACCTGGATCGACACGTTCCGGACCACCGGGCGCTTCTTGTACGTCTTGCCGATTCCACTGGCGATCAGGCCAGGCGAGGCGGCTGCCGCATCGTCGGCCTGGGCGGGCAGCGCATGCGCGTCGCCGGCCAGGTCATACGGAATGTCGTTCATCGGCCCGGTCCCCCGGTACTGCCCGCTTCGTTGGGAACGACCAGCCCGCTGACACGCCCGCCGGGCCGTTCGGTCATCGTGGCGATTCCGGTATGCATGTTCACGATTGCGGCGGCTCCGTTGATCTGGTTCTGGCCCCGTGTGATGTGGACATTGCCGACGATCCGCGCAATCCCGGTGTCGGGCACATATACACCCCGGTCGCCGGTCACCGTCTCGGTCTGGGTGCGGACGAAGACGTGACCGAATGCGTTTACTTTTTCCAGCTTGCCCGAGCTGGTCAATGGATCCGATCCGGGTTTCGCCGGCGTGGGGGCTGGGGCAGGGGTTGCCGCCGGCTGTGACGGCGCGCTGTATCCCACCAGCACGTCGGCCCGGATCTGGCGTCCGTCATTGGTGGTGACCAGCGCATCCCCCCGTCCGATCGAGACGCGGGTCTGGGAATAATATTCCATCGAATCCCGCGCTGTCAGCACGTCCTGGGGCGTGACCAGTTTCAGGGCATGGCCCGTCATGACAAGGACCGCCTGGTCGATGTCGTAGATCGCCTTGTCGCCCCAGGCCTGGTCGGTGTCGGTGAAGATGTGGACATGGCCCATGGCCATCAGCCGGTAGACTTCGTTCGACCCGGAATCGGCGCCACCCGGCCCCTGGGCAGCCTGCCCCTGCGCGCCCGGGGCCGGTGGGGGCGTCGCCGAGTCGGACGCGGAGCCTCCGGCGGGGGCCGCCTTCTTGCGGTAGAAGGCGATCAGCCGGTCGCCCGTCACCGTCACATTGCCACGTACCGCCTGCGCCCGGTCATAGGCGGTCACCGTCTGGGCCTTCTGGTCCCAATCGAATCCCCCGGCGGCGGTCACCGTGATCTGCCCGCCATGCGACAGGTCGATCGCCTGGGCCCGCGCCGGACCGGCCGGCAGGACGCAGGCCACGAGGCCGCCGAGCAGGAACGCGGCGGCGACCTTGGGGAGGGCGGTCATCGGGGGGGCTCCGTCGTGGGGGGATGGGCGTGGGCGTCGTCATTCAGGACCAGCCGTCCGGGACCGCGGAACTGGCCGATCCCTTCATGCTGGGACAGCAGGAAGCCCTGGGCGTCCAGGACGCCGAACGGACCTTCGGCATGGACCCATTGGTCGGAGGCGACAATGCCCTGCTTCAGGTTCATGTCGGCGGTGGGGCCGTTCATGATCACGCCATCCGCGCGGTAGAGCACCACGTCGTGCATCAGGTCCAGCAATTGTTCGTGCTGCATGTACACGCCATTATTCGCCCGGATCATGACCCAGTCGGTGGCCGACATCAGGGTGTCGGCGGTCGGACCGGTCAGGTTGATCCGGTCGGAAGAGATCTGCTGGGCCTGTTCGGCGGTGATCATGTAGGGCCGCCCGTGATCGTCCAGGCCGCGATAGGTCGCGCCGAGCATGTTCCCGCTTTCGACATGCAGGCTCTCCATTTCCTGGAGCGCGTTGCGCTGGGCGTTCATCAGGCGGTCGATGGCGGGCCATGCGGCGATCGATCCCAGCAGCACCAGCGCGGTCGCCGGCAGCGCCCATTTCGCCCAGCGCACCAGTTTGCGCCGCCGGGCGATGGTGGTCGGGTCGGGGATGTGGCGGGTCTTGGCCGGCTGCCGATGCAGGGCGCTGCGCTGGCGTGCCATGTCCGCCGCCGATCGGGCGAAATCGTCACGCTGCGGCGCGACCCTTCCGTCGTCCGGGGGACGGATATCCGGGGGGGGCGTGGCCACTGGGGGGGATCCGGTCATGCGATGCCGGCCCGCAGCAGGTCATGGACGTGCAGGATGCCGATCGGCGCGCCGGACTCGTCCAGGGCGAACAGGCTGGTGATGGGGCGGGTGCGCGCGTTCATCAGGCGCAGCGCATCTGCGGCCAGGGCATCGGGACGGGTGGTCAGCGGCGACGTGTTCATGATGTCGGCCGCCAGAGTCCGCTCCAGGTCCCGGTCCAGCGCCCGGCGCAGGTCGCCGTCGGTGATCAGGCCGCACAGCCGGCCGTCCGGCGTGATCACGCCCATGCAGCCGAACGCCTTGTGCGTCATTTCCATGATGACCTGGCGGAGCGTGATGTCCGGCGTCCCGATCGGCATGGCCGTGCCCCGATGCATCAGGTCGTCGACCCGGCGCAGCCGGATGCCCAGGCGGCCGCCGGGATGGAAGATTCCGAAATCGGTGGCGGTGAAGCTGCGCCGGTCCAGCAGTACGACCGCCAGCGCATCGCCAAGCGCCATCTGCATCGTCGAACTGGTCGTGGGCGCCAGGCCCATGGGACAGGCCTCGGGCGCCTGGGGCAGGATCAGCGCGATGTCGGCCGCTTGGGCCAGGGTCGAATCGGCCCGCGCCGTCATCGCCGTCAGCGGCAGGCCGAATCGGCGGGCATGGGCCACGATATCGGCCAGTTCCGGCGTCTCGCCCGAATTGGACAGGGCCAGGATGGCATCGCCCGCCTGGATCATGCCCAGGTCGCCGTGCGACGCCTCGGACGGATGGACGAAGACCGACGGGGTTCCCGTCGACGCCAGGGTGGACTGGATTTTTCGCCCCACGTGCCCGGACTTGCCGATCCCGGTCACGACGACCCGCCCCGCCAGCGCGGAAAACGCTTCGACGGCGCGCGAGAAGGCGGTGCCCAGGGCCGGCATCTCTCCCTCGGACCCGGTCGCGCGCAGGGCCGCGGCCAGGCGCGACAGGCCGTCGCTTTCGCTGGCCAGCACCTGGCATGCGGCATCGATGTCGGACGATGTCCGATCCTGGTCCGGCGCGGGTCCGGCGATGCCGTCAGGGAAGGCGGAATGGGTCATGCCGCGTGTGTATTGCCATGATGATGCCCACCGTCAAATCGAACCGGACGGCACGGGTGCGCGCGTCCCGTCATGCACGGTGGGCGAAGATGTCCGGCTCTTCGTAGCCCAGCAGGTCCAGCCGTGCCCGCGCGGGCAGGAAATCGTAGCACGCCTGTGCCAGGTCGCGGCGTCCCTCGCGGTGCAGCAGGGCCTCCAGCTTCGCCCACAGGGCGTGCAGGTGCAGGACGTCGGATGCGGCATAGGCCTGCTGCTCCGGCGTCAGGTCCGGGGCGCCCCAGTCGGACGTCTGCTGCTGCTTGCTGAGGTCGACGCCCAGCAATTCGCGGCACAGATGCGCCAGCCCGTGACGGTCGGTGAAGGTGCGCACCAGCTTGGATGCGATCTTCGTGCAGATGACGGGCGTAACGGTAATGCCCAGCGTATGCTGAAGAAGCGCCACGTCGAAGCGCGCGAAATGCATCAGCTTGGTGATCGACGGGTCCGACATCAATCGCGCCAGGTTCGGGCTGGCGGTCCCCGGCAGGATCTGCACCAGATGGGCCCGCCCGTCGCCGGCCGAGATCTGCACCAGGCACAGCCGGTCCCGATGGGGATTGAGGCCCATCGCCTCGGTATCGACGGCAATCGATCCGCCGAACGTCACATCGTCCGGCAGGTCGCCGCGGTGAAACAGGATGGAGGCAGACGTCGCGGCGGTCATGCCCGCGATCCCGGAACGTGGCAGGATGTGGGAACATGGGCGGGGCGATATGAAACGGTGGGGAAGACCATGAACCTCATCCAGATACGCGACAGCGCTTCCGCGGGACGGGAAGAATGGCCGGCGGACCCTGTTCATCGCCATGTACACCAAATCGTCCGGGCGCACACGATGTTGTGCGGCCGTCGACAATCCGCCGCGGTACGCGATGCACCGGACAAGACACCCGTTTGCGCCGTCCGGCCGTGCCGGGGCGATGCAGACCATACTACATTGTCGAAAAAACGATGGTGCCCAGAAGAAGACTCGAACTTCCACGACCTTTCGGCCACAGGTACCTGAAACCTGCGCGTCTACCAATTCCGCCATCTGGGCTCAGAGGCTCCCCCTTTCCGGGGTGGTAAGGGGCGTTTACTCCGGAACGACAGGGGGGTCAACAGGCTCTGCCAGACCATTCCACATGCGATCCATCATTGGCGATGCAGCGCCGAAATACGCCACGAACGCGCAATCGCGCACAGCGAACGCAACAACGCCGACGATCCGCCTGGGTGCGGGTCGCCGGCCGGCGAGACATGTTTTTTGAAGGATGGTGCCCAGAAGAAGACTCGAACTTCCACGACCTTTCGGCCACAGGTACCTGAAACCTGCGCGTCTACCAATTCCGCCATCTGGGCTCAGAAAGCCCCCGTTTCCGGGGTGGTGAGGCCGTTTACCCCGCGGCCTGGGGGTGGTCAACATGGCTTCGGCGATTCGTGTCATTTTTGTTGCATCGGATGTGCGGGGCCGTGCACGGCGATGCGGCCCCACGGCAGGTCAGCCGGCCGGCAGGATCATGCGACGGATGTGTCCGGCGACGGAGACAGACGTTATGCTCTCCCGCCCATCCTGACGGGCTGACTGGCGATTGGGGAATGAGAAATGGCGACGCGAAAAGTGGCCGCAATTGTCGGCGGATCCGGATTCCTGGGCCGTCACGTGGTCCGGCGGCTGGCGGAGGACGGATATGTCGTTCGCGTGGCCGCCCGCCGGGCCGACCGCGCGGCGTCGCTGCGCCCGCTGGGTGACGTCGGGCAGATCGTCCCGCTGCGTGCCTCGATCCTCGATGAGGAATCACTGGTCCCGGTGGTGGAGGGGGCGCATGTGATCGTCAACCTGGTCGGGATCCTGGCGGAACGCGGGCGGGCGACATTCCAGGCGGTACATGTGGACGGTGCGGGGCGACTCGCCCGGCTGGCCGCGTCGGCCGGGGTCGAGCGGCTGGTGCATGTCTCGGCCATCGGGGCCTCGCCCGGCAGCCCGTCCGCCTATGGCCGCAGCAAGGAAGCGGGCGAAGTCGCCGTGCTGCGCAGCATGCCGGAAGCGACGATCGTCCGCCCGTCGATCCTGTTCGGGGCTGAAGACAGGTTTACCAACCTGTTCGCCATGCTGGCGCGCTACAGCCCCATCCTGCCGGTCTACGGGGCAGCCACGCGAATCCAGCCCGTCTATGTCTGCGACGTGGCCGAGGGGATTCGTCGCATTCTGTCGTCCGGCGGTCATGCCGGCGAAATCTATGAATTCGGCGGTCCGGCCGTATGGACGATGGAAGGGATCGCCCGCTGGGTCATGGCGACGACCGGATGGCGCCGGCCGGTGCTGCGGGTGCCGGCGCTCCTGGCCCGATGGCAGGCGATGTGGCTTGAACATCTGCCCGGCCGGCTGCTGACCCGCGACCAACTGGCGATGCTGTCGGTGGACAATGTGGTCACCGAAGGGGCACGCGGGCTTGGACTGCTGGGGATCGAAGCGCTTCCGATTGAATTGATTGCGCCGTCCTATCTCCAGAGATATAAAATTACATAGGCTGACATAACAGGGCACTAAAAGGATATTTAGTCCGGATCGGACCTTTTTCATGGAAGTAGTCTGAACCTGATTTTCCCAGCGCTGGTCATTTTTCGCTAAAGGGACAGCATTGCTGTCTTTATCGGATCGGGTGCCTGTCGTAGGTGTTCCGCCCAATGGGCGCCAGCCATACCGAGCGCCTGCCGTTGCCGGGGGAAAGCCGATGGCCGAGCGCATGCTGAAATTCGTCTCCGTGGCGCAAGGCCAGCCGGACAAGCGTCCGGCTGTCGAGCGCAGCACCGATTTCGACGAGATCTACCGATCCTTCGCCGTGGCGCAGGCCGAACAGCAGTCCAGTCGCTGCTCGCAATGCGGGGTGCCGTTCTGCTCGATTCACTGTCCCCTGGGAAACAACATCCCGGACTGGCTGAAGATGACGGCCGAGGGGCGGCTGGAGGAAGCCTATGCCCTGTCGTCGGCGACCAATAATTTCCCCGAGATCTGCGGCCGGATCTGTCCGCAGGACCGCCTGTGCGAAGGCAATTGCGTGATCGAGAAGGGGTTCGAGAGCGTTACCATCGGCGCCGTCGAACGCTTCATCACCGATACCGCATTCGCCAGCGGCTGGGTCGAGCCGATCCGCCCGCCGGTGGAACGCGCGACGTCGGTCGGCATCGTCGGCGCGGGTCCGGGCGGTCTGGCCGCGGCGATGCAACTGCGCGAACAGGGCTACCAGGTTCACGTCTATGACCGGTACGACCGGGTCGGCGGCCTGATGGTCTACGGCATTCCGGGATTCAAGCTGGAAAAGGACATCGTGGCCCGTCGTCACCTGTACCTGGAGGAATCCGGGGTGGCGTTCCATCTGGGAAAGGGCGTCGGCGATCGGGATGGGGACGGCCAGATCGCCTTCTCTACCCTGCGCGATCGCCATGATGCCGTGCTGATCGCGACGGGCGTGTACAAGTCGCGCGACATCGGCGGCCCCGGTGCGGGGCTGGGCGGGATCGTCAAGGCGCTGGACTACCTGACCGTGTCGAACCGCCTGTCGCTGGGCGATACGGTCGAGGCGTTCGAGAATGGCGAACTGAACGCGGCGGGCAAGTCGGTGGTCGTGATCGGTGGCGGCGACACCGCCATGGACTGCGTCCGCACCGCCATCCGCCAGGGCGCGAAGTCGGTGAAGTGCCTGTACCGGCGCGATCGAGCCAACATGCCCGGCTCCATCCGCGAGGTGAAGAACGCCGAGGAGGAAGGGGTGGAATTCGTATGGCTGGCCGCCCCCGAAGCCTTCCCCGGCGAGGGGACCGTCAGCGGCGTGCGCGCGGCGCGCATGAAGCTGGGCCTGCCGGACGCGACGGGACGCCAGTCGGTGGAACCGGTCGAGGACAGTTCGTTCACGCTGGAGGCCGACCTGGTGATCAAGGCCCTGGGCTTCGATCCCGAACCGCTGCCCGCCCTGTGGGGTCAGCCGGACCTGGCGGTATCGCGCTGGGGGACGCTGCGCGTCGACCACGAGACCTTCATGACCAGCCTGCCGGGGGTTTTTGCCGCGGGCGATATCGTGCGGGGGGCCAGCCTGGTGGTCTGGGCCATCCGCGACGGACGGGATGCCGCGGCGCAGATGCATCGTTGGCTGGACAACAGGGCGCCGGTGCGCGCCCAGGCGGCGGAGTGATGGGCATGGATCGATTCAATGGGGATCGGGACGATTCATTCGTCGCCGACTGGCACGACAACGCGCGGGCGATCAGCGGCCTGTATGACCCGTCGCAGGAGCACGATGCCTGCGGCGTCGGCCTGGTCGCGTCCCTGGACGGCAGCAAGCGGCGCGAGGTGGTCGAGGCCGGCATCGCGGCCCTGAAGGCCGTGTGGCATCGCGGCGCGGTCGATGCCGACGGCAAGACCGGCGACGGCGCGGGCATCCATGTCGAAATCCCGCAGGATTTCTTCGCCGATGCGATCCATAGCGGCGGCGAGGGCTGCGTCGACAGCCAGATCGCCGTCGGCATGGTCTTCCTGCCCAAGACCGACCTGGCGGCGCAGGAGCGTTGCCGCCAGATCATCGAGACCGAGATCCTGGCCTTCGGATACGGCATCTATGGCTGGCGTCAGGTGCCGATCGACACCGCCTGCATCGGCGAGAAGGCGAACGCCACCCGGCCCGAGATCGAGCAGATCATGGTCCGCAACCTTCTCGGCACCGACGAGGAGGCGTTCGAGCGCGACCTGTACGTCATCCGCCGCCGGATCGAGAAGAGCGCGATCGCCCATCAGGTCGATCTGTACATCTGTTCGCTGTCCTGCCGGTCGATGATCTACAAGGGCATGTTCCTGGCGGAAAACCTGACGGATTTCTATCCGGACCTGCTCGATCCGCGGTTCGTCAGCCGGTTCGCGATCTATCACCAGCGCTATTCGACCAACACGTTTCCGACCTGGAAGCTGGCGCAGCCCTTCCGTCGTCTGGCGCATAACGGCGAAATCAACACGATCTCGGGCAACATCAACTGGATGAAGAGCCACGAGACCCGGTTGGCCGACCCGGCGCTGGATCCGTACATGGAGGATCTGAAGCCGGTGGTGCAGGCCAGCGGATCCGACACGGCGACGCTGGACAACGTGTTCGAACTGCTGACCTTCGCAGGGCGGGATGCGCCGATGGTCAAGGCGCTGATGGTGCCGGCCAGCGTCGGCGAAAACTCGGCCATGCCGCAGAAGCACAAGGACATGTACGCGTACTGCAACGCGGTGATGGAGCCCTGGGACGGCCCCGCCGCCCTGTGCGCCACCGACGGCCGCTGGATTGTCGCCGGCCTGGATCGCAGCGGCCTGCGGCCCCTGCGCTATACCCTGACGTCGGACGGCCTGCTGATCGTGGGCTCGGAAACCGGCATGGTGAAGGTGCCCGAGGCCGAGATCGTTCGGCGCGGACGCCTGGGGCCGGGGCAGATGATCGGCCTCGACATGCAGGAGGCGCGTCTCTACGGCCATGAGGCGCTGCTGGACAAGATCTGCGCGCGGCAGGATTTCGGCGCCTGGGTCAAGCATATCCAGAAGATCGGGTCGGTCGTGCGCGCCGACGTGCAGGAACCCGTGCTGTACGGTCGCGACGAACTGCGTCGCCGCCAGCTTGCGGTCGGCACCACCCTGGAGGAGCTGGAAACCATCCTGCATCCGATGGTCGAGACCGCCGCCGAGGCGATCGGGTCTATGGGTGACGACGCGCCGCTGGCGGTCCTGTCGTCGCGCTATCGGGGGCTTGCGCATTATTTCCGCCAGGCCTTCAGTCAGGTCACCAACCCGCCGATCGACAGCCTGCGCGAAACCCGGGTCATGAGCCTGGTCACCCGGCTGGGGAACCTGGGCAATATCCTCGAGGAATCCGAGGTCCAGTGCGACCTGCTGCAGTTGCCCAGCCCTGTCCTGACGACGGGCGAGTTCGAGGCCCTGGTGGCCTTCTGCGGCGACAGCGCCTGCACCATCGACTGCACCTTCCCCGCCGCCGACGGCGAGGCCGGGCTGCGTGACGCCATCGCCCGCATCCGGCAGGAAGCCGAGGATCGCGTGCGCGAAGGTTGCACCCACCTGTTCCTGACGGAGGAAGCGCAGTCGGCCGAGCGGGCCTATATCCCGATGATCCTGGCCACGGCGGCGGTGCATACCCATCTGGTCCGGCAGTCGCTGCGGACCTTCACCTCGCTGAACGTGCGTTCGGCCGAGGCACTGGACGTGCATGCCATCGCCGTGACGATCGGCGTCGGCGCGACGTCGGTCAATCCGTACCTGGCGCAGGAAAGCATCGCGGACCGCCAACGGCGCGGCCTGTTCGGCGATATCTCGCTGCGCGAGGCGGTGGAGCGCTATCGCAAGGCGGTCGACAAGGGCCTGCTGAAGGTCATGTCCAAGATGGGCATCTCGATCGCCGCGTCGTATCGCGGCGGCTATAATTTCGAGGCGATCGGCCTGTCGCGCGCCCTGGCGGCGGAATTCTTCCCGGGCATGCCGTCGCGCATTTCGGGCATCGGCCTGTCCGGTATCGCCACGAACGTGCTCAGTTTCCACGAAACCGCATGGAGCCGGACGGTCACGGCCCTGCCAGTCGGCGGGCAGTACAAGCTGCGACGCAGCGGCGAGGTGCATGCCTTCGACGGCAATCTGATCCACATGCTGCAGACGGCGGTGGCGACGGACAGTTTCTCGATCTACCGGCGCTATGCCGACGCGGTCCGGCGCATGCCGCCGGTGGCGTTGCGCGACCTGCTGGATTTCCGTGGCGGCCGGACGCCGATTCCCGTCGAGTCGGTCGAAAGCATCACGCAACTGCGCAAGCGACTGATCGCGCCGGGTATTTCGCTGGGCGCGCTCAGTCCCGAAGCGCATGAAACCCTGTCGATCGCCATGAACCGGATCGGCGCCAAGTCCGATTCCGGCGAGGGGGGCGAGGACCCGTCGCGGGCGCGCCCGCGGGCCAATGGCGATAACGCGTCCTCGGCCATCAAGCAGATCGCTTCGGGCCGGTTCGGGGTGACGGCGCAGTACCTGAATGATTGCCGCGAGATCGAGATCAAGATGGCGCAGGGCGCCAAGCCGGGCGAGGGCGGGCAGTTGCCGGGCTTCAAGGTCACCGGCCTGATCGCCAAGCTGCGTCATGCGACGCCGGGGGTAACGCTGATTTCCCCGCCGCCGCATCACGACATCTATTCGATCGAGGATCTCGCCCAGCTCATCTACGACCTGAAGCAGATCAACCCCGAGGCGACGGTGACAGTGAAGCTGGTCGCCCGTTCGGGGATCGGGACGATCGCGGCGGGCGTGGCGAAGGCCAAAGCCGACGCGATCCTGATTTCGGGCCATAGCGGCGGCACGGGCGCCAGCCCGCAGAGCTCGGTCAAATATGCCGGTCTGCCGTGGGAACTGGGCCTGGCGGAAGCGCATCAGGTCCTGATGCTGAACCGTCTGCGCCACCGGGTGAAGCTGCGTACCGATGGTGGGTTGAAGACCGGCCGCGACGTGGTGATCGCGGCGATGCTGGGGGCCGAGGAATTCGGCATCGGCACCGCCAGCCTGGTCGCCATGGGCTGCATCATGGTCCGGCAATGCCATTCCAACACCTGCCCGGTGGGGGTCTGCACCCAGGATGACGACCTGCGCGCCAAATTCGAGGGAACGCCGGAAAAGGTCATCAACCTGTTTTCGTTCATCGCCGAGGACGTGCGCAACATCCTGGCATCGCTGGGATTCTCCAGCTTGAACGAGATCATCGGCCGCACCGACCTGCTGCGGCAGGTGTCGCGCGGTGCGCATTACCTGGACGATCTGGACCTGAATTCGCTGCTGGCCCAGGCCGATCCGGGCCCGCATGCGCGCTATTGCACCCGAGAGGGCCGCAACGAGGTGCCGGAGACGCTGGATGCGCAGATGATCGCGGACGCGCGGCCGCTGTTCGACCATGGCGAGAAGATGCAACTGCATTACAACGTGCAGAACACGCATCGCGCGATCGGCACGCGGATTTCCTCGCTGATCGTGCGGCAGTTCGGCATGGACCGGCTGGCGCCGGGGCACCTGACCGTGCGCCTGCGCGGGTCGGCCGGCCAGTCGCTGGGGGCCTTCGCGGTCCAGGGGCTGAAGCTGGAGGTGCTGGGCGACGCCAACGACTATGTCGGCAAGGGCCTGTCGGGCGCGACCATCGTGGTGCGGCAGTCCCCGTCCTCGAACCTCGTGTCCAACGAGAACGCGATCATCGGCAATACGGTGCTGTATGGCGCCACGGCGGGGGCGCTCTACGCGGCCGGGCAGGCGGGGGAGCGCTTCGCGGTCCGCAATTCCGGCGCCGTCGCAGTGGTCGAGGGCTGCGGGTCGAACGGGTGCGAGTACATGACGGGCGGCACGGTCGTGATCCTGGGGGAGGCCGGCGACAATTTCGGCGCCGGCTTCACGGGCGGCATGGCCTTCATCTATGACGAGCATGATACGTTCGAGCAGCGCATCAATCCCGACACCCTGCTGTGGAGCCGCATCACCGATCCGAAATGGGAAGCGACCCTGCGGGAACTGGTGGAAACCCACGCGCGGGAGACCCATAGCCGTTACGCGGCGTTGCTGCTGCATAAATGGGAGCAGGTCCTGCCGCGCTTCTGGCATGTCGTCCCGCGCGAATATGCGGGGATCGTCGGCTACAGCCCGGTGGCCGAGACCGCGCGAATCGCCTGATCCGGCGGCCGGGGAAGGGTCCTTCCCCGGCCGTTTTTCGTGGACCCTGCGCGGCGGGGTCGCGCCGGACGGGATTACGCACTAGATTCCCCCATCATGATGGTCGCCGCATGTCGATGCGCGACGCTTGCAAGGTTGGGGGCTCTGATGCCTGAACAGATTCTTCTCTCCCCTTGGGTCCAGGGTTTCCCGGGCCGGGTGGCCCCCCTTCGTGATGGCGGGGAGGGGACTGCGGCGGTTACGGTCGGCAACCTGCCGCGCTGGGACCTGTCGGACCTGTACGACGGCCCCGAATCGGACAGGCTGCGCACGGACCTTGAACTGGCCGCGTCGGATGCCGAGGCGTTTTCCTCCGCCTGGCGGGGACGGCTGGCAGGGGCCTCGGCGGCCGCGCTGGCCGAGGCGATCGCCGAATACCAGCGAATCGACGAAATCCTGGGGCGGGCGGCGTCCTATGCCCAGTTGCTGTTCGCGGGCAATTCGTCCGATCCGGCGATCGGCCGGTTCTCGCAGTCGATCAACGAACGGCTGACGGATATCTCGACCCATCTTCTGTTCTTCACCCTGGAACTGAACCGGATCGGGGACGACGATCTGGCGGCGCGGCTGTCCGACCCGGCACTTGCGGTCTGGACGCCGTTCCTGCGCGACCTGCGTGTCTTTCGCCCGCATCAACTGTCCGACGAGGTCGAACAGGTCCTGCACGAGAAATCGGTGACCGGGGCCACCGCCTGGTGCCGCCTGTTCGACGAGACGATGGCCTCACTGCGCATTCCGCTGGACGGGCGCGACCTGACGGTGGGCGAGGCGCTGAATCGCCTGTCCGATCCCGACCGCGCGGTGCGCGAGCGTGCGGCGAAGGCGATCGGCACGGTGTTCGGCGACAATATCCGCCTGTTCTCGCTGATCACCAACACGCTGGCCAAGGACAAGGCGGTTTCCGATTCGCTGCGCCACTATCCGCGCCCCGGGTCCTACCGCAACCGCAGCAACATGGTGGAGGACGAGGTCGTCGACGCGCTGGTGCAGGCGGTCACCACCGATTATCCACGCCTGTCGCATCGCTATTACACGATGAAGGCGAAATGGCTGGGGCTGGAGAAGCTGGAGCATTGGGACCGCAATGCCCCGTTGCCGTCGGCCGAAGACCGCGTCATCCCGTGGGATGAGGCCACGCGCCAGGTCCTGTCGGCGTACGAGGGGTTCGACCCGCGCATGGGCGAGGTCGCGCGCCATTTCTTCGATCGGCCGTGGATCGATGCGGTGCCGTCGCCCGGCAAGGCCTCAGGCGCCTTCGCCCATCCCACGGTGCCGTCGGCCCATCCCTACCTGCTGCTCAACTATCACGGACGGACGCGCGACGTGATGACCCTGGCGCATGAACTGGGTCACGGCGTGCATCAGGTCCTGGCCGCGCCACAGGGCTACCTGATGTCCGGTACGCCCCTGACCCTGGCCGAGACCGCCAGCGTGTTCGGCGAGATGCTGACCTTCCGGGCCCTTCTGGACACCGAGACCGATCCGGCCCGCCGCCGCCTGATGCTGGCAGGCAAGGTGGAGGACATGCTCAACACCGTCGTGCGGCAGATCGCCTTCTACCGGTTCGAGACTCTGGTGCATGACGAACGGCGGTCGGGCGAGCTGCTGCCCGAACGCCTCGGTGCGCTGTGGCGGCAGGTCCAGACGGAAAGCCTTGGCCCGGCCTTCACCTTTACGCCGGACTATGACGTGTACTGGACCTATGTCCCCCATTTCGTCCATTCTCCATTCTACGTCTATGCGTATGCGTTCGGAGATTGCCTGGTGAACGCACTGTATGGTGTGTTCCGGTCCGGACATCCGGATTTCCAGGACAAGTACATGGACATGCTGCGCGCGGGCGGGACGAAGCGTCATCGCGACCTGCTGGCCCCTTTCGGCCTGGATGCCGCCGACCCTGGCTTCTGGCGCAAGGGGCTGGACGTGATTGCCGGATTTATCGACGAGCTGGAGCGTGCCTGACGTGGCGGAAGAACGGGATCTCGACAACACTGGCCTGTTCGGGGAAATCCGCCGGATGGTGCGTACGTCCGGCGCGGTCGGCGGCATCGCGGCGCGGATCGCCGGGCACAAGATGGGGATCCGCTCGGACCACAGCGCGTATGCGGGCGACCTGAAATCCATTCTCGGCGGCCTGAAAGGCCCGCTGATGAAGGGCGCGCAGCTGCTGTCCACCATCCCCGGCGCGCTGCCCGAGGAATACGCCATCGAGCTGGCGCAGCTTCAGGCCAATGCCCCCCCGATGGGATGGAGCTTCGTGCGCCGCCGCATGGCCACCGAACTCGGTCCCGACTGGGAACGCCGTTTCCGCTCGTTCGAACGTGATGCGGCGGCGGCGGCCAGCCTGGGGCAGGTGCATCGCGCCGTCCTGCCGGACGGGAGGCGGGTGGCGTGCAAGCTGCAATATCCGGACATGCAGGCCACGGTCGATTCCGACCTGCGGCAGTTCCGCATGGCCGTCGGCCTGTATTACCGGATCGACAGCACGATCCAGCAGGACGACGTGCTGGTGGAACTGACGGCCCGCCTGCGCGAGGAACTGGACTACACGCGTGAGGCCGCGAATTTGCGCCTCTACGGCACCATGCTCGCCGGCCGACCCGATGTCAGCGTACCCGCGCCGGTCGAGGAATTGTCGACCCGGCGGCTGCTGACGATGGACTGGCTGGATGGGCGGGGCGTGCAGTCGGTCCTGGATACCGGCCCGTCGCAGGATCAGCGCAATGAGATGGCGCGCGCCCTGTTCCATGCGTGGTACGTGCCGCTTTACCGCTACGGCGTCATTCATGGCGACCCGCACATGGGCAATTTCACCGTGCGGGACGATTACGGGCTGAACCTGTTGGATCTGGGTGCGATCCGGATCTTCCAGCCGCGTTTCGTGCAGGGGATCATCGACCTCTATCGCGCGCTGGAACGGAATGACGAGGATCTGGCCTATCACGCGTATCAGGCCTGGGGCTTCGTCAATATGTCGCGCGAGACGATGCGGGTCCTGAATGAATGGGCGCGCTTCATCTATGAACCGCTGATGCAGGATCGTGTCCGGCCGATCCAGGAGGACGACGATCCTCAATTCGGCCGTACCGTGGCCGAACGGGTCTATGCGGGCCTGAAGCGGACAGGCGGTGTGCGTCCGCCGCGCGAATTCGTCCTGGTCGACCGGTCCGCGATCGGGTTGGGCAGCGTCTTCCTGCGGTTGGGCGCGCGGCTGAACTGGTACCGCCTGTTCCAGGAACTGATCGCCGATTTCGACGCGGCACAGCTTGCCGCCCGGCAGCAGGAGGCCATGCGCGTTGCCCGAGTGCCAGCCCCCATCGAATCCTGACCAAAAGGAAGGTCGGGCTCTGTCCGAACCCGGCAAGGGCCTCGGCCCTTGCATCCTATGTATTTGATAAAGCCCTGTGTTTTCAAAGGGTCGTGCCCTTTGATGGGGAAAGGTCCTTGCCGTCGCCCTGCCCGAGGACTCGTCACAGCGGCAGGCAAGGCTGGACCGGCCGGTCCACCGCCCCGGCTTCCGCCGCGCCACGCCGGCGCGCCTGCTCGGTCCGGACGGTAAAGGCCAGGTCGGGGCTGTGTTTGCGGTCGTCGAGCATGATGCGTTCCAGTTCCCTCTGGTCCAGATGCCGGATCCGGCGCCCGCGCAACGGGCCATGCGGCACCTTTGCCAGCAGGGCAGGCTCCCGCGACCAGCGCAGCAATGTTTCGAGCGGCACGAGGGCGAGCATGTCACGCAGATGGTGGGCGGTGACATAGGCGTCCGGCCCGGCCCGATGCGCTGGATGTCCCAAATCGCGATTCAGTCCGACGGGGCGGCGGGAATAGCGCAGGCCCTGGTTTGAATGTCCCGGTTCGTCCGGCCACAGCCGCAGCGCGCATTTATAGGTGCAGATCCAGCGCAGTCCCGCCGTCATCGCGGCGGGCAGGCTGCCCCGGATCCATCGTTGCTCGAACGCCGCCCGATGGGCGGCGAAGGCGACGGGGGAAGTGAGCGGTTGCAGGACAGCCGGCGCGACGGCAGTGAAAGGCGGCGCGTCACGCACATCATCGTCGGCGATGTGATGGATCGCCGACGTTGCCGGCGTGATCGGGCCGCCCGGGTGGGTCAGGCGGGCCAGGGGCGGTCCCGACAGGGCCCACGTCCCGTCGGCCGCGCGGCGCAGATCCTGCCAGCCGATCTCCACAATGCCGCCGTCGGACACATCCCGACCGCTGGTTTCCAGGTCGACGACACGGACGACGGGCTCCTCCGGTCCGCCGGCATCTGGGAAAAGGGCGCTCATCCCCCCAGTCTAGGATGACAAGGCACTATGCCAAGGCCGAATCGGCGGGCGGGGATGAAGAGGGGCATGCATGCGATGGCCCTTGCGCCGGATCGATGCAGTCGCCAGATTCCATACCCATGGCCCAATCCGCCCGAAAGAAGACGCGCCGTCCCGATCCGTCGGAAGACATCGTGACCTTCCAGCCCGAACGTCAGCCGCCCAAGGAAAAGACGCGACGGCTGACGATCGTCTCGCCCTATGAACCGGCGGGGGATCAGCCGCAGGCGATTTCCGAACTGGTGGCGGGCGTCGAAGGGGGAGAGCGGGACCAGGTCCTGCTGGGCGTGACTGGATCAGGCAAGACGTTCACGATGGCCAAGATCATCGAGGCAACGCAAAAGCCCACCCTGGTCTTGGCCCCGAACAAGACATTGGCGGCCCAGCTCTATGGCGAGATGAAGCAGTTCTTCCCCGACAATGCGGTGGAATATTTCGTCAGCTACTACGATTACTATCAGCCCGAGGCCTACGTGCCCCGGTCCGACACGTATATCGAAAAAGACAGCCAGATCAACGAGCAGATCGATCGGATGCGCCACGCCGCGACCCAGGCGCTGCTGGAACGCAACGACGTCATCATCGTGGCCTCGGTTTCCTGCATTTACGGTATCGGTTCTGTCGAGACCTATTCCCGCATGGTCGTGCGTCTGGAGGCGGGCGGCGAGATCGACCGCGACAAGCTGGTCAAGGCGCTGGTGGAACTGCAATATCGCCGCAACGACGCGGCGTTCCAGCGCGGGACCTTCCGCGTCCGGGGCGAGAGCGTGGACGTGTTCCCCGTCCAGAACGAGGATCGGGCCTGGCGGATTTCGCTGTTCGGGGACGAGATCGATTCGATCATCGAATTCGATCCCCTGACCGGCGACAAGACGGGCGACCTGCAGGAAGTCAGTATCTACGCCAACAGCCATTACGTGACGCCGCGCCCGACGCTGAACCAGGCGGTCATCGGCATCAAGCACGAATTGCGCCAGAGGTTGGATGAACTGACGGCCGAGGGGAAACTGCTGGAGGCCGAACGGCTGCAGCAGCGCACCACCTTCGACCTGGAAATGATCGAGACCACGGGCGTGTGCAAGGGAATCGAGAATTATTCCCGCTACCTCTCCGGTCGCAAGCCGGGGGAACCGCCGCCGACATTGTTCGAATACCTGCCCGAGGACGCGCTGCTGATCGTCGATGAAAGCCACGTCACAGTGCCGCAGATCGGCGGCATGGAACGCGGTGACTATGCGCGGAAATCGATCCTGTCGGAATTCGGCTTCCGCTTGCCGTCCTGCCTGGACAACCGGCCGCTGAAATTCGCGGAATGGGATAAATTCCGTCCGCAGACGCTGTTCGTCAGCGCGACGCCGGGTCCCTGGGAAATGGGCCGGGTCGACGGCGTGTTCGCCGAACAGGTCATCCGCCCGACCGGCCTGATCGATCCGGTCACCGACGTGCGCCCGGTGGAACGGCAGGTGGACGATCTTCTGGCCGAATGCCGGCTGACGATCGCTGCCGGCGGCCGCATTTTGGTCACCACGCTGACCAAGCGGATGGCCGAGGACCTGACCGATTACATGAACGAGGCCGGGATCCGTGTGCGCTATCTGCATTCCGACGTGGATACGCTGGAACGGATCGAGATCATCCGCGACCTGCGGCTGGGCGCGTTCGACGTCCTGATCGGCATTAACCTGCTGCGCGAGGGGCTGGACATCCCGGAATGTTCCTTGGTCGCCATACTGGATGCGGACAAGGAAGGATTCCTGCGGTCCCGGACATCGCTGATCCAGACGATCGGCCGGGCGGCGCGGAACGTGGACGGGCGCGTGCTGCTCTATGCCGACAAGATGACCGACAGCCTACGCTACGCCATCGAGGAGACTGCCCGCCGGCGCGAGAAGCAGTCGGACTGGAACACGGCCCACGGCATCACGCCGCAATCGGTCCGCAAGCAGATCGGCGAAGCCCTGTCCTCGGTGTTCGAGCAGGATTACGTCACCGTTGCCCCGATGAAGGGGGAGACCATCGGCGAATTCGTCGGCAAGGATCTGGGCAGCGCCATCGCCGAACTGGAAAAACGGATGCGTGCGGCGGCGGCCGACCTGGAATTCGAGACCGCCGCGCGTCTGCGCGACGAGATCAAGCGGCTGGAGGCCCTGCAACTGGGCCTGGAACCGCCGCCCGTGCCGGCGTCGACCGCCGGCGTGGCCGGCAGCGGCGGTCGTCCCCCGCCGCGACGGGCAAAGGGTGGCAAGGTGCCGGAGCCCCTGGGGCCTGGGGGGGGCGGTTACGATCCCGACAAGGGGCGCGGATCGCGCCGGCGCGGTGCGGGCCGGCGGGAGGCGCGCTGACATGCCGGATCGCAGAGCGGTACCGGCACGGTCGCCATTAAAACGAAGGTAGGGGTGGAATGATCGAACTGGCTGCCGGCACGGCCCGGCTGGGACTGTTGCCCGAACTGGGGGGGGCGATCGCTCACTGGACCACCGGCGATATCCAGTTGCTGCACCCAGTCCGCGATGCGAATCTGCTGGCCCAGAAGGGACGGAGCGTCGCGGGGTATCCCTTGTTGCCGTTTTCGAATCGCGTGGCGGATGGCCGGTTCCATTTCGAGGGTGAAGAGTATCGGCTGCTGCCCAATTTCGGCGGGGAATCCCACGCGATCCATGGGAATGGATGGGAACATGCCTGGAACCTGGAACTGCTGTCCGATGCCAGCGCCACCCTGGTGTTGTCCTGGCACCCGCCGCATGGCGCGCCGGTGGTGGAGTGGCCGTTCGCCTATCGCGCGCAACTACGCTTCGACCTGCGGGAAGACAGCCTGTCGATCGGCATGCTGATCGAAAATACCGACAACCGGCCGCAACCCGTGGGAATGGGATTCCACCCCTATTTTCCCCGCCGCAACGGGCTGCGCCTAGGATTTTCCGCGGACACCGTCTGGACCAGCGACGAACGGAACCTGCCGTTCCTGCGCGTGCCGGCAACGGGGGAGTGGTCGTTCGAGCACATGCGCGCGATCGAGGGACAGGCGATCGACAATTGCTATGCCGAATGGAGCGGCGCCGCCTTCCTGCGCTGGCCGGAGGAAGGGCTGGCCCTGACGGTCGAGGCCGACGACCCCTTTCGCCACTTGGTCCTGTTCACCCCGCCGGACAAACCCTACATCGCGGTCGAACCGGTCTCGAACATGAATGACGGCCTGAACCATCCTGGCCTTTTTGACAGCGGCGTGCGCGTGCTGGCGCCCGGGGCGAAGCTGGAGGGACATATCCGCTTTGTGCTGACGGCGTGCTGAGGCAGATTATGATCCCATGATGCACGACGATACGCATGACGACGCGAATGACGAGGACGATGTCCCGCGCCGGCTGGAGGGCGTTTCACGCTACGTGACGCCGGCAGGCATGGCGGCGATGCGTGCGGAACTGGCCTTCCTGCTGCGCGACGAACGGCCCCGCATCGTGGATATCGTGTCGTGGGCGGCCGGCAATGGCGACCGTTCGGAAAACGGAGACTACATCTACGGCAAGAAGCGCCTGCGCGAAATCGATCGCCGGGTACGCTTCCTGACCCGCCGGACCGAGAAGGCCATCGTGGTCGATCCCGCGGCCCAGACGCAGCGCGATCGGGTGTTCTTCGGCGCGACCGTGTCCTACGTCACCGAGGCGGACGAGGAACGGACCGTCGCCATCGTCGGCGTGGACGAGGCTGATCTGGCCGCCGGGCAGGTCAGCCTGGCATCGCCTGTGGCCCGTGCGCTGCTCGGCGGACGGGTGGGCGACGAGGTCCGGCTGCTGACCCCGGCCGGTCCGGAAATGATCGAAATCCTGCGGATCGCCTATCCCGGACTCGATGTGCCGGACCGGTGCGCGCCGGTCCCGGCGGTATGAGGTTTCTCAGTGTCCCGAAACTCGACTAAAAGGCAGGGGCGGATGACGATCGTCGTCATCCAAGGCTCGAATCGCGTCCGGAGGTCCCGTCCATGTCCCGCCCGTTGAAGGTTGCCGTACAGATGGACCCGCTTGGCGGGATCGACATCAACGGTGATTCGACCTTCGCCCTGATGCTGGAGGCACAGGCGCGGGGCTACGAACTGTTCGTCTACCAGGTCCAGGGCCTGAGCCTGCGCGAGGGCCAGACGCGGGTGGACGGTGCGCGCGCCGAACGCCTGACGGCCCGGGCGCGGCCGGCGCGCGTGCAGCGCGTGGCTGGCGATCATGCCATCCTGGGCGCGGAGCAGATCCTGGACCTGTCGGGCATGGACGTGATCCTGATGCGGCAGGATCCACCGTTCGACATGGCCTACATCACCGCGACGCATATGCTGGAACATGTGCATGGCGTCGGCCCCGGCCGCGCGCTGGTGGTGAATGACCCGGAATCGGTCCGCAACGCGCCGGAAAAGCTGCTGGTCACGCATTATCCGGAGCTGATGCCGCCGACGCTGGTGACGTGGGACGTCCAGGCGATCCGCGACTTCAGGGCCGAATGGCGCGATATCATCGTCAAGCCGCTGTTCGGCAACGGCGGGGCCGGCGTGTTCCGCCTGCGCGAGGACGACGAGAACCTGAATTCCCTGCTGGAGATGCATTTCGCCCGCTCGCGCGAGCCGTTGATGATCCAGCGCTATGAACCTGCCGTCCGGCGCGGCGACAAGCGGATCATCCTGGCCGACGGCGAACCGATCGGCGCGATCAACCGGGTGCCGGCCGAGGGCGAATCCCGGTCGAACATGCATGTGGGCGGCCGCGCGGCGAAGGTCGAGCTGACCCCCCGCGATCGCGAGATCTGCGCCGCCATCGGCCCGATGCTGCGCGAACGCGGCCTGATCTTCGTGGGAATCGACGTCATCGGGGACTGGCTGACCGAAATCAACGTGACATCACCCACCGGACTGCAGGAAATCGACCGGTTCGACGGGATCAGCTCTGCCGGCCTGATCTGGGATTGCATCCTGCGCCGCCTGGCGGGTCAGGCTTGATCCCGTGAGGTCGGGCGCGCCTTTTCCCGGACGGGGTCTTCGCGGATGAAGCGGTTGTCGAACCACTCCCACAGTGCCTTGCGCCAATGGAATGTCAACAGGCCGCACCAGAGGGCGATGCTCAGGACGATCAGAAACAATCTCAGCGACGGCATGGGTGACATCCCCCGTGATCTTCCCCGCGCCGCCGACGCGGTGCCCCTGTGACAGGCGGGAGGACAGGTAATTTCCGTGCCCAAGCGTACATTGGATCGACCGCCACTTGAAGACAGCCGCCCGGCAGGGCAGAGAGGAATCCTGATGAGCGAAGTTCTTCAAGAAGCACCCGTCGAGACGGGCACCGGGGGCGCGGCCGGTTGCGTGCCGACCCCGCGTACTGCACTGGACGCCGAGGCGGTCAAGGCCGCCTATCGCCGCTGGGCGGGCGTCTACGATACCCTGTTCGGCGGCGTTTCCGCCTTCGGGCGCAAGCGTGCCGTCGCGGCGGTCAACGCCCTGCCGGGCACGTCGGTGCTGGAGGTCGGGGTGGGAACCGGTCTGGCCCTGCCGCATTACCGGTCCGACAAGCGAATCACCGGGATTGATCTGTCAGGCGACATGCTGGATCGTGCGCGCCAGCGCGTCGCGCGGCTGAACCTGCGCAACGTCGACGCCCTGCTGGAAATGGACGCCGAGGAAACGCGTTTCGCCGATGCGTCGTTCGATATCGCCGTGGCGATGTTCGTGGCATCGGTGGTCCCGCATCCCCGCCGCCTGCTGTGCGAACTGAAGCGCGTTGTCCGTCCGGGTGGCCATATCCTGTTCGTGAACCATTTCCTGGCCACCGGTGGCGTTCGCCTGGCGGTGGAACGCGGCATGGCCCGGGCATCCCGCTCGCTGGGCTGGCACCCCGATTTTGCCATCGAATCGCTGCTGCCGCCGGCCGACCTGGCGCAGGCCACGATCAGGCCGGTCCCGCCCGCCGGCCTGTTCACGCTGGTGTCCCTGCGCCGCGACGGCGAGATGCAGCCGGTCGAGGCACTGGTCGCCTGACCCCATGCCGACCGCCTGTCCCGCCGCCCGGCAGGACAGGAATAACGGTCATGCCTGTTCCGAAGGTGGTCGGGGGTCGTCTTTCCCTGATCGCGGGAGTAAAGTATCCGCGATTTCAGGAGGACCGCCCCGGGCGGTCCGTTACCGCAGGAGAACAGGCGAATGCCGACAGAGGGGCAGGTTCGGATGGAGATCGGAACCGGCGGCTTTCTGGCGCGATGTGTCCGCGCATCCGGCCACAAGGAAATCGGGACCCTGTATCTGGGACTGGCCGTCCTTGCCGGGCTTGCGGGTGGCGGCCTGGCCCTGCTGTTGCAACTGGGGCAGGCGGGGCTGGACCGGGCGGTGTCGGGTCCGTGGGATCGTGCCGTCATCGACCATGGCGCGATGATGGTCATGTTCTGCGCCCTGCCGGCGCTGGTCGGCGGGTTCGGAAGCTGGTTCGTGCCGTTGCTGCTGGGTGCGCCGTCCATGGCGTTTCCGCGGCTGAACCTGCTGTGTTGGGGCAGCGTTGCCGCCAGTTTCCTCATGCTGCTGTCCGGCGTGCCGGCCGGCGCGGGGACCTCGCTGCCGCAATGGTCGACCCTGCTGTGGTGTGTCGCCATGCTGGGCCTGTCGATCAATATGGTCGCGACGGCCCTGAACATGCGTCGCCCAGGGTTGGCGCTGGGCGAGATGCCGCTGTTCGTCTGGGCGCAGGCGCTGGCCGCGATGATGATGGTCATCGTGCTGCCCGTCCTGGCGGCGGCCCTGACGAAAGGGCTGCTGGCGGGGACGGGCCTGCGGGATGTCGATCTGGCGCTGCGGGCCTTTTCGGGCCCCGAAGTAGCGCTGCTTCTGCTGCCGGCATCGGGCATCGTCTGCCAGATCATCGAGACGTTCTCCGGCGTTCCGATGCGTCTGCGCCGTGTCGCCCTGGGCGCGATGGTGGTCATGTCCGTCGGGGGCGCCACGGTATGGACGCATGATATGTTCACGGCCGGCCTGGCCATGGCGGCCGGAACGCGGCCTATGGTCGAACAGGTGGCCGTTATGATGCCGATGCTGGCCCTGCTGGTGGCCTGGGGTGCGACCATCGCCGGCGGCCGGCCGGTCCCGCGCGTTCCGATGCTGTGGGCCTGTGCCTTCGTCGGGCTGCTGGTGGTCGGGCCGATGCTGTCGGCGCTGTCGGGCTCGGCCGACGGGCATGCTGTGGCGCTGCCGGCGGCACTGTTCGCGACCTTTGGGGGTTTCTACTACTGGATCGGCAAGATGTCGGGCCATGCCTACCCCGAGGCGGGTGGCCGATTGCATGTCGTCCTGGCGGCGACGGGCACGCTGCTGTGTCTTGTGCCCCATCAGCCGGCCTGCGCGCTGCTGGGGGCTGTATTGCTGGGCCTGTCCATGCTGACCTTCGTCGCCGTGATCGGCGTGACCCTGCTGCGCGGCGCGCGGCCGATCGCGGGCAATTACTGGGGCGCCGGCGCGCGGACCTTGGAATGGTCCCTGCCGTCGCCCGCGCCACGATATTCCTTCACCGATTTTCCGGCCTATGAGGTGCGGGCATGAGCGCCGGGGCGTCCATGGCCGAAGCCGACGCGCGTTTCAGCGCGGCGGTGGTGGGGACCGAGGCCCGGGACTGGTTCGCGCTGCTGAAGCCGCGCGTCATCTCGCTGGTCGTGTTCACCGGCGCCGCAGGGCTGGCCATGGCGCCAGGCGGGATGAATCCGCTGGTCGCGACCGTCAGCATTCTGTGCATCTGCATGGCCTCGGGTGCCGCCGGTGCGATCAACATGTGGTACGACCGCGATATCGACGCCGTGATGACACGCACCGCGACCCGCCCGATCCCGGGCGGCCGTATCGGGGCGGAAGAGGCACTGGGGTTCGGGATCGGCCTGTCGGTGGCGTCGGTGCTGCTGATGTGGCTGGCAACCAACACGCTGGCCGCGTTCGTGCTGGCATTCTCGATCTTCTTCTACGCCGTGATCTATACGATGTGGCTCAAGCGCTCGACGCCGCAGAACATCGTGATCGGCGGGGCGGCGGGGGCATTCCCGCCGATGATCGGCTGGGCCGCTGCCACCGGATCGATCGGCGTGCTGCCGGTGGTGATGTTCGCGATCGTCTTCCTCTGGACGCCGCCCCATTTCTGGTCGCTGTCGCTGTATGCCTGCAAGGATTACGGCCGCGCCGGCATTCCCATGCTGCCGGTCGTTCGGGGCGCGCGGCATACGCGCTGGCAGATCCTGTGGTATACGCTGATCCTGTCGGCGGTCTCGCTGGTTCCGTCGGTCATGCACCTGTCGGGCTGGCTCTATACCGCGACGGCGTCGCTGCTGGATGCCGGGTTCGTCTATAGCGCCGCCCGCGTGCTGTTGGACCGCCAGGACGAGAAGGGGGTGAGCCTGACCGGGGACGGTCCCGCGCGCCGCGCGTTCCGCTACTCGCTGGCTTACCTGTTTCTGCTGTTCTGCGGCCTTCTGGCCGATCATTTCCTGATCGTTCACTGACACGGGCTTTGCCCCGAACTTCCAGGGCCTGAAGCCCTGGACCCCGACCATGGATCAACAGATCGGCTTCCAAAGGGCGATACCCTTTGGCGGGTTTCAGGGCAGAGCCCTGAACAGGGAGACGAAGATGATGACACGCCCGCCCACTATCCTGTCACCTGGCGAGACGGCGGAATATGCTCGCCGCCACAAGGGACGCATCTATGGCGTCGCGATCACGCTGCTCGCCCTGGCTGCGGTTTTCTATGGGCTGGCCCTGGTCCGGATGTAGAGGCCGGAAGGGGCCGGTTCGAACCGGCCCCTGATCATCGCCCCGTCAGCGGGCCTGCTGAATGGCCGACAGCAGCCATGCGCCGCCGCGTGACGGCCGCACGAAGGTCCACAATTCCGTCGCCGTAACCCGCTCGGTCGAACTGCCGTCGATGACATGGCCGGTCATGTCGGTGGTGATGTCGACCATCGAATAGCGGATGGCGACGGTGGCATAGTCGAACCCGTTCTCGCTCCAGGCTTCCGACAGGTCTCCCTGCTCGAACCGTACGTCCGACACGACGTTGCGGGCCCCCCGGCTGGCCAGATCCGAAAGCTGGGCGTTGAAATATCCCACCATCTCGGGCGTGGCCATGTGCTGCAGGGCCGGCAGGTTCTGCTGGCTCCATGCCGCCTGGATGTCCAGCAGCAGTCTTTGGAACGCACGATAATCGTCGGGCGTGATCGTGACCTGCGCAGATGACGGGCCGGGCATGCCCTGGCCGTAAGTTCCTTGACCGTAAGGCCCCGCCTGCGTCGGCATGGCGGTGCGTCCGCCGCCGCCGAACCGGCGGACCAGCCAGCCGATCAGCAGACCCAGCAACAGGAGCTGGATCAGGACCCCCAGGAAGCTGCCGCCCCCGTGCAGGCCGCCCGCGATCCCGTGCCCGAACAGCACGCCGAACAGCCCGGCACCCAGCAGGCCGCCCAGGAAGCCGTTGGCGAACGGATGCGGCCGGCTCATCGCGGCATAGGGGGTGCCGTAGGGCGAGCGGGGAAAGGCCGAGGGCGCGCCCATGCCATAGCCCGGGCCAGGGGATTGCGGCGTGATGGAACGCTGCATCGGCGTGCCGCCGTAGGGCGAGGTCGCCGTCGGCGGGGGCGCGCTGTAGGTGCGCGATCCCCGGCTGCCGAACGACGATCCGCCGCCCGGGCGGGCGTCCGCGTGATGCGGCATGCCCGTCACCGGCAGCAGGGCAAGGGCTGCCCCCAGCAACAGTACGGAGGTCCGGCGCGCCGGTCGGGAAACGACGGTCTGGGTCGTTCTGGTCATGGGTGTCAGCTTATTCCTGTGCTTGCCGATCCGTCGCCCTCGTCCGGAGGGTTCAGGAACCGGCGATCATCATGCCATCGATCCGGATGGTGGGGGCGTTGATGCCCCGCCGGAATTCCAGGTCGCTGGCCAGGACCAGACGCGCGAACATGTCGTTCAGGTTCCCCGCAACGGTCAGTTCCGCGACCGGTTCCGCGAGGACGCCATTGCGGATCATGAAACCCGCGGCGCCACGACTGTAATCCCCGGTCAGGCCATTGATGGCCGATCCCATCATCTCGGTAATATACAGCCCCTCGGCGATATCCGCCATCAGTTCTCCGGGGGCCGGGGCTCCGGGACGGGCATACAGGCTGCCCAGCGACGGTGCGGGGGGGGCGGAGGTGCCACGGCTGGCCCGGCCATTGGCTGCCAGCCCGATCTGCCGGGCGCTGCGGGAATCGAGCGCCCAGTTGCGCAGGATGCCGTCCTCGACGATGACCAGTTCGCCCGTGCGCACGCCTTCGCCGTCGAACGGGTGGGCGGACAGGCCGCGCGGGCGCGCGGGATTGTCCAGGACGTCGATGCCGGCGGGCATGATTCGCTGGCCCATGCGATCCTTCAGGAAGGACGTTCCCCGCGCGATGGCGCTGCCGTTCACCGCGCCCGCCAGATGACCCAGCAGGCTGGACGATACCCGCGGATCGAAGACGACCGGCATGCTGCCGGTCCGGGGCCGGGTCGGATTCAGGCGCGCGACCGCACGTTCGCCGGCGCTGCGCCCGATGACGGCCGGATCGTCCAGATCCTCCAGATGCACCGTGGCGTGGAAATCATAATCGCGCTGCATGCCGGTGCCTTGGCCCGCCAGCACGCTGGCCGACACCGAATGGCTGCTGCGCGCATAGCGTCCGGAAAATCCCGCCGACGTCATCAGCACGATTTCCGACAGGCCGGCCGACGCCGATCCACCATTGCTGTTGGTCACGCCCGTGACGGCCATCGCCGCGTCTTCAGCCGCGCGGGCGCGGTCCAGCAATTCGGCGGTGCCGGGCCGCGCCGGGTCCAGCAGATCCAGCCCCGCCGCGTCGACGAACCCGGTCTGCGCCTGGGGGGAGAGGCCGGAATGCGGATCTTCCGGCACCACGCGGGCCATGGCCAGCGCTTGGTCGACCAGCTGGTCGAACCGCTCGGGATCCAGCCCGGTCGCCGAGACGATCGCCGACTGCCGGCCGACGAAGACGCGCAGGCCCAGATCGGTGGTTTCCGACCGTTCCAGGTCCTCGGTCCTGCCGTTGCGGATTTGCACGGCATGGGACGTGCGGGCCATGTAGACCGCGTCCGCCGCATCGGCCCCGGCAATCCGGGCCTTGCCGATCAGGGTGCCGATCAGGTCGAGCGGATCGTGCGTCATGCCGCGAGGATCTCCGAGATCGTGGCGACGGGGGGGATGTTCCGGATCGGGCCGAGCGAAGCCAGCGTCGGCGTCCCATGAAACAGGCGGGCCGCCACGCGTCGCACGTCGTCCACGGTGACGGCGTTGACCTTCGCCACGGTCTCGGCGGTGGGAATCAGCCGGCCGAAGATCTGAAGCTGCCGGGCCAGTTGCTCGCATCGGCTGCCGGTGCTTTCCAGCGACATCAGCAGCGAGGATTTCAGCTGGGCGCGCGCCCGGTCCAGTTCTCCCTGTCCTACCTGGTGCTGAACCTTGCGCAGTTCCTCCAGAGTCACCGGGATCAGTTCCTCGACCTGATCCTCGCCGGTGCCGGCATAGATGCCGAACAGGCCGCCGTCGCGGAACGGCGCGTTGAACGAATAGACCGAATAGACCAGCCCCCGCTTTTCGCGGATCTCCTGGAACAGGCGCGAGGACATGCCCCCGCCCAGCACGGTCGAGAGCAGCAGAACGGGATAATAATCCGGATCGCCATATCCGACCGATGGGAAGCCCAGCACCACATGGGCCTGGTCCAGCTCCTTTTCCTTGCGGAATTCGCCGCCCAGATAACGGGATTCGAACCGCGCCGTCGTCTCCGGCGCCGGCAGGTCGCGGAAATGCCGTTCGACCAGCGCCACCAGTTCAGCGTGATGCAGGTTTCCCGCCGCCGCGATGACCGTGTTCGCCGTAGTGTAGTGGGTGCGCATGTAGCGCATCAGGGTGTCGCGGCTCATGTCGCGGATCAGCGCTTCGGTGCCCAGGGTGGGGCGGCCCATCGCCTGGTCGGGGAACGCCGTTTCCTGGAAATGATCGAAGATGATATCGTCCGGCGTGTCGTTCGCCTGTCCGATTTCCTGGAGGATGACGCCGCGCTCGCGCTCGACCTCATCAGGGGCGAAGCTGCTGTGCGTCAGGATGTCGCCGATGATGTCGACGCCCAGCGCCAGATCTTCCTTCAGCAGCTTGACGTAATAGGCGGTGTGCTCGCGCGCCGTATAGGCATTGATATGGCCGCCGACATTCTCGATTTCCTCGGCGATTCCGGCGGCGGTCCGGCTGTCCGTCCCCTTGAAGGCCATATGTTCGAGAAAGTGCGAAACCCCGTTTTCCTCGGCATGCTCGTTGCACGTCCCCGCGGCGACATAGGCGCCGAAGGAGACGGTTTCCACGCGGTCCATGCGTTCGGTGACGACCGTGAGGCCGGAGGGAAGGCGGGTGACGTTGATCTGCTCGGTCATTACGGTCCTGCGTGACGGTCCGGCCGGCGGCAGCCGGGCGTCGGGAGAGTGGAATACGGGATCAGGCGAAGTTCTTCAGTACGGCCGCGCGGACCAGGTTCTCGACGGCCTCAAGGCGCGCGGGAACCGTGTCGTAACGCTCCGGACGGTCGAACAGATCCCCAAGCCGCTTCGGCAGGGCCGGCCGGGTGCCGGTGGCCTGCTCCATCGCGTCGGGAAACTTGGCCGGATGCGCGGTCGCCATCGCCACCATCGGGATTCCGGGCTCCCGGAACATCCGGCCGGCCGCGATGCCGATGGCGCTGTGCGGATCGGCTAGATAGAGGCTGCCATCGTTCAGATGCTGGATTTCGGTCTTCGTACCCTCATCGTCAAGGGCCAGGCCGTGGAACAGACCGGAGGCCTGGCGCCAGACGGCGTCGGGAACCTCCATCCGGCCGGTCTGGCGGAACGACGTCATGATCCGCGCGCAGGCCTCCGCGTCGCGGTTCAGCAGTTCGAACAGCAGCCGCTCGAAATTCGACGAGACCTGGATGTCCATCGACGGCGACAGGCTGGGCACCACGCCGTGGACGCTCATGTCGTTGTCGTGCAGGAAGCGGGTCAGGATGTCGTTGCGGTTCGACCCCACGCACAGCGCACGGATCGGCAGGCCCATCCGCCGGGCCGCCCAGGCGGCCAGGACATTGCCGAAATTGCCGGTCGGCACCGCGAACGAGACCTCGCGGTCGGGCGCGCCCAGCGCGAGCGCCGCATAGACGTAATAGGGGATCTGGGCCGCGATCCTGGCCCAGTTGATGGAATTGACGGCCGACAGGCGCATGTCCTGCCGGAAGGGGGCGTCGGCGAACATCGCCTTCACCAGGTCCTGGCAGTCGTCGAAGGTGCCCTGGACCGCCAGGTTCGTCACGTTCGGTTCCAGCACGGTTGTCATCTGCCGCCGCTGCACGTCGGACGTCCGGCCTTCGGGATGCAGGATCACGATCTTCAGGCGCGCGCGGCCGCGACAGGCCTCGATCGCCGCCGACCCGGTATCGCCCGACGTCGCGCCGACGATGGTCACATGCTCGTCACGCTGCTCCAGGACATGGTCGAACAGGCGGCCCAGAAGCTGCATCGCCATGTCCTTGAACGCCAGTGTCGGACCATGGAACAGTTCCTGGACGAACAATCCGTCCTCGACCTGCGTCAGCGGGACGATGGCGGCGTGGTCGAACGACGCATAGGCCTCGCGGCACAGACGCAGCAGGACGTCGAACGGAATGGAGCCTTCGGCGTAGGGCGCGATGATACGCGCGGCCAGTTCCGGATAGGGCAGGCCACGCAGGGCGCGCCAGTCGTCGGCGGTCAGGACCGGCCAGGTTTCCGGCAGGTACAGGCCGCCATCTTCGGCGAGCCCGGCCAGCAGCACGGAGGAAAAGTC
Source organism: Gluconacetobacter tumulisoli (assembly GCF_014174155.1). Lineage (GTDB taxonomy): Bacteria > Pseudomonadota > Alphaproteobacteria > Acetobacterales > Acetobacteraceae > Gluconacetobacter > Gluconacetobacter tumulisoli. Next base: position 29,563 of record NZ_JABEQM010000004.1, on the reverse strand, counting down.
ACGGACGGGGGCCTGTCCCCGGGTAGAAACGTAGCGCATGGCGCCGATCATAGTCCCAAGCGGCCCCCGCGCGAAGGGGGGACAGGCCACTAGCGGACGGGCGGGGGAAGGGCACCGACATCGACCCGGTACATCGCGAGGGGCCAGTGGACATCCAGCTGTCCCTGGTCGAGAGGCGGAGTACGGTCCAGCTGGGCGACGGGGACATATAGCTTGCCGTCGGCCGTGACATATGGGTTGGCGGGCCAGTGCAGGCGCGGATCGACCACGATGCGTTGGTACACCCGCCCGGCGGTGAACCGGAAGATGCTGCCAGTCGATACGTCGTCGAAATAGAGCGTGCCGTCGCGTCCTACCGCCATGCCCCCCAGCGGTGGCGTATTGTACCAAAGGGTCGTTCCGTCATCCAGTTCGACGTCGGTGATGCTGGTGTCGGTCAGAAGCTCCGTCCCGATCCGATACAGCGGGCCGCTGGCCGGCTGATAATACAGCCATTCGCCGTCCGGACTGATTTCGAGCTGGTTGACGTTGATGATGGCGGCGTGCCCGGCCCGATCGCGCAGCACCTGGCCACCGACCGTGATCGGACGCCGCGCGGTCAGCGACGCATGCCGGTCCAGCAGCCGGCGCTGGGTGACCGGACTGCCATCGTGACCCAGATCGATGACGATCAGGCCCGGCACCCCGGAATCCCCGATGAAGGCATGGTTGCGGCCGATCCGCACCCCCGACAGGTAGCTGCCGGGATGCAGCACCGCCGGGTCGATCGGATAGGCCCGGACGACGGCGCCGGTTCGCGTGTCGATCCGAACCAGCTTCGTTCCCCCCGGCGCGGCCGGCTGGCCATCGGTGGCGATGCCGCTGTCCAGGACCCACAGGCTGCCATCGTCGGTTAGATGCAGCCCTTCCACCGCGACGAACCGATGCGCGGCATCGGCCGTGGCCGCGTCGTTCCAGCCGGCGTCGGGATAGGGGTGCTGCGTGCCATCCGTATCGCGCAGCGTCAGCGCGGGGCCCGGCGTGCCTGTCCACGCGGGAAATTGCAGGATCATCCGTTCGTCCGGCAGGACCACGACACCGTTCCAGACGCGGGAGGCCGAGCGTGCGACTTCGGTCAGCGGCGCCGAAGGATCCAGAGGGGGCGCCGGTTTGGCGGCCAGCGCCGGTCCGGCGAACAGAAGGAGCGAGGCAGCCAGCGCGCCGGGCGCGAGGCGGGTCGGGATCGAGCGAATGTGAGACATCGGCGCCATGTCGCCATGTTCCGTCGTCGAAGGCAACATCCGGCCGGCGAATGGCCGATATCCCTGGCGCGCCCTATCCCTGACCGCAGTAGCGGTCGCGCAGATGCATGCGATAGGCGCGGGTGGAGGGTTCCGCGCACGTCGCGGCCCGGATGATGTCGGGGGTGGACAGGCGGCTGCCCTGCGCGTGGATGCGCGGGCGCAGCCAGGCCAGCAGCGGCGCGAAATCGCCCCGGCCGATCGCTTGGGGGATCGCGGGGTCGTCGCGGAACGCCGCCTCGCGCAGTTGCGCGGCCAGGATCGCGCCCATCGTGTAGGTTGGGAAATACCCCCACGATCCCGACGGCCAGTGGATATCCTGCAGGCAGCCCAGCCGGTCGTTAGGCACCGTCAGGCCCAGCAGCGCCTTGATTCCGGCATTGAAGGCCTCCGGCAGGTCGCGCAGCGCCATGCGTCCGTCGATCAGCGCCGTTTCCAGATCGTAGCGCACCAGGATATGGGCGGGATAGGTGACCTCGTCCGCGTCGACGCGGATGAAGCCGGGGCGGACGCGGGTGACCGTGCGATAGATATTTTCGGCGCCCCAGGCCGGATCGTCCTCGGCGATATCGAACGTCCGGCGCAGCAGCGGGGCCGCCCAGTCCATGAAGGGGCGGGAACGCGCGATCTGCATTTCCATCAGCAGCGACTGGCTTTCATGCAGGCTCATGCCCCGGGCCTGGCCCACCGGCTGCGCCCGCCAGTCCGGCGGCAGGCCCTGCTCGTACACCGCATGGCCGGTTTCGTGCACGACCCCCATGAGGGCGTTGAGGACATCGTCCTGTTCATAGCGGGTGGTGATGCGGACGTCGTCCTCTGCCCCGCCGCAGAACGGATGGATGCTGATATCCAGCCGACCGCGCGCCATGTCGAATCCCAGCGCCGTCATCACCGTCCGGCCCAGCCCTTCCTGTCGGGCCACGGGAAACGTCCCCGCCATCGGCAAGGGGGCGGGCTGGCGATCCTGGTGCGCCAACGCCGCGTCGATCAGTCCCGGCAGGTCGCGCCGCAGTTCCGCGAAGACCGGATCGATGTCGGTGCGTCGCGTGCCCGGATCGAACTGGTCCAGCAATGCGTCATAGGGCGACAGGCCGAGCGCGGCGCCCTTGGCCGCCGCAATGTCGCGGGTGCGGTCCAACACCTCGGTCAGCAGCGGCAGCAGGCTCGCGAAATCGCTGTCCCGCCGGGCGGTCCGCCATGCCATCTCGCAGTGCGAGGTGGCGCGGGACGCGGCCTCGACCAAGTCGGACGGCACGGCGGTCGCGTGGATATGGGCCCGACGCATTTCCCGCAGGTTGGCCTCCTGCCACGATCCGGACGGGACTTCGGCCTGCGCCAGCAGGTCGCCCATGATGGGGGCGCTCATCATGTCGTGGCACAGGACGCTCAGGGTGGCGATGCTTTCGGCCCGGCTGTCGGCGGCGCCCGGTGGCATCATGACGTCCTTGTCCCAGCCGAGGATCCCCAGCGCGTTGCGGATTCGTCCGATGCGCGCAAAATTGGTTTCGAGCTCCGCATAGGCCTGCTGGGGCATGTCCTGATCTCCGGCATGTTCGTTCGCGGCGCGGATGGCCGCGTCTTGTCCGACAGTCTGTGCGATGGCGCGGCGGGCGCGCAACCCAGGGGGAGGGCGTCATGCCAGAGGACGAGCGTCACGACGGGGCGGGTTTGGTGGCCACTGGGCTGGCCTGCCTCGAAGCGGGCGACCGGGATGGCGCTCTGCGGCATTTCCGGGCCGCCCTGTCGCGCGCGCCCGGCGATCCCGAGGCGGTGCATGGGCTGGCATGCGTGGCGCGCGCCGCCGGTCGGCCGGACCTCGCCATCGGGCTGGCGGGCAAGGCGATCGCCACGCTGCCGGCCGCACATTTTCACATCACCCTGGGCCGCGCGCTGCAGGAACGCGGGCATCTGGAGGAAGCGCGCGCGGCCCTGAGCGTCGCGACATTGCGCGAACCCCGCGATCCGCGCGCCCACGCCGCGCTGGCGGACGTGCTGGAGGCCCAGGGGGCAGAGACGCAGGCCGAGGCCAGTCTGCGCCGCGCCATTGCCCTGCGGCCCCGTGATCCCGTCCTGATGCTGAACCTGGCGCATCTGCGAATCCGGGGCGGCGACAGGCTGGGCGGCCTGGCTCTGGCCCGCCAGGCCGTCGCCCTGGCGCCCGACCGGGTCGAGAGCCTGGGCGCGCTGGCCACCCTGCTGGCCGGCGCAGGACGGGCAGAGGAGGCCGAGGCGGTCTTTCGCGACATCGTGCGCCTTCGGCCGGACGACGCGGCGGCCTGGGCCAATCACGGCGCGGCCCTGTTCGCGCTGAACCGGCACGAGGTCGCCCGGACGGCACTGGAGCACGCCGCCCGCCTGGCGCCCGAGGTGGCGGAGACGCAGAACAACCTGGGCCTGGTCCTGATGGCGCTGGGCCACCTGCCGGAGGCCCACGCGGCCCTGGCGGCGGCGCGCGCCCTGAATCCCGAGGATTCGCGGATCGCCGTCAACGTCGCCACCGTCCTGGCGGAACTGTCCCGGACCGGGGAAGCCGAGGAATTATGCCGCGCCGTGCTGGCCCGGGCGGACGCAGGGACCGACCTGGATGCGGCACGGGCACGCTTCAACCTTGGCACGCTCCTGCTGGCGCGGGGTGCGGGCGCGGAAGGATGGCGATGTCTGGAGGCCCGGTCGCGGCTGATCCCCCTCGCGGACAATTTTCGCGGCCGTGACATCCCCGAATGGGACGGGTCGGTCGTCGAATCGGGTGCCGTCCTGCTGTACGCCGAACAGGGGCTGGGCGACACGATCCAGTTCCTGCGCTATCTGCCGCAGGCCGTGCGGCGGACGCAGCTGGTGCTCGATATCCCTGCGTCCCTGCATCGCCTCGTGCGGACCCTGCCGGACCCCGATGGCACGGTATGGTCGCGCTGCCGCCTCCTGCCGCCCGGCGCCGAGCCGTCTGCCGATATCGTGGCGCGTTGCGGGCTGATGAGCCTGCCGGACCGACTGGAAATACCCGATGTTCCGGCATTCTCGCCCTATCTTCTACCGGTCCCGGCGGGCCGCGCGTCCGATTCGTCCGGTGTATCGCGGGTCGGCCTGTGCTGGGCCGGCAATCCGTCCTACCGGTTCGACCACCGGCGCTCGGTCCCCCTGGGCACACTGGCCCCGCTAGGCGACGTCGTGGGCGTGTCCTTCGTATCACTGGACCATGGCGATACCGGCGGGACCATCGGCAACGACGTGCCGTTTGCACTGGAATGGCCGCCGCAGGGCGACCTGCTGACCACCGCCCGGACCATTGCCGGGCTCGACTTGGTGATCACGGTCGATACAGCGATCGCCCATCTGGCCGGTGCGATGGGGCGGCCGGTATGGCTGCTGAACCGCTTCGGCGGCGATTGGCGCTGGTCGGTGCATTTCGACACGCCTACCCCCTCGCCGTGGGGCGACCGTGGCAGCCGCTGGTACCCCTCCCTGCATCAGTTTCGGCAGATGCGGCCCGAGCCGCCGGATCGTGCATGGGACGAGCCGGTGACCCGCATGCGCGATGCGCTTGCCCGATGGCGCGACCTTGAATCGGAAGGACCGGGATAGTCTCCCCTCCGGGCGATCGGTCAGGCGATGATGGTTTCCAACGCCTGTGTCACGTCGCCGATGGCCGCTTCCTCGGCCTGGCGCAGGCCGGCCAGCAGGGCCTCCCGGATTTCGCCCAGGCGGCCGTCGTCGGTGATTTTCAGGCCGAACAGGTCCTTGACGTAGAACACGTCGACGGCACGGACGCCGTAGGTCGTGATGTGGGCCGAGGCGATCTGCAGCTTCTGGTCGCTGATGGCATGGGTCACGTCATGCAGCAGACCGGGCCGGTCGCGGCCGTTGATCTCGATGACCGTGTAGGTATTCGATGCGCGGTTGTCGATCACGACGCGCGGCGGCACATGGATCGCGCGCATGCGCCGTCCGTAGCGCGACCGTCCGCTGCAGATGATCTCCTTGCCGATATCGACCCGGCCGGACAGCGCCTGCTCCACCAGGGTGGAAAGCCTGACCAGCTGGTGCGGTTCCTCGAACGCCTCGCCGCCGGCATCCTGGATCCAGAACGTGTCCAGCGCCATGCCGTTGATCAGCGTGTGAATCCGCGCATCGACGATGGACGCCCCGGCGATCGCCAGCGCGCCGGCGATGCGCGAGAACAGGCCCGGATGGTCGGCGGTGTAGATCGTCACCTCGGTCACGCCGCGCGCGGGCAGGGGCTGGGTCTCGATCGTCAGCGGCGCGCTCTGGGCCTCGGATTCGCGAATCAGACGGGCATGGCGGGCGTGGGTATCCTGGTCGAAGGACAGCCAGTAGCTGCCATAGCCCAGGCCGAGGAAATGCTCGGCCTGTTCCCGGGTGAACCCGTCCTCGTCCAGCATGTCGGCCGCCGCGTCCTTGGCGCGCGCCACGCGCACGTCGCGTTCGGTCGTGGCCAAGCCCCCTTCCAGGACCTCGGCCACGCGGATGTACAGCTCATGCAGTAGGGTGGCCTTCCAGGCGTTCCACACGCGCGGGCTGACCGCACGCATGTCCACGATGGTCAGCAGCAGCAGCAGGCGCAGCCGTTCGGGCGACTGGATGGTATCGGCAAGGTCCAGGATGGTCTTGGGGTCGTCGATATCGCGCTGGAAGGCGGTGTGGCTGAGCAGCAGGTGATGCAGCACCAGCCACGATACGGTCTCGGTCTCCTCGCCGCTCAGGCCCAGCTCGGGGCAGACCTCCAGCGCGATCTCCGAACCCAGCTCCGAATGGTCGCCGCCACGCCCCTTGGCGATGTCATGCAGCAGGACGGCCATATACAGCGCGCGGCGCGATTGCAGGTTACGCGCCAGGTCGTAGGCCAGCGGGATCTCGTCGGCCATCGCCCCGTGCTCGATTCGGCCCAGGATCCTGATCGCCTCGATCGTATGCTCGTCGACGGTGAAGACGTGGTAGGTGTCGAACTGCATCTGGCCCACGATCCGCGACCAGTCGGGCAGCAGCCGCCCCATGATCCCCGTCTCGTTCAGGATATGCAGCCAGTAGGCGTTGCCCTGGCGACGGTCCTGTGCCGTCGCGTGGAAACTAGGCGTTTCATCTGCTGGCGGATGCTCGCCCTCGGGCGCGTGGGCGAGGCGGGGTGCGCGTTCCGGCGGGGCGCCGCACAGCAGGTCCAGGAAAATACGCGACGCCTCGACGTCACCGCGCAGGCTGGCCGCGCGGCGCTCCCAGCGGATCATCTGGTGCATGGCCAGCGGATGGATCGGCAGCTTGCGCGTGCGCGCCCATTCCAGCAGCCGCATCATCTGGATGGGCTCGGCATCGAAGGACGTCCCGCGTTCGGGAAGGATCTGGCCGTCCAGCACGGTGAATCCCGCATCGCGCATCGCGGTGTCCGCCTGCGGCGCATTGGCAGTCGGGCCCAGCGCCTGGCGCAGCACGGCGGGTTCCAGCACATGCGTCAGACGCATGACCTCGCGCACCGTCAGGAAATAATGCCGCATGAAGCGTTCGACGCCGACCTGCCGCCCATGGCGGGTATAGCCCATGCGCGCACCCACCACCGGTTGGACATCGAAGGTCAGGCGTTCCTCGGCCCGGCCGGAAATATAGTGAAGATGCAGCCGCACGCTCCACAGGAAATTCCAGGACCGTCGGGCGCGCTTGGCCTCCTGTTCCGTCAGCAGGCCAAGCTTGCTGAACCCAGGGGCCAGCAGGTCCGAGACGTGACGGGTGCCGAAGGTGTAGCGGCACATCCAGTACAGCGTCTGCAGGTCACGCAGGCCGCCCCGGCCTTCCTTGACGTTGGGTTCGACCAGATACGGGCTGTCGCCGAAGCGGTGATGGCGGGATGTGCGTTCCTGGCGCTTGTCGGCGATGAAGCGCGCAGCCCCGGCCTCGACGCAGGCGACGATGTAGCGGGCCTCGAACATCGCGAACAGCGACTTGTCGCCCGCCAGCAGGCGGGCGTCCAGCAGGGTGGTGCGGACGGTGGTGTCGGCTTCGGCCTCGGCGATGCATTGCGGGATCGACCGCGTGGCGTGGCCGACCTTCAGGCCCAGGTCCCACAGGAAATACAGGATATATTCCACCACGCGGCTGACATCGGCCGATGGGTCCTCGGGTGTCAGGAACAGCAGGTCGATATCGCTGAACGGGGCCAGCATCCCACGTCCGTATCCGCCCGTCGCGGCGACCGCCAGGGTCCGGGCCCCCGGTCCGACCGAATCGGCCAGGGCATGGTCCAGTGCGAAATCCACCAGCGTGCGGATCATGCCGTCCGTATGCAGCGCCAGCTGTTTGGCAGCGGTGGCGCCGCGCAGGCGATCGGCCTCGAACTCCTCGCGCACTGCGCCCTGGAAGCGGGCGAGATGGCGGCGGAACAGGGCGATTGCCTCCTCGCGCGGCAGGGACCCTTGTCCATCCGCAGGACGGAGGGCGGTCGCGAGGCTCTGGATCAGGTCCCTGACGGACAGGGACGGGAAAGACGAGGTCGACATCGCGGGCTGATCGGTGTCCTGCACAGGCTTGCGGTCGGACGGATGCCCGACACTCCATTATCCGTGGTCTAGATGCCCGGATTCTTCAAGCATCAGTTTCTTGAGCGCATAGACCGCGTCCAGCGCAGTCCGGGGCGTCAGCTCGTCCGGGTCCAGGCGGTCCAGCATGTCGCGGACGGCCGGCGGCAGGTCCTGTCCGGAGCCGGCCGCGGTTTCCTGGCCTCCGTCGCTGTCCGCCGGGGCGAAAAGCGGCAGCGGCCGCGTGCCGGTGGCGCGCTCCTTCTCCAGTCCCGCCAGCAGCCGCGCGGCGCGGCGGACAACGGGTTCCGGCACGCCGGCCAGCCGCGCGACATGGACGCCCCAGCTGCGCCGCGCCGATCCGGGCACGACCTCGTGCTGGAAGACGACCTGCCCCCTCCATTCCCGTACGCTCATTGTATGGGGCGACAGGCGGGGCAGGCTCTCGGCCAGCTCCGCCAGTTCATGGAAATGCGTTGCGAAAATGGAGCGGCAGCGTAACGTGGAATGCATGGCTTCCAGCACGGACCATGCGATGGCCAGGCCGTCCAGGGTCGCGGTGCCGCGCCCGATCTCGTCCACCACCACCAGGGATCGCGGGCCCGCCTGGTTCAGGATGGCCGCGGTCTCGGTCATTTCCACCATGAAGGTCGATCGGCCGCGCGCCAGGTCGTCCGACGCACCCACGCGTGAGAACAGGCGGTCGACAACACCGATGCGCGCCGATTTGGCGGGCACCGGCAATCCGGCCTGCGCCAGGATGACCGCCAGCGCGTTCTGGCGCAGGAAGGTCGATTTGCCGGCCATGTTCGGACCCGTCAGCAGCATCACGCGCCGCGCGGGGTCGAGCGAGCAGTCATTGGGCGTGAACCGCTCGCTGCGGGGCAGGGCGGCCTCGACCACCGGATGGCGGCAGGACACGAGCATGAAGGACGCGTCGTCCCCGACCTCCGGCCTGCACCACATCCCCCCGGCCGCCAGGTCGGCGCAGGATTGCAGGACATCCAGCAGCGCCAGCGCCTCGGCGATCTGGGGCAGGGCGGCTTCGTCCAGGATGTCGCGGACCAGGGTGGCGAACACCAGGCGTTCGCGCGTGGCGGCGCGCTCAGCGGCCTCGGCGATCCGGCGGTCCAGGCTGACCAGTTCCTCGGTCGAAAAGCGCGACGCGCTGGCGGTGCCCTGGCGCAGGATCAGGTCCGTCCGTTCGCGCAGGCGGCCCGCCGCTGCCGCCGGGACCTCGACGACATAGCCCAACTGCGCGTGATGGCGGATCTTCAGGCTGGCCAGCCCGAATTTCTGGGCATAGTCGTTCTGCAGCCCGGCGATGACCCGGCGACTGTCGTCACGCAGGGCGCGTTCAGCGTCCAGCTCCGGGTCGAATCCGGCGGCGATGACCCCGCCATCCTCCAGCCGGGCGGGCAGGTCGGCGGCCAGGGCCTGGCCCAGCCGGGCCTCCAGCGCCGTGGCCTCGCCCAGATGGCCGAGCAGTCCGGCCAACAGAGGCGGGGGCGGCGTCCGTCCGTCGGACAGGGCGCGGGCGATGCGCCGCGCGGTGGCCAGGCCGTCGCGGATCGCCGCGGCGTCGCGCGGCAGGCCGCGTCCCAGAGACAGCCGTCCCAGGGCGCGGGCGATGTCGGGCGTGCCGCGCAATCCCTGGCGCAGGGTCGCACGCACGCCGCCTTCGTCCAGCATCCATGACCAGCCTTCCTGGCGGGCGGCGATCGCGTCGGGCCGGGTCAGCGGGGCGGCGATCCATTCGGCCAACAGGCGGTTGCCCGGGGCCGTGACGGTACGGCAGACGCTGGCGAACAGCGTGTGCTCGCTGCCGCCTTCGCGGGTGCGCAGCAGGTCGAGGCTGGTGCGCGTCGCCGGATCCAGGCCCAGGGTGCCGCCGTCGTCATGGGGACGCGGCCGCGCCAGCCGGGGCATCTGTCCGGCCTGGCTGCGCCGTATGTACTCCAGCGCCATGGCGCCGGCGACGGCTTCCTCGTCGGAAAAGGTACCGAAGGCATCCAGGCTGGCGGCGTTGAATGTCTCGGCCATGCGGCGTCGCGCGGTCGCGACCTGCGGCACCAGGACCTCGGGCGCGCGGCGCGCGGCGAAATCGCCCAGGTCGACATCTCCGCTTGCCAGGATTTCGGCCGGGTCCAGGCGGCCCAGCAGGTTCATCAGCCCGTCCGGTGCGACGTGCGCGGTTTCAAACGTGCCGGTGGAAATATCGATCCAGGCGACGCCCCAGCCGCGTGCGGCCGCGGCGCGGCCCGCCTGGGGTGCGACCGCCACCAGCAGGTTCTGCCGTCCGGCCTCCAGCAGTTCATCCTCGGTCAGGGTGCCGGGGGTGACCAGGCGCACGACGGCGCGGGCCAGCGGTCCCTTGGGACCACCCTTTCCGGGTTTGCGCGGGGGTTCGGTCTGCTCCGCCACCGCGACGCGGAAGCCGCGCCGGATCAGCCGCGCCAGATAGGTCGACGCGGCACCGACGGGTACGCCGCACATCGGGATCGCGATGTCGCCATGCGTTCCGCGCGTCGTCAGCGCGATGTCCAGCGCCGCCGACGCGGCCTCGGCGTCCGAGAAGAACAGTTCATAGAAATCGCCCATGCGAAAAAACAGCAGGGCTTCGGGATGTTCGGCCTTGAGGGAAAACCATTGCGCCATTGCCGGGGTGGCGCCGTCCGGCGAAGGAAGCGTCATGACGTTCTGTGTATAGGGCGCGCGTCCGTTGTGCCACCCACGAATCGGACCGTACCCGATCCGGATTCGCGGGGTGGCATGGGCGGCGATCCCGTGCATCCTGTCGGGGCCGCACCCGAGGACGGGAGCGGAAACAAGAGAAGGACGGTGAAGCGATGACAGGATCATGTGGCCGGCGGTCGGTTCTGGGCTGGGCGGCGCTGGCGGCGGGGGCGCCGTCGCTGGTGGCGCGGGCCGCGTCGGGCGGCGATGCGCTGATGCTGCGCGGGATCATCGCGTCGCCCAGCCGGCCGGCGGCCGACCGGGCGCGCGACCGCTGGCGGCATCCCTATGCATCGCTTCGGTTCTGGGGGCTGCGGCCGGGCATGACCATCATCGACCTGCAGCCGGGCAGCGGATACTGGACGCGGATCCTCGCCCCGTACGCCGCGCGGACCGGGGGGACGTACATCGCCGGACTGGGCGACATGGGGGCCGCACGGACCCGATTCGACGGGCTGTTCAGCGATGTGGCGCACTACGGCCATATTCGCGACGTGTCCTTCGGGCCGAATTCGGGACCGCTGGCCGATCCGGGCAGTGTCGACCTGATCCTGACAGCGCGGGAAATTCATAACTGGATCGGCGGCGGGTATCTGGATCACGCGATGGGCGTGGTGGACGCGGCGCTGAAGCCCGGCGGCATCCTGGCGGTGGAGGAGCATCGCGCCGACCCCGTCCCGCAGGAAGCCGGGGCCGCCAGCGGCTATGTCGCCGTGTCGACGGTGGTGCAGGCGGCGACCCGTGCCGGCCTGCAGCTGGACGCGTCGTCAGAGATCAACGCCAATCCGCGCGACGACAAGAAACATCCGTTCGGGGTCTGGACCCTGCCGCCGACGCGCGCCAGTTCCGCCAGCGGCCAGCCCGATCCGTCCTTCGATCATACGACATATGATGCGATCGGCGAGAGCGACCGGATGACCCTGCGCTTCCGCAAGCCTGCCTGATTTGTCAGGCAGGCCGGCCCCGCCGACGAGCCAGGCGCGCCCGCAGGGCGGCGACGACGGCACGAAGGTCGACGATCCCCAGGGCCTGAAGTCCCACCCCGTACGTCGTCATGCCGGCCGCGATCAGCAGCCCGAGGCACATGATCCGCTGCGGTCCGGGCTGGACGGCCAGACGCCCCAGCGGCGTCATCTCCAGCGCGGCCAGGACCGCCACCATACTCACCGCCGCGACGGCCATCCGTGCGACGCGGGATACTGTCGGACCGCCCACCCGAAGGGCGCCCCGGCGCGACAGCAGCACGACCAGCATCACCACGTTGACGGTCGCGGCGATGCTGCTGGCCAGGGGTGGGCCCATATGGGCAAGCGGCCGCATCAGGGCCAGGTTCAGCACGAAATTCAGCAGCAGCGTGGCCATCCCGATTCGCACCGGCGTCGCGGTGTCGCCGCGCGCAAAGAAGCCGGGGGACAGTACCTTGACCAGCACGAACGCCGGCAGTCCCACGGCATAGGCACGCAACGACTGCGCCGACAGCGCGGCATCCCGCGCGGTAAACGCCCCGTGGCCGAACAGGGTCGCCATGATCGGTTCGGCCAGGACCACCAGCGCCAGCGCCGATGGCAGGGTCAGGATCAGGGCATATTCGATCGCGCGGTTCTGCGTCGCGTGGGCGCTGTCGACGTCCTCCGCCGTCACGTGGCGGGCCAGGACCGGCAGCAGCGTGGTCCCGGCGGCAGCCCCCAGGACGCCCAGCGGAAGCTGGTTCACGCGGTCGGCGAAATACATCAGCGACACGCTGCCGGGGGGCAGCAGGGTGCCGATCATCGTATCGACCATCAGGTTGATCTGGGTGATTCCGCTGCCCAGGCAGCCGATGGCCATGCGCCCGATCAGGATGCGGATGCGCGCGCTGAGATGCGGGGGCACCAGCGTCAGGCGGAATCCTGCCCGTCGGGCCGCGACCAGCAACAGCCCGAACTGCACGACGCCCGAGGCCGTGATGCCCCAGGCCGAAGCCCGCGCTACGTCCCCGGTCAAGGGCGTCAGCAGAAAGATCGCGGCGATGCCGACGACGTTGAACGTCACGTAGGCCGCCGCCGCGACCCCGAAGCGGTGCAGTCCGTTCAGCACGCCGGAGACCAGCGCCGCCCCGCAGATCAGCACCAGGTAGGGAAAGGTGATGCGGCTGAGGGTCACAGCCATGGCATAGCGCGTGCCCTCGTGCGAGAAACCCGGCGCGATGACGCGCAGGACCTGCGGCATGAAGATCTCGCCCGCCACGGCGATCAGGGTCAGCCAGGTCAGGAGAACGCTGAGCGTCTCGCTGGCGAAGCGGCGGGCGGGTTCCTCGCCCTCGGCGGTCAGCGTGGCGGAGAACAGTGGGACGAACGCCGCGTTCAACGCGCCCTCGCCGAACAGGCGGCGGAACATGTTCGGCAGGCGGAAGGCGATCTGGTAGGCATCCTGGATCGGACCGGCCCCCAGAAGCGCTGCCAGGATCTGGTCGCGCACCAGGCCCAGAACGCGACTGAGCATCGTCCAGCCGCCGACGGTAAGAAAACCTCTGAGCAAGGGGGGCCTCCGGGCGGCATGACGTCGCCCGGCCATGTACGGCCGGGCGGAGGACGCAGTTTCATATGGACGCGGGCCCGACGCAATTGCCGCGTGCGGGGCGCGGCTGACGCCGGCGCGGTCGTTCCGATCTGTGATCCGGAGGCTGGATTCAGTGATCCAGGATCGCGCGTTCGATCGCCAGCCGCATGCGGCGCGATTCGGGCGAGGTCGTGCTGACGAACCAGTCGGCCAGGTGCCCGTCGCGTCCGATCAGGTATTTGTAGAAATTCCAGCGCGGTCGTGCCAGGAACCCGCCTTCCTGCGCGATCCAGCGGAACAGCGGCAGGCAACCGTCGCCCTTGACGTGGCTGCGTGCCGCCATGGGGAAAGTGACGCTGTAATTGCGGCTGCAGAAGGTCGCGATCTGATCGGCCGAGCCGGGTTCCTGGTTGCCGAAATCGTTCGACGGCACGCCGATGATCGTCAGGTCATTGCCGCGGTAGAACGACCACAGCGCCTGCAGGCCCTCGAATTGCGGGGTAAAGCCGCATTTCGATGCGGTGTTCACGATCAGCACGGGCTTGCCGCGCAGGGCGCCGAGGTTGATCGTGCCGCCGTCGAGGGCCGGAAGGGTGAAGTCGTATGCGGTCGTCATGGAGCCGATTCTGTCTCTCGCAATCTGTCCGGACAACAGCCTAAAGCAGTTTCCGCCGCCTGCCCATCTGCCCACGGACGGTCTGGACAGCGCAATCCGCAACGCACAGTGTCGTTGCAGGATTGTATTGGTGAGGCAGGATGGCCGTCCTTCGGGGACTTCTGGGCATCGCGGTCCTGATCGGCCTGGCAGTTGCCGTGTCGACGGATCGGCGGGGCATACGCGTTCGGGTGGTCGCGGCGGCGGTTGCGATGCAGGTTGCGCTGGGCGGGTTGGTGCTGTTCGTCCCGGCGGGGCGGCAGGTGCTGCACGCTGTGTCCACCGTGGTCAACACCGTGCTGGGATACGGGATGCAGGGAACCGCCTTCCTGTTCGGCGGGCTGGTCGACGACCGGATGAACACGCTGTTTCCCGGCAACGGATTCGTCTTCGCGCTGCGGATCCTGCCGCAGATCGTCTATATCTCGGCGTTGATCGCCATCCTGTATTACTACCGGGTCATGCAGCGCCTCGCCGCCGTGCTGGGCGGCGTGGTGCGCCGCGCGCTGGGCACCTCGACGATGGAATCGTTTTCCGCCGTCACGACCATCTTCCTGGGGCAGAGCGAGATGCCGGTGGCCCTGCGGCCCTACGTCCCGCTGCTGACCCGGGCCGAGCTGTTCGCGGTGATGTCCAGCGGCACGGCCTCGGTCGCGGGATCGGTGCTAGCGGGCTATGCGGGGCTGGGCGTGCCGATGGACTATCTTCTGGCCGCGTCCGTCATGGCGATTCCAGGCGGCCTGCTGTTCGCCAAGATCATCATGCCTACCCGCGAGGAGACGCGGATCACGCATCTCGACCTCGCCTTCGGGCATGAACACCCGGTGAATGTGTTCGAGGCCATCGCCGTGGGGTCCGCCAGCGGCGTCGCCGTGGCGGTCGCGGTCGGCAGCATGCTGATCGCCTTCATCGGCCTGATCGCCCTGGCCAATGGCATGATCCATGGCCTGGGCGACTGGCTGGGGCTCGCCGGCCTGTCGCTGGAACGCATTTTCGGGGTGCTGTTCGCGCCGCTGGCGTGGCTGATCGGGGTGCCGTGGCGCGAATGCGGGGTCGTCGGCGCGATCATGGGCCAGAAACTGGTGTTCAACGAATTCGTCGCCTACCTGTCGCTGTCCCCGCATTTCCACCAGGCGACGCTGGACGCCCGCACGTTGGCGATCGCTTCGTTCGCGCTGTGCGGCTTTTCCAACCTGTCGTCGGTGGGAATCCTGATCGCGGGATTCGGCAGTGTCGCGCCCGAGCGACGGGCGGAAATCGCATCGATGGGCCTGCGCGCCGTGCTGGCCGGATCGCTCTCGAACTTCATGAGCGCCACGATCGCGGGCATGTTCGTGCTGTGACGATCCGGTCGGGCGGCTGGGCCTATTCCGTCCCCACGGGCCGGCTGAGCAGCCTGTCCCGCGCCGAAAGCAGGTCGATGTCGCCCGCCAGCAGCAGGGACACCGTTTCGATCACCGGCACGGCGATGCCGTGCGCGCGAGCCAGGGCCAGGATCGCCGGCGCGGTCGTGACGCCCTCGGCCACCGTGGTGCGCTGGCCGAGGATCGAATCCAGCGACTCGCCGCGTCCCAGCGCCAGGCCCAGGCTGAAATTGCGCGAGGATGGGCCGGTGCAGGTCAGGATCAGGTCGCCGATGCCCGCCAGCCCCGACAGGGTGGTCATCCGTCCGCCCAGCCCCTCGGCCAGGCGGCCCAGTTCGGCGACGCCCCGGGTGATCAGCGACGCCCGCGCGTTTTCACCCAGGCCGGCGCCGATTGTGGCGCCTGCGGCGATGGCGATGACGTTCTTCGCCGCCCCGCCGATCTGCACGCCGATGGTATCGTCGCTGGCATAGAGGCGGAAGGCCGGGGTCGTCAGGTGGTCGGCCAGATGACGTGCCAGTCCCCCGTCGTCGCAGGCCAGCACCGCGGCTGTCGGCAGGCCCTGTGCGACCTCGTGGGCGAAATTGGGCCCCGACAGGACGGCGCGCGGCAGCCCGGGATGGCGATCGGCGATGATGTCGAGCGGCAGGGCCAGGCTGTCGCGTTCCACCCCCTTGCAGCATGCGATCATCGGCCCGGAGGGCGGAATATGGTCCAGCACCGCGCGCAGATGCTGCATGGGCACCGCCAGCAGCACGGCGTCCGCCTGCGCGGGCATGGCCGATGTCACGGTGACCGAGGCCGGCAGCACGGCCTGCGGCAGGCGCGGCAGGGTACGTTCGGCGGTCAGGGTTTCGGGCCGCCGGGCCCAGAGATGAACCTGCGCCCCGGCCCGGGCGGCCTGCGTCGCCAGAGCGATGCCCCAGGCCCCGGCGCCGATGACGGCGATGCGCGAAACGGTCATGATCCTATTCCTCGACGATCCGGGTGATGGCGGCCTCTCCCATTCCGTCAGGCGAGAGGTGGGTCAGCGCGCGCATCGCCGGAAGGGCCTGTTCGACGAATCCGAACGGCGGACCGGCCACTAGCATGCCGCAGCCGTTCAGGCACGATGGATCCAGGGGCGGCCGCAGGGTCAGTTCCACGACGACGATATTCCGCAGCCCCGAATCGCGCAGCGAATCGTGAAACGCCCTGACAGGGGCGCGATGCTTGATCGGATACCAGGCCGCGACGATCCCCGTGGCGAATCGGCGGCGCGCGGTGACGATTCCCGCCGTCAGGCGCTGGAATTCATCCGGTTGCTCGAAGGGCGGGTCGATCAGCACCAGCCCGCGCCGTGCGTCGCGTGGGGGCAGCAGCGCGCCCAGCGCGGCATAGCCGTCGCGCGCATGGACCGAAACCTGGGGATTGCCCACGAACAGCGCACGCAGCGTACGGCTGTCGTCGGGGTGGAGTTCGCAGCAGACCAGCCGGTCCTGCGGACGCAGCATCATGGCGGCGATCTGCGGCGATCCGGGATAGAAATCCGGCGCCCCGGCCTGGCGAACCAGGTCCAGATAGGATTCAAGCGGCCCATCCGGCGTCGTCGCCCCATCCAGCAGGCGTCCGATTCCCGCCCGCCATTCGCCGGTGCGCCCGGCCTGATCGCCCGTCAGGTCATAGCGTCCGATTCCGGCATGGGTGTCCAGGACGGAAAACGGTGCGGGCTTGCGACGCAGCGCCTGCAACAGCAGGACCAGAAGCGCATGCTTCATGCAGTCGGCAAAATTGCCGGCGTGATAGGCGTGGCGGTAGTTCATGCCGTGGGTCTAGACCGGCGAGGCGGTCGTGGGAAACCGTTCGGCCATCTGCTCCAGCGGCCAGCGGGGACGGGGCAGCAGGTCCAGGTCGTCCGCGGGGGGCATTCCCCGGGTCTGGCGTTCGCGCAGGGTTTCGATCGCCGCCCAGGCGACCATGACCGCGTTGTCCGTGCACAGGCGCAGCGGCGGGGCCGCGAAGGGCAGGCCGCGTGAGACCGCAAGGTCGGTCAGGCAGGCGCGCAACCGGGTATTGGCCGCGACCCCGCCCGCCGCGACCAGCAGCGTCGCCCCGGGCATCATGTCCAGCGCATGGGCGACGCGGTCGGCGACGATATCGGCCACGGCGTCCTGGAAACTGGCCGCGATGCCGGCGGCTGCGGCCCGGGGCAGCGCGTCCGCCGCGAACGGCGCCAGTTTCTGCGCCACCGCCGTTTTCAGGCCCGAGAAGGAAAAATCGCACCCGGGCCGGCCGAACAGCGGGCGGGGCAGGGGATAGGGCGCGGGATCGCCCTCGGTGGCCAGGGCCTCGACCGCCGGTCCGCCCGGCCAGCCCAGGCCGAGCATCTTGGCGACCTTGTCGAAGGCCTCGCCCGCCGCGTCGTCGATCGTGCCGCCCAGCTTCCTGTACCGGCCCACGCCCTCGACGGCGATGCACTGGCAGTGGCCGCCCGACACCAGCAGCAGCAGATAGGGAAACGGCGCGCCGCCCGGCACCAGGCCCGGCAGGCGAGCGGTCAGGGCATGGGCCTCGATATGGTTGACGGCCACGAACGGCCGGTCCAGCGCGACGGCCAGCCCCTTGGCGACCCCCGCGCCGACGATCAGCCCGCCGATCAGGCCCGGCCCGGTGCTGGCCGCGATCGCGCCCAGCCCGGACGGCGCCAGGCCGGCGCGGTCCAGCGTGTGGCGCACCAGCGCCGGCAGGGCGGCCAGGTGGGCCCGGGCAGCTATTTCGGGCACCACGCCGCCAAAGGGAATATGCCCGGATTGCGACAGCACGGCCTCGGCCAGGATGGCGCCGTCGACCGCAACGATGGCGCAGGCGGTATCGTCGCAGGACGACTCGATGGCCAGTACCGGCGTCGGCACGGACGTGGGGGCGGGCGTGGGCGACATCATCATTGCATAAAATACAGCTCCGCCGGGCGTTATGTCACCTTTCCTTCGTCCCGTCGCGGTAATAGAGACAGAGCATGGATTTTGCCCGATCTCCCGTCCCTGATCCGTCGTCCGCGCTGCAGAAGGTCGCGGCCGAGGCCGCCGCGCGCCAGAAGCAGGGCTTGCAGCGCCCCGAAACCCATCATCGCCGGCAATTGCCGCTGCGTGTGGGCACGCGGGCGTCACCCCTGGCGCTGGTGCAGACGCGGGCGTTCCTGACGGTGCTGACGCGGTTCTGCCCGGTGCTGCGCGACATGGGGGCGTTCCAGGAACACCAGATCAGCACGACGGGCGACCAGGTCCAGAACCGCCGCCTGGCGGAGATCGGCGGGAAGGGCCTGTTCGCCAAGGAAATCCACGACGCATTGTCCGACGGCCGCATCGACTTCGCGGTGCACAGCCTGAAGGATTTGGAAACCACGCTGCCACCCGGGCTGGTACTGGCCTGCACCCTGCGGCGCGAAGACGCGCGCGACGTGCTGATCCTGGGGCCGGGCCTGGAGAAGGCGGAGGCGTCGGACCCGTTCGCCGCCCTGCCGCGTGATGCGCTGGTCGGCTGCGCCTCGGTCCGGCGGCAGGCGCAGATGCTGCATGTCCGCCCCGACCTGCGGTTCGGCCTGCTGCGCGGCAACGTCCAGACGCGGCTGGACAAGCTGGCGGCACGGCAGTGCGACGCCACGTTGCTGGCCCTGGCCGGGCTGCGCCGCCTGGGCATGGAGGACCGCGCCGACGTCGTGCTGGATCCCGAAATCATGGTGCCGGCGGCGGGCCAGGGCATTGTGGGGGTCACGGTTCGCGAAAGCGATGTGGAACTGCGCGAGCTTCTGGCGGCGATCGAGGATTACGAGGCCCGCGCCGTGGCCACGGCCGAGCGGGCGCTGCTGGCCGAACTGGACGGATCCTGCCGCACGCCGATCGGCGGTTATGCCCGCTTGGTGCCGGGTGGGCCCGGCCAGGATCCGACCCTGCGCCTGACGGGCCTGGTCGCGCGAGAGGACGGGTCGTTCCTGCTGCGCCGCGTCGCGACGGGTGCCCCGGCCGATGCCGAACGGCTGGGACGCGAACTGGGGCACAGTCTGCGGGCGGACAGCCCGTCGGATATTTTTGCGGACTGACGACCTGGTCCCGCCCGGTGTTCTGGTCACGCGTCCCGAACCCGGCCTGAGCGAGACCCTGGCTGACGTGCGGGCCCTGGGATGGCGTCCTTATGCCGCGCCGATGCTGCGGATCGGGACCCGCCCGCTTGCCCTGCCGGGTGGCCGGACGCAGGCCATCCTTCTGACCAGCGGCCAGGCGATTGCCGCCCTTGCGGGACGGGTGCCGCCGGAGATGCCGATTTTTACGGTGGGGGAGGCGACGGCGCGGCGCGCACGCGATGCCGGATTTGACGACGTCACGGCGGCCGGCGGAACGGCCGAGGCGCTGCTGGGCCTGCTCCGCGCGCGGCTGGATCCACGGCGCGGTTCGCTGCTGCTGGCGACGGCGAAGGGATATGGCGGCGAGCTGGCATCGGGCCTGCGGCAGGCGGAATTCCAGGTCAATCGCCGATGTGTCTATACGGTCGATCCGGCCGGCAACCTGGGGCGGGATGTCCTCAATGCCCTGGCGCGCGGGTCCGTGGAGGCCGCCTTGTTCTATTCCCCCGAAACGGCGCGCCAGTTCCTGGCGGCGTTGCCGCCGGACGGGATGGGGGCGCTGCATGGGGTCAGGGCGATCGCCATATCCCCCCGGACAGGGGTGGCCCTGGCTGCGGCGGCATGGCGGGGAATCGAAATCGCCGACCATCCCGACGGCGGGGCGATGCTGTCCCGGCTGGGACAGCATCGGCAGATCATCACGCGGTGATCCGTGGCCCGCGGCGGCACGCCGTCCACAGGCCTTCCGGAATCACTCCCGGATCGGATCAGGCGTTGCCGGCGGTCTGGGGGAAGCTGCTGCGCTTGGCCTGCCACAGGGCCACGAAATCGATCGGCTGCAGCACGACGGGCGGGAAACCGCCGTCACGCGTGACCTCGCTGATGATGTTGCGGACATAGGGGAAGATCAGGCGCGGCACTTCGACCAGCAGAATCGGCTCGACAAGTTCGTCGGGCGCGTTCGTCAGCGTGACGATCGCGGCATAGGCCAGTTCCGCGATGAACACGGCGCGGCCCGGGGCGGCGCCTTCCTTTTCCGGCGCTTCCAGCGCTTCGGCCTTGATCGACAGCACCACCTCGAAGACCGGGTGGTCCTGCTGCAGGCGATTGGCCTGGACGTCGATATTGACGGAAATCTGGGGGTTCGCGCGCAACGTCGCGAAGATCTCGGCACCGGCCGGGACTTCGAACGACAGGTCCTTGGTGTACTGCAGATTGATGGTCAGCGGCAACGCCGGCGGGACGCCCTGGGCGCCGTCGGAGGGGGGCTGAGTCGTGTCGGACATGAACGAGAACTTCCTTGCACGCAGAAGACGGAAAGCAGGTTCCGGCGGTAGCATGCCCGGCGACGTTCGCCAACCTCGATGGGCCGGGCATGCGGATTTTCCCGATTCCCCGTTTGCGCGGGGTGCCGCATTGTGTCCGACCGGGGCCTTGCCTATGTGTAGGGGCGACTTCTGACCTGCGGGCCGGCCTGTCCGGGTCGCCTCTGATGGGCATGGTGATGGATTTCTCGTTCGATCATTTTCCGTTCGATCTGGTGCTGTTCGGCCTGATCGCCGCATTCCTGGCATTGCGGCTGCGCAGCATCCTGGGAACGCGCGTGGGGGCCGAACCGCGGCCCCAGCCCATGCCGGCGCCGCGACCCGGACCGGTGATCGAGGGACGGCCCGAAGCCCCGGCGCCGCTGACGGATTATGACGTGCCTGCGCCCGAAACCCGGGTGGGGCAGGTCCTGGCCGAGATCGCGCGACGCGAGCGTGATTTCGTGCCGGCCCAGTTCCTCAAGGGTGTCGAGGCCTCGTTTCAGCAGATCGTCCTGGCCTTCGCCGCCGGCGACGTCGCCATGCTGCGCGAACGCCTGACCGCCAACGCCATGACGGCGTTCGAGGGCGCAATCCGGTCGCGGGAGCAATTGGGCGAAACCCAGAAGGCCGAGGTTCGGGCCGTCACCAGCTTGGCCATCGTCGACGCCGCGATCGAGGAACGCGACGGCGCCGCCCATGCGCGGATCGATGTCCGGATCGTATCCGACCAGATCAGCCTGACCCTGGACAAGGACGGCCAACCGGTATCCGGCACCGATTCAGTGACCGAGTTTTCGGATTTGTGGACATTCGAACGTCTGTTGGGCGTTACGATCACCGGCGCGGCCTGGCGTCTGGCAGCAAGCCGCAGCGCCTGATTCTTTCCTTAATTTTCTGCTTTCTGGCGCTCTTTCCTTTTACGAACGGTCTGGCTCTGTCGTTGTCCAACTTTCTTACGTCCAGAATCCTGCGGGGCGTCGGCGCCGCCGCCATCGCCCTGTTGTCTGCCTGTGCCGCGCAGAACGAAAGTGGCGGGCGCCAGTCTGTCGCCTTCTCCGACCTCGAAGGGTGGGGGGCGGATGCCGCCCAGCAATCCATCCCGGTCTTCCTGTCCGAATGCCGCTATCTGGGTCGTCTGCCGGCCGATGCGACGCTGGGATCGGACAGCGGCCTGGGCGCGCATGTCGGCGACTGGCTGCCGGCATGCCGGGCGGCGGCTTCCCTGCCCACCGGTGATGCCCAGGCGGCACAGGCGTTCTACGAACGCTGGTTCCAGCCGGTTCGCACCGGCGACGGGTCGGCGCTGTTCACCGGCTATTACGAACCGGAGATCCGGGGGTCGCTGACACGTGGCGGGATCTACCAGACCCCGGTCTACCGCGTGCCGGATGACCTGGTCAGGACACGGGCCACGGACGGCCGCATGGTGGCGGGGCGCTGGCAGGGTGGACAGTTCGTCCCGTACTGGTCGCGGGCGCAGATCGATGCCGGCGCGTTGTCCGGCCGGCACCTGGAATTGCTGTGGGTTGCCGATTCGGCCGACCTGTTCTTCCTGCAGATCCAGGGATCGGGCCGGGTGCGGCTGCCCAGCGGACAGGTGGTACGCCTGGGATTCGGCGGCAAGAACGGACTGGACTACGTGCCGTTGGGCCGGGTCCTGATCCGTGACGGTGCGATGGCCGAGGACGATGTCAGCATGCAGTCGATCCGCGCCTGGCTGGCCGCCCATCCCGGCGAGGCCCGCGTCACGATGGAGGAGAATCCGAACTACGTCTTCTTCAACCTGCTGGACAATGTCTATGTCGACCAGGGTGCACCCGGCGCGATGGGCGTGCCGCTCAGTCCCGGGCAATCGGCGGCAATCGATCGGCGGGTCATCCCGCTGGGTGCCCCGATCTGGGTCGAGACGAAACTGCCCGACCCCTCGGCCGCCACATGGCGACGCCTGGTGTTCGCGCAGGATATCGGTACGGATATCCAGGGGGCATCGCGGGCGGATCTTTATCTGGGCTGGGGCACCGACGCGGAACAGACGGCCGGAAAACTGCGCCAGCATGGGCGGATGGTAGTGTTCCTGCCGCGTCCCGTCGTGGTCCAGGCCCAGGGCGGCGGGTCGTGACGCGGGCACGGACGATTGGCGGGATATGACCGAACGGCGACGCAAGGCAGAGGCCGCGGCCAAGGGGGCGGCCCCCGTGGCAACGCGCCCCGTCCGCACCCAGCGCTATCCGGTGGGGCCGCACCTGTTGGTCCGGGGGGATTGCCTGCGGGTGCTGCGGCGCATGGAGGCGGAATCGGTCGACGTGGTGGTGACGTCGCCGCCCTATAATATCGGCCTGGATTACCGCACCTACAGCGATCGCCTGGCCGAGACGCAATATCTGGACTGGATGATGGAGGTCGCGGCCGAACTGCATCGCGTGCTGCGGCCGGACGGATCGTTCTTCCTGAATATCGCAGGCTCGTCGGCGCAGCCCTGGATCCCGTTCGAACTGGCGGTGCGCCTGCGCGCGATCTTTCACCTGCAGAATCATATCAGCTGGATCAAGTCGGTATCGGTCGAGGATGACACGTTCGGTCATTTCAAGCCGGTGAACAGCACGCGGTATCTCCACCGGAACCACGAACACCTGTTTCACCTCACGCGGTCGGGCAACGTGGCGCTGCGCAGGCTGGAGATCGGCGTGCCGTACAAGGACAAGTCGAACATCGCACGCCGCGGCCACGCGCAGGATCGCCGCTGCCGGGGCGATACCTGGTTCATTCCCTACGAGACGGTGCAGGGAAAGGCGCAGAAATTCAACCATCCCGGAACGTTCCCGCTGCGCCTGCCGCAGATGTGCATCCGACTGCACGGCCAGCCGGACGCGGTGGTCCTCGATCCGTTCATGGGCACCGGCACGACGCTGGTCGCGGCGGCCGAGGAGGGGGCGCGCGGGATCGGGATCGAACTGGACGCCGCGTACGTCAAGGTGGCGCGGGAACGGCTGGCGCACGCGATGAAATGACCGGCAGTCCGCCGGTATTATCGAACCGTTCGATCGTTTTGATGGAAAATATTATTTTGACAGCCCAATAACCGATGGGCCAGACCGGTCTCCTGACGAGAGAGGAGAGTGGATGTGTCGGTGCGTAAGGTAATTCTGTCGGTCGCCGCACTCGGCTGCGTCGCCTATGGCGGTGTCGTCGGGTATCTGACCCATTTTGATCATGAAACCGCCCCGAATTTGGGTACGCATTCACCGACACTAGGCAATCCGACAGCATTGGCCGCATTCAATGTGATTCGCGAGGCCCGGTGTGATTATTGCCACGCGCGCAATACCGACCTGCCGTTCTATTTCCATGTGCCCGTGGCGAACCAGCTGATGCAGCGCGACCTGGATCAGGGCCTGCGTCACTTCCGGATCGAACCGGTCATCGAGGCGTTCCAGAACGGCACGGTCCCGTCCGAAGAGCAATTGGCACGGATCGAGGAAGTCGTCCGCCAGAACCGCATGCCCCCGACCTTGTACCTGCTGATGCACTGGCACGCCCACATGTCGCAGGCCCAGCGTGACGCGCTGCTGGCATGGATTGCCGACGAACGGCGCGCCCATTACGCCACGCCGGGGGTAAGCGCCCAGTTTGCGGTCGAACCGGTCCAGCCGATCCCGGAAACGCTGCCGGTCGACGACAGCAAGGTGGCGCTGGGCCAACGCCTGTTCTTCGACAAGCAGCTGTCCGGCAATGGCACGCTCAATTGCGCCAGTTGTCACGGGCTGGATCGTGGCGGGGTGGACGGTCGTGTGACCGCGCTGGGCATTAACGACCAGCATGGTCCGATCAACGTACCGACGGTCTATGACGCCGTCTTCAACCAGAGCCAGTTCTGGAACGGGCGGGCCGCCACCCTGGCCGACCAGGCTGCCGGACCGGTGATGAACCCGCTGGAAATGGGATCGCACGACTGGGGACAGGTCGCCGATGCCCTGAAGCAGGACCCGACCTATGTAGCGGCGTTCCAAGCCGCCTTCGGATCGGACGATATCACCAAGGACAGGATTACCGCCGCGATCGCCGAGTATGAAAAGACGCTGATCACGCCCGACAGCCGGTTCGACCGCTACCTGAAGGGCGACACGCAGGCGCTGAACGCGCAGGAGAAGAACGGCTATGCCCTGTTCAAGAGCGTCGGCTGCTCCGGCTGCCATACGGGGGTGTCGTTGGGCGGTCAGGCGTTCGAGGTGATGGGGCTGGAAGGCAACTATTTCGCCGACCGAGGCGGCAAGGTGACCGATGCCGACGAAGGGCGTTACACGGTGACCCATTCGGACGACGACCGCGAACGTTTCAAGGTGCCGAACCTGCGCAATATCGCCCTGACCGCCCCCTACTTCCACGACGGCAGTGTCAAGACGCTGGAACAGGCCGTGCGGGAGATGGCGCGTTACCAGACGCCGGACCATGACCTGTCCGACCATGATGTCGCCGATATCGTGGCGTTCCTGCAGACCCTGACGGGGACCTACCAGGGGCGGATGCTGACCGACGCCGCGCAGTAACCGGCGATATCCGCTTCGGACTTTGTCCCCGGCTGGGCGACCCGTTAAGAAGTCGTGATCCGCACGGATGTGACGGCGCCGGGTTGCGCAGATCGGCGGAGGTGGAGGGATATGCGTGCGCCGTCGGCGGATTCTCAGGGAAGACGAGCAGGCGCTCTGGACGGCGTTCGTGCGGGGCATCACCCCGCTGGCCCGTCGCGACGCCGCGACCGTCCGGACGCCGGAACCGACCGGCGGTCCAGCCCAGTCCGCACCGGCGACGCCGGCCTCACGCGCGCCGGGTGATGCGGCACGTGCCCGGGCCCCGGCGACGGAGGGGGACGCTTTCCCGGCGCCTCCCGGTCGGCCGCCCGGCCCGTCGTACACACGGGTTCCATCGAACGCGACCATGGAAATCGGTGTCCGCCGGCCGGGTATCGACGATACCAGCTGGCGATCCCTGGTCAGCGGGAAGCTCCGCCCAACCCGGACGCTGGACCTCCATGGGCAGAATGCCCAGACGGCATTCCTCCGTCTTCATGCCTTCCTGACCCAGGCGCGCGCCGACAATACCAGGTGCGTCGAGGTCATTACCGGCCTCGGATCGGGTCAGGGCGGCGGGGTGCTGCGACGCGAATTGCCGCTCTGGCTGGGGCGATCCGACCTGCGCCCGCACATTCTCGCTGTGGTTCATCCCCATGCCGCGAACCAGGGCTCGGTCCGGATCCTGCTGCGCCGGCCCGGGCGACACTGAGGGACAAACCCGTCCGGAAATCCCCCTGACGGCGATCCGACCTGGACATATGAGGTATGCGGGGTGGAGCGATTTTCCCGCGAATGCTTCTCAGTGTCCGGTGATGGGGGTAAGAACGTCGTGAAGCAGATCACCACTCGGCGGCATGGCCACGCCCGGTCGGGAAAGAGGGTCGTCACACCAGCACAATCTGGGGGCCGCGTCCGCGAAGCGGCCCGAATGTGGCGGATGACAGGCGGGAGAATATGTTGATGGTCGTATCCATTCGAAAGCACCGGCGCGGTTTCCTGCGGACGATCGCCTGTATCGCGGTCGCCCTGGCGATATCGACCGGTGCCCGGGCGGAGACGATCACCGATCTGGCCGGCCGCAAGGTCGATATTCCGGCCCATGTCCACCGGATCGTCCTGGGCGAGGGGCGCCTGATCTACGCGTTGGCGCCGCTGGAAAAAAAGCACCTTTTCGACCGGATCGTCGGCTGGCAGGGCGAATTCCGCGAGGCCGACGCCCAGAGCTATGATCGATATGTGGCCGCGTTCCCCGCCGCGGCGAAGGTCGCGTTGATCGGCAAGACGACCGCCGATACCGTCAGCCCCGAAAAGGTGCTGGACCTGCGTCCCGACCTGGCGATCCTGTCGATCAGCGGGCATGGCCCCGGGGCGTCGAGCGAACTGGTCGCGCAACTGGAAAGCGCACATGTTCCGGTGGTGTTCGTGGATTTCCGGGCCCATCCCCTGGACGACACGGTTCCGTCCATGCGCATCCTGGGCCAGGCCCTGGATCGCCGGGCCGAGGCCGAGGCGTATATCGCCTTCTACCAGTCCCATCTGGACCGGATCCGCAACCGGGTCGCCAACCTGCCCCCGGCGTCGCGCCCGACGGTGTTCCTGGAAATGCTGGCCGGCACCCGTGAAGCCTGCTGCCATACGGCGGGCAAGGGCAATATGGGCGCGTTCATCGAGGCCGCCGGCGGCCGAAACATCGCGGCCCCGCTGCTGCCCGGCTATATCGGCGACATCGCGCTGGAACAGGTGATCGCATCCGACCCTGACATCTATATCGTCGACGGGACGAAGGGCCCGGCCTTCAAAGGCCTTGCCGTGCACATGGGCGCCGAGGTGGACGAAGCCATGGCGCGCGCGTCGGTGCAGGCGGTCCTTCAACGCCCGGGGATTTCCACCCTTCGCGCGGTCCGCGACGGGCATGCCTACGGGCTGTGGCATTCGTTCTATGACTCGCCCTACAATATCCTTGCCGTCGAAGTGATGGCGAAATGGTTCCATCCCGACCTGTTCGGCGACGTCGATCCGCAGGCGACAAAGGCGGAACTGTATTCCCGTTTCCTGCCCGTACCTGACAGCGGGACGTACTGGGTCGACGCCCGGCCATGAACGCCCGATGAACGACCACGTCACGATGACGGGCGCCCGCGCGACGGCCGGGCGGGATGCGGGCGCGCGCGTGCTGCTGGCGGCGGAGCGGGTCGGGCATGTCCGCGACGCCTAC
This sequence comes from Gluconacetobacter tumulisoli, assembly GCF_014174155.1. GTDB lineage: Bacteria > Pseudomonadota > Alphaproteobacteria > Acetobacterales > Acetobacteraceae > Gluconacetobacter > Gluconacetobacter tumulisoli. The sequence goes on along the minus strand of NZ_JABEQM010000004.1, from coordinate 2,289 downwards.
CGGCGGCTGCTGCGGCGGCGCGTGTCGATCCTGGCGGTGCTGGGCATCCTGATCCTGGGGTCGGTGGTGCTGGATTTCGCGCTGGGGCCGTCGGGCATGTCGCCCGCGACATTGCTGCGGATCCTGCTGCACCCGCATGACGGCCCGGCGGGGCAGAGCGTGATCGTCTGGCAGATCCGGCTGCCCTATGCCCTGATGGCGGTGTGCGTCGGCGCGGCGCTGGGCCTGTCGGGGGCCGAAATGCAGACGATCCTCAACAATCCGCTGGCCAGTCCCTTCACCCTGGGCGTATCGGCCGCGGCGGCGTTCGGCGCGTCGCTGGCCATCGTCCTGCAATGGCAGATCCCCGGCGTGCCGGCGGAATGGGTGGTGTCGGCGGATGCGTTCGCCTTCGCGATCGCGTCCGCCTTCCTGCTCGATCTTGTCTCGCGATTGCGCGACGCCTCAACCAGCACGGTGGTGCTGTTCGGCATCGCATTGGTCTTTACCTTCCATGCCCTGGTGTCGCTGGTGCAGTTCGTGGCCAGCGAGGACGCGCTGCAGGACCTGGTCTTCTGGACCATGGGCAGCCTGACCCGGGCGAACTGGTCCAAGCTGGGCATCCTTGCCACGGCCTGCGCGGTGATCCTGCCGCTGTCCTTCCGCGCCTCCTGGTCGCTGACCGCCCTGCGGATGGGCGAGGAACGGGCCGCGAGCTTCGGCATCGATGTCCGTCGGGTCAGGATCATGGCCCTGCTGCGGATCAGCGTGCTGTCGGCGCTGGCGGTGTCCTTCGTGGGCACGATCGGGTTCGTGGGACTGGTGGCGCCGCACATCGCGCGCCGGCTGCTGGGCGAGGACCACCGGTTCTATCTGCCCGGCAGCGTTCTTGTGGGGTGCCTGATCATGTCGCTGTCGGCGGTTGCGGCGCGCACGGTGCTGCCGGGGGTGATCGTGCCGGTGGGGATTGTCACGGCGCTGGTAGGAATACCCTTCTTCCTGGCGATCGTGCTGCGGCGGCAGGTGGCATCGTGACCGGCCTGACGGCGACGCATGTCACGGTGCGCTACGGACGCCGCACGGTGCTGGACGATCTGTCGGTCGGCTCGCTGCCGGTCGGGGCGGTATCGGCGCTGCTGGGTCCCAATGGCAGCGGCAAGTCGACGCTGCTGCGCGCCCTGGCGGGGATCGAGCCATCGGGCGCCATCGTCCGTTTCGGCGACCTGGAATTGTCGCGCATGCGTCCGGCCGCCCGCGCGCGGCATTGCGTCTATCTGCCCCAGGCCCTGCCGCCGCCGGTCCATCTCCAGGTCCTGGAATCCGTGATCGCCGCCCGGCGTGCGGCCGCACCGGCCGACGATTGGGAGGACGACGAAGTCAGCGAGGCGCTGGAGGTCCTGGGCCGCTTGGGGGTGGATGACCTGGCGCTGCGCTACATGGACGAATTGTCGGGGGGACAAAGGCAGCTTGTCGGCCTGGCGCAGGCGCTGGTCCGGCAGCCGGAGATCCTGCTGCTCGACGAACCCCTCAGCGCCCTAGACCTGCATCATCAGTTCTCGGTCATGAAGTTCGTCCGGCAGGAAACCCGCGAACGGGGAATGGTGACGGTCGTAGTCCTGCATGACCTGAATATCGCGCTTCAGCAGGCCGATCACGTTGTCATGCTGCGTCGCGGCCGGATCGAAGGGGCGGGGACTGCGCGGGACGTCATCACGACCCCGATGCTGCATCAGGTCTATGGTGTCCGCGCGCGGGTCGAAACCTGTTCGCGCGGCCAGCCGCACGTGGTAGTGGATGGCGTCGACTGAACGACGGCGCCTGGCCGCCGGCAATCGATAAGTAATTCTTATAAGCATCCTTGGACGGCGTATCGTTACGGTGATTTAACCGAACGGATGAGAGCCATGGTCATGGATCGTTACCCTCTCCTGGTGTGCAGGCCGTCATGACGCCTGTCGTCCCCAGTACAGTAATGCCGTCCGAAGCGCAGGGCAGGGTGGCGTACACGCTGACGCTCAGTTGCTTCAACCGACCCGGCATCGTTGCCGCGATCGGGCAGCTCCTGTTCGACCTGGGCATGAACATCACCGAGGCGCAGCAGTTCGACGATACCGAAAGCCGCCATTTCTTCATGCGCGTGGTCTTTGGTCCCGTCGATCCCGATGCGGTGTCCGACGTACCGCGCGCGGCGTTGGCCGGCCTTGCCGAACGGTTCGGGATGGACTGGACGCTGAAGGACAACCGGACGCGGACGAAGGTGCTGCTGATGGTATCGAAATTCGACCATTGCCTGGTGGATCTGCTGTATCG